>NZ_FPAA01000002.1 GCF_900116235.1 Marininema halotolerans | reverse complement strand
GAGGTAGATCGGTCTGAGGTGTAAGCACAGCAATGTGTTCAGCTGACAGATACGAATCGGTCGAGGACTTCTCCTGCATTCATTCTTAAATGCTTTACTCCAATCCGGTTTTCAGGGTGCAACCCTGTATAGGAAAACCACAACGTTTTCCATCTGTCTGGTGACGATGGCGGAGGGGATCCACCCGTTCCCATCCCGAACACGGAAGTTAAGCCCTCCTGCGCCGATGGTACTTGGGGCGCGAGCCCCTGGGAGAGTAGGGCGTTGCCGGGCAACACACGAAGCACTCACATTGCGTGAGTGCTTCTTTCGTATAGTAGTTAATGGGTAGGAGTTCGCCACTTTTCCTATATAATGAATAGGTGAGTGCAACGAACAGTTTGTGATGCAGTGGAACTGATTCTATATGGATCGGTGTCTGCATTAATTCTATTCAGAAAGAAGGGGACTTTGTATGCTCGTCGTAACCACAGAGAATATCCCGGGTTATAGGGTTGTAGAAGTGAAAGGAAACGCATTTGGGCTGATCGTTCGTGCAAGAGGCATTGGTGGCGACATTATGGCAGGACTTCGTTCACTGGTAGGCGGTGAGATCAAGGAGTACACGAGCCTATTAGAAGATGCGCGTAGACAGGCGATTGATCGCATGATAAAAAATGCCAACGCGATGGGAGCGAATGCCATCGTCATGTTTCGTTTTGATTCAGGTTCCATGGGCAACATGGGTGAAGTTGTCGCATATGGTACGGCGGTGGTCGTAGAAAAGGAGTAGGGTGATGTTATTAAATTTGATTCACTATCTTCCTTTTCAACTGATTGTATTGGGGATTGCGCTGTTATTATCATGGTTCATCGATAAACGTCCCCATGCTGGTCATGATGAAAAGGTGCCGCCTGGATTTGAGTCAACAAATGAAGTGACAATCGATCCTGTCACAAATGAAAAACGCCGCGTGTATTATCATCCAGAGACTGGAGAGCGTTACTATCGCGTAGAGAAGGAATAGTAGGGTAACCATAAAAGAAAGAGTCGTTCCCTATAATGATTTTTTGGGGATGACTTTTTTATTTAAAATTTTTTGCGACTGCGTTTTGTCCATCAATTGATAAAAGAGTTTATTAGACGGAGAATTAATATTTTAGAAATTGGTGTATTTCATGGTTTGTGGTCACGATAGTCAAACCATGCCGCAAGGTACTTTTTTCTTAAATTATATCAAAAAACTTCCTCATCTACGTAAGTTTCCAGACTGAAAAATAGTATTGACACCGATTGCAACCCATGATAACATAGATCTTGTCGCCACTTATAGAGTGGTTGTAGGATAAGAACAATTCTTTCATAATATGACGAAATTTGAAATGAATTACTTGATTTTTTAGTAGATCGATGTTATGATTGTCATTGCGTCCGTTTAAAATACAAGCCATGAAAGTGATTTGGTGCAAACTGAATTATTTGGCTCATTTATTGGGCGGATGTTGATATCATATTCACATTTTTAAGGGTTATGGAGAGGTGTCCGAGCTGGCCGAAGGAGCACGATTGGAAATCGTGTAGGCGGTTACCTCCGTCTCGAGGGTTCGAATCCCTCCCTCTCCGCCATTCACGTTAGGTCAATTTTGATCTTGACTTAACCAGAGGCATCAGTTAAGATAGCTATTACTTGCGGTTCGGTAGCTCAGTCGGTAGAGCAGAGGACTGAAAATCCTCGTGTCGGCGGTTCGATTCCGTCCCGAACCACCATATTTGTGCCGGTGTAGCTCAACTGGTAGAGCAACTGACTTGTAATCAGTAGGTTGGGGGTTCAAGTCCTCTCGCCGGCACCAAATATGTTTTAGGGGCGTAGTTCAATGGTAGAACAGAGGTCTCCAAAACCTCAAATGCGGGTTCGATCCCTGCCGCCCCTGCCATTTAATCAATTGCTTCCTTTTCGAAACGCTTTTCTAGTTGAGTTAACTCACAACGTGCTCGATCAAGCCATTCTTGTTCCACATAATCATCTTTATCGGCTGGATCGGAAAATTGGCTAAAGGTACTGGTTATTAGACCAGCATCAGCGGTTGTGTCTGGACCTGTTTTGAAGGGATGTTTCAATACGAAGGGTTGTCCAATTTGTAGTTGTGCTTTACGAGTACCAATGCTTCCTGATAAGGCAATCACAGGGATACGTAAGTAGGTTTGATGACCTTGGGTTGTTTCCCAGTCGAGAACTTTGTCATAACAAGCATGATCATACTCATATCCACCACCAAGCACAAATCCTTCTTCATTCATCACACGGTCAATGGCGATAAAGGGTCCCTCCTGATTTTCTAGGGAGGAAGGTAGTTGTATCATGGTAAGTCCTCCTTTCGCCTTTAGTTTGTGACATTGGTCTCATCCTCATTCCATTACGGCGGCATAGCCAAGTGGTAAGGCAGAGGACTGCAAATCCTTTACCCCCGGTTCGAATCCGGGTGCCGCCTCCATAATTTGCTTGATTTTGCGGATGTGGCGGAATCGGCAGACGCGCTAGATTCAGGTTCACTCGTTTATTTTGCGAGGAGGTTCTGAATTTTTTTGTATAGTAGCGAGGGTCTATCGAAGCCTATACGCAAGCATTTTTAAGGGTTTTACATTTCGATTGTAACCGACATAAGATTCCCCTTGATATTACGCGGTTTTCGACACTTTTTGTAGAATCTAGCGTAACGTAGGTAACGAATCTTGTGCGTTTATACCGCCTCATAGTCGCTGATTGAAGAAAAAGACGCGATTAGGAGGCGGTTTTTTATGTCCAGAAAACGCAGAGTAAATACCATTCATGTAGGGGAAGATACCCAGGGCGGCACGATTTTGTCCCTTGAAGCAGAAGAGTTTGAGATTGCCTTGAAAACCTTTATTAGAAATTGTCGTATCAAGAATTTAACGGAAGAAAGTATTAAGTACTACCGTCAAGCAATTAATAAATTCGCGCAGGTTTGCGGTAAATCGCGACCTGTGGATATCACTCAAGAAGATGTGGAAAACGCAATTTTAAATATGCGCAGTAAGAAATTAAGTGACTCAGCTTTAAACTCATACATCCGCGGATGGCGCCCCTTTTTTAGGTACCTGCATGAACAAGCCTTCATCCCTGAGAATCCAACCGCGAACATTAAGTTGCTTAAAGCCGAAAAAAAGGTGATTCAGGCATTCAGTAAAGAGCAAATGAAGCACCTTTTATCCATTCCCGATAAAGAAACGTTTACGGGTTACCGTAATTTTTGTATGATGGAACTTCTTTTTGATACAGGAATAAGGGTATCTGAACTTGCAAGCATTAAATTGACCGACATCAATTGGCCTGAAAGATCGATTACGGTATTCGGCAAAGGACGTAAAGAGCGAAATGTCCCTTTCCAATTGACCGTAGAACGTCACTTAAAAGAGTATGTTAAAATTCGTGGACGCCTTGATCACGATTTTCTATTTATTAATATTGATAATAACCCTATTGCGGTTCGTTCCGTTCAAGATGAAATCAAAAAAGTTGGAGACATATCAGGTATAAAGGGTGTACGTGTATCTCCGCATACCTTCCGCCACACCTTCGCGAAATTCTACATTTTAAATGGTGGCGACGCCTTTTCCCTGCAACAAATATTAGGACACACCTCCTTGGATGTTGTGAGGCTGTATGTTTCACTGTTTGGAACAGATATCGCGGGTCAGCATCGAAAATTTTCTCCGCTTGACCGTTTAAATGATTAACATGCTCTCAGCGCTAACCAGAGCCCCGTCAAGCAACGATAGCGTTTTTGGCATATAACTTGTATCACCCTAATTTAAACTAAGCTTAAAACGATTCTCACAAGGAGTTTTGTCAGGAACTGTGCCGCAATCTGGTCTTACCCCCTTTACACTCGCGAAAGCGGGTGTTTTTTTTATGTAAACGCCAAACGTTCCTAAGTGAGAAAAAAACTTTCCCAAAAACACGAAAAAACCTAATCGTATTACGAACTAGATCAGTAAGAGCAAAAACCACTTACGAAAGGAGCCGCCATATGTCCGAAGTATACATTCGCACAGGAACGACACGATCGATGATGTATCATGAAATTTTTGATCTGTACCATCTGCGAAAAAAGCTAAATTCAATGACTCCTAGCAGATGAAGAGAAAATTTCCCAAAAACACGAAAAACCTGTGACTCGCTTTAAACATAGTCAGTAAGAGCAAAAAACAATGACACGAAAGGAGAGCCGCCATATGTCCGAAGTCTACATCCGCACAGGAACGACACGATCTGGTTTTATGTTTTATCCCGGAAATTAATTCGTCAAAAAACGCCAAACAGAAGTGGAAAGTCAAAAACTTCCCTTAAAACACGAAAAAACCTGAACTCATTTCGGACTTAGTAAGTAAGGAACGAAAACACTTGAAAGGAGGCACGCGATGAGCGAACGTATTTTTGTAAAACTCTATATTGATGCAGTTCACGCAGGAATGGTCGCAGACATGGGCGCAGATAATTGGCACACTCTTTGCGTACTTGCTTCGTTCATTGATAAAGACGGAACTTGTTATCCTTCGCAAGAGTACCTAGCTGATCGAATGGGGGTGAAGACAAGAGAAGCGGCTAACCGGCGAATAAAAGCTTTATGTGAATATCGGTGGGAAGGTAGAACTGTTGTGACGAAGGAAAAGGTTCGAGGTAAAGGACAGATGTTCGCGAATAACAAGTATTACTTTACTGAGGTATCTCCCTTTGCAATTAGATAATTAATGTATTTAAGAAAGTGATTTTTATGTACATTTTACCCTCTCGGATCTAAAGGTATATGTAGGGAGAAAGTGAGTTATCAGAACTTAGTATTTAATCGGGTTAATGTATATTTTACGAGTGTCGCATATTGCGGCACTTTTTTTAAAATCAAAATTGAGAAGGGGTTGGAAAAATGAAAAATAAATACCAAGGAAAGACTGACGAGCACCTTTACTTTAGCGACATCAGACGCTACTATGACGAAAATGGAGAAGAGCGTATTTCCGCACCAGCAGACACGCACAAAGTCATTAGCCTTGCGCAGAGTGAGGCTTATAAGCGAAAGGTTGCACTGAAAGATCGCGGTAAGGTGTGGGTTGCGTGCTACCATGAGCCTATCCGCAGTGTAGTAAAGAAATTAACGTTAATCGAGGCAGGGGCTATTATTAAGCTTCTGCCTTATTTGCGCTTTAAGAGTGAGGGGAGGTTGATTAATGAAGGGAAGCCACTGAAACAGAAGGATATTCAAAAAGTGTTAGGGCGCGGTAAGAAGGCGACAAGCTCTATTTTAAACAAGTTAAAGAAGCTAGGTATTATTGAAGTAGACAAAATCGAAACAAGTAATGAGTACCGTTTAAATAGTGGGTACCATAGTATGGGCTTTGTTGAAAAGGCACATTTTACGAAGTTATACCAAGTAAAGACACGAGAAATTATTGAGAACCTAACGATTAGTCAAACAGGCATGCTTTATAAATTACTGCCGTTTTTTCATTATGAAAGGTACTTTCTTTGCGCAAACCCTAATGAAAAAGATCCTGAATTTATTAGACTCCTGACCCGCGAAGACTTAGCGGTACTCACCGGACATAGTCGCGAAACTGTGTCAAGGATGATGAATGCTTTATGTGATGAAGGGGTGATTATGCAATTAAGTACAGCCGGAGTTGAAGCGGTTATTGTACACCCAGATGTCATGTTCCGTCTTAACAGTGAGACCGAGCACACTCGTGTTGTTCGCAAACAGTTTGAGCATTTACGCCAACATCACGAGCAAAGAAACCAAATTAAAAAGTAGACCGTGTGACGAAAACGAACCCTTTCCCCCCATTTTGCGTGACGAAAACGACCCCTTTGAAAAGTACCATAAACCGCGTCATTACAGGCTAAACTAGACTTTTTTGAGTAGATGTTCTCTTTTATCTTGTCAGTATTTCGTTAAGAAGCGAAACATGCCGGGTGGCTTCCAGCAGGCTTATCGGAGACTTTTCGAAGACTTTCCGCAAGTAAAAACTAGGAGGAATTACTTTATGAAAAAAGTTATCGTAGTTGGTGTAATTAGCGCAGTGTTGGCAATTGTCATGGTGTTTGCTGATAAACCGAACAGTGGCGTTCATGTGGCGCAAGATAGACCGGGTGGTAGCGTAATGGTGGCGCAGGATAGCCCTGGAGGACGTATTACCGCAAAAGACAGTATTCAAATGCGGCATAATGATGGGCATTAAGACGTTTAGTTTGTAGGATTTAAAGATTTTTAAATGCTAACTGCACGACGTAAGGAGTGCAATCTTTTGACTTTGTTTTTCGGGCGCCAAATAACAATGGTTGCCCTTATTTTTTTTATTTAACGAGAGGAGAAAAGTTATGAAACGATTAGAAGCGCAACATTACGAAGTCATTAAATATCTAGCGCTACCTATGAAAGGCGGTAAGTCAATTACGGAAATTGCTAAGATGTGGTCGGTAAGAGCCGCAAGACAGTACACC
Source organism: Marininema halotolerans (assembly GCF_900116235.1). Taxonomy (GTDB): domain Bacteria; phylum Bacillota; class Bacilli; order Thermoactinomycetales; family DSM-45169; genus Marininema; species Marininema halotolerans. The sequence goes on along the minus strand of NZ_FPAA01000002.1, from coordinate 451,391 downwards.
AATGATTAAACAAGCCATTATTCCAGGAGGAATTAAAGCGTCAAACCCTACAGAACGTAGCGAATAAACTGCCGGATGTTCTCGCAAGTGTGCACCATGAAGCATTAAACGGTAGTGCTAAACATGCTGAAATGTTATTAAATATGGCGAATGTACTGAAGAATAACGTTAAAGTTGAGCAGAGTACTAATCATTCCATCGAATTAAGAACAGATAATATTATGCAAGAATTTGAAGAGTATTTAAAGAAGGACGAAACTGATGACGGGAATACCGCGAGTGCTGGGAGTGATGACGAATGAGGATATTAGTGTGTGCGTGGTGTAGAGGAATGGTACGAGTAGAGGAGGTATCAGAAGAAGACGCGAAGAATGGATCGGTGGGTTATTTAACGGTGAAGAACGGAAGAGCGGTATGTAGTCCGAAATGTTTTGCAAAGTATAATTGCGCAGTGGATATGATTGAGTCGCGATTAGAAGAAGAGGAAGAGAATGAGGACGAGGGATAACGTAAGTTAGCGTAAGATGCCGCTGTAGTGGCGGCATTACATATAAAGAAAAAGATAAAAGACAAGAACAAAGTCAAAACATTGCACTCCTAACGTCGTGCAGTTGGCAAGTACAATTCTTACTTACTTATATATTTAACCTCGCGCAAAGAAAGGGGTAAACAAAGAAAGGAGAAGGAGAAAGACTTTATGAAAGAGCATATGGCGACATTCGCGAAGCATATCGTTATTGTTATCGGTAATCCCATCGCTACACTTGCGGAACTGGGGCTTGATGATTGCGGTAGTATTTACAGAACAGAAGAGCGATACTTACCGCGTGTGCTCGTTGATTGCGGAGTGTTTCCGTCTACATCTGCGGTAAGGAAGAATAGAACCGATCTGTTATTGACGTTAGATAAATTGGATTGGTTAACGTTTAGGATCGGTAAGAGATGCGTGGATATCGTTGTGGGCGAATAGTGGCGTAATAAGTGTATGTGTTACATTGCGATAGGGTTGCGTAATGGTAGCGATATATGGCGATAGATGGCGTTATTATATAGAGTGCTACTATAGGAAGGAATAGATTACGTGGGGTGGCGGTAGGGTGGCGCAATGGCGGCGGCTATTTAAAAGCGGGGGAGTATCGCTTAGTAATATGGGGGTACCTTTTATCGCGATAGGGGGTACTTAATTTGCCCGCTGTCCCCTTCTGAAGGACGGCACCCCTAAAATATTTCCGGGTGATTCGACATGACCGTACCTATCCTACTGTAGTGCTACCTTGCGTATGCATGATCCTATACAGTGATACAGGTTGAATTGCGGTAATACAGCGCGGGTATGCGGTAGGGTACGCAGGGGTAGCGGCAGGGTACCGCACCATATATCGTAAGGGATACGCATGGTATAGCGGTATGGTGGCGTGTGGGTAGCGCTGGTGTATATATGTAGGTGCTGTAGTATACCCACTATAGGTATGTGCGATGCTAGGTATGACGCGGGTTGTGCCCGATGCCGAATGTAGCTCAAGTAGATTGAACAACATTCATTATTAATCAAAACGTTTAAATATAAGTTGCTGAATTGCGATGTTATGGCGTAGGAGTGGCGGTAACTAACAAAAAAGGGCGACCCCCAGGCGAAGGGGCGAAATGGGGTGGGACTGGTGTGCGGAAATTGCGTGTTATAAAAATAATGTTTGTAAGGTTGAAGAGGTGCAATTGGCATAATAAATCACTTTCGAAAATAATAGGAAAAGCGATAGCTGCCCAACACATGGATCACATTTATTTATCCGGTCTGTAGAGAAATAATAAACGATCTACTAACCAATATACAAAAGAAAATATAAGAGATGTTAGGTAAATAGAATAGCCTCCATAAATACCAATAATAAATAATACTTTTATCTTACCAGATAATATAAGTAAAAAAAGTGGGGTTGCAAGTGCCCCCAGCCAACATAAACAAAAAGTATATAACGGATTATTATTTGTTAATTTTTCAGCAAAATAAGAGATACTTCCACCATATATTAATGACAACGGCAAAACTAAATAAAAATAAAATAAAATCAAAAAATTACCATTATTATTAAATAATAAAAAAAACAATAGAGAACAGACAACACTGGATATAAACTTTCTCGCTATTATATTCAAATCAATACAACCCCTTTTAAAATGTTATTACGATAATATCAACCACCAAAGAATGTAGAAGATTAATAAAGCTTTACACTAATATAGGATTAGTGTACCATAACTAATAAGATTTGAAAATATTAATAATGAGGTGATTATTATCAAGAAAATAATGTTAGTTATCTTTTTATTTTCATTTTGTTTGACAACTAATGAACCAGTCGTTTATGGAAATAATAGCGAAAATGAATTTAGGAATATTTCTATTAATCCAAATGTTTACAACATAAAAATAAAATGGGAGAATATAGGTGATAATTATAAATTAGACTTAGTTGTAGACAATAATAAAATTAAAGAATACTGGTCCGGTAAGGAAAATAATGTATTAATTGATAAATTGGAAGAAGATCATATATATAAATTTATATTAAAAGCATATGATAATAATGGGAAATTGATAAATTATGCTAAAATAAGCACTAAAACGCTAAAATCAAATAAATTAATGACAAAAAACAAAACATATATAAAGAGTAAATTAGATAAAAACAAAAAAATAAATAGCTTAAATTATCATATGGATAACGCATATATAAATAGTATCATTCAAAATAAATCAACCATATTGAGTTGGTATAATTTACCTAATGATAAAGAGAAGTATAAAGTTTATAAAAATAATAAGCTTATTGCAGAAGTGACAGGAAACAATTTTGTTGATAAAGACATAAGCTATACAAAAATAGATCGTTACAATATAGTTGGATATAAAAATATTCCACATAATGTTGTGGAAGAAAAAAACAAAAAATTAAAGTCAATTGGCGAATCTGTTAGCTCTACAGAGAAAAAAGAATTAAAGCATGAAAGAAAAGAACTTGGAATAATTATCAATCGCGATAATTCAAACAATAAAAACAAAGTAAAAAATAGTAAAAGCAAAATTAATAGGAGTCCTGATATTGAATGGCGTCCTGGATATATACTACAGTATACAACATTCATACCTTTAGAAAGCGCTCCTAATCCATATTGTACTATTATGGGAATTGATGGAGTTGATATTCCCTATTATTGCGCAGATTTTCTTGGTTCTCAAGGTTATGATAGTTTTCATGGTGATGGTAGGACATTTGATCCTTGGACATCAACAAAATTTAGAACCAGGTCAACTGCATATTTTAATTGGGATAATGAAACTGGTGAGATTGTTAAAAAAATAAAACATATTCCAGAGACTGGTGAGACTATAGGATATAAAGATGGTAAGGAAGTTGCTAGAGGTAAAGCACCTGAATCCGATATGAAAATTGAAGATGAAAGTTTCGGAGATGATTGGGCTTCTTTTAAAATGTTCTTAGCATCTAGTAATCCTTTAGTATTAGCTCCTGATATTGATGCATTTTACTATGCTAAAGTCCATAAAAATGGAGATGGTGAATACTATGGTGTTCATGATCAAGCGCCCTCTCACGAATTTTATATGGGAATTGATGCATCTGAATTTTCGTATCCTATCCACCAGCAGGAACATCAAGGGTTTAATTATTTATGGGCATTATGGCCAAGAACAGAGTGGCAAGTTAGCGTTGTAGATTGGGAAGCTACTGGGGATACTCAATATAGAGATGATGAAGAAATAGAAAACTCACAATGGAAAAATATTGGAGATGATAATATAGGTGAACGCTTTTCAAATGTGACTAATACGGTTGATTTCACCGGTGATGATTTTAAAGTGAAATTCTGGAGTTACAACGGAGATATAGAATCAACTTATGAGCTATATGAAAAAGACGAAGAGGGTAATCCGTCAGATTTTATTGGATCGTGTAAAGTGAAAGGTGTGCTTAGTGAGTGCGTATGGAATAATGTTAGTAAGTATATAGATGGAAGTAACAAAAAGGCAGAGTTGTTTTTAAAAAAGAAATCCGATGATAAAAGAACAGATAAAGTCAATTTCTACAGTAGGAGCTGGACAAAGATAGGGGAGGATTTGGATTTTTCATCAGAAAGTAAACGTGTATATTCTACAGGTGGAAGTTTTAAAGTGAAATTATGGTTATCCCCTTCCAATATAACCTCCGGTACTTATGCACTTTACGAAAAGGACGAAGAAGGTAATCCTTCTGATTTTATAGGAAATTGCAAAATTGATGGTAATCCGCAAGAGTGTACATGGGATAATATTGATAAGTTTGTAGATGGTAAAAATAAAAAAGCGGAATTGTTTATAAAAAAAATAGAGGGAAAAAATGATAAAGCAAAAGTATATTTCTATGATTAATTAATTAACAAATAAAATTAACTATTAAGAGTCGCTACTGTGTTGAATGAGCGGCTCTTTTACTTATGTGGGATATTTGTATGGGCTAAATAAGGAGTAACTATGAACGATAAACTAGAAAAATTAGCAGAATTAGAACACGAACAATGGGCGCGCTGGATAATCTTACACCGCAAAACATCGCAAGATGGCGCAGACAGATCGAAACACCATATTCGGATTTAACCGAGAAGGAAAAGGACTCTGATCGTAATTGGGCGCGGAAGGCGCTGAACTTGCTTGATGTATGAAAAACAGCCCTCACGGGCTGTTTATTAGTGGGTTTATATCACTGTTGTGTGGTATACTTTGTGTGCGCTGTATCTTTTTGCGGCTCATCGGTGGCACCCGATGGGTCGTTTCCTGTTTGAGGCGGAGTAATTAGCCCCAACTCTTTTAACTCCTCAGTGATATCTTGACCGGATTTATGTTTCCCAATTAGCTCGCTTGCTTGTGCCTTTGTCAATGCCCACTCGGTGGTATTACAACCAGTCATCCGGTGTAAAGCCATTCGCTGACGGTAGGTAGCTGGATTCTCTGGGTTTTTCATTGACCATTGTTTCTTGGACGAAGCCTCTTCTTTTATGTGTTTCCGTTCTTCATATATCTGGGCGACTGTTTTATGAAACCATTTTCCGTAATCCCAGCTCCCTCTTTCAAAGTTCTCTGGCATCGCCGCTTCTATCTCTGCTCTGGTTTCCCTCGTCCATTCATTTTCTGCGGAAATGTACAAGTTTCCACCACTCAAAATTTCACCCCATTCATCCCTTCGTACCTCTCTAAAAGGATGTATCACTTTTTCGACTGCACCTACAGTGGGAAAATCCGTCCAACTAATTCGAACGCTACTTCCCATACTAAAGTACTCCGATCTTACCGAGAACTTAGCACCAGGAAATTTGTCTTTCAATACCTTCCGCAACTGCTTTGCTACTTCTTTTGCGCCTATATAATCAGCCTCCTAGTGGTTTTATCCTTGGCCCGCGCATGTCATGGCGTGGCTTCCCTGGAATAATGACTAAAATTATTAGCCTCACCATCATTATATGACTAATTATATTAGCCGTCAAGTGGTTTTGACTAATTTATTTGGTCATTGACTATTTATTTTAGCCTGATTACAATGAGGGGAAAGGAGGAGGTGTGGGTGGTTATGCAAAAAGTAAAAATTCGATCAGGGTTGAAGGAATTTGCTGATAGAAGAGGTCTTTCTATTCGTCAAATTGCCGAAGAAATTGGAATGGCGAAAAGTTGGGAATCTGTTCGGCGATTTGCAAGTAATGAGAGTACAAAGTATTCCCGAGACATCTTGGAAAAGTTAATAAGTCGCTACGACTGCGACCTAGAGGAATTACTGATAGTGGAGAAAGTAGAACAAGAATAGAAAGTCGTCCTGTGATAGCGACGGCTCTGTTAATTGCAGTGGAATTTCTGGATTTATATAATAATAAAATGTAGTATTAAGAAGAGGGGATTGCATTGTCATAAATTTATGGTGAGGTGAAATAAGTGATATCTTTTTTAGTGGGTTTATATAAGAAATATCGATTGAAAACAATCTCTACGAAGGCTAATCTCCACTTGGTAAGTTTGAAGGTGAAGCATAAGACGTTGGACTTACTAATTAAAGACTTACCTAAATATCGCGACATCATTACAGATGAAGAGTATAAACAAATGGAACAAAAGCAGTTAGATCAAAATGAATATTTAAGAAAAGGGAATCCATTTGCGATAGATCTTAAAACCTTATCTTATTATGAGAAAGAAAAGGAATGGATTCAGGAAACAAAACAGTACCATGAGATATTAAAAAAATATACAGAGCTAAATGATAGCTTCAACTCGAAATTACACTTACTTGGGGAAGAAAAAGAACGGGTCAACCGTGAGAATAAAAAATATATGGATAGAGTAGGTCATTTTATAGAGGATGTATCCATCGCAAAACAAGATTACTTTACTGCCTCCATGAAGAAACGATTTGAGGCAAACTATTTAGAAGCCTACTCCTATTTAATGACGGAAAGAAATCGAAGGATGTGCGAGTCAGTGAGTTTCTCCAGGTATTCTCGAAACTCAGCGATAAAATATCCAACTGGAACAAGGAATACATAGATCGTGAACTCGAAGAAAATAGGAGCTTATTTGATGACATAGATGGAAAATCACTAGACGCACAACAGCGAATTGCTGTAGTCACGGATGAGGATAGTAATTTAGTGCTTGCTGGGGCGGGAAGCGGTAAGACACTAACGATATCGGGGAAGGTAAAATATCTAGTTGATAAAAAGAAGATTGCACCAGAAAAAATCCTGCTTATCTCATATACGAGAAAAGCGGCGGAAGAGATGACGGATCGCATTGTTAAGAAGCTTAATGTAAATGTACAATCTAGCACCTTTCATAAACTAGGTTTAGAGATTATCAAAGAGTATAGAGGTAATCGACCCAGTATTGCGGAAGAAAATGCTTTGTCAAATGCAGTAGAGCACTATATTGAAAAAGAGTTGTATCAGGATAAAAAACAAGTTGAACGTATTATCAAGTTTTTTAGTTATTACATAAACATACCTAGGGACTATAGTGATTTTAAAACTTTAGGGGAGTACCATGAACACTGTAAAAACTTAGAGTTTGTGCCCTTGAAGGAGAAGGTAAATAAAAAGGTATTTATAGATAATGCAAGTGATACACGTAAGAAAGAATTGAAAACATTAAAAAAAGAGAAAGTAAAAAGTATAGAAGAGGTTATGATAGCTAATTTCTTGTTCCTAAACAGTGTGGAATATGTTTATGAAGAGAATTATAAGCATAAGACAGAAGATGCGCGATTTAGACAATATAAGCCTGACTTTTATTTGCCAGAGTATGATATTTATCTTGAACACTTCGGATTATCAGAAGATGGTCGTGTTCCTTGGTTAAGTGGCGGAGAAGCACAAAAATATCTTGATGGTGTTAAATGGAAACGTAATTTGCATAAAGAGCACGGTACAAAAATGATTGAAACCTACTCTTATTACAACAAAAAGGGGATATTATTTACAAAACTACGTGAAGAACTAGAAAGTAATGGTATAAAGATGTATGAGATTGATTACCAAGAGATTTTTTCTATTATTTTCAATCAAGACCAGAAAGAAAAGCATTTTGGAGATTTTATTAAATTAATATCTACTTTTATTGGATTGTTTAAATCAAATGGATACACAGAAAATACTCTTTATGATTTTATAGAGAAGAATAAAAAGGAAGAGAATAACGCCTTTATTCGAGACAGAACGGACATATTTTTTAATTTCATTAAACCCATTTATATGCACTATGAAGATAAATTATCTGGCAAAAAAGAAATCGACTTCAATGATATGATCAATCAAGCAACTGAAATTATACAATCTGGCGAAGTGACACGGGACTACAAATACATCATGATTGATGAATACCAGGATATATCCCAAAGTCGTTTTAATCTAGTTCAAGCCATACAGGAACAAACCAGTGCTAAAGTGGTGTGTGTGGGAGATGACTGGCAATCGATTTATAGATTTGCCGGCAGTGATGTACAGTTATTTACGGAGTTTGGGAAATTCTTCGGGAATCACGAACTCATGAGAATTGAGAAAACATACAGGAACTCTCAAGAATTAATCGATGTAGCTGGTAACTTTGTTATGCAAAATCCTAGCCAGTTAATAAAGAACCTCACTTCATCTAAACAAGTAGTAGAAGAGAGCCCAATTAAAATTATTGGATTTGATAACAATATTCAGAAAGCCTTGGTGGATGCCATTGATCAAATCGTAACTAATTATGGTGAAGATGCGGAAATCATGTTACTGGGGAGAAATAAGTCTGATTTAGATAAAGTAATTGACTCCGCTGATTTTAAAAAGAAGTATGATCGGAAGGCGAATTTTTTTACTGTGGTATATAACAAATACCATGATGTGAAACTATTTTTTCTGACTGCTCACCGTTCCAAAGGACTTGAAGCAAGTCACGTTATTTTGATTAATGCTGACAATAAAATAAATGGATTTCCTAATAAAATGGTGGACGACCCCATACAGTCATGGGTACTCACTGATAGCGATGATTACTTATACGGTGAAGAGAGACGGCTCTTTTATGTAGCACTTACCCGAACCAAAAATGATTGTTATATCCTGACGCAAGAAGAGAGAATGTCTGCCTTTGTGCGAGAGTTAATCAATGAGTATAAGATTCCTTATCAATCCGTCACAAAAGGGAAAAGTGTCTTAAACAATCCTAATTGCCCGAGATGTAAATCAGGATATCTAACTCGAAAAGAAAAAACTAATTTTATATTCTGTACTAACTTTTCTGGTGGGTGTGATTATAAAGCCCACAATTCAGAGCTAATTGATAACCCGATACTCTGTGATTCATGTGGTGATTTTATGGTTGTTCGGAAAGGGCCAAGAGGCGAATTTTTAGGTTGTAATAACTACCGATTTGAAGTATGTAGCAATTCGAAAGACCTTCCAAAAGGATATAAGAAACGAAAAAGTGCTAAGGGATAGCTTGTAAATGAAGCTTTACGCTTTTACTTAGCAGTTAGAAGAGCAGTGACATTGAAGTTTCCTTTAATTTTTATCGTATCTGTAGTAATGATCGTGTGAGTAATGAATGGAGACGAAATCCTCAGCTGATGCGATATTTGAAACCATTATAGAATTGGTACGTATATGCTATAGCAGGTCAGATTTGAGCGCTTCATATGTTATAGGAGGAAATTAACTCTATGAAAAATCTACAGAAGGTTTGGTTACTTGGATTTATTATTGTATTGATGATGAGTGGTTGCGCTAATGCCACAAAAGAAGCATCTACAAGTCCAACGGGTAAAAGTGATCCCAAAAATCGCAAAGTCGCAATTAAAATTGAGGACATCCTTAAGGGAAAAGAAGGAGAATACGCAGGGGATGGTTACGATAAAAACAAAGTGGAGCAAGAACTCGACAAGATACCGAAGAACGCCTCCGATGAAGAGGTATTTAACCGCATCGTTGCTTTAGTTGGCGAAGACTTTCGTCCCGAGAAAAAAGCTTATGATGAGTTAGATCCTAAATATAATCGGGCAGGGAAAAAGCCAGGCGATGATGTTAAAAAACCGGAACGCAAACCTACAAATATAGCCATTCTGCTAGATAGCAGTGGGAGCATGTCTTCGCAAGTTAGCGGAGGACAAAAAATGACCGTTGCAAAGGAGGCGGTGCAAGAATTTGCTGACAAGGCTCCAAAAGAAGCAATGGTGTCATTAATCGCTTATGGACATAAGGGGAGCAACAGACAAGCAGATAAAAAGAAATCATGCAAGGCTATTGAAACATTGTACCCGTTAAGTACGATAAATAAATCTGAATTTAATACGGCCCTATCGTCCCTTAAGCCAACGGGTTGGACTCCTTTAGCGGGTGCGATCCGTCAAGCAAAAGATGCTTTTGCTAGCAAAGGGATTGATCAATCGGATAATGTTGTATTTGTCGTGAGCGATGGGTTAGAAACCTGCGGAGGGAATCCAGCAAAGGAAGCAAAAAAACTCGCAGAGGCGAACATTAAGGCAACGGTTAACATTATCGGCTTTGATGTGAATAATAAGGAACAACAACAATTAAAAGAAGTGGCTGAAGCGGGTGGGGGAGCGTTTTTTAAAGCGCAATCCAAAGAAGATTTACAAGACTACTTTAATAAGCAGTATGATGACATGTGGCAAAAGTGGATAGATTATAAAAACAATGCAATAGAAAATAATTTAGATCAAAATTCCGACAAAACAAGATCGCTATTAGATATACATGACAGTACAATTGATAAGATGGCAAATGAGTCAGATAGATTCCCAGATGCTATCACGTATATAAATAAAAATAATAATCTTAACAAGTTAGATTATTACAATTCAAAAAGAGGAATTGCCTTAGATTCGTTTTTTTCAAATAGATATGTTGAATTATCAGATAAGAAAAGCAAAAACTACATAGACTCATCTGATCAACTAGATAAAGACGTCAAAGACGGCCTTGACTCCGTAGAAGAAAACAGAAAAGACCAGTAACACTTATTCCCGAAACGGTGAGGGATTCTAAAATAAATGATTAGATAGAGAAGCCTTTCAACCTCTTAACTAGGGATGGAAGGCTTTATACTGTTTTTGAAGTTTTTCTCCTTTTAGAGATTAGATTACTGTATCTTCCAAAGTATATATCTGACACTCTCTCAACTCAAGAAAAACAGGGTTCTACGGGCTTTTAATATAATCCGAATAGTTTTGACATTAAGACAAAGAAAAATAAGCTTAGAAGGGTGCACAGAAGAAGTTTTTACAAACTACAACTCAATGCCTCCGTACACCCGATCCATTTCGTCTTGATTAAAACCGAGGTAGCGGTATGTCTCGCGCTCACTCGAATGGTTCAACGCTTTGGAGATGCGCTGTTTTCTCACCACTAATAAACCGCCAATATGCCCATGTCTTGCGCAGACTGTGGGTATTTATATTGTCTTTAATACCTGCTTTTGTTGCGGCATTCTTCAATGCCCGCCCAGCTTGTACGCTAGTAATCGGTTGATTCATCCCTTTTCGCGACTTAAATAGAAATTCTTCATCAGTCATATCATCAGTCAGAAAGTTGGATAGTTCGCGTTGTATGGCGCCATTCAATAAAAATTTCTTCGGTTTATTGGTCTTTTGTTCGCGGATGGAAAGATGTGTAGCACCACGCACGTCTCTGACTTTGAGCCGCAGGAGATCGGAGATGCGAAGCGCGCTATTGATCCCCATGACGAATAATAGGCGGTCACGTGGCGAGAGATGCCGTTTCATTGCGTTGATTTCTCTCTTGGATCTGATGGGTTCGACGGTTTCCATCATATCACTCGCTCCTTTAACACTATAGAGTTTATCATTTTTTACTAACTAGAGATTACGCCCAGAACCGCAGTTCCCTTACTTTATCGTGTTAGACGAACCGCATCATTACATCTAAGGATCGGAAGTATGGAAAGGTGCGGCAGTGACAAGTCGTAAATACCGCGTAGCCTACACATGGATGTTTCACAACTGGGAGCAAATACCGAGAGACGTACGAATGATTATTGAATCGGCGTTACCGCATTATTCGCTATATCCGACATCGAAAAGAACGTTTCAAGAGTTAAAAGAAGAGATAGCGCCATATACTGTTGAGGACGCGATGAATTTAAAGCGTTGGTAAGCGATAAATGTGATTAGGAGCGGAGGAGAGGCGGTTCATCCGTTTATTGCGCAAATGGCGGCACCCCCTGTATCGTAATTCGAGTAAATCAAACTTTTTTCATCAAAATCGTTGACTTTATCGTGCAAAGAGTGTAATATCAATCTTGCGACTTTGAGGCGCGCTTTTCTGGGGTCTAGCGCATAGCCTATCGGAAGCAATCGGAATTTGAAAGAATCTAGGCGCATAGGGCGAAAAAAGCGCATAGGAAAAACCCTAGAAACGTTGTCACTATGCGGATGTGGCGGAATCGGCAGACGCGCTAGATTCAGGTTCTAGTGGTCATTATGATCGTGGAGGTTCAAGTCCTCTCATCCGCACCAATATGTGCCCTTAGCTCAGCTGGATAGAGCGTCTGACTACGGATCAGAAGGTCGGGGGTTCGAATCCTCCAGGGCACGCCAAAAAACACCGAAATTCGGTGTTTTTTTATTGCTGGAAGTTCTCTGATGGCCTTGTATCATGAGTGTGTTGTTCATCGAAAAAATAAATGATGGGAAACAAAAGAGCAAACGTCGCAAACTAGACGTTTGCTCTTTTTTGCTATCCTTTACATGGAACATTTCGATTACGGAGAGACTAGGTGTTAGCTACTCATCGTGGGGGAATGGACGTGGGCGATAGAAGGCGACATCGGAAGAAAGGAATGGCGGCCGCTTGGAATAAACAAGTGGAGTCTGAACGTAATACCGAGGATTTTGTGTATAGCAGTTATCCCGATATGCTTCGGCCCTATTCGATTTCGTATTATCGTACCTTGGTGAATCACAAAACGTTACACGAAGTGATTTTACCGATCCTAGAAAAAGCCAAATTTTATAACGATGAAACGCTGCGCAAAGCGATGCCTGTCGAAGAAGTGGAGTTAACCCATGATGTGAAAAAGGCACGTGAAAAATTACTGCAGGGTTATGTTCTCGTATTACTGGAGAAAGGTTCCCAAGCGGGAGTGCTCATTCCTGCACCCATCAAGATAGGTCGGTCAGTCACGACGCCTGAGGTGGAATTTACGGTCCTCGGGCCCAAAGAGGCCTTTGTGGAGAGTTTAGATACCAACTTGGGACTTGTACGTCATCGATTGCCAATCACCGATCTGCAGGTACACCACTTTGAAGTAGGCGCTAATTCGAAGACCAATGTTGCGGTGTTATATATTGAAGGGATAGCCAACCAAAAAAATGTCAACATCGTAGAAGAGCGCATTGCTACCATGCACTATGATGAGGTGATGGATAGCTCTTTTGTGGCTCAGATGATTGCCGATAAACCCAATTCAATCTTTCCGCAACTATTGGACACAGAGCGTCCTGACCGGGTAGCGGGAGTACTGGTCGAAGGAAAAGTTGTCATCATGGTGGATGGATCCCCCCAGGCATTGATTGGACCCGCTACTCTCATGGAGTATTTTACGGCTGTGGATGATTATTATATGCCTTGGCAAATTGCTAGTTTTTTTCGTGTGATCCGACTGGTATCCACTTTCCTATCCTTTTTAGGATCCCCCTTATATGTGGCTGTTCTTACTTATCATTATGAACTTTTACCAACCGACCTGATGGGGGTTCTTATTACCTCAAGAGAAACGGTTCCCTTCCCTCCTTTTTTAGAGGCCGTTGTTCTCGAATGGTCGATTGAATTAATTCGAGAAGCGGGTGCGAGGTTACCCACAAAAATCGGTCTAACGATTGGGATTGTTGGCGGTATTGTTATTGGAACAGCCTCAGTAGAAGCAGGCTTAACTAGTAACATTCTATTGATCGTGGTTGCTGCATCGGCTTTAAGTACCTTTACCACACCCATTTATCAAATGGGAAACACCGCACGGTTTATTCGCTTTCCGATTCTTTTGATGGCTCAGCTTTGGGGGCTCCTTGGGGTCGCTCTTGCCTTCTTCTTTTTGATCACGCATTTATTACGACTGACTTCCTTAGACAACCCCTATCTAGAGCCCTTGTATCCCTTACGTATTACTGATTTTAAGGATAGTTTTCTACGGCTCCCCTTTATGTTCCAAGGAAAAAGGCCCATTCAGGTGGAGTCAGAAAATCGTCGACGTAATTCAGGAGAAGATGCCTCACATGGAGGTTCCAATGAATGAGCAAACAAGGAGAAGTCGCTCTTACTAATTTACAGAAACAACAAGATGAAAAGGTATCGGGCATCCATGTCTTTTTCCTGATTCACTCCGTACAATCGGGTGTGGGTGGACTAAGTTTTCAGCGTGAGATTACCGAAGTCGCAGGCCATGATAGTTGGATGGCTGTCCTCTTGGGCGGGGTACTTGTTAATCTTGCTATTTTTTTTATGTACTTAGCTCTTAAGAAGAGGGGGGAGGATGTCGTAGCCCTTCATCAACGCATACTGGGCTCGCGTCTAGGAATGATATTTAGTCTCATGTTTATGGTGTATTTTATATCAACAGGCGCGGCTGTACTACGTACCTATATTGAATTGGTGCAAGTGTGGGTGTTTCCTGAGATATCGACGTGGTCGATTAGCCTTGTGCTTATTTTATTAATCTATTACGTTATATCCGGTGGGTTTCAAGTTGTCGTGGGGATTTCTGTTCTAAGCGTAATCTTGCCTTTCTACCTATTACTGTTGCTGGTTTTTCCCCTCCAACATGCCGATTTCACTAATTTACTCCCGATTGGTCAACTATCTTTTAAGGAATTGATGGGTGCGACAAAGGCCATGACCTTTAGTTACCTTGGGTTCTGTACGCTATTAATGTATTACCCATTACTTAAAGACGGCCCCCGTACGCAAAAGTTTGCGCATATTGGTGCGTCATACACGACACTAATTTATTTTGTTGTCATTTTAATTTCTGTTGCTTACTACTCTGAAAAACAGCTATTAGCCAATGTATGGCCAACCTTTGGTTTATTTAAGATCGTGCGATTTCCTTTTGTTGAACGGTTTGAATACGTTGGTGTGGCGACATGGTCCTTTGTGATCTTGGATAATGTCTGTCTATTGCTTTGGGCGAGTCATCGTGTGTTAAAGCGTTTATGGCCGCAATCCCGCAGCATCCTTTTCATGGTCATCGTGTTGTCCCTCATTTTTTTGGAAAACATTTTGTTAACTGGACGAAGAGACATTGCCACCTTTAATCAGTGGGTGACTTATTGGGGATTGGGAATCAATTTTTTATACCTTCCATTGCTTTATTTACTAGGGCTTGCTAAGGGATGGAGGGGGAGGGCGACATGAAGGGTCAACGAATGAGAAGCTATTTATCCTATATGTTAGCAACCGGATTGATCTTGCTTCCTTTAGGGGGTTGTCTACAGACGAAAGTAATTGATAATCTCGATTATATTACTGCAGTAGCCTACGATTGGGAAAATGAAAAATATATTCGTGGCACTGTGGCTGTGCCGTTTTATTTACCCGACCGCAGTGTGAAAAATGCTACCTATCAAGAAGTGACCCAATTAAGTAAAGAGATGCGAGAGAAGATGAATAAACTGACCCCCAATCCGCTAGTAAGTGGCAAGTTAGAGGTAGGTCTCTTTGGTACGGAGATGGCAAGAAAAAAAGGAATTATGGATGTCCTTGATTCATGGCAACGGGATCCTTTTATTGGGCGACGTGCCTATTTGGCAGTAGTTGATGGCAATGCAGGGGATCTATTATTAAAAGCGATTAAGAAAAAGGAGATTGGAGAGTCGATCGCAAAGTTAATTCAACACAATATTGAGCATGGACGCATTCCGGATACCAACTTTCATCATTTCATCAATGTTTATTATCGCGAAAATGGGGATCCATGGCTTCCCTTGTTAACCTTGGAACAAAGAAAGCCAATGCTTAAAGGGATGGCTTTATTTAAGAAAGGAAAAATGAAAGGGAAGATCGAAACCATCCAGGAAATGGCGATATTCACCTTCATGCACTGGGATCGAACAGAATCAACTGGGGTGAAATTTGTTACGAAGAAGGGGGTAATGGGTTTTCTTCGGGTAACAGAGATTCACCGTAAAATTAAGGTTGTGCAATCAGGCAATATGCCCTCGGTTCATGTGAAATTAGATATTCATGGGAATCTCGAAGAGATTCATGGTGTACGACAAGCGACGGATAAGGTAATTCCGGAGTTAGAACACCTTGTAGAAAAAGAACTGCAGTATCAAGGTCAGAAGCTAATTCAGAAACTGCAACGCTGGAACGTTGATCCGTTAGGCTATAGTGAAGCGGCTCGAATACATGATCGACACTTCGATGCCAAGGCTTGGTCGAAGCAGTATCCACATATTAAGGTGAAGATCACATGTCGTGTTCACATCGATGAATATGGCATTGTGGATTAAATTATTTTTGTTGTGAAAAAGCCTTGACTTAAGGATACGCCTATTATAATATATATCTTGTCGCTGTTGATGAACCAGGCGACGTTGACAAAGACAGATCATAGAAATATGTGCCCTTAGCTCAGCTGGATAGAGCGTCTGACTACGGATCAGAAGGTCGGGGGTTCGAATCCTCCAGGGCACGCCAAAAGCACCGAGATTTTCTCGGTGCTTTTTTTGTTGTGTTGTTTGTTAGGGGTCCTTTGCTAACAATGGCCATACATTCGGGTCTTCTGCACCAAGATACCAGAGCGACCACCTGTGGATATGAGGGTGATCGTGCAGAATTAGTTGGAGCTTAGAATGGATACTCAGCGAGTCGGGAACACATCCCGTGAAGGGAGTAGAGGACTTAACCAATCGATAACAGGGATCTTCCCCATGCTTTGTTTGAAGTGGATGGGCCCCTGCTTGTTGCCATTGTTTTAGTTGATTATAAAGAAGAGGGAATTGACGATTCGTTTTGGACCAGTAGTAACCCTGAGCAGACAAGCTGATGGTGATCTTTTTGTCTGGAATTTCTTGTTCTGCTAGGGTAAGCACGTGTTCAAGCCAGTTCGAAGGAGCGGATGGTCCAGGCTCTCCCCAACTGTAATTCCAAGCCATTATTTTTACATGATCAGCAGCTTTGCCGATTCGCTTCCAATCTTGAGCACGTTGGGGTGCTGTTTCTCCTGGAGTAGAGGTTTTCGGGTGAACAGAAACAGCCAGAGAACGGTGATGTTGATGAAGGGAGAAGGCTAACTCTTCAATAAAAAGACAGAAATAGTCCCGATCTTTTTCGAATAGGGGTTGGAATTGAATCTCCACCCCATCAAAATGATTCCATTCTACCCATTGAGTAATATGATGGACGATTTTTTTACGCTGCTTGTCCGTCTTTAGAAGCGTATGCGTCATGGACGGGGAATTTACGTTTCCCAATACCGGGATAATCGTCATTTTTGATCGGTGTGCGGTTTGGATGACTCTTTTGCTGAGGCTTGCCCCTTTACGTAGATGAATGGTTCCATCAGGCGTTAAATCGTAGCCGAGGGGGTTAATCTCATCAATTTGGGTCGCATGTTTGGTCAAAAGGGTAGATGTCTTGTTACTCTCCCACCAGGGCAGCCAGACGGATAAATGCAATTTTCCTTTGAAGGAATGAGGGAGCGGGTGTTGTTTCCACCACAAAGAGAGTGGAGGTGGATTGGAGGACTGGAACATCGATGGCTGTGGTTGATGTGATTGACTCGGATTTCGCCAGTTATTGTGCAGGATTTGCTGAGTGTTAGGAGGTAGTTCGAGTGGTCTTTTTATGGAGTCCGTTGGCCCAAGAAACGGTGGCCTTCTTCCAGGTGTCCACCAATCGGCGGGGTTATCCGATTCATCGATCGCCATGTTAGGTGATTCAGGTCCACTCTCTTTGATGCGTGGATCATCTAGAGGGTCCGTAGGTAGAGCTCCGTGGGTGGAGATTTTTTGCGGTTCATATAGCTTGCTTGCTATCAAGACTCTTCCAACCCAAAAGCTCCCTCCTAGCAACAACAGGAAAAACAAAAGAAAAAATAATCGTTTCCACCACCCGATCAGCGTTAATCTTCTTTGAGCAGTCTTAGGGGTTTTTGTAGACTTCCGTCGAAGGTCAAAGTGGCTACGCAAAATACGTCCCTCCCTGGATGGGATACACCCTACGATACTTAATAAATCCATTGATTTGTATGTAGTAATTATATAAATAATTGAGTTGGAGTGTGCTTTTATTTTATTGTTGAATTAAATTGGAAATAAAAATAAAATATCCGAATTTATCACTATTTAAAGGGAGGTATTTGGGTATTTTTTATCGTATTAGTAATGGTCTGATGATTCTGGTTTCTATCAAGGGGGACAAACATGAAGAAGAATTGGTGGTTTTCTCTGATTCTGTTGGTATGCATGGTTGCGTTATCTAGCTTTACATCACCGGTCCAGGCGTGGGATCCGAATACAGATGCTGAAGAAAAAAGCGATGGGAAAAGTGGCTACTATTTTGTTGAGTTGAAAAATGAGCCCGTGGCTGATTATAAAGGGGATATTAAGGGATTAAAGGCCACCCGGGTAGCGAAGGGCGAACAATTAAATGCTCAGGAACCCAATGTAAAAGCATATGAGAAATACCTCTCTAATAAACGTGGACAATATAATAACTGGTTAAAAACAAAAGCAGGTAAAGCGAAGGTGGTTGAGAATTACTCCTTGACGTTGAATGGGGTAGCGGTAAAGGCGAATGGGGTTAATCCCGCAGTTTTAAAACAAGGTCCTGGTGTTAAGCGAGTCGTTAAAAGCATCCAGTATCGCCCAGCGATGAATGCCAGCCATGGAATTATTAATGACCGACCCATGTGGACCATGGGGTACAAAGGCGCTGGAGTGAAAGTAGCGGTGATCGATAGTGGTATCGATCAAGATCACCCGTTTTTAACAGATGATTCGTTAAAGATGCCTGAGGGTTTTCCTAAAGTGGGGAAGGATGAGTGGAAAGCTTTCACATCCAATAAGGTGATTGCTGCCCGTGTATTTAGTCCCGATGCCAATGCAACACCGAAAGCAATCGGAAGTCACGGTACGCATGTATCAGGAACGATTGCTGGGAAAAGTGGGTACAAGGATCCCAGTGGAGCAGCGAAGTCACGGCTTTCAGGGGTGGCGCCAAAGGCGTACCTGGGCAACTATAATGTGTTCCCATGTAATGGTTGTTCAGCTGAAAGCATTTATATTGCAGCAGCGATTGAAGCAGCCGTAAAAGATGGAATGGATATCGCAAACATGAGCTTAGGAGGACCTGCAGAGCCAGGATTTGATCTATTGACGGAGATCGTTAACGATGCGTCAGATGCAGGGATGACCATGGTATTATCTGCAGGAAACAGTGGACCAGGACCCATGACAATTGGCTCCCCAGGAACAGCGGAAAAAGCGATCACAGTGGCCGCGGTTGCCAACGGACATTTTATTGGACAATCGATTCAAATTCTTCAAGGTGGTAAGGAACAATCAGTGGCGGTAGCTAATGCTTCTCCAGGAGGGGCAGTCACGAAAGAGATCAAGGGTGAACGAGTAATTGTCGAGGACGGAGATGGCAAAGCCTGTTCGGGGATTGCTGGCGATCTCACTGGGAAAATTGCCGTCATCAAGCGAGGCGATTGTACCTTTACCATTAAAGCGTTTAACGCCCAAGAAAAAGGAGCAGCGGGAGTCATTATCACCAATAATGTGACAGGCGACCCCTCCGGAATGACCATTGAAGAAAAAGTAACCATCCCTGCTGTGATGGTTTCCCAAGAGGACGGAAATATGATTCGTCAGGGAGAAGATGTCTCAGTCAAGATGGCTCCGGATGCTTTACAAGATTTCAAAAGCGAAAATGCTAAAACCTTGGCGTCCTTCTCATCCCGTGGACCTACGGTGAACAATACACTAAAACCAGATGTCGCGGGTGTAGGTGTCAATGTATATTCGAGTGTGGTTGGAGGAGGGCTTGCTTCCTACAATGGTACATCCATGGCCGCCCCTCATGTTGCTGGAGCAGCCGCCTTGTTGAAGGAAGCACGCCCGAATTGGAAGCCCGAGGATATCAAGGCAGCCCTCATGGGGACCGGTCGTAATATTAAAGGTGGGGAAACGAAGCCATTAGAAGTAGGCGGTGGCATTATCAACGTCTTTAAAGCGTTGTACACTCCTGCGATGGCATATCCCTCTAGTTTGAGTTTTGGTTTGGTAGATAAAGAAAAAGAAAAAACCATGAAAATCACCCTCAAAAATACTACGAAAACAGAACAAACCTATCAAATTCGTGTAAATAAACACTTAGCAAAACTGAGCACGACATCTCTCCACCTGGCAAAAGGGAAAAAAGGAACCATTAAAGTAACCATTGCTCCTACGGCAGAGGAAGCCGGTAACGATCTACAAGGGTATATCCATGTACGTACGGAAGAGGGGAACAAGATCCGCATTCCGTTACACTATCGTGTTCAATAAATAGGAAGAGGAAATGCTCCTTGGTTTGGCTAAAACAGCCATCCAAGGAGCATTTTTTGTGCAAAAGCCTTATTACCTTTTATGCAAACCATTTTCTACCGCGTAGACAGCGGCTTGGGTACGATCTTCTAAACATAATTTCGCCAGAATGTTGCTTACATGGGTTTTGACGGTTTTGACTCCAATGTATAAGGTGTCAGCGATTTGTTGATTTGTCTTTGCTTGACCTAATAAAGAGAGGACTTCCCTTTCCCTTTCGGTGAGCTCCTCATAAAGGGGCTTTGTGGAGATTTCTTTCATACGATGAAGGATCTTTTCGGATACACGTGGTTCGATCGTTGCTTGGCCAATCGCTGCCTTACGAATGGCTTCAGCAATCTCCGGTGCCCGTGAAGTTTTTAAGATATAGCTGAACGCCCCGGCTTCTAACACGGGGAATAACTTATCATCATTGAGATAGCTTGTTAAAACAACGACTCGGGTATTTGGACTGACACGAGCAGCTTCCTTGGTTGCCTCAACACCGTCCATGTTCTCCATCACTAAATCCATCAACACCACATCAGGTTGCGTTTTTGAAAGGAGGGTAACGGCTTCATGTCCACTCGCAGCTTCACCGACCAGTTCTATATCGGGTTGTGTCATTAGGTAGGCAACTAAGCCGCGACGCACCATTTCATGATCGTCAACGATGAGTGTCCGAATTGTCATGGGATTGTTCCTCCTTATTCGTACAGGGAATGCGTATTTCCAGCCGGGTTCCCTTTTCTTTTACCGAAAGGATACGGATATCGCCTCCCATTTCTTGCGTGCGTTCACGGATCGTTGCCAATCCATAGGAAGACTTCTTGCGATCACTTTCAGAGAAGCCAATGCCGTTATCTTCAACAACCAGTGAAATCATTCCTGAACGGGATTGTAAGAGAATACTGCCATGGTTTGCGCCGCTATGACGAAGTAGGTTGGAGAGTGCTTCCTGAGTAATACGGAAAAGATGCTCTTCCATTCCCCGGCGGATGGATGGGATCTCCTCGAGCTCCCAATCCAGTTTAATGGAGTACTGATCCGTTAGTTCGGTAAGAAATTGTTCCAAAGCCGGTTTTAGTCCCTGGTTTTCTAAACCGACGGGTTTTAAATGGAGGAGAAGGGCGCGCATTTCATCTTGTGCTTTGACAGCGGTTTCTTCCATCATCTCTAACGGTTGCTTCAGTTCTTTCGGGAATCCTGAGCTGCTTTGCGAGACATTGACGAGGGCAGAGGCTGTCATGGAGATAGCAAAGAGCTGCTGACTGACCGAGTCATGGAGTTCGCGAGCTAAGCGCTGTCGTTCTTCGACAATGGCAAGTTGTTTCGATTGATCAGCTAATTCACGATTACGGGCTAATAGTTTTTGTAGCGTATCCACTTGGGTTTCTAAACGTTCAGCCATATGGTTCCATTGGTTGGCGATATCATCGATAATATCTGCGCCACTCTCTTGGGGAACACGGTGAGAGAGTTTGCCGTTGGCAAGAAATACTGCACCATCCCGTAAAGGTTGTAGATTTTTTTTTAGACGAGAGCTCTCGGAAAGTCCAAAGTAGAGTGCGGGAACGAGGGCTGATAGTATAAGAACACTGTGCATTAATAGAATAGACTGGGTGCTTCTTACTATGAGATATCCACCAATGGAAAGGAGGAGTGCTACGAAGTTGTTCAGCAAAAAGGCCCATAAAAGTTCCCAACGAAGGTTTTTTGTTCGTCTTCGTATCACATTACTTCCTCCTTATACACGGATCACACGGATCTCTCCACACATAATCGATAGATTGAGCACCAATCGTTTTGTAGCCTCTTCAAAATCAGGTGTTTGGGTGTTGGAGTACCGATAAAAGCCAGCATGTACGTTCTCGAGAACTTTTAAGCTTCCTGTTCGGACAAAAGCATCGATCTTAACAGGTACGTGGGAAGGGATATAGACCTGGATTTCACCAAACCAAGCATCCACTGAAAGAGTGACTTCTTCATCAGGAATGATGGCTTGTGTGAGGTTGAGATCGATGGATCCTGCACCCAACCAATATTCTTTATTTTCTAGGTGAAAGGGTTCTTTCCCGATGCGGATTTCCCCTAACATCATGTGATCGCCTCGGTGCGAACGATACTTTCTAGCGGTCTCTCGACACGCTCGATCGGCTTCATGGGCGGCATTGTCGTCATCATAGTGGTGAGCGTGATGAAAACCTCGTCTTCTTGCGTCACGAATCATTCGCCGCATCTTTCTATGATGGTCGCGATGATAACGGTGATCATAATGGCGATGAGGGATGTGATGGTGGAAGAGGAGCCGTAAACCAAAATAGATCATCGCAAGTGGCCATAAAATACTGGCGACAGTTTTCCAATGAAGAAAGGGAAGTTGGAGTTGATCTGCGAGGAAATTCCAACCGATGAGAAAAAGAACCGTTCCCCCAATCAGGGGTCCTAGATCCGGTGGTTGTTTACGAAAAAGAGGTCGCAATCCTTGGAAAAAGGCTGACGTTGCCAACACGAAGAAGATAACGGGCCACCAAGTGGAGAGCAATGTCGTCACATGGACTGGCAACACACCTACATTTTCCAGCAGAAACAATACACCGAGGGTGATAATGATACACGCGAAGAGTGAACCTTTATTAAAAAATAGTCTCATAGGTGTTGCGGTACCTCGTTAGCACGTGCACCGCGCCACTTCCTTTCTATAGTAAATGAGGACAGTACCAAAGAATGTAGTGGGGGTTTAAAGTGATCAGTTCCTAAATGATCGATCTATCGTTAGTTTAGAGGATTGTGAGTGTTTAGGAAAGGGACTACAGAAGGGATCCAACCTCCGTCTGGAGGCGGATCCGGTTGCCATAAAAAGACCCCGTAGAGAACGGGGTCTTTCTTTAAGAAGATATGCGAAAGGGAGCGTCGATGATCCCTCCGCCAAGGCATTCATCACCTTTGTAGAAAACGACAGATTGTCCAGGTGTGATAGCACGTTGCGGCTCATCAAAAAGGACGCGATAGGTTCCGTCTCCTTGCGGCTCGACGCGTACACCCTGATCCTTTTGACGATAGCGAAATTTAGCAGTACAGCTAAAGGGAGTATCGGGTGCCATTCGGTTGGTCCAATGTAGGTCACTTGCCATTAGCCCATCCGAATATAAGGCAGGATGATCATGGCCTTGTTCAACCAAGAGGACATTGCGAGCAAGATCCTTTCCGACAACAAACCATGGATCGCCAGATCCGCCCCCGCCAATGCCTAAGCCCTGACGTTGCCCAAGAGTATAGTACATTAAACCATCATGGGTTCCCTTACGTTCACCGGCTAATGTTTGCATTTCTCCGGGTTGGGCTGGCAGATAGGAAGAGAGAAACTCTTTAAAATCCCGTTCCCCAATGAAGCAGATCCCAGTCGAGTCCTTTTTATTGGCTGTTGGGAGGCCAGCTTCCGCTGCAATTTTTCGGAGTTCGTGTTTTTCCATATGACCAATTGGAAACATCGCTTTAGCCAGTTGGTCTTGTCCTAAGGTATATAGAAAGTACGTTTGGTCCTTATTTGCATCTTTACCACGCAAAAGCTGGTAGGTTCCCTCTATTTTTTTAACCTGGGCATAGTGTCCTGTGGCGATATAATCGGCACCGAGTTGCAACCCTTTATTAAGAAATTCACCAAATTTGATTTCCTTATTACACATCACATCAGGATTGGGTGTCCGTCCCGCTTTATACTCATCAAGAAAGTATTGAAATACCTTGTCGCGGTATTCCTTTTCAAAGTTTACGGAGTAATATGGGATCCCGATATGAGAAGCTACCCGACGAACATCCTCAAAATCTTCCGTTGCCGTGCAGTAGCCATTCTCATCGGTATCATCCCAGTTCTTCATAAAAAGACCGATCACGTCATACCCCTGTTCTTTAAGCAGAAGGGCAGCGACAGAAGAGTCGACACCGCCAGACATACCGAGGACAACGCGTGGTGCTTTTCCACTCATGGGAATTCACCTCTGAATACGAAAGTTCAATGGGGAAACCCCCATTCGTATGATTATACCACAGGTTCAGAATGGAAACCTATTGGCAACAAAAATGAAGCGGAGGAAGAAGTTTCGGTAGTAGAAATATCCTACCTGAGGCAGAGTGGAATTGGGTCAAGGGTAGTATGTTCATCAACCGGCAAATCTGTCACTATAGATAGAGGTCTGAATGATAACTAGATCCTAACGTGAAAGAAATGGGAGGATGGGCATTGGAGGAACACAAGAAAATTCCACTGTTTGACGAGTTTGGTCAACTAATTTGGACGGATCGTGAGGAATTTCGTCTTCGTGTCATACCAGAAAATATACAAGCAGAATGGGACCACCCAGAGAATTTGTATGCCTTTGCTGTCCAACTTTACCGGGATGGCTTTTTAAATGAGGCACTGCAGAGTGTGAATCGCGTATTGGAACTAACTGACCGCGGGGAAGAACCGCTTTTATTGAAGGGTTTAATTCTACAACGTTTTAAAAGTTATCCTGAGGCGGAAACGATTCTAAAAGAATGTATCGATCGATTCCCTGACAGAGGTGTAGCCTATACCTATCTAGCTCGGCTGTATGGTGAGGATAAAAAGATTGAAGATATGGTGGATGCCTTACACCAAGGGTTAAAAAGAGAACCAAACCAAGGGATGGCTCTTCGCATGTTGGCAAGTTCAACGTCGGATTCAGCACAAGCGGCCCGTCTTTTACATGAGTTTACTGAAGATAAAGAGGCGTGGTGGCCTCAGCTAGAATTAGGTCGCGTATATTTACAGGATAAAAGGATTGCGGAAGCCATCCAGCAGTTCCAATTCGCTTTGGATTCGACCCAGGGTTATCGTGAAGTTGAGGAGCTTCCTGAATGGGTAGAAGAGATGGCGCTTATGACTGTGACGACCCTGTTGTTTAGACATGGATTGCGTCAGGAGCTGATTCAAATTGCAGAGAAGTACTGGACTCCCCAGTTTCTTACTCCGTACGCAGGGTTGGATTATGTAGCGATGTTAGAGGAGAAGGGGGAGATCACCCTAGCGATTGATGTTTTGCAAAAGATGGTGAGTCATTGTGGAACGGAGTACCATCCGATCCTGGAACTTCGTATTCATCACTTGGATAAAAAGGCTAGACAATAACGGACATGCTCCCCTTTTATCCAAGGGATGAATCAACGGATTGCTTGCGTAACCCAAAGGACATCGTTATGATGAAAGGAGACCGTGGGGGTGGGGTAAGATGAGTAAGACGACTTACGAACTTGTTTTTGATCAACGTCTTCAAATTAGAAAACCACTACTTCATGTGGACTATGAGGAACTATCCCTAGAAGAACAAGAACAATTTGAATGGCTTTGCCAGGAGATCTGTGCAGAGATCCCTCCCCGTATTCAAGAATTAGAAGCCATTTATATGAAGTCTTTTGAAGTGCTTTATTTTGCAGAAGATGATGCGACATTTTTTCAGTTAACGACAGAAATGAATGAGTTATCCTGCCTCATTGCGGATTTAAATGTCCTTTTCCTTCATATTGAAGGAAAATTTATTCAAACAAGTGTTCATGCTTAAAAGGGAGCAACTTTACATAGATGCCAAAAAACGTGGGGATTCCAACCCCACGTTTTTTTATTGATCTTCTTCTTTGAAAGCTTCTCCTTGCTCGTTGTTTGTCTCCGTGTTATTGCGTAATTGTTTCTGTTCGAGGCGCGATAACTCGATATCAGTTAATTCCCCGCTCTGCTCGTAGGCGAACTGAATGCGATGATGTTCCTCATGATCGTTATCATCACGTTGCTTCTGATTTTTTTCTGCCATCGTCCTCACTCCTAAGCAATATTCGTGAGACGGGCTTTCCCGGCACACAACCTTAACCTAAGGAGATCAGCGGCTAATTATACACAGGATTACAAACGAATAGAAACTTGGTATTCGCGTAACCAAGTATCGGTCTGAACAAGCCGATCCAGGATTTGAATCCATTGGGTGATCTTTTGGCTGGGTGTGGCGGTGGCGTTTAATAGGTTTTGCAGAGCGCTTCGTTGGATGATGGATGTTAATGGTGAGTGGGTATCGTTAATGATTTCCTCCATCCGTGAGCGAAGTGCTGCTAGGTAGGTGGGATTGGTTGTAAAGGGGTATGCGCTTTTTTTGCGTTTGACAACGCCTTCAGGTAATACATCTGCGAAGGCCCGTCGTAGTATACCTTTTTCCATCCCATCGACGTTTTTCATTTCCCAGGGAATGTTCCACACATATTGTACAAGGCGTGGATCACAGAATGGAACACGTACTTCAAGTCCAGTTGCCATACTCATGCGATCCTTGCGATTGAGAAGGACGGGCAGAAAGCGAGTGAGATTGAGATAAAAAAGTTCTCTAATCCGTGCATCATGGGCACTTTCTCCAGGTAGCTTAGGGACTTCGGAGATCGCTTCTTCATATCGTTGTTGGAGGTATTCCTCCCGGTGAAGCACTTCGTTGATTTCAGGTGTGAATAGATCCATTTGATTATGGTTGGATTCCATGGTCACATTCCAGGGGAAGGTTTTTGCTTGTAATACTTTTTCATCATGGAACCATGGATAGCCACCGAAGACTTCATCTGCCGATTCTCCGGATAACGTAACGACCGCATTCTTTCTAATTTCCCGGAACAGCATGTAAAGGGAAATCTCCATCTCTCCCATTCCAGGAAGGTCATGCGCATGAATGGGGACATCATGATTGGCGATCAAATCAGGTGTATCCAACGTGACAGTATGATGGTTGCTTTGGGTATGCTTCACCATGCGCTCAATCCAAGGCGCGTCTAAGCTCTGATGAAGCGGGTCCGCTTGAAAGTCTCGGTCACTTCCTACGAAATCAACCGAATAGGTGTGAAGAGGTTCTTTTCCTTGTTCTCGGTATTCGCGAGCAGCCAGAGCAGTTAAACCACTGGAATCGAGGCCTCCGGATAACAGTGAAACGACAGGAACATCTGCAATCAGTTGTCGTTGAACCGTATCATGTAACAACTCTCGAATATGAAGGGTCGTTTTTTCTAAATCATCTTCATGGGGATGGCTTTCTAATTTCCAATAACGCTCTTCCTTTACCCCCGTAGCGCTGAAGCGAAGAAGGTAACCAGGGCGTACTTCATGGACATCCTGATATATTCCGTGACCCGGTGTACGAACAGGGACGGTGATAAATAGTTCAGCAAGTCCTGTGCGTCCGATTGCAGGGTCAATACTTGGGTGCGATAAAAGCGCTTTCAATTCGGAACCAAAAATAATCGAATCATTTCGTTGTGCATAAAAGAGGGGTTTTACACCGAGTTGATCACGTATGAGTACTAACTCTTGGCGAGCGCCATCCCAAATCGCAGCAGCAAAGATTCCGTTAAATCGACGGGGAGCCTCAGAACCCCATTCGATATAGGAACGAAGAACGACTTCAGTGTCGGAACGGGTCTCAAAGGTATGACCAAGGCCTCTAAGCTCTTCCCGTAATTCACGAAAATTATAGAGCTCGCCATTATATGTAAGGGCATATTCTGCGCCTCGTTCCCGGCGAACCATGGGTTGTACGCCTCCCTCAGGATCGATAACAATCAATCGACGATGAGCAAAAGCAACCCGTTGGCTTAACCAAAAGCCATCATTATCTGGACCTCTCCAATAGATCGAATTCGCCATTTTCTCTAAGGTAGGTTTCTCATTGGATAGGTCACGATTCCAATCAACCCAGCCGGTGATGCCACACATCGTACAACATCTCCTTTAACTAAACATTGGTAATGTTATCCATGGAGGATACCCATATACCGTAACGTTCGGCTTGTAAAAGAGCAAGTCGCATGCGTCCCTCTTTTTGGTGATGAGGAGTAAAAATAGGGGGATAGAGTCTGTTTTTTATTTATTTACGTATTATTAGAGAGTCGAAATAGATAACCCTATGAGGGGAGGAAACAAGAGGGTGATCAAGTTGTTCTTGTTTAGGGTCACTTCATGTCTGATGATTCATCCATCGAATATATATAATGGAATCACACGATCCATTGTACCGAGGAGTTATTTGGAGATAGGATTCTCAAACAACGTGATACCCTTTGCTTTAAAAGAGAATACCTGATTGATTTGTGCGATTGAGGGTAGTAAGAAGGTGGAAACTAAATTGGATGGAGTCATTTGGAGCAGGATGCAACAAGACTTGCTATCATTATGCGAAAATGCGAAAGATAGTGAAAATGAGTGGAAAGGTGGTAGATGATGCGTACGGTTCTCCGGTATAAATGGGTGGTGATTATGGCTTGGATTGGGATGACGATTTTAGCCATCACAACAATGCCCGACTTAGAGCGAATGACCCGGGAATCTGAACCTAAAATTCCAGCAGAATTTTCTTCGCAAGTTGCGAAAAATTTAAAAAAAGAGATGAACAATTCCTCGAAAAGCAGTAAGGATGTGGATGTACTCGCGGTGTTTCACTCGGATAACCCCTTGACTAAGAAAGAACAATCCGAGATCAAGGATGGCATTCATCAGTTACAATCGGACAAGGAATTGGGTGTAAGTAACGTCGTTACGCACTTTGATGAAAAAGAGCTGAAAGATCAATTTGTCTCTCAAGACCAAAGCACAGTAATGGCGCTCTTTACAGTTAACCGTAGTGGGAAAAAGCTTTCTGACGTCCGAGGGGATTTAAATAAAGCCTTGAAATCGGTATCGGTGGAACATTACCTAACTGGCAGTAAACTCATTCAAGATGATTTTGGTCAGACCACGTTAGCAGGGGTAGAGAAAACAGAAACGATTGCTGTTCTCTTTATTATTGTTGTATTGATTGCGGTATTTCGCTCGCCGGTGGCACCTGTCATTTCTCTTCTCTCTGTGGGGATTTCGTACATCACCTCCCTTGCTGCCGTTGCCCATATGGTGGAATGGTGGGGATTTCCCTTCGCTAACTTTACCCAAATTTTTTTAGTGCTTGTTTTGTTTGGCGTTGGTACGGACTATAATATTTTGCTTTTTGCCCGCTTTAAAGAGGAAATTGCCAAACGAAAATCAGTGGCGGAATCCATTGTGGTTACATATCAAACAGCGGGAAAAACTGTATTTTATAGTGCCATAGCCGTTCTTATCGGATTTAGCTGTTTAGCCTTTGCTCGTTTTTCTGTCTATCAGGCAGGTGTGGCCGTTGCAGTTGGGGTTCTTTTCCTCATGGGGTCTCTACTCACCATTGTTCCTTTTTTTATGTCCCTGTTGGGTATGAAAATGTTTTGGCCCATGAGACGGGTAAAAGGAAAAGTGGATAGCCGAATATGGCCAGCCCTTTCCTCCTTCTCCTTTCGACGCCCACTCGTAGGGCTACTCATTGTGGCGCTTCTCTCCGTGCCGATTCTGTTTTTCCATCAAGGGACCTTGTCCTACAATAGTTTGGATGAGGTGGATGACTCCTACGAATCCGTTAAGGGATATAACTTGGTTGCGAAGGAGTTTTCGCCAGGGCAAACCATGCCAGTGGAAGTGGTGTTGAAAAATGACGATCAAAAGCTCGATTCCCCTGAATCCCTTGCTTATATCGATGAACTAACTGATAACCTTGAACGTGTACCGGGTGTGGATAAAGTATATGGCCCTACTCGTCCTAAAGGGGTCCCCATCGAAGAGGCCTATGTTAATAAACAGACGAAAAAAACCAAAGAGGGACTCCATGACGCAGAAGATGGAACCGAACAGATCAAAACGGGTCTAGATGAAGCGGTTGCGAAAATGAACGCCGGTAATCAGGATATGTCCCAAACGGATCAGTTATATAAAGGAACCCTGGCTGCCCAAAATGGGGTTCACGAAGTAGGCAATACTACGAAGAAAATTCAAGTGGGATTAGATCAAGGAGCGGCTGGAGCGGCACAGATACAAGCGGGTCTTTCCGAGATGCATGATCGAATGCAAGCGTTGAGTGAAGGAACGGCGGAATTAACCAATTACTATCAACAATTGCAAGCGGGCTATCAAAAGATGGCAACAGGTTATCGTGCACTTCAGAAAGGAATCAATCCAGGTTTGAAAGCGGTAGTTGTCGCGCAACAGAAGATATTAAGTGAATGGAAAAACCCAACCGGTAGAAAAGACAAATTAGCTCGAATCGCTTTTAAGACAAGTACGGAAGGACTAAATATTGCTGTCAATCAATTAAGTTCAAAAATGATGCTGCTTAACCATACATTTGCGGATACCAATCAGAAGTTGGCTACCCTAAATGGAAAATTCGATAAAATTTCCACAGGACAAAAACAGATGGCTGATGGTCTTGGGAAAATGGAAGTGGAGATGGGTAAGCTATCAGCGGGGTTAAGAGAAGGAAGTGCTGGCGAAGCCAAAGTTACCAATGCCCTTGGTGAAATTGATAGGGGTTTGGGCCGCGTGGCCAATGGACAGAAGAAATTAAATGAAGGGCTCTATGCTATGAATGGAGATTTGAAGCAGTTACAAAAGGGGCTGAGTAAAAGTTCAAAAGGGTTGGGCGAGATCGATCATGGTCTTGAAAACGCGCAAGGATTTTTAGGTGAGGTGTCTGACACCCGTGCTTCCCATACCTTCTTCTTGCCAAAAGAACAGCGAGAGGGGAAAAATTTTCAAAAATCCCTCGATGCGTATATGTCCGATGATCGCCATATTATGAATTTCCGTGTGGTGCTGACGGATGATCCGTATTCTGAGAAAGCGATGAAGACAGCCGGGGAGATCGATCAGACGATGGACAGCAAACTGAAGAAAACACCCTATAGTGATTCGATATACGGGGTAGGTGGGCTTTCATCGCAAAATCGTGATTTAAATCAGTTATCCACGGAGGATTTTTCAAGAACTGCAACGTATATGATGCTAGGGATCGCATTGGTTCTTCTCTGGATTCTACGTTCGTTCTGGAACACGGTCTATGTAATTGCCTCTTTGGTCATTGCGTATTTTAGTGCATTAGCTGCCTCAGAGGTGATCTTCAGAGAAGGATTTGATTACCCTGGTCTTACTTGGTCAGCGCCATTCTTTTCACTTATCATGGTGGTTTCATTGGGAGTGGACTATAGCATCTTCCTGATGATGCGTTACTTAGAATATCGAAATTGTCACCCAGGAAAGGGGATTGTTGAAGCGTCTCGGAAGATTGGGGGCGTTGTTTTTTCAGCAGCCATTATCCTTTCAGGTACCTTTGCTGCGCTGTATCCCTCAAAAATTCTAACCTTGATGGAAGTCGCTACTGTGGTTATCATTGGATTGTTTATGATGGCACTTCTGATGCTTCCCCTTTTCCTACCTGCGATGATGTCGATTACCCGGCGTCTTAACGTAGATCCAGATGAGAAGAATCACCATCATCCAGAAGAACGAAGTGTTTCCTGATGGAGTCATGTTCAAGAATAGAAAGAATGGTTGCATCCTTTGGTATCGAGTGGGTAGACTACCTGTTAAGGATGACAACCATGGAAGGGCGGGAAGCCATGGCTTCCCGCTTTTTTATTTCACGATTAAATTTCCAAATGAATCCGGCATGAAAACGCGAAACAGTCTTTGCTTTCTATTTCAAAAGGATTATTATTAGGTAGGATTGATTATTTGCGGTAGAGAGAGATTCAATTTAATATGAAAAACCGCATGATATTAGGGGGGTTCAGTCTTGATCTTTAATCGTTCCAAGGATTCGGTGTTCTACCATACATTGGTGGAGGCAGCTAGCAATATCGTTGAAGCGATGCAACTTTTCCGTCAGAACGTGGAGACTTTGCAACACAAAGAAGACTATGCCGAGAAGTTGAAGGACTTAGAGAACAAAGGGGACGAGTTTACACATCTGCTCATTCGTGAGTTGAATTCTACCTTTGTAACCCCGATGGACCGTGAGGATATCAAAGAGCTGGCTGTAAAGCTGGATGATATTCTTGATGGGGTGGAGGCCTGTGCTTCCCGATTTGTATATTACAATGTCGAAAAAACGACCCCTTATTTATTGCAATTTGGGGAACTGCTCGAGAAGGTTGCAGAACACTTGCAGGAAGCTTTTATTGCACTACAAAAACGGGACTTCGCAACGATACAAAATCTTGTGGTCGAAATTAACCTGTTAGAAAATCAAGCGGATCGTCTGATGCGTCAATCGGTGGGTTCGCTATTTGATGAACAAAAAGACCCCTTTGAATTGATCAAGATGAAAGAGCTTTATGAAAAGCTGGAAGGTGTGACAGATAGCGCAGAGGATTTGGCTGATGTTCTGGAAAGCGTGGTTATGAAGTATGCTTGACCCGTTAGTTTTAATTATATTGGTTGTCGTTTTTGCCCTGGTATTTGATTTTACAAACGGGATGAATGACTCAGCCAATGCAATCGCTACTGTAATTGGTACACGGACACTCACACCAACAAAAGCGCTACTTATGGCAGGGGTTTTAAACATTGCAGGTGCTTTCTTTTCAACTGCAGTAGCAAAAGCGATCGGTACCAAAATCGTCGACGCTCAGGTGATCACCCAGTTGGTCGTTCTTGCTGCCCTGTTGGCAGCGATAATATGGAATTTAATTATGGCGCGAATTGGGATGCCGGTAAGTTCCTCTCATGGACTAATTGGTGCGTTGGTCGGTTCGGCTGTAGCTTTTAAAGGTTTTGCTGTCTTAAAAGTAGGGGGTCTGCTTGAAATTTTAGTAGCACTCTTACTATCCCCACTCATTGGGGGACTGCTTGCCTTTATAATCATGAAATGTATTCGGGCGTTGTTTGGGAACTCCAATCCATCCAAAGTAAAACGGATTTTCCGCCCTTTGCAAATTCTTTCCTCATCGTTAATGGCTTTTAGTCATGGTACTAATGATGCTCAAAAGGCGATGGGAATTATTACGCTATCATTGGTCGCTGGGGGATACTTGGATTCGGTCAATGTACCCGTCTGGGTAATGATTGCAGCAGGGGTTACGATGGGTTTGGGAACAGCGGTTGGAGGATGGCGGATTATCCGCACTATGGGGATGCGATTGGCGCATTTGGACACGCCCCATGGCTTTGCTGCTGAAACAGCCGCCGCTCTATTGCTTACCACGATCGCGAAAATTGGGATTCCGGTAAGTACAACTCAGACGATGACGGGTTCGATCCTTGGTGTTGGTACAGCGGAACGGGTAAAAAGTGTACGCTGGGGAATTGCAGGAAAAATTTTGTACGCATGGATCTTTACACTTCCAGGGACAGCCATCATGGCCTGGTTGTTTTATCAAGTATTAAAGGTATTAGAGTAGGACAAGCATCTATGAAAAAAGAGCACGCTTTAAGCGTGCTCTTTTTTCATATTAAATTTTGTTCTAGGGAATCGATCACTTTTTGCAACATCCACAAAGACACACACATAACCAAATGGTGTCTGTGGAATTTTCTCTTGTCCATCCAAATTTTAGACAGGTGGTTGATTCTAACAACACGATGTTGAACAGGCGAACGGGCTGTCCTATGCTGACATACTATGAATCAAGTGACTACAAAGGGATGGTTGGAGAATGTCGATTCCAAATTACTCCATCAACAATAGTACGGTGTATAATAATATTACTAACTTTAAAATCAACAGTATTACAGGAGGGATGGTATCGTTAGGAAATGGAATTAATGTAGGTGCTGCCAGTAGTGCAAATGGTGTCGGTGGTTCAACAGTGGTTGGCGATGGCAGCCGCAATATTGATTATGAGCTCAACCGAAACAACACCCAAGGTCCTTCTGGTTTTGAGGACTAACCACTTTATTACACGATGGGGTCTTCTACTTGCGCTTCTAACCCTAAGGATACCGGTTTTCCTATATCATAGGAAATATCGCCAAGCTTTTCAGATACTTCCTCGATGGATGTATCACTCTTCCAATATAAATGAATGAGCCGCAAGAGGGTGGCCGTTTCAGCCAAGGCATTTTCCCATAAAGTCATAAACCTTTCTCGATGACGTTCTGTTGGAACAGCCGGATGAAGCCATTCTCGTTCTTGTTCGTTGAGGTAATCTACACCATCACGAAGGGGACGATAGCGAAAAGGATAGATATACCCAAAAGTAAGTACCAATTTAATTCCCCAGGGATCGTAAAAGAACCTGAGGGCTTTTTTCATGTCATCATAGGCTTGACTCCAATCCTCAGGTCGCACACGTGCCGTTTCTTTTGGGAAGTGAATGCGAGCTATGTTGTGCATGGTGTTTACCCAGGATGATGGTAATTTTGAACCGATATCAATACGTGGCACCACCGGTGTTTTCCAGGTGCGAATATTTCCTAGCCGCTCAGCGAGAAGGGTATCAATAAATACCTCTAACTGCTGATGTTTATGTTTTCCTTCCCCGGAACGATAGACAATATAGGGGTGGGTATGTCGATCAAGCATATGATGTGTTAAAAATCCGGCAACATACTCCTCAAGTTCAGGTTGATTACCGGCTGCTTGAATCAAGTCGACAAGAAAAGGGCCACATTGACGTTTGTGGATCTCATTTCCTAGTTCAACCACATCGTTTCCAAATTTCCATGGCCAAAAATTATGGTATAAGAGAAAGTCAGGCCCCTGACAACCTAATTGAAAAGTACGAGGGTCGCTAGGGATGGGAAGGTCTGCCCGTTTTAACGCAGCATGACCAAAAATAATATGACTCCAGACGTTTGGCATGAAGGTCTCCTTTCTTCCATCAAGGGGCTGTTTTCGATTTCGATAGGGAGGGGCCCTAACTCCTTTTTTAGTGAATCGATTGGGAGTTGCGGTTACCCATGGTATAGTAAGATGGATAATCCTATCATAGCACGGAGGGATACAGATTGAAGGAATTACAGACGGCCATTGATGCGGCTCGTCAAGCAGGAGCGCTGATTCGCGAAAAAGCATTCGTTTCCAAACAAATTGATGTGAAGTCTTCTGCCTCGGATCTTGTGACCGAAGTTGATAAGGAAGCGGAGAAAATCATTCGCAGGTTCATTACCTCTCATCATCCCGATCATGTGATCCTAGGAGAAGAAGGTGTAGATGCAGGGGTGGTTGCTGCCAAAGAAGCGTTAACAAATCATCGTGTTCATGAACATCTATGGATTGTTGATCCCATTGATGGAACGACTAACTTCATCCATGGTTTTCCCTTCTTTTGCGTTTCTATCGCCTATGCGGTCAAGCAAGAAGTTGTTTTGGGGGTCATCTATGATCCGATAAAAGATGAACTGTTCACCGCAGAGAAGGGGAAAGGCGCATGGCTAAATGGGGAACCCATTCAGGTATCGAGTGAGAGGACGCTGGCTGAAAGTTTATTGGCCTCAGGTTTTCCTTCAGGCGATCCCGCTGGCATGAGACAAGTGAATACAGACGGTATTTTAAGGCTTTCTCCCCACGTCCGAAATATTCGTGCTGGAGGTTCAGCAGCACTACATCTTGCCTATGTTGCGGCGGGTCGTCTTACAGGTTATTGGGAGTTAGACTTAAATGCATGGGATTTAGCCGCAGGAGCGATCTTAATCACTGAAGCAGGCGGGATGGTTACTGATACGATCGGTAACCCCTATGAAATTGGAGTGCGACATATCCTAGCAACGAATGGATCGGTTCATGTTGCAGTGAAACAAGCCCTTGCAGAAGCAGGTGCCACTGGTTTTTAACAGGGTACATAGGAGGACGTAAAGATGGCAATTAATTGGCTACAAGAGACGGAAAAGAGACGGGAATTGCTGCTTCAACAATTAACGAAGTTATGTTCGATCGAAAGTGTATTGGATGAATCGACTGCTAACCCAGGAGCTCCCTTCGGAGAAAAAATCGCAGAGGCTTTATCCTATATGTTGAAGCTAGGGGAAGCAGCAGGATTTACTACAAAGAATATTGATGGATATGCCGGTCACATTGAAATGGGTAAAGGCGAGGAACTCGTAGGAGTACTGGCTCATTTGGATGTAGTTCCCACTGGGGATGGATGGATATCTCCCCCCTTTGAGCCAGAGATACGAGAGGGCAATTTTTTTGCACGAGGTGCCCAGGATGATAAAGGGGCAGCTATGGCCGCCTTTGTTGCAATGCAGATGGTTAAAGAATTGGATCTTCCGTTAAGCAAACGAGTGCGTCTTATTCTGGGAACCGATGAGGAATCCCATTGGCGAGATATGGATTATTACTTTGAACGAGAGAAAATGCCGGATATGGGCTTTACACCTGATGCGGATTTTCCCATTATCACTGCAGAAAAAGGCATGATCGATTTTACCTTGACAGGAAAAGTGGATACCAATGAAGCTCCAGCTGACGGATGGCTACTCGAATCCTTTGAAGCAGGTCAACGTTTTAACATGGTGCCTGATTTAGCACAGGCACAACTGCAAGGGGATGGGGATGTTTTTGAACTGAAGGAGAAGTATCAAGATTTCTTATTGTCCAACCGGATTCAGGGGTATGCCGAGGAGTCCAATGATCATCTTACCCTCGTCCTAGAAGGAAAAGCCCATCATGGATCCGAGCCTGAGGGAGGGCTCAATGCAGCACTGCGTCTGGCTGAATTTCTTAGCTCCATTTCGTTAGATACAACAGGTAGCCAATATATCCGTTTTATTGCAGAAAAATTGTGTGGCAGCTTTAAAGGCGAGAAACTGAACCTGGCTCAAAGTGATGATCGGGTCGGTCCTTTGACAGTAAACGGGGGGATCTTCCGTTATCAAATCGGTGGTGAACAGGGTGTCGGATTAAATATCCGCTATCCGATTTCGGGGGAACTAACAGCCATCCGACAGCAGATGGAGACGGAGGCCGAATCCTTTGGATTTACTGTGGAAGTGGTTGATCATAAGAAAGGGCACTTCGTGGATGAGGATCATCAGCTCGTTCGTACACTCTCTCGCGTCTATGAAGAACAGACGGGGGAGAAGGGAGAAACCATGGCGATTGGGGGAGCGACCTATGCCCGTGCCCTTGAAACCGGTGTAGTTTTCGGCCCACTTTTCCCAGGTCGCGAGGAGACGGCACATCAACGGAATGAATATATCGTGGTAGATGATTTGGTGAAAGCGACAGCCCTTTATGCTCAAGCGATTTACGAATTGGCGAAATAAAACAAAGTAAAAGTGACAACAGGTCAGAGACTTCGATCGTCTCTGGCCTGTTGTTGTATAATACGGGTCTTTTCAAGACGATCAAATAACTGTGATTCCAACTGTCCTTAATGGTCCTCCAGCGACTCTCCTTAAGAAGTTTGTTTTACTCACAGCCATAAGAAAATCCCCTAGGGGATCCGATTTAGTCGAATCGATAATCGGATTCTATGCATAATTGGTGAGTACGCCCATATCTCCTTTATCCACTAATTTATGAATAATCAACTGCCTGGGTAACTATCTTTTAATTAACTCAATTTAATGGTTGATACTTTGCTGTTTTTCGTTATATATTGTATATATAAAAAATTTATTTTATGATTTTTTACCATTAATATATCGAATGGATTATGAAATGATCATGGAGTTTTTTGCCCTATACGGGCTCTCTGATGGAATGGAATAAACATACCGATAACACAGAAAAAAGGCTGACACCTGCAACGTGTCCCACCGTATTTGCTGCATTGAAGAAGATGAACTGGCTATAGGAAGCGGATAACTTAACAATTTCAATTGGAGTTGGATGAAATGGAAAAACCTTTTTGCTATCGAACACAGGATCACACACTGATCCATGGAACAATCCACAGTGAACAAGGAGAACCGATTATTTTCCTTCATTACATGGGCGGAAATGAAGCGATTTGGAGTGGGGTGATTCCCTCGTTTACAAACGCCTATCGTGTGATCACCTTAAATTTACGGGGGCATGGAAAATCAGAGGATCCGGGTAAGGGGTACGACTTTGCAACCCTAGCGGATGATGTGGCTATGGCCCTGGATCACCTTGAGGTTCCTGCTGCTCACCTTGTGGGTAGCTCGTTAGGAGCGTATGTTGCGACGTCCTTCGCCGCCCGTTATCCTAAGCGTGTCCTCTCCCTTGCTAATTCGGAAGGAGCCCTACAAAATGATAGGGGCCCAGGTGGGAAGTTTACAGAGTCCAAGGAAGAGCGAATGGCGAAAATACGAAGGAGGAGTGAGACGATTTACCCCTCCAAAGCAGCATATATTGAGTATTTAAGGACGATGTGGCAACCCTGGAGTGAGTTGAAGGAGAAATCATTAGATGGACTTGAGCTAACACAAGGAGAAGATGGTAGTTTTACAACGAAACCCTCCTGGAATTCTTCGATGAAACTACTCGAATCTCTCTTTGATATTCGCTTGGAGAAATGGTATAGCCAGGTTCAATGTCCTGTGCTTTTTCTACCTGCAGAGAAAGAAGAAGGGCTTGAGGGAAAGTTGACATTCATTAAAGACAAGCTGGAGCCAATTCTTACCCGTAGCCAAATCACAGTCATACCAGGTACAACCCATGCGATGATGTTTGATCATTTTGAAGAGATGAGTCATGCCATTTATTCTTTTCATAAAGATGTCGCCAATAGATCAGTAAAAAAATAAATATTATCAATGGAGTTGGATGAAGTGGAGAAACCTTTTTGCTATCGAACTCAGGATCACACACTGATCCATGGAACAATCCACAGTGATCAAGGGGAACCGATTCTTTTCCTTCATTACATGGGCGGAAATGAAGCGATCTGGAATGGGGTGATTCCCTCGTTTACAAACGCCTATCGAGTGGTCACCTTAAATTTACGGGGGCACGGAAAATCAGAGGATCCGGGTAAGGGGTACGACTTTGCTACTTTGGCAGAGGATATCGTATTGGCTTTGGATCATCTGAAGATTGACGCAGCTCACCTTGTAGGAAGCTCCTTTGGATGTTCGGTAGCAACCGCATTTGCCGCTCGTTTTCCTGAGCGAACCCTCTCCCTGGTTAATTCGGAGGGTGCCATGCAAAATGACGCTGGACCTGGAGGAAAATATACCGAGTCAAAGGAAGAGTTTATGGAAGGATTAGCAAAGGGGGCAGAGGTGAATACCTACCCTAGCAAAGAAGCCTTTATTGCTACCTTGAAAAGGGAATGGCTTCCCTGGAATTCGATCAAAGAGAATTCTTTGAAAGGGATCGATCTGGCCTTGCAAAGCGACGGCACCTATGTTCGGAAACCATCCATTGCTTCTTGGTTACAGATAAAAGGTCATCAATTTGATATTCGGTTGGAAGATTGGTATGAAGAAATATCATGCCCCGTTCTATTTCTCCCAGCAGCAGAAGAAGGGGGTCTGGATGGGAAACTCTCTTTCATTAAAGAGAAGATACAGCCCGTTCTTTCTTCGAGTAAAATCGAAGTGATTCCAGGTACAACTCATGCGATGATGTTTGATCATGATCAGGAGTTAAGTGCAGCCATTCTCACGTTTCATAAAGAATGTGTCGGTCTGTCAATGATATAAGCACTGTTGATGCTGAATCGAGTGAATAAGGTGGACAAAAGTAGGGGGACTTGAGGTCCCCTACTTTTGTCCACCTTTACTTTTTTGATGATGATAGGTAGTGCCCCATATCAAGCGAAGAGATGTGAAACGTTTTTGAGTAAATGAGTAGGAGATTATCAAAATCCATGATCAATTACTTCTTTGATAGATAGTAAAAGAAGCGAATCAGTGGAGTTACCGGAGTGTCGAATAGGGGTTGGGTGGGACAATAAAATGAAGAATCATAAATTGTAAACTCCCATATATTATGGAAAAACAACCATTAAGATCGATAAAAGGAGATTGGACCAAGATTCTTTTGTCAGACGATCAATTTTGAATTTGACCAATTTTTATTCAATTCATATAATTCACATATAAACTCAAGGAGGTGATTCTCCCATGATGATCAAAGTAGAAAAAGGCGCAAGCTTGGCTGGCGTAGTGGTTGCTCTTCCAGGTTAATAAGATAGAAAAGTAGATACATGAACTCTCCGCAAATCTCCTGGCGATAGCCACGGAGATTTGCGGCACGTATTTATACGGAGAGCCATGGATCAAATGGGTTGGAGTTACGTCCTTTGCTTTGATAGAAAGGGCGATCCAAATAACTGGAGGAATACGATGAAGCCTAAATTTAAAGAAACGATCCCTGTATTCTGTTGGGGGAATGAGATACAGATTGGTGAGGAAGATGGCGTAGCAGGTATTATTCCTGATCCAAGTGGAAGCATCACCTTGTTGGTGCAGTCGATGAATGGGAAACATACATTGGATGATTTAGTTCAGATCGTTCAGAAACAATTTCCCGAAATTCCACGAGAAGATATTCTTACTTCGATTCAAGCATTGAATCAAGAAGGATACATTGAAGATGCGTCTATTGAACCCAGTCAATTGAAGGATTATGACCGTGAGCGTTACAAAGCCAACATTAATTTCTTCTCGTTGTTTACTTCGCTTGAGGAAAGTAAATATGCGATTCAAGAGAAGATCAATAACTGTAAGATTTCATTACTCGGTGTAGGTGGTTTAGGAAGCCAGATTCTCTATCACTTAGCGGCTTTAGGGTTTCATAATATCCGGGCCCTTGATTTTGATCGGTTAGAATTGAGTAATTTCAATCGGCAATTATTATACTCGGAGTCCGATGTGGGCCAACTGAAAACAGAGATGGCATTAAAACGAATCAATCAATTTAACCCCAATGTGAATCTATCCATTACAAACTGCAAAATTGGCAAACCAGAAGATGTCTATCAACATATCGAAGGAACCGAGTACGTCGTATGTGTAGCCGATAAACCTACCTTGTATATTCAAAACTGGGTGAATGAAGCGGTAGTGAAAGCGGGATTACCCATGGTATCGGGGGGAGTACTGAACACCCGAGGACGATTCTATAGTATGATTCCAGGTGAGACGGGTTGTGTACAGTGCCATGTGGACTCGAAGAAACACAGCGATCATCAGTTTGAACGGCAATTGAACTTTATGGAAGGGATGGACTTCCAGCGAAACAATGCGGCCATCAGTCCCAATGTGGCAATCTTAGCAGGGGCAATGGTCAATGAGTTATTGAAGCTTGTCACAGGTTTCCCAAAACCGATTGCGCTAGGCAAAATGATGGAGATCAACTTTTTTACATTAGACACCAAGGAAATTTCGCGCTGGGAGAAGAACTCCACTTGTCCGATCTGTCACTCAACTCGCAGTAACCGTGCAAAAACTACCTCTACCGAAGCAACACCCCTATAAAAATCGTGGGATAAGAAGAGAGAAGATCCCCTTCGTTTTCCGATTCCCAGGAAATAGAGTGGAATGTTGGGTGAGGAGGAGTGATTATGTATAATAGAATCGACACCTCCCTCACCTATCATTCTCATCCTTTGATTACACTCGGGTCGAAATAAAGAGAAAAGGAGTTGCACGGATGCAAATACCCCTTGTAATGAAAAATAAGAATTATGCGAAGTTACTAGCAGGGATGTCCATCAGTAAACTGGGAGATTCCTTTTTTTTGATTGCGCTTCCTTTGCTTGTTTATGATCTTACGAAATCCCCTAGTTTAATGGCTCTTGGATATGTATTGGAGATTCTTCCAATGGTGTTATTTAGTCTGTTTGGTGGGGCCTTAGCGGATCAACTCAGTAAAAAAATGATTATGGTAATGGGGGATATCACTTCTTCCTTACTTATTCTGATCATACCGTTAGCCAACAGCTTTGGCATGCTGGAGGTATGGATGGTTTATGTGGTCACCTTTTGTATTGCGAGTGTGAGTGCTTTTTATCACCCTTGTTTTGAATCGGTAATTCCTGAAGTATTACAAGATGAAAATTTGGTACAAGGAAACTCCCTGTTTAAACTTGTGGAAACCATTACAACGTTTACGGGGCCTTCCATTGCAGGGGTTTCCATTGCGTTGATGGGTACAGCCAATGTTCTTTATTTGGATAGTGCATCCTTTCTATTTTCAGCGCTGGTTATATCGAGGGTGATGTTACATAAAGTGGAGAGAAAATCAGGGATGCCCGCCATTATTCAGCCGATTAAAGAAGGGCTGCGTTATGTTTTTCAAACCAAGGTGATATGGCTGGGAACCTTACTCATTTTTTTAATCAATGTCGGCTATGGCGCGGTAGAAGCACTTTTTGTATTTTACTTAAAAGGGAATTTGCAGCTCTCGTCTACAACCATTGGGATGGTTTTTTCATGTCAGATGATAGGATCATTGCTTGCGATTTACTTGGCGAATCGACTCAAGCATATTCCCCGGGGCAATCTCATGATTTATGCCGGGTTAGCCATTGGGGTAGGTCAGGTGATGTTGGTAGCTTCCCAGTCATTGGTTATTGGGCTAATTCTCTGCCGAATTGTGATCCTTGGTTCCACTACTTTGCTTGCGATTAATTGGTTTACATTGCGACAAGAAGTGGTGCCGAAGAAACTCCTCGGACGGGTAATTAGTTCGACGCGTATGGTTTCGTTTTTAGCCGTGCCGATTAGTGGAATGGCTGCAGGTGTCGTTGCAGAATTTGTCCAAGTTGGGGTGATATTTTTTTCCTCAGGGATCTTTGTCCTCCTCTGTTCTCTGATTGCATTCAAGAGTATGCTATATCAGCGGAAAAGGAACGATGAAAGTCATCTTTCAACCGACCAACAAGCCGAATCACTCTGACAGATGATTCAGGGTAGCATAGGGCATTGGATCTGCAAGAGTGTGATAGGATCCTTTCCTTGCGATTTCTTCGGCGATGGCTTCTACCTGTGCATAAATCTTTCGTATAGGCCCAGAACCAAAGCTGACACGAGCAACTCCCCATTGCTCGAGTTCTTGGATACTTGGGGAATCGGGGCCCACTAAGATATTGATCGGACCATCAATTGCTGTGACAAAGGATTGAATGATTACAGGATCT
The DNA here is from genome assembly GCF_900116235.1 of Marininema halotolerans. Classification (GTDB taxonomy): domain Bacteria; phylum Bacillota; class Bacilli; order Thermoactinomycetales; family DSM-45169; genus Marininema; species Marininema halotolerans. The sequence goes on along the minus strand of NZ_FPAA01000002.1, from coordinate 408,390 downwards.
TTAATACTAGGGATAAAGATCGAGTCGGCACCAGCAGCAAGGTAGGAAATCGCTCGCTGAATGGTATGATCGTAACGATCCGTTGGATCCCCAATGTGAGCCCAATAGGTATCAATGCGTGCATTAATTACGAGGGGGAGACCCAGTGAGTTGGAAAAGGTGCGAATCGCCTGGATTTTTTCGGACTGATGATCGATATCGGCTAACGTTCCGTTAACGAGGCCATCCTCAATATTGATGCCTACAGCTCCACAGTCAATAATGGATTGTATCGTTTCTAATAAGGGTGTGGGATGCGTACCGTATCCATTGACAATATCCGCGGTAATAGGTACAGATAGCGATTCTGTGATTCGTTTTATGATGGTTATAAATAATTCTTTAGGTACAAATTCTCCATCAGGGTATCCGAGGGAGGCTGCAATTCCGGCACTGGTTGTTCCAACTGCAGAAAACCCTTTGCGTTCAAAAATTTTAGCACTGGCAACATCCCAGGCATTGGGTAGTACGAGAATGTTGGGATCAAAATGAGATTGGCGGAAGGCCTGGGCTTTTTCCAGTTGACTGAGCATGTTTTTCGCTCCTTATGTGGTTACGGGGTTCTTTTTATAACTCTTCTTTTTTAAAAGTGGAAATCCTTTCTTAGCCCGATAGAATGAGGCTAGAAAACAGGAACAGGAATCATTTGCCTAATTACAATCTTCTGATATATTAAAGCTAACCCTTCAAGTTAATTGAAGGGTTATTTGTTTTATCAATATGTAAGGGATGACAGAGAGGATGTGAAGAGATGGAACTACGTAATGGGATTGAGCAGGTGATTGAGGAACATTATCAAAGTCCATCATTTTCTGGTTCGATATTAATCCGGGATGGAGAGCAAATTTTTGAAAAGGGATATGGGTATGCCAATCGAAGTGAGCAGATTCAAAATACGGAACGGACAAGATTTGGGATGGCATCGGGATGTAAAATATTTACTTCCGTTGCGATTGCTCAATTAGTAGAAAAAGGAATGCTATCCTACGAGACGTATTTAAAAGATTGTTTGCCGATTCCTTTTGAACAATTTCACCCCGATATCACGATTCATCATCTGTTGACGCATACATCTGGGATTCCTGATTATTTTGATGAGGAAGTCATGGATGATTTCGAAGAATTATGGCAATCAACGCCGATGTACTTAATCCAGTCGCCTAGTGATTTTTTACCGATGTTCAAAGATCAACCGATGAAATTTCAACCTGGGGAGCGATTTTCCTATAGCAATGCAGGCTACATATTGCTTGGACTGATCGTTGAACAATTGACAGGGTCCAAATTTACGGAGTATGTGGAAGAAAAAATCTTTAAAGCGAGTGGGATGGCCGATTCCGGTTATTATCGAATGGATCAATTACCAGAGGGTACAGCAACCGGATACATTGATCATCCAGAGGAGAAGACATGGAAGGCCAACATCTATTCGGTTCCGATCAAAGGGGGGCCTGATGGGGGAGCCTTTACAACTGTACGGGATATGGAGAGTTTTTGGAAAGCGCTTATTCAATATCAATTAATAGGAAAAGAGCATACCGAAGCGCTGTTGACACCTCATGTCCAGAGTAATGATCATGTTTATTATGGATATGGTGTGTGGATTGTGAAAAAAGAGGGAGAGGTCTTTAAATACCTGGTGTTCGGTAGTGATCCAGGTGTACGGTTGCGTTCGACTTATTATGTGAAATCAACCGTACAAAATCATATATTGGTCAATGTCGACGTGAGTTTACAACCAATCGCAAGCTGGGTAGATGATAGGGTCGCTTGTAAGCATATCCACGGTTAATTCTTACGTATCATAAACCCCTCCTCCTACAATTGGAGGAGGGGTTTATCCTATTCAATGGACTTCTTCCATTTTTTCCAGAAGGGGATGCGACCTTGTACATCATCAATGACGGAAGAAAAACCGGGGGCTAAAGAGAGAAAGAAGCCTGTACAATGATGAGCCTTTTGATATTCCGTATCTTCCATCAGGATTAAATGGGCTTTTTTGATGTGATAGTGAGGGACTGCAGGAAATAGATGATGAACTAAATGATAGGAATTTCGATGGGGGTGAATGAGTTTTCGCTCAAACCAGTTTCCAAAGGAGTTTCTGGATGCAAATAACTCATTGTCCGATTCAAGTCCAGCATGTTCAGCCATTTCAGCCCAATATTTAATAATTTGTAGCGTTGTGAAGAACGGAATGAACCAAAAGAAAATCAATGCTTGCCAAAAATTAAATACAATGGAACAAGTGATAATGACAGCCCAATAGATTCCACGAATGAAAACATCGAGACGAGGCTCATCCTTGGCATACATGGTGACTTTAAGCATCCCCATCAAGTAGATAGGTAAATGGATTAAAAAGATAGGACGTAAACAATGACGCAGTAAAAATTGCATGCGGTTTTTTGGAGGATGATCTAACCCAACCAACTGATATCGCTGAAAATCAGGGTCAATTTCGCTCCATAGATACTTGTGATGAATCATATGCCCTTTACGATAGGCGTGGTGTGAAATAAAGATGGGGAACGCAGCAAAAAAACTTGCTACCCATTTGTTTAATATCCGATTCTTAAAGAGCATGTGATGGCTGGATTCATGCATCATAATATCTAATCCACGCATGCGACTGCCGATCACGGTAATGCTGATCAGGTAGATCCAGTTCGAGGGATATCCATAATACATGGCAATCGCTAAGGAGATAATGAACCAATCAAGACCAATTGCAAAGAAGTTATACCAATTATTTCGTTTTTGTAAATGACGAATTCTCTTAACTAATTCAGGCGCAAAACGATATTTTTGCATCTCTTGATGAGAATGCAAGTGTTCAGTGGTCATACTCATGGTACGGCTCTCCCTCTTCCTCTATCAAGTCATTATTAAAACATCTGTTGATATGATGAAGTTGTACACGCCGCAAAAATATAGGCTATATGATTCACTGGTATATTCGTGCATTAGACCTCCTCATTGGATGTTGGTGGGTATCCTTTATGCATAAACAAAGTCGAGAGGTGCCATAAGTTGATCAATCCGTCGTTCAGTTGGTTGATAAGTCATCCGTCAATCCAGTCGTTTCAGCAAGTGAAATAGAAAAGCGGGTGGAGCAAGTAATTGAGGAGAAGGATAGTGATTCCATCGAGGGTGAAGCACATTTAAGAGGTGAAATACAGAAATAAAAGAATGTTCCGATCACTTAGAGTCTATCAACTTGACTACATCCCTCCTTCATTCCAAAGAGATGATGGTTTCTTCCAATATCATACACGAATGTTGTTAATAAATATAGATGTATTTATTAATAGTCAAAAAATAAATAATGTTATTTTTACTAGCATTGGAAGTGGGCGGTTTGAAAATACCAGCTACTACTTGTGATAGTTGTGTGCCCTAAGGAAAAACCTTGTCAATATATCATAATAAATATTGAATAATAAGGGTAGCATTTCTCAATCGAGATAGGTTATCATGGAGACTGGTAAAAGAAATATAGTTTTCTACATATGGGTTCACTAGGTAAATTACCGTGATTTTCACATTCATGCTGTTCGATCCATCCTTCTCACTATTACCATACCTTATAAGAAACAATGGTACCCCCATGAAGATTGCCCGTTTATATTGGTGATAGACCCCCCTTGTTACTCGACTTTTTTCCTCTAGAGCCTTTCCAACACTACTTGATTTTCCTGATTGTGTGACATTTTTAAGCAAGCGAGTCGACTTGCTCCATGAGAGATTGATCATAGCGATCTCATTCGGGTCACAGTCGATTAACATTCGGACAAACCCCAAGATCCAACCATCATTTTTTGAATGTTATTACAGATGAGTTGTAAATTTGTGTGTGACAAATGGTAGGGAAAAAATGGTGAAAGATCAGGTGATAGGAATCGTTGATATAAGAATTTTGGTTTTGTTTTTATTTAAATAAAAAACATAGCTTCTTTACGGATGATGATATTGAATCAGTGTATATTGGACATGGTGATAGGAGGGCTCAATGATGAAAAAGCACATCGTATTTTGTCTTCCTTATGCAGGGGGGGCATCCTCGTTGTATATTAAGTGGCGTCATCATGTGCATAGTGATGTGGAGTTATATCCCTTGGAGTATGCAGGAAGGGGAAAACGATTTTCGGAACCCTTCTATTCATCGATGGATGAGGCGACCTTCGATCTATTTCATAGGATAGCGAATGAAATATCCCCTGGGGGGTACTCATTTTTTGGACATAGTATGGGTGGATTAATTGCCTATGAACTGTGTAGAAGGATGATGAAAGAAGGGTATCCTCCGCCCTCCCATCTGTTTCTCTCAGGAGTAAAGGCGCCTGATCAGCCGCGTGGAAAATCGATTCATCATTTGCCAAATGAGGAATTTAAAACAGAGATTCAAGCGCTAAATGGAACGCCACAGGAAGTTATTCATCATCCGGAAATATTTGATATTTTTGCTCCGATCCTACGTGCTGATTTTAAACTGATTGAAGAGTATCAACTGATCGAAAAGGAATGGCACATATCGACGCCGATCACTGGAATTTACGGGACGGAAGATGATGTCGATCAAGAGGAATTAGCGCGATGGAGTGCCTTTACCACGGGTGAATTTCATCTCGAGGGATATCCTGGGGGTCACTTTTTTATTCATAATCACCACCAGGAGATTGTAAGGAGAATGTGTGAGAGAGTGGGAGTGAGATACGTAGTAAAAAGATAACCTATATCAGGGAGGTTCTCATGAATGCTACGACATTTCAGTCGATTCCTTTGACCAAAGAAGAAGCGTATTGGTTACAACAATGTTCAGAAGAGATGAGTATCAGTAGTTTTGCTGATTACGAGGGGAACACAGCAGGAAGCATCGATGAAGTCGTTCATCAGCACTATACCCTCCCTACTCCGTTGGCCCAAAAAATCATCGATGTAGGGAAGGGCTCAGACTATGGCATATTTCTCATTCTCATAAGTGGAATGGAATACCTTCTCTCGATTTATACCAGAAATGAAGAGGTATCATTAGGTACCCCTGTCTTAAAATCGAAATCAGGTGTATCTTTTCAAGATCACCCATTGATTCTGAGGCAGCTTATTACTAAGAAGATGAACTTTAAAGATTTATTACTGAGCGTACAACAGCATATGGTGGAAGCAAATAAGCATCAAAAGGCATCCTATGAACAGTTGATTAAAAAAATGAATCTCGATCCATCGGCACAAAATCCCCTCCATCCTCGAACGATTGTCTCCATGAAAAATATTCAAAACGTTGCTCTTGACTACCCTTCCTATGCAGATACAGTCTTTCAATTCAATCGAGAAGGTGAAGTGATCGGATACACCCTTTCCTATAAAGATCCAGCCTTGGGTGACCGAATTCATCGTGTAACGGAGCACTTTCATTGTCTGCTGGCGGCGATGTTAGCAGCGCCTGATCGCAACCTCTCTGAGATGAGTATTCTACCTGATTGTGAACGAGATCGCGTTCTTCAACAATTTAATGAAACCGAGTCCGATTATCCAAAGGAACAATCCGTGGCTGATTTATTTGAGCAGCAAGTGAAGAAGACGCCTGATAAAACGGCAATTGTTTTTCAAGACCGCACAATGACTTATTCGGAACTGAACGCAAGGGCGAATCGAGTGGCTCATTTGTTGGTAAGGAAGGGGATTAATGAGGGGTGTACCGTGGGGATTATGGTAGAGCGTTCCTTGGCAATGCCTGTTGGATTCATGGGGGTTGTAAAGTCAGGAGGCGCCTATTTATCCATTGATCCGGACTACCCAACGGAACGCATTACCCAGCTCTTGCAAAATGCCAAGGTGGATATTGTGTTAAAGACCCGCGATATTACGCGGGAGTTACCCAAGCATATCCAGACGATCGATATTGACAAAGCGATGTTAGAGGGTTCCCCACCTGATGAGGATAATTTAGAGCGATCCTATGACCCAGAAGGACTTATGTATATCCTCTTTACTTCAGGTACAACCGGTGAACCAAAGGGAGCTCGGTTAAAAAGACACGCTTTTGTCAATCTTCTCACTTGGTACGCTCACTATGCAGTGATGGAGAATGTGCTGTTGATGGCTCCGATGACCTTTGACACTGCACATAAAAATTTGTTCGCCCCGCTGATCGCAGGAGGGCAATTAACGTTAATGGATCCTGGAGTGCTTGATTACCATGCGATATCCGATGTGATATCCCACCACCAAATTACTACGATTAATTGTGCACCCAGTGCCTTTTATCCCTTACTTGATTATAATAAAAAATCAAATTATATAAAACTCTCTTCTATACAAAATGTATTTGTTGGGGGAGAGAGGATTAATATTAAAAAATTTCAACCTTGGGTGTTATCTCCCCACTGTCATAGCAAAATTATCAATACTTATGGGCCAACTGAATGTACCGACATTACGACCTTTTATCCTGTGAGCCATCAAGAAGTAAAGGAATTTGCACCCATCCCGATCGGCAAGCCGATCCCGAATACAAAAGTATATATCCTTGATCAGGGGATGAATCCACTTCCTGTTGGCGTAGTGGGTGAATTGTGTGTTGGAGGGATTAGCTTAGCGCAGGGATATCATCAAGCTCCGGAGTTAACTACGAGTAAGTTTGTTCATTTCCCTCATACCCCTGGGGAGAAAATATACCGATCTGGAGATTTAGCCCGCTGGTTACCAGATGGCAATATTGAGTTTGTTGGTCGTGTGGATCATCAAACCAAGATTCGTGGTTTTCGAGTGGAGCTAGGCGAAATTGAAGCGCACATGGTAAAGCATCCATTGGTGGAGGAAGTTGTAGTCATTGGCATGGAGGATGCTAGCGGGGCACAAACACTTGCCGTCTACTTTGTAGCAAATGCCCCATTGCCTTCACAACAACTCCGTTCATTCCTTGCAGAGCGGTTACCTGAATATATGGTGCCTGGCTATATCACTCAACTAAAGCATATGCCATTAAATCAAAATGGTAAGATCAATCGAAACGAACTACCTGCTATCGATGTTCAAGGAGGGGTACCTGCGTCTTCCTATATGCCGCCCCAAAGTGAGAGGGAAAGGCAGATCGCAAAGATATGGAGTGACGTTCTCCAAGTAGAGCAAGTGGGGTTAGATGATAATTTTTTTGAGTTGGGGGGGCATTCCTTAAAGGCAGCTTCCATTCTATTGAAAATGAAAGATCAATTATCAGTGACATTGCATTTGAGTGAGATTTTTAGACAACCCACGATTAGAGAACTTGCTCGTATTATTCCGCATTCCCAGCAACAAGAAAGGGTTACCATTCAACCGACCGCTGAAAAAGAGGATTATCCGGTAACTTCCCAACAAAAGCGTCTATTTATCCTTTGGCAATTGGAACGGACCTCCGTTGCCTACAATTTACCGACGGCCACATTGATTGAAGGGGAATTCGATATCAACCGCTTGCATCAAGGGATTCAACGGATGATTGAACGCCATGATTCGTTACGTACGAGCTTTTCCCTTAAAAAGAATGAACTGGTTCAAAGGATCCATCCCCCTACCGAGATGATGCTGGATTGTATCGATGTGGAGGAGGAAGCGATTAAGGATGTGGCGCAGGGTTTTGTACAACCCTTTGATTTAGAACAATGTCCGTTATTCCGGGTGAAGGTTTTACGAGTGGCCCCGCAAAAGCATCTCTTGTTAATCGATACCCACCACATCATCTTCGATGGGGCTTCGATGGAGATTTTCATGAAAGAACTTGTGGATCTGTATCAAGGAGAAAAACTGGCTCCCCCAAGGTTTCAGTATCGCGATTATGCCGTTTGGCAACATCGCATGAGGGAAGGCGAATCCTACAAAAAAAATGAAGCCTATTGGACGGATGTTTTTCAACAAGATGTGCCTGTATTGGCTTTACACACCGATTATCCACGCCATGCTGAGAGTGACTACCATGGAGAGCGGGTCACAATCGAGACGAGTCACGAGTTGACTGCACGTATCAGGGACCTTGCAACAGAACATGGAACGACCCTATATTCCACATTATTAGCGGCAATCAATGCACTTCTTTATAAATACACTGGGCAAGAGGATATTACCATCGGTTCACCACTGGCAGGGAGAAGCCACCCTGGCTTGGAAGAGATGGTCGGAATGTTTGTTCATACGCTTGTGATGAGGAATGCTCCGAAAGGGGGCGAATCCTTTGCTCAGTTGTTAGATGATGTCAAGGAGCATACATTGGAAGCTTTGGATCATGAAGATTATCCCTTTGAAGTGTTGGTGGATCAATTGGGTATCCAGCGGGATTCAGGAAGAAATCCGCTCTTTGATGTCTTTTTCACCTTAGAGAATGATGCGCGTGCGTTAAAAGCAAAAGGGTTAACTTTCCAACCGATGCCCCTTGAAACCGGTATGACTCAATTTGACCTATCGATCCATGCGTTTGAAAATGAACGAACCATTACGTTTGAATTTCAATACCGTACGGCACTTTTTTCGAGGGAATCGATGAACCGAATGACCCATCACTTTATTCAGTTATTGGAGAGCGTCACACGAGATAAAGCGACTCTCTTGGATGAAGTGTCGCTTCTTACCGAAGACGAAGAGAGTGAAATCTTGTGTCATTTTCATACGACTGCAGGGAGAATCCCTCATCATCTCACCCTTACCGATTTGTTTGCGAGGCAAGTACGGTTGACGCCAACTCAATTAGCTGTTCACTGTGAAAGCGATGTGCTTACTTATAGAGAGCTGGATGAAAGATCCAGTCAGTTGGCCGGTTTCTTAAAGCAACAAGGGGTATGTCACAACGATATTGTGGCGATTATTGCTGAGCCATCCATTGATATGATTCTAGGCGTGTGGGCGGTATTAAAAGCAGGCGGCGCTTATTTACCCATTGATCCTGCCTTTCCGAACGGACGGATCCAGTTTACTTTACAGGACAGCGGTTGTGAAAAAATCCTTATGCAATCGCATTTGAAGGGTCGTCTTTCCTTGGAGCAGGATGTCCTCACCTTTGATGATCAACGCATCGAGCAAGAAAGCGCTTCCTTCTTCACAGGGGAAAGCTCCCCAGAAGATTTGGCTTATGTGATGTATACCTCAGGGACTACAGGTCAACCAAAAGGGGTGATGGTTGAACACCAGCAGATCGTGAATCAGTTAGTAGGATTAAAGGATACCTTGCAGTTGGAAGGACCCCTTCATCATCTACTTCTAGCCAAATTCACCTTTGATGTATCGGTACAACAAATGCTTCTGCCGCTACTAACAGGTGGAGAGTTATTCGTTCCTGTAAAAGAAACGGTGATGGAACCGAAAAAACTATGGCGATATATCGAGGAAAATCAGGTGGATGTGATGGGCGCGGTCCCTGCTCATATGAGTGCATTGCTTTCAGATCTTGAGACACGACCACACCTCCACACGGTGATGGTAGCAGGAGAAGCATTTACCACGACATTGTACAAGCAGTTGCGAGAATCCCTACAGGTAACGAACATAATTAACCTTTATGGACCCACCGAGGCGACCGTGTACGCGACAAGCTATCGCTGCGATGGAGAAGTACAGGGAACGAGTCTGCCGATCGGGAAACCGTTGATTAATTATCACACATACATCCTTGATACGGCGCTACATCCTGTACCCATTGGAGTGATGGGGGAATTGTATATCGGTGGAAGGGGTGTTGCACGAGGTTATCGCAATCGACCGGAGCTCACTGCGGAACGGTTCATTGAAAATCCTTTTTTGACTGGGGAGAAAATGTATCGGACAGGCGATTTCGTGCGATGGCTACCCGATGGCAATATCGAGTACATCGGAAGAGCGGATCATCAAGTGAAAATGAAAGGAATACGGATCGAGCCCAATGAGATAATGGCCCACCTAGTAAAGCACCCTCGCGTGATGGATGCCGTCGTCATTCCGAAAAAAGAACCGAATAACGATGAGTATCTGTGTGCTTTTGTGGTGACGGATGAAAAAATGACCGTTTCGGAACTTCGTTCCTATCTGAAGGAGCAACTTCCGGTTTACATGATCCCGACTCACTTCGTAAGAATGGATCAACTTCCACGGACATCGAGCGATAAGGTGGATATGGCAGCTTTGAAGGGAATGAGGGATGTTCCTCTCATGCTCCAAGGTACCCCGTATGCCAAACCAACGACACAGATAGAAAAAACAGTGGCTTCGATATGGAAAGAGATTCTTGGGTTGGCGCAAATCAGTATACACGATCATTTTTTTGACTTGGGTGGCAATTCCCTCACCTTAATTCAAATGCGCCATCGTCTACAAGAAGAGTTGGATCTCGATATTTCCGTCGTCGAGTTATTCCGATACACGACCATTCAAAGGCTGGTTCATCATATCCAGGCACAAGGGAAACAAACCGATGGCAAGCAGGAGGAGAATGATCGCAGTATGGTGATGGAAGCGTCAAAAAACCGACTAAAACAACGAAGGAACATGAAGCGGAGGTTGACATGAATCATTCGACCAATGGGTTAGAGTTGGCAATTGTCGGGATGGCTTGTCGATTTCCTGGGGGAAGCAGTGTGGATGAATTTTGGCAACTTCTTCAGTTGGGAAAAGAGTCGATCTCCCATTTTACAGAGGACGAACTGCGGGATGCGGGAATCGATTTAGAGACCATCAGAAACCCCCAGTATGTGAAGGCAGGGGGCGTCCTCACTGATACGGAATGGTTTGATCAGCATTTGTTTAAGTACTCTCCTAAGGAAGCAGAATTGATGGATCCTCAGGTGAAGGTGCTCCATGAATGTGCTTGGGAAGCCTTGGAGCACAGCGGTTATTCCTCTGATGAACCTGAAGAATTGGTGGGCGTATATATCGGTAGTGGAACCAACCTGTACTGGATGAATTCGGTGTTTCAACAGGCGCAGGATTTTATCAAAGAGGCTACCTTATTGAATGGATCTCAGTTTTTTAGTACCCGTCTTTCCCACCAACTCAACTTAAAGGGACCCAGCTATACCGTGCAAACGGCATGTTCATCCTCCCTTGTCGCGGTTCATTTAGCAGCACAGGCGCTGCTAAGTGGGGATTGCGATATGGCATTAGCAGGAGGGGTATCGATCACATTACCAGAAAAGCGCGGATATTTTTATCAAGAAGGCTCTATTATGTCTTCGGATGGACGGTGCCGTCCCTTTGATGCGGGGGCAAAGGGTACGGTCAATGGGAATGGGGCGGGATTGGTCGTTTTAAAGCGATTAGATGATGCAATGGCAGCGGGTGACACCATTCATGCAGTGGTGAAAGGGACAGCGGTAAATAACGATGGAGCGGATAAAATTAGTTTTACGGCGCCAAGTGTAGAGGGACAAGCCCAAGTAATTAAGACCGCGCAACAGATCGCGGAAATCGAGCCGGAAAGTATTTCTTACGTTGAGGCTCATGGGACAGGCACAGTATTAGGCGATCCCATTGAGGTAGAAGGTTTGAAAGCGGCTTTTCAAACGAATAAAAGGAATTTCTGTGCCCTAGGTTCTGTGAAAGCGAATATTGGCCATCTTGATCATGCGGCAGGGATTGCGGGATTCATAAAAACCACTCTCTCATTAAAGTATCGTCAAATTCCTCCACATATCCACTTTGAGACTCCCAATGAGAAAATTGATTTTGTAAATAGTCCCTTTTTCATTAATCAACAGGCCATGGAGTGGAAAACGACCGCCTATCCATTGCGTGCAGGAGTTAGTTCCTTTGGCATTGGGGGAACCAATGCCCATGTCATCCTAGAAGAGGCATCAGCGCAAGGAGAATCGGACATCGGTAGAAGCCAACAAGTACTGGCTCTTTCTGCTCAAACCGAACCCTCATTACTCGCTCTAGAAGAGCGACTACATGCTTACCTCGAACAGCATCCCCATACGAAGTTGGCGGATGTGGCTTATACGCTATTACTTGGCAGAAAAAAATGTAAGTATAACCGCGTGTGGGTCGTCTCCACATTAGATGAGGCGAAGAAGCGTTTAGCAGAGAATCAACGAGTAACATCTCCCCCTATTTCCGTTGTGGATTCGACGCGTCCAATCACGTTCATGTTCCCTGGACAGGGTGCCCAATACGTAAATATGGGACAAGAACTTTATCAAGAAGAAGTGACTTTTCGTGCCGAGGTCGATCATTGTTGTGAACTATTCACCAAGTTACAAGGCGTTGACCTTAAAAAAATCCTGTATCCATCAAGTACTGACGAAAGCGATCAAAGGCTGATTGATGAGACGGTTTATACACAACCGGCACTGTTTATTTTTGAATATGCCTTGGCGAGAACCTTGATGAACATGGGAGTTCGTCCGCAACAAATGATTGGACATAGTGTAGGGGAGTATGTGGCGGCTTGCTTATCAGGGGTATTGTCGTTAGAAGATGCGATTCGATTGATTGCCATTCGAGCCAAACTGATGCAGGCGTTGGCACCGGGGAGCATGGTGAGTATCCATGCGCCAAGCCACCAAGTCATTCCGTTGTTAAAGGGGACCCTTTCACTCGCTGCTGAGAATGGACCTTCCCTCTGTGTTGTAGCCGGTCCCGATGAGGAGATGAAAGAGCTTCTTGAGACCCTTATGCAACATGGTTTGAACTATAAGCAATTGAGAACTTCCCATGCCTTTCATTCCCCAATGATGGAGCCCATATTACAAGCCTTTAGAGAGACAGCGATGACCATGGATTTTCATGAGCCTACTATTCCGTATATATCCAATGTGACGGGAACATGGGTGACTGCTGAAGAAGCAACCAATCCAGAGTATTGGGTGACACATCTTCGTCAGACAGTTCAATTCTCTAAAGGCGCGCGCCAACTCCTTGAGAATACCGAGCAAATTTTGATTGAGGTTGGACCTGGACGGACGTTAAGTACATTCATTAGAGAACATTTCCCTCCTTCGTCCAAGAGCATGGTGGTTACCACGATGGTGACATCCCGTGAAAAAAACGCTGACTATCGACACTTCCTTCAAAGTATTGCACAACTTCATGCAACTGGAGTGAAAGTAAATTGGAGACCCCTCTTTGCATCAGAGAGGCGATTCCGTATTCCGTTACCAACGTATCCCTTTGATCGAAAACGATTCCGTCTTACATCAGGGAATCAGGGTTCTTTGGGTCAACGAACGCAAGAAGGAACGACACATCATACTCAACCGATGGGTGTTATTCACGAAAATGGTGCAGAGGAAGGCAGACCTCTGTTAAATCCTGTTGAAGAGAAGGTGGTTGCTGCGTTTCAGGAAGTGATTGGTGTATCCTCTATCCAGCTCGGTGATGATTTTTTCGAATTAGGGGGGAACTCACTCACTGCGATCAACCTGGTCGCCCGATTGCAAAGGGACTACTCTCTTTCCATCAATGATCTCTTTGAAAACCCACGTCCAACGGATCTCGCGAAGCACATTCAATTGCATAACCCTGAACAGCGTGTGAATAAAGAGAAATTAAAACGATATTTACATGGAATAAAAGAGCGAATCCGTCCGGAACGATTGAGCCAACTTGAAGGGGAGAAGGCAAGTCGGTTGTATCATGAACGGAACCAATTCGATCAAGATAAGGATCTTACGAGTAGTATCACGTACACGGATATTTTACTAACAGGAAGTACGGGGTATCTCGGAGCCTACTTATTACGGGATTTATTGATGGATACTGCGAGCCATATCCATCTCATTGTGCGCGGGGAATCCATCGATCAAGCAACCAAGCGGGTGCATGAGGCGCTTAGCGGGACCCTCCATTCATCATGGAAGCAAACCTTCACCGAACGCATCACGGTATATTGCGGAGATGTAACCCAAATCGAACTCGGATTGGATCGGTCTACCTATGATGACTTAAGTCGTACTGTGCAATGCGTTATCCATTCGGCTGCCAATGTGAGCCATTATGGAAAATATGAGGATTCCTATCAGGCAAACACCTTGGCCACACAGCATCTGATCGATTTTGCTTCCCATAGGAACTTGAAAGATTTTAATCATGTATCCACCTTAGCGGTCGCTTCGGGTCAGATTCTTGGCGTGCAGGATCGGCTCTTTACAGAGTTTGATTATGATGTTGGGCAGCAGATCCGTAATCCCTATCCAAAAACAAAGTTTGAAGCAGAAAAGTTACTGATCCGAGCACGAGACAATGGATTACGGGTCAATATCTTCCGTGTAGGCAATATTGCCTTTGATTCTAAGACGGGAAGGTTTCAGAAAAACATTACACAAAATGCGATCTATTCGATGATTCAATCCTATGTAACCCTTGGACGGGTACCTGAAATGGAGCGGGATTTGGATTTCTCCTGTGTGGATGATGTTAGCCGTGCCATTCTGTGTCTATTCAATAAAAAAGAGATTCTCAATGATACGCATCATATTTGTAATCCACAGTGGGTGAGTATTTCTGACTTACTTACCTACCCTGATCTAGGGTTAACGATGAAAAAGGTTTCAATCGATGCATTTATTGACCATATCTTTACCGAAGAAAATAAACAACACTATGAATCTGCCATCTACACGATTCAGATGCATAGTATTGGCGATGAAGTTCCTGAAGTTGAAACGTTAAAAAGCCATACCCTTTTTCATATTCGTTCAGATCGAACGCAGTTGTTATTGGAAAAAGTGGGCTTTCAATGGAGCCCAATCGACGAAGAGGCGACTCGGAAAATGATTCAACATTGTTGGGATGTGGATCTCTTTGTAGGAGAGAAGGTTCATTAATAACCTGAAGACGTTGTGGGTGTTTAAAAATACGGAGAGAAAAGGTGTATAGGCGAAATGGATAACAACAGCCAACAACGCGAGGTTCAATACTATCCCCTGACTCATCCCCAAAAAAGAGTGTGGTATTTAGAGAAGACCTATCCAAATCAATCGCTTCACAATATTGGCGGGACGGTAAGAATCAAAGAAGCGGTCCATTTCGATCATTTGGAAAATGCGATTCATGGGTTTATCCAACAACATGAGGGAGTAAGGCTACGTTTTACCGAGTCGCAGGGGGATGTTTCTCAATACGTGCAAACCTATGAACCACAGCGCCTTCGATTTTATGATTTTAGTAGGAGGGATCATCCAGAAGAGGAATTCAAGCGATGGGTTGATCAAGAAGCAGCCAAGCCCTTTTCGTTGTATCATCATTCACTTTTTGAATGGGTGTTATTTAAGCTGGGGGAAAATGAAGGCGGTTACCTCATCAAAATGCATCATCTTATTTCGGATGGGTGGACGATGAATCTATTGACCCAGCAAATTTGTACCGCGTATCGAAAGTTAGTTGCAGGAGAAAGTCTTGATTTTGAACCTCAGGGGTCCTATCTTTCCTATATCCCACAGGAACAAACATATCGATCGTCTCAACGGTTCTTGAAAGATAAACAATTTTGGAAGGATAAGTTTTCGACCCTTCCGGCATCGATTCAACAAGCGCGTTTTGTTTGTGGTGAAGGTCAGCGAAAAACCTTTGTGTTGCCAAAGGGCCTTTCATCTCGTGTTAAAGAGTGGACATCGGTCAATCAAACGACTCCCTATCCATTTTTTGTCCTTCTATATCTTCTCTATCAATATCACAGAACGGGACATGACGACATCGTACTGGGGATGCCCTTACTCAATCGTTCGGGTAAAGAAAAAAGATTAGTGGGAATGTTTACGAGCACCATGCCCTTTCGATATCGGCTTCAACCAGAAAGTACGGCGACACAGATGTTGGCACAAATCGGGAGTGAACTGAAGCGTTGTTACTATCACCAGCGATATCCCTTTGATTTATTAGTGAAGGATCTGGAATTGAATAAAAAAGGATATCATCATTTGCTGGATACGGCCATCAACTTTTACAACACGGATTTAACCCGTGATATTGCAGGATCATCCATCGAAAATACAGAGTTTCATAATGGGAAACAACTATATTCTTTGCAGCTCGTGATCCGAGAATGGTCAAACACGGAGGATTTCCACTTGGATTTTGATTATAAAGTGGAAGAATACACAGGTGAGCAAATTGAGCAAATGTTCCTTGGAATGGTTCACCTCATGGAACAAATACTGGATCATCCTGAGGAGTCCATCCGTAATTTTACGGTTCTGTCTGAAGAGGAAAAAAGGAAGCTTTTGATTGACTTTAATGCAACAGATAGACGTGATCCACAGGAGAAAAACATGGTTCAACTGTTTGAAGATCAAGTGTGCAAAACGCCTGATAAAGTGGCGGTTCGATTCGAAGCGGCTTCATTAAGTTATAGCGAGTTAAATAGGCGTGCCAATCAGTTAGCAAGAGCCCTGCAACAAAAGGGTGTACAAATTGGAGATATCGTGGGTATATCCACGCACCATTCGATGGAAACCATTCTTGGGATATTGGCAGTATTAAAGGTAAGGGGGTCCTATTTACCGATTGATCCCGATTATCCGCTGGAGCGAAAGGAGCATATGCTTCGCGATTCGGGCAGTCGGATACTTCTGATCAACAAGGGGGGAAGGGATTCAATTCCATTGGTTGAGAACGTGGTGGATCTGGATACCCCTGGGTTATACGGGGGGGAGGATACCAATCTAGCCATCCCTTATCAGTCTACGGATGTAGCTTACATGATCTATACATCGGGGTCGACAGGGTTACCTAAGGGAACGATGATCGAGCAGAGTGGACTGGTTAACTATTGCACGTGGGCAGTGGATCAATATATTGGTTCGAGCCAAGCAGAAGTGTTTCCCTTCTACTCTTCGCTATCCTTTGATCTAACCGTTACTTCAATTTTTCCGCCTCTCATCAGTGGAAATGAAATAATCATTTATCCGCCGGATGATCAGGAGTATGTATTATACAAAATCGTACGCGAACAAAAGGCGACCATCGTGAAGGTAACCCCTTCCCATCTATCCTTGTTAAGAGAGGGAGAGCATACGGCTACCTCCATCAAAACATGGATTGTTGGTGGTGAAGATTTAAAGGTAGACCTTGCGAAGGCGATTCAGGATCGTTTTGGCGAGGATGTGCGGATTTTTAATGAATATGGCCCGACAGAGGCAACAGTGGGGTGCATGATTCATCAGTATGATCGAAAGAAGGATCAAGGCGCATCCGTCCCAATAGGAACGCCCGCATATAACACGCAAATTTATGTTTTGGATGAAAGACAACATCCCGTTCCCTCTGGTGAAGTGGGAGAGATCTATATTTCTGGTGTGGGTGTTGCAAAGGGTTACCGCAACCGAAGAGAGGAATCGAATGACCGGTTTATCCTGAATCCCTTCATGAAGGGATGGCGAATGTATAAAACCGGGGACTTGGCGCGATTTGTTGACAGGAATCATCTGGTGTATATGGGTCGATCCGATTCACAAGTAAAGATTCGAGGGTACCGTATCGAACTTGGGGAGATTGAACAAGCGTTGGTGTCCCATCCATGTATCGTCGATGCGGTCGTTGTATCCCGAGCTTCTGCAACAGGGACCCATAGTCTCTACGCGTATTATGTAGCGAAATATTCCGTTACGCCTTTGTTGTTGCAGAACTTCTTGCATGGACTGCTCCCAGATTATATGATTCCTCTGTTCTTTGTCTCTCTGGAATCGATTCCCCTCACGATCAACGGCAAGGTGGATCAGGAGCGCTTACCCGCTCCTAAAGTGGAGCAGGAAAATACAAAGCGTAGCGATACAGAGGGAGCAGCGCAAAGCGATCAAACAACGACCTTATTATCGATTATCCAGCAAGTATTAAATCGTTCCCAAATTTCAGTGATGGATAATTTTTACCATGTTGGTGGCGATTCAATTAAAGCGATTCAGATTCAATCGAAATTAAATCAAATGGGGTACACCATGAGGGTGCAAGATATTTTATCGCATCCTGTGATCAACGACATGGTGTACTATCTGAATGCCCGTGAACAAGAAGATTCCTCTCCATCGTATCCCTGTGTAGGACAGGCCCCCATACTACCTGCGGCTGCGTGGTTTTTTGCACAGAACTTTCAAGAAAGCCATCATTATACCCAGTCGGTGTTATTGAATGTGGGAGAAGCGTACGATTACGATTGCTTACAAATCGCGCTTCATCTCTTGGTTCATCATCACGATACCCTTCGTTTCAACTACGATTCAGAATTAAAACAGTTTTTCTATAATCCCCTTCATTTAAGAAATTCAGTGTCGTTAGACCGGGTCGATCTATCACATTTATCTTCCAATGAACAACTGGAGAGGCTCACACAGGTAGGGGAAGGCATTAAAGCAAGTTTTCAACTGCATAAGGATTTGCTTTTCAAAGCGTGTCTCTTTCATCTTGGTAATCAAGGGCATCGATTATTGCTAACGGCGCATCATCTTGTTGTTGACGGCATCTCCTGGCGCATTTTATTAGAGGATTTCTTTACCTTGTATGAACAGTTACGTCGACAAGAGCAAGTAACCTTGCCAGAGAAAACGGACACGGTCAAGCGATGGGGAGAAGTTTTAACAGAGTTTAGTCAAGGGGATGCACTGCGGAGCAAAGCTTATTGGCAATCGATCCGTCATAACGATAACAGGGATTGGATGGATTTTGATCACGGAGAGGATCGAATAGAAGATTGTGAGGTGCTTACCCATCAGCTAACGGTCACGGAAACCGAGCGATTGATACGAGAAGCGCCTGGGGCATATCGCACCAAAGTAGACGACTTGATGATCATGGCACTCGCTCTAACCCTGAAGGATTTACAATCATCGAATGAAGTCATTATTGAGGTGGAGGGGCATGGCCGGGAAGAAATTGATGCGACCTCCAATGTATCCCGTACAGTGGGTTGGTTTACTAGTTTTTATCCCGTTCACTTGGCCCCTGAAGGGAAAACGTTGGACATACAGATTAAAGGGTTGAAGGAACAATTGCGCGGAATTCCTGATTCAGGTTTAAGTTATGGTGTTTTAACTTATATGACGAATCAATTGCCAAGCCCTTTGCACAAGTGTGTACGGTTTAATTACTTAGGGGATTTTAGTACGTCATTCCTCCATCAAGAATTTTCCTTCGCAGAGGAAGACTCCGGAAGGGAAAGTAGCTCTTCCAATACTTTTCCTTGTCTGATCGATATCGTAGCCTATGTAATGCATCAGAAACTCTACTTATCCTTTACCTATAGTAGAAAGAAGTTTCTGCATAACACCGTCGTCGCGTTTAAGGAATTGTACCTGCAACATTTACAGAAATTGATTGATCATTGTTGCGCGAAGGAGCAACCTGATTTTACCCCGAGTGATTTTGAAACGACGACCCTATCCAGTGAAGAGCTTGATAGCATTTTTGATTGAAGGAAGAAAGGATAGGTGATCAGGGTGAGTGCAAGATATGTGTGGGTCTTTCTCATTGTGATCCTACCATTTCAATGGTTCATAGCAACTTCCACAGCTTTTGCTGCTGGAGAACAAGCGGCACTGTCCACGAAAGAAAAACACCAGATCGACGCCTTCATCGAAGAGCAGATGGATCAAGGGAAAATTCCTGGTTTAGCGGTGGTCGTGGTCAAAGGGGGACACGCTGTCTATAAAAAGGGGTTTGGGCTTGCGGATGTACAGGCGAATCAACCAGTCACCCCGCAAACGTTGTTTGAAATTGGTTCCAACAGTAAAGCATTTACGGCGGTCGCCATCTATCAGTTGGCGAATAAGGGCCTAATCGATTTAAATAAACCGGTGAGTCACTATCTCCCGTGGTTCCAGATGCGATATACCGGAGTGTATCAAGGCGAAAAAATAAATGGTAAGGTCCCCATTACGATTAGCCAACTGCTTCATCATACGAGTGGGATCCCCTTTCATACAATTGGGGACATTCCAATTGCAACCGATGGTGACGCCCTTGAACGAACCGTTAGAACTTTGGTGAATCAACCGTTAGATACTTATCCGGGAGAGAAGTTTTCCTACGCAACCATCAACTATGACGTACTTGGAATGGTGATCCAGCGTGTCACGCATCAATCCTTTGAAAGCTATGCGAAAGAGCATATCATCGACCCTTTTCATTTAAATCATACCTACTTGTTTCGAGAAAAGGCACCTGCACCAAACATGTCGACAGGTTATAAATTAGGTTTTTTGCATGCAAGGGCGTATGATGCCCCCATGTATCGCGGAAATACGCCAGCAGGGTATTTTATTTCCAATGCAGATGATATGGAGAAATGGCTACAGATTCAGTTGGGGAACAATCCCTTAAATAAGGAAAACAAAAAGGCCATACAACAGACTCATCACGTCGATCGAACCGTTGCCCCTGACGCCGATGGATCTTCCTATGCGTCTGGGTGGCAATCGTATCAGGATGGGAGCGGAGAATATTCCCACGATGGGAGTAACCCTAATTTTTCTTCTCATATGGTTTTCCGACCCGAGGAGAAGATGGGTGTTGCCGTCTTGGCTAACTTGAATTCCAGCTATACACATACCATTGGTCAAGGTGTCGCTAAGCTGTTACAGGGAAAGGAACCCACGTTTCATACTCGAGACATCTATAAGAATATCGATTCCTTTTCGTTTACGGTCATGGTACTGGTGATTCCTTTCATTTGTACAACCCTCACCTTCATTGGGATAACGTTGTATCAACTCCTTCGGAAACAGCGATATCTTGAAAAAAAACCGACAAAATTGGTTGGGGCTCCTCTTTTTTCCTGGATGTTTGCCTTGGTGGCAGGTGTCGGCCTCTATCAAATACCCACTGTCTTTTTCTCAGATTTATCCTGGGAATTTGTTAAAGTATGGGCACCTCCGACATTATGGCTGGCGGTATGGTCTGTATTTATCGCAATCTTGCTGTTTTGTCTCTATTTAACCTTGACGGCTATTTTTCCAGCGCAGAAAGAGAAAAGCTGGTTCCCTCTGATGGTGCTAAGTATCACCAGTGGCTTCGGTAATGCGTTAATTATCTTTATTGTGAACGAAGCGCTCAATCGAACGGACCAGTCAGGGAGTGACTTGTTTCTCTACTTTGTCTTGGGAATTATGATCTATGTGATGGCGCAAAAGGTCGTTCGCACCAAACTCATTCAACTCACCAATACCCTCATCTATGATAAGCGGATGAATTTACTCAATAAAATCTTAACAACCCCCTATGAACGAATCGAACAAATGGAGACGGAGAAAGTTCAGACAACCCTCAATAATGATACCGAGGCGATTAGTAACCATGCGGGTATTTTAATTACCGGGCTGACTGATTCAATTACTTTGGTATGTTGCTTAGTATACCTGGGGATTATCAATATCTATGGTTTGCTCATATCCATTGCGGTCATTTTGGCGGCAGCGGGACTCTATTATGTAGCAGGTCAATCCGCTAATAAACTATGGGAACAGACTCGGAATATTCAAAATGTATTTTTTAGATACATTAATGATTTGGTAGGTGGCTATAAAGAGTTGAGCATGGGTAAGGCAAAAAGGAATGAGTTTAA
This sequence comes from Marininema halotolerans, assembly GCF_900116235.1. GTDB lineage: Bacteria > Bacillota > Bacilli > Thermoactinomycetales > DSM-45169 > Marininema > Marininema halotolerans. Next base: position 386,861 of record NZ_FPAA01000002.1, on the reverse strand, counting down.
AGCGGACATGGAAGCGAGTTGCCTTGAGTATAAAGAAAAACGAATCCGTGGAGGATTAAAGTTTGCCAATGTTTTTATCGTGGGTGAATTGCTTTTTACCGTGGTAATCGGTGCTGTTACCTTTCTCTTCCCATTGCTATTTGATAGTGGGCAAAGTGAATCCTTGCGAAGTTATGTGTTTGTGTTTCTCTATATGACAGGTCCCATTCATAGCATTCTGAATGCGATCCCCAATGCAGTTCAAATGCGAATTAGCTGGAAGAGAATCAATGATTTTACCCACTCCATTGCGAACCTTCAGACGGAGCGTAACAGTGAGCACGTAAGAATGCTCCCTTCTCCTGATCTGAAACTAGAGTTGCAACAGGTGGAATTTCAGTATCAGGGTGAGCACGGGGAATCCTTTCATGTAGGTCCGATCAGTAGTTGTTTTATGTCTGGGGAAGTTAGTTTTATTACGGGGGGGAACGGCAGCGGTAAGTCTACCTTTGCAAAATTGATTACGGGACTCTACTCTCCTGCAAAAGGGGAGATTTACTTGAATGATCAGCGGATCGGGTCAGAGGATCTGGGCGAGTTGTTTTCTGCGATTTTTAGCGATTACTACTTGTTTAATAAAATGTATGGCGTTCCATTTGCGTCAAAACAACAGACAGTGGATCACTATCTTCGAAAGTTACGGATTCATGAAAAACTCACCATTGAAAATGGGAATTTTAGTACAACGAAGTTATCGACGGGGCAACGAAAGCGGCTGGCGTTGTTAATCAGTTATATTGATGAAAAACCGATCTATCTCTTTGATGAATGGGCAGCGGATCAGGATCCTGAATTTCGTCGATTCTTCTATGAGGAATTGCTTCCTGAATTAAAGGCGAAGGGAAAATGTATCATTGCGATCACACATGATGATCGATATTTCCACCTTGCTGACAAGGTGATCAAAATGGAGAACGGTAAAATCGTGGAAGAGAGTTGTCTGAATCAAGTGCCTTCAAATTATTGATAGGAAGAAAAATAGGGAGGATTGTCCATGTCCAAATTGGATAGGCAACAGGTCGAGGACATACTTCGTTTAACACCGATACAAGAAGGAATTTTATTTCATTACTTAAAGGATCCGACCAGTGAGGAGTATGTCGAACAGCTTTCCATTGAATTAATGGGGAATATGGACGAGGGGCATGTGAAGAAGGCCTGGGAGCTCGTGATTCAAACCAACGAAATACTACGGACGGTGTTTCGGTGGGAGAAAGTAAAAGCACCGGTGCAGATCATTCTCAAAGAACATCCTGTTCAATGGACCTTTCATGACGTACAAGAACATAGTGACTCGGAAAAAGAAGCGCTACTTACTAAGATTCAACAGCAAGAACGACATAAAAAGTTTGACCTACAAGAAGTCCCTTTCCGAATCTCCTTATGCCGTCTAGAAAAGGAAAAACATGTGCTTACCATTCATCATCATCACATTTTATATGATGGTTGGAGTAATGGGTTATTGTTAAAAGAATTTTGGGATGCCTATGCGTGTGTCTCCCAAGGGAAGACGTATTCCCTTCCTAGAAAGAAAACGTATAAGGAATTTGTGAAGTTTATTCAAGGACAAGACTCCGAACGCCAGCAGCATTTTTGGCAAAATTATTTGGCTGGATTTGACGCTCAACGATCGTTATTTGCTACCCCACTCAATCACGAAAGCAACAGAGAACGTAAGAATCGGGAGAAATCGATACGATTGGACAAGGAGCCCCTTGAACAATTTGCAAGAACCCATGAGGTTACCTTGGCTTCGCTTATCTATAGTGCCTGGGGGATTCTTTTACAAAAATACAAGAACAGTTCCGATGTCCTGTTTGGTACAACGGTGTCGGGACGCTCGGGTGCGTTTCCAGGAATTGAAGACCTTATTGGTCTTTTTATTAATACCATTCCGTTACGAGTCACCTATCAACAGGATGAAACGGTAGCAGAACTGGTCCAACGTATTCACCACACCTTACAAAATCGGTCCGCTATGGACAACACTCCGTTATCCGATATAAAAAAATATAGTGAATTGGATGAACGAAATACCTTATTTGATACCATCGTCGTCTTTGAAAACTATCCGTTGGATCAAGCGTTACAGCACCGTCATGGCGAACATTCAGCAGGGATGTCCTTTGGATCGTATTCCGCCACAGAAGTGACCCATTATGATCTTACCCTCAGTGTAATGGCCTTTGACGAGATCGAGATCGGTTTTAGTTATAACGAGGCGGTCGTGGATTCGGCTGTGATCAACAGAATGGTTACTCATTTACCAATGATTTTACATCAAATCGTCAACTACCCTGAGCGAGATCTTACCCAGTTGGAAATGATCACACCTGAAGAAAAAGATCAAATCCTATCGCACTTTAATCACACGGAGGTGGCTTCTCCCCATTCCTTACGTGTAATCGAACAGTTCGAGCAGCAAGTAAAGAAGGAGCCAAAGAACGTAGCACTGATGTTTGAGGGGCAAGGGATTACGTATCAGGAGTTAGAGCGGCGAGCCAATCGCCTCGGAAATACCCTCATTCATCGAGGGGTTAAACCGGGAGAAATAGTTGCCCTCCTCACCTCTCCATCGATTGAGATGATCGTTGGGATATTGGCAATTTTAAAAATAGGAAGTGCTTATCTACCGTTAGATCCAGCCTATCCCGATACTCGAAAAGCCTATCTATTACAGGATAGTGGGGTGCAGTATTTACTTACCCAGCAAACACTGGCTGAAGAGAGTCCCGTTATCAAAGAGATTCTCTCAACCGATCAACTGGTGATGATAGATGATCCGACTTCCTTTGCGAGGGAGGAGAGTCTTCCTGAATTCTCCTATGATGCTCGGGACTTATTCTGTGTTTTTTACACTTCTGGAACGACGGGACAGCCAAAGGGTGTCATGATCGACAATCGAAGTGTTCTTAATCTAGTGCATTGGTTTGGTAGAGAATATCAAGTGAACCACCATACTCATGTGCTTCAATTGTCTAGCTATACGGTGGATCCGAGTTTAGAAGATATTTTTGGAACCCTTCTTCACGGGGGAACCCTTCATATCGCAGAGCCGGATGTGCTGTGGAATCGACAAGCCTTCTGTGATTATGTCGATCAGCATCAGATTCATCTGGTAAACTTTATCCCGACAGTATTGAAGGAATTGCTACCATCGGATCGAAAGTTAGCCAGTTTACAGACGGTTATTTCCGGTAGTGAAAAATTAGATGATGGGATGAAGAATGATCTGATTCAGAAGGGATATCAACTGTATAACAACTATGGTCCAACCGAGACCACCGTGGATGCATTGAGTCAGCGTTGTACCGAAGCGAAGGTGTCCTTAGGAAGACCCATTGCCAATATGCGTTGCTATATCATGGATGCGCATCATCAACTGGCACCGATTGGTGTGGAGGGCGAAATCTACATTGCAGGTGCTGGAGTGAGTCAAGGGTACCTCAATCGACCTCACTTAACCCAAGAACGTTTTTTACAAGATCCTTATTATCCAGGTGAAAGGATGTATCGAACAGGGGATCTTGGAAAATGGTTAGCGGATGGGCAAATCGAATGGATCGGTCGGATGGACCATCAAGTGAAAATAAGAGGGTACCGCATTGAATTGGGGGAGATTCAAAACCAATGCTATCAGTATGAGTATGTGAAGGATGCTGTGGTGATCGATCTTCTCAATGATTCAGGGAAAAAAGTACTGTGTGCCTATATTGTAGGGGATCAGTTGATTGATGAGCGTCACTTCCGCGACGATTTATCATCGAGGTTACCCAGCTATATGGTGCCCACTCATATTATGCAATTGGATAGGCTCCCATTGACCGCCACGGGAAAAGTGGATCGAAGGGCATTGCCGCGTCCCATGAAGCGGATCGGAAATGAATATGTCGCGCCACGAAACGAAGTAGAGAACGAATTAGTTCAGATCTGGTCGACGGTATTAGGAAGAGCAGAAGAGGAAATTGGGATCGAGGATAACTTTTTTGAGCTTGGTGGCGATTCAATCCTCAGTATCCAAATTGCAGGGAAAGCGATGCAAAAGGGCATTCAACTATCGGTGAACCAGATGTTTCACTATCAGACCATTGCTGATTTGGCACGAGTGGTTCAGTATCAACAAATGGATGAATTGGAGGAAGGAGATACCCCTGAAGGGGAAGTGCCCCTAACCCCCATCCAAAAGTGGTTTTTTGAGCAGAAGATACCCAATATTCATCACTGGAATCAGGCAGTTTTCTTAGAGACACCTCCAGGTACCCAAGCGGAAGGATTGCGCGAAAGCTTTGCTACTTTAATTGACTCCCATGATAGTTTTCGCTTGCGCTATCGCAAGCAGAATGGGAGTTGGGTTCAGGCTTATTCGGCGACAGGGGACCATGGTCAACTTCATGTCTATGATGTAAGCAATCTATCGTCCCATGTTCGTGATGAAAGAATGAAGTCAACCATGGATCACCTGCAACGGAGTCTCCATATCGAAGAGGGCCCTCTCATTCAAGCTGCCTTTTTTTATGGGGGAGAAGAAGAAAGTGGTCAGCTCTTTATCACCGCCCACCATCTGATTGTTGACGGATATTCATGGCGAGTGATCCTGGAGGACTTGCATCATTTTTATGAACAATGGGAGAGACACGGGGCGATCACTCCCTCGCGCAAGACACTTTCCTTTCAGAAATGGTCGGAGCATGTGACCGATTATGCACAATCTGTTGGAATCCACGAGGAGATGAGCTACTGGTTAAAAGAGACAGAGACTTCAGTGGTAACCATTCCGGTGGATAAAGGAGAGGGCTTAAATTCGGAGGGTTCTGCCCACATCCTCTCCTGTTTGTTGAAAGAAGAAGAAACCCATCAATTGGTATATGATATTCATTCTTCCTTTCACACTCGGGTAGAGGAAATCTTGTTAACTGCCTTATCCTGTACGTTAGCGGAATGGACAGGGCAAATCCTCGTCGATTTAGAAGGACATGGACGCGAAAAGTTGATGCATGATCATGATGTTTCGCGAACCATTGGCTGGTTTACTTCCGTGTTCCCCTTGGTATTAGGGAAATGTCATGGAAAGGGTGATCTAGCTGCCCAAATTAAAGGGGTGAAAGAACAATTTCGTGGAATCCCCCGTGGGGGCATTGGTTATGAGATTCTCTATTACCTTGGCAAGGAAGATTTGCAAGAGCAATTAACATCCAAACCACGGGCACCCTTTAGTTTTAACTACCTGGGGCAGTTTGACCAACGTGCACAAAAGGATAGCCGTTTTACTTTAACGGATCTTCCTACTGGATCTTCCCGGGATGAAAAGGCGCTGCGTAGTCATTTAATTGAGATGGATTGCATGATTGTGAACGGGGAATTGCGGATGGATTGGAAGTATAGCATTCATAAACATGAAGAAAAGACCATCCAGCAGTTAGCGGATCGATACTTGGGTCATCTGAAACGGATCATGCAGTGTTGTATGGAACAAGAGAAGGTTCATTTCACACCCTCGGATTTTCCCTTAGCTCGGTTGCAACAAAAGGATTTGGATAATTGGATGGAACAATCTGTGGAGATTGACGATATCTATGCCTTATCGCCGGTACAACAAAGTATGGTTTTTCACCACATCTACTCACCAGAATCCTCTGTTACAGTGGAGCAGATCGTCTTTACGATCAAAAGTGAGTTGGATATGGAAGCGTTTGAGTGGGTCTGGCAACAAATCGCCGCTCGGCATGATAGCATGAGGGCTTCCTATCATTGGAAGGGCATGCAAGAGCCTATTCAATTGATCCATCCGACAGTAAACGTCCCCTTCTCTTTTATCGATTGGTCACGGCTGCAGGAAGATGAACAACAAAATAAATGGAATCACTTGCTCAAAGAAGATCGAAAACAAGGATTTGATCTCTCGATAGCGCCTTTGATGCGTATCTCGGTCGTCAAAAAGTCAGATGCCCATTTTGATGTGATCTGGACCCACCATCATCTGCAACTGGATGGTTGGTGTAACAGTATTTTATTGAAGGAAATCGGGGAGCTCTATGAGGGGTATCGCTCTGGTCAATCGATCGCATTACCGGAGGCCATTCCATTTAAAAATTATATGGAATGGTATCACCATCAGGATATGGAGGATGCAGAGAAATACTGGCGAGAATCCCTCAAGGACTTTCGGACCCCGATTCGCTTTAATAGTATTTTCCCCACAAAGGCCGTACCAAAGGAGGCATCCCCCTTTGGTTATGTAAGAGGGGATATTCCTGAAACGATTCAGCAACAGATGAAGGCGTATGCCAAGCAACACCGGATTACAGTCAATACGATTGTGCAAGGGGCATGGGCGTTACTACTTCACCGTTATTCAGGGGAAGAGGATATTGTTTTTGGAGCGACTTCTTCGGGAAGGCCAGCGGATTTAGAGGGATCCGAAGCGATGATCGGATGTTTTATGAATACCCTGCCGTTTCGTATCCATGCAACGGCTACGGAACCACTTTCCAGCTGGTTACAAGAGATTCAACGAAAACAAGCGCAGATGAGGCAATTTGAGTATACACCACTCGCGGATATTCGAAGCTGGAGTGACGCACCAAGAAACTCGGCATTATATGATCTCTATGAAAGTATCGTGATATTTGAAAATTATCCCTTCGATTTAGCATTAAAAGAAGGGTTGGGGACGTTGCAAGTGGAGTCCATGCAGGTAGAGGAACAATTGGATTATCCACTGACGGTTTATTGCAATCTGCAACCTCATTTTCATGTGAAATTGCTATTTGATTACCGGTATGTGGATCAAAAAGAAGCGGATCGCCTCTTAAGGCATTTGATAGAGATCATTCAAGAGATGATCCAAGCAGATCACGCCACCTTAGAGGAGATCTCCATGCTGACGGATGAGGAGGTGGATCAACTCATCCATAGGAACAATGAAACCGCGATGGATTATCCCAAGGAGGCTGTGTTTACAGATCTGTTTGCCAAGCAAGTACGTTTACATCCTCACCATCCAGCAGTCATGCAAGAAGAGCAACAGCTATCCTATGAGGAACTGAATATCCGTTCGAACCAGTTAGCACATCGGTTAATTCAGTTGGGAGTGGGTCCGGATGTGCCGGTGGGTGTCTATATGGAACGCTCCCTTGAAATGATGGTCGGAATTGTCGGCATTCTGAAAGCTGGCGGAGCCTTCCTTCCCATGGATGCGGAATATCCCAGTGAGCGTATTCACATGATGCTTGAGGATGGGAAGGTTCCCGTTCTTCTCACTCAGCAGCGACTACAAGGGAAGATTCGCTATGATGGAGCCATTCTCTGTCTCGATCCATATGGAATGGAGGAGAGAGTAGTTTCCCCTTCGCAACCCATGGAGCAACCGCGTCCAAGGATCGAACCGCATCAGTTGGCCTACGTCATTTATACCTCGGGTTCCTCAGGGAAACCAAAGGGTGTGATGATGTCTCACGAAGCGTGTGTCAGTCATGCCTTGGATATGATGGAACGATATCAGTTAACGCCTCAAGATCGAGTCCTGCAATTTTCTTCGATCAGTTTTGATATCTCCCTCGAACAAATGCTTTCCACCATGGCAGCAGGCGCGACTCTTGTGTTACGCGATAAGGAGATTTGGACTCCCTATCAATTTTCACAGAAATGTGAGGAGTACGGTCTTACTCTAGTCAACCTACCTACTTCCTATTGGGGAGAAGTGTGCCAGGAATGGTATCACCGGCCCGAGATCATTCCTAGAGAAAAACTTCGTTTGGTGGTTGTTGGGGGGGAACAGATGCCTCCTGAGAAAGTGGCTCTGTGGGAGAAGTTACCTTGTGACCACATCCTTTTCTTGAATGCTTATGGTCCTGCAGAAACAGCAATGACCAGTACCCTTTTTCATGTGTCAGGTCATGGAAAGAAGAGTGCAGACCTTCGCTTTATTCCGGTTGGGAAGCCATTGGCCAACCGCCGAATCTATATTCTAGGAGAGAATATGCAGTTGCTTCCCCAAGGGGTAAAAGGGGAAATTTGCATTGGAGGCATTCCGTTAGCGCGGGGGTATCTGGGCAATGAAGATCTTACAGCCCAGCAGTTTATCAATGATCCCTTTGTTCAGGGGGAAGGGGATCGTTTATATCGCACGGGGGATCTCGGTAGACTTTTGCCAGATGGAAACATTGAAGTGTTGGGGAGAAAGGATGCCCAGACGAAAATACGAGGGCACCGAATTGATATCGGTGAAGTGGAAGCGGTGTTAAATCAAAGTGATTGGGTCAGGGATGCGGTGGTGGTGGTAAAGGACGATGCAAGAAAGGATAAGATGTTAGTCGCTTATTACGTTTCCACGCCTCTCATGGACGAGGGTACACTGCATCTGAAGGAACAGACGCGTCAGATACTTCCAGAGTATATGGTGCCATCGTATTTTATCCAGTTACCAAGGTTACCGATGAGTCCTAATGGCAAGATCGATCGGAAAGAGTTAGAAAGCCGGGTGATTTCGAGAGAGACGACAGAGGTGTATGTACCACCTGAGAATGATGTGCAACAACGTCTTGTGAAGATTTGGGAAAAGGTATTGGGTGTTACAAGGGTAGGCATCGATGATTCATTCTTTGAATCGGGGGGGCAATCACTGAATGCGATTACCCTGGTCTCAGAAATTCATCGAGAATTTGAAGTGGAACTTCCCTTGATAAAGGTATTTGAAAGCCCAACAGTCAGGGAATTATCACTGCTTATTGAAGAGAATGTCGTTCTATACTCACGGTATGTATCCATTATGCCTGTTGGAAACCAAGCATATTACGAAAGCGCTGCCGCCCAAAAACGTCTTTACCTCGTTCATGAGATGAGTGAGGAACGTACAAGGTATAACATGCCAGGTGCAGTGATTCTGGATGGCGTGATTGATTACAAGCGCTTGGAAGAATCCTTTAAACAGTTGGTGGATCGCCACGATGGATTACGCACGTCCTTCTCTCAACAGGGAGAAAAGGTGATGCAACGGGTTTGTGAGGAGAACGAATTCACTCTTGAACCGATTCCGGAGAATGGGTCGGATGTTGAAGACTATATTCAAGCATTTATCCGCCCCTTTGAATTAGCGGTGGCTCCGTTGTTTCGAGTGGGTGTGGTTCAATTATCCGCTGATCAGGTTTTATTGCTGTATGATATGCATCACATTATCTCCGATGGCTTATCGATCAGTATCCTCATGAAGGAATTTGCATCCCTTTATGAAGGGTTGGAGCTTCCTGAGCAACCTCTGCAGTATCGAGATTTTGCTGCTTGGCAGAATCAAGGGATTGCAACAGGGGCGATCCAATCACAGGAGGATTTTTGGCTCCAAACCTTTGCAGGTGAAATTCCATTATTAGATTTGCCAACGGATTTTCTTCGTACAGAAAGAGGATCGATGGCAGGAGATGAAGTGGTTTTTTCATTGAAGAATGAATCTACGGTGAAACTTCATCGTCGGGCATTGGCTCAAGGTACGACGTTATTTTCACTCCTCCTGTCCGCGTTTCATGTGCTTCTTCATAAATATACGGGTCAGCGGGATATTGTTGTAGGAAGTCCAGTCGTCGGACGGCGACATGCAGCGCTTGAGAATATCGTCGGTATGTTCGTCAACACGCTGGCACTACGCAATCAAGTAGGGGCAGGGGATACACTGAATCAGTTCATTGATCAAGTAACGACCCATGCGATTCAGGCGCTGGAGAATCAAGACTATCCCTTTGAGATGTTGGTAGAAAAGTTAGATATTGAACGTGATTTTAATCGGAATCCACTCTTTGATGTCATGTTTGCCTTTGAAAATGTGGATCGAAATCGAATCCAACTACGTGATGTGGATGTACTTCCCTATGCTATGAAGGAGCATGCTGCCAAATTTGATCTCGAATTAAAGGTGACTGAGTTTGAAGGCGAACTAACCTTCACCTTGCAGTTTCGTAAAAGCTTATTTTTAAAAGAAACCATGGAGAGAATGGCCGGGCATTTGAAACGGATTCTTGTCATCATGATGACGGATCAGAATCCCTTTATCGATGAGATCGATCTTCTTTCACAAAGTGAAAGGAACTGGTTATCCCACATCAATGACACAACGAGGGATTATCCCAGTGAGAAAACCCTAAAGGATCTCTTTGAGGAACAAGTAGTCAGGCACCCTCGTCATACAGCGGTGGTATGTGGCACACAGAAGATAACCTATGAAGTGTTAAATCAACGTGCTAACCAGCTGGCGAATCATCTGATCACCCAGGGTGCGAAGACTGGGATGGTGATTGGGCTGATGGCTGAACCCTCATTGGAAATGATCATTGGGCTATGGGCGGTAATTAAGAGTGGTGCGACGTATCTTCCCCTCGATCCTGAACTGCCTGAAGAGCGAATTCATTGGATGCTGGAGAAAAGTCATGCGTCTTTCCTTTTAAAGCAAGGGGATGGACTCGCTATTGAATCCTTTGCAGGAAATACCATCATGATCGATCAGGAATGGATGGAACAAGGGAATATCGGGAATCCGGATACGAGAGTGCTTCCAGAAGATCCGATTTATCTGATTTTTACTTCAGGCACAACCGGAATGCCTAAGGGCGTACCCGTTAAACATCAAAGCCTGGTGAACTATCTCACATGGTTTTCACGTACGGCAGGTATTCGTACAGGGGATAAGACATTCCTACTCTCCTCAATTGCCTTTGATTTAGGGTATACCGCTCTTTATTCTGCTTTACTTAATGGTGGCGAACTCCACCTAGCACCAAAGGATTTCTATGTTCAACCACAAAACTTGCTTCCCTATCTTCACAAACATCAGATCAGTTATCTAAAGCTGACCCCATCCCTTTTTAGTATGATCGTCAATGGGATACAGGAAAATAGAGAGAACTTGCCCTTGGCGTTACGTTTAGTGGTTCTGGGTGGGGAAGAAATTAACCTAGCTGATCTAGTAACATTCCATCGCAGGTATCCTGAGGTACAATGGTTGAACCACTACGGTCCCACAGAAGCGACTGTTGGAGTGATCGCGCACCCCTTGCAGGTGAAAGAGGGGTTGCCACCAATGAAAGCCGTCATCGGAAAACCAATCGATAACCATCAGATCTATCTCTTGAATCCAGAAGGGAAGCCTGTACCAGTGGGTGTGATCGGTGAAATATGCATAGCAGGTGTGGGATTAACGGAGGGATATTTGGGTGACCATGATGGGTTCAATCACGAGCGCTTTGTAGAAGGCACCATTTGGGGACCAGAGCCGATCCGTTATTATCGAACTGGGGATTTAGGAAGATATACCGCGACGGGTGATATACAATTTATGGGACGGTTGGATCAGCAACTAAAAATTCGTGGATTTAGAGTAGAGCCGGAGGAAGTGGCCTCCGTCCTATTGCAACATGAAGGGGTTAGGGAAGCCATTGTGGTCGCAAAAAGGAACGATACATCAATGCCTCAATTGCATGCGTATCTAGTTGCCAACGAGAAACTAGACTCTCAAGCGGTGAGGCGATACCTTACCCAACGAATTCCCTATTATATGATGCCGGTCTCCTTTGTCCAACTGGAGCGCTTGCCCTTAACGTTAAATGGAAAAATTGATGTGCAAAAGCTATTGAGCCGATCCGATGAAGTGGCTACTTCTATGAAAAGTGAGGAGCCACTCGGTTATATCGAGCAGACGGTCGCTGATATATGGGAGGAAGTCCTTGGCGTCAAAGGCATCGGAGCTGATGATCACTTCTTCGCGTGGGGTGGAGATTCTCTCAAAGCGATGCTTGTGATTGCAGCAATTCAAAAGCGGTTACAGGTGAATTTGTTGCTGCGGGAAATCTTCTATGCTCCTACGGTGAGGGAGTTAGCACAATCGATTAAACAGGCAGCCCAACAGCGGATTTATTCCGAGTTAAAACCAATTGCAGATGGTGACACGTATGCTCTTTCCTCAGCCCAACAACGGTTATATACCTTGAACCATATGGATGGAATAGGGACCGCGTACCATTTGCCTCGGGTCATGGTAGTGGAAGGTGAATTGGATCATCACCGCGTTCAACAAGCTTTTGATAAGTTAATCCATCGCCATGAAGCACTGCGAACCTCCTTTGAAATCGTGAAAGGGGAAGTGCGACAACGTATTCATGCACAAGCAAATCTATCATTTCAATATAGAGATATGACACAGGAATGGATGCTAGATCCCACTTTTGAGATGGATGAAGGATTGCAGGAGATGGTGGAGCAATTTGTACAACCCTTTGATCTTAGTCAAGCTCCTTTACTCCGTGTCGAGTGGATACGGATCGCTCAAGATCGTCATGTATTAATGACAGATATGCATCACCTTATTGCCGATGGCTACTCGATTCAATTATTGATTCGTGAATGGATGGCATTGTATCAGGGGCAATCCTTGCCAGAGAATCGATACCAATACAAAGACTTTGCTTCGTGGCAAAATGAGTTCCTGCAGTCGGAAGGGTCCCAGGTGCAAGAGAAATATTGGCTCGATCATTTATCGGGTGAGTTGCCTGTATTAACGATGCCCACGGATTTTCCAAGACCGGTCCTGCAAAGTTTTGCTGGAGATCGTATCCTTTTTCAGGCTGGCGAATCCCTAAAGAACAAGATTGAAGAATTATGTATTGCCACGGATACGACGCTCTACATGGTGTTATTTGCAGCTTACAATACCTTGTTGGCAAAATACTCTGCGCAAGAAGAATTGATTGTTGGTTCACCCGTTCTGGGTCGCACGCATGCAGATCTGCAATCGATCATCGGCATGTTTGTCAACACCCTGGCAATCCGTTCGTACCCGGCAAAGGATAAGTCCTTTAAAGAATATGTGGCAGAGGTCAAAGAGAATCTACTACAAGCGTATGAAAATCAAGACTATCCATTTGACCGTCTGGTGGACCGGTTAGAAATGAAGCGTGATCCATCAAGAAACCCTGTTTTCTCTACCTTGCTTGCCCTGCAAGAATCATATAAAGAAGAGGAAGATGCGATTCCATTCAAAACGATCGAGTATCGTAATTCCATTTCGAAGTTTGATTTGAGTTTATATGGTGAGAAGGGAGAGCGGGATCTTCACTTTGAATTTGAATTTGCGACAAAATTGTTTACCAATCGGACCGTCCAACAATTATCACAGGATTACTTAGCGATACTGGAGGCGGTAACGAGGGATGCGACGATCACCCTCGATGCGATTCCGATTGAAGGATTATCGGTTGAAAATACAGAGATCGAAGAGGTTATATTTGACTTTTCATAACGAACCAGTAAGGGAATTTTTAAGATAGGTTCCAGGAGAACCTATGAGGCACTGAAAGTGCTATTGATAGGTGGTCCATAGCACGATCTGCGACGGATGAAGGAAGTGTGTATGAGAGGTAAACTTTCACACAGCGGGGTTTTAGCATAAATCCATTTGATGGAGCAAACGTAGCATTAGAAGGGTGATCGATCACTTGATAAGATAGGTGCACAGGAACGAAAAAGATAGGAGGTTAACGCGATGAATGCCCCCTTTATTACTTCCATACAAGTAGGTAAACCACAAACCCACTACACATGGAAACGTCCCTGGAAAAGTGGGATTAAAAAAGAGCGAATTTCGGGACCGGTTTATCTTGGGAATACCAATTTAGCAGGGGACGGACAAGAGGATTTAAAAAATCATGGGGGCACTGATAAAGCGGTTTTGGCTTACGGATTGGCCCACTATTCCCTATGGGACAAAGAATTAAGCGGGATGGATCTTGGTCCAGGAGGATTTGGTGAAAACTTCACGATTCATGGACAAACAGAACGAGACGTTTGTATCGGGGATGTTTTCCGAATGGGTGAAGGGGTGTTGCAGGTATCACAAACGCGAATGCCCTGTTGGAAGTTAGATGCTCGCTGGGAAATTGAAGGGCTGTCCACCCGTGTGAAGGAGACCGGACGAAGTGGTTGGTATTTAAGGGTGTTAAAAGAGGGGTTCGTTGAAGAGGGACAGCCTCTCCTTCTTCTGGATCGTCCCCATGAGGATTGGAGCATCGAGGGAGTGAATCGGCTGATTCACGATAAATCATCGCCATTAGAGGAAGTCGCTTCTCTTCTAGCATGCGATTCCTTGGCAGCGTCAATCAAAAGGATGTTAACCAAAAGAATGGAATCACAAGGATAAAGAAAATAAAAGAACCCCTGATCCATAAGCGAATCCATCAGGGGTAGAAATAAAATGTTACGGCCGTTCCACATAGTTGGCTCGGGGAATTAATATTCGATGGTGTTTTAAGGCGGCTTGCAGTTGATTCCAGTAGGTATCGATGGATTCAAGGTTTCTAGACAGTTGGGCACTTTTTAATTGTCGACGAAGCGGAGCGATCGTTTGACTGTAATAAAGATCCGCTTCTTTTATCCATTTTTTCCGAAGGGGGGTTTGCATCTGGGGTTGATTCTGTTTATTCCGTGATCGTTTTTTTACCATGAAAGAGCCTCCTTCAAGAAAAAGCCTTCTCCACTTTATGCGGAGAGGGCTTTTTTAGGTGAAGGGAAAGGCCTAATCAAAGCTCTTCATTGTCCTCTTTTAATATGGCGGCTTGACGTTTGTTGCGGTTGCGTAGGCGAATGAGTCGATAGATATGGCTGACAATCACTTTGAGAATGGCGTAAGTCGGAACCGCAAGTAACAGTCCGAGAAAACCTCCTAAACTTCCTGCCACGAGCAAGATCAGAATAATGGTGAGGGGATGAATGTTGAGTGTGCGACCCATTATTTGGGGAGAGATGAAATTGCCTTCAATTTGCTGGACGACAATGACCACGATTAAGACTAACCAGATCATCGATGAATCCATGGTAAGGGCAACGATGACAGCCGGTACGGTACCAATAAACGGACCGATAAACGGAATGATGTTGGTACACATCGTGACCAATGCAAGAAGCAATGCGTAATCAAGACCGATGATCGTGTATCCGATGTATACAAGAACCCCTACACAAAAACTGACAAAGACTTGCCCTTGAATATAGGAACTTACTGCGCTATCCATATCGTTAAGAATCTTTCGTCCTTCTACGCGCTGGGAAGGGGGGAGAAGACGCAAGAGTTGCTTTGGTGCTTCTTCTCCTTCTTTTAGCATGTAAAATAGAATAAACGGGACGGTGACAAAGACAACGATGATGCTGGTGATGATCCCAATAAAGTTAGCAATGTTGGAAACGATTGACGTGTAACTACTGCTTATATAATTGGTGAACTGGGTGATATATTGATTTAAATTATCTCCTTGGAGGGGGTTTTCCTGATTAATGTAGTTTTTAAGATAAGGATTACTGTGTAGATCCCGTTGTAGATTTTCTAAGTAAGCTTGCAGATTTTTCATCAGGTCCGGAATATTGTTCACTAACATCGTAATCTGTTTGGTTAAGGTGGGTCCCCCTAGGATCACAGCGAGGGTGACCAGACCAATCGCCATTCCATAGATCAATAAGATAGAGGCGACAGGTGGAATCTTTCTTTTTTCAAGGAGGCGCACAACAGGGCGGAATAAATAATATAAGACACCAGAAACTAAAAAAGGAAAGAAGAGTGTCTGAACTAAAATAACAATGGGACGAAAAACAAAATCGATTTTGGTGCCCAGATAGATAATGAGAAAGACCAGTATGATGGCATAGCCAAAACGAAACAGTTTTGATTGAGGCACGACTCCGTTCTCCTCTCATTGCTTGGTGGTTCCCTCTTACCAGTTTACACGATAGACAAAAAAAAATCCCGCTTACCTGTTAGGTAGTGGGAGTTTGTTTGATCGATTCCAATTGAGTCAATCGGTCGTACAACGAGCCCTCAAAGTTAGAACTATCGCCGTTCACACCATCGAAGGGGAGTTGCTGCGATTGATCGGGGTTTTCTGCGTGTGGCTCTTGCTGTGGTTGCTGATCCGGTGTTTCAGATTGCCCTGAATCATGGGAATTTGGCGGCTTTTTCTCGTTATTCTTTGGTTTTTCTTTGGGTTTTTCCTGCTCACTCCGATGATGCTCCGTTCGTGGTTGTGCTTTTTTTTGATGGGTGGAGTCTTTCTCGGAGGAAGTGCTTTTTTTAGTAGGTTCCTGTTCCCTATCATCCACTGTTGTAGGGGACTCTACTGAAGTAATTTCAAAACGAGAAGTCGTTACCGGCTCTTTTTTTGTATTCAAATGAGGTGCCGATGATTCGACTTTCGGAGGATTGGATGTAACTGGCGATGGCCTCTCTACTTTTTTGTCCTCGTGGGTTGGCTTATCTTCTGAGGATAAGCGTATTTTTGTCTTGATTAGGTTGGCGGTCACTTCTTCAGAAGAAGGGGATTGGGATGAAAGAAGATCCATTTCATACCGGGGTGCTTGTGCGATTTGCGGGCTTGTGAAGCCCGTCAAGACTAAGCCACCAACTAATCCTAGAACGGTCACACGATTTTTAGAGGGTTTTCGCTGGAGGGGGCTTGGGTTCATTTTCATGCCATTAACCTCCTTTCATCCAAGCTATCGACAAGGTTCTACATCGTTGTTTAGTGTAACAAAGATGAATGCGCTTGTCTGTAATTTTAAACGAATTTCTACGGATAATTTTCGCTATCAGGATTGAATACGGCGACGTAACTCTTTGAGCACAAGTTCCAATTGAACAACCAGTTGCTCAATCATTTCCAGTGTGGTTTCACATCCAAGGGTGATTCTCAAGCTTTGATGCGCCGTTTCGTCAGGTTGTCCCATGGCTTTCAGTACATGGGAGGGATCTCCTTTTCCTGCGCTGCATGCAGAACCACTGGAGACAGCGATGCCCGCCCGACTTAGTTCTAATAAGATGGCCTGTCCCTCCACTCGATCAAAACGAAGGTTAAGGTTATTAGGTAAACGTTTTTCGGGGTGACCATTGAGAGCCACGTCGGGAATTCGTTGTTGAATTTGTTCCCAAAGGTGATTTCGTAGTTGAGTTAATCGTTCTTCTCGCTCCGGTACTTCCTTTGCCGCCAGTTCTGCTGCAACCCCTAAGCTAATGATCCCAGTCATGTTGTGGGTCGCTGGACGAAGACCACGCTCCTGACCACCGCCAAATAAGATGGGATCAATTCGTACACCTTTACGAATATAAAGTGCCCCAATTCCTTTCAGCGCGTTCACTTTGTGTCCGCTGATGGAGAGAAAATCAACTCCCAGTTGATTAACATCGAGCGGCTTTTTACCAAAGTATTGAATGGCATCGGTGTGGAAGCGAATATTCTGTTCCTGTAATAGGGAAGCGATTTCCTTAATGGGCATTAACGTTCCGACTTCATTATTGGCTGCCATGATACTGACAAGGATGGTTTTCGGTGTAATGGCTTTTTTTACATCCTCAGGATCAACAGCGCCATCACGATCAACAGGAAGTATGGTAAGGTCAAACCCTTCGCGCTCTAATGAACGACAGGTATCAAGAACCGATGGGTGTTCGACCTGGGATGTGATAATGTGGTTTCCTTGTTTTTGAAGTCGACGAGCAGTACCAATAATTGCTATGTTATTCGCTTCAGTACCGCTACTGGTAAAGATAATTTCTCGTGGGGAAGCACCAATGGCGCGGGCGACTTGATTGCGAGCGAGCTCCAACATTTCATTAGAAAATGTTCCCTCATCATGTAAACTACTGGGATTTCCAAAGTGATCAAAAGCATCGATGATGGCTTTTCGCACTTCTGGGCGTAGTGGTGTTGTGGCCCCGTGGTCAAAATATAAGCGCTTCATGGGATCTCCTCCTTATAGTTTGCTCTCACAACCCATTATAGCGTAAGGACGCGGGTTAACACATCACTTTGTGAAATATATCCCATATAGAAAAACTTTTCATTGACAAATAGGCTATAATAGAGACAATTAAGGTGACGCTTTCGTGACAACTATGTGAAAGGAATCACATTATGAACCGGATCACAACGGACTATCTCGTAGTAGGAAGCGGAATAGCAGGATTAACTGCGGCGCTCACATTGGCAACGAAGGGCCGAGTGACCGTCTTAAGTAAAACTGTGTTGAACGATGGGAATTCGGCACGTGCCCAAGGCGGTATTGCTGCGGCAGTGGGTAAAGATGATTCGCCATCGTTACACCGCGAGGATACTTTGCGCGCAGGGGCTGGACTGTGTGAAGAGGATTCTGTGAACGTCTTAGTGAAAAATGGTG
This sequence comes from Marininema halotolerans, assembly GCF_900116235.1. Classification (GTDB taxonomy): domain Bacteria; phylum Bacillota; class Bacilli; order Thermoactinomycetales; family DSM-45169; genus Marininema; species Marininema halotolerans. The sequence continues at coordinate 368,630 of NZ_FPAA01000002.1, read as the reverse complement.
CCGATGCTGTCCGTCAACTGGATGCCTGGGGAACACCCTTTGATAGTGGAAGAGATGGATGGAATCTAGGGCGCGAAGGTTCCCATAGTGTCCATCGCATTCTCCATGTGTCAGGGGATGCCACTGGAGCAGCCATTATGGATGCATTGCTTCAACGTGCTGAGGAACATCCTCGTATCCGGCTTCTCGGGAACACACGAGCAGTAGATTTGGTGGTGGAAGAGGGAGAGTGTATTGGCGTCAGTGCTTTTTACGCTGGGAAAGCGGTTTTGTTTTTGGCACGAGCCGTTATTTTGGCGACAGGTGGTTGTGGCCAAATCTATCGCTACACGACCAATTCTCCTGCTGTGACGGGTGATGGTATTGCCATGGCTTGGCGAGCGGGAGCTCAATTGAGAGACATGGAGTTTGTTCAATTCCATCCGACGGCGTTAGCAATTGACGCCAATCCCATGTTTCTGATTTCCGAAGCGGTTCGTGGAGAAGGTGCTTTCCTTGTTAATGACAAGGGGGACGCTTTTATGTCACGAGTTCATGAATGGGGAGATTTAGCTCCTCGTGATGTCGTTTCACGGGCCATTGATAGTCAGATGAGAGCGGGACGAAAAGTGTACTTGGATGCAACTTGTCTTGGGGAGGCTTTTGCAACTCGCTTTCCTACGATTTATGAGCACTGTCGCAAAGCGGGAATTGATCCCTCTGTGGACTGGATTCCGGTTACCCCAGCTACCCATTTTGTCATGGGTGGAGTGTGGACGGATACCTTTGGAAGAAGTTCGATTCCACGCTTGTTTGCAGTGGGTGAGGCTGCATGTACGGGAGTGCATGGAGCGAACCGCTTGGCGAGTAATTCACTATTAGAGGGGACGGTTTATGCCCAACGTGCCGCTCAAGAAGCCCTTACTCTCTCTGCGCCAACCATTCTTCCCAAAAGGTACTCCATGCCGATTTGTTCCCGAGATGAAGGGAAAGAGAAGATATGGAAAGATGAACTTCGCCTTTTGATGTGGGAACATGCAGGGATTATTCGAGATAAAGAAGGTTTGCAGAAGGGACTTGAGAAGCTTACTCGGTTAGAAAGAAAAGTTCCAGTAACCTTTCTTGAGTGTCGGGATATGATCACAATTTCACGAACGGTGATGGAATCAGCACTCTGGCGTGAAGAGAGCAGAGGAGGCCATTACCGAAAAGATTATCCGCAGTCAAGTGCTCAATGGGCAACAACAAGAAGTTTGATGCAAAGGGGGCGTCAGGATGAATCCATTGTGGTTGCAGGAGATTGTACGTGATGCTTTGAACGAAGATATTGGTCAAGGAGATTTGACAACCGAAGCCCTCATACCCAAAGAAGCAAGGGGTCAGGCGGTATTTCTGGCAAAGGGAACCGGTGTAGTAGCGGGGCTTGAATCCGTTGTAGAAGTATACCAACAATTAGACCCCAACATCCGTTTGGATGTGGAACGGGATAATGGAGATCGCGTAGAACCTGGAACCGTGATTGCGCGTGCAGAGGGGAGTATACGTAGCCTTTTAATTGGTGAACGTGTCGCACTCAATTTTTTGCAACGCTTCTCCGGAATTGCAACCGTGACTCGTCAAGTGGTGGATCAATTAGAGGGGCTGTCTTGCCGTGTTTTAGATACAAGGAAGACCACCCCAGGTCTTCGCCTATTAGAAAAGGCAGCTGTATGTGCGGGCGGCGGGGTGAATCACCGCTTTGGACTGGGCCATGGTGTGATGATAAAGGATAATCATATCGCGGCAGCAGGTAGCCTTGCTCAAGCTGTGAAACAGGTACGTAGCCAATTGGGTCATATGGTTCAAGTCGAAGTTGAGGCGGATACCCTCGAGCAGGTGGATGAGATTCTCGCACTCGACGTGGATGCGATCCTGCTAGACAATATGGAGCCCACCCAGTTACGAGAGGCTGTTCGCCGCATTGATGGACGGGTGTGGACAGAGGCTTCCGGTGGGATTACGCCTGACACAGCCCGCGAGATTGCAGCGACGGGTGTTAACGGGATATCCCTTGGATGGCTTACCCATTCACCTGTCGCTTTGGATATCAGTCTTGATTTAATGATGGAGGAGGAGAGTAACCATGAGTGATTCTTTAATGACACTGACAACCAATCCTCAGTTACCGGATGCATATCGTAATTTATCCGATAAAGAATATAATGAGCGCATTCTAGCTGCGAAGGAAAAGCTTGGCGATGATCTCGTTATTATGGGACATCATTATCAACGGGATGATGTGATTCGTTTTGCAGATTTTACTGGAGACTCCCTCGAGTTGGCTCGCATCGCCGCACGGGAAAAACAAGCCAAATCGATTATTTTTTGTGGCGTTCATTTTATGGCTGAGTCTGCAGATATTCTATCTCACGATGGACAATCGGTGATCCTTCCAGATATGCGTGCCGGATGCTCGATGGCGGATATGGCAGATATTGACGAACTAGAGGAAGCATGGGAACTCATTCAACAGGATTTAGGTGATACGGTTCTGCCTGTTACCTATGTAAATTCAACAGCGGCGATCAAAGCTTTTGTCGGTCGCCATGGCGGGACGACGTGTACATCGACGAATGCAAAAGGGGTATTGGAATGGGCTTTTCAACAAAAAAAGCGGATTCTCTTTCTTCCTGATCAGCATCTAGGGCGAAATACAGCCTTTGCTATGGGGATTCCCCTTTCGCAAATGGCGGTGTGGAATCAAGTGAAAAATGAGTGGGAAGAACAAGCAGGCCCGATGGAGGATTGGCGGGTATTGTTATGGAAGGGGCATTGCTCAGTTCATACCAAATTCTCCGTCGAACAAATTAATCGTGTTCGGGAACGCGATCCAGAAGTAAAGGTAATTGTTCACCCAGAATGTACCTTTGATGTTGTGCAAGCCGCTGATTTAGCGGGGTCGACCAGCTATATTATTCAGCAAATCGATCAAGCACCTGCTGGCAGTAAGTGGGCGGTCGGTACAGAGGTGAATCTGGTACAACGGCTTGCGGATACGTATACCAATCAACAAATTCAATTGTTAAGCCAAACCATGTGCCCTTGTCTAACCATGAATCGAATTGATCGCCCCCACTTGTTGTGGACGATCGAAGGTCTAGTGGAGGGTCGCGTGATTAACCAAGTATCAGTAGACGCTGACACAGCCAAATGGTCACGGATCGCTCTGGATCGTATGCTTTCCATCGCTTAAATGTTGCATAAAAAAGACCAATACCCAATTCTGTCCCTTAGACAGAGGGTGTTGGTCTTTTTTTACTGTTCAAATTGCTGATGGTTTACGATTTTTTCGGAGTCCGCGTTGCCCAAAGTACCCAAATAATTAGCAAGGGCTGAAATAGAAGGCGGATCCACAAAGCGACAGGATTGGCCTCATTTTGCCCGGGAAAAGGAACCTGAGCGATGGCCGAGTAGATATTGGCTGGGAAAATCAGTACAAGAAAAATAGCTGACACCCAACCAGCAAGCCTTCGTGTACGAGGAATAAGTAACAGGATTGCCAACAACATTTCAAGAACGCCTGTCACCCAAATCGTTTCGTCACGTAATGGCATCCAAGAAGGTAACATATTTGCGTAATCATGTCCCTTGGTAAAATGGGCAATACCCCCATTGAAAAGGAGAATAGCAAATAAAACAAGCCCAATTAAACGAGGGATGGAGGTGCGACCAAAAGAACGGGCGGTGCTCACGACGGGTCTGCTACCTCTAATTCAACCTCAATGTTTCCGCGTGTTGCCTTCGAGTAAGGGCACACTTGGTGAGCGGCTTCCACTAATTTTTGCGCAGTGTCATGATCGACATCTGGAATGGTTACTTCCAGTTTTACGCCAAGTCCATAGCCATCATCGTCTTTTCCAATGGAGACATGGGCATTGACTTTGGTTTGACCGGCTTTGACACGTTCCTTGCGGATGACTAAGCCAAGCGCACTGTCAAAGCATGCTGCGTAACCTGCGGCAAATAATTGTTCGGGGTTTGTAGCTTCTCCACCAGGTCCACCCATTTCTTTGGGCATACGCAAATCAAGATCAATCACACCATCTTCAGACTTTACCTTTCCTTCCCGACCACCATGGGCGACAACCGTTGCAGTGTATAGGGGTTTCAAAGGGAACTCCTCCTTTTGGTATGTAGGATTTAAATGTCCTTGGATAACGCTTCTTCAATATCTTTCCCTAATGAAGAGGGTTTAGTCGTAGGCGCAAATCGTTTAATTACCTCGCCATCCCGTCCGACTAGAAATTTAGTAAAATTCCATTTCACGCCTTCTCTGATGAGGCTAGGTGCTTTTTTTGTGAGGTGACGAAAGAGGGGATGTGCATGTTCTCCCCGTACATCGGTCTTTTTAAACATGGGGAAGGTGACACCATAATTCACTTTACAAAAGGATTGAATTTCTTCCTCTGTTCCAGGCTCTTGTTTCATAAATTGATTGCTTGGAAAGCCCAGCACTTCAAAACCTTGATCCTGATATTGCTCATAAAGCTGTTGAAGTTCTTCATATTGAGGGGTAAACCCGCATTTACTGGCTGTATTAACGATGAGAAGTACGCGTCCCTGATAATCTGCGAGGGATTTTTCCTCTCCAGTGATTGTTGTCGCGTTAAAATCATAGACATTCATTGAGACAACCTCCAATCCTCGATTTAATTAGTGTGCAAATTAATTGTACACAATCTAAATGAGGGGTTCAAGATCGAAAAACGAAAGCCACTCATTTAATTTCGATTCGCGCCCTTTTAAAGGATAATACCCTATACAATGGAAGGGGATGATTGCCGAAGATCCTTCTGAATTCAAAACTTTGGTCGACACATATACGTCTTAGGTTGTATATTCGAAATAAGTGAATTAGTATATTTTTGTATAAAGACAAAATGAAATGAAGAATGAACAGGAGAATGACTCTTTAGCATCCAACATTACAGGGAGCGGCCCTCGAAGGGTGGACTCATTCGAGGCGGAGGAGTGCATATATGTCTTTAATTCCACGATATTCATTAGGGATGGAGTTGTCTGATTCCCTATTTAAATTGGTTGAAATTCGAAAAGGACTTCGGCAGACGCGACTCACTCAATACGTAACCCATCCGTTGTTACCGATGTGGTCTGGGGAGAGGGAGCTGGCTGAGCGTGAAGAGTTGATTCAATCCATTCGTGATGCGCTTAGAGGGCGCAAGTTTCGCACCACCAAGGTGCATCTTTCTTTAAGTAATCGACATGTTGTGACCGGAATATGGTATGTTCCAGAAATGAGAGCGGGTCGAATGCGCCGGTGGATTGAGAATAAAATTTTTTCAGAATGGGCGCTTCCCTTTGACGATCCCATTTTTGATTTTAAGACCATTGGCCATGTATGGTCGGACGGGGATCAACAAGAGGTGGTTATTGTAGCCACCTCTCGCCGCTATGTGGAAGAAGTGACGGATCTTGTCCGCTGTTGTGGTCTTGATCCCATTTCAATTGGACTATCTTGCCTTGATTTACAACGGTGGATGGATTTTTCGAATGAGACCACGAATCATAAATGGGCAGCCATTCATCTTTCTCGAACAGGGATTGAAGTGAGTCTTTTCTTTCATGGTTTACTTCAAGGGGGATGCTTTCTTCCCCTTTCAATGGAAGAGCATCTTTTGAATGTACCTGATCGTCCAGCGGTGGATCCTCTCACGCCAATGTTGACACAAGAACATCAAGTGGCTTCTTATGGGGATTCTTTATTAAATAATTTAAATAAGTTAGAACCCGAATGGCTTCAGGAGGAATTGTTGCAATCTTCCCGGAGTTGGATGTTATCAGGGGAAGGAGTCGATTTTGATCGCCTAGTGGATTACCTGCGATCCAAAAGCGATCGATCGATTCATTTGAGTCCTACCCCACAAGGGTTAATTAAGGACGAGACGAAATTACATGCATCAAGGTGGTTGGGTAACGCGTTATCGGTTCCTTTGGGAGCAGCGCTAACGGGGGTGAAATTATCATGAATTTAATGCCACCCATTCCACCGGGAAGACGCTATTTTCGAGTTGGATTAGTCGTCATCATTCTATGGTTGTTAAATTTGGCGTTAGTTGCAGGGTGGGTATGGAATGAGCAAGAGGATGTCAACGCTCGTATGGATAAGAAAGTAGAGCAAGGTCATGTGAAACAAGCTGAGGTACGAAAGCGTGTTCATGAATACCAACTGTTTATGAAAGAGTACGGTCCCACCCTCCAATATCGTGATTCAGTTGAAAAACTGGATGAAGCATCGATGATGTGGAGTGATTCTATCGCCATTTTGACGGATCACCTTCCTGGTGGGTCGCAATTGTTTCAAGCAAAAGCTGGACAAAAACAGTTAGACGGTTGGGCAGATTTTTCAACGCGGGAGAATGCCGTACAATATCTTGATGAATTAAAGAAAGATTCACGTGTGAAAGAGGCGTACTTGGATTGTCTGGGAAGTCATTGTGCAGACAAAGACCTTTTATCACTTAAGAAAAGTAAAGGGGCACAAGTTGCCCATTTCCATGTGATTTTACATGTTGGTGAAGAAGATGAGGCTCCAGCCAATTTACCAAGCAGCGATCAGACCCCTACCACCCCACCTCCTTCATCAAAAGAGGAGACGGGTCAAATTAACAAGGGAGGGGGATAAGCTATGAGGAAAGTACGTCCAATCGGATGGTATAAATCAGGGAAGACATTATTGTTAACCTGGGGTTTAGGCACTTTGTGTGTTAGCGGGATCGCCTTTGTATTTATTTATCCGTCATATATGAACATACAAGATGGCTTAAAAGAGATTTCATCGATGAAAGCATTCTATGCGAAACAGGAAAAGACATTAGTGGCTGACGCGAAAAGACCAGTAGCACCTGGATTTGAAGAATTAAAGGGTCTTCAATTAAAGGTGCCAGCAGATGTGGATTCTGCTCGGCTTCTTCACGATTTAAATCAAGCAGTTGATAAGACAAATGCAACTTGGATTGAGCTACGTACGGCTGATCGTCCCACGACACTAAAGCCTTTGGACACGGGAAAGGTAAAAGGTGAAACGACTCTTCTAGACAAAAAAGAAAAGGATGAACAAAACCCATCGCCATCACAAAGCAAAGGAGAGAAACCACCCCCCCTTGCCAATCGTCATCTGCAACGTGAGTGGGGAGATTTATACGTACAAATCAATAATTCAACGGACTTCTCCTCTTTATTAAAAGAGCTTGAGCAACTAGAGCGAATTATTGATGTGGAGGGTTTTGAATACATTGATCAACCGGCTGCTACGACGGGTAATGTACGTATTCGTTTTGCGTATTATGCATATAAGGATCCTGCGGTTACAAAGACTCTGCCTGAAAATGATCCCATTTCACCACCCGAATCAACAGATAAGTCAACAGATAAGTCAACAGATAAGCCACAGGAAACCCCCTCTCCCACTCTGAAAGAATCCGATAAGCCATCAAATGAAAAGAAGGATGACCCGATGAAGCACTAAAAGGAATACCTCTTATTAGTTGGGAGGGTGGAGAGAGATGAATCGTGACTGGCATGCGATAACGGTGCTTGTAAACAAGGATCATCCCCTGCCTACGAATTTTATTCCCAATGGGTTAATCCTTCCTCAAGTAATTTTTACGAGGGAAGAATACCATCCACGCCAGCAGTTACGGGGAGAAGCGGCCATTGCGCTGGAGAAGCTCTTTACCCATGCCGCGGTGATGGGGGTTCATTTAATTGCTGCTTCTGGATATCGCTCCTTTGAAACCCAGACAAAAATTTTTGCTCATCATGTCGAACAACTTGGAATGAAAGAAGCGAATCGAGAGAGTGCCCGTCCTGGAGAAAGTGAACATCAGACGGGATTAGCGATGGATGTGACCGCATCATCGGTTGACTGTAAGTTAGTACAAGAATTTGGGAGTACACGAGAAGGAGAATGGTTAGCGAAGCATGCTCACAAGAGTGGCTTTATCCTTCGTTACCCCAAGGGAAAAGAAATGGTTACGGGTTACATATACGAACCATGGCATCTACGTTATTTAGGAGAAAACCTCGCTTCACAAGTGAAACACCTTGGCCTTACCTACGAAGAATATTTGGATCGTAACAAGTAGACGAAAGTCCTGCTTTCTCTTGAAATGTAAAGAGCTGAGAATGGGATGGATCATCCATTCTCAGCTCTTTTCTATGCTGAACCGTTATCTTTGGGAGGATCTGCGGGATCAAAATCAGCGGTAAAATCAGCATCATTATAATCCGTATGAAATCCCCAGGAAGCGTTGGAATCAAAATCTGAGCCATGGTCAAAGCCGGGTCCAGCATGAGCTGAAGCAACTTCTTGCATCGTGACCGAGGCGGTTTCCCAAGCTTCCCACTCGTGATCTTGTGGGACACGGAAATTTTCAGAAGCAGCCAGTTTTCGTGCGCGTTGTGCCTCGCGCTCCAAGCGATGGGCCAGATGATTAAAGCGTGCCCGTACATTTTGTTCCATGCTTCCATTGGATTGTTGGCGACAGTAATTGAGGCAGTTAGGGCACATCATCCATTTGAGAGCCCCATCAACATAAATGTCGGCAAAAATAGCACCTGGATAAAATCGATCATGAACTTCGCAGAAGTCACAAAACATCTCATTTTGTCCAGTCATAAACCCTAATTTTAGACTGACTTCTCGTTTTTCAAACTCCTCGTCGATATCAGTCTTCTTTTTGGATTCGATAATCCGGAAAAATCCTTCCAACCGTTCTTTCACACGTAAACGGGATAACGGTTTCATCCCTTGTAAACGTCGCAATTGTTCTGTAATCTTTTCAAAGGCCGATTTCCATTTGTGCTGATGGTGGGTACGATCATCATGATGGTGGGTATCTTCTGTACGGTAAAGCGGAATGACCTCGGATGTAGCGGTATAGATCGGATCATCATTTTGATTTCGCTTTTGGTCAGTAGTTGAGGCGCTTGAAACATCGGGATCTTCACGATGGATAGAAGGTTCTGAATCCTCGGTGTCAGGAGTTGGATCCGGTTCATCTTCAAAGGTGTCATCGACAGATTGCGCTTGGTGATTTTGAGCAAGGAGTTCTTTAGCACGCTCAAGTTCTTCATGGGGAAGTAATGTTGCTCCTTCTTTCTCCACTCCACGAAAGATGCCTTCATCAATGGCTTGACGGAGGGCTTCCTCGCTAACCTGCAGTTCATCGGCCGCTTCTTCCAATGTATGAAGAGTCTCTATATCGGGTCGCATGGATTCGTCCATATTCTGATGCTGAAACGGCATGGGCGGTGCCCCTTTCTGTAATATCCATATTTTTATCTTTTCTCTTTCGTAGACGTCGTTCCTTCTTGATCAGCAAATATTCTAAAGGATATCGGCATTACAATGCAAATTGAATCATCTTTCTTGTCAACTAGACAAAATCCGACCTTTCCATGATATGTTATGATAAATACAGGTTGATTTCCATTGTTTCCTTTCACTAATGAGATTTTAATATTGGATTGTACTGTGATGGATATCCCTGATGTGTTGCCTTGGCTATGATCAAGCGCTGTTTTTAAGATAAATATTTCTGTTCTTGACTGAGGGGAAGAAGGTGTCAGGGTTGGAACTGATATTAGATAAACAATTTGCGTCAGCAATAGAGCATATGTCAGAGGGAGTCTGTATTACAGATCCTCGATTACCCGATAATCCGATTGTGTATGTGAATCCGGGCTTTACGCAACTGACCGGGTATACAGCAGAAGAAGCTTTGGGTAAGAATTGTCGTTTTCTCCAAAGTGAAAATACAGATACCACATCCATTGATAAAATACGTCATGCCATTCAACGACAAGCATCGGTTACATCGGTTCTTCTTAATCGGCATAAGAATGGGTCACTGTTCTGGAATGAATTGCGTGTCAATCCAGTTACCAATGAACACGGAGAGCTTATTCATTATGTAGGTGTACAAACGGATGTAACCACCCGTATTGAAGCCAAACGGGATATGTCATTAGCAGCGAAAGTGCAGCGAACCATGTTGCCTACTTCTACGGAAAATAGCCACTTTTGCTTGGAAACGATTTATCAACCGCATTCCTTTATCAGCGGAGATTGTTATGATTATTACTGGGATGAAGAGAAGAAAATCCTTTCAGGATATCTTTTTGATATTATGGGGCATGGTGTGGCAACAGCGCTTCAATCTTCGGCACTGCGCGTTCTTTTTGAACAAGCATCTAAGAAAAAACTATCCCTTGCAGACAAGTTGGCATGGGTGAATGACGCATGCTTACCTTATCTAGCTGATGAATACTTTTTTGCAGCGATCTGCTTTGAGATGGACTTTTCTCAGGGAATGCTACGATATGCTGTCGGTGGCGTCAATTATTTTCTAGCCGAGCGAGATCGAAGGCATGAGATGATTGGTACACCGGGAATGTTTCTTGGTATATTTGAAGGGATGCGATTTAAAGAAGAGTGTATTCCTTTTGCCAAGGGGGATGCTTTTTACTTCTTCAGTGATGGGCTCTACGAGAAAATGCCTTATCCCTTTACCTATGAACAACGTAACTTTGATGAAACCGTTCATTGGCTTAAAGCATTGTCACAGGAACCCAAACGAAAAGATGATGTCTCGGCTCTATGTATTCACGTGAAAGAGGGTAACTAACCAAACCCTACCGCTTCTATTGGCGCGGTAGGGTTTTTCCTGTGGGTTGCATCGTTTATTATGCTTGAGAAAGGGAATAAACCATCACATATCAAGTGAATTCTATCCACAATGAAGAGAGGAGCTCCCCCTCTTGGACTTACTAAATATCCCGCAAAAAAAAGAACGCTATACAGTGACCCGAGCTTGGGAAGAAGTGTCAAACGCCGGTTATTATCCTTATGTTGCTCGACTGCACTATGAAGATGAGAGTTGTGTATTTGATATGTGCTTGACGGCTCAAGAAGCGGATATCTATCAGAATGCTCGAACCCAATACGAAAAAATAAAAAGTGAACATCCTGATCCCCAAGTACACCGCCATTATATGGCTCAAAAATTCATTAGTCTTCATGAGCACTTTGATGAACAGATTCGTATGTATTACGGATTGCGAGATAATGATTCGCGAGCATTAGAAATGACAGAGGAGTATTGTCGTTTGCAAATCGAATATGGCGTGGTTACGATTCGTGCCTATGAGCAGGATCCATTCTTTTCGGGGGAACTGCCTCGGCATGTTGGTTATGAAGTGGCTCTTTCTATTTTAGAAGATTCAGGAAGATTTGAAGAAGCATTCATGTTGCTTCAACAAGTCAAAGAGGAAGGATGGCATGGAAATTGGCTTCACCGTGAGCAACAAATAGAAGAGCGTATGTGTAGATATGATGATGGAGAGATTGCATAGGAGTTATTTCCTATTGTGAATCCGGTTGGGCTTTGTTATGCTCCTCTGATAAAGTAGAAAAGTAAATGATTTTGAGGGAAGAAATATCGGGGGAGGTAAAAGGATGTATCAGGTGATTCTATTTGACGTTGATGGAGTGCTTTTGAGCGAAAAGCGTTGCTTTGATTCAACAACGCTTTCAATCTGGGAAATGTTATACAGTGATCAAGCTCTTGGATTACAGGGAGAATCATTCACGTCCACTCCCCAAGAAGAGGAAATCGAACAAATTCGAGCACAGGTTTTAGACCATGATCGCATTTTGACTTGGTTAAAATCCCAAGGAATGAATTCCAACTGGGATATGGTAAGTCTCCTATTTGGTTATCAACTCCAACGCCTATTGTATTTACTCCATCAAGAAAACCCGTCCTTTGTAGAAGACCTCCTAACCCGTCCGTTGAACAGGCGTTCATTGATGAGCATTGGTGATGCTGTCCGGCGTGCAGAGATTAAGTTTCAACCGGATTTTCCTGGCGTGATTCAAGCGTTACATACGCAAAAGGGGAAGTTAGATCTGTTGGCAAATCTGGATCGACTCGCATGGGAATGGTCTGGAATTGAGACAAAAGCTTTCTCGCATGGGAATTCGCTATGGAAATTAGGACGTGACATCTACCAAGAATGGTATCTTGGTGCGAAGCAATTTGAAAACGTTGAAAAAAAGAAAGCGTTCTATCCCGATAAACTTGGGTTTTTAGATCAGGAGATCCCACTTGCTGAGCCCTCAGCAATCAAAGAAATGCTCTCTGGGCTTCACCAATATGGTATCGCATTAGGGATTGGGACAGGGCGTCCAGATGTAGAGACCAAAGTCCCTTTGACAGCGTTAAATCTTTATTCTCATTTTGATCAAAACCGCATTGTTACAGCAAGTGATGTGCAACGTGCTGAAGAAGTTTATCCAGCATACTCTCCGTTAGGGAAACCCCGACCATTCACCTATGTAAAAGGGTATCTGGGTCGCCATGTTTCCGATGCGAAGTGTGTAGTTGCCCGTCTACCTGTAGCAGATGGAGAGAAGATCTTAATTGTGGGTGATTCCATCGCGGACCTCCTCGCGGCACAAGAGATGGGCTGTGATTTTGCAGCCACACTCACAGGTCCCAGTGGAAGTGAAGCACGAGGCAAATTTGAAGAGCTTCAAGCCGATTATATATTGGATAATGTGACGGATTTGTTGGATGTGATCCATTCTATCCATCACGCGCAACAAGAATCAAAGCCGGAAAATATTGATGCACAAGAGGAGCAGGATGGCGGAAAGAAAAATCCGCAAGAAGTGAACGTGAAAGAGACAAATGAACTGTGAAAAGAAAGATTCTTGTGATCAGTTTCCGTAATGATTGATATTATCGGATGTTTTCTGCATAATAAAAACGGGAAACGGTTGGTAACAGGGTCGCTCAGGATCCTGTTTTCACTCCGACTATCTACATACCGAGGAGGTTTTTTTAATGGCAAAATTTGAACTGCCGGCACTCCCTTATTCCACGGATGCGTTAGAACCGCATATCGATGCTCAAACGATGGAAATTCACCATGGTCGTCATCATAAGACCTACGTCGATAAACTAAATGCGGCGTTGGAAGGGCATGTTGAGTTGCAAAGCAAAAACATTAATGATTTGGTCGCGAACTTGGATCAAGTACCTGAAAGCATTCGTACTGCCGTTCGTAATAACGGTGGTGGGCATGCGAACCACTCACTCTTCTGGGAAATCATGAGCCCAAATGGTGGTGGCGAGCCGACTGGAGATCTAGCGACTGCGATCAATGATACCTTTGGAAGCTTTGATTCCTTCAAAGAGAAATTTGCTAATGAGGGCGTTGGTCGCTTCGGTAGCGGTTGGGCATGGTTGATCGTGAAAAATGATGGATCCTTAGCCATCACAAACACCTTGAATCAAGACAACCCACAGACGGATGGCCACACACCCATCTTGGGACTGGATGTATGGGAGCATGCATACTACCTGAAGTATCAAAACAAACGCCCTGACTACATTAACGCATTCTGGAATGTGGTCAATTGGGATGAAGTAAATAAGCGCTACCAAGCAGCGAAATAAGTTAAAAAGGAGGCTCTGAGGAGCCTTCTTTTTTTTTGCCTTCGTTTAAGAAAAATTTTCCTTACATAACAATCATTGATTGTTGTTCAATATCCTTGTAGCCCTTACAATATTCATTGTGCCATTGAGGCAACGCGAAACCCGATTACGCCGTGAAGGCCACAAGGAGGGAACAATATGAATAAGAAAATCGTAGCGACTAGCATTGCTGCAGCCGTTGGGATATCAGGAATGGTGTTTCCCTTTGGTTTTCTTAAGGAAGAAGCGGGTGCGTTAGGGACAAAGAAGAGTCATAAAAAACAGGTCCGTCAAACGAAGCGGAAACCAGTTGAGACGATAGATACAGATAAGAAACCGAAGGCGACGACTAAGAAAGATGATAAGGAAAAGAAAAAGCCAGTGAAAGTGGCTAGTGAATCCAAAGCAACAACAAAAAAAGTGAAGCATAAAGCACCTGTTGCAAAAAAAGCGACAGCTTCTGTTAGCCAAGAGGATATGACTTGGTTAGCCCGTGCCATTCATGGTGAAGCACGAGGAGAGCCTTACAAAGGCAAAGTAGCAGTTGCAGCGGTGATCCTCAATCGTGTAGATTCTTCTGATTACCCCAATACACCAAAGGGCGTTATTATGGAAAAGGGAGCATTTACAGCGGTATCCGATGGCCAGATTTGGTTGCAACCCAATTCAGAGGACTATAAAGCGGCAAAAGAAGCTGTGAATGGTTCAGACCCATCACTGGGAGCTACTTTTTACTTCAATCCCGAGACTGCGACAAGCAAATGGATCTGGAGTCGCCCTCAAATCACCAAGATTGGGAAACACATTTTCTGTAAATAAATGGGCAGGGAGCACGCGAAAGATGCGTGCTCTTTTTCCTTATTGTTGAAATTTTTGGGGACAGTTGGTTTGATATTGGCATGAAATGTTGTGGCTGTGGTACCATGAATCCATGTCCAGACAAAAGAAGCGGCACGATTGCCCGAAGGAATGGATGGATCGGTTGAAGTTGATGATAGGGCATAATGAGAAAAACCAGAGTGGGGAGGGAGAAACAGCGTGGAACGGGTTTTCATCATAACGATGGGCTTTGGTACAGGGCACAATGCTACTGCAGATGCACTGGCCCAGAGATATGGTCAAGCCAATGTGGCAACAAAAACCGTTGACCTATTGGAATTGACGTCTAGCTTCCATCCTCTCCTGCAGTCTGGTTACAATCAGTTATTGTCTCGTTTTCCGGCCTTATACTATTATCTATATAACCGAACCTTTCATAATCGCTTTGTTCGTTATGTTTCCTCTGAATTGATCGAGAAAATGGGATGGACGATTAGAAAAAAATTGAATCGGATGCTTGAAGAATTTAAACCCACTCATATTGTAAGTACCCATCCCTTTGGTTTTTTGATTTTGCCATCACGTTGGCGTCATCTGCCAACGGTTGGTGTCGTAACGGACTATGAAGTGCATGGGATGTGGTTGGCGGAAGCGCCTGATTTATTGTGCATTCCTCATCGTTTGCTTTCGGAAAAAGAGCGCAAACGATTGGCATGGAAAACGGGAAGTCGCATTATCGAGACAGGGATCCCTAGTGATGCGCTCTTTTACCAGCCAACTTCACGTACACAGGCCCGCATGGAAATTGGATGCCCCTCTGACCTACCGTTGATATTGATGATGGGTGGAGGGATGGGAAGTGGTCCCCTCCCGCTATTGGTTGAAGAATTAGCGCACGTAACTCCAACGATTGAAGTATGGGTGCTGACAGGAAAAAATGAGAAGTTGTATGAAGAACTCACTCAGAAATATGAGGGTACAAGCATTCGTATTTTTCAATATCGAAAGGATATCTCTCGATTAATGGATGCAGCTGATCTCTTAATTACCAAACCAGGAGGGCTTACCGTAACCGAGGCGATGGCAAAGGGATTGCCAATGTTATTATTCGAAGCATTTCCAGGTCAAGAAGCAACCAATCTTAATTATTTATTACGTGAACAAGCTGCATTAGCCATTAATACCGAATCGATTCGAAAAACAACGATGAAACTACTCTCTAATTCATACGAACGAAAAAGGATGTCGGAAGCCTTGATCAATTTGTCTGCTCCTGACGCTACACGCCATGTCGTGGATGAAACCCTTCGGTTAAAATCCTTGGATTCGGCGTTGTAATGGTCCACGAGAGTTAGAGGAGTCCTCGTGCTAGAGGGCTCTTTTCTTATGGAAAAAAGGGTTGATTCTCTTTCTCGGCGAATAACCTCGATATAGGACCGCTACCCAGTTGATTGAAGCTGAAGGAGGATGAATGAATGAAGCTGGTTTCATATGAGCATGTCCAAAATGGACTTACGATAAGCGCACAGGGCGCCTCCGAATGGAGACTGGGCTGGTTAGATCGGGAATGGATTGTGGATGTGGCTTTTGCTCAGGAGTGGGCCACTCTGAGCAAAGGAATTCCTTTGACAAAACTCCATCCAGCTACCATGAATGAATGGCTGGAGGCAGACTCGAAGTTAAAAGAACAAGTCATCCATATTGCAAAAGTCATTCAAGAAGAGGATCTCAGCGCATTAAAAGTGGAGGGAGAGCCCGTTGCTTTACCATTGGAGGCTGTAAAACTGCTCCCTCCAGTTCCTTCCCCCCCGACCTTTCGTGATTTTTATGCCTTTGAGCAGCATGTGAAAACGGCTCGATCCCGTCGTGGATTGGGGATGATCCCTGAATGGTATGAGATTCCTGTTTTTTATTTTTCAAATCCGCATACGATGCTGGGGGCGGATGCTGAGGTGAGTCGTCCGCAAAATTGTAGGGCGCTTGACTTCGAATTAGAAATTGCCTGTGTAATTGGACAACAGGGACGCAATTTTACCCCCCAAGAAGCGATGGAGGCCATTGCGGGTTTTAGCATCTTGAACGATTGGAGCGCGCGGGATATCCAAATGAAGGAGATGAAAGTGGGGTTAGGTCCTGCGAAGGGGAAGGATTTTGCAACCTCTATGGGACCTTGGTTGGTCACTCTGGATGAATTGGAACATCGACGAGACGGTGAGCACTGGAATCTTTCAATGACGGCCTCTGTCAATGGGCGTGAGCTCTCCAAAGGCAATGCCAACAGCCTTACCTTCTCCTTTGCTCAGATGATTGCACGTGCTTCAGAGGATTGTACATTGTATCCTGGCGATGTTATCGGTTCTGGCACAGTAGGGACAGGTTGTATTCTGGAGTTGGGTCCCGATGTCCATCGGTGGCTTGAACCTGGCGATGTCGTTGAACTTTCAATTGAAGGGCTTGGCGTGTTGCGAAATTCGATTGTTGAGTAAAAATTCCTTTGACAGTGGGAGGGTACCTGTTTCATAATAAGGACTAATTAAATTGAATATCTCGTTTGCGATTTCTTATCCAGAGTGGTGGAGGGACTGGCCCGATGAAACCCGGCAACCCATTTGTGACGCTTATGCGTGATAGATAGGGTGCCAATACCTGTAGCGTGAATGCGCTAAGTGATAAGGAGTGGAAGCCTAGATGATTGATGATTCGTCTATACAGCCCCTCCCTATCGAGGGGCTTTTTATGTGTGTTTTAAAGGGTCGCAAAATCGATCTCGAAGGGGCAAAACAACCATGGAGAAAATTGGTGTAGGATTGTTAGGGCTAGGTACTGTTGGGTGGGGTGTGTACCAAGCTTTTCATCATCGTCAACAGGTGATTACCAAAAAAACCAATCGATTGTTTGAGATTCGAAAGGTGTTAGTCAAGGATGTGGAACGGCCGCGCCAAAATCGAGATGTATTCCCTTTACTGACCGACGACTTTTCAGAGGTATTGGATGAAGAGGTGCAAGTGATCATTGAAGCCATTGGCGGCGTAGAACCTGCTCGCCGTTATATTGAGGAGGCGATTATGGCAGGTTGCCATGTAGTCACAGCAAATAAAGAACTGATTGCAAAGCATGGCGTTTCTTTAGAACAACTGGCGCATCGCCATGGAGTGAAATTGCTATATGAAGCGAGTGTTGCGGGCGGTATACCCATTTTGGGAACCATTCGACATTTATTACAAACTAATCACATTCATCGTATTACAGGGATTCTTAATGGGACGACCAATTTTTTGCTGACGGAGATGGAGAAAAAGGGAGTGTCCTATGAAGAAGGAATTGCTGTTGCTCAAGAGTTAGGGTATGCGGAGGCGGATCCATCCAATGATGTGGATGGTGTGGACTCGATGTATAAATTGGCCATTTTGACCCGTTTGGCTTTTGAAGTAACACTTCCTTTTCAGAAGATTCCTTATAAAGGGATTCGAGGGATCAAGGTAGGCGAGCTCATCCTAGCTAAAAAATTAGGTTATGCTGTGAAATTGCTCGCAGAAGTGGGGAGAGAAACGAATCAAGATACGGTTTCGTTACGTGTGGCCCCCATGCTAGTGCCACTTTCTCATCCATTAGCTACAGTTGAAGGTGTGTACAATGGGGTGCATATTGAAGCGGATGGGGTACAGGACATTACTCTTTTGGGGCAGGGAGCAGGCACTGAACCAACTGCGAGTGTCATGCTTGAAGATGTGTGTAACTTATTTCTTCTTCCACCTCCAATGGTTCAAGATGAACCAGAGGCAGTCATTTTGCCGGAGGAACCCTTTGGTGAACGATTTATTTATATGGAGTTTGTTGAGACCATCGATGAAGAAGTGGGGCAACAGATGCAAACAAGACTCGAGAAAATCGGGTTACCCCTTATAAAAATGGAAGCCATCACCTTGCCAGAGGGAGGCGGCGTTGCTTTGTTGTTTGAGCAATGGAATCCCATTTACCAAGGGATCTTGCTTGCAGAAATCGGTATCGAGGTGAAACGGATGTTGGATCGTCCAATTTATCAACAGGCTTCCAATCATGCGGAGACTCAGCGCTTCAAAAAAATTGGTTAAAAAACATAGAAGAAGCCCGGCTGAATATTCAGCCGGGCCAAGGGGGGACTAGCACAACGGTTATTGATTATATACCCCTTTTTCCAGGCTAAAACCTCTTTTTAAAAAATTTTTTTTGTAATTTCATCAGGTAGGGTAATTCCTTCGATACGGATATGTATATGTTCGGTATCTAACCCAGCCATATTGATTAGCGCTTCCCTGACATTATGGAGGGTAGTTTCCCCGATTTGAGGGATATTTTCCCCGTAAATGACCGATATTCGAAGGGATATGCGAATGGAGTTATCCTCTTGCATGTGGACAATGACGCCTTTACGGGAGGAGGCTTGTCCAAATTTTAAAGGATTGCGGTGGGTTTCGTTAATAATGCCAGTGACACCCTTTGTTCTCTCTACCGCAGCAGTAACGATGGTTTCTAGGGCTTCGGTTGTAATCGTATGGTTGGTGTCTGAATATGGAACCTGATTTGTGGCCATAAAATACCTCCTTTTCTTCATACGGTAATTCGTCATCCCCAATTGGATTTCCTTGAACCGGGTAGGGGTTTGTTCTCACTTCGGGTACAATGATAACAATCATACTGATAGAAAAGAAGTGGAAAATAAGGATGAGTAATATGAAGTTAAAACAGGGACAAGTGATTCGCCTTCCGATTCGCAGGATCGGGATCAATGGGGAAGGTGTAGGTTATTATCAAAAGCAAGTGGTATTTGTGGAAGAGGCAATTCCTGGGGAATATGTGTCAGCACGTATTACCGAGGTAAAAAAGAAATTTGCTCGCGGGGAAATTCTTCGAATACAAAAGCGATCCTCCCACCGGATTTCCGCCCCATGTCCCATTTATCGTCAATGTGGTGGTTGTCAGCTGCAACATATCGATTATCCAATGCAATTGCGTTTGAAACGAGAGCTGGTTGAGGAAGCTTTCTCTCGTTATGCAGATAGGACTCCTCTACCGATACAGGAAACGCTAGGAATGGAGGAGCCGTGGGCCTATCGTAATAAAGCGCAATTACCTGTTCAACGCCAGGGAGGAAGAATTGTCATGGGGATGTATAGTCCCTCCTCCCATCGGTTGATCGATATGAAGGGATGCATGGTGCAACATCCAGAGACCAACCAAATTCTTGATATCGCACGCCAAACACTAACGGATCTTTCTATATCCATCTATGACGAAGGAAAGCATCGAGGCGCCATTCGTAATGTGGTTGTCCGTTATGGATTTGAGACCAAAGAGGCACAGCTCGTTTTAATCAGTAAGGAACATCCCATACCCAAGGAAGATGAACTTCAGAAGGAGCTGGTTCGGCGTCTGCCTCAGCTTGTAAGTCTAGTAGTGAATCATAATCCACAACGAACATCCTTAATTTTTGGTGAGCAAAGCCGGGTAATTTGGGGACAGGAAACAATGGCCGAGGAATTGGGGGGACGAACTTATCATCTTTCCGCTCCGGCATTTTTCCAACTCAATCCGAATCAGACCTCCCGTTTATATGAGAAAGTGGCAACAGCTGCGGGATTGACTGGGAAGGAGACGGTGGTGGATGCCTATTGTGGCACGGGAACCATCGGCTTGTGGTTAGCCAATCAAGCGGCTCGAGTGATTGGAATGGATACCGTGGCGGAAGCCATAGCCGATGCAAAGATGAATGCCAAGGCCAATCATATTGACCATGCAGAATATCATGTAGGGGCAGCGGAGGATCTTCTTCCTCAATGGATAGCCGCAGGTTTTCGTCCGGATGTGGTGGTTGCAGATCCACCTCGAACAGGGTTGGGGGAGGCTTTTATCCAGACGTTACTTCGTACTCAGATCCCTCGTTTTGTCTATGTGTCATGCAACCCATCAACGTTAGCAAAGGATTGTTCGGTGTTATTAAAGGGTGGCTATCAAGTGCGTTCCATTCAACCAGTCGATATGTTTCCCCAAACGTCTCAGGTTGAAAGTGTGGTTGTCCTCGATTGGAAGAGGGATTCTTGACATAACCCGGAATGGATAACTTTAAGTCAATAACAAAGTTCTGGCTTCTTATCGTATCCGCACAAACCCCCTTCTTCAACAACGACGAAGGGGGCTTTCATTAAGGAAGAGTGCTTGCGTCAATGGGTGTTCATCGATACAATCGCTGTGAGATCTAAAATATCGCAGAGTAAGAAGGGATTTGCGATGGAGAAACGGTTGTTTATCCGGGGAAATGTGACGACACTGGATCGAGAAACGCCTTGTGTTGAAGCGATTTACACGGAAAATGGATTCATTAAAGCGTTGGGTACTACAGCAGAACTAACGATTCAATTGGGTCGTTCGGATGTTGAAAAAATTGATTTGGAGCAAAAGTATGTTTACCCGGGATTTACGGATAACCACCTCCATCTTTTAGGGCATGGCATTCGTTTATCCCATTTAGATTTTGCCAAAGAGACGAGCAAGCATCGACTGATGGCGATCCTGCAAAAAAAGGCGAAAACTATGCCCCCAGGTCAATGGATTTTGGGACTGAATTGGGATGAAAATCGCATGGAGGGGGGTCCTCCTCTGCGAGAGGAGTTGGATCGCATTGCTCCCAATCACCCCGTCATGTTGACGCGGACCTGTCATCATGTGCAAGCGGTGAATACCTGTGCAATTACTGCTGCGGGTCTAACCATTGATGCCCCCGATCCAATAGAAGGGGCGTATGGACGTGATGGGATGGGGTTATTAAATGGTCTGATCTATGAAAATGCATCCCAACCCTTTCGCCAAGCAATCCCCGCCAATTCCTTCGCAGAAAAAAGAAACTGGGCGCTTCTTGCAGCAAAGGATGTACTCGCTCATGGTATTACCTCTGTACATACCGAGGACGTACGAGAGGCAGGGAGCGTAGCCGAGCTATTGAAAATCTATCATGGGCTACTTGAAGAAGGGATGTATCTACGGAGCCATCATCTCATTTACCATCCCTATGTTGATGAATGGTTGAACATGGAAGTGCCTAAAGGAAACACAGAATGGTTTCAGATTGGAGCCATGAAGATTTTTGCGGATGGTTCCTTTGGTGGGAGAACCGCGTGGCTATCCACGCCGTATGCCGACGACCAAACAAATTATGGACTGCCCACCCATTCTCATGAGGAAATGACCCAATGGGTCAAAAAGGCTTATCATCACGGGATGCCTGTTGCTGTGCATGCGATTGGCGACGGAGCTGCTGAGCAATTTTTAGATGTGTTAGAAGCGGTTACTCCGGCGCCGGGAAGGGTTCCTTTACTGCCAAATCGATTAATTCACGCCCAGGTTCTCCACCCGTCATTGCTCCCTCGAATCCAACGCTTACCAGTGGTTGTTGATATTCAACCCCGCTTTGTTGCGAGTGATTTCCCATGGGTGATCAAACGGTTGGGCGAAGAGAGGCTACCCTTTTCTTATGCTTGGAAAAGCTTGTTATCCGCAGGAATTCCCTGTGGGGGTGGCAGTGATGCACCCATCGAACCCATTAATCCCTTATTAGGGATCCACGCGGCGATTACTCGACGTGATCCATACGATGTGAATCATCCTGGTTGGATTCCAGAACAGAAACTAACGGCACTTGAAGCGCTCCAACTGTTCACCTGGGGCGGGGCTGTCTCCATCGGGGAGCAAAAAGAACGGGGATCGATCACCCCTGGTAAGTGGGCGGATCTTTCCATCTTTGATCAGGATCTATTAGGGCCGGATCCCGATCGTCTGTTGCATACCCAGGCCATGATGACGGTAGTAAATGGTCGCATAGCCTGGCAACGCGAAGCATAAGGCATTCATTTATCGATCAAAAAAGTTACCGTCTAGAGACGGTAACTTTTTTGATCATGATTCAAGAACGTATGCGAGGGCATCCAGCGCTTGATCGGGTGTTTCTACCACGACTTGGGCGCGCTGAGCGAGCTCTTTCAGAGGATGAATCAATTCAGGGGGTCGAACGAGAATGAGTGGCTTTCCAGATTGGAGGGCGACCGCTGCATCCATCGCCGTATTCCATTGCCGATATTTTTCTCCGAATAAAGCGATCACCACATCGGCTTTTTCCATCCAGATGCGGGTACGAAGATTATTCATCTCCGATGCCACATGATCCCGATATTCCTTGGAGGGTTGTGCTCCTTTGATTGTTTCACCAATGGCATCCGAGCGATCATGGTTCTCCTGTGGCCCTTTAAAGGTAAGGGGAAGTCCACGCTCTTCTGCTTTTTGTCGGAGTTGATCACGCCAGTCATCATGAATTTGTCCGGCAAGGTATACAATGAGTTCCATTCAATCGTCTCCTCCTATGCGAATCCATTTCAGTTATCTATCATGGCGACCTTATCGACCATTGTACGGATTGCTCGACTGTAGAGCAAGGAAAGAGTGAGATCTTATTATAACTGCGCTGAATCATTCGTCATGGTGTGATCCGAGGCGGATGGATATTTAACAACCTTTGATCTTAATGCAAGGAGGAGGAGGAAGCAGATCGGAAGCAGCAAGAAGGCAGAAGTCGTTAGGCCCGCCACTTCACTATCCCCCCCTGATAAAAATAAGACTAACATGACCAATGGACCACCGATGACTTCACCAAAGGATGCCAGTTGTCCTTGCATGGAAAAAAGGGTGGCCCGCAGGTGTGGGGTATGAATGGACTCATTCAACCAGGCAGTAAAAAGCGGTTGATTCACCCCACGCAGGATAAAGGTGCTACAGTAGGCTGCTAAAGCGAAGGGGAGGGAGACGGTCCAAGCAAAAAGCAGAATGGTGCCCATCAATAGGAGATGGATGACCAATAAGACCCATCCTTTAGTTAACTTCCCGGTTCGTTGTAATTGGCGTCGTAGCCATTCCACCACCAAAATATTTAAGAGGAGGGAAACGGCGTTAAGCCCACCAAACCATAAGATTTCACCAGATTGACCAAACAACGGTAGCGTAAAGGAGTCCAATAAATGCTTTTGCCACAGTCGATCAAACCCTTCTCCATAGAGACCCATAAAGAGACTCATGATCAACATGATCGTGAGTAAGGAATGATGGCGCACCGTTTTTACTCCTTCTGTAAAAGTACCCATCATCCCCTGCCAGAGGCTTTTTTGCTGACGTGACTGAGGTTGAAACCCGGTCTCAGGAAAAAAAGCCTGAATGACAAGGGAGGTGATGATCAATAGCCCTCCTGCAATTCCAATGGGAAAAGCAAGGGATAGTTGCGCAAACAGGATGCTAACGCCGATTCCTAGGAAGGCGGCAACCTGACCAATTTGTGCACCGCGTAGATAGATCGACTCCATCGAAGCGGTTTTCATCTCATCGGCAATCCAAGCCCGATCGGCTCCACTTTGAAAGGTGTAACCGATGCCCCACAACACCTGACTAATCAGGATGGTTAGCAAAAGGGGGAATAAGCTTGTCAATAAAAAGGCGCATCCCATGAGAAAAAAACCGATGGCCATGGATAAGCGCCGGCTGTACAAATCAGCAACGATCCCTGTTGGTATTTCAAATAAGAAGACGGTAATTTCCAATACAAAACCAACCAGTAATAATTGTGTAGGACCTAAATCAACGGCTTTAATAAAATAGAGAACGGTTGCTGTACTCATCAAGCTAAAAGCAAACGCACCGATTCCCGTATAGAATAAATACATTGGATAAGCGGAAAAGCGCGGCATGTAAAATACAATCCCTTCGTGTTTGTGATCAACACAAGGGGTTCGCTCTGATGAAATGTTTTTGGCAAGCAGAAGTCAGAGAGTAGCCACAAGTGCCGAATGTTCAAGGGGAGCAGGGAAGTAATATAAGGGCACGTGTGTATTTAAGAGGTGTATTTGCATATTCTCTAGCAATAGACATTGCAGAAAAGCCTTCAATACGCCTGCTCCATTACATGACTGGATGATTTTTTAATAAAAAAAAATGGTTGGTTTGCTTCTGGCAATGATAATCCCTCATTTCAACTAATTTATTCTAGTATAGATTGATTTTATCATTATGGCAATCTTCGAAAAATGCAATGTGTCATTAGCACCTTCCTGCGAATAAGGAAAGAAGGAAGGAGGGAAGTAATCGTGAAACAAAATAACGAATGGTACAAAAATGAAAAGAAGAAATGGAATGAAGAACGTATCCATAAAGTCGCCTCTACCTTGTCTGAAAAAAACCCGGATGCGATTATTCAATGGGCTGTTCAAGAGTTTGGTTCAGGGCTTGCATTAGCATGTAGTTTTGGCTTCGAAGATGTCTCGTTAGTTCACCGCATATCTTGTGTGAATAAACAAGCGCGGATTTTTTACTTAGATACGGATCTTTTATTTAAGGAGACCTATGAGACACGAGATCGGCTTGCTGAAGCCTGTGGGGTTTCCTTTATTCGAGTAACCCCTGCCTATACATTAGCGAAGCAGGCACAACTATGGGGCGAAGAACTCTGGAAACGAGAACCGGATCAATGCTGTATGATTCGTAAAGTGGAACCCTTACGTCGCTACTTAGCTAGCTGTTCTGCGTGGATCACTGGAATTCGCCGGGATCAAGCGCCGAGTCGTGCACAAACAGAAGTCGTGGAATGGGATCGTCAGTTTGGTTTGGTTAAAGTTAATCCTCTTGCATATCATTCAGCGAAGGATGTATGGGAATATATTCATCAGCATCGCATTCCTTATAATCCATTGCACGAAAAAAACTATCCCAGTATTGGTTGTATTCCATGTACGCGATCCGTCAAAAAAGGGGAAGATCCGCGTGCCGGCAGGTGGTCAAGTTTTGGGAAGACAGAATGTGGGCTTCATCCCGGAGGAAGGGCAAACCGGAACAAAAAAGTCTGAAAAATCGGTAACAGGGGGATGAATGATGGTTTCTGTGCCTCACGGCGGAGAGTTAGTCCGTCGTTTATGCAGTGGGTTAGAAGAACAAGATGCGCGAAGAAGAGCGCAAGAATACCCTGCGATCACCCTGTCATCTCGAGGGCGATCGGATTTAGAATGCATTGGGACCGGAGTATTTTCACCCTTAGTGGGGTTTATGAACGAAACTGATTATCAAAGGGTACGGGACACGATGCGCCTTGCAGATGGAACGCTATGGAGTCTGCCGATCACTCTTCCAGTGTCCGAAGAGGAATTGAATCAGGTAGTCATGGGTAAGGAGGTTGCCTTAAAGGACTTAGCGGGCAATCTCTGTGGACTCTTAACCGTGGAAAGTATTTATAAGATCGATCCGATGAAAGAAGCACAGCAAGTATTTCGGACAGTGGATACGACTCATCCAGGTGTCGCTTACCTTTTAACGACTTCCCCCTGGATGGTCGGTGGTCCGATTACCTACCTGAATCCAACAGAACGCGGCCCCTTTTCCCAGTATTATACGGATCCACTGGAAAGCCGACAGATTTTTGCTGAAAGAGGCTGGAAGAAGGTAGTTGGCTTTCAAACACGGAATCCTGTTCATCGTGCCCATGAATACATTCAAAAATCGGCCTTAGAAACGGTGGATGGTCTCTTTTTACATCCGTTGGTTGGAGAGACCAAATCCGACGATATTCCAGCGGAAGTACGTATGAAGAGCTATGAAGCGATCTTGGAAGCCTATTATCCAAAAGAGCGTGTTTTTCTCAGTGTGTTTCCTGCCGCCATGCGATATGCAGGCCCTCGGGAAGCTGTTTTTCATGCCTTGGTTCGTAAAAACTATGGATGTACTCATTTTATTGTCGGGAGAGATCACGCAGGGGTTGGCGATTTTTATGGAACCTATGATGCGCAAGAGCTACTAAGCTCTTTCCATCCTGAGGAGTTAGGAATTACCCCCTTATTTTTTGAAAACAGCTTTTATTGCCGACGGTGTGCAGGAATGGCCTCCTATAAAACGTGTCCGCACCCAGATGAAGATCATGTCTCCTTATCAGGAACAAAAGTGCGTTCGATGCTGAAACAAGGAATTACCCCTCCTCCGGAATTTTCACGTCCAGAAGTGATTCGTGTTCTGATGGACGGGATGGGTCAGGGATAAGTGAAGATAGCATGAGCAGCGGACAGGAAAATCCCCCTGTTCGCCGTTAGCGCTCATGGAGTCAGATTGTCCATGTGGGTGAAATAAGGAGTAGTTTTCCAAAGGGAATTCGTGATATAAAGAATAGTAACAAGTGGCAATCAAACGCTGGGGGTAATTCATGAATGGAGGATCAAATGAAAATCGTAAAAATATTGATTCATGCGAGTACATGGTTTGCGCCTGTGTTATTACCGTTAGTGGTATGGCTTCTTGCGAGTGAGCAGGAGCTTAAACGACTGTCTTTGCAAGCCGTGGTATTCCACTTTGTCATCTCCGTATTGATAGGGATCTCATGGGTCCTATCCTTTATCTTAATTGGTATTCCGTTCTTAATCGGCTTTGGCCTAATCGCACTGATTATCCCGATTATTGGTATCATCAGGGCCATCCAGGACCAGGAGTTTCAATATCCAATCGTAAAATCCTTCATCCAATAAAAATAACCGCCTGCATCGCGCAGGCGGTTATTTTTTATCCTGATTTAAAATACTTTCTTCAACAATGGTGGAGTGAGTAGGGTGGTTAAGATGACCACAATAATGGTTGACGTATAAAATTCCTGAGCCAACAGTCCCCGCTCCAAACCGAGGGAAGCGATGATGAGAGCGACTTCGCCACGGGAGATCATTCCTGTGCCAATACCAAAGGAAGACCGTAGATTAAATCCGGTTAAGCGAGCCCCTAACCCACTACCGACTAACTTGGTTGCGACAGCAAGTACAGTAAGTCCAAGAATAAGACCAATCTGATCGCCAAGTCCTGTAAAAGAGACGGATAGACCAATGCTTACAAAAAATACAGGGACAAAAACAGCGTATGCAATTGGCTCTAACTTTTGCTCAACTTCATGCTTATAGGGGGTTTGAGAGATAGCTACCCCTGCGATAAAAGCACCAATGATTCCGGCAACACCCATCTCTTCGGAAAGAAATGCAAATCCAAAGCAGATAATTAAACCGGTGCTAATCACCATTTGTGTAACACGTAAGGTCACAAGCCAGCGCATGAGCCATGGGACGACTTTCCATCCCAAAAGAATGGCAATGAGGAAGAAGGCGATTTTCTTTCCGATCACTAAGCCTAAACTGACATCGCCTGCTCCAACAAAACTCATTAAAAATGCGAGTAAGACGACCACTAGCACATCATCGACAATAGCAGCACCGAGGATGGTGACACTTTCCTTTGTTTTTAGTTTGCCCATGTCACGCAGCGTCTGAACCGTGATACTAACCGATGTAGCAGAGAGTAAAAGGCCGATAAAAAGTGCAGAAGTATCTGAGATCCCAAGAACTTTTCCTGCTAAATAGCCACCGACCATCGGAAGAATAATTCCACCGATGGCAACTGCGAAGGAAGAACGGCGATTTTTATTCAGTTCATTAATGTCGGTTTCCAATCCGGCCAGAAACATCAGAAGAAGTACGCCAATTTCACTTAATTCCTTGATGGTATGGCTATTATCAATCCAGCCCAGTACGGCAGGTCCAATGAGGATACCGACCAACAGTTTACCCAAGACCGAGGGCTGCCCCAACCGAACACTTAGGTCCCCTGCCAGTTTGGTGCTAATCAGGATGATGAGCAATTCGAAAAATAGCAAGGCCTTCATCTCCTTTCCAAGGGTATTGTGTCCTAAAAAAGCATAAAAGGAGCCCTTGGTGACAGGCTCCTCCTAAGAAAACGTTACCTATGCAATTACGTATATTATACACCAAATCTGGGCAAAATGAAAGGCTTTTCAGTGATGAAGTCCTTGTCGGGAGAGCGTTCCCCATGCTTAGTAGGAGGGCTTAAGACAATTTATGTAGAGCGATTTCAGTATATGGGTGGAAGTTCAATAGGAACGGATCGTATATGATTTAATTTGTACGGGTCATGAATGATCAATTATTTTTGCGATAAAAAACGTCCGCGATGTAAGGAAAGGAGAACATGACCAATGAATATCAATGCCTATCTTTCGCGTATTGGCATTCAATCCATAGGAAGTCCCAATCTCCCCTTCTTAACACGCTTACAGGAGGATCATGTCCTTCATGTTCCCTTTGAAAATCTAGATATCATGGCAGACCCACCCGTCCCCATTCAATTATCAATACCTGCGCTGTATAAAAAAGTCGTTGAAAATGGGCGTGGTGGCTTCTGCTATGAATTAAATGGGTTATTCCATGAGCTCCTGCAAGCCTGTGGCTATCAAGTTTCTTATATTTCTGCACGTGTGAAGAATGAAGAAGGCTCTTTTGGCCCTCCATTTGATCATTTAGCGTTACTGGTTTACTTGGATCAACCTTATTTAGTCGATGTAGGTTTTGGCGATCATTATCGTTCTCCCTTACCATTAACGGGAGTAGTACACGAGGATATCAGTGGTTGCTATCGCATCATGAAGTTGGAAGGGTCAAAGGAGTATGAGTTGCAAAAGCAAAAGAATGGCGAGTGGGCAACCCAATACCGTTTTTCGGTTGAACCATGTTCATGGGAGTCATTTAACTCCATGTGTGATTACAAACAAACTTCCCCTCACTCTAAATTTACCCAGAAAAGGATCTGTACGATGGCAACCCATGAGGGTCGTATCACCCTCTCGGATAAGGGGATCACGATTACAAAAGGGAAAGAGAAGACGGAATACCCTTTTACCTCTGAGCAGCCATTGGAGTGGGCACTGCCGTACTATTTTGGCATCGCACTATAAGAGCAGCACTTTCTAAACTAGAAGGAGTGAATCATATTGGCAACGATCGTATTAATCAATGGAAGCATGAATCCTGAATCGACAACGAAACGGACACTACACTTATTTGCCAACCATTTTCAAAATCAGGGGCATGAAGCCAGTCTGATCTGTGTACAAGAAAGTAACTTACCCCTGTTTAGTTTTACCGTTCCACAGACGGAAACCATGCGTAACATCGCTGAGCAAATTAAAGCAGCCGACGCTTTTGTTGTCGGGTCTCCAGAATATCATGGTGGCTATACAGGTGCCTTAAAAAACCTACTCGATTATCAGGATGGCTCTGGATTTAAAGGGAAACCCATCGCTCTTCTTACAGTAACAGGGGGCTTGAAGTCCGGGACATTAACCTTATTAAGTTTGCGTCAAATCTTTCGCACCTTGCACGCCCATGTCATCCCAGAAGAACTTGCCATCTCCAGTAAGCATGAATTGGATCACAAGGGTCAGTTGAATGAAGAGGGTCAGGTTCGAGTTAAGGGAATGGTGGACGGACTCCTTCGTGAGTGCAATTGCCGATCACTCTGACGGGAGTGTAAATCGTTTGAACATGCCTCATACCTTGGGGTTAGGCATGTTCATTCGCGATATCACGCTTAACGTTGGTTCAAAGAGTGGTGAACCATGATCGATAGGATGGGGTTTTCGAAACAAGTAACTTTGTAAAGGAGGGGGGATGAGTTTTATTGTTTTGTGAAAATATTAGGTGAAATATAGGGGTAGACCATGTTGAACAATAAAAATAATTTATTATTTAAAAATAGAAACTATCGATATTTATGGATGGGTCAAGCTGGGAGTGTTATGGGGGATTATTTTAATCAAGTAGCGATCATGTCAACGGCATTGCATTTATCAAATTCCGTGTTATCCATCAGTTACCTTCTCATGTTACGTATGTTGCCCTCTGTCATAATCGGCCCCTTTATGGGTCCACTAGTGGATCGATTCCATAAAGTAAAGACCATGATAATAGCGGACCTGTTCCGTGGGATCGTCACCCTATCGTTTATCGTTGCTTTTTTAAAGGAAGAAATTTGGATCCTGTATGTTGGTTCATTTTTCATCGGTATACTCAGCTCTTTTTTTAATCCCGCCCGACAATCGGTACAACCTCTAATCGTGTCCAGGGATCGTATCGCAGAGGCAAATGCATGGTCGACTGCTACTTATAGCGTGATGACCATCGTTGGATCCATTCTGGGTGGAGTAGTATCGGCGATATTTAGTCCACTACTTTGCTTTATCCTTAATGGTCTTTCTTATTTTTGGTCAGCATGGTGCATCAAAGCGATCCAGTTACCTAAGAAGGGTAAGCCTGATCGACTTCCGTATCGACAAGCATTAATCGAAGGTTTTAAAGAAGCTACACAAAATCGAGTGGTTCGTTCCATCCTTTTAATCGGAATAAGTTGGGGGATTGCTGGTGGAGGATATCTAATATTAATCCCACTGTTAGGGAAAAATGTTTATCAGATGAACGGAATCGGCATTGGTTTGTTATATGGGGTAGATGGCTTGGGAGTATTGACAGGCGCTTATGTTGTAAAGGCATGTGTACGTGATCGACATCAACGGGCAGTGGTGTGGTATGGCGCTTCCTATATTGTACAGGCCGTCTTCTTTGCTTGTTTGACACAAACTTCAACCTTTTTCTTTGGTGTTCTCCTGTTATATGCCATGCGGATCTGTTCGGGGATCATAATTCCGTTGGATACGTATATGGTACAAACGTATACAACTGAATCCAGGCAAGGACGTGTGTTTGCTCTACACATGGCAACCTATGGAGGGGTTATGCAGCTCTCCTACATCGTGTCTGGAGTTGCCTATGAGAAATATGGAATCCCTCTTGTAGGTGTTGGTATCGGAGTCGTCTCCTTGCTTTGTGGCGCAAGTTGGTTAACACAATATTATCAAGGGAAGTTTACCTCCCCAAAATTAAGCATAAGGGAGGTTGTAAAATCATAAGAGGATATGGAAGATCGCGTTTGCCGACCCTCTTTTTTTAAGTCCATCCATAAATAAATGGATATAAATGGACATTTAATACAGCAAATAAAAGTGAATTTTTAATTTTTATTAACACAAGAGGGTCTTAAAATTTATTATATATATAACCACCGCAGCGGTTATGTTCGCTGCAGTGGTTATTTTTTATGGGGAAATTGACAGTCATTTTGTTCAGAAGTGACATTTATAGTAGTAGAGATCAGGTGAGAAGCGAGAAGCTTACTATTTCTAATGACGAGTAGTTCACGATAAGATGTGATTAATTCCTTAGTTAATCGCGGTTGGGCTTGAGTAGATAACTTGGATGATAATGAATGAGGTTACGATTAGGTGAGAAAGTTCGTTGAAGGGAATGGTTAGGTTGAGTAATGACAAATTTGTATTACAATTCACTCACGAAGAGGCACTCGTCCTCTTTGATTGGATTAGTAGATTGAATGAGTTGGAGGATTCATCAACAATTCAAGATCAGGCTGAAAAAAGAATTTTGTGGGATATCGAATCGATGTTGGAGAGATCACTACCAGAAGTGTTGGATCCGGACTATGAATCTCAGTTAGCGGCAGCACGTGAAAAGGTACGAGATCTTGAAGCATGACGGCAGATATCATGGGTCTGTTCGAGAAGAAAAGGATTCTATGAATCGTTTTTTAATCAACGATGTAGGGGTGGGAGCACTGTAAAAAAGCAG
Source organism: Marininema halotolerans (assembly GCF_900116235.1). GTDB lineage: Bacteria > Bacillota > Bacilli > Thermoactinomycetales > DSM-45169 > Marininema > Marininema halotolerans. Next base: position 336,715 of record NZ_FPAA01000002.1, on the reverse strand, counting down.
TGAGAGAAGATAGCGTCGCTATACTGGGTAAATATCGGTAAAGAGGAGAATCGGCGATGGAATATTTTGATCATGAGGAAATAGCGAGTGTGATCCTGTATGATTTACGGCTTTCAGAAGGGGAATTGATGATTTATGAGGGATGTATAGATTATGTATTAAAACACTGTACAGATGAACAGATTTGTGAAATAGCAGGTTGTGAAGATAAAGAAGAACTAACCATTTTTAAAAACGAATTGAGAGAATTGATAAAGAAGTATGTATGGCCACAATACTTACCAGATAAATACAAGAACGAATCTTAACAGCAAGTTTTTTCACCTGTGTATTCATTTGAGAATGCACAAGTGTTTCTTATGCGTCTACATTTGCCACGGATGTGGGGAATCCAATGTTTTAAAGAATACAAGGCGTATGATGCAAAAGTGACAACAAAAACCGATGGGTGTGCGAATAATATTTTAGGGAGAAAAAATAAGTCATAATAGATGAAATGTATACATAGTAACATGGCTTTTATTTTCAGTATTTGTAAGGGTCGTAGCTAATGAGAAAAGGGGGATCACATTATCTATTAAGCAGTTTCGTATGACAGATAGCCTGAAAACGAATCTTCTTTTTGGTGCAACAACCGATTGCTATCACCAATCATCAATTAGATTTTATGCTACTAGAGCTAGGTGAGTGTTTCACAGTTAATGAGGTAACAAAGGTCACTTTACAAATAAGTAATAGGAAGGAGAAGACAAGCGATGTTTTACCCATGCCCGTGTTGTGGTTATTTAACAAGAATTGAAGAAGAGCATGGAACATATGGTATTTGTCCCGTATGTTACTGGGAAGATGATGAATTACAGTATAGAGAACCCGATTTACCAGGAGGGGCAAATGACGAAAGTTTAAATGAAGCGCGTGTTCATTTTAAAAAATGTGGAGCATGTGCGCCTATGTTTGTAAATGATGTAAGAAAACCACTACCTGATGAAATCCCCATAAATAATAAAAAGTGAAAGGTGATTTTGTAAATGGATTATTTGAAGCATACAGAAATCGCTAGTGTGATCCTTTATGATTTAAGATGGTCTGAATCTGATTTGATGATTTACGATGATTTAATAGATTATGTAGTTGGAAAATGCACAGATGAAGAAATATTAGATATTACCGACGGGGAAAGTAGAGAGGTGCTTCTTTTTCTACAAAATGAACTTAGGGACCTAATAAAAAAGCATGTATTGCCGCAATACCTACCAGACAAATACAAGGACAAATCGTAACAGCAAGTATTTTTCATTAGCGAATGCACATAGGGAAGTGATTGGATGAAAAAGCGATTGGAGAATCTGCTTATTGAACTTTGGGCAGGGATCATCGTGGAGTATTCGATGGATCTCATGAAAAATAAAGTGGTTTTTCTTGTTGATACACTAGATAACGGGATTTTAACAAAATACGAAGCGGTCTTCGAAGAAATATTCTGTTTATGTTACATTAGGGAACCCAACCTATCAGGAGAGTATGTACCTTTTGAAGAAGGGGATATTTGTGAAATGGTTTCTATTCATTTCTCGCCAGAAGGATTAGGGAAAGAGGAACCGAGTGAGTGGGATATGTCTTATGTTAATCAATATAATCAATTCGCTAACTTTGCAATCGAACTACTTGATTCGTCTATGTTGTATATCGGATCGAAGTATATAACGATCAATGGGGAGAGGTTTGAAACGGATTCATTGGCTAAATAGTGATGAGTTTAACAGGGGATATCTCAATAAAGTAATTAATTGGAGAAAAATTTGAGAAATTACAGAAATAAATTCGTATCATATTTAAATACGAACAAAAAGAATAGAATAAAATTAGATTTAATTAGTATAAATTAAAAAATATCATAAATAAACGGAAGTGAAACGATAATTATATGGCACCGTTACGTAACCATATAATTATCGAAAGGAGATATATAAAATATATTTGAAAAAAGTAGGCATTAGATTTGAGAAAGATAATGACTTGTATTTCTCAAAAGCCGTATCAGATCAAGTTATTATAAATAATGGATATAAAGGTTTGAAAATACTTGATATAAATCTGCAGGATGTAAAGATTCTTGATATATTTGATGATATAACCATTCATCATGCTTTCATTAACCACTTAAATAAGGAAATTATCTTAGACTGTCCGGATAATAATTGTATAGTATATATTGATTTAACTTCTGGCTTTTTTAATATAATAAATAATAATAATCATAAATATAAATTCAGAGATGTATATTGTTGGTATGGTGATAATTTCATCTTATCCACTGAGGATGGTTCTCTAGTAAAGTTGAACAAAACAAATAAAGATATATCAAACATAAAAAAAATCAACTTACCATTTACATTTCAGGAGAGTCTTAAGGGGTACCGAGTATCCTATGATAATGTTATTGATTATAATCGTAAGGAAAAGAAATTGGATGTAATTAACTTTTTAGATAGAAACTATTTTTCGATTAAAATTCTTGACTATATGGATATTCATGACTTTGTAATCCGTAAAAATATAATAATTCTAGTTTCAGAAGATGAAATCCTAATCTGCAATGAGAATAAAATAATTCATAAGATAAGGCCTGAGAAACATTATATGTTTATGAGAGCAGTTTTTATAGAAAGTAAAGAATGTGACAGAATTATAATTACATCAACTGACATTAGAGACGTGCATACTAATGCCATGCATATTTTCGAGTTATCCCCATCATTTGATTAGACATTGGACATATGATCCTCAAAGGCATGTTACTTGCTCGAGGTTACTAGGAATATTTTGATCTCCAAAATTTAAATCAGCGATAATAAATAGTAGGATGTACGGATTAACAAGGGGCAGACTTCTTTGAAACCAAGATTGTTAAAATACGATTACTAATAAGGTTTAGAATTTAGGTATGGATAGGCTATAAGAATATATAAATAAGGCCTGTTCATACCTTTATAAATTAAAATCATCGGGGAAATTTATGAAAAATATAAGTTAAAAATTCATATCATGTTTCGATACGGAAAGAAAAAATGAAGTGAAGTTAAATTTAAATGGTTTGGGTTATAAAATATTTGAAATTAACGGAAATAATATCGTTGATTCTAAATCATTTTTTGAGCATGGTATCGTTAATCTACCTCAAGATCCTGTACTTTCAAAAGAAGTAAATCATGATGCATTATTAGATTCATTATTTGGTGGATTAGATGAAGGAGAATACAATAAGGTGGCTATATTTTGGAATGATGCAAACAACATGTTGGAGCATGGATTGGAAGGTCTACTGAGAATTATCACTGTGTTTCAAGTTTTGAAAGATCAAATAATGGATCCACGAACAGGTTTCTTTTCTAAGGAGACAGATCTTTTAATTTTCCTATTTGGTTCAGGAAAGAACTTTGACTAAGTGCATGATGTTATGTACTTTATTCTCTGATTTTAAATATATCATTCTGCCAATAAATTGGAGATCAGTCTCTTGATTAGAGATTATTTTTATTACTTATAAGAACCTTCACTAGCGAAGACCGGGTCATCCATATTTATTCTCTATCCTCGGGGGAAGAAGTAGATCCATAATAGCCAAAGTTTATGCTTGGGGATATCTACACGCATGCGTATTCAGCTAATGATTATGAATAAGTCAATCAATAAGGAAGATATATCTTAAATGTTTGTATCATTAAAGTAATACAAAAGAGGAATAAATTATAATATAATAGATTAAAAGGATAGTTTTTGAATGAATAACCTTAAATGGTTAGAAAAGTGGTACTTATCCCAATGTGATGAGGATTGGGAGCATATGTTCGGAGTGACAGTTTATACTTTAGATAATCCTGGATGGACCATAAAGATAGATCTTGAAGATACTGATTTAGAAAATAAAGTTTTTAGTTACTTGAGAATTGAGAGATCCGAGCATGATTGGGTGTTATGTAAAGTAAGAGAAAATAAGTTTATTGGATCAGGAGGGCCTCTAAACTTGGATGAGGTTATTTCTGTTTTTCGGAAATGGGCTGAGGAACAATCAGATTGAACCGATGATTGATTGTTCATAATTATTCGATGGAATATTGTAATCCGTGGTGATATCCACTAATTAAATAATCCATACGAGAATCAGATGGATAAATATAAAATCATGCACTGAAGTTCCCTTGTGTCAAAACTGCAACGTTTGTTAGCTGGCATGTTGAACAACTAGAAGGAAATGACTTTGAAAAGGTATTCAATGAGTTAAAGTAAAGGAAAATACCATGGGTGAAATTAGGAAATTGTACAAATATGAAATCCATCAGACCATAGACAACAATAATTTTATTGTGTGTATAAATAAAAATTTATCGAATGTATAAAATTATTTTTTTATTTATCATCCTATTTATAGGATGTTTTTTTTATTTTCATTCTTAATGTCTTGGTTATCAAGATGAAAAATAAAATATTATATAAATATTGCAAGAGTTGCTTTTGAAAATAAGTTTTCAAAAGTGACAACAAAAACCGATGGGTCTGCGAATAATATATTGTGGAGAAAAGATAGACCATAATAGATGAAATGTATACATAGTAACACATCTTTTAGTAAGTATTTGTAAGGGTAGTAGCTAAATGCAAGAAGGAGGATCATATCATCTATTAAGTAGGTTAGTAATGACAGATAGCCTAAAAACTAATCTTCTTTTTCTCCCATGAATAAAGGAATAATGCAATACACAAACGGATGTATATTTTTTGTTTAGGAGGAAAAGGGTTGAAAACGAAATGGAGATATATGATAAAAATCTGTTCGCTTTTGCTGTCCTTTACACTAATCGTTACTCCAGATACGGTGTTTGCAGCAAAAGAAGGATATTCCAGTGCTAGATATGGGATGTTATGGACAGGAAATGTAAGTACGGGTTTCTTTGACCAAGTGATAGATGGAATTAAGGGTTCGATTGATGATGTAAAGGAGTGGGTGAATACTGATGAAAAAGCGTCACGGCCACAGGAATTAACTCACTCTTTACCCGTTGTGAATAAAGTTCCAAAAGGGAAAAAACGTGCAGAACCCAAGAGGGTAAAAGAGATTATTGAGAATCGATCGGAAAAATCAAAATCGTACCGATTATCTGACGGTAGGGTGGAAGTAGAAATTAGTGAAGATCCTTTTCATTACAAGGATAAAAAAGGGAACTGGAAGAATATCGATGAAACCATTCGAAAAAGTTCCCAAGAGCCAGGATTTCAGTATGGAAACGAAACGAATACCTTCAAGACGTATTTTGGTAATCAAGCCGATCAATTTATGAAATTTAAGTCGGGAAAGTATGAGTTGAACTTTGGGTTAAATAAAAGCTCAGCGAAGAAAGTAAATCCCACAGTACACAAGAACAAGGTTTCATTTTCTAATGCTTTATCAAATGCCAAATTAGATTATGAGATTGAAAATCAATCTGTAAAAGAAAAAATATTACTGGATAAAATCCCTGAATCCAACGTTTTTACATTTCATTTAGATAGTAAAGATGTCGTAGCGAAGGAAGAAAAGGATGGTTCCATTTCTTTGATGAGTAAAGATGGAGATTATCCCGTCTTCACGATTCCAAAACCCTACATGTATGACAGTCACCCCAATGAGGATTCCCCTCATGGATACAATTGGAGTGACAATGTTACACAACGAGTCAAGCAAGTAGGCTCCGATTTAACGATTACTGTGACAGCTGATTCGAAATGGTTAAAAGATTCTAATCGGAAGTATCCCGTTACGGTAGATCCAACCATTATTATTCAGCCTACCCCTGAAAAGGGTATGGGGGGAAGCAAAGATGCGATGATCGATAGCGCTTCTCCTACGACGAACTTTAATGATTCATGGAAGCTTTCGGTTGGTTCGGACGCTAAGCAAACGTTGCGATCTTTAGTGAAGTTTGATCTAAGTGCCATCCCACAAGGTTCCATCATCGATGCTGCCCGGGTGCAACTTTACTATGACCAGCAATTTTGTAGCCAATGTTCTGGTTCCGAGGATGTGAAATTTTCCTTACACCAAGTAAAGCAAGACTGGGATCCCGCCACAGTCACCTGGAAGGAAGCTAAATCAGGAGAATCCTGGACAACAGCTGGAGGGGTGTTTGATGCGAAACCAGCATCCAGTACCTTCACGGTGGATAATACCGATTCAAAATATGCGTTCCCGAATGGTTCATGGAACCTATCATCTAATGAAAGTGGGGCCCAGGGCGGTAGCTATCATGTGAGTGCAAAAGGATCTGGCGCCGATTCTTTTACTTGGAAGCCCTACTTTTACGAAAGTGGAGACTATAAAGTCGAAGCCTTTAATGTGGGTGCCTTTGATCGAGCGACCAATGCGCCTTTTACCATTAATCATGGAGATGGGGCAACCACTAAGAAAGTTAATCAGAGGGATAGCGGGAAGACGTGGGTCAATCTAGGAACCTATCATTTTTGGCTAGGTGATACCCATAGTGTCGTTCTGAAAGATAACGCAGATAACTATGTGATTGCAGATGCCTTGCGGTTCACGAAAGAGGCCGTTGATGTTAGAAAGCCAGATGATAATAATCATTGGCATGACTTTGCGATTAAACAATTAGCTCAGAAATGGATCGACGGCACAGATCCCAACTATGGGGTACTAATTAAGGGGCAAAATGAAGCAGCAAAACTGGGTGGTGTTAACTATACCGCCAGTAACAACTACGATGAAAATGGTATTCGACCGGTACTTAAAGTGGTTTATGGTAAGCCCTCGGTCAATATGGATGAACCTACGACGATCCATGCCAATGGTGCAGAACTTCAATGGACCAAATATGATGGAGATGACTTTGTAGAGTATCAAGTGCATCGTAGTCGAAATCAAACATTCACCCCAGATGACAGCACCTTAGTAGCGCCGATACAAAATCAAAACACAGTTAAATTTCAAGATACAACAGCAGAACCTACCCCTGCTTATAACAGTCAACCCTTTGGTCAAGCTTATTTTTACATGATTGCTGTGAAAACCAAAGATGGCGAAGTGATTCCTTCACGCACGCAGTTAACACGGCTTCCTAAATCCGGTCAGACATTGAAAATATTTCAAAATGCTGAGGACACTACCCTTTCGAGTGCGCAGCCGACAAGTAACTTCGATAAAATAGGTGCGGAGCCTTGGGTAATGGCAGGAAGTAATAGTGGTACTTATGGTAATTCGCGATCACTATTTCGCTTTGATACCACATCAATCCCTGCCAAAGCCAAAGTGCTAAGTGCAGACCTCAATTTATGGGCATGGTACCAAAACAATACCGGAGGCACTGCAGCGACGTATCAAGCTCATGCTCTAAATAAAGCGTTCTCTGAAAGTGGAGCAACATGGAAGAGTAACGCAACCGGATACAGCAGTTCAGTCTTAGGTTCAGTGACCAAGATTACAAACGACCCCAAGTGGCATTCATGGGCAGTAACCAGTGCTGTTCAATCCTGGGTCAACGGTAACAACAACTACGGATTAATGGTCAAACATAGCAACGAGGATAGTTCAGCTACCAAGGAACGAGTGCTATTTACGAGTAGTGAATTGACTTCTGCTCCTCAGCTGAGACCGCAATTAAAGGTATTGTATATTGATAAAACTGCGGCAAACTCCTACTATGCTCCGAAAACCCCAACAAAAATGCTTGTAGGGTCTACGTATGATGTTGATATCACATTAACCAATGCAACGAACGATCCATGGCAGGGTGCAAAAGATCGAATCTCTTATCACTGGGCGCTGCCAGATGGTACGGACCAAACTACCAAAGATAATCAATTGGAAACGGAATTCAAGCCGCTGGATGCCAATGGAGATGAGGCAACCGATGCAGTCAATATCGCTCCAGGTGAAACGGTGACAGTACGTGCAAAAGTAAAAGCACCTGATCTCAGTGAAATTGGAAAGATTCGCGAAGGGTTCATGTTAAAGTGGGATCTGAAAAATGATGGGGAATGGTTATCTAAAAGTAGCTCCCCAGTCGCAACGCTCAATCAATATATTGTGGTGGAAGATCCGGATGGAGGCAAAAATCTAGGTTTTGAATCCAATCATACGGATTCACAGGACGTAGATACATCCAGTGAAGGGACTGCCAGTGTCAATCTTTACCGTGGGAATGCCAATCTATCCTATAGTTTATTTGATAATCCATCACGGGGCTTATCTACTGGGGTAGACCTAACCTACAATAGCTTGGATACTAGCGAATCGATTTTAGGAATGGGCTGGTCCATGTCTACGTCGAGTTTAGTACGGATGGGTAGCCCTTCTGATAACTTGGTAAAGGTAGATTCCCATGATCAAGTGGTGACGGGTGAAGTCAATCTGATCGATGATGACGGAACGAGCCAACAGTTTATCTTTGATCCCAAAACTAAGAAATTTGTCTCACCAAAGGGTTCTGACTTATACGTTCAATATTTAAGTAGTGGGACTGCGAACAAGAAATGGCTAATCACCGATGATGAACGAAATCAGTATTACTTTGATGATCAAGGCTATGTCAGTGAAATTGACGATTCAGGCGGAGAGTTTTTAAAGTATGCGTATGAAGAAAAGAAAGTAAATAATAAGCCAGAGAAGCTCCTTCGTTATATTACGGACTCTGCCAACCGCAAAACCCTGACGATTGAGTATACAGCGGATGCGAAAGTGGATCAGTTGATTGATGTGTCGGGTCGCGTTGTTCATTTTAGCTATGACCCAGAGGGTCACTTGGAAAAGTTTGTTGATGGTTATGGAAAGGCCGAGGCGAAAACTACGACCTTTTCCTACGATTTACTCTTTAAAAATGTAATTAATCGGGTGAAAGATCCGAGAGGCAATGAAACAAAATTCGACTATTATGTTGATGGAACCAATAAAGCCAAGGTTAACTCGATAACCGATCGCGATAAACAAACGGTGACATTCACATACAATGGAAATGAAAAGATTGAAACGGATGCGTTAGGTCATCAGACAAAATATGCAATGGACAACAATGGTATGCCTACATCCATTACCAATGCCAACAACCAAACGACGAAGTTTCAATATGATGCAGACCAGAATATGACGCGCATGGAGGCGCCCAATGGTGCAATAACGACGTGGAGCTATGACCAATATGGCAACGTATTGACGATGACGGATCCGATAAATAATGCGCTTTCTAACCCATCGGATCGGAAATCAGTAACCTATAAATATCAATATGCTCTGGATAATCATATTGCGGAATTGGTCAAAGAAACATCTCCTGAAGGACGTTGGGCCCAATATACCTATGATGCCTATGGCAATCCGCTCACCATTGAAGATGCAAAGGGAAAAACAACGTATGACTATTATGGGAATACGGGCCTCATTAAAACGATCACGGATGCAGAAGGGCGCGTTACCACTTATGGTGATGCCAATGCATCGAATTATGGGTACTCCGAAACGGGACAAGCCAAAATTGTAAAAGATGCCTTAGGTCAAGTGACCACCACCGAATATGGACCACGTGGTGAAGTGTTGTCCGTAACGGATGCTAAGGGAAACAAAACGACGACTACCTATGATATTTTTGGACGCATACTGTCGGCCAAAATTCCGAAGGATCAAGCGAAGGGTGAGTATATTCAATTGCCGGAACCCAAATATGACGGCAATGATAATATTGTGGAAAAAACCACACCCACCGGCGCTAAGTATCTTTACAAGTTTAACGAGAACGATGATTTGATCGAGGTAACAGAGCCGAAGGATAAATCTACCGATCCTGAAAAGAAAACAACCTATGAGTACGATAAGCTGGGTCATCTGCTGAGGGAGACAGAGCCAAAAGGGAACCTGACTCCTGATGATCCAAATGACTACGTGACCAGATATGAATACGATGATTTGTACCAACTGGTTTCCGTGAAGAACTGGAAAGGTGACAAAATCAGTTATGATTACGACAACGTCGGTAATCAGACGAAAGTCACAGAACCCAAGGGGAATTTAACTCCCAATGATCCAGACGACTATGTGACTACGATGACCTATGATTTGAATAATCGGCCGATTAAGGTGACCGATAGCGATCATAAGTCGAGTGAAGTAAAGTATGATGCGGATGGATTAATTACGCAATCCAAAGATAACGTAGGAAACATCAACTACAATCTCTATGATGAAGTGGGACAACTGATTGAAGAGCGGGACCCTCATGATGGAAACAAGGTTGCAGTAACGAAATATGAGTACGACAAAGTAGGAAATGTCGTCAAAGTGGATACACCCAAGGGCACGGATACGTTAGTTGTAGACGACTATGTTGAAAAAACGGTCTATGACAAGCTCGATCGTGTCAAAGAAGTCATTTTTCCACGGGATCCCCTCAGTGCAGATGCACGGGAATCGACGGAACAAAAAATGATTTACAACTATGATGAAAATGGGAATGTCGTATCCATCAGTACGCCTCCTTCTGAAGGGCAGAATGAACGGAATGTGACATCATTCAGTTACTTTGATAATGGATGGATCAAAGGTTCCAAGGATGATTGGAATCAGGAGACGTTCTATGATTACAATGCGGACGGGCAACAAACCGTACGGACAGTAAAGAGTGGGGATGAAACGGTTGCCCGGAAAATGATGTGGGATTTCTATCCAGATGGAAAAATCAAGCACATGGTGGATGATGGCTTACAAGCGAGTGGTAGCCAAGCGGATGCTGAGAAAAAGGACTTTGAGTACCGCTATGATGTGAATGACAATTTGATTCAAACCGATGACCACAGTAGTGATGCACCGACGGATACATTTAAGACCACGTTTAACGACCTGAACCAAGTCTCCCAACTGGATGAGATCAAGGATGGTAAGGTCAAACGAAGTGTCAAATATGCGTACGATGTGAATGGGAATGTGATCAAACAAGAACTCCCAGAGAATAACAATGAATACACCTATGATCCACTCGATCAATTAACGAAAATCAGCCATCAAAATTTAGTAGGTAATAAAAAGGCGCAGGATACCACCTATGCCTATACCGATAATGGCTTAGTAGAACGGGAAACTAAACCAAACGGTAACGTTACCAACTATTCGTATTATCCGGGTCAAATGCTTAAACAGATGCAAATGAAAAAAGCGGATGGGACCACCCTCCAACAACATGAACTTTCCTATGACCTAAATGGAAATATCACGCAGGATGCATATGTGGGTAAGGATGCGGATAACCATGCGATCAACGATGTATCAAAATATGCCTATGATGCACGGGATCGTCTAACATCCTATCAGAAGACAGGGACACACACGGACAGTGAAAGCTATGTCCTCGATGCCAATGATAATATTGTTAAAAAAGTAAAAAATGGATCGGTCACAAGCTACACCTACGACCGTAACCGACTCAAATCAGAGACCCAAGATGGAGTAGCTTCAACCTATCAATATGATGCGATGGGTCGTTTGGACAAGATTGTATCCGAAGGAAAGACCAAAGAGCAGTACACCTACGACCAATTTGATCGCACAATTGAGCATCAAAAACGAGTCAAAGATGGTTCTGCGCTTACAACAACGAAATTCAAATACGATCCGCTGGATCGAACCATAGCCAAAACCGAACAAGTCGGCACAGAAAATGAAAAAACCACCGCATTTAACTATCTGGGATTGACCGAACAGGTGGTATCCGAAGAAGTTGCCGGAGAAATTACCCGTTCCTATGCGTATACCCCTTGGGGTGAACTGCTCTCGATGTACAAGAAGGATGGGGATGAAACGTCCTATTATCAAGATAACGTCAATGACGATGTGGAACTGTTGACGGATGAAAATGGGAACATTCGGGGGACCTATGGGTATACCCCCTACGGTGAAGACGATAAACAAATGTTTACTGGCGTGGATAAGCCTGATCCGTCTCAGCCAGCCAAAGAAATGTACAACCCCTATCGCTATGGGGAGGATCGATGGGATCCGAACACCGAATCCTATGATCTTGGATTTAGAGATTACAAACCAAGTATCGGAAGATTCACCACGCCCGATTCGTTTACAGATTCAGAGGAACAATTGGAACTGGCGATGGATGGAGATAACTACAACCTTTACGCCTATGCTGCTGGCAACCCCGTAATGAATGATGATCCAGATGGACACTGGTCCCTCAAAGGAATCTACAAAAGTGTCAAAAAAGCAGTGAAAAAAGTCGCCCATAAAGTCAAAAAAGCAGTCGGATCGGCAGTAAGATCCGTAAAAAAAGCGGCTTCCCACGTGGTCAAAGCGACGAAAAAGGTATACCACTCCTACGTCAAACCCGTAGTGAGGTATGTGAAAAAGACGTATAATAGAGTAAAGGCCAAAGTCAAAAAAGCAGTGAAAAAAGCTGTAAAAAGAGTCCGGAAAGTCTACAAAAAAGTAAAGCATACGGTTAAAAAGACGTCGAAACAGATAAAGAAGAGTATCCATCAAATACGTAAACCGACAGCAAAAGATTTAAGTGAAGCGGGCCATACTGTCCTCGATGTAGCTGGGTTAGTTCCTGGTTTTGGAGAAGTTGCTGACGGGGTTAACGCTGGTTGGTATGCGCTAGAAGGAGATTATGTCAACGCGGGATTGTCTACGGCAGCGATGGTTCCTTTAATCGGATGGGGAGCGACAGGGGCAAAAGTTGGTGGAAAAGTTGCTAAAAATCTTTGCTTTGTTGCAGGAACCAAAGTGCTTACCAATGATGGCGATAAGCCGATTGAGAAAATCAAGGTGGGAGACAAAGTCCTCTCAAAGGATGAGAAGACTGGTAAAGTCGGCTACAAGAAAGTAAAGCAGCTCTTTAGACACCAAGCGGATGCGATCTACACCGTTACTGTGGGTAACGAGAAGATTCAAATCACTGCGGAGCATCCTTTCTGGGTCAAAGGGAAGGGATGGGTGAAAGCGAAGGATCTGCAACGGGGAGATCTTCTGGTAACAGATAAAGGGAAAGTTCTGCCTGTAAAGCGTGTCACGATGACACAGAAGCATGTGACCGTGTATAATTTTGAGGTAGAAGATTACCATACGTACTTTGTGTCGGATGACCATGTATGGGTGCATAATAAGTGTTCATTTGCAGACGAAATGTCACCTAGTGAGGCCAAGAGATATAATGAGTATTGGAGCAAGAGGAAGGCACCCCATTTAGGTACACCAGGAGAAAAATATCAGCATTATAGGTGGTACAATGGAAAATGGGAACGTTCTACTGTAATAAATGATCACCTAGGTAGACAAAAGTATCGAATTGATCATAATGATCATAGTATGCCCCAAGATCATTCTGCTCCTCATTTACATGAATTTGAATTTAAACCTGGATATTCATCTAAAGGTAAAGAAACCAGTTATCATTTTTGGGATTGAAATTAATGATCAAGCCCAACCTGAAAGGTTGGGCTTATTTACTACTCTAGAAGGAGAGATTGTATATATGGATAAAAATTTTTTGGATATAAAGGGAATAGGTCAATTCAAAGAAATTAGGTCTGAAAGAGAATTGAATGATCTACTTGATAATGTAGGAAGGTTTCACGATGGCTTAATAAAAGAAATTCATGTGTTAAATGATGCATTTATTTCTTCTGATTCATCAATATACTTGAACTTTCATTATAATTTACGTATGTTGATCCAAAGACAAATGAGCAATCCTTCTGCAATTGAATTTATACTGGGCAATGTGACAAATTTAAAACTACATAAATCAGAAGAGATATGGTCTTCATACTGTAAAGTATCAATAGATGAGACAAATTCCTCACAGCAAATTCTACTTGACCTTGACAATAATCGTTTTATTTGTTCGCGTTTGTTTTATCGAGATGCTTCAAATTGGATGGGTCCTGAAAGTCGGTTTGGTGAAGAGATACTTTTGAAATCACCTTTTAAAGTAGAAAAATTAGAGGGTGGATGGGTCATGTGTACTTATTGCACGGAGACTTGGCAACCCTATAATCGAACTATTTTAAAGTGTCCACGGTGTGGCGGAACTGATGAATGGCACGGCTCAAAATCTGGTCCTATGCCTTTATAACGGTAAGTGGTTGTATGGTGGTTTTCGTGCATAAGTAGAGTCTGATATATATAAATATGCCCAACGAGAGGTAAAATATAATTATTATATGAATTTTTAAATTAAAAATGGGTATTAGAAACAAAGAAGATACTTTCATAATGGTATTTTCTTGAGGGAGACTATGCCAATGAGGCCCTATCTACCGCACGATGGTTCCACTAGCCGGCAGTGCGGTGATTGCGAAAAAATATGGCACAAAGGCTGCTAGCCTATTACGGATGGTAGCTCGGCTGATCTTATAAACTCGGCCTAATTTTACTTCTACGAATGTAATCTTCCATGGATGCTTTAACACAAGGGTTATTCATTGTGAGTTTATTAGGCGGTCTACCTTTAAAGTGAATGATACTGATAGGTAGCTGTAAGCCGAGCCCCATCAAGGAATGAAGCAGACGTCCCTCATCGTGGATAACATCGATTGGAAGGCAAGTGCCACAGAGACAGGGCTTCCTCAACCAAAGATTGAAATCCCCCCCAGACAATGTTTAAACCAACAAATGGTAAGCGTTATTACGATACCCGAAATAGGAATGAAGATCATTCTATGTCTTATCCATGTCCATGCTGTGGATATTTAACAAGAAATGAAGAACAACATGGCACCTTTGGTATTTGTCCCGTATGTTACTGGGAAGATGATGATTTACAGTATAATAACCCAGATTTCCAAGGAGGGGCAAATATCGAGAGTTTAAATGAAGCCCGTGTTAATTTTAAAAAATGTGGAGCATGTGGGCCTAAGTATGTAAATGATGTAAGAAAGCCGCTAATTGATGAAATTCCATTTAATAAAAAAGGGAAACGTGATCAGTAGAGGTGATTATGTAGTAGCAATTTAACTATTCATGGCAGGTATACTTTTTAACAAAGGTATACCTGTCTTTTTTCGTCTAACCATTGTATTTGTTACTATAACGATGGTATATCCATTGAAGAGCCTGTAGAAGTGATTGAAATCGTATTAGATGGGTTTCGCGATAGAAAAGATGATTGAGTGGAGGAAGATATAGCGTATTATCGCGATCCATTGTTTGCTGGTGGTGAATACATAAAAGCTGGGTTAGTCTCCTCGAACAAATAGACAATACAAAAAGCGCGAAGTGCTAAAAGAGATTCTTAGTTTCTTGAGAGGGATCGCTTATTTAATTTACATGATAAGGTTACCGGAAAGAAACAATCGGTTACTCAAAGGGTAGCCAAAAAATCTTAGGAAGTTGGTGGAAGGTGAGTAACATGACTTCGGCAAATAGGATTGAAGTAATTGTAGATGTGGATAGTCTTGCGATGTATTCGAGCGGAAATATTGTGGGTGATATATTTATTACAGAAAAGATGAATAGCTTTCCAGATCAGTATTGGTTTGATTTTCCTATTATCATTCTAGGTTGGTGGAATAGGGCAGTGGAAAGGCTATCTAAAGCAAAAATAGGAAGTACAGAAATTCTTTATTTTATGGATGGTCCATTTCGAGTCAATGCTGCAAAAATTGAAAATAAGAAAGTGAAACTATCTTTTTTGAAATATGATAGGGTGGAGGTGTTCACCTCTATTGTAGACATGGCTTACCTGATCGAACAACTATTAAATGCCTCTCGTAAATTAATTAGGAAAATAAATAATAAAGGATGGTCGTCCGAAGATATTGAAGAGCTTCGAAGATCAGCAAAAAACCTGAAGGAATTGGCACTATAGACACCATGGTTGAAAATAGCATGCTCGAAATTCCATATGTTTTCCACCTTCCCACTTTTAGAATACAAAATGTGAGTGAAATAAATCAAAGGTGGTGTATTGGATGGAAATAAGTAAGTTTGTTATGTCCTATGATTTACACGACAGTAATGTAGAAAAGTACACATATTTGTCCCAGGAACATAAAGTTATTCTAGATATTGAATTATGCAATTGGAGACAAAGAGCTTTTCAAAAAGGGCAAAGTGAAATCACTATGAAAAGACTTATTTTTGATGACGTGGAAGATGTACAGATAGAACCTAGCAATTTGGAAATAAAAGATTTTGAGATATTGACTGTTGATACAACAATGAAAAATAGTAAGTCACTCAAAATGGTATTGCATGATGAAGGTATCATCATAGTCATGGTTATCATTGCAGGTCGTGTTTATTGGGAAAAGTAAGGGTCACCCAGGTGTTTTATAAGATAGAGTCACTGATCCAAAAGATTTAGGCGGTGAAGGTGGCTCAGAAAACGGGACAAGAATGGAGATAGGATATTTGATAAATTTATTTATAAATAATTACATTTAATTGAAAAAATTATAATAATGATGATTAGATGGATTTGAAAAGTGAACTTAAAGACATTTATTAAATAAAATATCTATTAAATGAAGTGATGAGTGATGCAGGAAAGGTTATTTAGTTATGGGAGTGTTTACAATGAAAAAAATCAATCTAGATGACTATATGGAAAATAATTTTTCTGGATTAAAATTGATGTCGCCTCTTTTTTATAACTATGAAATAGGATTAAGGTTTGAGATGAGTGAGGAAGGTATTAAAGAACAGGTATATAGCCGATCTATTTCTCTTTTAAATGAACTGTGCAAACAGGATGATGAACTTATAATAACTATATTTGTAGACAGCGTGGAAGATAATCCTCCTCCTGAAGAAGATGAGGTTATATCTTATTTTTACCGCCATACTAATATAGATAATAAAGAGGTGAAAATAGATAGAAAAACATTCCCTTATCGTTATTCTGAGCCCAGTGATACTGATTCTTGGACATTTCGATACTCTCTTCAATGTAGAACTAGTGATGTAGATATAAAAAATCTTTTAATTACAAATGCTAATCGAAGTTTCGATATTGAGCCATCATTGATAGGTAATATGTTTATAATAAACTCTTCTAAAAATATCATATTCTTTCTATATGATTATAGAGGTATGGATATCATATCTAAAAGTAAGAATCACCTTAAGGATACATTCATTAAATATAATGATTGGATTTTGGATTATGATAAGGATAGAATAAATTCGATATTTATTGATTGATATATTCAAACATCCGCTGCTAAATTGTCTGTAAGAAAGTATCTATAAGTTAATAGGTTGTTATGAAGATAGGGAGCAGTCTTTCCCATTTCCAAAATGAACTGTGAAACATGATATAAAAGTATGTATTGCCAGCAGAGTTACCGGAATACGTACCAGACAAATACAAGAACGAATCTTAAATCTAACTATCTTGCACCTGTGTATTCATTTATGAATGCACAGGTGTTTTCTTATGGAGGGATCCGTAATAAAGCATGATTGGCTTAATAAATGACTCCTTTTTAGGTCTTTTCAATATACGAAGGGATCAACGGTTTCACTTCGTCAATCGAGGAGGCAAAGCTGATGCTCTGAGAGGGATAGACACTAATGTATGGATGCCAATTGATTGCCCCAAAATATATTGAGCAGGTGCCCTTGCCCACCACTATAATTGAAGCCTCTGTCTGATCGTCCCTTAAGGATCTTCCATCCTTAAGGGACGATCTTTGCCACTGATGACATCAAGAGTGACGATATGGTTTAGATGAGGGAATTACCGAGAGCACCTAAATCACTATCATAAGGGCTTCGTTGACACTCCTTGGCGAAGGGGAGTTAGCGTGCTACAATCCTTTCTGGTTCGTGAGACTCTCACGTTTAATGCAGCTAGAAATGAAAGGTTTTACCTGTTGTACAATAAATAAACTCATGATAATTTAAAATGATAAAAGCAAGAAGTAGCTCATCTGAGAAAGGCGGTTCAAACCCAAGATTCCTTAGACTTTTAAGATGGGCGGCTGTCATGCTCCTACAACCATATCATTCGATTGGGTGGATTTTTGCTTTCGATCTGGATTGATAAGTGGATTTATATTCGATAATTATTTTAAATATCGTCGATATAGGGATATTATGTATATTACACAATAATATATTTTGCAAAGGGATTGAAATGATATGAAAAAGCGGTTTAAAATATTGCTGCTATTAATTTGTAGTCCACTTGTTATTGTGGGTGGTTTTCTCGGTTATATGACCATAACGGACTATGTTCCACCCAATTCTCTTTCTATTCCCATTGAGCATAATACCCATCAGCAGTTAGATGTGGGAGTCCCTTTCACAGTGACTTCTTTTAATATCGGCTATGCGGGTCTTGATAAAAAAGAAGACTTTTTTATGGATGGTGGAACGGATTCTCATGGCAGTAGTCAAGAACAGGTCATGAAGAATCTAGAGGGGATCACACAAGTATTAAAGAAAGAGAACTCTTCCTTCTTCTTTCTCCAAGAGGTCGATATTGATTCATCTAGAAGTTTTCATGTGGACGAGTTAGCTCATATAAAAAAACACTTGCCTAATAAAAGTGTAACCTTTGCACTCAACTATACCGTTCCTTGGGTTCCTGTGCCTGTTTTTGATCCGCACGGTTCTACCCAATCAGGGCTCGCCACTCTATCAGAGTACAAAACAACAAAGAGCACTCGCTTTTCGCTGTATGGAAAAGAAGCTTGGCCGCAACAGTTGTTTGATTTAGATCGTTGTATCATGGAAAATCGAGTTCCGTTGAAAAATGGGAAAGAATTACTTATGGTGAATGTTCATCTCTCTGCATACGACAAGGGTGGAAAGGTGAGAAAGCAACAACTTCAATTTCTCCAAGAGTATATGAACAAAGAGTATGCACGAGGAAATTACATCGTGCTAGGTGGCGATTGGAATCATCAAATTCCAGGAACGAATTCAAAACGTTTTAAAACCACAGAAGCTTGGCCGGATTGGATGCAAACCATTCCGAGTAATTTTGCTCCATCCGGCTTTAAATGGGTAGCTGATCCTACGATCCCTACCTCTAGAACGCTAGCCCGTTCTTATCAAAAAGGAGTAAACTTCCTATCCAATATTGACGGCTTTATCGTTTCCCCGAATGTTAAAGTAATGAACACTTATGGACACTCACTTGGATTTGAACATAGTGACCATAACCCGGTTACCACACAATTGGTTTTAAAATAAATCACTTTCGGCTCACGCCTGCTTTGGGCGATAAGTGGTTAATGTGTTGCTATCAAAGATCCTCTGATGATTACCCTGAAAAAGACTGCCTAATCAGCAGTCTTCCTTTATAGAAGGGATCCGCTTAAATTAAGCGGATCCCTTCTAGGTCTTCTCAATATACGAACGTATTAAGGGTTTTATTTCGTCGATGGGGATGGCAAAGCTGATGCTTTGGGAGGGGTAGACCACTAATGTATTGATGCCAATTGCTTGCCCAAAAATATTGAGCAGGGGTCCTCCGCTATTGCCAGGGTTGATGGCTGCGTCGGTTTGAATGACCCGGCTGAAGAAACGGTCGGCCATGCTTAATGGGCGGTCTTTGCCACTGATGACACCAAGGGTGACCGTATGATTAAGTCCGAGGGGGTTACCTATGGCAACTAAATCACCTATATTAAAACGAACACTGGGATTTTACTTTACTGTGATACAGATGCCTAGCCCATATCATTATCTCTCATTACAGTAATATGGATGTTGATTATAAGTGCCGTTGTGAATATGATCTCTAAAGGGTTAAAGATCACAAAAGGAAAAATCACACGTATAATGTTAAGTAAACTAATTTGTGAGTTGCATAATTCAATTCTGAACCCCTTCACAATGAAGGATAGGATAGAGGAGAGTCCTTTGGGTCAAGTAACTTACCTGATGGCAAAAGCCGGAGGGGACAACAGCATATCATAAAAAGCGGAGGGGGAACAGAAAACGTGCAAGACCCGAATACTAAAAAATAAAGGATCAAGACAAAGAAAAACCCTGGTAGTTTTTACAATGTCACGACAAGATCCACAGTGGGAAATTACAACGCCACACGGAATGAAACACTGGAAAGCTGGATGGATAGAGTCATCCAAGGTTTTGTGCTTTTAATCTTTACATATCGGGTTTAAGAGGCGTTGAGGTAGAAATTTCTCTAGGAAAAACACTATGGTGTAAATGGATGATCCCCGTCCCCGTTAGCCAGAAATCTTTCTCTATCATGGCGCTACATTGAGAGAGAGGATACAAATGGGAGGATTATTAATTTGAATCCTTTATTAATGCAAATAGTAAGGAGAACGTCAAATTGACGTCCTCCTTTTTCTGTTCAACTAGGTCATGGATGTTATATTCACTTACTTAAGGCTTTCTCAACTGCCTCTTCTTCTGAAACGGCTAGGACCATGGTATCTGTTCTATGGTTATATTCCTGTTGTAGTAATTCCTCTTTAGCATTTTTCCACTTGTTCAAAGTATCCTTGTCGACCATACATTTTACTTCACCTTGCCAAGATGTTATGCAGACTGCACTCCTTTTTGTAATATCCACGGAAAAGACCTCTTGATCAAGAATTTCCTTAAACATGAGTTTCATCCTCATTTCTCTCATAAAATTTGATTCGATCGGCAACAATTAAATTTGCAACTTTGTGCGGGAGAGTAATTTTACCCCTGCTGATAAATCCAGCTTTTTTAGCAGAAGGAATAATAATTCTGTTTCTTCTATCTGGTTCTCCAATTATTTTCTTTGACTCTTTGTTTCTCTTGAAGACAAAATCGAGTCCTAATTGGAAATAAGGGACTACATATTTTTCTGCTATGTAGCTGCGCTCACCGATCACCACATGTACTCCGATATCGTTAATATCAAAGTCATCATAATGATCTTTTAAGTCTTCATTCCTAACCAGGTATGTTAGTAGAAAAGAGAATGGCTCACCATCTAATTCAAAAATAAAGTGTTCTCGTCCAGGTGTTGATGTTGTCCTTTTCAGATAAGCAGAAAAATCCTCGTTTGATACATCAAGTTTCCAAAAAGGTGATATATAAGGGCGGTGCATCCAATCATGTAACACTTCAAAGTCATTGATAAGATCTAGTTTACGGATACTCATCGTTAACCCCAAATCATCAATATATTTGCTATGAAGTATTCTGTTTTTTTTCATTCACGTCAGATCCTTTGATAGAGTAGTTACTCGTAATTATAATTGAAAAGGATTATCATTATCAACAATAATTTATTTTTTTAAATAGGAATTAAAAAAATAAATTAATTAAAGGGATTTCTAAAATTACTGTACATTCTAATATATTCTATTTCTTTATCACTTCCAATTTTAGCATAGCATACGGACAACTTGAAGAATAGTTCAGCGTATTTATATTTAAGATAATTATTATTGAGCAGACCGAGAGCTTTTTCAAAATACTGGATGGTTTTTTCGTTATCATCTTTTTTATAAAACAAGTCTCCAATTTTTATTAATAAGTCAATATATTTTACACCTGTATAATCTTCTTTCTCACAAAGAGCATTTGCAGACTCATATACATCATGAGTATCCTCGGATTTATCTTGATTCAGCAACAATTCACCTAATGATATATGTAATTGAACTATTTTTGATGTATCAAACCTAACTGTTTTGCAAAGTTGAATTACGGAAGGATACAGATTTTCAGCCAATTCTAATTCGCCCATATCTGCAAATATATCACACATAAGCATGCATATATCTATGTATCTATCAAAACAAGAACAAAGCAAACAATAAGAAAGTCCTATCTTCGCACTTGAAATAGCATTCTTAAAATGCTTTCAAGTCCAAATCCATTGTTTTTTTTGTGAGATATGATCAAAATTAATCTCACGTTTCAAATTAGTGAAATGCAGTATTGATTAAAATTAGCCAATAAATTGATGACGGTGGCTTTGAGGTTGGATGCAAAGTATTGAGACATGAGATCATAAATGTTAATATCTCAAATTATAAAAGATAAAAATATTTTAATTTTGTAATTTGTAAATAATTTATATTGCATTTTTGCATTTTATTAAATTATAATTGGCCATATAGTTGGAGGGTTGGTATTGAATTAAGGGTCTAGAATTGGTTGAAGTAGAGTAATGCGTATCACATAATAACTGCGTGATCATTACTAAATATAGTAGGTGTGCATACTGGTAAGTGATTATCTAAAAGACGGGAAGAATAGGGAGTGATAGAAGCAACAAATGTGACGCCTGAGGCAACGGGGGGGCGTATCAATTTAACACGATCAAGCCCCCTTCATCGAACCCCAACGGAACGAGAGAAGGGAGTAAACGATTAAACCACGTGCTCACAACACTCTCTGGAGACACTTTTCGTGTGTATGATATAGTTTCATGTGGTTTTTAAAAAGACTTCTTAAAATATATTGATATTTTTATTTTACAAATCTTACTTAGAGTTGTATGCTTTAAATGATTATTAATGTTAAACATTGTCTTCATATACTCTATATTTAGAACTTCACTTCTGAAAAAGCCAAGAAATAGAACTAGCAAGAAAGTGTCAAGATCGGGATTATACTATGCTCAGTCTCTTTTTTGACAGTCTGAGTCATCCAGCAACTAAATTAAACGAAGGAGTGACTATGATAAAATGACTTACCCTCATTTAGGAGTCGGTATGCTCGTTCATAATTCCAAGACCTATATGGATTATCTTGATAAATTAGGTGATATATCAGACGTTTACGAGTTACTGTTAATTCAGTATATGAACGAGCCAGACGAGTTAAACAAAATGGCTGATCGACTGGGGAAACCTATAATTGCTCATACAACAAGGTTTTCTTTTGGAACAGACGCTCCAGTTGAAAGAAATTTATTAGATAACATGAATGATCTAATATTTAGATGTAAGGCAAAGTGGTGTGGAGATCATCTATGTTTTACTGGAGTTCCAGGTTTAGGTTCTGGTGGTTTGCTTCCTCCTATTATGAATGAAGAATCTGTTGATGTTTTTGTTCGAGGTATATTAGAAGCCAAAAAGGTGATCAATACACCATTACTAATCGAAAACGTAGTGCAATATTATCAAGTGGGAACTATGTCTCAAGCTCAATTCCTTAAAGATGTGGTAGAGAAGGCGGATATCGGAATTGTACTTAGCATGGAAAATATCAGTACTTCTAAGTCGTTCATGGAATCTGATTATTATGAGTTTATTGATACTATTCCTGTTGAGCGAATAGTTCAGATTCATTGTACAATTGGCAACAGCCAGGAACAGAAAGAGATGAAATCTGATATATTTGGCACTATTTATGACAAGCAAATGATGCAGTACGAAGCGCTGGAATATTTGGTTAAGAAGAGGGGAGTTAAGCCAAAGGCGTTTATATGGGAGTTGGAAACAGAAACTGATTCCCATCCAGAGGTCGAAGAATTACGTCAACGAATGGAATGGGCTAATTCATTGTTCTTTAAGAACAAAGGAGCGGGCTACTAATGGGTGTATTACAATTACAAACCTTTTTGACACGTTATATTAGAGATAAGTCGTTGCGAGAAAAAGTAAAATCACTGCCAATTGAAACCCGGTATTCCGAATTTGGCTTTTCCAAAGAAGAGTTAAAACTAGCTGTATCATTAGACTTCACTCAACTGGATCGTACAGTAAATCAATTAGATCGCGAGCGAAGGGCAAAAAGACGCGCTGATTTTGCTGAATTTACCACAGTTCTACAACAGGTAGGAGTATTTGATTCATTCTTTTCTTCATTCTGTAAACGTTACACAGATGGGTTTCTTACTCCAGATGTAGAGGCTAAGCGATTTTATGACCATGCTCAGCAATATATTTATGACAATCAATTGCCAGATATTCTTGCTGACCTTGCTACATATTCCTTCCAGGTATTCAATGTATCACAAGTATCTTTACAGGATCCATACAATAATATTTCATTAAATTTTGATAGACCATTGTATCTAAAACGTCCTTTTTCTATAAAAACAGTCTCATACAATTTAATTGACATTATTGATAATGATGAAATCAAGAGAATAGAAGATTTGGCAGTGATTCCGAAGAAACAGACAACGTATTTTTTTCAAAAGGATTATTTGAATGCCATAAGCTCAAATATATTTGAAATTGATGATCCTATTTTTTTTCGATTACTTGATAATAACTTAACTGGAAACGAGATTCTTAATAAAGCTGATTCCCTCGAGGAAATGGAAGAATGGAAAAACATGATTTGTGAAATATATGATCTCGAAATAATTGGAATGAGGGACTGAACAAAAAGTGCTATGAAAGGGGGTGAATATCATGAAAAAAGTTCAAACTCGGAACAACCAAGGAAAAGTTGAAAAAAACGCTGGTGGCAACTAAGTGGTAATTAATTGCTGAGAATCAGACATTGAGAGTGCTATAAGAAATGACGAATATAAAGTGCTATGAAAGAGGGTGAATATCATGAAAAAAGTTCAAACTCGGAACAACCAAGGAAAAGTTGAAAAAAACGCTGGTGGCAACTAAGTGGTAATTAATTGCTGAGAATCAGACATTGAGAGTGCTATAAGAAATGACCAATATAAAGTGCTATAGAAGGGGGTGAATATCATGAAAAAAGTTCAAACTCGGAACAACCAAGGAAAAGTTGAAAAAAACGCTGGTGGTAACTAAGTGGTAGTAAAAGCGGGAGATAAATCTCCCGCGTATTTTTTCTAAGGGGGGTTTTTAAAATTTGTGGAATCGTCGGCTTTCATATAAAGGGTGATCGTTATCAATCCTATGTAAAACTGAAAAAATGTACGGGCTCTTTAGTTCATCGAGGTCCAGACTCGGAAGGAATTTATTTAGATGACTTTATGGCTTTGGGTATGCGCAGATTAAGTATTCGCGATTTAGCCTTCGGTGAGCAACCGTATTATAATGAGCGAAAAAATGTTGTTGTCGTATTCAATGGTGAAATCTATAACAATGATCGGTTACGTTGTTGGTTAGAGAGCAGAGGACATACCATTGATTCTCAAAGCGATGGAGCCATTCTTCCTCACCTATATGAAGAAAAAGGGGAGCGCTTGTTTGAAGAATTAGATGGGATGTTTGCGCTTGCAATTTGGGATGCTGAAAAAAAAATATTGTTATTGAGTGTTGATTCAGCAGGAATAAAGCCTTTATACTATACGATTCAATCAGATAATGAGTTTGTATTCGCTTCAGAGATAAAAACAATTCATCAATTTGATAAAAGGCCGTTTGAGTTAGATCCCTCGGCGATAGGGAGTTACCTTTTATTTAAATCAATTCCAACTCCCTATACGCCGTATAAAAAGATCCGGAAACTAAAACCAGGCGAAGTTTTGATTTATAAAACACAAGATCAGAAATTGGTAAGAAAGTACTTTCAGCCACATGTATCAACCATTACAGATCCTTTTAAAGAATTTTTCTACGAACAAGTACGTACAACGATGTTGAGTGATGTAAAAGTTGGATGTATTGCTAGTGGTGGACTAGACTCTAATCTTGTCCTAAAAGCAATGGCAGAACAAATGGATGAACCTGTTCCCGTATTTACAGTCGGCTATCCTATAGAGACAGAGGACGATGAACGGATATATGCTCAGCAGATGACAAAAGAAGTAAACGGGCATTTTCATTCAGTCCTTTTAAATCCCTTAGAAGTTCCAGAAATGCTAGAAGAAGTAATCTGGCATTTGGATGAGCCTAATCAGGATCCAATTACCTTACCGTATTATGCCCTTATGAGAGAAGTCAAAGAGCACTGCAAAGTAGTGTTGACTGGGGATGGTTCAGATGAATTTTTTGGAGGATATAGTCGTTTTCACCATTGGGACAAGAATGTTGGATTGGATGTAACTCAGAGTCAGTATATTTCTGATCTGCTACTTTTCAGTGATACACAATTAAAAGAGATCCTAATTTTACAGAATAATGCTTGGGAGCCATATGCTGAACCAATACAACAACTAAATCAAGTTCGTTCTTTAAAAGGCGCCATGGAGTGGGAGCAGAAGTTTCGTTTACCAAGTTACCATCTCAATCGAGTAGACAAGCTATCCATGGCTTGGGGAGTCGAGGCCCGAGTTCCATTCCTACGACCCTCTATGATTGCGCAGGCTCGATTGCTTTCAACGGGAGATCTCCGTATAGATGGAGTGGAGAAGGTATGGTTAAAAGATCAAGCATCACAATTTATGCCTCGTTGGTTGATAGAACGTAAGAAGAAACCATTTACCTTTCCGATGCAAGGTTGGATGCGTGATCAATGGAAGAATTGGATTTATGAAACTTTGTTTTCTTCAAATTCCATAATTTGTAATTTTGTACATAAAAATTCACTATTATCGATTTGGAATATGCACCAAAAAGGTGCAGACTATAGCCATCATCTGTGGAGTTTTATTGTACTTGAAACATTTCTTCAATTACAGAAAGGATCGTTCAATTCCCTTTATCAAGATCAAAGGGCGGGATAGTTATGTTGATTTATAAACAAAGTACGTTTGTTCCCATTTATATCAGTGGGGTTACTCGAATTGCGGTTATTATTCCTGAGTATGAAATTATCCATGAAGGGCTTTCTCCATTGGAAATAGCCCGGAAAGTGTATTTAGAAAGTAGTTTGATTAATAAACCCACTAATAAATTAATATTTATTCATTCAATCAAAGATAAAAACCATTATATTGTCAAGTTTACTCAATATGTTCCGGAATTTGATCTTATTGACGAAAGCGGCGATTGTGGCAATGCTTTAGTTGCTTCTTACTTATTCTTGCGAGATAGAGGTGATATTGATAAGCTTGCAAAATTTACATCATTAAATACTGGGAAAGTTGTAGAAATAACCTACTTAGGCAGATATTCTAACCAGCATAGGGTGCAGATCTCATTTAAAGAACCTGTACGAACTATTAATGAGAATTTATTGAGTACGAATAAACCGATTTTGCAAATAAAAGATGGAGATATGGATTATAAAGTAACTGCTGTAAATGCAGGAAACCCATATATTTGGCTACGTGCGGGTGACTTGTCTCCACTGGATTTATTTGAATGGAGTCATAGGGAATATTCCTTATTGATGCGGATTAGATCAATAGTCCAGAGAGAGTTAGGAATTAACTGCCACTCTGTATTTCCTAAGGTAGCTGTTGTTGATAAACCAGTGTGTAAGTTTAATCATATACGAACTAGAATGATTACTGTACCTAGTTGGCATGGTAGATTTGCATTAACAGGTGTGACTAATTTAATTGCTGGATTATATACGAATGGTACACTTATGACTCAGGTTGGGAAGACTATGACGCCTTCACTTCCTTATTTCATAGAGATTCCAGGGGGAACGATACAGGCTACTGGGCATGTGAAAGGAGGAAAATTAGAATCTGTAAGTATATTACAAGAAGGATATAAAATTGGGGGAGTCAATGTGCCATGAATCTACAAGAAAAACAGAATTGGGGGATACCAAGCGATTTAATTCGCAGGGAGGCTATAATTTCTGAAAAGGCAGGTAGCTATCCCGAAATGAGTATTCAAACGCTTCTCAGAAAAGGGCTTATGGGGGTATTAATTCCTAAAAAATGGGGAGGGAAAGGGGGAAATATCCTTGAGATGACGAAAATCGCCCTTGTACTAGCAAAGGACTGCCCTTCATTAGCAACAATTTATATGTTTCATAATCAAGTAGTAAAGCGATTATTGGATTTTGGTACCTCTGAACAGAAAGAAAAATGGTTACCACTATTGGCTAATGAATGGGTGGCATCCTCTTCTTGGAGTGAACTGAAGGCGGGTGCAGATAAGTCAGAACTAAATACAAAGGCAAAATGGAAAGAAGGTAAATTAGTTTTGGATGGGAGCAAAGCCTTCTGTACTGGTGCTGGGTTCTCCTCTTTGTATACCGTGCTAGTTAGAACTGGGAATAATTCTGGAGAGGAATTAACTTTTGTCTTACTTTGCAAGGATGACAATGGGGTTTTATTTGGAGCCGATTGGGATGGTTTGGGACTACGTTCGACCTCCACTCGTGAAATTATTTGTGATAACTGTTTGATTTATCCTGATCGTATACTTGGAGGAATAGGGCGCGGAAGAGAAATGATGGAGATCAATCGAGCCAGTGCAATTCATCCTGGGATAATTGGTTTAGGAATTGCACAAAATGCTCTGGATATTTTGCGGGAGGAAATTAAGAATAAGCCTAAAATATGGGGTTTTCAGAATACGCGCTTCATATTGGCTGACTTCTATGCACGAATCCAGGGACTTGAATTGTTGATTTTGGAGGCTGCAAATCTTGCAGATCAACGGAATCCGCGTGCTTCACTATTAACCATGCAATCTAAGCTTTGGGCAGCACAACTATGTAAAGAAGTGACGAATGAGGTTCTCCAACTTTGTGGAGCACAAGGATATGTAAGGGGTCACAAAATAGAAAAATTGGTTAGAGATGCAATGGCGATCGGTATCATGGGCCCTACTACAGAGTTATGTAAAGAATTTATAGCGTCTTCTTGGTTAGGAGGAAATAATGAGTAAACATTGGGATGGTCTTATTTTCGGTGGAACTGCCTTTTTGCCTGAGCCCTTACACAATTCCTATATAGGTATAAAGGATGGATATATAACTTATATAGGTGACGAAAAACCTAACGTTTTGTATGAATGGGAGTATAACGCAGAGGGTTTAGCAATTTTCCCCGGTTTAATTGATACACATGTTCATTTTCGAACTCCAGGACTGGAACATAAAGAAGATTATTTTCATGGTACTCAAGCGGCTGCTGCAGGAGGAGTGACAACGATATTAGATATGCCTAACACTCGACCGCCATTAGAGTATCCACAACAGATTAGTGAAAAGATTGCCAAAGTGACGGGCAGTTCTTATGTAGATTTCGGTTTTCATTTTTTACTTACTAACCGTAATCTTCCTTTTATCAAGGATAGCATTTCTTCGAAATCTGTGGCCTCTGTAAAAGTTTTCATGGCAGGACATGAAACTGCCCATCACACGGTATATGATGAAGAGTATTTGACCAGTGCAGCTGAAATTCTTGCGGAAAAAGGTATAATGCTAACGGTTCATGCTGAGTATCAGCCGTTAATTCAAGGGAGTTCAATACCTATTTATGAAAATCGAGCTGCCGCAGTAGCAGCTGTACAAATGTTGATACGTATAGCTAAGAAAACAAAATGTGCGATTCATGTACTGCATGTGTCGACAATAGAGGAATTACAATTGTTATTTAAAGCTAAAAACGAAAATATCCCTATTACATATGAAGTAATCCATCCCCATTTAGCTTTTACTCATAACGATTATATGAAACTCGGAGAATTATTAAAATTGAGGCCGCCACTAAGAGAGAAAAAAGATGTTGAGTATATGTGGAAATCATTGATCAAAGGAGATATACAATATGTAAGTTCAGATCATGCTCCTCATACAATTAAAGAAAAAAAATCAGATATACCACCTGCAGGGATGCCTGGAGTACAGGAGCTATTACCCATGGTTTATACAGAATTGTTTCAGCGAACTAAAGATGTTACTCGGACATGTAGCTTGATAGCAAAATTATTAGGGGAGAATCCAAGCTATCTCTTTCGGATCGCCAATAAAGGGAAAATAGCTTTAGGCTATCATGCGGATCTTACATTTTTCGATTATAATAAAAAATGGAAATTATCTTCTGAAGTTCTTTACTCTAAATGTGGGTGGTCCCCATATGAAAATATGTATTTCCGTGGACTCGTAGTAAAAACAATGCTCCGTGGAAAAACAATTTACAGTGATGGACAGATGGTAGGGGATGCAATGGGTCACCCTGTCAATTTCAATTAGATTATTAAATTGATAAAACATAATATCGCTATATTACCATATTCATGTGATATATTTGTTAACTATCAAGAGAGTAGGTAAAGGTATGAATAATCAAATACAAGATTACAGTTTAAAATGGGATCTAGATGTCCTTTTTGCAGGTGGAAGTTCTTCCTCTGAGTTTCAGAATTATATAGAGTCCCTTGAAAGGGATATTAAGAAATTTGATGATCTTATAAACACTATTGGACAGCATTCTCTAAAGGAACTTAGTATATGGAAGGATATTCTTGATAGATGGCAAGATCTCTTATGTCGGCTAGGAGAAGCGGAATCATTTATCAGTTGTTTGACAGCTCAGAATATGAGAGATATGGGAGCACAGGGTCTAATTGGACGTTTGTCAATTATTGAAACAATGTATAGTGCTGTGTTGAAAAAGTTGGATCAGATATTTTTTCAGATGAATGAATATGAATGGAGGAATATGCTTGATAGCACTAAATTTTCATCAATTTCGTTTCCACTTGAAGAGAGAAGACAACGAATGTCAGAACTGTTAACGTTGGAAAGTGAAAACTTGGCTAGTGACTTAGCTATTGATGGTTATCACGCTTGGGGGGATATGTATAGTTCAATCGTTAGTCGAATAACCATTCCATTTTCAGAGGATAGAAGGACACATCAATTATCTGTTGGACAAGCAATGAATAAATTAGATAGCACTGATCGTACCATCCGACAAGAAGTGTTCCATTCACTAAATGATGCTTGGCAGAGAGAAGAGGATCTCATTGCGTCTATCCTCAATCACTTAAGTGGGTTTCGACTTAGTTTATATAGGCACCGGGGATGGGATTCCCCACTCAAAGAACCGTTAGATAATAATAGAATATCGGAGGAAACTCTTTTTACGATGTGGGAAGTTATCGATCAAAATAAAGAGAGTTTACTCAAATTTTTAGAGCGTAAAGCCGAGTTACTTGGGGTAAAAAAGCTGACTTGGTCTGATGTATACGCACCAATAAGCAAAAAAGAAATTTCAATAACTTATGATGAAGCTGTAAGTACTTTGTTATATAGACTTCAGCGTTTTGACCCAGAATTAGCAGATTTTGCTAAAGAGGCATTTAAAGAACGTTGGATTGAAGCAGAGAATAGACCTGAAAAACGTGGCGGAGCTTTTTGTACTTATTTCCCTGATAGTAAGCAATCACGTATTTTCACAACTTTTTCGGGTACCTCATCCGTGGTGAGTATGCTCGCCCATGAACTAGGACATGCATATCATCAATATGTTATGCGTAATTTACCCAAATTGGTACAAAGTTGTGGGATGAGTTTAGCTGAGACAGCTTCAACGTTTACGGAACTTATTGTTTCTGATGCTGCAATTGCCGAAGCGACTAGTAAGCAAAAAACTTTACTATTAGAAGAGAAAATAAGACAAGCAGTGTCCTCCTTGATCGGAATGCAAGCTCGATTCCTCTTTGAGACAAGATTTTACAACGAGAGGAAAATGGGATTTGTTAGTGTGAAACGGTTGAAGGAATTAACGGTACAGGCTCAACAAGAGGCGTTTAGTGATTCTCTTTCTGAGTATCATCCATGGCTTTGGGCATCTAGACATCACTATTATATTACACAAGTTCCATTTTATAACTTTCCATATACATTTGGATATCTGTTTAGTACAGGTCTGTATAAGAGATCTATGGATGATGGATTTACTTTTTTCAATAAATACGTGAATCTATTACAGGATACAGGTAACATGCAGGCAGAAAAACTTGCACAGAAATACTTAAACGTGGATCTGACTTCTCCTGAATTTTGGCAAAGCGGTATTGATCTAATTAAGAAAGATATTGATGATTTCCTAGAATTAACCGAGTAAAAATATGATAATGTGGATGGTGAAGTGGATGCAGTTTGATCTATTGCGGAGAAATTCATATTTCCGTTATCTTTGGTACGCCCAGTGGGGGAGTACATTGGGAGATTGGTTTAATCAGGTAGCTTTAATGCAAACTGTATTGATGCTAACTAATTCAATTTCTGCAGTTGGAATATTGTTACTTTGTCGTTCTTTACCTTATGTTTTTTTAGGACCTATATTAAGCCCTCTCGTTGACAAGTGGCCAAAGAAAACGATCATGATTGTTACCGACATCATTAGAGCTTTTCTTGTATTAAGTTTTATTTTGGCCATAAGCTACAAAGCAATATTTGTATTGTATATTTGTTCATTCTTATTTGGCGTGATGAGTGTTTTGTTTGAGCCTGCTAAACAAACACTTCTACCGTTAATCGTTGGCCGTAAGGATTTGGCTGAGGCAAATGCTTTTTCTTCTGCTACAAATGCAACAGTCAATATTATTGGAGCAATTTTAGGAGGAATAGTGTCATCTGTATTCAGTCCAATAACTTGTTTTGTTATAAACTCGCTATCGTTTCTATGGTCATCTCTATACATATACAAGATAAAATACCAAGAAAAAAGAGAATTTGAGGATTCGAAACAACCATACAAAAAACTACTAAAAGAAGGCCTAGTCGAAACCAAACAGAACACCTTGATTCGCTATATTATCTTGATTGGATTGTCATGGGGACTAGTTGGTGGAGGATACTATATTTTAATTCCTTATTTAGGTAACAATGTTTATCATTTGGGTGGACTAGGTATTGGTTTATTATATGCTATAGATGGGTTAGGAATTTTGTTGGGAACTTATTTTGTATCAAAACTGATCAAAGCCAATTTTAAAAGGGCTTTGATCAGTTTTGGAGTAGCATATGCATTCCAAGCACTGTGGTTTTTTCTATTAACACAATCCACTGACTTTTACTATGGAAGTGCCTTCTTATTTTTAATGAGATTTTGTGGAGGAATTATCATTCCTTTAAGCACTTATATGGTACAAGTGGGGACATCTGATGAGATTCGTGGAAGGGTCTTTGCCTTGTATAATTCTAGTTATGTAGGTATAATGCAAATTTCCTACTTCGGAACTGGCTATGCTTACGAACAATTTGGTTTACCAGTTGTGGGATTGATCAGTGGAGTCGTATCACTGCTTTGTGGATTGACATGGCTTTTTCAAGTGCAGAAAGGGAAGTTTTATTTGTCCGTCTCTAAATAAATCTAATTAGGGAATTGGTCTTACTCCTGTTATTCGGTCCATTGTTTATATTCGCCCCAGATACACCTGAGTTTTGCCAAACCCCTCCAAGCATTCGGAGGGGTTTTATACCTAGCCTAATCACCATGACATGGACTTGAGTCAATAAGTGAGACAGTAAAAAGTTAAGTCTAAGCGGTAGCGTGCTTGAGAAACTGCTCTTCAAAGGTTTGTGGCGTTTGGTAGTTTAATTGACTATGAATGCGTTGGCAATTGTACCAACCTTCAATAAATTGAAAGAGGGCATGCTCTTTTTACAGAAGCATTGG
Organism: Marininema halotolerans; assembly: GCF_900116235.1. GTDB lineage: Bacteria > Bacillota > Bacilli > Thermoactinomycetales > DSM-45169 > Marininema > Marininema halotolerans. The sequence continues at coordinate 303,398 of NZ_FPAA01000002.1, read as the reverse complement.
ATCTCATCGCGAAATACTGGCCAGAGATGCATGACGAGCTACAATCTAACGTGCATCGAATTGTAATGTTGAGCCGCCAGGTCTTCCCTTTTTCTCATAAGCATCAAATATCGCCCACCTTCTACCCCAATCGATCCCATGAGATAATCTCCTCAAGAATAAACGTCGAGGAGGTTTTTTCTTTTGACCCGAACCGAGAAAAGAAAGGCATGGGAAGCACGTGTTGCGTCTTTTCAGGCAAGCGGGCAGAGTGTACCCCCGTGGTGTGCCGTTCACGAGATCAAAGAGCATCAACTGCGTTATTGGCTCAAGAAAGCGGAATCGATTAAGGCGACAGCCTTTTCCTCGCAATGGATGCCGATTGAAGTAGGTGAGCATGCAACTGGCGCGCTGACGATTCGGCTGGGCGCAGCCACAATCGAAGTGGAGTCTGGCTTTGACCCGGTCCTTCTCACAGATGTCGTCAAGGTACTAAGCGATGTTCACTAACACCCGCGCCCAGCGCGTCTACTTGGCTTGTGGGAGTACCGATTTACGAAAGTCCATCGACAGTTTAGCTGTCCTGGTGAAAGAAGGGTTTAATCTGGATCCCTTCTCTCCTTGTCTGTTTGTTTTCTGTAATCGCAAGCGGGACAAACTGAAGATTCTCCAGTGGGATCACAATGGGTTTTGGCTGCATTATCGGCGCTTAGAGCGAGGCACCTTTTCTTGGCCAAAGGAGGGGGCGACGACGCCCCTGATAATTAGCTCCCGGCAATTGCGATGGCTATTGGACGGTCTTCCGCTAGAGCAACGGCAAGCCCATCGTGCGGTCCATGCTCGCACCATTCTATGAAACGTTTTCATTAAAAACAAAGGCAAAACGTTGTGGTTTGTTGTAAAATCGAAGCATGAGAAAAACGACGGCGAAGACCCAACCCACCACCATCGAGGATTTACAAGAACGCTGCGCATCGCTCGAAGAGCAGAACACCTCGCTTGAGCAGCAAAATATCGAATTGGCAGCCAAACTGAAGTGGTTTGAGGAGCAATTTCGCCTCAGTAAACAGCGTCAGTTTGGCACTTCGAGCGAAAAAAGTGATTCGGACCAGCTGGAGCTGGATTTGTTTAATGAAGCCGAAGTGGAAGCCGATCCAGCGATAGCAGAGCCCACGGTGGAAACGATCACTTATCGCCGGAAGAAGACACCGGGTCAGCGGGAAGCCAAACTGGAAAGCCTGCCAACGGAAACGGTAGAGTACCGTTTATCCGAAGCGGAGCAGGCTTGTTCGTGTTGTGGAGAATCCCTGCATGAAATGAGCACCGAAGTGCGGCGGGAATTAAAGGTGATCCCGGCTGAAGTTAAAGTAGTCGAGCATGTTCAACATGTGTACGCCTGTCGTCACTGTGAGCGAACGGATGTACAGACTCCTATCGTGACTGCACGGATGCCAAAACCAGTATACCCCAAGAGTTTGGCTTCGCCCTCAGCGATGGCGTACATCATGAGCCAAAAGTATGTGGACAGTCTTCCTCTTTATCGGCAAGAGCAACAATTTGCTCGCCTTGGAGTAGCACTTTCGCGGCAGACGTTAGCAAACTGGATACTTTACGGAGCCCACACATGGCTCCATCTCTTCTATGACCGGATGCGTGATCACCTTCTGAAACGGGACATCTTGCATGCCGATGAAACGACGCTGCAGGTGTTGCGTGAAAACGAGCGATCTGCTCGAGCCTCATCCTACCTCTGGCTTTACCGCACAGGAAGAGAGGAAGCTGCTGCCGTCGTCCTTTATGACTACCGACAAACCCGGGCGAGTAAACATCCGCGCACGTTTTTGTCAGGGTTTAAAGGGTACCTCCAAGTGGATGGCTATGCCGGGTACAACGGCATAGCCGATGTCACCCTTGTGGGGTGCTGGGCCCATGCTCGGCGTAAATTTCGCGAGGCACTTCAAGCGCTTCCCGACTCGGCGGCCGCTTCATCGGTGACGGCGAAAGAAGGGCTCCAGTTTTGCAACCAACTCTTTGCCATTGAACGGGACACCAAGGATGTCTCCGATGACGAGCGTTACCGGATTCGCTTGGAATGCAGCCAGCCGGTGCTGGGGGCTTTTTCAGCCTGGCTTCGCACACAAATACCTAGAGTCCTACCCAAAAGTGCCCTGGGTCAAACGATCAAATACTGTCGGAATCAGTGGGAGCGATTAACGGCCTTTTTAGCCGATGGGCGATTAGAAATCGATAATAACCGAGGGGAGCGCTCCATCAAACCCTTCGAGGTCGGTCGAAAGAATTGGCTCTTTGCCAACACCGCACGGGGTGCTCAGGCGAGCGCTATCATTTATAGCGTGGTGGAGACAGCAAAGGAGAATCGCTTAAATCCCTTCCTTTACCTGATCTACTTATTTGAAAGGCTTCCGAACATCGATACCAATGAGGAGAGCCAATTCGATCAGCTGCTCCCTTGGTCGCCTGCCCTACCCGACACCATACGCGTCAAGAAGGATAACTAAAGCATACTTCAATCCCCATCTGGCTAACAGGTGGGGATTATTTGACGCTTACAAACACTGGATCTTTGAAGGTGCAAAATGGAACGGGATATTTGCAAGAAGTGACGTTTGAATTTAAAAAACCTGCTTCAGAAGAGGAGATTAATAAGGCACAGGATACTTTAGGAATTACACTTCCTTCTGATTTGCTGGAGTTTTATCGAATTAGTAATGGCGCGTATTTGTTTATATCAGATGATGGATTAGATCGTATAACAATTAACAGTACACAAGATATTGTTGATCGATTGGATGACTTCCCAGATTGGGCGAATGATTGGATTCCGATTGTTAGTTATTACGAACATGAATTTATGATGAATAGGAATGCCATTAATAATCAGAAAAACAACTATCTTTATGCAAGAGATTTGCTGGGCAAAGTGGAAGACGCTATGGACCTAGGAAGAAATTTCGAAATATTTTTGTCGCGACTGATTACTGCTCAAGGTGATGACTACTGGAAATGGCCGATTTATACGGCTGAAAATTTCTATAGAACGCATTCATAATGGTGAACATACAGGTTTAACTCTATGATTTCTGATATCAATGATTCAATCTCGTATGGTTGTTTTGCATCAGGTAGGGGAAGAAGGAAACCAAATTAACATCCAATAAAAAGACTGCCTAATTCCTCGGCAGTCTCCTATAGAAGGGATCCGCTTAAATTAAGCGGATCCCTTCTAGGTCTTCTCAATATACGAACGTATTAAAGGTTTTACTTCATCAATGGGGATGGCAAAACTGATGCTTTGGGAGGGATAGACCACTAATGTATTGATGCCAATTGCTTGCCCAAAAATATTGAGCAGGGGTCCTCCGCTATTGCCAGGGTTAATCGCTGCGTCGGTTTGAATGACTCTGCTGAAGAAACGGTCGGCCATGCTTAATGGGCGGTCTTTGCCACTGATGACACCAAGGGTGACCGTATGATTAAGTCCGAGGGGGTTACCGATGGCAACAGCCCATTCGCCAACTTCTGTGGTTCGAGAGGAGCCAAGGGAGAGAGGACGAAGGGGTGAGGGGGATTTTACCTGAAGGACTGCGATGTCCCGTTCGGCATCTTCCCAGATGACAGTTGCGGGAAGTGAGCGTTTAATATTGTAGAGGTGAATTTGGATTTTCTCGGCGCGCCGGATCACGTGTTGATTAGTGAGGATGTACCCTTGTGGGGAGATGATAAATCCCGATCCGAATTGATGACTGGGGTTTTCTGGTTCAGGAGGAGGTTGCATATCCGTCATAAATCGTTGCCAAAATCCCTGAGTACCCGCTCGTTGGGGTGGTTCTTGGGCGGAGATAGAGACTACGCTATTTCGGACGCGGCGAATGATGGGAACGAAGGTGTTGGCTGGGTGGAGGGCCGCAAGTGATTGAACGTCATGACGTTTTCCATTTGCTTTTCTCATGGGTGGCGGTGTAGGTTCGCCACTTTTGGGTTATTGGGATCCATACACCTTTCCTCCTCTGGAGGTTCTCGTTATACGGTTCGTATCATTGTATGGATATACCCTTGGCATGTTCGGGCTATTTTCTTGGGTTATATCGAGAAATCACGGTTGTTCACCCCGAGGGAGGAATCAAGTCAACTTAGGGTGTTTTTTTGTGTGGAAGGGAGGAGGTGGATGACCGGATAATCAGGGGAATGAGGGATTATCCGCTATCTTCTGTATCGAAAAGTGAATATGCTACAATGAGCAAAAATGAGGAGGACGTAATGGTTAACGCATATGGTGAAAGGGTTAATGAAGAACAGAAGGTGACCAGTCGATAGTGAAATATATATTTATAAGGAGAGAATATGAAAAAAGTTACTATAACGCTATTTATTATATTGATAATGAGTACATTAATAAGTGCTTGCTCAGATAAAAACACTGAAAAATCATTCAAATCAGAAAGGGAAGCTATACAGTATGGTATGAAGACGACCGCTAATATAACCAGAATCATTGGCGAATCGCAGTTCGTAAAAAATGAAAAAATTGTGGTTTATCTTATTAAAAGTGATGGTGATGATGGTATAAGTTCAGCGACTCTTACCCACAAGGGAAAAAGAGTAACCTGGACAACGAATGGCAATCCATTTGTAGTGAGGGATCGAAATAATGAAGACACGGAGGGGAGCATGGTTTTTAATAGTCCATCTGGCAGGAAATACGAACTTTATGCAGGTGTAGCCCATGGGCCACACCCAACTTTCAATACCCAGTATGAGAATGATGTCACACCCAATGTCGATAAGAAATCAAACATCTATTACTATGTAATGCTTCATCACGAAAAATAAGGAGGATGTTACCCAATATGTGAATGAGGAAGTATGGACCAGCTGTTTTCACTTGCCGCAATATGTGAAAGAAATCATAGGTGGGTAATGTTAACAAGGGAATATGATCCGGTTGACAATTGTCAACCGGATTTCTTATGCTGAAGAGACGTAGAAGGATGAGAAGAGGTGTTTTTGGATGTCCAAGAGGACACGTTCTGTACGGGATATGATACTGATTGCTCTTTTTACAGCGTTGATTGCCATTGCGGGTCAAATTTATATTCCCTTAACCGTTGTACCGATTACGCTCCAGACGATGATTGTTTTGCTTGCTGGCTCTGTATTGGGGGCGCGCAAAGGGGCTATGAGTATGGTGGTACTCATTTTATTGGTAGCAGTTGGTGCGCCGGTATTATCAGAAGGGAAAAGTGGACTACCTGCTTTGGTTGGCCCGACCGCGGGTTACATATGGAGTTGGCCCATCGCTGCCTTCCTTATCGGTTGGATCACTGAGCGAATCGCTCCTCAACTTCGTGTTTGGAAGATGGTGTTGGTTCATCTTTTTGCTGGCAGTATCATCATTTTTGCCTTTGGAATTAGCTGGCTTCATTTCATGGCGGGACTCGATTGGGGGAAGGCAGTTGCTGTGGGGTTGCTTCCCTTTATCCCGGGGGATGTAGCGAAGCTGTTGCTGGCTTCGTTTATAGCACCTGCCTTGTATCGTGCATACCCGATTATTCAACCTCGCAAGGCTTCATGAAAAAAAGCTCACCATCAGGTGAGCTTTTTTTGTGGGATTCCATTCAATTATGTGGGAAGGGTAGTGAAATCGGTGTGAGCGGAAAGGTGGCGGATAAAACGGTCGTTGAGGGGAAGGAGAATGTCTGTGGTCCCACGTTCAAAATGACCACTGCGATTAATTACCTTCACCCGGTTCGCAGAAATGCGATAATACTGTTTGGAAAACGCGGGGCGAATCCCCACCTCACTTAAAAAATCAAGGGATTTTGCATCGCGTTCTAATTCAAAGGGAATCATCCCGATTATATCGGTGAGAAGAATTTGATAGGAAGCATGTGGCTTTTGAAAAATAAGTTCTTGGGTGGTTAACGTGTATCGTAGTTGATCTTGTCTTTGATAAACTAGGAGTTCGCCGTGCATGGGTTTCACCTTAATAAATGGGGTGTTTGGCATGGAACCCCTCCTTTTACTCGTTCGGATATGTTTATACTTTAACATAGGGCATTGCCTGATTTCATATCCATTCATTTGCAATAGGAGGCCGCTCAGATGGAGAAGATGCAGACGGTAGGGGATGTACGCCAGCTGTTAAAACAGATGGGAACCGTAATCTACACAGGTGATGTGGAAGCGGATCGTGATTTAATGGAAGCGGAATTAGATGATATGCGAGAAATGGGTTTGCTTGATCAGGAAAGGTGGCTCTTAGCTAGGAGGGTATTGAGGCAATCAGCCAAAGGATGACGATTTCTTCGCCAGTGTACAGAGAGGGTAGAAGATGCTGGTAGGTTGTGGATGAGAAGTTTCTGTTTGACCATTCATCGAACCATACAGGGGTTAAACCAGATGCGGAGTGACATACTTCTAATAGATCATCATGCCGATGGAACGCATGTGGACTGTATGAAGAAACGATCCAATGTCGGACAGATTGGTGGGGCGGAAATGGCGAATCCTTTTTTGCGAACAAAATCAATTGATCACCTACAACAAGAAGGTCTTCAGGAAACGGGATTTAACCGAGTGCTAGGTTTATGGCACTTAACTGCGATTGGGCTCGGTGGGATTGTTGGCGTTGGGATCTTTGTATTGACGGGTACAGCGGCGGCTACCAAGGCAGGTCCTGCGGTTTTGCTCTCGTTTCTTATTGCGGGGCTAGCAAGTGCCGCTGCTGCCCTCTGTTATGCGGAGTTCTCGGGGATGATTCCTGTGGCGGGCAGTGCGTATACCTATAGTTACGCAGTGTTAGGGGAGTTTGCTGCATGGATTATCGGATGGGATCTGCTGTTGGAATATGCGCTGGTGGTAGGAGTGGTCGCCATTGGCTGGTCAGGCTACTTGCAATCCATCTTTGAGCAAATCGGGATTCACTTACCTCCATGGGCCCAAGGTGCTTCAGGGACGGGTAAGGGGCATGTGTTTGATTTGTTAGCCAGTCTCATTAGTTTAGGGATTGCTGCCTTATTAAGTATTGGCATGGAATGGGGGTCGAAATTTAATAGCTTGATGGTTTCGATCAAATTGGGCATTATCTTGTTGATTATTGGCGTGGGTAGTTTCTATGTGAATCCTGAGCATTGGCATCCCTTTATGCCCTTTGGTTTCAATGGGGTTATGGGGGGAGCAGCGTTGGTTTTTTTCGCTGTATTTGGGTACGATACCTTAACGACTGCGGCTGAAGAAGCGAAAAATCCTCAACGGGATTTGCCACGTGCGGTGGTGGTTTCCTTAGGAATCGCCTTAATTCTTTATGTAGGGATGTCCTTGGTGCTCACAGGCATCGTTGAATATTCTACCTTAAATAACGCGGCACCTGCGGCCAAAGCCTTTTCAGATATTGGACTGAAGTGGGCAACCTTTGTGATATCGGTTGCAGCTGTGGCGGGGATTACCAGTGTGCTCTTCTCCTTTATGCTTGCGGGTTCGCGTATATGGTTTTCCATGAGTCGCGATGGATTGTTGCCAAAGTGGTTCTCCCGTGTGCACCCAAAGTACAAAACACCGGCTCGTCCAACTTGGATTATCGGAGTGGTTACGGCATTCATTGCAGGATTAACACCGATCAATAAAGTGGCGGAACTCGCCAATATCGGAACCTTATTTGCTTTTGTGGTGATCTGTTCATCGGTAATTCTGTTGCGGAAGCGTCGTCCGGATATAGAGCGGTCCTTTCGCACACCGATGGTTCCCTTGATCCCCCTCATTGGCATTGGGTTTTCGATTTGGTTAATGGCAAGTCTTCCTGGAGTGACATGGGTACGATTTGTCATTTGGCTCGCTATTGGGCTTCTTATTTACCTCACCTACGGTCAAAGGAAAAGTAAACTTGCCCAAAATGAGCGCAGGTAACACACAAGAAGGCCTTCAGCAGATGCTGAAGGCCTTCTTGTGAAAATGACGATATTATTCTTCTCCTCGTATTAAGGGAAGTGTCGAACACCGGAAGGAACCCCCCGACTTAATAATCTCAGATAGGTCCACTTCGACAACGGTATACCCCCGCTGACGAAGCGCTTCATTCACACGAGGATTGACCGGTAGGCTTAAGATGGTGCGGTTGCCAATGGAAAGAATATTGGTACCTAAAGTAAATTGTTCGGTCTCATCGACTTCGATCAATTCATACCGACTCGCTAACCGCTGTAAATCCTCTTCTTCAAAAGCAGAGGGAAAGATAAGGGCTTCTGTAGGGGAGAGGATATTTAGAATGCAATCCAGGTGGAGGTATTTGACTGGGACGGAGAGAGGGAGGACTTCCATATGGGGAAGCTCTTGTTGGATTTCTGCCATGGCTCGCCGAGAGGTTCTACCGCTATCGCCAATCCAAACCGTGTCCCGATCAATCATCACGTCCCCGCCTTCAATACTCCCTGAACGGATAAATTGATAGGGAATTTGTTGATCGGTGAGCCATCGGGTTAAAATCTGTTCCTCCCCTTTACGGATCGACTCTTCCATTTGGGAGACAAAGAGGTGATTGCCAATGGTAAAGCCAATGTCCCGCGTAAATACTTGATCGGGGTAATCTCTGTCGGGTTCAAGTAAAATGACGTCGACATGATAACGCTGTAAGGTCGCTATTAATTCCTGATGCTGCTCCAACGCTAATTGAGTATCAATCCCATCTTCAATGTAACGGGTTTGCACATGGTTAATCACTTCATCAATTCGCATAAATTGAGGTGGACAGAGAAGCACACGTCGCAGGGGGGCATATTCACTCCAACAAGTTGCTGAGGGCTGGATATCGGTAATCATGGCTTCTTTCCTTCCTTTTAACAGTCTCTTGTTAACATGTGGGGATGTTATCCACTCTATTCCCATAAATGCATGAAGGGACACATGAGTGAATGGAGACAGGACAGAAAATAAAAGACTCCTTGTAACAAGGGGAATTTAGAAGGAAGCCCTTCAACCCTGTTACATAGGAGTAGCTACGATGGATACCATGATTTTCATCCCCCTGAAATCTTTTCTTTCTTTAGAAAGATTACGCTAGCGATAACCAGGGGTCAAGTGTGGATCATCAACAATATAAAAGCATTCCCCTTTACTTGTTGGGAATTGAATACCAAAGGGGTCGGTTTTGCTCATAGTGTTGGATCGATTCGTCCTTTTGTAATGTGATCGCAATATCATCCATGCCGTTGAGTAGACAGTGACGACGATAAGGTTCGATTTCAAAGGATGCAGCAAAACCATGGTGATCCGTGAGGGTACCTTTTTCTAAGTCAACCATTAAGGTAGCGGTGTGCGCAGATTCAATCCGTGAATGGAGTTGGCTCACGAGAGACTGTGGCAACGTGATAGGGAGGATGCCATTCTTAAAACAATTGTTATAGAAAATGTCTGCATAACTCGGTGCGATAATGACGTGAAATCCGGCATCGAGGAGTGCCCAAGGAGCATGTTCCCTTGAGGAGCCGCAACCAAAGTTTGGACCCGTCACGAGGATGGATGCCTTGTCATAGGACGGCTTATTCAGCTCAAAGGTTGGGTCAGGCTTTCCGTTCTCATCAAAGCGCCAGTTATAAAACAAGAATTGACCAAAGCCGGTTCGTTCAATTCGTTTTAAAAATTGTTTGGGGATAATTTGGTCGGTATCCACATTGGCACGATCCAGTGAAGCAACGATTCCTTGGTGTTGTCGGATGGGTTTCACCCTAATCCCTCCTCGATAGTCGGTTCCCATTGGCGAACATCGACAAAGTGACCCTTGATCGCTGCAGCGGCTGCCATCATTGGGCTGACTAGATGGGTACGTCCACCGCGTCCCTGCCGTCCTTCAAAGTTTCGATTGGAAGTGGAAGCACAACGCTCTTTATCGCCTAATGAGTCATCATTCATCGCTAAGCACATACTGCACCCCGAATCTCGCCACTCAAAACCCGCTGCTAAAAAGATGTGATGAAGCCCTTCTTTTTCAGCTGCACGTTTTACTTGTTGGGATCCAGGAACGACCATCGCCTTTACATGGGGGGAAACCTGGCGGTTTTTAACCACTTGTGCAGCTGCACGTAAATCTTCCAAGCGGGAGTTGGTGCAGGATCCGATAAACACGCGATCCACTTGAATGTCCGTGATCGGTGTCCCGGGAGTGAGTCCCATATAGTCTAACGCTCGGCGAACGGATTTTTGTTCGCTCTCGGTGGGGTAGTGCTCAGGAAAAGGCACCTGATTGGTTACTTCCGTTCCCATACCTGGACTGGTTCCCCAGGTGACCTGTGGTGCGATATCGCTGGCGTTCAAGATAACCTGTTGGTCGTAGATGGCACCATCATCGGTAACAAGCTGCTTCCAATCGGCGATCGCTTCTGAAAAAAGCTCTTCCGAAGGTGCTTTCGGTCTCCCGCGAAGATAAGAAAAGGTCGTTTCGTCAGGAGCAATCATGCCTGCCCGGGCACCTGCTTCGATGGACATGTTGCAGATAGTCATGCGCTCCTCCATGGATAGTTGCCGAATCGCTTTCCCGGTATATTCAATTACGGTTCCGGTCGCACCGGCTGTGCCAATCTTGGCAATGACCGCGAGGATGATATCCTTGGCCGTTACACCAGGGGAGAGCATCCCTTCGATACGAACTTCCATGGTTTTGGGTTTTTGTTGTTGAAGGCATTGGGTGGCGAGTACGTGTTCCACTTCGGAGGTACCGATGCCAAAGGCGAGTGCACCAAAGGCGCCATGGGTTGAGGTATGGCTATCTCCACAGACAATCGTCTTGCCGGGTAGGGTAAGTCCGAGTTCGGGTCCGATGACATGGACAATTCCTTGTTCAGGGCTATCCAAGTCATACAGTTGAATGCCGAATTCCTGGCAGTTTTTCACGAGGGCATCCATTTGTGCGACAGAGGTTCTATCGGTGATGGGTTGAGATCGATGAATCGTGGGCACATTGTGGTCCATCGTGGCAGTCGTCAGATCTGGACGGCGGACTGATCGTCCATGAAGGCGAAGGCCTGCGAAGGCTTGGGGTGATGTGACTTCATGGACGAGGTGGAGGTCGATATAGAGGGTGGCAGGCTTTCCCTCCTCTTGTTCAATCACATGCCGATCCCACACTTTTTCAAACAATGTGCGTGGTTTCATTCGTCCTCACCTCGGGGTACTAGATTTTCAACCTATCCTACTGGATGGTTAGTGATTTGTCTAAGATATATAATGTATGAAATCGATAGATACAGACTATGGGGTTGATGAAATGGAGATGCGACTTCTTGAATATGTTGTGGAAGTTTATCAACAGCAAAATTTCACACGGGCTGCGGCTCAGTTACATATTTCTCAACCCTCGTTAAGCCAACAGATTAAGAAGTTGGAGGAAAGATTGGGTGTGCGGTTATTTCATCGTGAACAAGGTGGAATTGTACCTACACTCGATGGTGTTCGTTTCATTGATCATGCAGAAAAGATCCTCCGCATGCGGGATGATCTAGAAAAGGAGATGAGTGAACGAAGCGAGGGGATGAGTCAAGAATTAACGATAGGGGCGCCTGCGATAACTGGGGGACATGTATTGCCACCGCTATTGCGAAAATTTGCGGATGCGTATCCACAAGTACGCGTTCGTTTAGTTGAGGAGTCACCTGAAGGGCTCGAAGAGATGACTGCCAAGGGATTGGTGGATTTATCGATTCTTTCCTTGCCGATTGAAGATACACGGTTGATCTCCGAGCCCTTGATTACAGAGCCTTTGTTACTTGCCTTGCCACCACAGAAGCAAAAATGGATGACAAGGGATGATCACTCCTTACTTTCAGGGGACGACGAGAAATTGCATCATATAAAGCCGGTCTCGCTTTCATTGGTAGCCGATGCACCGTTTATCTTACTGAAAAAGGGATATGGATTTCGCCGGATTGTCTTAGAGCTGTGTGCTGAACAGGGTTTTCAACCCCACATTGTATTTGAGACGAGTAGCATAGAAACAGCCCAATCCCTCGTAGCCCATGGGTTGGGGGTGACCATGGTCCCTGCGATGGTGATGCGAAGGAAAAGTGAACGGGATGCCCCCATTTATCGATCGCTTCAGCCCGAGCCCAAGCGGACCCTGGTTTTTGCCTATTTAAAGGGTCGTTACTTGAGTGTAGCCGCGCGTGCCTTCATCAATTTATTTTATGTGTTGGATAAGGAAGAATAAAAAAGAAACCTGCATGGTAGCAGGTTTCTTTTTTATTGAAACGAAGACTTAGTGTGCTCTTTCAATTTTGACCGAAGACAATTCTAACTCACCATTGGGATTAGCCATGCGGGTCCATTGGAAGGTCACTTTGTTTATGCCTGCGTGGTAGGACTCATAATATTGGCCAGCGCCTGCATCGGATGCAAAGGGTTTTCCTAGCTTTTGCGCCACATCATCATGGGTGACAGACAAGAGCTTGGCATCCTTTGTAAATAAAGAGTGAACCGTTCCCTGTTCGTTGAGACCAAAGGCAATCTTTCGTTTTTCATAGTTGAGGGTAAATTGATCCTGAGATTCTGGTTTTCCCCACTGGCTGATTATACTGCTTTTTTTCGATCCAAGACGAAAGGAACCACTGTTAACTGCTTTACCTTCCTTCGCCAATTTTATCGTTTGTTTCAATACATCCCCTTTTGCTTGGTGATCAGGGGAGGCGTGAGCCGTTGTGTGAAAGAGAGGGGATAACGGAGCCCATGCGCATACTGCGACTACCGCCAACAAAGCAATTAATTTTTTCTTCAACATTGATTCCTCCATTTTAATAATTATCGTCTCACTCGTAAATTTCCACATCACTTACCCACTCAAACCCCGAAATAGATTAAAATTCAATTAGATTTTTGGTAATAGGTGTTTTGTTTTTGGAGAATGCGTATCTTTAAAGGGTGTGTTCTTAGGGGGTCCATCTTTCATCAGGGCGGTGTGTGGGATAGGAACTTCTGCTTATGCGGAGGATAAAAAAGATAGGAGGGAATTGGAGTGCGATACACAGTTAAGCAAGGAAAGAAGATAGCGATTCACCCCCATGTACAGCATCATGCCAAGGGAACGCCTGGCATGACACAAGGGAAGCTGATCTTTATTGGAATTGCTTCCATTGTAGGTGCTGGCTTCTTTCTTGCGACGGGGACCATTTTCAATATCGCAGGTCCAGCGACCCTTTTTGGGTATTTGTTGGCATGGCTCTCTGTAACGACGGTGTTTGCTGCACTGGGGGAAATGGCAGCTGATGAGCCTGGCAAAGGGGGATCCTTTCGGGCTTATATCGGAGAATATTTAGGTAGAGGATACTCCTTTGTGGGAGGGTGGGTGTATTGGACAGCCGGCGTATTGATCATGTCCAGTGAGGTTACCGCGCTTGGACTTTTTACTCAACGTTGGTTTCCTTCGGTACCCTTATGGCTGTTATCATCCCTATTTTCTCTCTTGGCAGTCGGATTAAATTGGCTTGGATCTGAAAAATTTGGTCAAGCGGAATCCCTATTCGCTGTGATTAAAATTGTGGCGGTCATCGGCTTTATCGTGGCGGTGTTGGTGGTGGCTGGGGGAATGGTGTTTAGTGGTGAATACCTTCCCCAAACAAAGGCAGAGTGGTTTCCTCATGGAATCAAGGGGTTGTGGTCATCGATCATTTTAATTTACTTTACCTTTGGTGGTATCATTGCAACGGGATTAGCGGCAGGAGAAATGAAGGAGCCGGAAAAAATTCCGGGGGCATTTCGGAGAATGGTTCTACTGTTGTTGTTTCTCTACCTCATTCCGCTTACGTTAGTTGTTTTAACTGGTTCAACTGGAAGTTTGTCTGCACAACAAAGCCCGTTTATTACCGTGTTATCACGCTTATCCGTTCCTTATGGTGATGAATTACTGAACGGAATTATGATTGCCGCAGCCTTTTCTACAATGGTAGCGGCGATGTTTGCAAGTACTCGGGTTCTTGTGTCGTTAGCAGAAGATGGGGATGCCCCTCGTAAGCTTTTAACAAAAAATAAACGAGAGGTTCCCACATATGCATTATTAGCTAGCTCAGGGGGACTGGTCTTTGCGATTGGAATTTCTTTTTTCCTTCCCAAAGAGGTGTACGAACTGCTCTCTACATCCGCAGGGATTAACTTGGTTTTTCTTTGGATGGGAATCCTGATTTCCCATCACATCTATCGCAAAAAACAGAGAAAAATCAAAGGAGAAAACCATCCGATGTGGGGATATCCTTTACGAACCCTTATTTCTTGCATTATCATTGTTGTGGTTCTAGTCGGGATTTTTCTTGATCGAAAACATATGATTAGCCTTGGGTTTACCCTGGCCCTTATGATCCTCTTCACCTTCTGTTATCAAGTGATGAAGCGTAGGAAAAATACTGATAAAAAAACGATTCGTAACTAGGGAAAGACAGAATCCATCGAAATCGCCCTTGTCAACCAGGGCGATTTTCATATACGATTATAAGAACAAACGTTTGGATTGGGGGAGTGGAATGAATGGAAAATGGGTTGCTTCCCGATCGCTGGTTTCCTGTCCGTCCACGTACGCTGTTAACACAAGTCAAGGAAGAACGAATGCCTTTTTCTTGGTCAATTAATCCCTATCGCGGATGTGGTCATGGTTGTCATTTTTGTTATGCACGACAAACTCATACATGGCTGGGATTTCATACAGATGATAGCTTCCGAAATAATATTATCGTCAAAAAAGAGGCTGCCCAAATTTTGCGAGAAGAGTTGCATAAAGGGAAGTGGAAAGGCGGGGGAATTGCGGTTGGTACGGTGACGGATCCCTATCAACAGATCGAGGGGAAATTAAAAATCACACGGGAGATCCTACGTGTACTCCGTGAATACAGCGTTCCGATCAGTATCACGACGCGGTCACCGCTAATCCTTAGAGACCTGGATTTATTAAGGGATATGAAGATCGATTCGATCAACATCAGTATCAGTACACTTTCTGAGGAGGTTTGGAAGCAGACTGAACCTTCGTCACCGCATCCTAAACAACGGCTGCTGGCTGTAAAGAAATTAAATGAAGCCCGTATTCAAGCGGGGGTTTTCCTCGCCCCGATTATGCCGTACCTAACCGATCAGGATGAGCAATTGGAAGCAGTAATTCGCGAAGCAGGAGTCAATAAAGCACAGTTCCTCATCCCTTCGGTGTTGCGGCTGAAGCCGGAGGTGAAGGACTGGTTTTTTCGCCAAATCCATCGCTCATTTCCTAAGATCTACCCGCGTCTTGTTCGGTTGTATGAAGGAGGCTATGCCCCAGAAGAGTACGTGCGAGGGATCCGAGAGAAAGTCCTGCGGCTTGCTGAAGAGGAAGGGTTACCTACCACCCTGCGCAATCGACGAATGGACCCTACGAAAGATCCATCCAAACATGCTACGGTGGAAGCACCGGTACAACTAAGTCTTTTTTAAGATCTGCGAACGGGAATTCTCCTTATGATGAAAGTGAGCGTTTCTCTGTATCCCCTTGCGGGAATCAGGCATGGAACGTGCCTTCATGGAGAATGCGACGTTGGTCGATTCAATGAAACGAGAAGCTCTGCCATTTCTAATAGCGAGTAGTTCATTAAAACAACTCCCTTTTCGATTACGTTCAACCGTAATCGAAAAGGGAGTTGTTTTAATCTTCGATGCCTAAGACATCGGTATTGAGGGGAGTATAACCCATCTGGCGTGCGATTAAGACAATCTGTCCCTTATGATGAAATTCATGAGTGACGGTATGCATGAGAAGTTGTTGAGGGGAAATCGAGATGGACTCCGATTCATTACGCCATGGAATCGGTCTGACAATGGGTGTTTCCATTTCTATCGGCCCTCGTTCAAGAACTTGTTCAACATAAGCATCCGCTTCTGCAAAACGTGTGACGATCTCCTTCATGCCAATACCCATGCGATTTTCCTTGGGTGTAATCGGTTGCGTGGTTTTTAATAACACATAGGAACCCATCCAAGCATGGTAACATTCTGCAATATGTAATAAGAGATCTCGTACGCTTTCGCTGCCGAATGATTCATTTGTGCGGGTGAAGTCTGCCGGTTCGATTTGGGTACAAAATTCAAGGAGCACCTTGCGTGTCTCTTTTACCCAAAAATATTCCTTCGCATCCAAGCCAGGGTCCCCCATCCGCTTTTATAATGTGTGTATAAAGCTTTGTAGCGCGGTTTACGGTTTACAAGGAAGATCTAATTCTGTACGACGAGGGGCGTTAGCACGATATTGGAGTACTTGAATTCGTTGATGGGTCTTTAACATCCGCCAAATACGAACTTTAAATCGCATGCCGTCACTCCTTAAATAAAAGCAGAAATCAGAAGAATTTGTCGAGTCCAATGAAGTTGTTTTTAGTTTACTTCGAGAAGGTAATCGGCGCAATCAACCCTAGGGTTCAATTTAACAAAGAACCTTCTGACTAGTGTCATGGATAATAACTAGTCTTTGGTACTAGGTCATTAGATAGGGGAGGAGGGATCCTTTGACAATTTGAAATAAAAAAGGATAGATGCATAATAAGATCACTCGAAATATGAAGCAGTTAACTCATTGGAATGTCACGCGTTACTCCGCTTGAAACGGGGAGGAGGTGAAAAAATCCCTCCATCAATTTTGATGGAGGGTGAATGGCGACAACTTATGGTGAAGTGGTGGGGTTTCCAGTAGCAGGTGTGGAGGAATTCGGCTGTTGTGGTGTCATGTTACTGGGTTTATCTGGAATATCGCCTTCATAAGGTTTGCCATCGAAGGTTTGTAAAGGTAGATCGAGTTGCTTACGCAAGGTGAGGCTGACTCGGAGTCGTTCTTGCTCAGATACGTAATAATAATAGATTTTCTGGGCATTCTTCTGGTTGGAATTGTAACCGTGGAGAGTGAGTGTCTCTGTATTCTTTTTCGGAATGCTGCGATAGATGGACTGAAGTTCTAGCATCTCACTCAATTTCATATTGTGGGTGATATTATCCCCCACCGCTTTGAGGACGTCATCCATTTTACCGATCGAGTGAAAGCTCATCGATTTTTTCATCAGTGATTGAATAACTTCTCGTTGGCGGTCATTACGACCGGCATCTCCACGGGGATCCCCTTTACGCATCCGTACATAGGCAAGAGCTTCATGCCCGTTGAGATGAGCAGGTCCCTTTTTGAAATAATACTGTTTATTAAAAACATGCAAATTGAAATCAAAGGGGACATTGACATCTGTACCACCCAAGGTGTCGGTAATATCGATAAATCCATTAAAATTGATTTTTACATAATATTTGATGGGTGTATTTAAGTAACTTTCAAGGGTATATACGGTATTGGTCATGGGACCAACCCCCGCCTTGATTCCATAATAAGGAGCTGCATTAATTTTTGTTTTAAATCCGTTGGGAGTGTTGGCGATGCTTGCGTAGGTATCCCTTGGGATACTGATCATTTTCATTGATTTTTTTTTCGGGTTGATTGCTGCGAGAATCATGGTATCCGAACGCCAGTATTTATTAGAGGCGTCTTTGACATCGGTACCCACCAGAAGTACGGTAAAACTTCCTTGCTTAGCGAGATCCCTTTGTGCTTCTGCAGATTTTTTTCCTCGTTTTATAGGGTCATAAGAATCATGAATTGTCGTTGAAAGCTTAAAGAAGAAATAGGAGGCACCAAGTATCGCCACAATAAGGAGACTCAGTACAACCCATATCCAGCGCTTCTTTCTTTGTCTTTTTTTATGTTGCCGATGGGCACGTGATTGTTCGATGGGTAGACCCCGCCTTTCAGTTACTGAGCATTCTGTTTTTAAATCATAACCTTCTGTATAAACAGAGTCAAAGTCTTTTTATTTTTATTTATAATTAAATTTTAAAATAATAAATAATGCGTTAATATGGTAAATAGGTATTGTTAAAATGAAAAAAAAGGGTTACGAGTGATCGATGAGGAGCAAAAAACCACCCTCCATCAAAGCAATGGAGGGTGGTTTTTTAAATACATGATTATGGTGAAGAGGTTGAATTGCCAGTAGCAGGTGTGGAGGAATTCGGCTGTTGTGGTGTCGTACTACTGGATTTTTCTGAGGAAGAGGATCCGGGTTTCTCTGGAATCTCCTCTTCATAGGGCTTCCCATCGAGGGTTTGTAAAGGAAGATTGAGTGTTTTTCGTAGTTCCAGACTCACTCGTAATCGTTCACTGTCAGAGATGTAGTGATACCAAAGGCCCTGCGGGTTTTTATTGGAATCATATCCTTTAAAGTTGAGGGTTTCCATGTTCTTCTTCGGAATGCTGCGATAGATGGACTGAAGCTCAAGCATCTCACTCAATTTCATATTGTGGGACACATTTTTCCCGACGGCTTTCAGGATATCATCCATTTTACCGATGGAGTTAAAGCTCATGGATTGCTTCATCAACGACTGAATCACTTCCCGTTGGCGCTCATTGCGACCAGCATCACCACGGGGATCACTTTTACGCATTCGTACATAGGCGAGAGCTTCATGTCCATTGAGATGTGCGGGTCCTTTTTTGAAGTTGTAGTACTTATAGAAAAGCCGAATATTGAAATCGAAGGGGACATCCACATCCACTCCTCCGAGGGAATCAGTAACATCGATAAACCCATTAAAGTTAACTTTGACATAGTACTTGATCGGTGTGTTTAAGTAATTTTCAAGGGTTAGTACGGTGTTCGTCATGGGCCCAACCCCTGCTTTGACTCCATAATACGGGGCAGCATTGATTTTCGTTTTAAAACCGTTCGGGGTATTCGCGATGGAAGTGTAAGTATCTCTTGGAACACTTACCATTTTCATTGTTTTTTTCTTGGGATTGACGGCTGCTATGACCATCGTATCTGAACGCCAATATTTATTAGAGGAATCTTTCACATCCGTACCAACGAGAAGGACGGTAAAGCTTCCTTGTTTGGTTAGATCTTTTTGTCCTTTAGATGATTTTCCCTCACGACGTAGAGGATCGTAGGAATCATTTACGGTAGCTGAAATCTTATAAAAGAAATAGGAAGTACCCAGAATGGCGGCGAGAAGAACAATTAATAAAACCCAAATCCATACTTTCTTTTTTCGTCTCTTTTTGTTTATTCGATTGACACGTGACTGCTCGATAGGTCATACCCCACTTTTCAGTATCCAGAATTCTATTTTCAAATCATAACCTTCCCCCAAGCCGTAGTCAAAAAAGGATAATTGACTAAGGCTTGGTATTTTTTAAGGGTACTCCCATTAATTTTAAAACAAGGAAGTATCATGCTGATTATGGGGAAGTTTTTTTCTTTGATAATACCCAGAATATCAGTACACCACCGATGAGAAGGACTGCTAAAAGAATACCGCCAAGGGTGAGCCAGCCCTTAATATTTGGAACGTCAGCCTCGATAAAAATCGGATTCTTTTCCCCGGGTTCGATCTTCCAAGACAATGTTTTCCCGTCATTGGAGATGGAATCTGCATTGTTGCGATCTGGTTTAATAGGAAGAGAAACGGTAAGGTTTAAATTGACTTGGTGAATCAACCGTTGTGCAAGTGGATTATCGATGGACATATTGGCTAAGTCCACGTTTTTACGAAAGGTAATCCGAGAGGTTAAAAAATGGTGTTTGACGGTAAGTGGACCCTTTTTTTGATCATGGTTAAGGAAATCCAAGACACCTGCACTTGCGGTGGCATCTTCATCAGCAAATTTCTTTAACCATTCTTGCCCAGGTGGCTCTTTTGCAACATTCTTTACATCCTTCTCGGCGATCCACCCTTTTTGTCCATTTTCTTCCGTAGGTTTGACCGTATACCCTTCCGCTTCGACTGTTTTACGAAAGGAGCTGAGTTGGTCTGCTACCAGGGGGTTGGTTAGCACTTTCAGACGATACGTACCTGAGCCATCCATATTCAAATCAACATGTAGATCTGCATTTACACAGCCAGAAAAAACGATCATCGATACACATACCATCAGCATGATTGATAATTTCCGGAGTGCTCTCAGTAGGATCATCCCTTTCTTTTATCCATGTCACCCGATCTCATTTTGAGCAAAAAACATTTTCAGAAGAGCAAGATGCATTTGTGTGTGATTACATATCCACGTGGAAGCATGATAGAAGTGAGGTTTGTGAAGATAAAAGAACAGACAGGTATCCATGGTACTTAGTATTAAGCTTTCCCTAGGGTAACTCAAAAATTGCCCAAATGGAATGGAAAAAACGTTGACATCTACCTAATAGAGAAACGATAACTACCGTGAAAAAGGTTCAGTGATAAGAAGCTAGAGGGATAAGCGACATCAATTTAAAATCTAAATGGTCTACATAAGGGAGCGATTAGCAAAATAGAGGCACGCATTCCTTAAAAACGAGAGAAAGAATAATGATAATGGGAAGGGATGGTCAAGTCTTTTCATTGACAAAAGAAATGCGCATTCAGTATAGTGAAGGCATTCGAGCAAGGTTTTTTCTAATGGTGGAAATATATTTGACGATATAGAGAAGTGGAGTTAGCACAAGGGGGAACCCAATGGATTGGGAACCGATCAAACCATTGATCGCAAAAGTCGAGGTTTCATCGAAACCAGGTAATCAACCCGTTTCGGTTACGTTTATTCCAGAAGAGCTAGAAGTAATTGGTATCGGTACAGACGCAGTTGTTGTCCGCCATCACTCATTCCCTACAATTGCTTTTAAAGTATATGTAGAGGAAGAGATTGATACTTGCCAAGATGAGTATGAAGTATATCAAAGATTGCAAGGTTCTTCATTTTTTCCTACTTGTTATGATCGGGATCATCGTGTATTAGTACTGAGTTATGAAGAAGGACTTACTTTATATGATTGTTTAGTCCAGGGAATTCCCATTCCCGAAACGGTTTTGGAAGAAGTGGCTGAAGCACGACGCTATATAAAAGAGATAGGCCTTAATCCACGGGATATGCACTTGAAAAATGTACTTCTACAAGAGGGACATGCGAAGGTTTTAGACGTATCCGAATACAATCAACCCGGTGATGATGGGCGCTGGGATCATCTCGTTCAGGGATATGAACTATTCTATTCATTTTTAGAAGGACGACGGATTCCTGTATGGTTAATTGAACGGGTAAAAGGGGCAT
Organism: Marininema halotolerans; assembly: GCF_900116235.1. GTDB lineage: Bacteria > Bacillota > Bacilli > Thermoactinomycetales > DSM-45169 > Marininema > Marininema halotolerans. Next base: position 282,289 of record NZ_FPAA01000002.1, on the reverse strand, counting down.
ATTTGGATCAGATTGGAGAAGAATTCTCACTGGTGGAGTTTGGTCGATCCTTTCTCCAATTTTTCAGTCCAAGTAAGCGGTAATTTATTTGGGAGGCAACACATTCGCTTTAGAATGTGTTGTTTTTCTTTTTTTATCCAGGTAATCTGAAAAGAAAATATAGAGTGAGGGGAATGATTTAGATATGCAATTATTTCATTATCATTATTGGACAGAAAACGTGGAGAAAATGGAGAGATTTTATAAATCAATTGGCTTTACTGTAGCACTTCGAATTGGCTTGGTTGATGGAGATCCACAGACCTTTAATCCGCCATTATCCTGGGAGGATTTTCGCGATCGGGGTATCCATTTTCGTATTATTGAGATGCGAAAAGGGCAGGTAAATGTCACCTTTGGTATGGGAACAAGGGATCGTTTTGATCACATTGGTTTTTTAGTCAATGATAGGGATTATTCGTCCTTAGTTCAGAGGGCCCATGAGCTGGAATGGAAGGTGGATGAGAGCGAGCGACGCACTTTTATTCAAACTCCGTGGCGCTTTCGTATCGAACTACAGCAGCGAAGGGAATTTGTGCTAGAAGAAGAACCACGAATCGATTCCTGTACACTTATGCTCCCTGTTACAGAGAAGATCAGAGATCTGGCAACTTTTCTTGGGGTAACCCCTCTCGATACAAAGGCAGGAGAGATTCAAATGGTATCGGAAGACGGATGGTCACTTACTATCGTGAATGGACCCGTGACTCAATTGCGCTCGATCACTTTTTCCTCAGGGGCGGTTTCGGTGGCAGATCCAGTGGGGGTCGCGCTACATTCCATTTGAAGATCAGTGATTGAACACCCAGCGTATGGGTCTAATCGAACACCTCTTATGATTTTTCATAAAAGGTGTTTTTTGTATACGATTAGCCGTTTTATCATGTTAATTTGGAGTGATTTAATGCTTTACTTACAGAAAATTCAAGAAGGAATATGGTTCATTCCATCGAAAGGGTATTAAAGGATTTTGAAATTAGTATTTATCCTTTATTTACCTTTAGACAAATTGAAAGGGAGGAAGTGGGTTTGAACAAAGCGCGTATGGGCTGGATGGTTGTCGCATTAATATTCGTTTTATCCATTGTCACCCCGGCGGTTTTTGCTGCGAAGGGTCTTCCGATGACCATGGAGAAAAAAGGACTGAATCAATCCTTTCAAAATGCAGCAGATGAATATGATGTGCCTGTGTCCCTTTTGATGGCGATCGGATATGTAGAGACACATTGGGAACAGAATGATGGAAAAGCGAGTCAAATGAAAGGTTATGGCATCATGCAGCTCATGGATGATAAGCAAGGAACCCTTCGTTTAGCCTCTCGTCTAACTGGGGTGAATCAAGACACGTTAAAGAAAGATTCATCGGAAAATATCCGGGGAGCTGCGGCGGTAATCGACTCCTTTGCCAAGAAATCGAACAAGCCACGTCCGCAAACATTGGGTGAATGGTATGAAGTGGTAGCAGATTATGCCGGTTTTAAGGATCCCTCGGTGACACGGATGTTTGCAGATGATGTGTATGATGTCTTGCAAAAGGGCGTATCGCAAAAAGTACATGGCGAGGAGTTATCAATCCATTCGCAGACAGTGAAACCCCACCGAGGAAGTTTGGCACATATCGAAACGACAGCAGGTAAACCTGACTATGAATCAGCCGAGTGGGAACCTGTAGCGGATGGGAATTTTACCGCAGCCAACCGCGGTTCTGAAGATATTAAATATATCGTCATTCATACGACACAAGGCTCTTATTCATCGGCGATTAACTGGTTTCAAAATCCTAAATCAAAAGTAAGTGCTCATTTTGTCCTTCGTTCGAAAGACGGTGAAGTCACACAAATGGTTCACAATCGCAGCATTGCTTGGCATGCAAGGGATTATAATACCCACAGTATTGGCATTGAACATGAAGGGTACGTTGAGAAGTCGGGTTGGTACACGGATAAAATGTACCGTTCTTCTGCAAAGCTGACACGATGGCTATGTGAAAAGTATAAGATTCCAATGGATCGAAAACATATCATTGCCCATAGTGAAGTTCCTGGAACAACCCATACGGATCCAGGTTCGAAATGGGATTGGGATCAGTACATGAAACTGGTAAAGGAATGAATGAAATCTCCCCTGGTTAGAGGATCAAGTGTGTGGATAACCCCTGTTATCGTCGTTTTGGTTATGTAGTCTTGTGGGTTTGTCGACAGCCTCGATCCCCTTCATAGGGGATTTTTTGATGATTAGGGAACAATAAGAGAGGTTTGTGCACAGGTGGTTTATGGAATAAGTATGGGGTGAGAGATTGTTTGCGTAGAGGTGAGACACAGATGCCAGGATTGTTTAGTCCGTTGAAAGTAAAGGGAATGACGATTAAAAATCGCTTGATGATGTCCCCAATGTGTCAGTATAGTGTGGAAGCACGGGATGGGAAACCTGAAGAGTGGCATTATGTTCACTATGTCTCCCGGGCCATTGGTGGAACAGGGCTGATTATGATGGAAATGACGGATATTCATCCCGATGGCCGAATTACGGACCGGGATCTAGGATTATGGAGTGATGAGCAAATTCCTGCTTTTCAGCGTATTATTCAAGCGTGCCAAGGGTTTGATGCAAAGGTTGGCATTCAGCTTGCTCATGCGGGTAGAAAGGCAGAATCGGAAAGTTTATCTCCGGTGGCACCGTCGGCGATTCCTTTTAGTGATCGCTACCGAGTCCCTCATGAGATGAGGGAGGATGAGATTCAGGCGTTAATACAGGACTTTGGAAAAGCAGCTGAAAGGGCGGTACAAGCCGGTGCAGATACGATTGAATTACATGGAGCTCATGGCTATTTAATTCATCAATTTATCTCCCGATTGTCTAATCATCGGAACGATGCGTACGGGGATCCCAATCGCTTTGTAAGTGAGGTTATTCGTAAAGTACGTGCCTGTATTCCTGAAGAGATGCCGTTATTAATGCGTTTATCTGCAGTGGAATATGTAGCAGGGGGTTATCAACTCGACGATACGATCGAGCGGGTTCGCCTCTTTAGGGAAATGGGTGTGGATATGTTTGACCTCAGTTCGGGTGGTGAAGCACCAGGTGGACCTTCACCTGTGCAAGTGTCATCGACGGGTTATCAAGTTCCCTTTGCGGATGCTGTTCGTATGGCAGTCGATGTCCCAGTTATCGCCGTGGGTCATCTGGATGATCCACGAGTAGCCGATATGGTCATTCAAAATGAACTCGCTGATATCGTAGCGATTGGGCGAGGCATGCTACGGAACCCATATTGGGCGAATGAAGCGGCAATCACTTTAGGGAAAGGTCCCATTCTACCGCACCAATATGAGCGAGCGTTTTGATTGAATAAGAAGGGGACGGAATCCCTAACAATCCATTGATTTGAAAAGGAGAGAAACCTGTGAAGGACACCTGGAGCGCTACTACGATGGGGTTAGATATATTATTGATCCTGGTTGTACTGACACCGTTAGTGTTAGTGATCTGGGTCATTATCGTCGATCGCAACCAACAAGAACATTCAATTCTTCGTAATTACCCTTTATTAGGAAAGGCACGATACATTCTTGAAAAGATTGGGCCGGAATTACGGCAATACCTTTTTCAAAATGATACTGAAGGGAAGCCCTTCTCCCGACATCAGTATGAGACCATCGTCAAACGAGGGAAGTACCTGACGGATAAAATTGGTTTTGGTTCGGTGAAAAATTTTGAAGAGGGGGATTGGTATGTGGTCAACTCGATGTTTCCCCGTCAAATGGAGGAACAGCGAGTAGATCGTGAACAATCTCCCGTGACGACATCCATCTATCATATTGAAGATGATGGGCTGTTTTATCGGAAGGAACATCGTCAATCTGTCAAACAAGACCCGTGGTTGTTGCCGGATGAAGATGCAATTGTCGTGGGAAACGCATGTGTTCAACCCTGGCGAATTAAAGGGCTGGTTGGGATGTCAGCCATGAGTTATGGAGCCCTGGGTGAAAAAGCGATTACGGCTTTATCCAAAGGGCTAGGGTTGGCAAAAGGAACTTGGATGAACACAGGGGAAGGGGGATTAACGAAGTATCACTTACAGAGTGATGTGGATATCCTCATGCAAATTGGCCCAGGGTTATTTGGTGTAAGGGATAAAAATGGAGAGTTTGATTGGGGCGAATTAAAAAAGAAAAGTGAAATTGAGCAAGTACGTGCCTTTGAATTAAAGCTGGGTCAAGGGGCCAAAATTCGTGGTGGGCATGTGGATGGTGAAAAAGTTACCCCTTCTATTGCGGAAATACGTGGGGTAGAGGTAGGAAAGGATATCGACAGTCCCAATCGCTTTAGACAATTTGATGACCTCCCATCCCTGTTTGCCTTTATTAAAAAAGTGAGAGAAGTGTCAGGTAAGCCAGTCGGCATGAAAATTGTCGTTGGGAATCGAGAGAATGTAGCGTCCTTGGCACAGGCCATGAAAGAATCCGGGGAAGGACCCGATTTTATTACAGTCGATGGTGGAGAAGGAGGAACCGGTGCGTCTTATCAAGATTTAGCGGACGGTGTCGGCCTTCCTTTGCGTTCTGCACTGATGCTGACGGATCAGGCGTTACGGGAGTATGGTGTGCGTGATCGAGTAAAGATTATTGCATCTGGGAAGCTGATTACTCCTGATACGATGGCTGTGGCCTTAGGTTTAGGTGCGGATTTAATTCATGTTGCTCGTGGATTGATGTTTAGTGTGGGTTGTATACAAGCGCTTCGTTGTCATACCAACCGATGTCCAGTGGGGGTAGCGACAACGGATCCGAAGTTACAACGAGCGTTAGTCGTTGAGGAAAAACAATATCGTGTCGCGAACTATGTGATGTCCCTTCGAAAAGGCTTGTTTCGGGTAGCGGCATCTGCAGGGCTCACTTCCCCTGTGGACTTTGATCATTCCCATGTAGTTTATAAAGATCGAAGAGATCGGGTATTTCCGACTCAAGAGTAATTGAAATCAATTGCTAGCGTTTTTTTAAAAACCTGCGATCCTTTGACGCAGGTTTTTGTTGCGTGTAGAAAAGAGATCCATTTTAATAAAAAGGAGGATAGAGAAGAGGTGAATGAATGGATTTTGGAAATGTGTTGGTTCGAATAGGGATAGGTGCAACGACAGTGGACGCACGCTTAGAAAAGGCAGAATACATTCAAGGAGAAATTTTACGTGGATACATATTGGTTCGTGGCGGTAAATCCATTCAACATATTGAACGAATGTATCTTTATCTAGCAGCAACGACTGGGGAGATGATTGATCGCTTTTCATTGGAAGGGGGGTTTATGATAGCGCCAGGCGAAGAAAAGCGTATCCCCTTTGAACATCCATTGCCTTCGTACATACCAATTACGACTTCCCGTTCTGAATGGGTTCTTCGAACAGGGGCGGATATTGATATGGCAATTGACCCAAGCGATCAAGATCGTATTCGAATTCTCCCCTCACCCGAATTAAAACTGATGTTCCGCTTGTTAAAAAGTGGAGGATTTGAGCCGATATACTGTGGGGATAAAATGGTTAAGGAACATGGGAAATTTGTTCAAGTTTTCGATTATTCTCCGCCAGCTTCTTGGAAAGCCTCTATTCGGCAACTCGAATTAAAAGTGCTTGGTAACGGTTTTTTTACAATGGAGCTGATCAGAAGAGAACTGAGAAATGAACTAGAGACCCGTATTCCCGTTGCGGTTACTGAGGATGATATGAAGGATACGGGGGTAAGCCTTTTTCATCGTTTGATTGCCAGAGTGAAGGAAATAATATAACAAGGGCATAATCACGTAAAGTATCAGGAAGGAGTGCATTCCATGATTGAAAATCCAGGAGATGAACAAATCCGCCAACTTTTAAGTGAGGCGAAAAATATTGCCGTAGTTGGATTGTCAGCCAATCCTGAACGAACTAGCCATATGATTGCGAAAGCTCTTCAAGCGGTAGGTTATCGTATTTTCCCCGTCAATCCCACGTTAAGTGAGCCGGTCTTAGGGGAAAAGCCTTACGCATCGGTTAAGGAAATTCCAGAACCCATTGATATCGTCGATGTATTTCGGCGCAGTGAGCATTGTTATCCAGTTGCCCAAGATGCCGTGGAAGCAGGTGCCAAAACACTCTGGTTACAACAGGGAATTATTAATGAAGAAGCGGCAGCCCTTGCAAAAGAAGCGGGCTTGAATGTGATTATGGATCGGTGTATTAAGGTGGACCATGCGATCCTTCTTCGAGGAGGTAGGCAATAGAAGAGCCCTTTTTTTATTTGGGTGATTCGGGTTGACAATTTGGGTAATGGTGGAAACATAATATATGATACAAGGACCATAAGAAGTAGCCAAGTACCTATCTTTTTCATAAGGGGTGATGGCAGTGGAAACGATGAAACTCTCCACCTTGATCCTGACCGTCTCTCCCGAACTGTATGAATTGCTACGAGACGTTGAGTTAGATTCTGAGGTGATTGTTTCCAATATCCAGGCGATCAATCGTGAAGATGTGAGTGAGATTATTGTTCAGGCGATTGAGCATCATCATTGTCCCCCTTATCATTAAAGGATAAAGAATCGCCTCTATCGTAATACACGATAGGGGCGATTGCTGTTTAAAAATCCCCACAAAAATTGCTTGGCTAGTATCGACGCTTTTTCCTGAATCATGCTATACTGGCATTGGATTTTGGAGCTAGGTTGTAATTCAAGGGGGTACTTGAAGGTTATGCCTCAAGAGCAGACGAAAGATCTTTGCAAACTGACCCGGGATAAGCTGTCCGAGGCAAGTCGGATGTTGGAAGATTTCCTTGATTATGTTCATTTACCAAAGTTGATGGAAGAAAGTGAACAAGGAAAATCTCAAGAACGATTTCTAAAAGAATATCTTTCTGATTTACGACGGTTGTCCGTAACCTGTGAGCAGGGATATGAAAAAGTGAGTCTAGTCTTGCGAAGGGCTAAATTTAATGAGGATTTTGCGGAAAAGGTACTCAATGAAGTGGTTCACACATGTATTTACAATTTCTATTATCCCAAAAATGAGGTGTACGAAGAGGATGGACGTTATTCATACACCAATCATGATGCGATCCAATTTCGTGAAGAACCTCCACAATCCTTAAAAACGATTACCTTTCAATTATCCAAGCTATTTGAAGTGCTACGTGATGAATTAGAGTATTATGAGACCGATTATATTACACGAATTCGCATGCAAACCAAGCGTATAGGCAGCTCTTGATAATAAAAGATTATCCTTGAATAAACAGAAAATCAGCACAAAAAAAAGAGCAAAAAACCTGCTCTTTTTTTTGTGAAGTTCTTGTCGAAAAAACGTGACAAAATATGTCGAATAGGATAAAATCGAATCGTTGATGGGTCGGTACCTCAATGATCTTCATGCATCAGCAGGAAGAAAGAGGAGGAGGAATCGATATGAACGGTGTAGAGACAGTAGTAAATCCTTCGGATGAACAAGAAATGTTACACATGGAAGCAGAAAGTATGATGAATTCCAGAGTGTCGGAATGTTATGAATTAGCAAACGATTTTGTTGCCAATAACCAATATATTGAGGCGGCAGCTGCTGTTGAGGAATTGTTAATGATCGAACCTTCTCATCGTGAGGGTTTGGTATTAAATGTTCGTATTCAAGAGCTATTAGGGAAGCATGAAGGGATTCAGGCAGCCTATTTTAAGATGTTTGAGAATTATCCAGATCGACAAGTGGCTTATCGTGAATTTGGGCAGTTTTTGCGCTTAGCAGATCGCATTCCGAATCAAGTGGAAAATCAACTGTTGAATTGTTTAGCCATTCAGCCGCAGGATGGTTTTGCTCATGTCTTACTCGCGGATGTATACAGTCGGACGAAGCGTGTACGCCAAGCACTTCTTCACTTGGAAATTGCCGTTCGGTACCCGCTTGAGGATGAAGGTTTTCATGATTTAGTCGTTCGTCTGCTTCAACGTTTTCATGAAGAAGGAACAGATACCTCGATGGTTCGGCTTACATTGGTATCCAATGTAGGAAACCGAGGTCGTAGTCATTTTAAACGCGCGATGCGAGCGCAACAAAAGGGAGATCGCACTCGACCTGCCCTATCTCGAATGATCCAACGTGTATGGTTTAAAAGCCGAGCGGCGAAGTAATATAGGAAATACACCGGTTAGTAAGGAATCTTCAAAAAACTGAAGTCCTTATATCGACAAATTTCGAACATTATGTTATAATGAGACATGCAAGCAAGGCTGACCTCCTTGTTTGCTACCACGCTTCTTAACTCCTTAATCTTGACCCTCTTTCATGTGGCCAGGCAAATCCTGGTCTTTTTCTTTGTGTTGAAAAGGGTCATTTCTTTACGGAGTTCCCGATTACTTGTCGAATAAAACCTCCTTGGTGACAAATATTTTCTAAAAGGGTTCCTGATAGAAACCATAATAATGAAGGGAGTTGAAAAATTATCATGGTAAATCCTCTATATCTCGCATTTTTTCAACGGTATCATGAACAAGAATATTGGGAAGCACACGAAGTGTTAGAAGAGTTATGGCAAACACAAAGGGATAATCATTTTTACCACGGATTAATCCAAGTGGCAGCGATCATGCATCAACTTCTCCGAGGAAAAGTACGGGGGGCAAGGAAGCTAGCGACGACAGCCAAGGGGTATTTTTCTCCCTTTCCTTCTTATCATGAAGGCGTTGACCTCGGGAGTGTACGTCAGTGGCTTGACCATTGTTTACGTACATTACCTGAAAATATTTCGTTCATGGATCCGGAAGAAGTAAACAAGCTGAGTCTTTCCATATGCCCTTTACCCACACCAGGGGAATTAAGGCAAATCCATTGTACTTGAAAAGTTGAACCGTACAAGGGGTCAGTGACAAACACTGATCTTTTTTTCTATGTCCAGAAGGCACCTTTTTATCTCGAGCCCATAAAATATAACGATAGAAAGGATTCAAAGGAGGGTTCGGTATGAAAGGGCGCTGTTGGACACAGGAAGAGGATCGACTGTTGGCGGAAACAGTTCTCCAATGGGTCCGAGAAGGAGGTAATCAGCTGGATGCCTTCGCAGAGGTAGGGCGCATGATCAACCGGACTGCAGGTGCTTGTGGTTTTCGGTGGAACGCTGTAGTCCGCAAACGGGAAGAAGAAGCTTTCCGTCAAGCAAAGCAGGAACGGGTTGCGAGTCAATTAAAACGTAAGCGAGAAAATTATTTCTCGATGCGGGATGTGGTGAGTCAATTAAAGGAGTTTGAGGGAGAGTATCGTAATCAAAAAGAACAGCTACGTAGTTTAGAAAAAGTAAAGAAAGATAAGGATCGTCTCCTGAGGGAAGCTATCTTAGAGAATCGGCGATTACAGGAACATTGGTACTCATTCCAACAGTTTCAAGAGGAGATCAAGGATCGTTATACGCGACTGTTAAAGTTATTGGAGACTGCCCGTGTAGCTGAATATGAAGAGGATGAAGAAGGGGAGGAGCTCGAATCCTCTGGGAGTGCGGATGTTGTAAAAGGGAGGGCAACGGTGGATACGGAACGGGAAACCCATTCATAAGATACGTTAGAGTCGGAACAGGAAGAAGGTGCATAGCTTGTCCCGTTCCTGGAACGAAGAAGATGATCGGATGTTATTTTACTGGGTGATGACTTGTAAGCGATTAGGGATGTCTAGGAACAGGACTTTTGTGACAGCTTCCCAAAAATTGGGGCGGAATGAAGAGGAGTGTCTTTTAAGATGGAAGGATCTTTCCTCGCGCGAGGTGAATCCGCCTTCCTACCTCAATCAAAATTGGGCGGAGTTAAACGGCGAGCCCCTTTCTATGCGGGAGCGCGTACAACGGTTGGAAGATAAAATTCATGCCAGTCAAATGCAGGTCGAACAGCTTCTCAAAGAAAATCGCAAACTCCGTGAAGAGATGAAATTTTTTGAAATGTTGTTACTTGAGGAGTATCAGCTTTTAGTGACATTATTAGATAGGAAGAAATCAAAAGCGAAAATACATGGATTCTAAATCATAGAAGAGGACTTTTCGATGACTAATCCCCGTGTGGGATTTTTTGTTTTGCTTTGGTGAGTTGAAATGGGGGAAAATAGAAGTGGATTCATTCAATTGCCAACGTTTCCATGAAGATGGAGTGGCATCAGAAGGAGAGGATCGATGATGGAATGGAAAGAAATAACCACCCTGGATGAATGGCAAGGATATCTTGCTCAGTCAAAGGAACAACCCCTTTTAGTGATGAAACATAGTACGCGTTGTCCTGTGAGTGCCGATGCATGGAAAGAGTGTGAAGCGTTTATCAAGGGGGTTCCTTCTAAGGGAGTGAACTATCTGCTTGTGAAGGTGATTGAATCGAGGGAGGTTTCAAATCAGATTGCTCAAGATCTTCATGTACAGCATAAATCTCCCCAAACCATCCTGGTGAAAAACGGTGAGTCGATATGGAATACGTCCCATTGGCATATTACCAAGGATTCACTTACTGAGGCAGTAACCCCGTTATAAAAAAAAGAAACCCCCATCTGGGGGTTTTTGCTAGCAAATCAGGGCGAAGATCGTGGCTACAACAAGTAAGAAGAGTAAAAGCCGGCGTAGACCAAATCCACCGTATCCGTAACCATAAGCGTAGCTCATTGATTATTCCTCCTTTAAGAAATGTAATGGTTTCACAAGACAAAGGATCCACCCGTAAGGGGTAAGCAGGGTTCAAATGGGTGGGGTCGCCCTTCTTCTTGTGAGAAGTTCTAGGTTATTTCGACATGAAACCTAGCAAATCAATGCGAAGATGGTGGCGACAACGAGCAGAAAGATGAGGAGACGGCGCAGACCGAATCCGCCATAACCATAACCGTAGCCGTAGCTCATGGTTCCACCCCCTTTCAAAGGTATGTTTGGGAGAGGGTTGGTCTCTCCGCCCCCAGATGCGTTTCCTTCCTGGAGTAGTCTTCATGATCAGGGGTAGGAATGTAAGGAGGCTCCACAGTGAGCAGGATTGAGGGAAGTGTTTCGTGCGAGACGAACCACTACGCAGCAGAAGCTTGGAGGGAATGAGCTTTGCGTGTTATCGGCAGTGGTGACAGATTCTTTGCGGCGTCTTCCTTTTCACTCGGATGGTACAAATTATGCGGCAGGCATTTGATGTGTACAGGCGGATATCCCTGCCCGGGAAAATGGTTGTTCGTCTATGTCTTCCTCTTTAGTCCAATGCACCCACATACCAAAAAATTGTGGGGATGATTAAAAGAAAGAGAAGAAGTCGATTTAATCCTAAAGGACAGTCGACAACATACCCTCCTCTATCGCCACCATAGCCATCGTAACCACAGTTATCCCACACGATTCTCCATCCTTTCAATTGATGTGGCTTCGATCAATCATTTCTTCTCCATTACCTTATTCGATCATGGCTGGAATGGATAAGGAGATTGGCCCAATTTCGAATCATCCTGGACGCTTGCCCGCCCCCCCACTTGCATGCTGACATATGGTGGAGGGAGCGAAGCTAAGATCCCGGGGGGATGAAGATGGTGGGTAAAGGACCAAACCATAAGGAAATGACACAGTTGATTAATACGATGATGGGGCAAAACGTCTTAACAGAAAAACAGCTGGGTCAGATTTTAGAGGGTGCGAGGCGGGCAAATGAGCGGGGAGGAATGAGTTCTGTCCTCGACTATTTGATGAAAGTGACCCAAGCGGATGTCGATAAGGATGAGCTGACGGAGTTCGCTGATTCTGTTCGAACCAATCCTCAAGTGGGAATGGATTTGCTAAATGGGAAAAGAGGAATACCCAAAAATAAGGATTAAAAAAGACCGACGGGTTATCCCGTCGGTCTTTTTGATCGATGGGTATAACGAAGGGCAGAGGCGTGAAAATTACTGAGGAGAATAATTGGTAAAAAGGAGGATTAACCATGCAAAAGAAGAGAGGCAAAATAGGTGCACTACCGCTTCTGCCTGAATCTTACTGGATCAATTCAAATGAATGGCCTCGTTTTTCTTCATTAAGTGAAAATATCCATACACAGATCATTGTCATTGGTGGAGGCATTACAGGAATCACAACGGCATACTTGCTCGCGAAGTCAGGTTGTAAAGTTGTATTAATCGATGGAGATCGACTTTTCCATGGTACAACGGGTCATACCACGGCTAAAATTACAGCGCAACATGGTTTTATTTATCATGACTTAATCCGCCAGCTGGGGACGGAGAAAGCAAAGCAATACTATCAAGCGAACATGGAAGCAAAGAAATTTATCGAACAGCAGATTAAGGAAAAGAAAATATCCTGTGAATTTCGTGAGGAAAAAGCGTTTCTATATGCCATGAATGAATCCAGTCGAAGGAAGATTGAGCAAGAAAACCATGCATATCAGCGATTGGGGATAGATGGTCAAGCGACGGATCAGCTTCCCTTGGGCATCGACTCTTACGGGGCGGTTGTGATGAATAAACAAGCTCAATTTCACCCCCTTGCGTATCTAACGGAGTTGGTTTCGAACATGGTGAGGGAGGGGGTACAGATCTATGAGAATACCAAGGCCGTTGATATCGTCGAGGGGTCATCGCCAGAAGTCATCGTAGAAAACGGGAGAAAGATTACAGGAGACCAAATTATTATCGCTTCGCACTTTCCTTTTTATGATGGGGGTGGGCTTTATTTTACACGATTAAAAGCCGTACGTTCCTATGTATTAGCCCTCCGTGGGAAGACAAGGGATGTAGGGGGAATGTATATTAGCGCTGATGATCCCGTTCGATCCATCCGATCAGTTCATTGGCAGGATGAATCCCTAATTTTTGTGGGTGGTGAAAGTCATCAGACGGGGCAAGGCATCGACACGATGAATCATTATGAAGCCTTGGCACAGTACGCAGAAAAGATCTTTGGTGAGGCAACGATTGCTTATCGTTGGTCAGCACAAGACTTAACTTCCTTGGATCAGGTACCCTATATTGGATCGATTACTGCTGGAAAACCAAACATCTACATTGCTACGGGTTATCGAAAATGGGGAATGACTCAAGGGACAATCGCAGCTACTTTGTTATCGGATCAAGTGTTGGGTCGGGATAATTCATATACGGAATTGTATACGCCGTCACGATTCCGTGTAAATCCGAGCGTGAAGCAGGTTACTTTGCAAGGATTAGACGTAGCTGCCCATCTTCTGAAAGGAAAACTTGAAATTCCCACGGCTTCATTGACGGAGATTGGGAAGGATGAGGCTGCCGTAGTCGTGCTCGGAGGGGATCGAACGGGGGCCTATCGAGATAGGGAAGGGACACTTCATCTGGTGGATACAACCTGTACCCATCTAGGGTGTGAAGTGGAATGGAATGATGGGGATCGAACATGGGATTGTCCCTGTCATGGTTCTCGTTTCTCCTTTACGGGTGACGTGATCGAAGGGCCTGCGAAAAAACCACTTATGCGATTGGGTCATTTTGATGGTGACCGAGAGGTTATTTTTACACCTGAACTCGATGCTAAAAAAACAGGTGGTCAGGAAGACGCCGAATTGCCATCATCGTGATAGTCAGGGGAGTGAGTGGGTCTCCCTTATCTGTAGCTTTTAGAAAAAGTACCATGAGCATTTCCTTCGGCCATCAGACGAGGAAGGGAGTGCACGGATCCGGTGACGTTATAAAGATCGATGAAAAGTAAAAAACATGCCGCTAGGGTGAGCTACGGTCGACTACAAGATGACCGTGGCCCCCCTTGGGGGCATATCCTTTCATAGCTTTATGATATTTATAAAATATTAATCAAATACAAGGAAAAGGTTTAATGCTAACCGATACAATAAAGGTGGAAATTTTTATAGGGTTATCGTCTCATACATTTCTCATATCATACGTCTTTAATCAGATCGCTTTTGCCTTAGGACCATTGCTTTCCTAACATATAATCCTTCTAAAGGGTAGAGGAGTGCTTCGATTTATAATCCTACTATCCATGTGGGACTGGTAGTATTGGCATTATTATATTATTTTTTACATTCAGAAGGGAATCAATTTTTTTTGGAGAATATAATTTTTTAGTGTGAGAACCTGAGTGAACATCGATTTGCATTGTCTGAAGTGGTGTCGGTGTCGTGAATTTACGGCAGTGAGTTTGGGCTATGTGGTTCTTTCTATCTCTCTATTTTCATTAATAAAAGAAATAGAAAAATACCGAATAGAAATAACTATTCGAATCATCGCATTTATTGGCGGGTTGGCAGAGAATCGAGGGCTAAATCTTTCATTTTGCGGGAGACGCATATGATTAACAAACTACATCAAGCACGCGCTTTTATTGGTAACACGCCGCTAATCCAATTAGAGAATAAGCGTATAGAAATGTTTGCGAAGTTAGAGTATCACAATTTGATGAACAGTATAAAAGTACGACCAGCCTATCACATACTGAAAACTGCGATACAAAAGGGTGAAATTACGTCGAAAACGACAGTGATTGAATCATCATCCGGAAATTTTGGGATTGCACTTGCTGCGTTGTGTAAACAACTTCAAATTAAGTTTATCCCAGTGATTGATGCCAACATTAATAGTGCCTATGAAGATATACTCTACGCCCTTTCCTATCGTGTGGAAAAAGTGACGGAACGAGATGGGACAGGCGGCTATCTATTAAATCGCTTGCAAAGGGTAGAAGAGCTATTACAGAAAACACCTCATTCATACTGGCCTAATCAGTATGAAAATCCGCTTAATTATGAATCTCACTACTATGGATTGGGTAGTGAGATTGCTCATCACTTCGAAACCTTGGATTATGCGTTTATCGGGGTGAGCACAGGTGGGACGATTGCGGGGATTTCTCAACGTTTGAAGGAGAAATTCCCCCATATCAAAATCGTTGCTGTTGATTTGGTGGGGTCCGTCATTTTTGGTGGGCCACCAAAGATGCGTCATATTCCTGGTATTGGTGCAAGTATGGTGCCCAAACAAATCGAACGTGCGTTGATTGATGATGTGGTGATGGTGGAAGAACTCGATGCAATTAGGGGTTGTCATCGATTATTTGAAGAGCATGGTGTGTTTGCTGGTGGTTCTTCGGGGAGTTGTTATCACGCGATCCATTGCTATTTTTCTAAGATGGAACTGGCTCAGCGTCCAAAGGTGGTCTTTCTATGCCCAGATGGCGGAACCGCCTATGTCAAAACGGTCTATAACGACGAGTGGGTTGCACATTTACGACAAAAAGAGCATGTGACGAATTAACTGCAAAGTAGTTTCTGCTCGTTTTTAGCGATGGTTGCTGCTAATTGATCGTTATGAAAAAAAGGAGAAAACAATGCTTTATTTAAATACTGAAAACATTCAGTCCATTGGGATGGACTGGAGAGAAACCATCCACGTCATTGACCAGACGGTAAGGCATATCCAGCAGGGGGTTTATGACCAACCGATCAAACCCTATTTGCGATTTCCTGATCCTAGCAATCGGATTATCGCGATGCCAGCTTATATAGGTGCAGATATCAACATGGCGGGGATTAAATGGATTGCCTCCTTCCCCAAAAACATTGATCAGGGAATTCAACGTGCCCATTCCTTAACCATTTTGAATAATGCAGAGGATGGGCGTCCAGTTGCGATGGTAAATACAGCTCTTGTGAGTGGGGTTCGTACTGCATCCGTGACAGGTTTAATGATTCAAGAAGCGTTCAAAGTTCGTCCGTTACACCGGGTAAGTGTGGGGATTGTTGGCTTTGGACCCATTGGGCAGTTGCATTTGCAAATGATGACCTCACTGCTTAAGGAGTCGATCACAGAGGTTCGTTTGTATGATGTGCGAGACGTTGATCAGTCTGCAATACCTGCGGCGGTCTTGGATCGTACTCGCATAGTCAATACCTGGGAAGAAGCCTATGAAGGTGCTGATGTATTGATTACCTGTACGGTTTCTTCCAGGGGCTACATTGATAAACCGCCAAAGCAGGGTGCGCTACTCATAAATGTTTCGTTACGAGATTTCAAACCGACGATGCTAGACTACAATCTAGCCATCATTGTGGATCGTTGGGAAGAGGTATGTCGAGCCAATACAGATATTGAAGTCATGCATAAAGAACGGGGATTACAAAAAGAAGAGACGCTTTCACTTACGGATGTGGTGTGTAAGGAAGCCCTACAGAAGATTCCTGCTGATCAAGCGATTTATTTTAATCCGATGGGGATGGCTTCCTTTGATATCGCTATCGCAACGTATTATTACAGACAAGCTGGTGAAAAGGGTGTGGGTCAGACTCTTGTGTGAGGGTGTGATTGAAAATGAGTCAGGTAATCCAGGGGAGTCGGGGAGTTACAGATAATGATGTGATGACGACCTTAACGTTACTTCCCTCCGAGGCACTCTTGTTCCATGAAACCTATGAACAAAAACGATTGAATCGAGTGTGTCAATCGATGTTGGAAGAGGGTGTGATTCGCAACCCAGCACTCGCTATGAAGCTCCCTTCCGGTAAATATCTATTGCTTGATGGTGCTCACCGTGTGATGGCGATGAAGGAACTTGGCTGCAAGCGATTAGCCGTTCAAGTGGTTAGAGATGAGTGGGTGCGCTTAAGTGCTTGGAATCATCTTGTACCAAAAGGTGAATGGTGGAAATCGCTTTGCTGTGATCCATCGATCATCTGTGTAGAAATGAGAAGAGAAGGGCGCTTGCTTGCTTATGTGAAAGATACGGAGGGAAGGGAGGTTTTTCTGTACCCACGTGCTAGGGATCAACGCTTGATTACACACCTGACCGCGTGGCATCGGATTGTAAGCCAGTACCAACACGAGTGTATTGTGCAGCGGGTAGCGGATGGGGACGCGACACGAATGGGGGAGGGACAGATCTTATTCTCCTATCCGAAGTACACCTTAGACGAACTAAAATGGGTGGTGGAAAATGGTCATTTGATGCCCGCAGGCGTTACAAGAACGGTGGTCAACGGTCGACTTCTTAATTTGAACATTTCATTGGATCTCCTACAAGCCGAGTCCGTTGACCAAAGGCGTTGGGAGCAACTACAAGCAAGTTGGGCACGTCGATTGCGACTGTATACGGAACCGGTCTATATTTGCGAAGGCGGGGGAATCGATTAAATCGATGAAGTGACAGCCGATTGGTACAGTGGTTGGTGAGCGATTCGTCTCATGCCATTTTATAAAAGGGTGAGGGATCCTATTCATTATCAAGGAGGGTGTGAACAGCATGAGTACCCATGAAAAAATTCGTCATTATATCGAGAGTAATTTGGTTACCTTCGATGCTTCTGAAGCACCATTTACAGATGATGACAATATCTTTGAAAAGGGATTCTTAAATTCGATGTTTGCGATGCAGATGCTTACCTATATAGAAACGGAGTTCAACCTGACAGTGGACAATGATGATTTGGAACTAATCAATTTTTCCACGGTAAACAACATCGTAGGGCTTATTGAAAAGAAGCAAAGGGGAAGGTCCTCTGCATGAAAACGTTAACGGATGTACTTTCACAAGTGGAACAGTATGCCGCTGCGGAACTTCGGCCTCGTGCTGGAAGATTTGAAGCACAAGAAGCGATACCGCGTGAGGTGCTTCAAGGTCTTGCAAAGCATGGGATATTTGGTGCCACTCTTCCGACTATCTATGGCGGGCTGGCACTGGATCCGATCCAATATGGACAGCTGACTGAAATGGTCGGAAAGGCTTGTAATTCCGTGCGGGAACTGCTGACCGTTCATGTTTCACTTGTCGGAGAGTCGATCCTACGCTGGGGAACCGGGGAACAAAAGCAGTATTGGTTACCGAAAATGGCAACAGGGGAAGTCCTGGCGGCCTTTGCTTTAACGGAACCAGAAGTGGGCTCTGATGCGAATGGGATTGATTCATCCTATCGACAAGAGGGAGATCATTTTATCTTAAATGGTCGTAAAAAGTGGATTTCCTTCGGTGATTTGGCGGATCTCTACTTAGTCCTTGCATCCCGCGGAGATGAGATGACTGCTTTCCTTGTTGACTCTACCATGACAGGTGTCTCAACGACCAAGATGAGCAACTTGCTAGCAAGTAATGCGTCCCATCTCGCGGAAATCCACTTTCAGGATGTCGAGGTTCCTCTAGGGAACGTATTGGGGAGAGTAGGGGGCGGTTTTGCTTATGTGGTGAATTCAGCGCTGGATCATGGTCGGTATAGCATTGCCTGGGCAGGCGTTGCGATTGCCCAGGAAGCCTTGGATGGGATGGTGACTTACGGACGAACACGAAGGCAGGGGGGGCGGGTGATTGGTGCATACGCAGAAGTACAACAAATGATTGCAGAGGCGAGTGTCAATATTCACGCTTCCCGTGCCCTTTGTATTGCTGCTGGGCAAAAACGTAGGGATAAACATCCAGATGCGGTCATCGAAACGACAATGGCTAAATATTTTACCTCGAAAATGGCAATGAAGGTGGCGACCGATGCAGTACAAGTATTTGGCGGTAACGGTTTTTCTCGGGAATATCCAGTAGAGCGTCTGTTCCGTGAAGCAAAGGCGTTAGAAATCATCGAAGGAACTTCCCAAGTTCTTCAACCAGTCATTGCTCAGCATGCTCTTCGTACTTGTTACCAACAGGGGTGGTGGAGGGCGTGATGATTTATCCAATAGAACGGGATGACGTCAACTTTGAAAAAATGAAGGACCTCTATCAATCGTATCCTCGCCATCCAGTCATTCAGGGGATTTTAGCAGGTCATAACAATGGGCGTCTCTTTGTCGATCATCCAAAGAATCCGACCTGTGCGTTGCTATGGGCGGAACAAGAGATTTTTTATCTTCTTGGGGAGCCCAAGGAATCATTTGTAGCGGCCTTACCCACCTTTATCAAGGAAGTAATTGCCCCTGAAGCGATACGGATCGATGATCCATTTTTTCAGGTAGAGTTGTTGCCTGGGGGAAGGCACTCGTTACAGTGGCAATCCATCATCGAGGACCAGTTACAGGCATTTATCCCAAAACCCTATGATCGGGTGATGTTGACCTTTTCACCCGAACAATTTCGTCATCTTTCTTCCATTCCCATCCCGAATGGAATTCGGGTGGAGCGGATTACTACCGAGATGTTAACAACGGCTCCATATCAACAAGTTCGAGAGAGGGTTACTGATTTTTGGGTGACTTCCGAAGCGTTTATTGAGAAGGGCTTTGGTTATGTGGTGTGCCTTGAGGATGAGGTGGTCGGTTGTTGTTTGACTGCCTTTGCCACGGAGACGGATGTAGAGGTTGGGGTTGAGACCTATCATCGTGCCCACCGTGGAAAAGGATACGGGGAATTAGTCACCCGAGCTTTCCTCGAAACTTGCTTAGAAGAGGGGCGGATTCCTCATTGGAAAACCGAGGATTTCCGATTGCCGTCGATAAAACTAGCGCAAAAGGTTGGATTTATTCATCCACAAAGGGTACAAGCCTATGTGTTTTTGTATAACGAACGGGATAATTTCGTATTTACTGCCTATCACCGCCTGCGTTATACAGGGGATGATGTGAAGGCAGAGCATTATATAGATGAAGCCATGCGTCTTGGGAAACTAAAAGGGTGGCATCACTTTTTACTCGCCTGTGGCTATTCATTGGCAAAGAAGACGGAAAAATCATACTCCCATATGGTACGAGCACTTGATTTGGGTTGGCGGAACCTTTCGGATATCCGATATGATCTTGATCTGATTCATCTTCGTCATACGAAAAGGGGGCAAATGTTACTGGAAGCCTTTGAAAGGGACTTGGGTAACGAAAGGGAGGGGACATGATGACAAAGATCGTATGGATGTTCCCGGGAGTGGGTTCCCATTACTCGGGGATGGGTCAGTATTTTTACAAACACTTTAAAATTGCCCAGGAAACCTTTCAAGAAGCAAGTGATACGTTAGGGATCGATATGGTAAGCCTTTGTATGGATAAATCCCGTCGTCAGGATTTAAATACGTTGGAACATTCACAGACTGCATTGGTCACAACGAGTATGGCGGCGGTTCGTGTGTTTGAACAGGAGATTGGATTAACCCCCGATGCCATGCTTGGATATTCCCTCGGTGAGTATACGGCTCTTTGTGCATCCGGGGTGATCGCATTCGCTGATGGTTTGAAATTGGTACACAAGCGAGGATTGATCGTCAGCCAATATGCCTCCTCGATTGATGGCACGATGGCATGGGTCAACAACCTTGACCCCGAGAAGGTGGAACAACTTTGTACAGAGGTGACCCAAGCAGGAGAAGCGGTATATCTGTCTGCTTATGATACGCCGCAAAAGACCTCCATCTCAGGATCACTTGCGGGGATTCGTCTTGCGGGGGAGAAGGTGGTAGAGCGCGGGGGGATCCCCATCCCCCTGAAAATGAGTGGACCTTTTCACTCCCCATTGATGAAACCAGCGGCGGAGCGTTATCGCGAACAACTCGTAGGCATCAAGATACATTCACCGAAGGTGCCAGTGATCGCAAATCGGAATGGACTCCCTTATGGGGATAGAGAAAGCGTGTTGGACAATCTATCACGACAACTAGTGGAACCCGTGCGATGGCTTGATTCCCTTCAGTATTTACTTGATGGGGGGATGAGGATAGCGATAGAGATGGGTCCAAAGGATGTGCTCAAGTATCTACTTCATGCAGTTGATCCCCACCCGATGATCCTCAACTACGAGAAGGAAAAAGATGTACAGAAGACAAATGAGGCGCTTGTCGTACAAGAAACCGATTATAAAGATGTAATTACCCAGTGTTTAGCGATCGTCGCCGGCACACGAAATTATAGTACCGATTGGCTGGATTATGAGGATCGTGTCGTAGGTCCTTTTCATCAGGTTCAGCAACGCGTTGAAGAATGGACTCTCTCAAATACTTCCCCAACCAAGCATGACGTACAAGTCGCCCTACTAATGATGCGAGAAGCACTCAGGGCGAAGCGGATTCGCGAAGAGGAACGGGATCATCATTTGCAAAGGGCTCTGAAGAACAAAGTGTTTCAAACTCATGGATAAATTCGCAAGGGGAGATGCAGCAATGTTCCAAAGAATCGGGATCATCGGTGCGGGTACGATGGGAATCGGTATGGCCGTGGATCTGGTGTTGCATGGGCTCGAAACGGTATTAGTGGATGTTGAGGAGAAGCACTTGCAACGGGCAACGGCAGAGATCTTACAGACGGTGCGTTTTGCCCCGATGTTGAACAACAAGTACCCGCGAATGGCTGAAGATGATGTTCGGTCCTTGCTCCACACAACCACCCAATTACAAGACGTGGAAGACTGCGATTATATCGTAGAGAATGTACCGGAGAATTGGTCGATTAAAGAACCGGTCTATCTCCGCTTAGATGAGATTTGTAGCGAAGAGACCATTTTTGGTGTCAATACGTCATGCATTTCGATTACAAAGGTGGGTGGCATAACCAATCGGCCGGATCGAGTCATTGGTATGCATTTTATGAACCCGGTCTATATGAAGCCTTCTATTGAAGTGATTCGTGGGTACTTTACTTCAGATGAGACGGTGACAAGGGCAGAGTCGTTCCTGGCCCAATTGGATAAAGATGCGATCATCGTGAAGGATCAGACAGGATTCGTTTCGAATCGGATTTCCCATCTTTATATGAATGAAGCCGCTTGGGTTGTGATGGATGGTGTCGCCAACCCAAAACAAGTAGACGATCTCTTTAAAAAATGTTTTGGCCATAAAATGGGTCCGTTGGAGACTGCAGATTTAATTGGATTAGATACGGTGATGCATTCCTTGCACGTTCTTTTCGAGGAATATCAAGATACAAAATTCCGTTGTTGCCCCCTGTTAAAGAAGATGGTGCATGCTGGGGAATGTGGGCGTAAGAGTGGGAAAGGGTTCTATACGTATGCTAAATAAACGCTTTGGGGAGTGTAGCGGGATGGTAGAAACGACGGTGGAGCTAATCATTCATCACTACATTGCTGAACATGTGGACGAGACCTTTGATTATGATACCGAGATTTTTGAAGAGGGGTTAGTCAACTCCTTATTTGCCATTCAATTGATGACGTTTTTAGAAAAGGAGTTTGGAATCAAAATCACGATGGACGATTTGGATATGGACAACTACAAGTCCATTCATGCTATTGGAGAGTTTGTCCGCCGTCGGCAGGAGCGAGATGAGCGATGAGAGGGTATTTGACGTTATCTCAACAAGCAACCTATCACGCGTTTATTGAATTTGTATCTACCTATGTTGAACCCCAGGCGAATCGTTGGGATATCGAGCAAAGGATTCCCTCGGATGTGATTCGTCAATGTGCTGAGAAGGGATATCTTGGTGCAACGATGCCACAAGAGTATGGTGGACAGGGGTTTGATTATCTCACCTATGGGGCATTGACAGAGGCCATCGGGAGAGGAAGCATCTCTTTATCCGGCCTATTTAATGTTCATACGATGGTAATGGAGTCGATATTGAAGTGGGGTTCCCAGGAGCAAAAAGCAGATTGGCTACCGTTGTTGGCCGCTGGTAAAAAAATTGGAGCACTGGCGATGACCGAACCGAGTGCGGGCTCTGACTTAATGATGATGCAAACATCCTATCACCAACAAGGGGATCGATTCATTCTGAATGGTCAGAAGAAATGGATTACCTTCGGTGCAGCGGCAGATGTGTTTTTGGTTTTTGGGAAGCTAGCAGGGACAGAACCGATTGCTTGTCTGGTCCCGAAGGAGAGCCCTGGGCTCTCGATTACTCCGATTCGTGACATGCTCGGTTTTAAAGCCGCCCACCTGGCTACCTTGGATTTTGATCAAGTAGAAATTCCAGTCACTCATATGATAGGTCGTCCAGGGTTTGCCATCTCCTATGTTGCTCCCTATGCTTTGGAATTTGGGCGAGTTTCCATCGCCTTTGCTTCCTTGGGACTGCTTCGTGCTTGCCTTGAGACATGTGGCCCCTATGTAATGGAGCGGAAGACCTTTGAAACGGCGCTCATTGATCATGGCATGATCTCTCATATGATCACGGACATGGGAGTCGATTTGGAAGCGGCTACCTTGCTAGGCCTAGAAGCAGTGAAAGCAAAGGACAATCATTCGCCAGATGCTACCGAAAAGATCATGATGGCTAAGTATTTCACATCCCGCGCGGGCACCCGCCATGCTACCAACGCTGTGCAGATCATGGGTGCCTTAGGGTGTAATGAGCATCACGCCGTTGCCCGCTATTATCGAGATGCCAAGACGATGGAAATCGTTGAAGGGAGTAATCAGATCCACCAACGATTGCTAGGTAAAGAGTTTGCCAAAAGGGCCAAGCGTAGAATGCAAAGGTCAGAAGTGGCAAAAGAGGCGCAAGAAACCCGATGAAATCACTCGTGCATCTTTATTTTGAAGCCCAGGTAAAACGAACCCCCGATGCGGTAGCGGTGGTATTTGGTGAGCAATCCCTCACTTACAGCGAGTTAAACATCAAAAGTAACCAATTAGCCGCTTGCCTTCGAAAACAAGGGGTTGGACCAGAGACGATTGTGGGTGTGATGGTCGAACGTTCTCTCGAGATGATCATTGGTATCTTTGGCATTTTAAAGGCAGGGGGAGCCTATCTTCCACTCTCTCCTACTTATCCAAAGAAACGCCTCCAATATATTGTAGCGGATTGCGGGATGTCGCTTGTTTTGACCCAGAGTCAATTTCTTTCCATGTGGGAAGAGTCACTAAAGGCAGAAGTTTGGGCATTGGATGAACCGTCCTTGTACATGGGTTCAGGTGAAAATCTTCCTTGTTTAAATCATCCATCAGATCTCGTGTATGTCATCTATACATCGGGCTCGACAGGGACACCGAAGGGAGTCATGATCGAACATCGAGCGTTAGTCAATCGTCTTGAATGGATGCAAGAGGTCTATCCAATTACCGGAGACGATACCCTCCTCCAAAAGACCCCCTATACCTTTGATGTATCCGTTTGGGAGATCTTTTGGTGGGCGATGGTGGGTGCAAAGGTATGTGTTCTAGCTCCTGGGATGGAAAAATTTCCACAAGCGATCATCCAGTCCACTCTGAGGGAGCAAGTAACGGTGATGCATTTTGTTCCTTCCATGATGAGTGCCTTCTTACATTACATCGAAGGGAAAGATGAAATTCAACATCTAGCATCCCTGCAACGGGTATTTGTGAGTGGTGAAGCATTGCTATCCCAACAAGTGATGAAATTTAATGAACTTCTTCGTCAGACAAATGGTACAGATTTAACGAATCTCTATGGCCCCACAGAAGCCACGATTGATGTAACCGCCTATGATTGCCCGCCAGGCCTTACCCTGGAAGACAATATACCGATTGGTCGTCCGATTCGCAATATGGAGCTTTCCGTAGCGGACGAAGAAGGCAACCAACTTCCTCCAGGTCAAATCGGAGAGTTGTGCATTGCAGGGATCGGTTTGGCCCGTGGATATGTGAACAATCCTATCTTAACCGCTGAACGGTTTATTGAGAATAAAAAAGGGCAGCGAATCTATCGAACGGGCGACTTCGCTCGATTACGTACCGATGGCAATATGGAGTATCATGGCCGAATGGATCAACAGGTAAAAATCCGTGGACTGCGTATTGAATTGGGGGAAATTGAATCCTGTGCTATGGCTTGTGAAGGGGTGCAACACTGTGTAGTGATGGTACATAGGGAATCAGAAACGGTAATGAAGCTGGTTGCCTATTACGTGGCATCCGAGGATGTTCAGAGAACGGATTTAAAAAACCACCTTCGTCTACATTTGCCCGACTATATGGTGCCAAGTCGATATATCAAGCGTCAACGCCTACCATTGACGGAGAATGGGAAGGTGGATCGTAAAGCCTTGGCGTCTTTGATCGATACAGAGAGTAAAACGGGAGGAGGGGTCTCTTGATGACGGAGGCAAGGAAAATCCGAAAGGAAGAGGTCGAAGATGTCCTGGCATTGACGCCACTTCAAGAAGGATTGTTTTTTCATTATTTAAAGGAACCATATAGCAACATGTACTGTGAGGAACTTCGTCTTCATTTGTCAGGTGAAATCTCGAGGGTGTTGTTTGAGAAGGCCTGGCAGCAAGTGGTTCAGGCGAACGAAATGCTTCGTACGGTATTTCGTTGGGAGGGAGTTAAGCATCCAGTACAGATCGTACTCAAGCAACAGCCTCCTCGAATCCTGTTCAGTGAGGGTGAGGTGATAGGAGATGAAGAGGCGTATGATTTACAAAAGGTCCCCTTTTCTGTGGAGTTGTGCCGTTTGGGGGAGACAGAGTATGAGATGATTCTTCGTCACCACCATATTCTTTTTGATGGCTGGAGTAATGGGATCATCCTTCTGGAGTTTATGAATGCCTATCGTGCACTGGTACAGGGTCACTCGCCAACCGTACCTGACAAAGCAAAATTTAAAGAATTCATCCGTTGGCTACAAAGCCAGGACCGATCACAACAACAACATTTTTGGCAAACCTACCTTGCGGGATTTGAAAAGCCTGTTCCCTTATCAAGCACCCCGTCGACGGGATTAGCAGCGCGAACCTATACCCAATTCCTTAGTGAGGATCGGAGTGCTAGAATCAGAGAATTTACGAGCAATCAGGGAATCACCTTGGCAACACTGTTTTATGCCGCTTGGGGAGTCTTTTTACAGCGGTATCAAAATTCTCAGGATGTTCTCTTTGGTACGACTGTATCTGGGCGGGGAGGTACCTTTCCAGGTGTGAAAGAGATGGTGGGGCTTTTTATTAATACCCCACCGCTTCGCGTTACCCATCGCGAGGGGCAGAAGGTAATGGATTTGTTGCAGCAAGTCCATCAAGATCTACTGAAGCGGTCGGAGTATGAAAGTACTTCTCTCGTCGATGTCGATCATTCCTTTGACACCATCGTTGTGGTAGAAAATTACCCCTTGGATATTGAGCAATTGACTAAAGAAGATGAGATTTTAAGAGTGACCGATTATCACATGCATGAGCTAACGAACTTCGATCTTACGGTGTCCATTGAATGCTTTGCGTCAATGAAGTTAGTGATGATGTGGCCTGAGGGTGTTTTTGAGGAAACGATGGTATCCCGAATGTCGGATCATTTTCTCGGACTTCTAGACGAAATGATCGCGGATGATATGCAACTTGTCGCATCCCTATCCATGATGAGCCAGGAGGAACAGAGGGATTTGTCACAAGGGGGATTGCAACCGGAAGTAACCTACCCTGCGCTGACGATTCATGAATGCTTTGAGCAGAAAGTGAGGGAGAACCCTGAGGAAATCGCGCTAACTTATGGTCAGGAGCACATGACCTATCGTCAATTGCAGGAGCGAGTGAATCGAGTAGCGGGTTTCCTTCAGCAACGGGGTGTGCAACCTGATTCACTGGTTGGGGTGATGCTGGAACCCTCCTTTGATATGATCGCAGTTCTGCTCGGGATCTTGAAAGCGGGTGGGGCGTATGTCCCGATAGAACCGGACTTTCCTGAGGAGAGGGTTTCCTTCATCCTTGAGGACAGTGAAGCAAAGTGGTTGATTACTTCAAAGCAATTTCAGAAGAAGGCAACGTTTGCAGGGGAGCTTCTAACGATCGAGGACTTTTCTACTGGTTTCGAAGAAGAGGCTTTAAAGGGAACGGTTTTACCAGAGTCTGATGGGGATCCCTCCCATCTAGCTTATGTGATCTATACCTCAGGGACGACGGGTCGTCCCAAGGGTGTGATGATCGAACATCGTAATGTGATACAGCTGGTCATGCATCATCCCAGCCAGTTTCATTTTTCCAAGCACGATACGTGGATGTTGTTTCACTCCTATTGTTTCGATATGTCAGTTTGGGAGATGTATGGGGCGTTGCTACATGGTGGTCGGTTGGTCATTGTGCCAAAAGAGACCCTCCGCGATACCTATCAGCTTGTAAGACGAGTGGCGGAAGAAAAAGTAACCGTATTAAACCAAACTCCCTCTGCCTTTTATCTCTTCCAACAGGTCGTAGAGGAGTTTCCTGATCAAACCTTTGCGCTCCGCCTTATCACCTTTGGTGGGGAACGGTTGAAACCGGGTTTACTCCAGAGCTGGCGAAAGCGATCTCCTGAGACGGTGCTAGTCAATATGTATGGGATTACAGAAACAACTGTCCATGTCACGTATAAGGAGATTAGCGATAAGGAAATTCAAAGCAATCAAAGTGCGATTGGCGTCTCCTTGCCAACTTATGCATGTTATGTGCTGGATGCACAACAGCGCTTGATACCTCGGGGGATGCAGGGCGAATTATATGTAGGGGGCGGCGGTGTTGCCCGAGGCTACTTAAATCGTCCTGAATTAAATGCGACCCGTTTTATTGAAAATCCCTATCGCCCTGGGGAAAGGTTATATCGATCAGGTGATCTGGTGTGCTTATTGGAAAACGGTGAAATGGAGTATATCCGTCGAATCGATCATCAAGTGAAAATTCGTGGTTATCGCATTGAGACCGGCGAAATTGAGCATCACTTACAACAGCATACAGCCATCAAAGAAGCCGTGGTCGTAGCCATGAGTGATTCAGCGGGCAGTCAGGAATTGTGTGCCTATGTGGTCACCCATCGAGAGATTTCCCATGAAGCACTGCGTAAAAATTTGGGAGAGAAAGTCCCTACCTATATGATCCCTGCTTATTTTGTTTTCCTGAAGCAGATTCCTCTTACCGCCAATGGAAAAGTGGATCGCAAGGCATTACCACCCTGGAAGGAAGTTCAGCAGAATCACGGGGGACATGAACAAACCCAGGATGATGTGGAGTCCACTGTGGCAAAGGTATGGCAAGATGTGCTCGACTTGCAACATGTGGGCCTCCATGAAAATTTTTTTGATGTGGGTGGTAACTCGCTGAAAATGATTCGTCTATTATCACGACTTCGTAGCACCTTTACCAAGGAAATGACCATGACCACCCTCTTCCGTTACCCCACCATTGATGACCAGGCTAGTTATTACCGGGGAGGAAGGAAGAAAGTACTCACTCATTCAACGCCGATCCGATCCGATCACTGTGATGTGGCGGTAGTTGGCATGGCGGCTCGGATGCCTGGCGCCTCCGATGTAGGAGAGTTTTGGCGGAATTTGCAACAGGGAGTCGAATCGATCCGTGTATTTACGGAGGATGAATTACGCCAGGCGGGCATCCCCGAGGAACAACTGCAATCATCTAATTATGTGCGAGCAAAGGGTTATTTAGAGGATACCGATGCCTTTGATCATCAGTTCTTTGATTATGGGGTGAAAGAAGCCGAATGGATGGATCCGCAACTCCGCATTCTCCATGAATGTGCCTGGGAAGCGTTGGAGCATGCTGGGGAGTCTGAAGAAAGCCAGGGAGTACGGGTCGGTGTGTATGTCGGTGGCTCCCCTAACTTTCATTGGTTACGCTCGGTGGCTGGGAAGAGTACAAGTTCCCTCGATGAATTTCAAGCGATGTTGCTCAATGAAAAGGATGTCTTTGCGACCCGTCTCGCTTACAAACTCAATCTAACAGGACCTGCGGTTACCATACAAACGGCATGTTCCACTTCCCTTGTGGCAATAGAGAAGGCCTGGTCGGATCTGATTCATGGACAATGTGATGCAGCACTTGCTGGTGGAGTCAGTGTGACCTATCCCACCAAAGCGGGCTATTTGTATGAGGAAGGGATGATTCATTCGCCGGATGGTCACTGCCGCGCTTTTGATGAAGAAGCGGCTGGAACCGTCGGTGGCAACGGTGTCGGAGTAGTTCTGCTCAAGCGGCTAGCGGATGCCAAACGCGATGGTAATACGATCTATGCAGTGATCAAAGGCGCCGCTGTCAACAATGATGGTGCACGTAAGGCTGGATTTACAGCCCCTGGTGTAGAGGGGCAAGCTGCTGTGATCCAAGCGGCACAACAAATGGCTGGAGTAAAGCCAGAGGAGATTTCCTATGTTGAGACCCATGGAACAGGCACAACGCTCGGGGATCCCCTTGAAATAGAAGCCTTAACCCTGGCCTTTGGTGAACAAGAGCCAGGGCGTGTATTGATTGGATCGGTAAAGACAAATATTGGACATTTGGATGCAGCAGCAGGGGTTGCTGGGTTGATTAAGACCGTTTTAACCCTTTATCACAGGCAAGTACCCCCTAGCCTTCATTATCAGCATCCCAATCGAAGGATTGATTTTGGGAACAATCCCTTCCGCGTTAATACAACATTATCTTCCCTCGGTGATGGTGTGATTCGAGCTGGAGTTAGCTCCTTTGGAATGGGGGGAACCAATGCGCATGTGGTACTCGAATCGGCACCGGCACCCGAGTATTCGGTATCATCCCAGAAACGAGCGTGGCAGTTATTGACTCTGTCAGCGAAATCGGAAGCGGTATTGGAAGTGATGACGGAGAATGTAGCCAGCGATTTAGAAAAAGAACCGGATAAAAGGCTGGCTGATGTGGCGTATACCTTGCACGTCGGCCGGCAGGACTTCCCTTATCGTCGTGTGGTTGTAGCGAAGGATTCAGGGGAGGCCATTGCCCAATTACGTAGTGTGAAGGAAATGGCTCATGCGACCTCAACTCGTCCCGTTATGTTTCTCTTTTCTGGTCAGGGATCCCAGTATGTGAACATGGCTCGTGATCTGTATGATCGTGAACCTTTTTTTCGAGAACAAATGGATCGGGGTTTTGTGTTGTTAAGGAAGCACCTTCAGTTGGATGTGCCTTCGATCCTATATCCAAGTAAGGGAGAAGAAGATCAAGCAAACCAGCGGCTAAAAGATACAAAACTAACCCAGCCGATTCTCTTTTTGGTGGAATATGCATTGGCTACGCTTCTGATCCATTGGGGTGTTGTTCCACAGCGGATGATTGGGCATAGTGTTGGCGAATATGTGGCGGCCTGTGTGGCCGGGGTGATGTCGTTTGAGGATGCGCTTCATCTGGTAGCTGTTCGAGGGAAATTGATGCAATCACTCCCTACAGGAGCCATGTTGAGTGTGAATCGATCGGAGGAGGAGATAAAGGAACTGTTAAGGGGCGAGGTCGATCTTGCTGTAGTGAATTTACCGAGTGAGGTCGTTCTCTCAGGTCCGACAACGGCTATTGAAAGGTTGGATCGTATCTTATCTGAGCGTGGTGTAAAGACCAGGGTGCTATACACCTCTCATGCCTTTCATTCTCGTATGATGGACCCGATTCTTGCTCCATTTGAGAGAGAAGTAGAGAAGGTTCGCCTCTTCCCTCCCCAGATCCCCTACATTTCCAATGTGACCGGGACATGGATTGCCCATGAACAAGCCACTTCGCCAAACTATTGGGTGCAACATTTACGGGGAACCGTCCAATTTTCCAAGGGATTGTCGGAGCTTCTCAGTACAGCGCAAGGGGTCTGTCTAGAAGTGGGGCCAGGACGTGTATTGTCGAC
This sequence comes from Marininema halotolerans, assembly GCF_900116235.1. GTDB lineage: Bacteria > Bacillota > Bacilli > Thermoactinomycetales > DSM-45169 > Marininema > Marininema halotolerans. The sequence continues at coordinate 251,854 of NZ_FPAA01000002.1, read as the reverse complement.
CTTTGTTCAGATTCATCCCCATCGAACCAAAGAACAGACTTCCCTGCACCTTCTACGTCACCCCCTTGACTTGGTGCATGATCAGGCTCATTTACTCAAACAAATTGGTCGTTTGTGGATGCTGGGAGGAGGGGTCGATTGGCGAGGGTATTATGGAGATGAAAAAAGGCAGCGATGTTCACTACCCACCTATCCCTTTGAGAAAAATCGCTTCCCCACGGATCCAAAGCAGTCGCCTTCACCTCAGAGTCATCGCGGAGAAAAACGGAGCAATATGGATGAGTGGTTTTACGTACCCTCGTGGGAGCGGAGTTCCCTCCCTACTTCCTCGTCAGTGCGAACAAACGAAGGCGAGCAGGCGGTTTGGCTTCTCTTTATCGATCACCAAAATCGCTTAGAAGCCCTCATGAAGCAATTACGATATCAAGGGAAGAGGGTCATTGTTGTACGCCAAGGGGAATGGTTTGCTCGTATAGCAGAAGATTCCTATACCCTTCATGGACAACAAAAAGCGGACTATCGAGAGCTTTTTGCGGATTTAGAACGAAGAGGCTCTCTTCCGCAAAAAATCCTGCACGCATGGAGCTGTCACCCAGTTGAGGAAGAAATATTGTCTGAACAACGGATGAATCAAGCAATGACTCACGGGTATTACTCTTTGCTCTATTTGGCACAGGCCCTTGGCAAGTATGAAGGAAAGCGGCAACTATATGTGCTGACCGAGGGTATGAGCGAAGTGACCGGGACAGAAACTGCCCTTGCTCCCGAACGAGCGACGATCTTGGGCTTTACTAAAATCTGTGGTCTGGAGTTCTCTTCTGTTAGCTGTCGCACGTTGGATATGGACCAAGGGTTATCAGAACCCTTTTTTATCCATGCGATTATCCAAGAGTGCCAAAGTGATGCCTCGGATTTAGTGGTGGCCTATCGTGGTCGCCATCGCTGGGTACCAACGGTTCAGCAAACTTTTCTTGAGCAGGCCGAGGAAAGAAGTCCCCGCTTACGTGAGGGAGGCACTTATCTAATTACAGGGGGACTTGGGGGAATTGGCTTTGCTATTGCTAGGGATCTGGCTCAGAAAGTGCCGGGTGTCAAATTGATCTTATTGGGACGCTCAGCGTTTCCAGCTCGCCAAGAATGGGATCGTTGGATAACAAAGCAAGAAGAGCAGGATGTGCATATGAGGACGGTTATTCATGCCATCCGTGAAATGGAAAGCCAGGGCGCCGAGGTGTTTGTTGGACAAGGGGATGTGGCACAAGAAGCCGACTTGCATCGCGTGCTTAGTAAGGCAAAGGAGCGATTCGGTAGTATCCATGGCGTCGTACACGCCGCGGGTGTTGCCGATTACCTAGGTATTCTTATGAATCGAGATAAGGAGAAAAATGATGCCATCCTCGCACCGAAGGTGACGGGTACATTGCTTCTGGACTCGCTGCTCAAGGAAGAACCCCTTGATTTCTTTGTCCTTTGTTCATCCATTGGCAACATTGCTTACCATATGAAATTTGGACAAAGCGGATATAGTGCTGCGAATGAATTTTTAGATGCTTTTGCCGTCTATAAAACTCTACGAGATGGGATTTATACCGTATCGATCAACTGGCCTGACTGGCAAGAAGTAGGGATGTCGTTGCAATCTGCAAAGATATGGGCCAAGCAATTAAACACCGATGTGCAAAAAGTGTTGGGGGATGGAGTGACCGTGGAAGAAGGGGTGAAGGTTTTCCAGCGTATTATCAGGCACGATCATCCCCAAGTGGTAGCATCTCCAGTGGATCTACATTGGAAATTAACTGAAGGGGTGAGGCATTATACGGAACTGCTGGATCAAGGGGGAAAAAATCAACCGAAACAAAAACGGACGGATCTTCTCGTCGACTTTGTTGCCCCATCCAATGAAATCGAGCAACAGCTAAGTGAATTAATACAACAGTTGTTTGGCTATGAGCAGGTGGGGATCCATGATAATTTCTTTGATTTAGGAATGAGCTCCCTTGATCTAGTACGTGTCAATACCAAAATAAAGGATTTGTTCCAATGTGAGTTACCCGTAGTCACCCTGTATGAGCATTCGTCGATTCATGCCCTTGCCCAATACTTGAGCCGTCGTGGGCACAGGGAAGAGTCGACGTCGTCTAGCCAAGAGATCGGCAAAGGAAAGGCCGTCATGAAAAATACATTGGCTCGCTTGAGTAAACGACAGTAGTTAAGGGAGGGAAAATCCATTGAGCCACCTAGGCGATCATGGGAAAACGGGGTTGGAAATCGCGGTTATCGGGATGAGCGGCCGCTTTCCAGGAGCGAAGCATCTTGATCAATTTTGGGAAAACCTGAAACAGGGTGTTGAATCGATTTCGCAGTTTAGTGAGGAGGAACTGATTGAGGCGGGGGTTGATCCCAAACAGGTAAAGAAGCCTAATTATGTAAAGGCCAAGGGATATCTTGAAGATATCGAAAAGTTCGATGCTTCCTTTTTCTCATACTCACCACGGGAAGCGGAGATTACGGATCCGCAAATCCGCATTCTGCAAGAAATTGTTTGGGAAGGACTTGAGATGGCAGGGGTTGATCCCAAAACTTATCCGGGACTTATTGGCCTATATGTGGGTGCCGCTACCAATTTTAATTGGATGAAGCAAACTCCCCTTCTCAATAGTAGTAGTGCCGCTGAGTTTTCCGAAGCAGGGACCTTGTGTTACAAGGATGCAATCTCCACGCTAACCTCCTACAAACTGGGGCTGAAGGGACCCTCCTTTACGCTATATACAGCATGCTCAACCTCTTTACTCAGTGTTCATCTGGCAAGTCGATCCTTGTTGACGGGAGAATGTTCCATCGCAGTAGCTGGGGGTGTACGGGTCTCTTATCCTACGAAGGAGGGTTACCTCTACGAAGAGGGGATGACGGCATCCCCTGATGGAAAGGTCCGTGCCTTTGATGCGGGTGCCAAGGGAGCAATTTTTAGTGATGGAGCAGGGGTTGTTGTGCTCAAGCGATTGGAGGATGCCCTGGAAGATGGCGATACCATTCATGCCATCATCAAGGGATCTGCAGCCAATAATGATGGCGAGCGCAAAGTGGGATATACTGCGCCGAGTGTTGAGGGACAAGCGGAAGTGATTCGAGCTGCCTATCGCTTTGCTGAGGTCGAAGCAGAGAGCATTTCCTATATTGAAACCCATGGGACTGCGACAGCACTAGGCGATACGATTGAGATTGAGGCAATTAAGCGCGCGTTTTCTGATACAAAACGAAAAGCATTTTGTGGGATTGGCACTGTAAAGAGTAATATCGGTCATTTAGATACAGCGGCGGGTGTCACGGGGTTAATTAAAACGATCCTTTCACTGAAACACCAACAGTTGCCGCCTAGCCTTCATTTTAACCAGCCAAATCCGAAAATCGATTTAGTAGATAGTCCCCTCTACCTTACGAAGGAACTTGCCTCATGGAGGACAGATGGAATCTATCCCCGTCGTGCAGGGGTGAGTGCCTTTGGATTTGGGGGCACCAATGTCCATGTAGTTCTGGAGGAAGCACCTACGATCACAAGTGAAACAACAGCGACGGATCAACATCTTTTGCTACTCTCTGCTCGTAGTGATAAAGCGTTGTCCCAGATGGCGAAGAATCTAGCTGCGTATTGTGCTGCGCATCCGGAAATTTCCCTAGCCGATCTTGCGTATACCCTGCAGGTGGGACGGCGTGAATTTCCTGTTCGTCGTTCCTTTGTGGTAAAGGATATAGCGGATGTGATCAAACAATTACGTTCGTCTCCTCCATCAATGGAATTCACTCAGGCGCCTACAGAGGGGCAGCCGGTTGCCTTTCTTCTTCCTGAGCATGCTGAGGAAGGGGTTAAACTGGCCCTCTCGCTATCGGATCGGGATCGGGGATTTCGTCACGAGCTAGAAGCGATTTGCAATCGGGCCTCTTCCCATGTCGGATGTAATCTTTTAGAAATGATTCGATCTGGGGAATGGCCTGTGACCCTTGAGGGGGTTGTTGTGATTGTGGTGGGTGTTGCATTAAGTACGTTTCTGGGCAAGTGGTTATCTACCCCATCCCTGATCGGTTTTGGTGTTGCTGAATTAGCAGCGGCTACCCTTGCAGGGGTGATGGAATTAGAGGGTGCATTGACCCTTGCGACTCTCCATCAGCCAGCGATGCTTGAACAGCAGGGACATTCCATCCAATACAATCCACCAACGATGCGTTTCCTGTCGAATCAAACAGGAGAGTGGATATCCCGTGATCGCGCTGTCGACCCGATGTACTGGGCAACGCTTGCCAGAACGATGCCGACTCAAAGCAGGAAGGACATCCACAAGCTCCTTAAGAATCATCTCGGTCTTACTATGGGAGAGAGTTTGAATCATCCTCAGTCAGAATGGGCATCCAAGGTGATGGTTTCACTGACGGAGGATGTACTATCTACACTGGGTCGTTGCTGGGAACAGGGGGCTGGCGTGAATTGGGAGGCGCTTTATGAAGGTGAACGACGCTTAAAAGTTCCCTTACCAACGTATCCCTTCGAAAAACAAAGGCATTGGCCGTCCAATGTTTCCGAGGGGATCAAGTCCAATCCCAATGAAATAGAGAAGCGGTCCGACATGGCTGACTGGTTCTATCAACCGGTATGGGAGAAAAAAACGTATCCTCACCATTTGCTAGAGAAAGGAGGAGGGTCTCCTGCCACCTGGCTTCTCTTCGTTGACAAAGAAGGAGTCGGGAAAAAAGTGGCAGCTGGGTTACAAGCTGAGGGACATCAGGTTGTCCTTGTATCGGCGCAAACATCCTTTGTGGATCATGGGCATGGAAATTATGGAATGGATGCAACGAAGGAAGAAGACTATCAGTCCTTGTTCAAGAAATTGCGTAAGCGAGGCGTGTTCCCTGATCGAATCGTTCATTTTTGGAATGTATCCCATGAGGATGAAGGGCTCACGTTTTTGGAGACAGGCTTTTACAGCATGATTCATCTAGCTAAAGCACTTAGCGCTCTCCATGTGATTCATCCCCTTGAAGTCACGGTTGTAACCAATCAGATGCAAAGGGTACGTGACAATGAACCAGTGTGTGCTGAAAAACAAACACTTCTTGCACCTGTAAAAGTATTGCCCCAGGAATATCCAAATGTTCGTTGCCGGAGCGTAGATATTGAGTTAACAGAGGTAGAAAAGACGCTTCCCCATTTACTGGCAGAATTACAGGGACCGATTATTGATACGGTGCTGGCATATCGAGGCGATCAACGATATATCAGTACGTTCAAAACACTACCGAAAAAAGAAGTTCAAGGTGCCTTGAAATTGGGTCCGACTGCGATTGCTCCGCAGCTTCGTGAACATGGCGTCTACCTGATAACCGGTGGGCTTGGCGGCATCGGCTTAAAGTTGGCGGAATACCTCGCCCGCTCGGTAAAGGCAAAGCTGGTGTTAATCGGTCGACATGGATTACCCCCACGGAGTGAATGGGAGCGAATTCTTACGACGCATTGCCAAGATGATCGATTGGTTATCCGGATTCGTGCCGTGTTAAAACTGGAATCTTTGGGGGCGGAAGTCCTTGTATTGGGGGCGGATGTTGCTGATGTAGGGGAGATGCGAAGGGCGCTTGATCTTGCTGATAAGCGTTTTGGTCACATTCACGGCGTGATCCATGCTGCAGGGGTGCTTCGCGTGCGTTCCGCTCAATGTGTGATGGCGACCATTACCCGGGAGGAGTGTGAAGAACAGTTTCGACCCAAAATCCATGGGTTGAAGGTGTTAGAGGAGTTGCTGGGTGGGCGTGAACTGGATTTTTGTCTCTTTGTTTCCTCCTTGTCTCCTATTCTAGGTGGGCTCGGGTTTGTTGCCTATGCTGGAGCCAATCTGTATATGGACGGTGTGGCGGATCGATGGAGCAATCGAGCAAACAATCGCTGGATGAGTGTCAATTGGGGGGACTGGCAATACACAGGCGAAGCCTATGAAAAGCCGATGTTGGGAGAAATGCTTGAACGCCTCGAACTCACTCCTGAAGAGGGAATCAAGACGTTTCAGTGTGTCCTTGCTCTTTCCCAGCGGCAGCGGATTATTATTTCCTCAGGGGATATGGAAAGCCGATATGAACAGTGGATTACGATGGAAGGTCAGCGCGAGCAAGCGTCACTTCTCGTGGATCCATCCTCGCAAACCTCGAGTCATCTCCATCAAAGGGGTCATCGAGATCACTTTGATCAATCCGAGGTTGAAGCAATCATTGTTGCGATATGGAAGGAGTTTTACCGTCAGGACGATGTAGATGTGACGCGGAATTTCTTTGATTTAGGGGCAACATCCCTGGATATGATCCAAATTCATAGCAAGCTTATCAAGCGATTAGAACGTCACATTTCCATTGATGTGATGTTTGAGCACGCGACTATTTACTCTCTTGCTACGTATCTAAGCAGTGGCGACGAAGGACCGTCGTTACAAGTTTCCTCTCAGCGGCAATTAAAGGGGACTGTGACGGGGGATATTGCCATCGTAGGCATGGCGGGTCGTTTCCCAGGTGCTCAGAATATCGAGGAATACTGGAACAATCTGATTACGGGTACCGAGTCGATTCGCTTCTTCAGTGAACATGAGCTATTGGAAGCAGGTGTGCCGGAAAGGGATGTGACCCATCCCAATTATGTCAAGGCAAAGGGTTATTTAGCAGGGGTGGATCACTTTGATGCGGCGTTCTTTGACTATACGCCCCGGGATGCGGAATTGATGGATCCACAATTACGTGTTTTCCATGAAGTCGCTTGGCACGCCTTAGAACATGCAGGATATGAAGGAGAGTCTTACCCGGGTCGTGTGGGTGTATATGCTGGTGCTTCTCCGAACCTTTACTGGCAGGTACTTTCCACCCTCGCAGAATCGAGGGAACCGTCGGGTCAATTTTTGACTTCCCTACTAAATGATAAGGATTCGCTGACGACTCAGATTTCGTATCGATTTAATTTGAAAGGGCCCAGCACCAATATCTTTACAGGGTGTTCCACCTCCTTAGTAGCGATTCATACAGCTGCCCAAGCGCTTTTGAATGGGCATTGTGAGATGGCCCTTGCTGGGGGGATTACCTTGGCGCTGCCGGATAAAGCGGGTTACCTCTACCAAGAGGGGATGCTTTTCTCCGCGGATGGTCATTGTAAGCCCTTTGATGAAAAAGCAAATGGCATGCTCTTTGGTGACGGTGTAGGGGTCGTGGTGTTAAAGAGGCTGGATGATGCGATAGCAGATGGGGATACCATTCATGGTGTCATGAAGGGAAGTGCCATCAATAATGATGGGAGTAACAAAATTGGCTACACCGCTCCAAGTGTTGAAGGACAAGTTGACGTGATTCGTACGGCCCATGAAGCTGCAGGAATTGAAGCGGATAGCATCTCCTATATTGAAACCCATGGAACAGCGACCAAATTGGGTGACACCATTGAGGCGAGGGCACTTGGGCAGGTTTTTGAGGAAAGGGAAAAACAAAGCCTTCCCATTGGCTCAGTAAAGTCAAATGTGGGTCATCTCAATGCGGCTTCTGGCGTTGCTGGATTAGTAAAAACCTTGTTAGCGATGAAGCATCGTCAACTTCCTGCGAGCTTAAATTTTGATGAACCCAATCAGGCGATTGACTTTGCGAACAGTCCTTTCTATGTCAACACAGCCCTACAAGACTGGCAAAGTAGGGGGGGCATCCTGCGGGCAGGGGTGAGTTCCTTTGGTATAGGGGGCACGAATGCGCATGTGGTCCTTGAGGAAGCACCTCCTCTTCCCCCGACTTCTCCAGGTCGTCCCTATCAAATCCTGACCTTATCCGCCAAGACAGAGCAAGCGCTGGATCGAATGACAGCGAACTTAGGTCAATATCTGAAGGAACATCCAGCAATCGATCTTGCCGATGCTGCTTATACTCTGCAGGTAGGGCGGAAGGAGTTTAGCTACCGGCGTGCTCTTCTTATCTCCACAGCAGAAGAAGGGGCAGAGTGGCTTCAGGATAGGGAATCCCGTAGAAGTCATGATCACCATGTGAAAGAGAAGCACCCGAAGGTGGCCTTTTTATTGGCAGGAAATGGTTCGCAATATGTCAATATGGGACGGGATCTTTATCTCAATGAACCGGTTTTCCGAGAAGCGATGAATCAATGTTTTGCAATCCTGTCGCGCTTGACAGGAAAAGATCTGCAAGAAGTGATCTATCCCCAGGTTGCAACGAGTGTCGAAGCAAAAGAGAAGCTGATGAAGATGGAATATTGCCAACCGCTGATCCTCTCTTTTGAGTATGCGCTAGCGACCTTATTACAGCATTGGGGGGTTGTCCCCTCTGCTCTTTTAGGCTACTCCTTTGGTGAGTATGTCGCTGCTTGCCTAGCTGGGGTGTTTACACTGGAGGAAGCGCTCCGTCTCATTGTCATCCGGGGTCGATTGATGAGCTCGTTACCGGATGGGAGCATGCTTTCTGTCCCCCTTGGCGAAGAAAAACTACAGCCAATGATCGAATCATTTTATGAGCAAGGGGGAGGCCCCTTATCCCTTTCGATCGTGAATGGACCCTCCTGCATTGTGGCAGGTACGCCTGAGACGATTTGCGAGTTTGAAAAGTGGTTACGTAATCAGCGGTTATTGAGCATGCGTGTCAACATTGAGGGAGCCGCCCATTCGCATCTTCTTGAACCGATTATGGATGAGTTTGCTGAACAGGTTCGTCAGCTACATTTGCAACCACCATCCACTCCATTTATCTCCTGTATTACAGGCACATGGATTACCGATGAACAGGCCGTAGATCCCGCCTATTGGGTACGCCATATGCGTGAAACCGTACGCTTTGACCAAAGTATTGAACAATTAAAAAGAGAGGGGATCCGACTCTTTGTAGAAATTGGACCCGGACGAGACCTGAGTGTCATGGTGCAGCGTTCTCTTAGTAACGACGAACATGCACCGAAGCTATTTAATACCACCCGTCCTGAGCAAACCAATTTAACGGATGAGCAGTATCTCCTCAATCAAATCGCTCACCTCTGGACGGTAGGGGTATCGATCCATTGGAAAGCCTTCTATGAAGGAGAGCAGCGTCGCCGTATTCCCCTTCCCACCTACTCCTTTGAGGCCGTATCCCACAAACTACAAGGAAATCCCTTTGATATCGGTAGCCAGCTTCCGCATGCGACAAAGCCGCAGCGGGCAGGGAAGAAAGCTGATTTAGATGAGTGGTTGTACGTCCCCCAATGGACCACGACGATGCCGCCACAACCGGCCACCCTTGTAGAGGAACGTTGGTTGATCTTTGCTGATCGTTGTGGAATTGGAGATAACATGGCGAGGGCGCTAAGGGATACGGCGGAGGTCCATGTGGTTTACCCTGGGGATCATTATGTGAAACAAGAGAACAAGGTGTATCAAATTAACCCAGCGAAACCTGATGACTATGCGTCCTTGTTAAAGGATACAGGCGTTCCGGCTCGGATTGTTCACTTATGGAGTGTGACAAAGGAGACGCGGGAGAGGGATCGTGACCAAGTAGCAAAGATACAGGAGAGTGGTTTTTATGCGCTCTTCCATCTAACGAAGGCCCTGAGTCAACACCAAGTGATCGATCCGATTACCTTATGTGTAGTAACCAATGGTGTGCAGTCCGTGACTGGAGAAGAAGAGCTTGTTCCTGAAAAGGCTCCCATACTGGGTGCCTCCATCGTACTGCCCCAGGAAGTTTCTTACTTGAATAGTTTCAGTATCGATGTCTCGCTTCCCCAGAAAGGGACTCAGCAAGAGCGTCGGTTGATTCAGCATCTGATCGCAGAAGCAAGGGTGGAAAGGGGTGAGGATAAAGCGATTGCCTATCGCGGCATGTCACGTTTTGTGCAACGGTATGTACCTCTTGTGACGAAGCAAGCAGAGGAAAAGGAGCTCCCTTTCAAACAAGGAGGCGTCTATTTAATCACAGGGGGACTTGGTGGGATCGCACTGATCCTTGCGCGTCATCTCGTGAACCAAACCCAAGGGACAATTGTTCTAACCTCTCGTTCGGGACTTCCACCACGAGAGGATTGGGATCACCACCTTCATGAAGAATCTACCCGAGCAGCAACGATTCGTCACGTGTTGGAACTCGAAGAGCTAGGTGGAAGAGTGGATATCCGGGCAGTGGATGTGAGTGACCGCGGGGGCATGGAAGAATTGGTTGTCGATGTGGAAGCTCGTTATGGTCCGATCAATGGTGTGATCCACGCAGCGGGGATCATTGGTGGAGATACCTTTAACCTGGTCAGAGAGTTAAGGGTGGAGGATTGTGAAGCACATTTTACTTCCAAAGTCTATGGTCTTTTGGTATTGGAAGAAGTGCTACGCGAAAAAAAGCTCGACTTTTGTCTGTTGATGTCCTCCATCTCTGCTGTTCTCGGAGGATTAGGATACCTTCCCTATGCTGCTTCCAATCGTTATATGGATGCATTTGTTAGCCATTTCAACCGTGAGGCAGAATGTCCTTGGCTGAGTGTCAACTGGTCAGATTGGAAGTACTGGAAGGAAGACGATAAAACGCTGCAGATTGGTGCTTCGGTTCATGAATTGTCCATGACACCAGAGGAAGGGGTGGACATGTTTAATCGTGCGCTCACTTGGCATCAAGGCGATCTTTTAGTCCATAGTCCTGGAGATTTACAAGCGCGTATTGATGAGTGGGTCCATTTGCAGTCGTTACAGGAGGGAGAGGAGGCGTTAGAGGATATAGAGTTCTTCCATCCTCGGCCCCCTTTGTTAACGGAATTAATCCACCCGCGTACAACGATGGAGGAAAAATTAGGTAGCATCTGGCAACGTGCCTTCCGAGTACAACCCATTGGGGTTCAGGATGATTTTCTCGAGTTAGGTGGCGATTCGCTGAAGGCGATTACGATTGTGTCACGCATTCATAAGGAGCTAAACGTAGAGATATCCGTGGCAGAGATGTTTAACCTATCTACCATTGCAGGACTGGCCAAGAAAATTGAAGATCGCGCAGAAAGTCAGTATCACGCGATTATGCCTGCGCCTAAGAAAGCGTACTATGAACTTTCCTCACTGCAAAAGCGGTTTTATATTTTACATCGTTTGCACCCCGATAGCACTTCGTACAATGACACATCCGTTATATTACTCGAAGGAAAAGTGGATAAAGATCGACTGGAGGAAGGGTTCCAACGCCTTGTCCAATACCATGAAATCTTCCGCACCACGATTGAGATGGTGGATGATGTACCCAAGCAACGGATCCATCCCCATGCCGAGGTGGAGGTTGCCCACTTTACAGCGATGGAGTCAGAAGTGGATGAAATGATTCATGGGTTTGTCAGACCCTTTGATTTTAATCACCCACCCTACCTGCGAATTGCTTTAATTCAATTGGAAGAGGAACGGTATGTTTTGGTGATTGATCTGCACCACATCGTTACGGATGGTGTCTCCTATGACATATTTGTTAGAGACTTTTTGACTCTTTATGCGGGGGAACAATTGATGCCGCTACGCCTCCAGTACAAGGATTATGCGGAATGGCAAAACAGTGAGGAAGAAAGAGATGCGATGAATCGGCATCGAGCGTATTGGATGGATCAATTTCTTGATGCAATTCCTAGTTTGCAATTCCCGCTAGACTACCCGCGTCCAGAAGCACAGAGCTTTAAGGGAAGCACCGTTTATTTTACCCTTGGGGAAAAGCTCACTCAAAAGATCCGCAAGTTGGCGATGGAGGAAGAGACGACGCTCTTTACCCTTCTCTTGGCAAGTTATTATGTCACCCTTGGTAAATATAGCGGCCAAGAGGATCTCGTGATCGGTACCCCGGTAACCGGGCGTCCCCATGTCGATCTACAACCGATTATTGGTGGTTTTATCAATATGTTGCCTCTGCGTAATATGCCGAGGGCCGAGCAATCCTTCCAGAATTTCCTTCATGCAGTTCGGAACCATGCGTTTGAAGCCTTTGAACATCAAAAATACCCCTATGAAGATTTAATTCTCGAGCTGGGTTTACAAGGGAACCTCAATCGCAACCCATTGTTTGATGCGGTGTTTGTACTGCAAAACATGGATACAGAAAAGATGGAAGTGGAAGGGCTTTCTGTTTCATCCTACGATTACGATCATCAACGGGCGCAATTTGATCTGTTACTTCGGGCCAACGAAGGGGATCAGACCATCGACATGGCGTTGGAGTATGCGAATGCCTTGTTTAAACGAGAATCGATGGAGAAGTTTTGCCAGCGGTTGATGGAAGTGTTAGAACAAATCTCTTCGAATGTAGAGATTCCCATCCGCGAAATAACAGTCCAACATGAATTGAAAGAGTTACAGCCAGTACGGACAGCAAAGGATTTTGACGATTTTAATTTTTAATCGCAAAACAAGGAGTGGTTGCGAACTATGGCAACGCGAATCGTCACAGAAGATCTCATCATTGCAAGCCATCAAAAGGACACCGAACGTCGCTACTGGCTGAAACAATTGGCAGGGGAGCTAGCGGATAGCCGATTTCCTTCGGATCAGGTGGTGGAATTGGAGGGAGTAGAAGGTTTTTCCACGATCCCCTTTGAATGCGATGAGGTTTTGTCGGATCGACTTGGAGAAATTTCCAACCATTCGGATATCCGGCTGTTTATGGTGCTAACGGCTGGATTAACGCTTCTTTTAAATAAATACACCGGGGTAGAAGATGTTCTCGTGGGTGCACCGGTCCACCGTCAACAAGAAGAGGCGGATTTTATCAATACGATCCTCATCCTACGTCAAAGGGTGAAGGAAGAGTGGGATTTTAAGCAACTTCTCATGCAGACACGTGACACAATCTCTGATGCGATGCAACATCAGAACTTTCCCTTAATCACACTGCGTGATCAGTTATCGAAAGAGCTGCCAGAGGGCCGTTCATTTCCCTTTCGAACAGGGATCGTCCTTGAGGAATTACAGGACATTCAGTACTTGGAACCTGCTGATTCTGAATTAATCTTCTCCTTTTGCCATAACAATGGTCGCCTTCAAGGAGCCCTTCACTATCAGGTGGAACGATTTCACGCTGATACGGTGGAACGTTTGGGACAACATTATATTGCCTTGCTTACGGAGGCAGTAAAACATCCAGAAGTACCTCTTATGGAGCTGGATTGGATCACTCCAATGGAGCAAAAACAGATCCAGCAGTTTAATGCGACCGAAGCGGATTATCCCCATGAAAACACCCTCACCCAGTTATTTGATCAACAGGCGTCGAAAACACCCGAGCGACTGGCGGTGGTATCAGAGGGGCGTTCCCTTACCTACGCAGAGCTTAAGCAACAGGTGGATCAAGTGGCCACTGCATTACACCACAAGGGGATTGGTTCAGGTCATATCGTGGGCCTATTGCCGGAACGGACGTCGGAAGCAATCATTGCTCTTCTTGGCATCATGAAGGCAGGGGCAGCCTATCTGCCGATATCACCCCATTGGCCAAGTCATCGTGTCCAGGAAATTCTTGAGGATTGTAAGGCTCCCTTGTTAATTACCTCCACCGAATTTCAGCATTTGCTTGCAGTCAAGGCAGAGGAAGTGCCCCTTGGCGGCCACTCAGCGGACCTGGCCTATGTGATTTACACCTCCGGTTCTACAGGGAAACCAAAAGGAATCTTGGTCGAGCATCGGCAAGTGGTTAACTTTACATGGGGAATGTGGAGAGAGATCTATTCCCATTATGAGGATCCCTTTCGGGCTGCGCTCGTCTCTCCCTTTGAATTTGATGCTTCCATTCAATTGCTTTTTGGAACCCTTCTATTCGGTCACACCCTTCATATCGTGCCAGAGGAAGCGCGATTAAATGGCGGATTACTCCTTGAATTCCTTCGTCATCATCAAATTGAAGTGATGGATGGGACCCCCACTCACCTTCGCCATATGATGGATCATTTGCAAAAGGGTGAGGGTCTTGCGCTTCGACATCTCATCATTGCCGGCGAAACATTATCGCCAGTGCTTGCAAAAAGTTTTCTTGAGGGATTTGCCGACAATCAACCACGGCTAACGAATGCCTACGGACCCACTGAGGCCACTGTTAATGCTAGTTCCTATTCCATCCCCTATGAAAACCTAGCCACCATGCAACGGGTGCCGATTGGGTCACCATTATCAAACTATAAGATCCTTGTGCTCGGTCCATGTAACCAACTTCAACCCATTGGCGTGCCAGGGGAATTATGCATCGTAGGGGATGGATTGGCCCGTGGCTATCTCCATCGTCCCGAGCAAAATCAAGCTAAATTTCAGAAGTATGGTGAAGATCGCATGTACCGCACAGGCGATCTTGCATGTTGGTTACCCGATGGGAATTTGGACTATTTGGGTCGAATCGATGATCAAGTGAAGGTGCGTGGTATGCGAATTGAACTAGGGGAAATCGAGAGCCGATTGCGTGCACACCCATCGGTACGTGATACCGTGGTTACCTTGCAACCAGTGAAAGATGAAGAGCCGTACCTTTGTGCCTATATGGTACTGGAACCCTCTTGTGACCTGACAGATATCCGTCGTTCCTTGGTCGCCGAATTGCCCTATTATATGGTCCCTACCCATTTGATTCCGCTAGAGAAGATTCCAGTGACCTCCAATGGAAAGATTGACCGAAAAGCCCTCCCTATACCAGGGGAGAACCCGTCGAATCATACTTTTGCAGCACCAGTGAATGAGATGGAGAGGGCATTGGCAACTATTTGGTGTCAGGTGCTTGGGATTGAGAAGGTCAGCATCCACGATACTTTTTTTGAACGAGGTGGAAATTCGCTACAGATAACGACGATGGCGGCTCATATCAAACGGGATTTGGGTGTGGATATTCCCTTGCGCGAAGTATTCCTAAAACCGACGATTCATGATTTAGCGAAGTTGGTTCAGTCAGTGAAGGAACGGAGTTTTACAGGAATATCGCCTCAGGGGAAACAAGAAAGCTTCCCCGTTTCCTCCGCTCAAAAACGCTTGTATGTGCTAAACCGGTTTGAGAACGTGGGTACCGCGTATAACCTTCCAGGCGTGTTACAGGTAGAGGGGCCCTTTTCCGTAGAAGGAGTAGAAGCGGCGATTCAATCTTTGATTGAGCGCCATGAATCCCTTAGAACATCCTTTCACTTTCAGAATGGACACCCTGTTCAAGTCATTGCAGATCCGTTTCCTTTTCAGGTAGAACGATGGGAAGGTATCGAAAATAAGGAGATACCAGGTGTAATTCAGTCCTTTATACGCCCCTTTGATTTGACAAAGGCACCCCTTATTCGAGTGGGACTAATTTCAGTGTGTGGTCAATCGAATCTTCACTATCTACTCTTTGATTTTCATCATATTGTTGCGGACGGAGTCTCCCTTGCGTTGCTAGAACAGGAGTTTATCCGTTTGTACAATGGTGAACGCCTTGCACCGTTGCCTCTGCAATATAAAGACTACGCGGTCTGGCAACAAGAGCAGAACGAGAGCAAGGCGATGAAGGAACAAGAGCGCTACTGGCTTCATCAAATGCGCGGTGAAGTTCCTGTACTAGAGCTACCAACGGACTTTCCTCGCACATTAAATAAACATTTTGCTGGGGATCGTTTGCATGTTGAAATCCCAAGCACGTTGACAAAGCAATTGAAAACCTTTGCTGACAACCATGGCGTAACACTGTATATGGTTCTTCTGGCAACCTATAATGTGCTTCTTCATCGCTACACGAAGCAAGAGGATATCATCGTAGGAACTCCTATAGCGGGTCGTTTGCACAGCGATCAGGAATCGATGGTGGGTATGTTTGTCAATACGCTGGCGATGCGTAATTATCCCACCGGGGATCAAAGCTTTATCCAGTTCCTCGATGAAGTGAAGAAACAGGCAATTGATGCCTATCAACACCAAGAGTATCCCTTTGAGGAGTTAGTCGATCGTTTGCAACTCGAACGTCATTCCAGTCACAATCCTTTGTTTGACACGATGTTATTTATGCAGAATTACACCCGACAACCAGGTGAAGTGAGAGGGGTAACCTTTACACCGTATCCCTTTACACACCATGCGGCAAAATTTGATATCACGCTGGAGTTTCACCAAGAGGAAGAGGATCTGTTGATGGCGGTGGAATATGCAACTGCACTCTTTAAGCGGGATTCCATGGAACGATTCGCAGAATTGTTTCTGAGGATATTAGCAGATGTGATTCAAAATCCCGATCAATCCTTACGGGAGATTAATTTGATCGATGAAGAAGAGAGGCACAAGGTACTTACTACTTTTAATCAAACATCCCGTGTTTGGGAAGATACCCAACTCGTCCATCAATTGCTAGAAGAGCAAGCGAGTAAGTATCCAGATAGCGAAGCGCTTGTTTCAGAGCAGGGTTCGTTAACCTACGAAGAGCTGAATGCGAGAGCAAATCAACTCGCGCGCAATCTTCGTGAACGAATCGTAGATACAGAGGGTCGTGTCGGGCTACTTCTGCACCGTTCACAGGAGTTGGTGGTTGCGATCTTTGCTGTACTCAAGGCGGGAGGGACGTATGTACCGATTGATCCAGAATTTCCGCAGGATCGTATACGCTTTTTGCTCAAGGATAGTGGAGCAACCATTCTATTAACCCAGAATGGTTTGCATGAAGAGGTTGATTTTGCAGGCGCCAGGATGGATGTAACTGATGAAGGATACTATCAGGGAGATTCTAGCAACTTATCTCCGATTACAAACACGGAGCACCTCGCCTATATCTTATATACTTCAGGGTCGACGGGTCAGCCCAAAGGGGTCATGGTGGAACATCAGAGTATACTCAATTTCATATATGCCATGCAACAGGATTACCCAATGACGGCCGCTGATACCTTTTTGTTAAAAACACCCTATACCTTTGATGTATCGGTTCCAGAGCTGTTTGGTTGGACGGTAGTAGGGGGACGGCTTGCCATTCTCAACGAAGGTGAACATCGTCATCCAAAGGCCATCCTACGCGCAATTAGCCAGTACCAAGTGGGGTTACTCAATTTTGTCCCCTCGATGTTTGGCGCTTTTCTACATGCAATTGGTGGGGATAGCGAAGCCCTGTGTCCACTTCACTATTTGCTACTCAGTGGGGAAGCTGTGACCAAGGATCTCGTCGAAGGATTTCATCGTTTGAATACGACGGTTCAGTTGGACAATCTTTATGGTCCAACGGAAGCGACGGTCTTTACCACAAGGTATCCTCTCAACAGGGTAGAGAATTCGGCCCGCGTCCCGATTGGTCAACCGATTGCCAATGTCGAGGTTTATATTCTCGATGAACAGGAGAAGCCGGTTCCGATCGGGGTAGTCGGCGAATTATACATTGCAGGAGCCGGCCTTGCCCGGGGGTATCTCAATAATGACGAGCTGACAGCAAAAAAATTTCGCCCCCATCCCTTTATTGAAGGAGAACGGATGTATCACACTGGGGACCTTGCCCGTTGGCTTCCAGATGGTAACGTGGAGTTTTTGGGACGAATTGATCACCAGGTGAAAGTGAATGGCTTTCGGATTGAGCTGGGTGAAATTGAAAATCGACTCTACCAAATCGAGGGGATCATCGAGGCGGTTGTTGTTGATCGAACTGATACGCTAGGCAATAAACAATTGGTTGCTTTCTATGTTTCAGATCGTATAATGGATCCTTCCGCTCTGAAAGCTCATGTGAGTCGCTTTCTACCCAGCTTTATGGTGCCAGCATTTTATCATCCACTCACCGAAATGGTGCGAACCTCGAGTGGAAAGATCGATCGCAATTCACTTTTGACGATTCCCGTAGAGGCTGAACAAGCGGATGTTGCTGTAACACAGCCACGTACCGATCTAGAGCGCAACCTTATCCGTTTCTGGAAGCAGTTGTTTAAGAGAGAGGCGATTGGGATTGATGACGATTTCTTTGAATTGGGTGGAAACTCATTAGCAGCTGTGGAGCTTGATCTCGCTTTAGAAGAGAAAGGTGTAGTTGAAGAGGCAGAACTATTGGTTTATGAACATCGCACCATTCGACTTCTTGCAGACTATCTGACGGGTAACCAAGTACAAAACCTGCGAGGAGAGGATGAATGATGGAATTTTGCTGGGGATTACCTGTCATTCCAACTCCTCAAACCAAGGATCTCTTGGATGCCTATATCGATCAGTCGAAGCGCGCAGAGGCGAACGGTTTTGATTCCGTACTCGTTTCGGTTGCACCGACCTCAGTCGATCCCTTCGTTGCCAGCACGTTAATCGGCATGAACACCGAGAGCATCAGAATTCTTGTCGCCCAAAATACAAACCAAATGCTCCCTACAGTGACAGCGAAGGCGGTCCATACGTTGAATCAGCTGATCGGGGATCGGGTAGATGTCAATGTGGTGACAGGGAGTGCCTCCATGGTACTCGCTCGTGATGGAAAACCGGAGCCCCATGGTGTTCGTTATCAGCGGACAAAGGAGTATATCGATCTTATTCAGCAGTTACGTAGGGGCGTTACGACTTATGCGGGAAGGTTTTATCAGGTAGAGAATAGCGATATCTATCCAAAGGAGAACCCGGAACATCGGGCCCGTTACTTTATCGCAGGCTCCTCGGAGGCAGCGATGCAGGTAGCTGCTGAGCATGGTGATGCGTATATTCTCTATGCCACGGATCGTAACACCCTTAAAGAACACTTTACCAAGGTGCAAAACTATGGAAAAGAATATGGTCACTCAGACATTCCATGTGCGGTACTCGTGGATATCATTGCCCGAGAAACTACAGAAGAAGCCTTTCAAACGGCAAATGAATTGCTTGAGAGAACCCCTACTACCCTAAAACGAATGACAAAATTGTTTTTAAAGAATGCAGACTCGGTTGGGCTCAGTCGCTACAAAAATCTGCGCAAAGAAGATGATTACTGGGTCGACGAACATTTGTGGGGTGGGCTGAGTGTCGTCAATCCATCCAATTCGGTATCAATTGTAGGAAGCTACCCAGATGTCATCGCTACCCTCCTTGATTTTAGAAGGGCAGGAGCGAGTTATTTTCTCCTTACCTCTCAAATGAGTGACACTGAGATTGAACGCATTGGTCAACACGTCCTACGCCCGTTGAAAGAGACTGCTATAAAATCTCCCGTCTAATATAACGACGACGGGAGAAGCATCACAGGTGAGATGCAAATGTCGTGTTCCTTTGAGTCACTAGTCCTTGTGCTGAACAATCACAAAGGATGATCTGGATGAGGAAGAGGAGGGAAGCCCGTGAGTAAAGAGATCAAATGCGTGGTATGGGATCTCGATCATACGATTTGGGAAGGGGTATTACTAGAGTCCTCTCATGTTACCTTGAAGCCAGGCATCACGGAAATTATCCATGAACTGGATCGGCGGGGGATTCTACAATCCATTGCAAGTAAAAATAATCGTGAAGATGCCTTGAAGAAGTTAAGGGAATTCGGGTTGGCGGAGTACTTTCTATACCCAGAAATCCATTGGAATGCCAAGTCCACCTCCATCGAAGCCATTCGCATCCAGTTAAATATTGGGCTGGATACCTTTGCATTTATTGATGATCAACCCTTTGAACGAGAAGAAGTGAAGAGTGTCCATGAGGAAGTACTCTGCATGGATGCAGTGAAGTACAGAGAACTCCTTCATCTGTCACGTATGCAACCAAAGAGATTGACAGCGGATTCCTCTCGGCGCCGTTTAATGTATATCGAGAATATGAAACGGCAGCAGGAGGAAGAAATCTATGAAGGGCCGAAGGAAGCGTTTTTATCCTCTCTCAAGATGAAATTTGTGATTAGTGAAGCACGGGAAGAAGATCTACAGCGGGCTGAGGAGTTGACCCTACGCACTAATCAACTGAACTCTACAGGGATTACCTATGACTATGATGAGCTTAACTTTTTTCGCCAAGACCCGAATCATCTTCTACTTGTATGCGAATTGACGGACCGATACGGTTCCTATGGAAAAATAGGATTGGCCTTGATTCATAAAAGAGCAGAAGCGGACTATTTAAAGCTCTTACTGATGTCCTGTCGCGTCATGTCTCGTGGGGTGGGTACGGTACTTCTAACCCATTTGATGCAACAGACAAAAAATGCTGGTAAACGTTTTTTGGCGGAGTTTTGTCAAACCGACCGGAACCGGATGATGTTTGTCACTTATCGTTTAGCTGGATTTAAAGAGGTCGATCAGCGGGGCGATATCTCGATCCTAGAACACCCACTAGAAAAGCTTTATCCATTCCCTTCGTATATGGATGTGCAAGTGCCCGAGTCTGTGAGTCGATCATGACAATCGATACGTTCAGAATCAATCGCACTGCCAAGAGGTAAACCTCACGCTTTTACCAACTGTGTTCAATAAAACAATAGCGGGGTGGTTTTAAATGGGGCAATGTACACCACTCGATATTACCCCTTATGTAAATAACCGGGGGGTGACTCAAGCGGATGTGGACCATCAGATTGGATTTATCACCACGGGTGGGTGTTCACTTCCCTTTGAGGAAATTCCAATCGAAGCCGGCTTGATTATTGAGGGAGTTCCCTTTCAATTCAGTTACACCGATGAGGGAGACAACATCGAACTAGAAGGACAAATCCTTCGCTTTTCTCCAGTGACTGCCCGTAAAATTCATATCCTCGGTGTCTCAACAAATGGGAATTTTTTTGACCGAATTCAGTTTCTTAGCGAAGAGAGACTGATCCACACAGATCGCCTCGCTTTAACCAACTTTATTGAGCGAGAGCCATTTTTCCCGAAAAACCGTGTGGCTTTGCAATTTACTTATATGAATACACGGGTAGGACCTAGGAATTCGCTACATCCTATTCTTTGGCATACGGCCCTTGATTTCGAGAAAGAACGTTCCTTTGACACGATCATCTTGGAGGACAACCCCTCCATGCATATCTTTGCGATTACATTCGAAGGGGGAGGCGATCATTAATGGGAGAGGTTACAGCCTATATCGATTCCAATAAAAATTGCTTTCACCTCGTATTAGCCGCGATTCTGAAGAGAAAGGGGATTCATCCCGACTATGCATGGAATCAAGCCGGTCTTTATTATGAAGACTTGGGAGACGAATGGAAATTAACGCCTTACTTTGAAAGTGTGGACAACTGTCTACATGGGGTACAGGTACGGTCTGAATCCTTTTCGACGAGTGATCATCTCATCGAGCGCCTGGATGCATTGTTAACACCCGAGCGGACGGTGGTCGTGGGGGTTGATATTTATGAATTACCCTACTGTCTGTACTATCAGGAAAAGCATGCGCCCCACAGTATAGAGATCTTACGGCGAGAAGATGGAAACTATCAGATTTGTGACCATTTTTTTCAATTTATTGATCCCCTCTCTCGTAGTGATCTGAAAAAGGCACTCGATTCGTATGAACAACATTGTTTGTTAAAAACCAACCTTCATTATCTTCAACTTTCTGAAAGGGAGTGGAAACTTCCTGACTTAGCGGATGCAATGACGGTGATGAAAAAAAATTGTGCGATGATGGAGGGGGTTTTACTGGAAGGAATGGAGCCGCTCGGATCAGGGATCTATGGCTTTCAAGTAATTGACCACTTAATGCATCGATTGGATACGATGTTGTCCATGGAAGAGGTAGTTGCGAAGGAGATCATGGAAGAGATGTATTGTAATTTGAAAGAAATTTCCCATTCCCGTGATAACTATGGTGCGTTTTTAAAGCGGATGGGATTGGAAGAATTGATATCGCCAATCGAGGAGGCGGGTCAATGTTGGAAGGCGGCGGCAAATATGCTATTGCGCGCCAAGGTAGCAGGAAACCATGAGGGGATGAAACCACGAATTTTTAAACGGCTCGAACGTGTGAAGGAACAAGAACGCTTAGTAGTGGAGCAGATCGGAAACTATCTGGCGGTTACCGGGAAGTAACATTGGTAGAAAGGCGGGATGTGTGATGAAAAGACATCTTATTACCCTCGCAGATCTTTCGGATCAAGAGCTACGATACTTAGTAAAGCGAGGCGTGGAATTTGCTCAGGGTCACGTGCAGACGAACCAGCCGTTGCTGGGGAATGTGATTGGCATTTATTTTCGTAAAACTTCTACCCGAACTAGAACCGCGTTCTCTGCAGCAGCACTGCGATTGGGCGCCCAAATTATTTCATATGGACCCAATGATTTGCAAGAAAATACGGGGGAATCGATTGATGATACAACACGCGTACTTTCACGAATGTTAGATGGGTTGGTTGCGAGAACCGCAGGAAGTCCTCAAGAAATGAAGACCTTTGCCTCCCAAGACCGGATGGCCGTGATCAATGCGATGAGTGCAGATGAACATCCGACGCAAGCGTTGACAGATCTCACAACGATGCACCAACACTTTGGTGAGATCAAAGGGCTTCGCGTACTATACCTTGGAGAAGGAAATAATTCAGCCGCTGCCCTCGCTCTCTCTTTGTCCCGATTTCCTCATACAACACTCCATCTGCTGACGCCAGCGGGATATGGCTTATCACCATCAGTGCTTGAACAGGCGCAATTTTATACAGGTGCCTCCCAAGCCAAGGTGATCGAAACACATGATCCCTCCCAACTACCCGATGAGGTGGATGTCATCTATACGACTCGGTGGCAGACAACCGGCACAAGTAAACAAGACCCAACTTGGCGCGATAAGTTTCGCCCTTTTTCCGTAACCGAAGCATTGCTCAATCGTTACCCCAGTGCAATTTTTATGCATGATCTACCCGCCCACCGCGGTGATGAAGTAAGTGCTGCTGTCCTAGATGGCCCTGCCAGTATTGCCTTTGATCAAGCTGAAAATAAGTTGCATAGTGCGATGGCAACACTGGAATGGTGCTTAGGGAAGGGTCAACGATAACCAAAAATATAGTGACTGAACTACTTGACCCTATACGAACCCATTCAACGCAGTGATAAGTAGGAGTGCCCAGGGTGTGGCGCTCCTATTGTTATGATCCATGCAAAAAAGACGGAAACATCCCTCATATTTAAGGAGAAAACTGAACTATTTATTTTTTAATTGATACAATAGAAATTGTCATTAGATAGATGGCGAAAATTTACTTCGTTATATTTTCATTACATGTAAATAAGTGAATAAAAGACGAAAAGGAGAAGGTTGAAATTGGCAAACAATCAACATGGTTACTTAGGGTACAAATACGTAAAACCTGGCGAAATCATTCCTTTCGGATCGTATCCGCAAACGGGGCAGGGCTTAGATAGAACACCGATAAAGTGGCGAGTGCTACAAAATTCAGACAACATGTTATTGATGGTAAGCGAGTATATTCTGGACTGCAAGCGGTATCACGGTGAATGCGTGGATATTACGTGGCGTGACTGTGATTTGCGCAAGTGGTTGAACGGTGAATTCTATCATACTGCATTTAATGCCACCGAACAGGCATTGATTAAGACAACGCATTGTACAAACAATGGAGAAGGTAGCTTCGATACGGAGGATCAGATCTTTTTGCTAAGCGCTACTGAGTTAAAGGATTTGTCGGATATACACGGCAAGGATATGCGGCGTGCAGTTGGAACAGACTTTGCAAAGGCAAAAAAAGCCGATGGATGTCGCTTATATGTATATGACAAAACGAACAAAGATAACTATATCATCAAGAATGGAGAAGAAGTTGGCTGTTCCTGGTGGTGGCTACGCACACGAGGAAACAAACCGTCTCGGGCGTATTTTGTCGGTCCACGATGGAGTATTCGCAGCTATGCGAATGTCAATTTAGCCCGTGACGGTGTTCGCCCTGCTCTAATGATTGAATTTCAGCGGGATTCGCTCTATGAATGAGTAAGGATCGATCGTTATTTGACATAGAACCAAATGGTTTCGTAAAATGAACATGAAACCATTTGGTTTCATGTTGCTCAAGTGAACATTCAAAGATCGAGGAGGATGGGTTTGATGATGGAGGAAAGCAAGGAATCATTACCTGAGATTCGGAAAAGCCTTTTGTTGAACGCTCCGATTCAGCAGGTATGGGAAGCGGTTGCAACTGCAGAAGGGATTGCTGCTTGGTTTATGCCCAACGATTTTCAACCGGTAATGGGATATCAATTTCATTTAAATGCAGGTCCCTTTGGAAATTCTCCCTGTCACGTTACAGAACTCGAACCGCCTCATCGCCTGTCGTTTCGATGGGGAAAAGACTGGACAATTACTTTTCTTTTAGAGGAGCAGGAAGCTGGGACGAAATTTACCTTGATCCATGCAGGGTGGAACATGGATGAAGTAACAGAGTTTGGAGAAACCCATCGTGTGGTTCGCGATCGGATGGATCAAGGGTGGGACAAGCTGGTTAAGAAATTGGCTGAGATGGTTGAGGGTGACGCTTAATATGGCGACACCTTTAAAGAAGCACGATGTTTTTCAAGCGATTGCTGATCCAACCCGTAGACAGCTTCTTCATGTGCTAGCTGAACAAGAGATGCCAATCACACAAATTAGTAACCGATTTCCAATGAGTCGGACAGCTATCTCGAAGCACTTACGGGTATTGGAAGAAGCAGGGCTTGTCCAAAATCGAAGAGTCGGACGAGAAAAGAGATACCGTATGCAAGCAGAACCATTGCTTGAGTTAAAGCGGTGGTTATCCTTTTATGAGCGATTTTGGGATAATAAATTGGTGGCTTTGCAGCGTTTTGTGGAGGATGGACAAGAGTGATTAGGTCTGTTGTGAAGGACTTGCTAACAACGTAAAAAAGAGCCCTTGTATCAGACAGGGCTTTTTTGTTATGCAATCAGACGAATTCATTGAAAAAAATTTTTACTTTTTCAATAGAAACGTTAAAATAGAAATACCTTGTCCTTAATCATAGGTTTATTTTGTGGTGATCAACTGTTGTCATTTTGTTGAAAGTCCTATTTTTTTACATGGAAGGATGGGTTTGATGGACGAAATGAATAAGGAATTGATGGCAATCGTTCTTCAAATGATTAAAGAAGTGTATCAAAAAACGATTCAATTGGAGGAAGTTCTCCATTCCGGAAGTGTGCAAATCCTTTCGCGTTCCTTTGATCCACTCAATGAAATGCTAAATGCGATTCAATATCCTCCTTCAAAAATAACATTGGTGTATGAGTTGATCCAAGTTTACTTGGAAGATGAGATGACATTGCAAGAGATTATGATCGGGATTGAAAATGGTCGGAAAGAAGCATTGGAAGAAGTGACGACTTAATTCATGTACGTTGAAAAGAGACTAGGAGTATCCTGGTCTCTTTTTTTTTGCTAGGTCAAGGGGAAGGGAATGAATGATTCTTTTGTTCAGTAATTAGAAAAGTAAGGAAGAGATCCATCGCTTTCGTATGAAAGGAGGAGGCGCGTGTCAGTGCGTAAAAATGGCGATGCATTCTGTATCCGTGGATTCGAATGGTTTTCAAAGTATGAAGGCGACGTTCTTTGCGAATGCACCAAGGAGAGAGAATGGTGACACCCAAACCAGACTCCACGGATTCTTTAATGACTTGCGTACTTCCGAATTCCAATATGTTCTTTGGTGAAAGATCCGTATCAAGGAAGAATTGATTGGCGACTTCCCTTGTACCCGAGCCTTCTTCACGAAGAAGCCATTGTTCATGCGCCAGTTCATGTACATGAATGGTTTCTTTATTAGCGAGCCAATGATTCGTTGGAACCGTGAGAAAAAGTTCATCCTCCGAAACCGGTTGGACTTCCAGTTCTGGGTGGTCCAGCCTTCCTTCAACAATACCGATATCCAACATTCGACGACGGACTTCTTCGCCAATTCGATAGGTATTGTGGATGGTTACTTTGGGGTGAATTTGGGGATAGTCTGCACAAAAGTTTGCGAGCATCGGAGGGAGTACATATTCACCAAATGTGTAACTGGCTCCTAAGGATAGGGGACCACTTGCGGATTGTGTTAGATCGTCAATTAGCCGTTTGGTTCGGGCATATTGATTAAGTATTTCTGACCCCTCCCGAAGGAGGATGTTCCCTGCGGGGGTTAGTTCCACCGATTTATTGTTCCTTTCTAAGAGACGAGCGCCATAGCGAGTTTCGAGGGCGCGAATTTGCTGACTGACAGCGGGCTGGGTTAAATGCAATTCCTCAGCAGCACGAGAAAAACTTCGTGTTTTTGCGACGGTGATAAAGATCCGTAATCCTTGTTCCATCATGGTGCCCCCTTAGTGGATAAGTAAATCTTATAATAAGCATTAAATTAATCAATTTTACTTATTATTTACATGCGTGTACGCTGAGATAAAGGAGTGTACGCGATGAAACGAATCCTTAGTCTTCCTCAATCGGATAGAGCAAAACAAACGACCCGGGAAAAGGTAATTCGGGGACTGCTTGGTGTATTCTTTACCTTGATTTTGGCGGCAGTATCTTTTCCGTTAGCGCGGTTACCCGGACTTGAAAAAGTGGGTCCTTTAATTGTGGCTTTGATTTTAGCAGCTCTCTGGCGCCATCGAATGGGTTACCCAGTGCAATGGGAAGCAGGGATCCGTTTTTCATCGGCTAAACTGTTACGCATCGCCATCATTTTATATGGCTTTCGTTTAAATATAGGCGAAGTATGGAATCAAGGGATGGGAATCATGTTACGAGACAGTCTGGTCGTAGCGGCTGGGATTGCCTTCGTGCTTTTTATTTCCCATCGCATGAAGGCGGATCGTGAACTCAGTGTGTTACTTGCGATTGGAACCGGAATTTGTGGAGCCGCAGCCATTGCCGCTGTATCGCCCATTCTTAATACAAAGGAAGAGAAAACGGCAACGGGAGTCGGTTTGATTGCATTGATGGGGACGCTCATGACGCTACTCTATACCGTATTGTATCCCTGGTTGCCCCTAAGTACTGAGCAATACGCCCTTTGGTCGGGGTTTAGTCTTCATGAACTTGCCCATGTCGCAGCAGCGTCCTCTCTAGCTGGCCCGGATGCCCTTTCGGTGGCTCTATTAACAAAACTGGGTCGTGTCTTTTTACTGATACCGGTTTGTCTATTTTTGCTCGCGTGGAAACGACGCAAGCAAGATCATCCAATTCAAGGATCCTTTCCTATTCCATGGTTTCTGGTTGGTTTTATAGGCGCCAGTCTGCTTGGTTCTTTCATCTCCATTCCACCCTTTTTGATGGATAAATTAACGGGTATGGGAACCTTTTTGTTGGCAGCAGCGATGGCGGGTCTTGGATTTCATATCCGTTTCGATACGTTGCGAAAACAAATTTCACGCCCCTTTCTTGCTCTTGTAGGGGGATCTTTCCTACTCTCCCTTTGGGCCCTATTGCTTGTGCTGTAAGTCATATTTTAAGCATAAAAAAACCCCTGTAACCTGTACAGGGGGGAGCCCATGTTTCTTACATTTGTAGGCTCGTCCATACTTCCAATTTGGTTTGAATTTTATTAATAACTTCGTTGGTAAATTCGGTTGTTGTGGAGCTTCCGCCCAGATCAGAAGTACGAATACCATCTTTTACGGTTTCAATGGTAGCCTCATAGATCGCTCGAGAAGCTGCTGGAGCCTGAGGATGATCCAAGTGGGTGAGTAGGGATGCACTGGCTAGGATCATCGCCATGGGGTTGGCTACATTTTTACCAAAGAGCCCAGGTGCAGTTCCATGAGGAGCTTCAGCCATAATCGTTTTTGGATTAAAGTCATCATCGAAGCTCATCAGAATGGATTCGGAACCTGCGATGGAACCAAAGAGTTGTAAAACCATATCACTGAGGCAATCGCCATCGCGGTTCAAAGCAGGGATGACTAAAGGATCGCCTGGGTTGTTCAAAAGAAGCGCATAGGTCGCATCGATCAATTGGGGTTCATAAGCCACATCAGGATAGCGTTTGCTAGCTTCGTCCATCTCTTCTTTTAGCATGCCTTCATAAATCGGGCTTACCGTGTATTTAGGACCGCCGAATACTTTGGCACGCGTCCGTTTAGCATGGCGGAAAGTGTATTCAGCCACTGCACGACAGGTTTTTCGGTCGATGGATTCTGTCCGATAAGAAACTTCATTCACGCCTTCACCTTCACGCCATTCCTTCGCACCGTATGCATCACCTACCGCCATACGAATCACAGAGATCGGAGCGAATGTACCAGCGATGGGGACCACTCCAGGAATACGACGTCCAGAACGGACAATCACTTTCCCGTCAATTTCTTTGCGCAAAATCGCGTTAGGGCTTCCTACATCCCCTTTAATTTCCGGGGTAATCGTAGCTGCTTTTAGTCCATAACCCGCTTCTTTCATGGCACGTGCAGCCTCGTGAACAACTTCATTTTTCGTTTTTCTGCGGTTTTCCAGACTCAAGTCAAAGTGCTTAAATGCAAGATCAAACCCGATCACGTCGGGGGAAAGGACTCGAAGGGCTTCTTCAAGTAATTCTTGTCCGGTTTGGTCCCCTTCAAGAACCACAATCATATTCTTTTCGTTCAACATAATCACCTCATGACATATTATCCTTCCTCATTATACAGGGAAGGTTCTTTACATACCACAGGATCGAAGATTCGGAAAGTAAAGATATATTATAAAGACAGAGGAATGGGTACAAATGGATGCAACACCCTAAGGTATAATAGAGGGTACTGAATCTCTGATTGTGATCAAGGAGTGATAGTATGAAAATAATTCCAGCCTTTAAGCGATGGGGATGGTTATGGGTAAGTGTCCTACTCATTGTGGTTTTCGGTGTGATCTACTTCATTAATTTTACCTCGGGTCCATCCTCTCAACCTAAGGATGCGTCCCAGGACAAAATGAATGAATCAAGCAAACAAAAGGATGACTGGATAGACAAAACCATTGATCGGATGACCTTAAAAGAAAAAGTGGGTCAATTATTTATTGTTGGTTTTCATAATGAAGAACAGCCGGCTTACGAAATGAATCAACAGGCAAAGCGTTTAATCCAACAAAAACATGTCGGTGGGATTATTTTATTTGACCGAAATATATCGTCACCACAGCAGGTTGGTAAGCTTGACAATCAATTACAGGAGACTGCTCGAGCCTCATCCTCTGGCATCCCCTTATTCATCTCTGTCGATCAGGAAGGCGGAGTAGTCGCCAGGCTTAAAAAAGGGGTGACGCTTTTTCCGGGAAATATGACGTTAGGTGCTACCCGTGATGAGAAATTAGCTTATCAATCGGGTAAAGTCATGGGGCAGGAACTACGAGCAATGGGAATCAATATGAATTTTGCCCCATCCCTTGATATTAATAACCGGCCTTCTAATCCCATTATTGGTGTTCGTTCTTATGGAAGTGACCCTGCTCTTGTCACAACGATGGGGATTGCTCAAATGAAGGGTTTTCAAGCGGGGAATGTGCTCTCGGCTATCAAACATTTCCCGGGCCATGGTAACACCTCGACAGATTCTCATATTGGTCTCCCCACTGTTGACCAGCCTTATTCTCGACTGGATCAAGTCGAACTGGTTCCTTTTAAAGCGGCGATAAAAGAGGGGGCGGATGTCATCATGTCCGCTCATATTACCTTTCCAGCCATTGATTCCACGCCAGGGTTACCTGGAACTTTATCCAAAAAAGTATTGACGGGTCTTTTGCGGGAACGTCTGGGGTATCAGGGGGTTATCGTTACAGATGACATGGAAATGGGTGCCATTGTGAAAAACTTTGGAGCAGCCGATGCGACGGTCCGTGCTGTAAAGGCGGGAGCAGATCTTATCCTCATTTCCCATGATCTTAAAAGACAGGAGCAATCCATTGATGCGGTGATCGATGCTGTTCACAAAGGAACCATTTCTGAGAAGAGGATTGATGCGTCCCTGCGACGAATCTTGAATTTGAAAGCAAAAAGATTTGATCAAAATGCGATCGTATATTCGCCAAAGGCTTCGATTGATGAAATTAATGATCAAATAGGAACTTCAGAGAATCATCAATGGGCACTACAAGTTGCGCAAAAGGGAAGTACGCTTTTGCGAGACAAGGAGCACGTGCTTCCGCTTTCGCCAAAAAAAGCACATAAACTGCTGGTTACTTCCCCGCTTGAGACGGACACGATGGCAAAAGCCCTACGAAATAAGGGGTTTGAAACCGTTGTACGTCCGTTAACACCGAAGATGGAAACAACGGGTATTTCCGAAGTCGTGCAACAGGCGAAGGGCGTGGATGCAATCATCCTCGGTGCTTTTCAATGGAAGGGGCATCCCGATCGTGTTCAGTTAGCACAAGCCCTACAAGAGACAGGGAAACCGGTTATTGTGGTGGGGATGGATACTCCCTATGATTTGATGGCGATGCCTGAAGTCAAAACGTACCTAGCTATGTATAGTTTTCGTCCTGTAGCGATGGAGGCGGCAGCCGAAGTGATCACAGGGAACATTCAAGCAAAAGGGAAATTGCCTGTCTCGATTCCAGATATGTATCCTGTGGGGACATCAAGCCTACCAACAAAATGAGAGACGATGGAACATCATTTCCATGTTTTAACGGGAGAATGGTTGGGTAAAACCGAAATACGGGAGGAGGAAGCCAGTTGATTATGGATATCAGCATTGCGGTTGTTGCTGTCGCATTTGTGGCACTTGTCATTGCGCTAGTCATGACATTAAAAAGGGTTATGAAAGTACTTGATTCTGTGGATCACACGCTTAAAGAGGTAGAACCTCAAGTGGAAGAAGTAATCGCACGAACCAAGAGAACGCTCGATGAAACCAATGCATTATTAGAAGACATCCGTGAGAAAAGCCGAAAAACGGATAGCCTTTTTCAAACGGTCGATCATATTGGAAATGGGCTTCAGGAATTATCCTCTACCCTCACCAGAACGGCAAGCGCTCAAAAAGAACGGTTAAGTAATGTGACCGCACTATTTAGTTCTGGATGGGATCTTTTTCGAAAACGGCGTTCGGAACGCTCATCAGAGCCACATCAACGGGTAAAATGAACATCCCTACACAAAAACGATCATATTGGAGTTGAGGATATGGGGAAGAATAGTGGTATGAGTGGGAAAGACCTATTTATCGGTGCTGTCATTGGAGGGGCTCTGGGTGCTGCCGCTGCCTTATTACTTGCACCACAATCAGGAAGGGAAACCCGACGGGACTTATCGAAGGGATTGGAAACGGCACGGGACAATTTTAAAGAGCAGGGGAGTCAAGTGTCAGGAAAAGCTATTGAAATGAAAGAAGCAGCAACGGATCGTTGGATTGACATTCGTGAATCGACTACAGAAGCAGCGAAGGATGTTGTATCAACGATGGAGGGCGTTGGGAAAAAGTTAGAGGAGATTGGTGAAAAAGTATCCAAGTTAAAATCTTAATTAAAAGGAGACGCCATCCTGTCGGGATGGCGTCTCCTTTTAATTAGGATTGCCTGTCCTAATCGCACTGTTGCTTACATATAGATGATGCAAAGAGGGTGAAGCAGGAGGCGGACAGATGAGCCGTGAAATGATTTATGCATTATTAGCAGCTGCTTGCTTTGGAATTGCTCCTGTGTTTGAAAAGCTGGGACTTGTTCGGACAGAACCGACGATGGCGTTATTTTTGCGTGCGTCTGTTACAACCATTTTAGTTACCGTATATCTCGGTTGGAATATCAGAGAGACCGGGTGGCAATTCCCTGATTCAAAATCGCTGATCTACGTAATACTAGGAGGGGTTTTTGGGGTGCTTTTTGCCCAGTATTTTTATTTTAAAGCGCTGGAGTTGGGTGAAGTAGGGAAAGTGATGGCGGTGGTAGGAAGTTTTCCTGTGTTGGCCTTTCTTTTATCGGTCATTATTTTTGGTGAATCCATCACCATGGGGAAAATTGGTGGAATCGTGCTAGTTGTTGCCGGAATATTTCTTCTAGGCGATTGACTGCAAATATAATGGTATGATGGCGAATGGTAGAGCATAATTAGCCACAGCATAGCCCAGGCAGTTCCATGAGGGTTGTGCTTTTTTTATGGACATGTTCTCCTAATCATAGGTAGGAATCGAATGAAAAATGATCGATCGATCTTTATATATGGATGGTTATTAAACGGTTTGGGGTGATTGTGCCCCGAAACGATGGAAGCAGGAGGTTGCCATGAGTGTGGAAAATACGCCGCGAAAGTCGATAACGGATGAGTTTTTGGCACGTCTAGAACAACATCGGCGGTACCTGTACCACATTGCTTATAGACTAACGGGTAATACGGAAGATGCGAAGGATCTTATGCAGGAGACGATATGGCAAGCCCATCGGAAATCGAATAAATATGTTTATGAAAAGTCTCTAAAAGCTTGGCTACGGACGATGATGACCAATCGTTTTCGTGATCAAAAACGGAAAAAAAGCTTGAAGCTGGTTGCGCTTGAAGATGCGTTTATTCAATCAGAACCTCATACAGCGCAAACCAAGTCGGTTGAGGAGCAGGTCGAAGAACGAATGATGTTAGAGCGCGTGAAGGATGAAATTTGCGAGTTACCGGATATCTATCGTCGGGTAATCGTGCTTCGTCACTTTAAAGGCTACTCCTATACTGAGATTAGTGAAGCATTGGACATACCTGAAGGGACGGTGAAGACCCAACTCTTCCGAGCACGGAAAATGCTGAAGGAACGACTCTCCAAAAAGTAAGGGGATCGGTCAATGTCTTGTAAAGATATGGATCGGTTGATCCAACTCTATGTGGATCAGGAGATCAATGAACAAGAACATGAGGAATTAAGGCATCATATCGCGGGTTGTGAATCCTGTCTAACCAGCTTGACAGAGATGGTTACCCTTGTCTCTTCTTTAGATGAGATTCGGCAACATGAGTTGTCGAATCGACCTGTGCCCTTCGTTAATCATTTTCTTAAATGGATGGTCGTTACGGCTGTGATCTTGTTATTTGTTACGGGAGGACCATCCTTGTTAACCCACCGTAATACGGGTTTAGATCAGGAAGCAGTAACCCTCGATGATGAAGTGGTTTTGCCATCGAAGATCACCGTTTTGGCAACAAAAAAAGAGGATCTTCATATTCCTGAGAGTGGCAATATTGAAGTGATTAGTCCTCGGCTTCAACCGCTAAAAAGTATAAAAATTGGAGGGCAGACCGCGTTGATCTATCCGAGCGCGATGCCTTTTTTAGCAGATAAAGATCAAAACTGGGTACGGAGCATGAAGCGTCTTGTCTTTGTGCATGTTCCTGATCAGGAGACATTAGAACATCTATTCTCTTCTGTCGGAATTGCTATGGAAGATAAGGATGCAAAAGGGATGGAAGAAACTACGTTTCCTACCTCCATTATTTTAACAACCGGCGATCATCCGAGATGGAGAACCTTTTCCTTTCCTGAAAATAAGCAAAAGGTCGTTCATTGGTTTGATAAGGTAGCATCAACTTCCACGATCCATTAAATTGTTCCGCGAGGAAGGATTTAATGGGTATTTTTATATTTTTTTCCTGGTTTTATTAACGCGAAAAACGGTGACAATCTACCAGAAGCTTGTTATAATGAACGGTAAAAATTTTGAGATGTTGGGAGACGAGATGAGTATGAGCGAAGAATTGAACAAGCTGAGAGCACAGATCGATGAAGTGAATGGAGAGCTATTGACCTTATTGAGTCGTCGGGCAGAATTAACCAAGCAAATTGGTGATGTCAAAGTAGCCCAAGGGGTAAACCGCTTTGATCCTGTCAGGGAGCGCGATATGTTGGATATGATTGTCGCATCCAACCCGGGTCCCTTTGATAACGATACAATCCGACATTTGTTTAAGCAGATTTTCAAAGCTTCTTTGGATCTGCAGCAACAGGATCATCAAAAGGTTCTTTTAGTTAGTCGGAAACGACAACCAGAAGATACAGTGGTAGCGATTGGAGATACCGTGGTCGGTGCAGGGGAAAAAACGATTGTAGCGGGACCTTGTTCAGTTGAGACGGAAGAGCAAGTGATGAAGGTTGCCCAATCCTTAAGCGAACAAGGCGTGTCATTGTTACGAGGTGGGGCATTTAAACCGCGTACATCACCCTATGATTTCCAAGGTCTTGGAGAAACCGGTCTAGCTATCCTGCGTCGTGCAGCGGACGCCTATGGGTTAAAGGTAATTAGTGAGATTGTGAATCCTAGTGATATGGAGATGGCTGCCCGCTATGTGGATGTCGTTCAGATCGGTGCTCGCAACATGCAAAACTTCGAACTGCTCAAAGCAGCAGGTGACTTAAATTTACCTGTATTCTTGAAACGTGGGATGTCGGCAACCGTAGAGGAATTCCTCTTTGCTGCGGAGTACATTGTTTCAAGAGGGAACTCCCAAGTAATCTTGTGTGAACGAGGTATCCGTACGTATGAAAAATGGACGCGGAACACATTGGATATCTCGGCGGTGCCTTTGTTAAAACAAGAAAGTCACTTACCCGTCTTTGTCGATATTACCCATTCGATTGGGCGGAGAGATATACAAATTCCGATTGCAAAAGCAGCATTGGCTGCAGGTGCAGATGGGTTAATGTTAGAAGTCCATCCAGATCCGGCAGTTGCATTATCGGATGCCAATCAACAAATTGATATTCCACAGTTTGAATCCTTTATGGATCAAATGTACTCCTCTGGTTTGGTTCAAAGAGAAGATAAACTTGTCCGAAGCTAATGTGAGTGGTGAATCGGCATAAATATGCCGATTCTTTTTTGTTATGAAGGACAAACTAGGAATGCCAGATGTGCTTCCGATTGATTGAGAACAGGATGTGTACGGAAGTGGTCCGGCAGAGGAATATATTACGAAGGATAAGGGTAGGAAATCCCATAGGCTGTTCATGGTACGGTGTATGAAGATATTTGTAATGACTTCCACCGTTTTGCGTGGGCTTCAGTTTGGGATTGATCACTAGGGCACTCTTGACTTGAAAGGTCCATGATAATTCTTGGATTCGTCAAGGATTTATCGGTTTAGTCACTAGGAAGAGGTTGTAATTTGTAATATCCTTATAAAAATATGACAGTAAGATAATGAACTATGAAATTAGGTGTGGATACAACATGGGTAAGAAAAAAGAGACCATTACCATTTATGATGTCGCTCGTGAGGCGGGGGTTTCCATGGCAACCGTTTCGCGTGTTGTAAACGGAAATCCCAATGTCAAGCCCATCACGCGCAAGAAAGTGCTTGATACCATTCAAAAGATGGGGTACCGTCCCAATGCGGTAGCTCGAGGGTTGGCAAGTAAAAAGACAACAACCGTTGGCGTTGTTATTCCTGATATCTCCTATGCTTTCTTTGCTGAATTGGCACGCGGCATTGAAGATATTGCAAATATGTATCATTACAATATCATCCTGTGTAATTCTGATTTGAAAAAAGAAAAAGAATTACAGTTAATTAACGCGTTGCTCGAAAAACAAGTGGATGGACTGCTTTTTCTTGGTGGTGAGGTAACAGAGGAACATCGTGAGACTTTTGCAGGTTCACAAGTGCCAATTGTACTGGCAGCAACCCGTGACGATGTCGACACGAAGCGCCCCTTCGTGACCATTGACCAAGTGCAGGCAGCAAAAGATGCTACGCATGTGTTGCTAAAAGAAGGGCATCAACGAGTAGGGCTGATTGGGGGTCCTTTGACGGACCCTATTATTGGATACCCCCGATTTTTAGGGTTTAAGGAGGCCTTAGCCGAGGCGAACGTAGATTTTGATGAGGAGCTAGTGCGCCTGGGTAATTTGCGCTATGATTCTGGCCTTCAGGCCGCGAAGGAGCTTCTTCAATTAGACGATGCACCGACCGCCCTCTTTGCTGTGAATGATGAAATGGCTGTTGGCGCGATCCATGCTGCCCAGGACTTAGGGAAAAAGGTGCCGGAGGATGTATCGATCATTGGCTTTGACAACATCTCCCTCGCCTCACAAGTGCGACCGCTTTTGTCTACGATTGCGGTACCGATGTATGATATCGGGGCAGTGGCTATGCGGTTGTTAACCAAGTATATGAATGATGAAGAGATCGAAAGCAACCAAGTGTTGCTCCAGTACCGGATTCATTTGGCGGATTCAACAACCTTGGCGGAAGTGGAATAGAAAAAATTACAACCGATAAAAAAAGAAGCCCCCACGCGATTCTTCGGGTGGGGGCTTCTTTTTTGTAAATCATCGATGGGATTTATGCATGAGTAACGATCGGAAGAATCAATGGTTGACGTTGTAACTTCCTACTTAAGTAGCGATCAAGGCGCTGTGAGATTTCGGCCTTCCAGCGATTTTGCGAAGTAATATTTCGCTCTAAGCAGGAGTCTAAGGTCTCTAAAACGATGGTACGCATATCATCAATCAGCTTTTCAGACTCCCTTACATAGACAAAACCGCGGGTGATAATTTCAGGTCCACCCCGTAAGATCGGTTTCTTCCGATCGACCGTGAGTAGGACAAGAACCAAACCACTTTCTGCTAATCGCCGTCGATCTTTAAGGACAATGCCGAAGTTGTTTTCAACGCCACTTCCATCAACAACGGTAAGGTCGAGGGGGATTTTTTCTCCTCGTCGTCCGCGTTTGCGAGTTAACTGCACGGTTTCCCCGTTTTCTAATACAAAGATATTGCGGGGGGGAATCCCCATGTCTTCCGCTAATTGTGCATGGGCGACCTGCATACGATGTTCCCCGTGAATGGGGATAAAGTAGCGGGGCTGAATTAACTGTAGCATGAGTTGCTGGTCAGTTTGACTCCCGTGCCCTGACGTATGAATGTCCACCTCGGGTCCATAAACGACCTCGGCTCCTGCTCTGAACAATCGATCAATGGTTCGGTAAACCTTGCGGGTATTACCGGGGATCGGTGCTGAAGAAAGAATGACCGTATCACCAGGGAGTAACTCCACAGAGGGGTGAGAGGCTGTGGATATCCGGGCGAGAGCAGCACGAGGTTCACCTTGACTCCCTGTACAGAGAATGACGAGCTGCTCTGGTCGATATTTTCGTAAATCCTTCGCATCGATTAACATGCCCTTAGGAATTGTCAAATGGCCAAGTTCTTCACTGATACGGAAGGCCTTGTCCATACTAAATCCAAGCACAGCCACTTTACGGTCCGTAATATGGGCGGCATCCACCACCTGTTGCAGCCGATAGACATTGGATGCAAAGGTGGAGAAGAAGATCCGTCCCTTTGCTTTTTGAAATAGGCGATGGATGGATTCACCGACGGTAGAATCAGAAGGAGTTGCTCCGACCCGTTCACTATTGGTACTATCCGAGAGCAAAGCTAGCACCTTTCCTTTACTCACCTGGGCAATCGCACCAAAGTCGACACCCGGTCCCGACGGAGGTGTCATATCAAATTTAAAATCACCCGTATGAACTACAGCACCTTCGGGCGTATGAACCACTACACCTAACGAATCGGGGATAGAGTGGTTCGTGCGGAAGAAAGAGATGGATATTTTATTAAATCGAATCGTTGAGTGATCGTGAACTTCCTTTAGTTTGACATTGCGTAATAGTCCGTGCTCTTGAAGAGCGGACCGAGCAAGTCCAATCGATAAAGGCGCACCAAATACGGGTACATTAAGGCGTGGAAGAACATAGGGCAAAGCGCCAATGTGGTCCTCATGTCCATGGGTAATGAAAATGCCTTTTACAAGCTCCTTATTTTCGAGCAAATAACGGATGTCCGGTAGGATGGATTCGACACCAGGGTGTTCTTCATCGGCAAATTTACGTCCACAATCAATGACGACGATTTCATCATCATAGCGTACGACGTACATGTTTTTTCCGATTTCTCCAAGGCCGCCCAGGGAGAAAATCGTTACAGAGTCGTTCAACTCACTCTTCACCTCCATAGGGCTTTATGTGTTCATCATCAGATACACGGGGTACCGATGATGGCTTAACAAGTAAGGCAGATGCTAAATACCATGATTCTTTTTTGAGAAGGAACCGAGTCAATTATGTAAGAAAACGAGTGAATGAGATTGGAGGATCCATTCAAATAAAGAGGGGTCCGCGTGAATCATGCTTCATGGAGAAGAATAGCACAGCCAGAAGGGGGACTCAAGTCCATCCGTGGTGGAATGATACCCTATTGTGGAATGATTCATTGAATGGAAAAGAAAGATGCCCGGAATAGGCGGGTATGGTATAGTGAATGGGAGATTTTGCAATAGAAAGGGTCGACCTATGGGACGCTATACTGAAGAAGTCGAAAAAAGACGTACATTTGCTATTATATCCCACCCCGATGCGGGTAAAACGACGCTGACTGAAAAGCTCCTTCTTTTTGGTGGGGCCATTCGTGAGGCGGGTTCGGTGAAGGGGAGAAAAGCAAATAAACATGCAGCATCCGATTGGATGGAAATCGAGAAGCAACGGGGAATCTCTGTAACCTCGAGTGTACTTGAATTTCAATACAGGGGTAGTCATATCAATATTTTGGATACACCGGGACACCAAGATTTTAGTGAAGATACCTATCGAACCTTGGCTGCAGCTGACAGCGCGGTGATGCTTATTGACTGTGCAAAAGGGGTAGAGCCCCAGACGATTAAGCTATTTGAAGCGTGTCGCATGCGGGGGATTCCAGTGTTTACGTTTGTAAACAAGTTGGATCGTCAAGGGAAGGACCCTTTAGAATTACTGGAAGAGATTGAAGAGGTACTAGGGATGCGTTCATGTCCAATCAATTGGCCAGTGGGTATGGGGGCTGATTTTTGTGGGGTATATGACCGCGAACATCAACGTATCTATCGGTATGAACGCGGTCAAGATTCCTATGTTCTTGAGACAGAGGGTGCCGATGACGAACGCATCCGTGAAGATGTGGGAGATGCGTTAGCGGATCGACTGGCAGAAGAAATCGAACTATTGGATGTTGCTGGCGATCCCTTTGACATGGATGCGATCTGGGCGGGTAAGCTTACACCCGTTTATTTTGGAAGTGCCGTGACCAATTTTGGGGTTGAACCCTTCTTGGAATCTTTCTTAGATTTAGCTCCCGCTCCTGGCGCTCGTGAATCCGATCAAGGGTGGATCGAACCTGATCAAGAGAAATTCTCTGGGTTTGTATTTAAAATCCAGGCAAATATGAACCCTGCTCATCGGGACCGAATTGCTTTCCTGCGCATTTGCTCAGGGAAGTATGAGCGTGGCATGGCGGTTAATCACGTACGGACAGGGAAAATGATTAAGTTGGCTCTTCCCCAGCAGTTTATGGCCCAGGACCGATCAGCGGTAGAGGAAGCTTATGCAGGGGATGTTGTGGGTCTTTTTGATACCGGAAACTTTCAAGTAGGGGATACCCTTTGTGAGGGGGGGAAATATCGCTTTGAACGGTTACCCCAATTTCCTCCTGAACATTTTATCCGCCTAACCAATAAAAACGCGATGCGCTATAAACAATTCCAAAAGGGTATCAACCAACTGGTCGAAGAAGGTGCGATCCAGTTGTATCGTACATTTATGGAAGGGATTGACGAACTATACATTGGTGCTGTTGGTGAATTGCAGTTTCAAGTGTTTGAGCACCGGATG
Organism: Marininema halotolerans; assembly: GCF_900116235.1. Classification (GTDB taxonomy): domain Bacteria; phylum Bacillota; class Bacilli; order Thermoactinomycetales; family DSM-45169; genus Marininema; species Marininema halotolerans. The sequence continues at coordinate 212,402 of NZ_FPAA01000002.1, read as the reverse complement.
AAAGGGGAGTATAACGTGGATCTCCTTATGGATCGTCTCCCCTATCGTTTTGCTCGATGGGTATCAGGTGAAGTGAAAGATCCATCCTCCCTTGTCTATCGTGGGCATACACGATGTGTGAAGGATTCTAGAGATCGCTTGGTTGTTCTCTTTACCTCTGAGTTTTATTTATCCACATTAGAGCAAGATCATCCCGAACTGACCTTTTTGAAATTGGCAGAGTAAGGGAAGTTGGGAGCTTCGTAAAAAAGGCTGAAACGGTTAACGTTTCAGCCTTTTCATGTTACAAAAACTTAAGACCTAATTGGGATCGTCCATCAGTTATGCTAAGAGATTCAAGGGAAATATTGCAGCGCTTGGTCAACGATGAGGGAATTTTTTTTGCTGATCTCATCACGGTTCGGTATGGGTCGAAAACGACGGTTTTGATCGTGAAGGGTGGTAGGAAGGTCATCTGGACCGATGTCTCCCCAGCGATCAAACCATTCCTGTGGAATATCGGCTTCTCCGAGAGGTTGATGGGAGAGTTCAGCCCATAGGTATGTCCAAGCACGAGGAACAACACGCCAAATATCGTATCCCCCTCCACCCACAGCGACTAAACGACCTTGACAATATTCATGGGCAAGTTCATGAATGAGTCGTGGGATTTCTTGATAGATATCCATGGTAGCAGCCAGATGGGTAAGTGGATCGTATCGGTGAGCATCACAGCCATTTTGTGAGATGATAATGTCGGGTTGAAAAGAGCGGGTGACTGTTGGAAGTACACGATGGAGCGTGTCCATGAAGGAGTCATTTTCCGTAAATGCCTCCAGTGGAATGTTGACAGTGGTACCGAGTCCGGCTTTTTTTCCACGCTCATATACATTGCCTGTACCAGGGAAAAGGCAACGTCCAGTCTCATGAATAGAAAGCGACATGACATTCGGATCATCATAAAAGGACCATTGCACGCCATCTCCATGATGAGCATCCGTATCGATATACATCACTCGGGCATCATAGTGCTTTCGTAGCCATGCAATCGCGACAGAGGCATCATTATAAATGCAAAAACCAGATACACGATCTTTAAACCCATGATGGAGGCCACCTGAAAGATTGAGGGCGTGATTGGCTCGTCCGGACATGACTGCTTCGGCGGCAGTAAGCGTTCCCCCCACAACGAGAGCAGCTGCTTCATGCATGCCAGGGAATACGGGATTATCCTGGGTGCAAAGGCCGTACTCTTCGAGTTCTTCTTGGGGGCGTTTTTTACTATTAGCATGTTTGATGACATCGATAAAGGTAGGATCGTGGGCGAGAGCTAATTCCTCGTCCGTTGCCATACGAGGGGGGATAATGTCTGATTCATTTAATAAGCCGAAGGAACGAATCATATCCAAGGTCAATTCTAACCGTTGGTTATTAAATGGATGCGTATCACTAAAACGATACTTTAGAAAATCATCACTGGTGATCATTACGGCTTGATTATTCATCAATGGTCTCCCCCAGCTTTACGTCCGTTCGTGGCCAAAGAACCTGATGACCAGCATGCTCGATTTCCTGAATTAACCCACGTAAATCCATTGCTTGTACACGATAAATCAGACGCAAACGCTTATTTTCCTCATGTTTAATAAGGAGGCTATGGATATTGACACGGTGGTCACCAAAGATTTTAGAGACTTTTGCCATGATCCCAATTTTGTCTTCCACAATGACATGGATTGGTTGGCTGGGATGATTCACATCAAAGCTTTCCATTAATCCTTGCAAGGTGTCTTTCTGGGTGAGAAAACCGACGAGTTCATCTCCTTTAACGATGGGAAGGCACTCAATGTCGTTATCTGATAGACGATGGGCGGCATCTTCGATACATTCTTCTGGGTCAGCCGTAATCACTGGTTGCGTCATGATCGTGGAAATGGGTTTATCAAAGGTATCTGAGCGGGTATTTGCTTCAAAAGAGGAAGCATACACTTGATGAAGATCATCATCGGTGATCACACCGATAAGACGGTTCTCTTGTGTAATAGGAAGAAAGGAACTTTGTTGATGGATCGCGAATAAACTTGCTTCACGAATGGTCATTGAGGGTGGAATGCTATGTATGTTTGTTTGCATAATCTGTTTGATAAGCATGATGGGTCTCCCTTAACAATGGATTTATAACGAGAGAAGTTCTACCCTGTATTATAGGTGGGGTTGGTCAGTCGGGCAAATCACCGATGAGCGATGTGCACGATCGGTGTCTATGTTATAATTTTTTGTACCTAATGAATTCGCTTACATTCAGAATTCAGTAAAAAAAGAGGAATCAACTTCTCGCAGGGTATTCTATCAGTCGCATGAGGAGGTATTCGAGATGAAAACGACGGAACTCATTGAAGCCATGACAACCGGTCATAATATGGAATCCTACGAACAAACCTATGCGTCTTTTCAATGGGAAGAAGGAGAAAAAGCTTTCTCTTGGTACAAGACAGGGAAGGTGAATGCCGCACACGAAGCAATTGATCGCCATGTTGAATCGGGTCGAGGAGAGCACCCTGCATTACTCTATTCGGATCCCGATCGTACCAATCAGTATACCTTCCGTGAAGTAAAGGAACAATCCGATAAATTTGGTAATGTCCTCAGAAAGTTGGGGATTGGTAAGGGAGAACGCGTCTTTATTTTTATGCCACGGACGCCGGAACTCTATTTTAGTTTCCTTGGTACTTTAAAGGTGGGTGCCATTGCAGGTCCTTTGTTTGAAGCCTTTATGGAAGGGGCTGTAAGGGATCGTTTGGTGGATAGTGAAGCGATTGCACTGGTGACGACCCCTGACTTATTATCACGTGTTCCCCATCACGAGCTCCCTGCCCTAAAACACATTATTTTAGTGGGCGGCGAAGCCGATGAGGCTCATGGATTTTACAGCTTTGAAAAAGAGATGGATGCTGCCTCTTCTTCCTTCGAGATCGAGTGGGTAGACAGGGAAGATGGAATGTTGATTCACTACACCTCCGGATCGACGGGAAAGCCTAAGGGTGTTTACCATGTACACAATGCCATGCTACAACATTATCAAACGGGGAAATGGGTGCTCGACTTACAATCCGAGGACATCTACTGGTGTACAGCGGATCCAGGGTGGGTAACGGGAACCGCCTATGGTATCTTTGCCCCATGGTTAAACGGGGTAACCAACGTTATTCGTGGGGGGCGATTTAGTCCAGAGGATTGGTATCAAACCCTTGCCAAGAATGGTGTGACCGTTTGGTATAGTGCCCCAACAGCCTTTCGGATGTTGATGGGGGCGGGTGAAGAACCCATCAAACAAGCTGATTTATCCAAACTGCGCCATGTGCTGAGTGTTGGCGAGCCGTTAAATCCGGAAGTGGTACGCTGGGGATTGAAAGCCTTTAATCAGCGGATTCACGATAGTTGGTGGATGACTGAGACGGGTGGAATATTGATTTCAAACTATCCAACGATGGAAATTAAGCCGGGCTCGATGGGTAAACCCTTTCCTGGTATTCAAGCGGCAATTATTGATGATGAAGGAAGGGAACTTCCTCCCATGCAGATGGGTAACCTCGCCATCCGTACTCCCTGGCCATCATTAATGCAAAAGATCTGGAAGAATAAAGCGAAGTATGAGGAGTATTTTCGCGTGGAAGGTTGGTATATTTCAGGGGATTCTGCTTATCGTGATGAAGATGGGTACTTCTGGTTTCAAGGGCGTATCGATGATGTGATCAATACCTCTGGCGAACGGGTGGGTCCTTTTGAAGTAGAGAGCAAATTGGTGGAACATCCAGCTGTTGCAGAAGCAGGGGTGATCGGAAAGCCAGACCCCATGCGTGGCGAAATTATTAAAGCCTTTATCGCCTTACGGAAAGGGTATGAAGCATCAGACGAATTGAAAGAAGAAATCCGTCTATTTGTGAAGGAAGGATTAGCAGCTCATGCTGCACCACGGGAGATTGAATTTAAGGATAAGCTACCCAAGACGCGTTCAGGGAAAATTATGCGTCGGGTGTTAAAGGCTTGGGAATTGGACCTTCCTACCGGCGATCTTTCCACGATGGAGGATTAAGAATAAAAAGACGGGCAATCGCCCGTCTTTTCTTATGTGTAGAAACGATTACCCATTAACCGGAAACACTGCTGACGGATTCAATTTATGAACGATCCTGTCCAGTGGATTTTTTTCTTGGAATAGCAGTCGCAGGGTCTGATTCCATTCCAGCTACATCGACTGCTGTCATCGTATATTCTCCAGGTGGACCTGTCCAAGAGAGTGAATTTCCACTGGGGATACTGGCTACGAGGTTCCCCTTTTCATAAATCCTCCAGCCAGCCACATTGCCTCCGCCTTCCCTCCATTGCAGATGAATGTTGCCAGAGGCGAGTGGGGAAAGGTGAACATGGGGAGGAAATGGGGTCTCTCCCCCCAACCTTGGATCCATTTTTGTCGGAACTTGATTCCCTTTATACCAGCGAGCAGCAGAAGATTCAGGTGCGAAGTGGGCTCCCCAGCGCTCTTGTACCAGGTCGGTGGGGGTGTGGGGATTGGCGATATAATCTTGATTCCCGATCTGGACAACATTTGCATGCATATGAAGAGGGCATTCTACAGTGGGTGCCTCTTCTTTCCGAACCCAATCTTTCTTGGTTTCGTGGGCCATCCGGCATGCTTCTGTTGCCTGTAGGCCCGATAATGTACAGGTCTCTACCTGCTCTAACGTATCAGGTGGGGGAAAGGTGGCGGTTTTAGTGATGAGATCGGGTCGTGCTTTTGTCATCGCCTGAAAAAGATGAGACCAAACTCGCTTGGCGCGTCGATCATCGGTGAGAGGATGGTTTATATCGTATCCGACCCATACACCAAGGGCGACTTGTGGCGTGGTCCCGATAAACCATAGGTCATGACCATTTTGTGTTGTTCCTGTTTTACCGGCAAGATCGTAACCGGGAGAACGGTACCCTACCCAACGCCCTGTCCCCTTCCGCATCACATCCCGCAACATATCAATTGTGAGAAATGAAGCTTCATGGGAATAGATGCGTTGGGGAGATGACGTATAGCGATAGAGGATGTTTCCAGAAGGATCCATGATTTGACGAATGAGGTGAGGGGGTTCCCATATACCGTCATGGGCAAGAGCCGCATAGCCACCCGTCATTTCTGCCACTGTAAATCCGCGTGTAAACCCTCCGATAGCCGAGGCTTCTCCATCTTGTGGCTTAATAGGAAAGTTCATTTTTTTTAGGGGAGTAAACGCTTCCTCCTTTCCTAGCTGGCGAAAAAGTTGAAGTGCAGGGATGTTAAGTGACCAAGTCAATGCTTGTCGAGCCGTGACAGGACCCTGATATTGGTTGTTATAATTTTTGTAGGTTTTTTCACTCCCATCCCCATTCATCGTTGTTAGTGGTTCATCCATGAGGGGTGTGCCTGGAGTAATTAATCCGGCTTCCAGTGCAGGAGCATAATCGAGTAGGGGTTTAATGGTCGAGCCGGGTTGTCGACGAGCGGATAGCGCATGATTGGTTTGTCCATTGGTAAAATCACGGCCACCTACAAAGGCAAGGATGCTATTATCCTTCGTATTCAGTACAACAGAGCCAACTTCCTCAAGGGCATTTTTAATGGTTCGTTTTTTTCCGCTGATTAATGCCGTGTATTGAATAGGATGGGCGTATAGCCGTGAGTTTGTTGCGGCTTGATTCATCGCGGCATCCAATTTTTGATCAATGGTGGTTTCAATTCGGAGTCCACCTGTTAAAACACGTTTGCGATATTGCTCCATTGTGGAGCGATAACGACCTTGTTTCGAAAGACTTTTTGCATCAAGTCCATCTTGTTTCATCAAGATTTTAGCAGCTTCCTCTTCCACCGCCGTCATCAAAAAGGGATGACGGCGAAAGGTGCTTTCAATGGGAGGATGATTGAGTGTAGGGGCAATGTTGGTAGCGACGGCTTGATCATAAACCGAAGGTTGAATGACACCGGTGCTTACCATTGACCGAAGAACTTTCTTCATCCGTCGTTCACCCGCAGCAAGGGTATCAGAATGATAGGGGTTATAAGCAGAGGGGCGTTGAATCATCCCTGCAAGGTAAGCGGCTTGAGGGAGTGTGAGATGATCAGCGTTTACACCAAAAATCTCCTTGGAGGCGGCCTGTATCCCCAATAGATTACGGTGATGTTCTCCCTGTCCGAAATATAGACTGTTTAAATAAAAGGTTAAGATTTCATTCTTCGTAAACATCCGTTCCATGCGTAGAGAGATCACCATCTCTCTTAATTTTCGTTGCAACGCTTTTTCGCGATTTTGTAACACCATGTTTTTTACAAGTTGTTGTGTGATCGTGCTACCGCCGCTTGCCATTTTCCCTTGAAACACATTATCGCGGGCGGCGCGGAGGATGCCACGTAGGGAAATGCCCAAGTGATCGTAAAATTCTCGGTCTTCTGTTGCAAGCAAGGCTTGAATAAAGAGTGGACTTACCTGCTGGATAGGGATTGTGCTCCGGTCAGCATCGGAGCGGAGTGCGCCGATCTTAGAACCATCAGCAAAAAAGGCATGGCTGGTTTGGGAGAGGTTATCGAATTGTTGAGCCGTCTCTTGTCGCGTGCGGATGGGTTCTTTCTTGGCAACCACAGCAAGGTATCCAAGAAGGCTCCCAGCCCCAACAAAGGAGAATAGGACTAACAGTAGGGAGAGAATCAGTACTGACCGTGAAAATACACGCCAAATACGATAGGGTAGGGAAGATTTATCCTTATTTTGTGGCGGTGGATGAGCCATAGCTTGATCAGCCTCACTTTCTCGGTTAATATGAAAACAGCAGGAAAACAAGAATGAAATAGGATTAGCGAAGATCAGGTAACAGTAGTTAATGGAGAGTGTCTGAAGAGAGCTGGTGGTTGGTGCAAACCAGTGAACTCCCATCTAACGAAATACAGCCTGTGAGCTCCGTTTATCTCAATGGGATAGATGGCGGGAACCCTTTCCCGTTATGCTGAGAAGTGGGAGGCATGAAGCCTTCAACAAGGGTGGTACCGCGGGTAATCGATAAACCCCGTCCCTTATTTTTGGGACGGGGTTATTTTATGGAATAAAGTGCTCTTTTAACAAAAAAAAGTGATGGGTAGGATGGTGACGGATATGGATAAGGAATTGAGTCCAGAAGTGAAACAAGAAGTGGAGCGGCAACTCGCGATACTCCAACGTGGCGTAGCAGAAATTTTACCTGCGGCGGATTTAGAGAAAAAATTGATTCGGTCAGTGACAACGAGAAAGCCCTTAAAGGTAAAATTAGGACTGGATCCGTCGGCTCCCGATATTCATCTAGGCCATACCGTGGTGCTTAATAAATTACGCCAATTTCAAGACCTGGGGCATCTCGTGCAATTGGTTATTGGGGACTTTACTGGCCGCATTGGGGATCCGACAGGGAAGTCTGAGACGCGAAGACAATTGACTGAAGACGAAGTAAAGGAAAATGCCCAAAGCTATGCGGACCAGTTATTTTTGATTTTGGATCGGGATCAAACCGAAATCCACTTTAATAGTAAGTGGCTCTCTCCCCTTGACTTTACCGCGGTTGTAGATTTGGCGGCAAAAACCACAGTAGCCAGAATGTTGGAGCGGGATGATTTTTCCAAAAGATATCATAGTGGACAGGCCATTAGCGTTCATGAATTTTTCTATCCTTTAATGCAAGGATACGATTCCGTTGCCTTAGAAAGTGATGTGGAACTCGGCGGGACGGATCAAACCTTTAATTTGTTAATGGGTAGACAACTTCAACCCCACTATGGGCAAGAGGAACAGGTGATCTTAACCATGCCGTTGATTGAAGGGCTGGACGGAGTGAAAAAAATGTCCAAAAGCCTTGGTAACTACATTGGGATCCAGGAGCCCGCAGCGGAGATCTACGGAAAGGCAATGTCGATTCCCGATGAGTTAATGGTGAAATACTATGAGTTGGTGACTAATTTTCCCCTCGATCAATTGGCGGCAGTGAAAAAAGGTCTAGCCGAGTCCACGCTTCATCCTCGTGATGCAAAAATGGCGTTAGCTCACCGAATCACGGCGATGTATCAAGGGAATGCAGCCGCGGATGAAGCCGAGGCTGGCTTTAAGCGAGTCTTTCAAGAGCGCTCGTTACCCAAAGATATCCCATCAAAAACCATTGCAAGCACAGATTTAGAAGATGGGAAGATATGGATTGTACCCTTGTTGGCGAAATTAGACCTGGTGGCATCCAATGGTGATGCCCGCCGGATGGTAAAACAAGGAGCGGTTAAGGTTGCTGAGGAGAAAGTAACCGATGTTGATGCTCGAATCGAAGTGACTGAAGGGATGATTATCCAAGTTGGTAAACGGAAATTTGCCAAGGTCATGATGGGTGAATAATCAAGCAAAGTGGGATCGCTTCAACCATTTGAGGCGATCTTTTTTTGTTGAATCGTAGCAGAATAGGACCAACAGCCCTCACCTTAAAGGAAGAATGTGCGTACCTTGTTGCATCCGTATGGGAATAGAAAGGGAGAAGCTGATGGGACTGCAGGATCGAAGAAACAAGAGAGCGATCTTGGATCATTTGGCAAAGCGCGCAACGACCGCTCAATTCACGCCAGAAACTAGGAAATTTAGCCGAGTCGCGTTAGCTCAAATGGTGCAAAAGTACCCGATTCTTTATTTAAAACCAAACCAAGGGTATCAAGGAATTGGCGTGCTGCGAATTACACGTGATGGAAATGGATTTATTGTTGAGAGCAAAAGTAAAAGCCGGATGGCGACTTTTGATTCGCTGTGGAACTATCTGTCTTCGTGGACAGCCCGCAACGGCTTTTTATTACAGCAGGGAATCGATAGTGTTACGCGGAATCGACGCCCTTTTGATGTTCGAATTCATATGCTAAAAGGAAACAATGAGTGGATGGTAGGAGGAATCGTGGGGAGAGTAGGTCCTGCTGGCGGAGTAACGGCTGGCATTATTGGAGGAGGGAAAGCTGTACCGCTTTCGACATTGATACGTTCACACTTGGTATGCCCACCTGAAAGTCATGAACGGATTCAGAGACAGCTAAATCAAGCTGGAAGAGCGGCGGCAAATGAGGTCGGACGGTTAATGCCAACGGATTTTGAATTTGCAGTGGATGCAGGTATTGACTCCAGAGGGAGGGTATGGATCTTTGAAGTCAATTATGTACGGCTTAATTTAAACCCTTTTCTCTTAGGAGATCCAGCGGCGTATCGACGGATTGTGGCCTATCGAAGAACATTTCGAAAAAAATTCCCCCAACGTCATCGACCTAGAACGTATAACAAGAAAGCGTTGAAAAGAATGCTCAGCAAGTATCGCTAAAATAAGCCGCCCAACAATGGGGTGGCTTTTGATTGGTGAAGTCAACAATATTAATTGTTAATTGATATTAAAATGGGCGATTTTTAGTCATTTGACAACCTTCCATGACAGTTCCCATGTACATAAGCTATCGTGGTACGTTATTTTGGAAGGAGCAGGAAATATGGGGAATGTGCAAAGACTATGTACACGTCTTGCCAATATCATTGGCGCAGATAGCCAAATACTTAACGGGACGTGTGTCGTTTTTAATCGTCGGACTTTTCGTTTAACCGTGGATAATGTGCAGGTACACGATCCCCTTGCCAACTTTTTTACCTTTGAACCCACTCGTAAAGCTGGACAAACACTCAATCTAGGAACGGTAGCGGTTCGTGATCGCGAGATCACCCCATTTGTAAATGTGATCAAAAGACAAGGTGGTATTGAGGTATCTGCAATTGGAAATAACGTTATTCTAGCCAATCCTGTCTTAAACAATGTCTATCTACAAAATGTGGGGAATCCCATCACCTTTGCTCGAAAAGTTCGTAATGCCCTTGATGTGCTACCGCAGGTAGCTAAACTTGAGCCACCTAAACCCACCCGTGCTTTTCAACTGTTATGCAATCGTTTTTCGCAAATTATTGGTGGTTCTCCCTTCATTAGTTTTAGTACCACCTGTGTATCCATTAGAAGTCGCTCGCTTACGACCACCATTCAAGGGGAGCCGACGGAGTCCATTATAGCAATTCCATCAATTTTTCGTTTTGAAAGTCCGAAAAATGGGATAGCTTTAAATGGAGGTACCATTGGCGTTTTAGAAAGGGAAGTAAACACCCTTCTTCAGGCCGTTCGAAGGCAAGGGGGTCTGAAGTTTTCCACATTGGATCGGCGATTCCTCTTCCAGGATCCACAGATTGTTACCCTTGATTTTATCAATAAAGGCAACCCACTTGTGTTTGCCCGCAAGGTCGCTCGTATTTTTAGTGCCTTGGGTTCAAGGTAGTCGATACGGGAGTACTTTTTCCAAACAAAAAAAGCCCCCTTCAAGTGTTACTCAAAGGGGGCTTTTTTTAAATAGGAACGCGCTTTTTATCCGATAGGATTAACGGCTGTAGAATTCAACGATTTGACGTTCGTTGATTTCAGCAGGTAGTTCATCCCGTTCTGGCAAACGAGAGAAAGTACCTTCCATCTTGTTCTCATCAAAGGTCAGGTACTCAGGTAGGAAGGAGCGTTCTGCCAATGCTTCTTTAACAATGGTCAGATTGCGGCTTTTTTCCCGGAGGCTGATTGCATCATTAAGGCTCACTTTGAAAGATGGACGGTCGACCTTTTTGCCATTAACCGTGATATGTCCGTGAACGACCAACTGACGCGCTTGAGAGCGAGTACGAGCAAAACCAAGACGGTAAACAAGGTTGTCAAGACGGGATTCGAGCAACTTCATGAAGTTTTCCCCATGAATCCCTTTCATTTTGCCAGCTTTATTAAAGAGGGTACGGAATTGTTTTTCATTCAAACCGTACATAAAGCGAAGCTTTTGTTTTTCTTGCAACTGAATACCATACTCAGAAAGCTTACGGCGTTGGTTAGCACCATGTTGCCCTGGTGGGTAAGGGCGTTTGAGTTCTTTACCGGTACCGGAGAGAGAGATCCCCAGGCGACGGCTCAATTTCCAACGAGGTCCTGTGTAACGTGCCATGTGAATTGGCTCCTTTCAATTTGCGTACTGATGCAAACAACCGGGTATGGCTGGTCGGCTCGGATTGCCTTCACTTTCCGGATAGCGACGAAAAGTGGGGCACTTGCAAAAAAAAATCGTTGCAAGGCTGACCAGTGAGGGTGATTCCATCACCGTTCGTTGCTGAGCTATCCTCGGGTTCCCCTAGAAAGGAACACGTTGAGTCATACAAAACTATATTATATCGGACATACAAAAAAAGTCAACCAAGCGTTATCGATCAACGAGGTTGTGCACGGAGGAAATATATCGGCATTCCTTGGGCCGTAAATTTCTCTTCGTACTCCGTCGGGATATTTTCCTTCACAAGGGGTGTTTCATAAAGATCCCGTGTCTGTTCTACAATGTGAAATCCATGGTTCGGTAGTTCTTCAAGTGAGAAGTCGAATAAATGTTCGTTGTCCGTCTTTAATTGTAAGTACCCATCCTGCTTTAATACCTGTCGGTAAATGGCTAGGAAGCTTCGATAGGTAAGGCGCCGCTTCTGATGGCGTTTCTTTGGCCACGGGTCGCTAAAATGCAGGTGAATGCGGTCCACTTCCCCAGGGTCAAACGCTTCGCCGAGATCCTTAACATCCATCCATAAAAAGCGGAGATTGTGAATAGAGGATGGAGGGTGTTCAAGGGGGTTGCTTTTTTGCAAGGCCTGGAGCAGAACTTCTTCAATTCGTTCGACTCCAATCCAGTTAATGTCTGGATATTGGTTATGAGCACGGGAGAGAAACTGCCCTTTACCTGTACCGAGTTCTAAATAAAGGGGATGATCGTTACCAAAGAGGGAGCGCCAAGATCCACGTAATTGGGTAGGATCTAACACGACTTGTGGGTGGTTTAAGATCATCTGTTTTGCCTCAGGATTCCGTCGCAGTCGCATGGTTGTCTCCTTGTTTATCAATTTTGCTTTTTAAATTTAAGCCATGACATCTCATGCGTCAACTCCATCGAATAGTCTGTTTGTAACGACAGGGAGAAATCTTGCTTCCCCTACAATGGAAGCTTGGGGTAGCTGACAGATTTGCATGGGGAGTATGAGAGTAGATGGGCTTGTTATACAAGAATGAGACGGGGGAGTTTTTATGGCAAGTGTAATTAGTAAAATCGGTAATGTCATGTTATTAAAGAAAAATGCATTAACATCCGCTCATGTTCCGGCAACGAAGTGGTTGGAATTAAACAGTTTGACCCACATGCTGAATCAATATCCTAGCGTATATGTGAAGCCCAACGATTGTGCAAGAGGAAGGGGGATCATTCGAGTGGATCGCCTGGGGGCAAAACACTATCGGGTACGTACGCGAGAAGGAGGGTCTAGCTTCCATTCAAGTACTTCCGCTGTTTTGGGGCAAATTCGTCGTGTCCAGATCAAACGCCGTTATATTGTACAACAAGGGATCGCGAGTCTGACGAAGGATGGAAATTTCTTTGATATTCGTGTACATCTTGTTCGAATTAATGGCAAATGGCAAATGGCTGGGGCTGTGGCAAAGGTTGCAACGAAGAGCCGGATTGTCACAAATCGCCATAGTGGGGGTACACCGGTTTCAGTCGATGAGATCTTAGAGCGTGGGTTAGGTTATCATGCGATGGAAAGACATCGAATGATGAAGAATATCGAATCCGTCTGCGTAGGGGCGGCTCGTACCATCGGTCGATCCTTTCCTAAATGGAGAGAGTTTGGTGTCGATCTTGGCATTGATGCAAAGGGGCATATTTGGATTTACGAGGTGAATATCACGCCTGGTTTGATGGTCTTTAAGCATGGGGATCTGCCTGCCTTTTACCGTGTGTTAAAATTAAGAAAGCAAGCCGGATAAGTATGGAATAGTTAGCGAAACGGTTCGCATTTTATAGGGGATAGAGAAGAGTTGCCTTTGATAAAAGGGGGCGTTTTAACGCTTCCTTTTTTCATGATTGACCAAGTGTGTTGGGCAAAGGAGGGGTGAAGCATCAAGGGGACTTCTGGGGAATTAATAACCCCAATGTCTGTAAGGGGTTGTGTGTACATATAGTCAAGAGGGGTCGATTTGCGAATCATTCAAGGAGGTGGGCAGATGACAACCATTCGTTCAACGAAAGAACTGGCTTTGATGAGGGAAGCCGGTAAGATTGTCGCGGAGTGTCATGCTTTATTGGCAGAAAACATACGACCGGGTGTTCAGACGAAGCAATTGGATCGCTTGGTCGAGGATTGGATACTCAAACGGGGGGCAAAGCCGAGTTTTAAAGGTCATCATGGTTTCCCTGGATCCATCTGTGTAGCGATTAATGATGTGATTTGTCATGGCTTTCCGACAGAAGTTCCTTTAGAAGAAGGAGATATCGTGACATTAGATGTCGGTGCACAATATCAAGGCTATCATGGAGATTCTGGCTGGACCTATACCATTGGAGAGGTAGCACCTGAAGTGGATCGATTGTTAAAAGTGGGTCTCGAAAGTCTACACCGTGGAATCGAACAGATTCGTCCAGAAAATCGAATTGGTGATATTGGGTGGGCGATTCAATCCTATGCAGAGGCAGAAGGGTATGGAGTCGTACGAGAGTTTACAGGGCACGCGGTTGGACAGAACTTGTGGGAAGAACCACCGATCCCTCATTTCGGTCTTCCGCATACCGGACCTAAGATTCAGGCGGGTATGGTGTTAGCAGTAGAGCCGATGATTACCGCAGGAAATTGGCGGGCACGGGTGGATGCAGATGGTTGGACCGCACGGACGGTGGATGGATCCCTATGTGTTCAGTATGAACATACCATTGCAGTAACGGAAGAGGGCTATGAGATCTTAACGAAGTTATAAAAGGGGGATAACGCCTAGGGACTGTCCCAGGCGTTTTTCATTTTTCTTTTGTATAATAAGGGAAAGGAGGGTTACACCATGATGAAGTGGCAGCGCGTTTTATTTTTTATTGTAGCTAGCTTATTGGTCTTATCAGCCTGTACGCCACAACCAAGCTTAGAAGATGATATCAACGCGGGTGTGAAAAAGGTCATCGATAGTGACGGGGGCGCCACAGGAAATGGACTTTTGCGGATGAGTTACGTGGCGAGTAATTTTAAATGGGACAGGCTATATATCTTTCCTCCTTATACTACAAAGAAGGCAATGAATAAATGTTTGGGCTTTGAATGGGAGGGACTAAGCAGTGGGATGGATGACGATCAATACAAATACCTCGTTTTTGTCAAAGGGGATGAGGTTGTGCGTACTGTTAAACATCACCGGAATAAGGGAGACTTTGACCCGATATCGAAGGGGCTGACTCCCAATACAGCAGTGTTTCTAGCCAATAAAAATAAAGAAGGCAATTGGGAGCTTAAACCAGCAGGTTCGGCGGATATCGGGAATTAAGCCTTGGGATCCATGTACATCAATAAAAGATGGAAGGTGGAAGAGCATTCGATATGGAGACGCACGTATACTTAATCCGTCATGGTGAAACCAAGTGGAATCAAGAGAAACGGCTTCAGGGGCATCTGAATATGCCCCTTTCTTCTGTAGGTAAAGAACAGGCCCAACGGCTAGGGAAGCGGTTTTTAGGGAAAAGGCTACAGGGTGTCTATGCAAGTGATCTTGACCGAGCCATAGAAACCGCCGTTCCCATCGCTGAAGGAAGTTCTCTTTTTGTTCAGACGTTTAACGATTTAAGAGAGCGGAAAATGGGAGAATGGGAAGGGAAGTTAATATCAGAGATTAAGGAAAACTACCCCGATGCCTGGGAGAGGGTGTGGCAACACGGGGATGAATTTGGCGTGGAAGGAACTGCCTCCACGCAACAGCGCATGCTCCATCGGTTAGAGGCGTTAGCAAAAAAACACCCGGGTGAAGCGATCGCTGTAGTGAGTCATGGTGGGGGGATTAATACGGTTCTTCACGCAATCAGTGAGGGGGCACATGGGCCGGGTCTTACCAAGATTGACAATACATCGGTGACACATCTGATCTACGATACATATACCGGCTGGAAAATCCATCGCATCGGATGCACCCATCATCTAGTCCATGAAGACTTCAAGTTTCCAGTAACGAAAGAAGTGACCCTTTTTCTTGTACGTCACTGTCAAGCAACCGACCAAGCAGCAGAAGCTACTTTAACTGCACAAGGACGGGAGCAAGCGAAGAAATTAGGGGCATTTTTAGCCTCCTTTAACCCCAAAGCGATTCTCGCGAGTCCCTGGAGGCGGACGATGGACACAGCAACCCCCTTAGCTCAACGTCTGGGTCTACCCATTCAAACTGATGAACGTTTGACAGAAAGAGTATTGGCAGCGGAATTACGAGGCGACTGGCTTGATCGCTTACGAGAGTCCTATGAAGACTTTAATTGTCGCTTGCCAGGGGGTGAATCCAATCAAGAGGCGATGAATCGAGGAGTCGCAGCTTTGACTGACTTTTTGGAACAAGGTTGGGATCGAGCAGTTATTGTCGGACATGGAGGGATCACCACTGTGCTTCTTTCCTACTTTAATAGGCTCTACGGATATACAGAATGGCAACAAATGAGTAATCCGGACGTGTTTAAAGTAACGCTTACCCCAAAACAAGCAAAGATAGAACGGATCTGGGACGATTCTATGTTGAGCGGATAACGGGTTGATGTCTATTTTTAAATGCAAGCGGGTATTGAAAAAATATGAAGTGAAACAAGGTGTCCCAATTGGGGGGATGCAAGTGAACATCCGAAACAAAAAGAATGGACCTTGGCTCCTCATTGTTTTCTACATTTTGACGCTTTCTTTAACTGTTATAGGGATGAACCGTTTTTTGAAAGTAGCCGAAGAGGTACAGGAGCGGGAAGCATGGGGTATCGACAAGATATGGATTGACGAGGCCAAGCAAATCGCTTCGCCAGAGTTAACGGCGATGATGAAAGATATTACAGAGTTGGGATCCGTTCCGTGGTTGTTAACGGGTACGGTACTCATCATTGGATTCTTCTTCATTCGTCGGCAATTTCGCTTCGCCATGCTGTTTGCGATGGGAATGCTGGGTACCTCAGTGGTAAACACGGTGTTGAAGGATGTTTACGAGCGTACACGTCCGACACCATCATTGATCGAAGTTCAGGGGTATAGCTTTCCAAGTGGACATACGATGGGAGCCCTTTCGTTTTTTGGACTGATACTCTATGTAACCATGAAAAGTACCCTTTCTTATCGAATCAAGGCGATGGTTGCTGGAACGTGTCTCCTCCTCATCTTATTAATTGGCTGGAGTCGTATCTATCTTGGGGCACATTATCTGACCGATGTTGTGGCAGGATATGTGGCAGGAACAATGATCCTCATCCACTGTATTGTGATTAACGAAATGGATGGTTATCTTCAACGGATAGCAACGAGAGGATAAGTTCCTTGAATACCCCATAGGGGTATGTTATGATTTTTGTATTAGGAATTTACAAAAGGAAAAAACCTTACACGATACCGGGGTCGGTTTTTTCTTTGATGAAATACATACCCTATAGGGGTATATGGAGGTGTGATGATGGACAAAAAAACGACGCTGCAAATCAGCGGGATGACTTGTGCGGCTTGTGCGAATCGCATTGAAAAAGGAATTAGTCAGATGGAAGGGATTGCGTCGGTTCATGTGAATTTAGCGACGGAAAAGGCTTCCTTACAATACGATCCAGACCAAGTGACCTTGTCACAGGTGGAAGACAAAGTAAAGGATCTAGGTTATGACACGGTAAAAGAGAAAATCGACTTATCGATTCAGGGGATGACTTGTGCATCATGTGCGCAGCGAATTGAGAAGGGCCTTAAACAATTAGCAGGTGTCAATTCGGTCCATGTGAACTTGGCTACGGAAAAAGCGCATGTTACCTATTCCCCTGGGGCGATTCAAAGGAAGGATTTGATCGCAAAGGTTGAACAATTAGGTTATGAGGCTACGATAAGAAGTGAGCAGGAAGATGAAACCAGTCCGAGCCAAACCAACAGCAACGTGAAGGGGCAACAAGTCAAGTTTTTGATCGCATTGCTTCTCTCTTTCCCACTCGTATGGACCATGGTTACTCATTTTTCTTTTACTTCATTTATCTGGGTTCCTGATCTGTTTAACGACCCTCGTTTTCAATTATTGCTGGCGACACCCGTTCAGTTTATCATCGGTTGGCAATTTTATCGCGGAGCGTATAAAGCATTAAAAAATGGCAGTGCCAACATGGATGTTTTGGTGGCACTTGGAACCTCAGCGGCTTATTTTTATAGCTTGATCCTTACAATACAAGGCTGGGGTCATGGATCTCACGGGGGGCCCCTTTATTTTGAAACCAGTGCAATCCTAATTACGCTCATCTTGTTAGGGAAGTTATTAGAAGAAAATGCGAAGGGTCGCACCACAGAAGCACTGAAGAAGTTGATGGGGCTGCGTGCTAATACAGCCACTGTACTTCGAGGGGATAAGGAAATGAGTGTGCCCATATCAGAAGTAGTGATTGGCGATCTGGTTATGGTGAAACCAGGAGAAAAAATTCCAGTGGATGGTGAAGTGCTTCGAGGGGTTTCTGCCGTTGATGAATCGATGTTGACGGGGGAGAGTCTACCGATTGAAAAGCGTCAAGGTGATCAGGTGATTGGCGCAACGGTAAATGGAAATGGAGCCCTACGGATTCGAGCAGAGAAAGTGGGCGAAGAATCGACTTTGGCGCAAATTATCCGGGTGGTTGAGGAAGCACAAGGATCAAAAGCGCCGATTCAACGGATTGCTGATCGTATTTCAGGTGTGTTTGTCCCTGTGGTGATCGGGATTGCGGTGCTCACTTTTTTAATTGGGTTCTTTGCCGTAGATCCAGGAAATTTTGCCAAAGCACTGGATCATACGATTGCGGTGTTGGTAATTGCTTGTCCCTGTGCGCTGGGTCTGGCAACACCGACTTCCATTATGGCAGGTTCGGGTCGGGCGGCGGAACTAGGGGTTTTATTTAAGGGTGGCGAACACATCGAAATTGCCCATCAAATGGATGTGGTGGTGTTTGATAAAACAGGGACGATTACCAAAGGAAAACCCGAGCTGACCGATGTCCATTCCTTTGAGATGAAAGAAGAGGATCTCCTTTATTGGATTGCCTCTGCCGAAAAGGAATCCGAACACCCAGTAGCTGAGGCGATTTTGCAGAATGTGAAGGAGAAGGGAATTCAACCCACCTCACCGGAGGAATTTATCGCAATCCCAGGGGAAGGTGTACGCGTAACGGTTTCTACGAAGGAAGTAATGGTAGGAACGCGCCGCTTGATGAAGCGATATGGAATTGAGATTTCCCAATCGGAACCAATCCTTCGTACCTGGGAGGAGGAAGGGAAAACTGCGATGTTGGTCGCAGTGGATCAGCGATTAGCGGGGATCATCGCCGTGGCAGATACGGTGAAGGAATCCTCTAAAGCAGGAATTGCACGCATAAAAGAATTAGGGCTGGAAGTTCGGATGCTAACGGGTGACAATGAACGTACTGCACAAGCCATCGCAGAGGAAGTGGGCATTCCTTCAGTCATCGCAGGAGTGCTTCCGGAACAAAAAGCAGCAGAAATTAAAAAATTACAATCATCGGGATATAAAGTGGCGATGGTTGGGGATGGCATTAATGATGCCCCTGCCTTAGTCACTGCAGATATTGGTATGGCTATGGGAACAGGAACGGATATTGCGATGGAAGCGGCGGATGTTACCCTCATGAAGGGTGATTTGCAAAGTGTAGCCGATGCATTTGCCATGAGTAAAAAAACAGTGAGCAATATTCGACAAAATCTATTTTGGGCATTGGCGTATAACGTCATCGGTATCCCTGTGGCTGCTGCGGGATTCTTAGCCCCATGGTTAGCAGGCGCTGCAATGGCATTTAGTTCAGTCTCAGTCGTCCTCAACGCTTTGCGATTACAACGGGTGAAGTTAAAATAAGACGATTGAATCAGGATTATATCAGTCAAAAGGGGGAGAGCTTTATGGAGAAGGATGAAGAATTGTGTGGGATGGATGGAAGCACCGAACGGAAAAGCCATCATTCCGAAAAGATGAAGAGCAATTTAACGGCGCGTCTCAATCGAATTGAAGGACAAATTCGAGGTGTCCGTCGTTTAATCGATCAAGATACCTATTGTGATGATGTCCTGACACAAATTGCTGCTGCGCAATCGGCTCTAAACAGTGTGAGTCGTCTCTTACTCGAAGGACATATGAAGCAGTGTGTCGTTGAGCGTGTCCGTGAGGGTGATGACGAGGTAATTGATGAATTGCTGGTCACCATACAACGACTGATGAAAAAGTGACAGTTTTGTGTGAATAAGTAGGCGCTCTTTTCCATTTGGAAGAAAATTAGTTTACAATGAAAGGGTGTCTCATTGTATAGTGAAGAGAAGAGTTTGCTACTGTGGGCAATGAAGGAGTGGAATGACGATGGCGAATGCGCACCCCTATCAGGTGCTTCTATATTATCATTATGTACCGATTGAAGACCCCGAGAAGGTTACCGATGAACACCTTCGTTTTTGTAATGAGTTGGGGTTAAAAGGACGGATTCTCATTGCTTCAGAAGGGATCAATGGGACCGTTTCAGGACCTGTGGAGGCAACTCAAGCCTATATGGATGCGATGCATCAGGATCCACGATTTAAAGATATGGAGTTTAAGGTGGATCCCCATGAAGGTCATGCTTTTAAAAAGATGCATGTACGGCATAAGAAAGAGTTAGTTACCTTCCGCGTCGATAAGGAACTGGATCCGAATCAACGGACAGGAACACGTCTTTCCCCTGAAGAGTTCTACCAAGCGATGCAAGATGATGAAGTAGTCATTCTCGATGGTCGCACGGGATATGAATTTGATTTAGGGCATTTTACAAATGCCATTCGCCCGGATGTCGACTCTTTTCGCGAATTTCCTCAATGGATTCGGGAAAATTTAGGGGATAAAAAAGATAAAAAGATTTTGACCTACTGTACGGGTGGAATCCGCTGTGAAAAACTGAGTGCTTTTATGCTAGAGGAAGGTTTTTCTGACGTATCGCAATTGCAAGGTGGCATCGTCACGTATGGTAAGGATGCGTCGGTAAAAGGAGATAAGTTTAAAGGCAAGTGCTTTGTTTTTGATGAGCGGATTTCTGTAACCATTAATCAGGTAAACGAAACGGTTGAAGGGCGTTGCTGTCATTGTAATCAGCCCACCCACCGCTATGTCAATTGTTCAAATAACGATTGTCACGATCTTCATTTCAATTGTGAAGAGTGTGCAAGGGAGTATGATGGTTATTGTAACCTGTGTAACGATCAAGCGCAGGCTGCGACAAAGACTGCTGAAGTGCAAGCATAACACCCGCGATCATGCGGGTGTTTTTTGTATGGGGAAAAGGGGGGCACCACAAAAAAATCCTTCCAGCTAAGCTAGAAGGAAAGATGGGGTCATCAACACGTATGGAAACAATTACTCTTCCTCTACACCACCATCAAAAAGAATGACATTGATCACTTTTGTTTCACCTGCGCGAAGACAAAAACGGCGAATGGCTGTTCCTTTATTAGGGAAGGAGTATTCTCCGATATAACAACCCGGGGCGAGATTACTGACAAAATACCTGCCAATTGCATTGGTGGTGACTATCCGTACCAATACCGGCTCAGTATCCTTTACGGATCCTTTTGGCGGACGACTTGGATCGGTAAAGATTTGAATACGCACGTTAAATATGGGTTCTAATCGTTCGTCCCGTACGGTTCCGCGTAATGCACCAAATAAGGGAGTGAGAAGAAAATCGACACGGGATGTTTGGCCGGGATCCGGGTTGGATGATTTTGCAGCGGATCCAAAATTAGGAGAGGAGACAGTGACTGAAACACGATCGGCTGTGAGCCCAGCCATTGCGAAATAACCCTCCCCATTGGTTACCGTTTCACTGACTAACACTCCCATGGAGTCAAGCGCTTGAACAGTCGTACCCGGGATAAATGCCTGATTTTGTTGATTACGTACTGTCCCTTCAATCTGAGCGGGATTTCTCCGTAGTGATAAATTGATGGTTTCCGTTTCACTGCTGGTTAATTCGCGTGTGGCAGAGGCGGTTTGATAGCCAGGGTTACTCGTTGAGATTGTGTACTCCCCAAGTCGAAGCTGGCTAAATCGATAAAATCCATTTTCATCGGTTTGCGTCGTGAATAGTAGGGATTGATTGAAGCTAAATAGATCCACTTTGACGTCGATAAGTGGCTGATTGGTTTGGTGGTCGCGTATGGTTCCTTCGATGGTGGCTAAGCTGACAGGTGTCGGCGTAAAGGGTGGCTCTGGTGGAGTCGGTGGAGTTGATGGAGTGGGAGGGAGATTGTCAGCTTGTTGTGGACTCAGGGCAGCATCGATTGTAATTGTGTCGCCTCGCGGAACATTTCCTGAGTTGGTCACTTCGTTAAAATTGGATTTATTAAAGACAAGGACATAGTTGGCAGGAAGTAACTGGGTAAATTCATATTGACCCTGGTTATCGGTGAGGATGGAGTCGATACTTACGCCAAAGGAATTAAAAGGTCGAATTTTTACACTGGCTTCAGAAAGAGAATTCGAAGTGGCCGCATTGGTAACCGTACCATCAATGGCTCCAGGTAAAGCGCTTAAAGCAAAGCTGAGACGAGTGGTTTGATTAGATGTAATGATCGCCCCGCCTAGTTGACTTTGAAATCCAGAGGCGGTGGCAATAGCGATATACGTACCCGGGACGAGGTCAGAAACGAGATATTCTCCTTGAGTATTACTCGGTGTCGCTGCGTTAAAACTTCCTTTGGGATCATAAAGGCGAATGGTAGCCCCTGGGATAGCAGCCCCAGAATCTAAGGCAGTGACAAAGCCGAATAAAGAACCTGGGTTAGGAATTAATGAAATGTCGGTTTGGGTTGTTTCACCAATGTTAAGAACGACTCCGATAGAACCTTCACCAAAACCACTAGCCGCTGCGGTTAAATTAAAACTACCTTCGGGGAGGCGGTTAAAGAGAAAGCGACCATCTCCACCACTGACCGTCTCGGCAAGGACAATGTTATCATTGCTATTATATAGGCTTAATTGGGATCCGGATATGCTTTGGCCCGTTACACGATTAACAACTTGGCCGGTTAGCGTTGAAGGCTGTTTTTGTAAGGAAATCGTTAAAGGGGTCGTCATATTGCGAACGACAATCGCTGAAGCGGTATTCTGCACAAAACCGGTAACGGTGATATTGATTAAGTAGCTGTCTGGGCGTAAATTATCAAAGAGGAAGGTCCCGTTGGATTGTGCCACAATCGCGCGTAGCAATTGATTATGGTTGTCAAAGAGACGGACTTGCAAGTTGTTACCAGTAATAGGGTTCCCTTGTTCATTAATTATGCGACCCGAGATGGCTCCAGGGAGGGGCGCAAGGGATACATTGGCTCCTGTCTCCATATTACTGATGACGGGAGCGCCGATGATTTTCGTCTCAAATCCATCCGCTGATGCGATGACATCATAATTTCCTGGGGTAAGATCCTGGAAGATATAATTGCCATATAGACTGGTGGTTACGGTTCCGATAATTCCCCCTTCACTGTCTCGTAGAAAGACCGTTGCACTGGAGATGGGATCCCCTGTATCCTCGTCACTAACATGACCGTTAATCTGCCCGGGATTGGGTTGTAGCGTAAAATTGACGCCTGTTAAGGTGTTGCCAGGAGTCAGTGTTACCGTATCAAATATGTTTTTATAGGATGGGGCACTGACTTGAATAATCCGTATACCTGAAGGTAATCCATCCAGAGTATAGTGGCCATCACTATCAGCAAAGGCAGTGGCAAGAATGGTTTCATTGAGATCCAGGACACGAATAACCGCTTGATTGATGGGATTCCCATTGGTATCGGTAATACGTCCTGTGATTCCCGCTGGTTCGGGTACGAGGGAGATCGCTACCGTCGTGGTTTGATCAGAATTAACAATGGCTCCAATCCGTTGGGTGATAAATCCAGGTTGGGTTGCGGTTAATATATAGTTCCCGGGAGCAAGCCCGGTGATAAAAAAATGTCCATTTGGATCGGTGACTAAGGTGACCAAAAAGATATTGTCCCCTGTGTACATTTTCACTAGGGTGCCATTGGTGGCGGGACTCACCGTTCCTTGCAGAGTACCGGGATTGGGTTGTAAAACGATCTGGGTAAGGGTCATAACATCGGAGTTGACGATCGCTCCGATAATTTGATTTTGGAAAAGGTTTGCATGGGCATTAATCGTATATTCGCCGGGTGGTAGTTCATTAACCATGAATACACCGTTTTCATCGGCAAGAGTATAGGCGATTAAAACGCCGTTTTTATCGGTAATGCGAAGAATTGCACCACTAAGGGGTGTGCCTGAAGTGGATAGGACGGACCCTTGGATGGAACCAGGATTAGGGAATAACTGAAAATTCAAGGTCTCTTCTTCTCCAGGTGTGAGGGTCACACTCCCGCCAGCGACTTGAAATCCAGGTGCACAAACAATGACATTGTAATTGCCAGGCGCCAATTGATTAAAGAGATACTGACCATTGATGTCACTAAAGGACATGGCCACCAAGGCACCTCCTGAATTGATCACACGAATGGCGTTGTTTCCTCCAGTGATGGGCGTTCCGTTGATATCAGTGATGATCCCTTGTATGGATGCGGGATTGGGAGACAATGAAAAATTGACGACGGTTTCTTGATCAGAGCGTATCGTAACCCCAGTAAAGTCCGTTTGATAGTCCGTTGCAAAAACGGTTATTACATAGGTTCCGGGACCGAGAAGTGGGATCGTATAACGCCCCTCCGAATCTGTTAGGCTACGAGCGATGATGGGACCGGTAGAAATGTCCGTGCGGACATTTAACCCTGCGCCAGCAATCGGGTTTCCAGCCTGATCGGTCACCCTTCCTACTAGAGTGCCGGTATTGGGCGTTAAGAAAAAGTTTTGCACAGTTTCTTCGAAGGGCTGAATAATGGCCCCAAGGCTGACACGAGAAAAGCCGTCGGCAATAGCAACCGTCGTATAGATGCCAGGAGCGAGGTTTCCTATTAAATACTTACCGTTTGCTTCGGTTATCGTCGAAGCGATGAGCGTGTCGTTAAGATACACTCGTAGGGTTACATCAGCAAGGGGGGTTCCCCCTGTGTCTAGTACGGTACCCGAGAGCGTGCCAGCAAGTTGATTCAATGTGACAGGGAGCGTGGTGGTTTGATTCGATTCGATAATGACTGAAAAGGTTTTGGAAGCAAACCCATCCATTTGAATGGTGACTGTGTACACACCTGGGAACAAGCCAGTCACTGAGAAACCACCATTGAGTGCTGATTGAGTTTCAGCCACTGTAATGCCTTCTTGGGAAACCACTTTGATACTTGCGCTGGCTAATGGGGAACCTGAATCGGCATTGGTAACAGATCCAGAGAGTAAACCTGCATTGGCTTGAAGTGCGAAATCAATGCGTTGGGAACTACCTGCTGCCACATCCACACGTAGAAATGAAGTGGAGAACCCTGCGATGCTAGCTTGGATCCGATAGGCTCCTGGGCTTAATGTGTTGATGGTATAGTTACCAGCGCCATTGGTTGTGGTGGTGCTAATCAGGATACTGGATGCGGTGTATACGGATACAAGTACCCCGGCTAATGTCGCTCCGCTATTGGCATTGGTGACTGTACCGAATACCGTTGCTGGATTGGGAGAGAGGGTGAAGTTATCGGTTTGGGTTTCATTGGCAGAGAGAATAATCGCTCGAGTCTCCGATTGGAAATTAGGGAAACTGACCGAGAGGGTATACGCCATAGGAAGAAGTCCAGTAAAGCTATAAAAGCCGGCAGCATCGGTGGTTGTTGAGTTCGTCTCAACACCTAGTGAATTGATTAACCGAACAACTGCTCCTTGTAAGGGTCCACTTCCCTGTCCAGTGACGGTACCGTTTACGGTTGCGGGTAAGGGAGAGACTAGCACATTTTGTGTGGTTCCAGTCCCTGCACTCACTTGGACTGTGGCGCTACCTAAGCTATAGTTTGTTAGGGTTGCTGTCACGGTATAGGAACCAGGTGTTATATTGGAGAATCCATAGCTTCCGCCACCATTGGATACGGTGGAGGCAACGGGGTTATTCCCTGCATCCAATAAGGTAACCGTGGCGCCTGGTAGGGGAAGGCCAGTTGCTTGATCGATAATGAGCCCAGAAATGTTGCCGGTGGTGGGTTGTGCATTGGATGTAATCGTAATTTGATCGGATGCAATGGGGGTATTTCCCCCTGTAAAACTATCGACGCCTGTGACGGTGACTTCATCGAGGGAGTGTTGTCCGGTTTGTTGTAAGGTGCCGGAAAAAGTGAATAACAGGGTGGCAGAGGCCCCTGCAGCAAGGTTACCAATGTTCCAACTAAGTATTTGGGTCAGGGGGGCATAGACCGCTGTGCCGATGGACGTGCTCGTAATCTGTACATTGCCTGTCTGCGCCGTCTTGAGGGGAATTTGGACAAAGATGGTGGTGGCTGTACTTTTGCCTGTATTGGTTACGTTGACTTCTTCTGTCCAGGTTGAAATCTGTCCAGCAGTAATGGTTGTAGGTCCGGAGACGATACGTTTTTTTACAGATAATTTAGCGCGCACATCTGCTTGATTAAACGTGAGTAAATCAGAAGAAGCATTCTGAAAGGCATATCCTTCATTGAATTGCAGGGAATCCTTATTGTAGTTATTGTTATTTGTCGCAGTGAAAAAGAGCGTTCGAATCTGTGTCGCTGCGGTGATCCCAAGAAATGAGAATAAGGTGGACGAAGCAATAAAAAAGTCAAGAAAATAGTCGGGATCCCCATCAAAATTCGAGTCCGCGACAGTGACTCGGGCAATATCATAGTTGATAATTGGTAGGCTAAAATTGGGTGTTCCTTTCCCATCGGTTCCTTCAGCGGGATCATTCCACGTATTGGGGATCGGATGGGTGTTTTTAATTAAATCTAACCGTTCGTTTAATCCATCAATTGCGAGTACCCATTCATAAGTGGCAGGATTGCCATCGGTTTCAAATAAAAGTCCCCAGGCAAATTGTGTAAATCCTGTTTTGAGGCGTGGATCGGCATTCAGGCGTAATCGAAAAAAAGCATGGGTTCCATCGAAGGCGTAGTAGGCTGCGGGAAATTGGGTGGTTCCTACAATATCTGTTTCCTTTGGATTAATATCCCCAATATGATCAAATAGGACGGACCCTTGAAAGGGGATGGGTTGAAACTGGATCGAACTTGGGAAAAGCATTCATGTTCACTCCCTATTGTGATAAACGGGTGGGTGGGTAATCGATACACTATATGTGGAAGTGCGAAGGAAGGTACAAGGGGGCGATAATCCAACGCACTCTTCTCATGGAAAATTCATTTGCCATTTCTGGGACATGTTCTATGATAAAGTCATTGATGTGAACGGAAGGGGAGAGATTTTATGTCCACCGTCGGCGTACATGAAATCGGTGAGATCATTCGTAAGATCAGAAAGGAACGAGGATTGCGAATTGACGATGTTGCCGATGAAAACATTTCTCCGGCAACCATTAGTAATTTAGAACGAGGCGTCCCCCATGTAAAACAAGAAAAACTAACCTATCTATTAGAGAAATTAAATGTATCCATGGAGAAACTTCCTCAGTTAATGCTTGGAGAACAAAAAAAATTGGAAGAATTACGGTTTCAGCTGAATGCAATTGAGTCCTTAAAACGGATTGGACAGAATCGTCAAGCACTCCTCGAATTGGAGAAAATTGAAAAGCCGGATGATCATCCCTATGCAATGGAAATTTACTGGCTCAAGGGTGTCTGCTATCTAAATGAAAAGAATCACCGGCGTGCTGAAAGAGAACTAACCAATGCAATCCGGTTGGCAGCACATAGTCCGTTAGCCCAAGCCGATAATATCGAAGCGTATACATTTAATGCATTAAGTATTTGTTGTTATTATCGAAATGACCTAGATGCAGCGTTGAAATATACCGAACATGGCCTTCAAGTATTTAACCCTAAGGGTGAACGTACATATATCAAACATATATTGATGCGAAATAAAGCCTTTTATTTGGAACGAATGGATCGTGTCATGGATGGGCTGAAAGTGGTAGAGGAGGTATGGGAGGATATCGACCATATCAAGAAGATGGATACCATTCTTGGCCTGTACTGTATCCGAGCGGAGTTACTTCGAAAAAGTGGATCCCTTGATGAGGCCATTTATTATGGAGAAGAAGGAATGAAATTAGCGGGGTTAAATGATAAACCCACCTTTGTTTTTGATTTTTGGGTGGTGTTAGGAAGCATATACACGATGAGAAAAGAGTACACAAAGGCGGAAAAATGCTTTCAAATTGGCATGACGATTCCAGAAGAGGATCGAGGTCATGGGAGTTATGTGCGTGCATGTATTCAAATGGGCTCCCTGTATATTGAACTGAAAAAATGGGTCGAAGCAGAAAAGATTTTAAAAATGGCCATTGATAAATCGGAAGCGATGAATAGCCCGCAAAATCTAACGGCATCCATCATATCCATGGGAAGTTGTCTCTTAAAACGAGGGAACATCACTGAGGCGATTTCCTATTTGCGTCGAGGAATTGAATTGGCACAACAATTTGACGATCACGAACAAGAATATCAAGCATGGTATCAGCTGGCGAAATGTTATAAAGAACGAAATGTTGAGGAATTTCAACGGTGTACAGTACAAATGTTTCAGGTACAGGATCAGTTGCTCGATCAAGAGGGGATTGGGGATGAAAAAATCGATGGTTCCCTTTCTTAATACAAAAGGATACAAATAATCCTTTTGCTTGTTGTCATACATAGGAGGTAAGAATATGGCTGTGTTATGGAGTGGAGAGACAATCATCGGGATTTTTAAAGAACGTCCCAATCGCTTTCAAGCAATCGTTGAAATTGAAGGGGTTCTCGAAACGGTACATGTACCCAATACGGGTCGGATGAGTGGTCTTTTAGCTCCAGGAACGGAAGTCTTATTAGTACGTTCAAATAATTCAAAGCGAAAGCATCGCTTTAGTCTTACCCTTATTAGGAAACAAGGGCAGTGGGTATGTGTCTATTCAGCCTTAGCCAATCGGGTTTTTGAGGATGGAGTACAACTTGGAAAAGTGAGGGGGATCGATGGCACTTTGCAGCGTGAGGTGAAGATAGGGGAAAGTCGGATTGATTTTACCTTCGAGGGAGAATTTTCTACTTTTATCGAAGTGAAATGTGTGACTTATGAAGAAGATGGTGTAGCAATGTTTCCCGATGCGCCAACTCTTCGGGGAAGAAAACATATCGGTGAATTGATCAGGGCAACAGAAGAAGGTAAGCGAGGGATGGTCGTCTTTATTATTTTTATGAAGGGGGTTACATACTTTACTCCCCTTGAAGCTGTTGATCCCCTTTTTGCAGAAGCGCTGAAAAAAGCTAAGCAGGCGGGAATTGAACTGCGTGCTTATGATTGTACCGTCAATCAAGAGGGAATTGAGCTTAATCAAGCGATACCAATTCGCTTATGAACCTTCGTATGGAATGATGGTCCTTGGGGAAGCTATGGGCGAAAAGGAGGCGTTATCATGAAACAGCAATCCCGGAGTCATAAAGAAGTTCGTCAAGGCAGTGGCGAGCAACAACGGATGGAAGCAGAAGCAAAGGATGTTCGAAACGGGATTCAAGTTAATGCAGATGGCGCTGGCGACAAAAAGTTAGAAGGTCCAGACCGTCCAAGCACCTAAGAGGGTATTCGAGTGAAAAGGCCACAAACTGTGGCTTTTTTTATGGGAAAAAGTGTGTACGACACTCCTCATCTGAATAGGAGTAATAGTGTGATATGATGAGTAAAGGAGGTGTGACTTGGTATGAATCGAAAATACTTCAAAGAGTTTTTTACTTTCCCGGATATTGTTATCATGGGATTGCTTTTCATTGTAGGGATTGCAATCATTGCTCCGAGTACAGAACGGTGGGCGGTTTGGGTGGGTATTGGAGTAGGGATGATTGGCTATGCCATGAGTGAATACCTCATCCATCGGTTTCTGTTTCATCTAAAACCCCCTAAGAATCCACACTTCCTAAAATTGTTAAAGCGATTGCACTATGATCATCATGTGGATCCAAATGACTTGAAGCTACTTTTTCTTCCTGTGTGGTATAGCATTCCTTTGATTGCCTTTACTTCTGCGATCGTATACGGGATTACAAGGGATGGGATTGTAACCGTTGCCTATAGTGTCGGGGTGATTGGATACCTTCTCTATTATGAATGGAAGCATTACATCGCTCACCGCCCAATTAAACCCTGGTTCCCTTGGGGGAGGTACATGAAAAAAATGCACCTGTGGCATCATTTTAAGAATGAAAAATTCTGGTACGGGGTGACCAATCCCTTGATGGATAAAGCGATGGGAACCTATCCTTCCGAAAAAGAAACAAAACGAAGCGATTCAGTGAGGGACTTAGAGGGACGGTCTACACAAGACGTAGGTTAAATGTAAGCGCTTACGGTTTACGTTTGATTTGAAAGCATCAAGTGCTACTTGCAGATGATTGAACCCATCGGATATAATTAAACCATTGATAGGACGAAAGGAGTGAAGGAAGCGTGCGAACCGGAACCTTGAGCGTGATGGACTGGTTTACTGTTGTGGTTTCTGATATTACTTATCGGAAAGTTGCCAACGGGATAGCTGTGTCCAAATTTAGCAATAGGAACCGGGATAACACGTAAGCTTCCTTCACCGCTCCGCAAAAATGTACGGGATTTGCGAAGCCACAGGGCTTACCTGTGGCTTTTTGTGTTCCCTAAAAAGGAGAATGTCCTATGATTATTTGTGCAACGAATCAAGTTGGCAAACAAATTGGAACCCACTGGGTGATTGAAAATATAACAATGGATATCCACGAAGGGGAAAAAATAGGTTGGGTTGGACCCAATGGATGTGGTAAAACCACATTGCTACGGATGTTAGCAAAAGAAGAAACACCTGATCGGGGAGAAATTTTTCATCGCAAAGGAGCGAGAATTGGCTACCTTGCTCAGGTCCCCTCATTTACAAAGGAAGTGAGTATTCGAGAGGCATTGTTGGATGCTTTTGTAGCAACACAATCCCTTCAAATAGAGATGGATGATCTCTCAAACCGAATGGGGGATCCGTTACTTGCACCAGAGAAACTGACGCGCTTGTTGGCACGTTTTCAACTTACTCAAGAAGCTTTTGAACGAGCAGGTGGTTATGAGAATGAGGCCAAGGTGCGGAAAGTAGCCCATGGACTAGGTTTTGCGGAGAAGATGCTCGATACTCCCTTTCATACCTTAAGTGGGGGCGAAAAAACAAAGGTAGGTCTTGCACGTATTTTGCTTCAAGAGCCGGATCTCTTGTTGTTGGATGAGCCAACAAACCATCTGGATCTTGCTGCAGTGGAGTGGTTGGAAGATTATTTGAGTCGAATACCTGCAACCGTGATCGTTGTTTCCCATGACCGCACATTTTTAGATCGAGTTGTGCACCGCATTTTTGATTTGGAGGGTGGCGAACTCGTCCTTTATGAAGGGGGATACTCTTTCTTTGTAAAGGAAAAGGAAAAGCGCCTTCTTCTGGAGTTTGAAGCCTATCAAGAGCAACAGAAAAAAATAAAAAAGATGAAGGAAGCGATTAAACGGCTTCGCGAATGGGCAAACCGAGCCAATCCACCAAATGATGGAATGCATCGGCGAGCTTCGAGTATGGAGAAGGCGTTACAGCGTATTGAGCAACGAAAGAAACCCGTACTTGAACGGAAAAAAATCGGTCTTCGCTTTGAAATGGAGATGCGAAGTGGAAATGATGTGCTGATAGCAGAGGATGTTTCAAAATGGTTCGGGGAACGTATTGTGCTAGAGGCTGTGGATTTAAGAGTTCGCTTTCGTGATCGTGTGGCAATCGTAGGGGGAAATGGCTCGGGAAAAACAACGTTATTACGAATGGCAACATCGCAAATGGAACCGGATATAGGAGAAATTCGAGTAGGAAGTGGTGTGAAAGTGGGTTATCTGTCCCAGGTAGGTTGGGAAGGAGATAGCCAAATGACTGTGCTTGAAGCCTTTCGTGAAGAGGTGCCTGTGGAAGAGGGTGAAGCAAGGCATCTATTGGCGAAGTTTTTGTTTTATGGGTATGCGGTATTTCGTCCCGTTCATCATTTAAGTGGTGGTGAACGCATGAGACTGCGTTTGGCACAATTAATGTATCAAGGTGTTAATTTTCTCATTCTGGACGAACCAACCAATCATTTGGATATTGATGCTAGAGAAGCGCTGGAAGAAGCCTTGATGGAATTCGATGGAACAATCCTGGCAGTTTCCCATGACCGCTGGTTTTTAAATCGTTTATTTTCACCCGTCTATTGGCTTGAAAAAGGGGCATTGCAACGCTTCGAAGGGAATTACGATGAGGCAAGGGAAAAAAGAAATCAATCAACGAATCGAATCAAATGGTAAGGTGTCTGAATAACGGTTTACTTTTTTTGTAAAGAGGGAATGAATCGGATAAGGAGGTGTTCCCTATGTTCGATCTTGAAGAAGGGAAACCGTTGTCCGAAGGATTGCATGAAGATTTCGATGGGGAAATCAATCCTGATTTAGAATCACAACCGGAAGCGCTATCCAAGCGAAGTTTTGATCAACGGAATAAGTGGAAGGATCTCATATAAAGAACACCCGTCGAAGGTTGACGGGTGTTTTTTAGTTAAAGGAGGAAGTTCATGTAATTATCCAACTGACGGCGACATATAGGAGAAGGCTTGCGATACCCACAAGAAGTGAAGCTTTTAATTTCATACGGGAATATTTCATTAAAGGTAGTTTCATGACAGTAGCCATTGCGACAGTGTTATCACTTAGAAGGGAAGCGAAGCCGCCAAATGTCCCACTAGCAAAGACCGCGCCTGCAATTAAAGGTAGAGGGACAGCGGTACCTGCGGCGAGAGAGAAACCAAGGGGCATCAAAATTGCCCATGACCCAAAACTAGAACCTAGAATGTATGCAATCACACATCCAATGAGAAAGAATGCGGGGGTTAACCAAAGGGCAGGTAGGGATGAACCAATTAGATTTTTGGTATAGGGAATGAATCCAAGATCGGTTGAAACCGCGGTTAATGCCCAGACGAGGGCAAGTAAAAGATTGACTCCCATCATCTCGTTGCCCCCTTGCATAAAACCAAACAAGAGCCGAGCTAATGGTTGTCTGAACAGCGTGTACCAAATCATCATTAGCAAAAGTGTAATGAAGATGGCTTCCAACATTGCTTTACTTGCATCGGCTTTAATGAGGGCACCCCAAAATGTCGATGCTTTTGATGCGCCGTCCCACCATGTTAGGAGAAAGGTGAGGCAAAGAAGAACCAACAGGGGTACGACTAGGTGAATGGCACGTGGGGTTACAGTTTCGGAAACAATTTCGATCGGATCAGGAAAATCGCTATCGGGTTCGTGTTCACTACTCGCGCCGGATATTTTTTTTTGTGGTGTTTTTTCTTTTATTGTGTCTTGCGGTGTTTCTCGCAATTGATTCATATAGGCAACCTGAGGTGAAGCGCGAAAAGGTGTCTGAATTGTAGGGGGGCAATCCTTTTGATTCTCTTGATCCTCGGATTGACACGTATCCTTATTGCCTGTGAAAAATGTGAGATACAGCGCATAGAGCAACATGAGGATTGCAAAAAAATTGTAAGGAAGGCTTTGTAGTAAAATCTCGTAGGCAGTTTCCCCCAACCGTATATGGCGAGCGGAACTGGCAATCAGCCCCACCATGTATCCAACAAATGCAGTGCCAATCGGAGTTAATGCAATTAAAGGAGTGGATGTTGCATCAATAATAAAGGCAACTTTAGAGTCAGGAACCTTCAAACGCTGAAAAACTCGTTGCATGACAGGCCCTACCGTAATAATGCGAAAATCAGGTGCCATAAACGTGGCTAAGGAGGAGAGCCATGTAAGGATAAAGGCGCCACGCACTGTTTGAATACGTTGGTTCATCCAATTAGCAAAACCAGCAACGCCACCCGTCACCCTGATCAATCCCACAAATGAACCAAAGCCATAAAGGAAGACCAGTAAACGAACATTGTTGGAAACAGCAATTTCTTTCAATAGATAAAAAACGGCTGCATCCAATCCACCAAGAATATGAGGTTGCATCATATACGAACCAATCAATAGACCTACTACGAGTCCAGGCAAAACCTGGCGTGTGAGCAGAGCAACAGGTATAACGGTTAAAAAAGGGAGGAGCGACCAAAAGGTAGGGTGCATCTATCTTCCTCTTTTCTCTAGGACGATACCCCTAATAATCTGCTCCAAAAGGTCAGGAACATGCGCGGATTTTATTTTTCAAGGGCAATTCAAGTGCTATCTGCCTTTCCGATTGCATCATGACATTCATAGATTGAAAGAAAATGATGTAATCATATTGAAGGAAGATGCTGTATGCCCAAAGGGAATCGGAATGGAAACCTAAACCATTCTTTGACGCATAAGTACGTGCAAGGTGAATTGTTAGTCAAATTTCATGCGCATGCTTCAAAAAAGGATATTTATTCGTTATTAGGAAAAGTAGAAGGTCACCCCATGCCCGGGAATGTAGGTGGAGTAGCAAGAGTTCGTATTAAACGCCACATTGAGGATTCGTGGAAGCATCTAGTTAATCATCATATGGTTGAATTTGCTGAACCAAACTATCTCATGAAGGCAAGTTTTATTCCGAATGATCCCCTCTTTCCTCGGCAATATGGACTGCGACAAATTAATGCTCCCTTGGCTTGGAATGTGACCCGTGGGAGAAGAGCGGTTTTTGTGGCAATTGTTGATACAGGTGTCCAAACAAATCATCCTGATTTACGAACCAAGTTATTGCGTGGGTTTAATTTTATCTCTGGTAATACCAATACGAATGATAATAATGGTCATGGTACCCATGTGGCTGGAATTGCTGCTGCTGCAACGAATAATGGAATCGGTGTAGCTGGAACCGGATTTAATATACGGATCTTGCCAGTCAAAGTATTAAACAGTCAAGGCGTAGGTACGTTATTTGATGTCGCGAGAGGGATTTTATATTCCGTTCAACGGGGAGCAAAGGTGATCAATTTGAGCCTTGGCGGGCCAAACACCAGCGCAACCTTGCAAAATGCAGTCAATACAGCCTGGCAAAGAGGGGTGGTTGTCGTTGCTGCTGCAGGCAACAATGCGAGTAGCGTTCCGGAATATCCTGCATTCTATACCAATGTGATTGCTGTGGCAGCAACAAATGCAAGAGATCGCCGGGCCTCGTTTTCGAATTTTGGGAGCTGGGTAGACGTTGCGGCTCCAGGTGTTAATATTCTCTCGACAACAGTCGGCAGTGGATATGGATTCAAAACAGGAACTTCAATGTCCACCCCCTTTGTGACGGGATTGGCTGGCTTGCTGGCCAGTCAGGGACGAAATAATGTGCAAATCCGACGTGCCATCCAACAAACTTCCAATCGAAGCATTCCTGGGACCACTTACGGTCGAATTAATGCCAATCTATCCGTACGTAGTTGACGCTAAGCGAAGATCCCGATCTTCTATTCCGAAAAGAATTCTTTATTGATAAACCTCTTAACTAGGAGGTTTATTTTTCGATGTTTGCAAATTATTCGGAGACTCCCTTGTATTTTACTTGATACATGGTTGTTAAGCAGGAGTGGAACTCTTGTTTATCAATGAACTCCCAGCATTGCGCTAGAAGAAAAAGAATATTCACTTTTTTATCCGTTAGCTTATATTGATCGGATATGGTTAGTGCTTCTTGTAAATAGGAAATCGCAGTTTGTTGATCATCCTGAATTCCGTGGTATTTACCCAAGAGGATCAGTGTATCCACTAAACCCGGTATTTCATTCATTTGCTTAAATAGAAATAAAGCTTCATTTATAACATGGTAACTTTCCTTAAAGCGTTGTTGTTTCATATATAGGGTGGAGAGGTTCAGCTGTGTGCGGGCGATATCACTTGGTTGAATTTTTTTGCTTTTAATGGATAAGGCAATCTGATAGCAATCTTCCGCCTTTGTAGCATCCATATTTCTGTGATGAATATCTGCTAAACGATTCCATAATGTGAATAATTGATGGGGATGACCGTTAATCCTAGCAATTGAAATCCCTTCATTACAATAATTAGCGGCTAAATCAAATTGACGTAAACGAGACAATAGTTCCGCGCGCCACCCATAAAATCCAAGAATCACATTTATATCATGGGACATCAACATGGGATCCCAATAATCTTCAATAAGTTTTAATGCTTCGCCTACCCTCCCTAATTTTTCTAGAAAGCCGACTTTTTTCTCGATCAGTTTAACCTTTAAGTGTTTTTTTTCTTCCCCCTCTTTAAAGGCCCCTAGACCACTTTCAATATAATCCAATGCTTGCTCGGTTTGATGGTTCTGGGAACTAATCATTCCTAACACATAAAAGCTAGCCGCTTCAATATTACTTTTCTTTCCATAGGGACTTTGACTGGAGAGGCGGATGGCATCAAATAAGCATCGTTGTGCTTTTTCAAGCTGTTGTAACTGATTGAAACAGGTTCCTGTTAAAAAATAGATGTTGGCCGCATAAGGGTGGCTATCATCTAATTGCAATGTTTTTAATTGTTGGAGTGCATCATCAATATTGCCTGCGTCACGCATGGTTTCAATCATAAATAACTGAAATGTTAACTCATGCAATGCTTCTTGTTCTTGAATAATAAGATGGGGGATATCCTCTAATCGGATGTCTAACTTCTCTAATAGATAAGTCGCACGTTGTGGATTAACATGGGGAATTCCTCGTTCAATATTACTGATAGTAGCAGGGGAGATATTTTCGTCTGCCAGATCTTCTAAGCGTAACCCTTTTTCCTTCCGTACTTTTCGAATAATTTCGCCAATCTCTTGAATCTCAAATGTGTTCATCATAATCACCTTCCATCTCAATTCTTGTAAGACATGGCTATTTTATACCAAAAGTAGAAAATTGGAAATCATTCGAAGGTTTTTTTGTGATGTTTTTTTGTATGGTGGTTAAAAAACGGAATAATAATAAAAATTTTTATTATTTATATTTGATTATTGTCTTAAAAAACAAGTTAGGGAAAAATTATCTGTTTAATAATTAATAATTTTTTATGGGAGTTTCAGATGCTGAATCTGTACTTGTTTCTGCCTTCATGCTCTCCATTAGGAAATCGATCAAATGAAGGGCTCGAAGCTGATTCTGGAGGCGAGCTCGATGAATCCCGATGGTTAATTGAAGAAGACAACCCGGATTGGATGTCACAATCGTATTTGCTTGAGTATGGCGAATGCGCTCCATTTTTTCATCGAGAATATGAAAGGATGTATGCGGGTGAGTCAGATTATAGATACCCGCTGAACCGCAGCAACGCTCGGATTCAGCAAGTTCAACGAGCTCGATCTTTGGAATCAAGGAGAGGAGGTTAAGGGGTTCCTTTTCCACTTTCATGCCATTTTGTAGATGACAGGATGACTGATAGGTCACTCGCTGCTGGAGAGGGTGTAGGGTTAGTGGTCGCCCAGCAAGAATCAACTCACTAATGTCCTTCACACGGTTAGCAAAGGAATGAGCGAAAGCTTTCCACTGTGGGGAATTTTTTAGTAAATAGGGATAATCGATAAGGTGAGCACCGCAGCCTCCCGCATTGGAAGCAATCCAGTCAATATCCATTTTTAAAAATAAGTCGATATTTTCTTTTGCAAGCTGATGCGCTTTTTTCTCTTCTCCAGCATGGGCATGAAGAGCACCACAACAGGGTTGTTTGTTGGGGAGGATCACGTCGTATCCAGCTGCTTGAAGAATCTGAACCGTATGGGTGTTGGTTTGTGGAAATAGGACATCCATAATGCATCCTGGGAAAAGAGCGACACGTCCAATCGCAACCCCATGAGCGGGATGAAAATCCGTTTTCATTCGTTCACGAACACCACGGTGGCTGGCTAAGGGGAGCGCCTTGTCCATATGAAGTAGGTGAGAAGGCAGTATTTTTTTGGCCAACCCTGAACGAAGAAAAAGGGTTCGTAGACCCAGTTGTTGATAGACAAAGAAAAGGACGGCTACGATACGAAGACGACTTCGGTGGGGAAGCAGTGTGTGAAAAAAAAGTCGTCTTATTAATTTGTTCCATAATGGAGTAGGTACATGGGAGGTAATAGCTGCTCGCGATTGCTCGAGAAGGTGACCAAAGCGAACGTCTGCGGGACATGCGGGTTCACATGCTCGGCAGCCAAGGCAATAGTTCATCTGTTTTTGAAAGGTAGGATCCGGGCTTATTTTCCCATCATGAATCGCTTTCATAAGAGCAATTCTTCCTCGTGGAGAAGCGGCTTCCTTGCCAGATTCTTGGTATGTGGGACATGAGGGTAAACAGAAGCCACAACGCATACAACGGGTGAGTTCTTCTTCATCCAGTGTCTGACGAAGTGTCTCTTCAAGGTCGTTCCATGGATTTGTGGACACATGAATACCTCCTTGGTTCTTACGACCGAAAAATTTTACCTGGATTCAATAGGTTGGTGGGGTCCAACGCTTTTTTTATCGCGTGAAGAGCATGGTACCCTGCATGACCCACTTTCCATTCGAGATAAGGAGCTTTAGCAAGGCCTACGCCATGTTCGCCTGTAATCGTACCGCCGAGGCGAATCGCTGCAGCGAAGATGTCGGCAAGGGCTTTTTCCACTCGAGGAAGCTCAAGGGAATCGCGTGCATCTGTGAGAATGGTTGGATGCAAATTACCATCCCCTGCATGACCAAAGGTACAGATGGTCAGTTGATGATGGTCGGCAATATCTGTGATAATTTTTACCATCGTAGCAATTTGTGAACGAGGGACTGTAATATCTTCTAATATAAGAGTGGGTCGACACCGAGCGAGTGCAGAGAGAGCATTTCTCCGTGCTGCCATTAATTTTGTGCCCTCTGCAAGATTTTGTGCTACATGGGTGTGTACAGAACCAAAGTCGAGACAGATTTGGTTAATTTTTTTTAAATCGTCTTCGACAATTGAAGGCGATCCATCCTGTTCAATTAAAAGTATGGCTGCCATATCCCGGGGGAGTCCAATCTTTGCATGATCCTCTACCACTTGTATCGTTCGTTGATCCATAAATTCCAGGGTGCACGGAATGATTCGAGCAGCAATAATTGCAGAGACCGTACGGGCGGCAGAATCGATATTGTTAAATTGAGCCATCATGGTTTTACGCGTTTCAGGAAGCGGGATGAGTTTGAGAATGGCTTCCGTAATGATGGCAAGGGTTCCCTCTGATCCAACCAACAGGCGAGTCATGTCATATCCTGCGACATCCTTTACAAGCTTCCCTCCTGTACGGATCACTTCACCGTTTGCAAGTACTGCCTCCAGTCCAAGAACATAATCGCGCGTTGTTCCATATTTAAGTCCACGTAATCCGCCGGATCCCTCTGCAATGTTCCCTCCAATCGTTGAAATTTTCATGCTACTTGGATCGGGAGGATAGAAGAGCCAATTTGCTTCGACTGCTTCATGAATGGCTTGGGTTAGCACACCGGGTTGGACGGTTATCGTTAAGTTCTCTTGGTCAATTTCCACAATGTTATTCATCCGGGTCATTACCATGACCATTCCTCCTTGATGGGGGACGGTATCAGCAGCCAGGTTTGTACCAGAGCCGCGACCAATAACGGGAATGTGATGTTCGTTAGCCAGTCGAAGGATTTTTTGGACATCTTCAGTCGTCTTAGGAAAGACTACACCATCAGGAAGTTCTTGATAGAGGGGGGTAGCGTCGTAGGAGTAAGTGATACACGTTTCTGTATCGTCGCAAACAAATTCGTTACCCAAGATCCTGATTAGTGATTCTTTTATCTTTGTGCTAAACACGAAATCATCTCCTTTCCCTTATAAGTTATGAATATTCTGCCGATCACCTTCACAAAAGAAAACATCATTCTGTTAGGGTGGAGTGTTACATCGAAAAACGAAAACATCGCCTTATTGAACATGTTAGCATTGTTGCTTTTGGGAATGTGAGTTACATAGAAGGTGTAGGAGGAAGAGGGATGTTAAATTCCTTCGCATTAGATGGATATCATTTAAGCAGACTGCTTATTACAAGGGTAGATGGAATATCGAGAATGTGAAACCTCCACAGACCTGGGCTTTGGAAAGAGAGAGGGATCGTGATGATAAATCAGCAGAATGACCGCAAGACAGGGTTTGTCCCCTATGTGTCTGCGGATAAGACATTGCCAGAATTAACCTGGATGGCATGTGTACTTGGAATCGTGTTAGCTGTTGTTTTTGGTGCAGCTAACGCCTACCTGGGGTTGAAAATTGGATTAACGGTTTCCGCTTCGATCCCAGCTGCGGTGATCTCTATGGGAATTTTACGAGGGATCTTTCGCCGGGAGTCTATCTTAGAAAATAACATTGTACAAACGATGACAACTGCTGGAGAAGCGATTGGTGCGGGGGCGGTTTTTACGCTACCCGCCCTATTCCTGTGGGATTTGAATCCGAACCAAGGCATGATTGCCTTTATTGCATTAACGGGTGGATTTCTTGGGGTATTTATGATGATTCCTCTCCGGCGGCTTTTAATTGTCAATGAACACGAAACGCTTCCCTATCCTGAAGGAACCGCCTGTGCTGAAGTGCTGAAAAGTGGTGAAACTGGCGGAAAGAACGCCCGCTTAGTAGGGGCAGGTTTCTTGGTTGGGGGGATCGTGAAGGCGTTAGGCGACGGGTTTGTGTTATTTAAAACGGAGATTGAAGCTCAAATCAGCAAGTTCAAAAATGCTGTGATAGGCCTCGATATTTATCCAGCGTTGCTCGGTGTAGGATATATCATTGGGCCCCGCATTGCGGGTCAGATGATGGCAGGTGGCCTTCTCGCCTGGGTCGTACTCATTCCCTTAATTAGTTTCTTTGGTGCAGGCTCCTCGCAGACGATCTTCCCGGCTGCGGCCCCGATTGCAGAATTGGATGCTTGGGGAATATGGAAAGGGTACATTACTTATATTGGTGCTGGTGCTGTAGCAGTCGCTGGATTAATCACCATGGTGAAGACCCTTCCAACCCTGATTTATTCCATTCGCGATACCATTCAAAGTGCACGTAAAAATCAGTTAGGTGGACAAGGGTTAGCAAGAACCGATCAAGATATCCCATTAAAATGGGTTGGCATCGGTGTATTTGTAATCGTCTTGATTTTGGCTTTTGCCCCTCTTACGAACATTGGAGTGATTGGCGCACTCTCGATTGCGGTGTTTGGTTTTTTGTTTGTCGCAGTTGCTTCACGCATTGTAGGGGTAGTGGGAAGTTCATCCTCCCCAGTTTCTGGGATGACCATTGCCACCATCCTCATTGTCACCTTTATCTTTAAGGCGACAGGGTTAAGTGGAATACACGGAATGATCGCTGCTCTCATCGTCGGGGCAATCGTTTGTACCGCGTTGGCGGTGTCCGGGGATATTTCTCAGGATCTAAAAACAGGGCATTTAATTGGAGGGACCCCTTGGAAGCAACAGATTGCCATGATGATCGGTGTCGTTGCCTCAGGACTGGTGATTGGTGTGGTTCTTGTTATTTTAAACGAAGCCTATGGAATGGGGTCGAAGGAATTACTTGCTCCAAAGGCGGTGTTGATGAAGACGATCATTGAAGGGATGATGAGAGGCGATCTCCCTTGGGACTTAATCTTTCTCGGAGCTGGTATTGCCATCGTTATTGAATTTTTAGGTCTCAATTCGTTGGTTGTCGCAGTGGGGGTATACTTGCCGATTCATGTGAGTGCACCCATCATTGTCGGTGGTGGGATTCGTTGGATCATTGATGCGACGACGAAGGATTTCGATCTTCGTAAAATGCGTAATGAAGCAGGGGTTCTCTTTGCGTCGGGCCTTATTGCAGGGGAATCGCTTATCGGTGTAGTCATTGCCATTCTGATTGTCAGTGGCGTAAGCATCCCATCATCACCGATGAGTGAAAATATGTGGATCTCCCTCGGCGTGTTTGGTGTCGTAGGGTTACTTTTATGGTGGGTTGCCTATCGCTCAGCGGGAAGGCGGCTGAAGCATGGAGCTAAATAAGACGGGAGATGGTGATCATCCATGGTAGGGAATAAGCCGTCAAATTTGCTTACCATGTTACCGATTCTTAAAGAGCCCTTCACACTTGCGCGGACAGAGGATATAGAAGCAGACTTAGCAACGCTAATTATTCCGCGAAGGGGATGGTTGGAGAGATTATCGATTCGCTTGTTCAATCAGCCTGCAACCATCCGAGTTCATATGGATGCCCTGGGTAGCTTTGTTTTAAGGCGATGCACAGGGAAGATGACAGTAGAGGAGCTGGCTCTGGCTTTGGAGCAGCATTTTGGAGATCAGGCCGAACCGATTTTGCCACGGTTAGTAACCTTTCTACAAATCGTTGAGGGGAATGGTTGGATTCGTATGAAGAGCAAGGAATGATTCCGTCGAGGTAGTTAAAAGCCCCGTGCAATTGTGCACGGGGCTTATATTAATCATGGGTACTAGCGGAAGGTGAGAAGGATAAAAGAAAGTGCGAGATCGACCAAGCCTATGGTGAGGGTCAGTGTAATCAGCATCTGTGAAGCCCAAGCCTTTCGTTCTTCGCCAC
Organism: Marininema halotolerans; assembly: GCF_900116235.1. Lineage (GTDB taxonomy): Bacteria > Bacillota > Bacilli > Thermoactinomycetales > DSM-45169 > Marininema > Marininema halotolerans. The sequence goes on along the minus strand of NZ_FPAA01000002.1, from coordinate 170,645 downwards.
TGTCTCCACCATCAGGCGAATCATCAAAATCATCGTTCATCGGGTTATTTGACATGATTTTAAATAATTTTGAAAATCCACGGCTAAAGTTGTTGAAAAAACCGCCATTGACTACAAAGTAAGTCGCAGCAATCAACATGGAGATGAGGCCAGTCATAAAGAGTGCATTAATCCAACGAATGGTTGATCCATTACTTAGTAACCAGGTTACTAAAATACTGAGTAATGAAACAAATACGCCCCATAGATAACGATTGTTGAGCATAAAATCCTCCTCCCTGAGACTTCAAGTTTATCCCAAAGTGAGTGAAGGCGCAATTTTCGACAAATCAAATCAATTGTCCCTGTTTTTTGACTTCTCTTTTTTCGGTAGTGAATATCATTTATAATTAAGTGTGCCTTCATATGTTGGATCAATTATGGGAATGAGTGAAAGCGTAATCATGATGCTACGTAAGGGATTTTAGATTCAGGGGGGAAGTACGACGATGATCAAAGGGCTTAAGGTAAGTTTGATCGGGTTTTTAGGATGTAGTTTGCTGCTGTCTGCTTGTGGTGGAATTAATGGTGGGCCGGATGGCGGGGATCTGGGAGGAGCCGCCGATACTAAACAAGTGCTTGATATTACTGCTGCCGCAGAGCCAAGTAGTTTAGATCCATCAAAAGCGGTAGATACCGTCGCATTTGATGTCTTGAATAATGTGAATGAAGGATTGTTTCGCCTTGATCGAGATAATCGACCAGAAGAAGCCATCGCATCCAGGATGGAAATCTCAGCAGATAAAAAGGTGTACACATTTGTTTTGCGAGATGCAAAATGGAGTGATGGCAAGCCTGTGACGGCAAAGGATTTTGAGTATTCATGGAAACGAACACTCAATCCTAAAACGGCATCGGAGTACAGTTATATTTTATACGTAATTAAAAATGCTAAAGACTATAACTTGGGAAAAAAATCAGAAAAAGAAGTAGGTATCAAGGCAATCGATGATAAAACGTTACGGGTGGAATTGGAAGAACCAAGTCCATTCTTTCAGGGATTAACCGCATTTCCGGTGTTCTTTCCACAACGAAAAGATGTGGTTGAAAAATTCGGCAATCAATATGCTACCGAGCCTGATCGGATGGTAACGAATGGGCCTTATACTCTATCGAAATGGCAACATGAGCAACAGATGACACTGAAGAAGAGTAAAACGTACTGGGATCGTAGTGGGGTGAAGTTAACTACGGCCAATATGTATATTATTAAAGATACCGCCACCGGTGTGAATCTTTATAACACTGGCAAGACGGATATGACTCAATTGGACTCCGCCCTTTCGGATGCCTTCAAGAAAAGCCCCGAATTCACTCCCTATACTGGGGCGATTAGCCAATATGTCGTCTTTAACACAGACAAAAAGTTTTTTTCCAATACAAAGATACGTAAAGCAATCAGTTATGCGATTGATCGGGATACCTTGGCCAAATTGCTGAAAGATGGATCAAAGCCAGCCACTGCTTTTGTTCCGCCAACCATTACTGGGACAGATAATGAGTCCTTCAGAAAGCATGCTTCCCAAGGGCAACTATATAACCCAACAGAAGCAAAACGTCTATTGAAAGAAGGAATGAAAGAGGAGGGCATTATTTCCAAGCCGAAGCTTTCTCTATTAAGTTATGATGATTATCGCAAACAGGCAGCGATATTCATTCAAGATCAATTAAAAACACTCCTTGGGATCGATATCGTAGTAAATCCACAGCCGATGAAACAAAAGACAGATAAAGAAAGCAAAGGTGAATTTGAGCTTTCCCTAGCAGGCTGGGGAGCTGATTACAATGATCCGATGACGTTCCTTGATACCATGTTATCGGATACCTCCTTTAATTATGGAGACTGGAAGAATAAAGAGTATGATTCCTTGATCGAAAAATCGCAAATCAATCCCAATTTTAAAGAACGTGTAGAAGATATGACAAAGGCAGAGGAAATCATGTTAGAGGATGCTGCGATTGCCCCTGTACTTTATGGGGGGAAAATCTACCTACAAAAGCAGTATGTAAAAGATGTTATACGACATCCTGTCGGGGCCGAACTAAGCCTTAAGTGGGCCTATCTCGATGGTAAATCTAAGTAAAAATTTAATATTCATTGAAAAAAAAGTGTAATTCCCCTAATGAAATTGCGCTTTTATGGAGATTACCACACATTTTATCCAATATTTTCTCGTTTGATTTTAAGGATAGCAACGGTTATGATAATCTTAGCTTATCCAAAAGAAGTCGAATAAAGTGTGTAATCGTTTTCCCTTTTTCAGCTTGCTTGAAACGGGATTTCTCGAAAAAGACGGAAAAAATCCGCGGATCAAGGGGGAATTTCGGGAATTGAGTCGAATCAATATGCCTTGGGCAATAGAATCCGAATATTCCCTTTGTCGGAGAATCATATACCGTCTACAACGTTGGTGTTATAGATCCTAAGGATCATAACAACATAGAAATATTTCTCAATTCCCAAGGGGGGAAACTCATGCGTAGAAAGTTATATCTCTCACTCACTAGCCTAGTGGTTGCTAGTCTAGCGTTGAGCGCTTGCGGTGGTGTCCAAGATGATACCGCTGGAAAAAAGAAGCAAATTTTTAACATGGTGGATGTTTCAGAGCCACCTCAGTTGAATAGTGCAAAGACATCTGACGCGTCATCCCTGTACCTTCTTAACAACGTCATGGAAGGTCTCTATCGTATGGATAAGAATAATGAGCCAATCCCAGCGATAGCGAATGATGTAAAAATTAGCGGAGACAAAAAAACTTATACCTTTACCCTTCGTGATGCAAAATGGAGCGATGGGAAGCCCGTTACTGCTAAGGATTTTGAATTTGCTTGGAAAACTGCCCTAGATCCGAAAACGAAAGCTGAATATAGTAACATTTTGTACCCGATTAAAGGTGCAGAAGCTTTTAATATGTCAAAGGGTAAAGAAAGCGATGTAGGAGTTAAAGCGATTGACGATAAAACCTTAAAAGTAGAACTGAAAAATCCGGTTCCGTACTTTCTCAATTTGACGACCTTTGGTACCTTTAAACCTATTCGTCAAGACATCTATGAGAAATATGGTAGCAAATATGCGACCGAGCCGGATAAAATGGTTTACAATGGTCCCTTTGTTATGTCCGAATGGAAACACGAAAAAAGCTATGATCTCAAGAAGAACGACAGCTATTGGGACAAAAAGAATGTCAAGCTAGCAGGGGTTCATACGGATATCGTGAAGGATCAGAACACTGCTCAGAACTTGTATCAAACAGGTAAGACGGATTTCACTTCTTTGAGCCAGGAATTTGTGGATAAGTGGAAGGGTAAGCCAGAGGTAATGCCTTTCAAAGAAGCAACTACCTTCTATTTACAATTCAACACCAAAAACAAATTCTTTAAAAATGCAAAGATCCGGAAAGCGATTTCCATGGCAGTTGATCGGAAGACAATGACGGATAAGATTGAGAAGAATGGATCAAAGCCTGCTGGGGCACTAGTTCCACCGAATATCAAAGCAACAGAGGATCAAATGTTCCGTGAAATGACCAAGGAATATGTAAGCTATGATAAAAAAGAAGCGAAGAAGCTCTTAAAAGAAGGGATGAAAGAAGAAGGAATTAAAAAGATCCCGTCGATTGAGTTATTAGGCTATGATTCAAGTAATGGGAAGAAGGATCAAGAGTATCTGAAAGAACAATTGAATGATGTACTCGGGATTGACGTGGATTTGCGGCCAATGCCTTTCAGTCAAAAATTGGATCTTGAAAATAAAGGAAAGTTCCAAATTACCTTTGCGGGTTGGGGTGCCGATTACAATGATCCGATGACCTTCCTCGACATGTGGATTACTGGAAATTCGTTTAACCGTGGGAAATGGAGCAACAAAGAATTTGACAAACTGATTAAAAAATCACAAGCCAATCCTGACTTTAAACAGCGAATTGAAGACTTGAAAAAGGCCGAAGCGGTGATGATGGATGAAGCACCGATAGCTCCTCTTTATTATCGCTCCCGCCTATATCTGAAGAAACCCTATGTGAAGGGTCTCGTCACCCATCCCTTTGGTGCAGATTTCACCTTTAAGTGGATGTCGATCGAAGAGAAGTAAGACAATCTATACCAAACAACTAAAATGGTGCGCGAGAAGGTATATGCCTTGGGGGTATATACCTTCTGTGCGCTAACCATTCATCTGTAGAGCGATTGTGACTATTATGAGAAAGGAGTGTTGTGTGATGGGCCGTTATGTACTTCAGCGGATGATGTATATGCTTATTACGTTGTGGGTCATTATTACCCTTACCTTTTTTCTAATGCACTCGATGCCAGGCTCTCCCTTACAACATGAAGATAAAATTCCTGTCGAATTGAAGGAACAAATTCTCAAACAATATGGGTTGGATCAGCCCTTGCCTGTCCAATACGTTAAATTTTTGGGTAATCTATTTCAAGGGGATTTGGGAACTTCCTTTAAATATGATGGTCGGAGTGTTACGGAGTTGATCTTGCAAGGGTTTCCTGCTTCCTTACAATTAGGACTTCAGGCGACAGCAGTCGGTGTTTTGTTTGGTCTCCTCTTGGGATGTATTGCAGCACTGCGACGGGGAAGTTGGGTGGATAACACAGCGAACATCTTCTCAATTCTCGGCTATTCGGTACCCAACTTTGTCTTGGCAACACTACTTGCTTACTTTGTGGGGGTAAAGCTCGGATGGCTTCCAGTAGGGTTATGGCATGGCCCTGAGTATAGTATCCTGCCAAGTATATCGTTGGCCGTGTTAGTGATTGCAACCATGGCGCGCTATATCCGTACGGAGATGCTGGAAGTTTTGGGTCAGGATTATATGAAGACTGCCAAAGCGAAGGGACTCAGTGCAAGAACGGCAATTACTAAACATGCACTGCGGAATGCATTGATTCCAGCAGTGACAGTACTCGGCCCACTCGTGATTAACTTGATAACAGGTTCTCTGGTTGTGGAACGGATATTTGCAATACCAGGGATGGGCTGGATGTTTGTCGACTCCATCCAAATACAAGACTACACGGTCATTATGGGTGTGACAATTTTTTATAGCGCCTTGATTATTGTGACCATGTTTTTGGTGGATGTTCTCTATGGAATTATTGACCCTCGGATTCGTATTGGAGGTGTGAAGGAGTGAACACCATGAATTCATCAACGCAAAAAATGACTCCTGAAATGTTTGAACCCGTAGCAAAGGATACCCTAGCACAAGAGGGGGTAGCAAGTAAAAAGATTACCTTCTGGGGCGATGTATGGCGTCGCTTTCGCCAGAATAAAGGGGCTTTACTCGGCGTATTGCTATTAGTAATCATTGCTGTGTTAGCAATTGTAGGACCGGATATTAACTCCTATTCCTATCGAGCAACTAACTATGAGATTACGAACCAAGAGACGGTGGGTGACCATTGGTTTGGAACGGATGGTTTAGGGCGTGATATCTGGACAAGAACGTGGTATGGAGCTGGAATCTCGTTGCTGATTGCTTTATTAGCCACAGGATTTGATCTCTTAATCGGTGTTCCTTATGGCTGCATATCAGGCTATTATGGTGGGAAAGTTGATAACTGGATGCAACGGATTATTGAGGTACTGTACGGCATTCCTAATTTGATTGTCATTATTTTGTTATTGCTGTGGTTGAAACCTGGGATTATTGCCATCGCTTTGGCATTGGGGATTACGGGTTGGATTACCATGGCGCGGGTGGTTCGTGGCCAAATGCTGAAACTAAAGTCTCAGGAATATGTGTTGGCAGCTCGCACATTGGGAGCAAGCACCCGACGGATGTTGACGAAACACATGCTTCCTAATGTACTTGGTCCTGTGATTATTACAGTAATGTTCTCGATCCCAACAGCGATCTTCTTTGAAGCGTTTCTTGCCTTTATCGGCTTAGGGATTCGACCGCCCCAAGCAAGTCTAGGTGTGTTGATCAATGATGGTTACCAGGTACTGCAATTGTTCCCTTATCAGTTGTTTTATCCCGCGCTGATTCTGTCATTGATTATGTTGAGTTTTAATCTTGTTGGGGATGGATTGCGTGACGCGTTGGATCCGAAGTTGCGTCAATAAACGAAGGAAGGAGGAGGAGTTTCATGGATCGTAATAATGTGCTCGAAGTAAAAGATCTTCATGTCTCGTTTCATACCTACAATGGAGAGGTACAAGCTGTTAGAGGGGTCTCCTTTGAGGAGAAAAAGGGTGAGACGGTTGCCGTTGTAGGGGAATCAGGATGCGGAAAAAGTGTGACTTCCCAAAGTATCATGCGGTTAATTCCTCAACCACCCGGTGTCTTTAAACATGGAGAAATTTTGTTCGAAGGCAATGACTTAACGAAGCTTCCTGAAAAGCAGATGGAAGGGATTCGTGGGAAAGATATTGCGATGATCTTCCAGGATCCGATGACATCTCTCAACCCTACCATGACGATTGGTAAACAAATCATGGAAGGGCTAGTTAAGCACCGAAAGTTAGGGAGAGCCGAAGCAAAAGAAAAGGCACTTGAGATGCTGCGCCTAGTAGGAATTCCTAGCCCCGGATCGCGAATTGATCAATATCCCCATCAATTTAGTGGTGGGATGAGGCAACGGGCAATGATTGCGATTGCTTTGGCGTGTGCTCCCAAACTGTTGATTGCGGATGAACCGACAACCGCCTTAGATGTGACCATTCAAGCGCAGATTTTGGATCTGATGAATGATTTGAAGGAGAAGATGGACACTTCCATCATCTTAATTACCCATGATCTTGGTGTGGTAGCTGAAACGGCAGATCGTGTTGTCGTGATGTATGCAGGGAAGGTGGTAGAAACCGGGACGGTGGAGGAAATATTTAATCGTCCGCGTCATCCCTATACATGGGGTTTGATGGGCTCGATGCCCCGCATGGATCTCTCAAGGGATACTGAATTGACACCGATCCTAGGAGCTCCACCGAACCTTCTCTCTCCACCAAAGGGTTGCCCTTTTGCAAGTCGCTGTCCTCATGCGATGAAAGTATGTAAAGAGCAAATGCCAGAAACAACGGATGCGTCCGGTACCCAACGTGTAGCTTGTTGGTTAGAACACCCCATGGCGCCATCGGTTGAAATTCCTCATGACTTGGTAGGAGGTGCTTCCAAATGAGCAAAGTCGAACCGAAAGTGGAAAAGATTCTCGAAGTTGAACAGGTCAAAAAGCACTTTCATGTCGGACGAGGACAACTTGTTCAGGCGGTAGATAATGTTTCCTTTGAAGTATATAAGGGTGAGACCCTGGGTCTCGTTGGTGAATCGGGTTGTGGGAAGTCCACCATTGGACGCACGATCATCCGTTTGTATGATGCAACGGATGGGGATATTCGTTTCAAGGGTAAAACCACCAAAGATCTTAAAGGGAAAAACCTAAAGCAATTTAACCGAGAAATGCAAATGATCTTCCAAGATCCCTATGCCTCATTGAACCCGCGTATGACAGTAGGGGATATTATCGCGGAAGGGTTAGATATTCATGAATTGGCAAAGGGAAAAGCTCGTCAGGAGAAAGTAGTCGAGCTCCTAAAGACCGTTGGACTTAACGAAGAGCATGCGGATCGTTTTCCTCATGAATTCTCCGGTGGTCAACGGCAACGGATTGGAATTGCACGTGCCCTGGCAGTCGATCCAGAATTTATTATTGCAGATGAGCCGATTTCGGCGTTGGATGTTTCGATTCAGGCTCAGGTTGTTAACTTGATGAAGAAGCTGCAACGGGAAAAGGGACTCACTTATCTATTCATCGCCCACGATCTATCCATGGTTAAATACATCAGTGACCGTGTAGGTGTGATGTATTTGGGAAATATGGTTGAACTAGCGGATAGTCAAGAGCTTTATGATAACCCTCTCCATCCTTATACCGAGGCACTCTTATCAGCTGTTCCGATTCCTGATCCGGATACGGAAAAACGTAGAGAGCGTATTATCTTGAAGGGGGACGTTCCAAGTCCGATTGACCCTCCAAGTGGTTGCCGTTTTCGTACACGTTGTCCCAAAGCGATGGATATTTGTGCAAAGGAAGTACCCACGTGGCAGGAAGTTCGTCCACTCCATTGGGTATCCTGTCATTTATACCAAGAGGAGTCCTTGAAAAAGGAAGAAGGAATGAAGTAAAGCGCATGAGTAACTTAAAGACAACCGCTTCCCAGAAATAAATTCTGGGAAGCGGTTGTCTTTGTCCACAAAAATACCGCTTCTTGATTAAGAAGCGGTAGGGCTGATAAAAGGACGTGATTATAATACTTGTTCGACTTCCGTGACACCAGGAACTTCCTCGACCAATGCACGCTCGATTCCTGCCTTAAGGGTGATGGTAGAGCTAGGACAACTACCACATGCGCCGAGAAGACGTACTTTTACGATTCCATCTTCAATATCTACGAGTTCAACGTCACCACCGTCGCGTTGAATGAATGGGCGTAGTTTATCTAAGACTTCCTGTACTTGTTCTCTCATGGATATGACTCCTTTCAGCAAAGGTCCCTAACAAACTGGACGGTATTTGCTCACCATTTATTTTAAAACGAAGTGAATATAAAATCAATCAATGGACGTGGAAATTAAGGAAATGCCCATTAAACCTGTCATGAAAAAATCCTTTCCAACTGCTATAATACTTTAACACAGTAATCGGATTGTTTTTATCGGAATGAAAAACATGATAGGATAAGGTGGATATAATACGTATGAACCTGACAAAAAAGCGCAAGAGAAGAGGGCTGATGGATGAAACACGTTTATGACGATATAAAGGATTTGATTGGCCAGACTCCGATTGTTCGCATTAAGCGCTTTACCTTACCCGAAGGGGTACAGATTTTTGCTAAATTGGAATCCTTCAACCCAGGTGGAAGTGTGAAGGATCGTTTAGGTATAGCGCTCATCCGAGCGGGAGAAGAAAGTGGTCAATTAAAACCAGGGGGAACCATTATTGAGCCAACTGCAGGAAACACGGGGATTGGCCTTGCTCTCGCTGCTGTGGGCACGGGGTATCGGGTCATGTTCGTTGTCCCAGAAAAATTTTCACAGGAGAAGCAACAATTAATGCGTGCCCTTGGAGCTGAAGTGGTAAATACCCCCACTTCCGAAGGGATTAAAGGTGCAATCAAGAAAGCGAAAGAACTTGAGTCCGAGGTAGAGAATGCCTATTGTCCACAGCAATTTCAAAATCCAGCCAATCCAGCGATTCACTATGAGAGTACAGGACCTGAGATTTGGGAACAGATGGATGGTCAAGTCAACGTATTTGTAGCAGGTGCAGGATCCGGCGGGACGTTTATGGGGTGTGCTCGCTATTTAAAGGAAATGAATCCGTCAATTAAAACCGTGATTGTTGAACCGGAAGGGTCGATTTTAAAAGGAGAACCAGGTCCGCATAAGACCGAGGGTATTGGGATGGAATTAATCCCATCTTATATGGAGCCCTCATACTTTGATGATATTCACGTGGTTACCGATGATGAGGCGTTTCGTCGGGTAAGAGAGCTGTCGCAATTGGAAGGGTTATTGGTGGCAAGTTCATCAGGAGCTGCCTTTAGTGCCGCGCTACGAGAAGCTGAAAGAGCAAAGCCAGGTACGAATATTGTTGTGATTTTCCCGGATAGTAGTGAACGATACTTAAGTCAGCAAATTTATTCTGAGGAGGGTTAAGATCATGCGCTTGGATACAAAATTGATTCATGGTGGAATTATGGGAGATAAACAAACGGGGGCGGTTAGCGTTCCGATCTATCAGGTGTCTACGTATCAACAAGAGGCGATTGGTAAGCATCGTGGATATGAATACTCCCGTACAGGGAATCCGACACGAACCGCGCTAGAAACCTTGATTGCAGAGTTGGAAAATGGAGTACGGGGGTTTGCTTTTGCATCGGGGATGGCGGCTGTCTCAACGGTTGTCTCCATGTTTAACCAAGGAGATCATTTAGTTGTGGGTGACGATATTTATGGAGGAACGTATCGGGTTCTTTCTAAGGTGTTCAATCGATTGGGCATTCGCAGTACCTTTGTCGACAGCAGTCGACCAGAAGAAGTTGAGGCTGCAATTTTACCAGAGACCAAGGCGGTTTATATTGAAACGCCGAGTAACCCACTATTAAAGGTAACGGATCTTTCTAAAATGACTTCCATTTGTCAATCAAAAGGGCTTCTCTTGATCGTAGATAACACCTTTTTGACACCGTATTGGCAAAATCCATTGGATTTAGGTGCGGATATCGTACTGCACAGTGCCACAAAATACATTGGTGGACATAGTGATGTAGTCGCAGGTCTTGTGGTTGTAAACAGTGAGGAAATGGGTGAGCAACTTCATTTTCTACAAAATTCAATAGGTGCTGTCTTGGGGCCACAGGATTCCTGGCTACTGATGCGGGGATTGAAGACGCTTGGTTTACGTATGCGCCAACATGAAAAAGGAGCTGCCCAGCTGGCAAAATGGTTAGCGAGTCGAAAAGATATTGAAAGTGTATTTTACCCAGGATTAAAGGATCATGTGGGTCATGAAATTGCCCGTGCACAAGCGCGTGGTTTTGGTGGGATGATCTCCTTTGATGTGGGGAGTGGACAACGGGCAGAAGAGGTACTCTCTCGTACAAAGTGGTTTACTTTAGCAGAGAGCTTAGGAGCGGTAGAGAGCTTAATTTCGGTTCCTGCTCGGATGACCCATGCATCGATCCCTGAAGAACGTCGTGCGGAGCTTGGAATTGTAGAGGGTTTAATTCGTATATCGGTGGGAGTGGAAGATCCAGAGGACCTCATCGAAGATTTAGAACAGGCTCTTCAACCTTAATTATGCATGAGGCTATATGTGAAGAGAAAAGAGGTGTGAAGATGGATATCCCAATAACCTTACGAGTCTATGGTGCAGAGGAGCGATGCGCAAGCTGTGTCAATTTACCGTCAGCAAAGGAGACGGCAACGTGGTTAGAAGCGGCATTATTTCGACGCTATGGAGAGCAAATCCAGGTTCGGTATGTGGATATTAATCAACCCTATGAAGAAGAAGAAATTGTTTTCTCCAAACGGGTAATCGAGGAAGATCTCTGGTACCCTGTGGTGGTACTACAAGGTGAGATTGTTGGGGAAGGTAACCCACGGTTAAAGGATATTCAACGTAAGCTGGACGCCCTTGGCGTAACCGTTAGAGCAAACGGCTCAATCCCTTCCTAGGAAGGGATTAGCCTAAAATGCAGGGGTGATTGTGAACGACGGATCTTTAAGTGGTCATGGTGAAGCCTTGAGCCCTTTTTGGGGATAAAAAACAGCCCCTTTTCATTTGGAGGAGATGTTCCTTGGATGAAAGGAAAGGGCTGTTTGTTGTTATTTTTTCACCGGCGCTCGATCGATCAGATCGCCGCGAATAATATATCGTTGAGGTGCGCTTCCAACCATATCAAAGGGATAACAGGTAATTAAAGAGATGTCAGGTTTGTTATGGGGAACGATGACTGTGCGATCATCTGCATCGACGATAAATGTCTTACGTACCTGGTAGGTATAGACCCACCCTGCACGTTTGATATAAAGGCGATCCCCTATTTTCAGTTTACCGGCCTCTTTGAATGTGGTTTCCCGATGTCCCGCTAGAACAGAATGACCATTTTCGCCTGGAAGCACCGTTCCATAACCAATGTACTGTCCGACCCCTTTGGCTAACTGAGATTTCTCAGTTCCATAGACGAGGGGAAGAATTGCGCCAATGCGTGGGATAATTAATTCGCCGATAACTTGCCCTCGCTCTGGCTTTTTTAAGGGGGTTTGACCCTTTTGTAAAGTGGGCTCAGGGTGACGATCATCCCAGTCATTTGCAATCGTCATCGCCAATTTGGGATCATGGACTGCGACATGGATTTGATCCCACCACTGGTAGGCATGGTAGATAACCATGGCACTACCAATAAGAATAAGAGAAAGTGCAAGGGGACGAATCAAAGAAGTAGACCTCCATTAACCATTAAATTCAGTATAAGTATCGTACCATATTTGGAGATAAATTAGTTCAATCGCTATGAGTCGATAACGTTTTATTTGCCATTCAGTAGAGGGAGAAGGGTGTATCGGCTCCAAAATATGGTGGTTTACGCTTTATAAGATGGGTATCTTGACTTGTTCGTTGAAAAAGTTACAATGAGGTGAAGTAGATGGTCCTTACATCAGGGAGGCTGTTTTTATGCAACCCATGGTAGAGTTCTGCATCAATCGATTGACAGAGGATGTAGAAAGCTTACGGGTCAAACTAGAACAAGATGATGACATCGAAGTGCTTGAAACAAGTTGTTTAGGGCACTGTGATATATGTGCAACTTCTCCGTATGCGATGGTTAATGGGGAGATTGTAATTGGCGAGACGGCTGAAGAATTAGAACAGCATATTTATCAAGCGATTGCTGAACATCAAAGGAAAATGAAGGATCTATTTGATTTGTTGTAATCCATTAATGTCCCATTCAAGGGTAAGCACCTCCATGAACGAAGGTGCTTTTTTCTATGGATTCGATTTGAATTAACGGATCTTTTCTGGGTAATCGGGTTGTGTTATGTCTATTTTTTGACAAATAGATAATGATAAGGGGACGAAGATACTTAATGCGACATAAAAGGAAGGAAACGGGTGTTCTGTTATCGAATAGGTAGAAGATAGTAAGGGATAAACTTTAGGCTGATGGATCAATTAATCCATTCTAGTTTTTTAAGAAATAGGTTTTGTCAATGTGAAAGAGAGGGTATCAAACAGTTAACATGACAGGCAATGGAGTCCTATTTAGGGGGGTCGTTCCAGATGGAGCGAGATCATCTGAAACAGAAAATAGAAAGAGTCCGTAGACACATGGAGAAAATGGCTCGTGAATTAGGTTTTACACATCCAAGTGTTGTTAAAATCAGTCAACAATTGGACGAGCTATTGAATGAATGGCATCGTGATGAGTCGATCAACGATCAAGGAATTTATATTATTCGGCGATATACTTTTACGATTCGTGAAGGTGCGATTTGTAGAGCATAAGCAATTGAATGAGAGGTTCGACAGGTGCAGTCTCAATTCCTTCGTTGTAGGTGTTGGTTGTGCCAAAAACTCCTTCCCGGTATAATCTATAGGGAAGGCAGTTAATTTTAAGGCGCAAACTGACGCTGATATTAAGGAGGGGTTCGAGTGATCGAGCTTTCCGAACAAGCAGGACTCAAAGTCCAAGATATGTTAAAGGATGAAGAACATCCAGAAAAACTTTACCTGCGCATCGGCGTTCAAGGCGGCGGATGTAGCGGTTTTACCTATGAGATGGGCTTTGATGAAGAAAGAAAAGAGAACGATTCCTTACTGGAGTTACATGGCATTCGCATAGTAGTCAGTGAAAAGGATGCACCTCTTATTCGAGGATTGCAAATTGATTATAAAGAGTCGATGATGGGTGGCGGATTTACCATTCATAATCCTAACGCAACCGCTACCTGTGGATGTGGTACATCCTTCAGAACAGAGACAAATGAAGGAACCCCTGAGAAGTGCTAGGATGAGTTTTCAGGTTCAATCGTTGTAAATACAAACCCCCTACGGTACGAATTACCGTAGGGGGTTTGTATTGGGAATGAAAGAAGGATAAATCCATATATAAAGACGTTGGGAACCAACGCCTTTATTTTAAACGGTACTAGCCACGAAGGATAAATACCGTATCAATTTTTATATCTTCAGCGGCGTTGTTTGTAATGGATAGGACAGCCGGCTCATTTTGTGGTGCATTAAAGCGGAAGGTGTAGGTGGCATATTGCCCAAGAGCTCCAGCGATGGAACTAGCTTGATAGCGACGGAGAACATTACCCACACGAACATCAATGGTACCCGTATTTCCGCTGAGGGTAGAGAACCCTGCAGTAAAGGTATAACTTCTTCCAGCGCGCATGGGCTTTAATGTTTGGGATATGGCAGCGCCAGAAGATAACAGTGCAGCAAAATTTCCTTCTAACTGAGAACCCGCACTTATAACGAGGGTTGTGTTAGTGGATGACCAAGGTGCTGAAACAGGTTGACCCAATGTCTGGTTTTCAAAACCGTTGTCTTTTACTCGGTTTTTGGACACGAACTTCACCTCCAATGTTTCTGAGGTACTATTACTATATGTAGGAAATAATGAGATGGTGATAGGTTATTTCTCCTATGTGTGGAGGACAATCCTTACTGATTGTGATCGAATTAAAGGGAGAAGTGCGAGTTCACTCAGGTTTTAACCTGAAGAAAACGTGGAAAATCCATTAGTAAGGGTAAAGGATTGATGGGTTGGATGAAAACGTAAATAATCGACCGGTGACAGGATAGGAATGGGAGTGCCATTCTCGGTGAAAACTAGCCTTGGAGGTGGATATACCGATGACACGGCATAACCAATCGGATGAAAACAAGGAAATTAAACGGATGGTTGATGAAGGATTGGGAGCAGGTAGAGTAAAAAGCGATGTTGCTCAAGAAGAACAAGCACGCCAAGAACGTAAATACCTAGCAGAAATGGCCAAAGAGAAGGACGTGGATGGACAAGGAAGAGAGCGTTTTGATTTGGATGTCGATCGGATGGTGAATGAGGGATTAGGTGGAGGAAATATTTGTGAGGGAAGTGGCTTAATTGAAGAAAGCCATGTCCCTGAATTAAGGGCGAGCGAAGAAGGTGAATAAGATAAAAAATAAAGAGGGGATGTCGCTTAGCGGCTTCCCCTCTTTATTTTATTCAAGGTGGATAAGATAAGATTGAATCTGTTCTTTTCTCCTTGTAAGATGGGGAATGAACGTAGTCAAAAGCAGGAACTGGGAGGGTTTTTCTGTGGGTGTGTTGGTATTTATTTTCTTTATTCAGATTGCGTACGTAACCTTATCCACCATTCGGTTAATTGTCATGATGAAAGGCAATGCAAAGCTGGCTTCATTGGTTAGCTTTGTAGAAATCTTCATCTATATGTTAGGACTTGCGACAGTGTTAGATAATATTGATGCTTGGTATAACTTAGTTACCTACTGTTTAGGATTTGCACTGGGTGTATATACAGGTTCAATTATTGAAGAAAAATTAGCGATGGGCTATGTAACTGTGCAGGTCATTACAAGAAAAGAAGATTCCGATATGCCACAACAGCTTCGCAATGCGGGATTTGGGGTCACTTCTTGGGTGGGCGAAGGACTAAGTGGTGAACGGCTCGTTTTAATGGTTTTGACCAAGCGACGGAGACAAAAGGCATTGGTGGAGAAGGTAAAAGAAATTGATAGCCAAGCCTTTGTGGTATCTAGTGAACCAAAAACATTTATCGGAGGGTTCTGGTTACGTCGTGTGCAATAATTGGTAAAAAATACGCCTACCAGGGCGTATTTTTTATCATGATGGTTACATGTAGATTTCGTGTATATAACGTATTTCTTCAGAGCCACATTGGGAACAGTAGAGGTGATGGGGACATAAATGAAGATAATTCATGGAAAAGGGTTGGGCCTGCTTTAACTCGTCAATGGAATCATAAGGACTATAGGCCGCGAAGTCATCAAAATAGCGACCCCGATCATCATACCAATCCCCACATTGAGGACAACTCGCACATAAACTTTCGAAGCCATTACATATAGGGCATCCCGTATTGGATTGCGTCATCATCATGATCCACCCAATCTCCTGTTGACTATATAAAGGGCAAAAATAACTTCTTTGCTATGATTTCACCGATGGATAAAAACATGTATACCTGGTTGAGCTGAAAATCCCCACAAAGATGCAGGCGATGATCGTCCTTACTTCTTTGTGGGGATTGGTTTGTGGATGTGATCATGAGATGACGATTAGATGTTCATATTGGAGCTATGCCCGGGTTGGAGGCGTGCTTCCGGGTCAATGTATTGCTTTGCATTATTAACCGCAGTAGGGGCTTCTCCGAAGCCAACAGCGATTAATTTTACTTTTCCAGGGTAGGAAGCAATATCCCCTGCAGCATAAATACCAGGAATATTGGTCTCCATACGGGAGTTGACAAGGATAGAGCCTTTTTCGATCGCTAATCCCCATTCTTGAATGGGTCCGAGGGATGAAACAAAGCCATAACTGACGATGACATCGTCCACAGGTAGCTCTTCAACAATGTTTTGCTTACGATCTGAGATAACAGCCTTCTCAATGTTCTCTTCGCCATGTAATGCCATAATCTCCCGTGGGGTAATAATATTCACGCTGGAGTTTCGCATCGTATCGACGCTGGTTTCATGAGCGCGAAATTGATCTCGACGATGGATGATAGTGACTGAGGATGCAATGGGCTCAAGCATATTGGCCCAGTCCACTGCAGAATCTCCTCCTCCGGCGATTAATACATTCCTACCACGAAATCGATCTAAATCCGTGACAAAATAATGGAGGTTGGTACCCTCGTATTTCTCCGCTCCTGTGATGGATAATTTACGGGGTTCAAAGGCTCCACAACCGGCTGTAATAATGACCGATTGAGAAAGGTGAACTTGTTTATCAGTTGTAATCTCAAATAAGTTATTCGAATTCTTTTCAATATGCAAGACCTTTTCATCTACGCAAAAGGTAGGCTCAAACAGTTTACATTGCTCGATCAAATTATCGACAAGCTCTTGTGCACGAACACGGGGGAAACCCGCTACATCATATATGTACTTCTCCGGGTAAAGGGCCGAAAGTTGACCTCCGAGCTGAGGCATGCTTTCGATTACCTTGACGGTCGATTTGCGCATCCCGGCGTAGAAGGCTGCGAAAAGCCCGGTTGGCCCACCGCCTATAATTGTAATCTCTGATACATCCGAATCGGTTTGATTAAAGTTAGTTGACATGATTCGTTACACCTCCAATCGGATTTAAAAAAGCATAAAGAAAGGGCCTTTGCTAGAACAGTACCTTCTAGTCGGCTATTTAATATACTACCACGAAGCGAAGGGGGAACCAACTGCCTGAACAGGTATAAAAGAAAATGCATTTTCCATTTATACCCTAAGTTTCCACTCATCATTGATCATGTAATTCTTGTCACTTTTCCTTCGAATAAAAGGTTCTACAAAAGAAATTGGATTCCGTGCGAGATTGTGACGGCATTCACCTAATTGTGTGTAAGGATAAGGTGAGTGGGTGGGGGAACAATGTGTTTAGGTGAGATCATGAAGAAGACCCCTTGTCAAACGGATAGGAAAATCTTATCATGGTTTATAGTGTCCGACGGCACGGATGAATTTATTGTGAAATATTTAACAATTGGATGTGGTAACTATGGGACT
This sequence comes from Marininema halotolerans, assembly GCF_900116235.1. Lineage (GTDB taxonomy): Bacteria > Bacillota > Bacilli > Thermoactinomycetales > DSM-45169 > Marininema > Marininema halotolerans. The sequence goes on along the minus strand of NZ_FPAA01000002.1, from coordinate 153,326 downwards.
TCCCAAAATTGTAGTATTGGGAGCCGGTTTCGGTGGTTTAATGACCGTCCGTGGTCTTCAAAAACAATTAAACCATCAGGAAGCGGAAATTACGTTGGTCAATTTGAATCCCTATCATTATGTAACGACTCAGTTGCATGAACCAGCTGCAGGGACTCTTGATCCTGATCATACACGTGTTGCATTGGAGTCATTGATCAATCGTGATAAGGTTCGTTTGATTCAGGACAAAGTGACCGGATTTGATCCGAAAGAGAAGGTGGTCCGTCTTGCTGGAACGGATGAGCCTTTAGCTTATGATTATCTCGTGTTTGCATTGGGTGCTCATACGGAAACCTTTGGCACCAAAGGGGTATTTGAAAATGCCCTCCTCATTAATAACTTAAATAGTGTACGGATGATTCGTGAGCATATTGAATACAATTTTGCTCGATATCAAGCCAGTGACGTGAAAAATGAGGATCTGCTTAAGATTGTAATTGGTGGCGCTGGTTTTACCTCGATTGAATTTGTTGGAGAACTAGTGGATCGCCTCCCTTATCTGTGTAAAGAATTCGATATTCCACGCGAGAAAGTGCAACTAATTAATATTGAGGCTGCACCTACCGTTATGCCAGGGTTTGATAAAGAACTGGTTGACTATGCGGTGAACTACCTCAGTGGAAAAGGTGTCAATTTCCGCATTGGAACGCCTATTCAAGAAATTACGGAAGATGGTGTGATTCTCAAGGGCGGTGAAGAGGTTAAAGCGGCTACGGTTGTCTGGAACTGTGGTGTACGAGGAAACGCACTCCTTGAAGAGTCGGGTTTAGAAACCATGCGCGGTCGTATTAAAGTGGATGAATTCCTCCGTGCTCCTGGGTACGAAGACCTCTTTATTATTGGGGATAACTCCCTTGTCTTTAATAATGAAGAGCGCCCGTATCCTCCAACTGCTCAAATGGCCATGCAACAGGGTCAACACTTAGCTAAAAACATGGTTGCTATGCTCCGTGGTGGAGAAATGAAACCCTATCGTTATGCTCCAAAAGGGACTGTAGCATCCCTGGGCCGTAACGTCGGTATTGGTACCATTGGAAACAACAATAAGAAAGTGTTTGGTAGAAAAGCGAGTTTGATTAAAAAGTTGATTGATGCGCGTTGGTTCTTTATTCTAGGTGGTTTCTCTCTTGCACTTAAAAAAGCCAAATTCTAAATGAAGTTAAAAAGACCCCTTGGATTATTTTCCAGGGGTCTTTTGGTTTTATTTTAAAAATTGAAATGAAAATGATCGGGATCTTGACCGGTTCTCTCCCCCGTATGTAAATGATCAATTTGCGACATTTCCTCTGCATTCAGTTCAAAATCAAAAACATCGGCATTACTTAAGATCCGTTCTTTCTTTACCGATTTGGGGATGGTGACGATGCCATTTTGCAAATCCCACCGTAGGATGATTTGGGCAACCGTTTTGTTGTGTCGCTGAGCAATTGATTGCAAAAGGTTGTTATCTAAAATTCGTCCACGCATGAGAGGAGACCATGCTTCCAATTGGATATGATGAGTCTTGCAGAATGCTAAAAGTTCCTTTTGTGTGAGGCGGGGATGAAGCTCTACTTGGTTAACCATTGGAGGGATGTTGCTACGGGACATAATATCCTCCAGATGATGGATGTGAAAATTAGAGACGCCGATAGCGCGTATCTGTCCTTCTTCATAGAGTCGTTCCATCGCACGCCAAGTTTCTTTATATTTCTCTTTGACAGGCCAATGAATGAGATAAAGGTCAATGGGCTCCATGTTTAGCTTCCGTTGACTTTTTTCAAAAGCATACAGGGTTTCATCGTATCCCTGATCCGCATTCCAAATTTTCGTGGTTACGAAGATCTCATTTTGAGGAATGCTTGATTCTCGAATAGCGCGGCCGACACTTTCTTCATTTCCATAAAGGGAAGCGGTGTCGATATGACGATACCCATGGTTTAATGCGACTCGAACTGCGTTTTCGGTTTCACTCCCCTCTTCTGCTTTATAAACACCAAGTCCGAACCATGGCATTTCTACGCCATTATGTAAGAGGGTCTTCGCTTGCAGATGGTTCATTCGTAAAATCCTCCTAGTAGTATCTAAGAATTCCTGTCAGGGAATACTATACCCTAGGAAGGCTGTTGCCAAGCAAGGGGGATGTGAACAACCGCTTGCAAAAAGATATATAAAAGGAGAAAAAAAGAGATATCATAAAATGATAGCGCTTACATGAAGGGTGAGCCTCGTTCATTCCAATTGTTCCCTCTTTCCTTTTTTCTTTTCATCCTGTAATATTATCTGAAAATTAACGATAAACAAAATACGATAGGGGCGATCATCCGATGAGAGGAAACCGATGGATTGGCAAAGGAGAACGATGTATTTACTGTGAAGGCCGGGGCTATTATCAACTGCTGCTTGGTGGATCAGAAACCTGTGGTTGCTGTAAAGGCAGTGGGAAACAGCCTAAGAAATAAAGAACACCTGACCAAATGGTCAGGTGTTTTAATAAGCAATTAGAGGGTGTTCAAGCAATCCATTACATCGGAATGATGGATGCAGGTGAACATGGGGACATCACGAAGCGTATAGCGGCTCGCTTCGGTCTCCCTTAGCTCTTGCACCAGTACGGAAAAATCGGTGATCTCATCCGTTTCAAATGCAACGACAAATTCATGATCATCGATGCCGAAGCTATAGGTCGTATTCAGTTTTACTGATGGGAACTTGCTACCTACTTGGATATGCTCGTCCATCATCCCTTGACGGGCAGGATAAGAAAGTTGATACCAATCCCGGGTTTTAATAAAGGGATATACAAATAAGTATTTTTTCATACCGGGGATGATGTAGACCCGTGGATTCTGATGTTCAGGATCCATTTTATCTACATACACACTCCGTTTGGTATAGGAGAGGTAGGAGTAGGTAATCTCCAGATACTTACCAAGGCCGGTGTGAAGAAGTTCATGGCTCATCTTTTGGAAGGTTTCTACGTCCTTGGCAATCCGCCATAAGACAAAATCAGCATCCGAGCGAATGCCAACAGTCGAATACGCGATGACCATGGTTCCGCCACCTTGATACTCTTGAATGACGGCGGCAAATTCTTCTTTTCCTCGTTCTTGCTCTTCCTCGCTTAGGCGGCGGAAGGAAGGATCGACCTTAAAAAATACAAAGTTAACAAATTGAGTCGGCAGCTTCGGTTTTGGTTGATCACTGCCTGTTTGTGCGCCGGTATTCATACCTGGACGCCCCATTGGAGGTCTTCCTCCGCTTTGTGGACGCATGCTGTCATCCCCTTTTGTTACTACGTTCCATTTCATTGTAATGCATGTCGAATGCCCTCGCAAATAAAGGGGAGAAGTTTCAGTGGACTGCCACAAAGTCGAGATAATTGACCCGTACTGGCTAATCGTTTAAACTATTGCTTGATTGAATATTTTGTAGGCGATCTTATCAATGAGGTGAGTGAACTGTGAATGTGCTTCAACTAATCATCGCGATACCACTGTTCACATTTATGGGGTTTGGAATCTCTTTTATTTTAAATATGATCCTAAAAACCACATGGGTGCCATTGGTTCTGTATGCGGGTTTGTTGGCCTATTTTTTCATCACCAAGGGCATGTTGCTCGGTGGAGATTACTTAATGTTGACGATGGGTCTATTGGGAATTCTCAGTGGTGGATGGACCATTCGTTATTTAAGAGTCAATGGTTATCGCATGTTTTGAAACCGGTTACACTCTTTGAGAAGAAAAAGCCTCCGTTTTGGAGGCTTTTTTTATAAAATGGATAAGGAAAATAACTAAAGTAAAGGTTGTTGGGGATCAGCGGATGAAAAGTGATCGGGGTATAGAAGGTGAGCGAGGTGACGAATTCCCGTTAGAATTCGTTGAGAAGGTCGACAATACCAACCTTCCTCTAGGATATGAATGGTCTCATCTTGGGCGAAGGGAAGCCCTTGCCACTCGGGACGTTTGAGAATCACGTGTTTTTTCACGCGCTCAATCGGTACCCCTGTCCAAGCGACTAATGTGTAATCAGGCTGACGGGTGGCAACATTTGTCCAATCTGTTTGAACAGTCTGCCCCTCTTCATCTCCAAAAATGTTAACACCCCCAACGATGGCGCTTACATCCGTTAGCCAGTTATCTTTCCCGGGTGTAAAAACAGGCTTTGGCCACCATTCCCAATAAAGGCGGGGTGTTGATCGATCTCGAGGAATACGAGTGATAATCTCATTTAATTGCTGGTTAAAGGCGTCAGCTACTTTTTTGGCAGTCTCTTCAATTCCCGCACGTTTTCCTACTTTAATGATGTCCTGGGGAATATCTTCGATACCGCCAGGGTAGAGGACTAAGTAAGGGATTCCTGCCTTTTCTAAGCCGTCAATGTTTTTTTCCATTCCTGGGACACTGAGGGAAGCGAGTACCCAGTCTGGTTGTAAATTTTGCAGTTTTTCAATGTCGATATCAAGATCAGGACCTAGGCGTGGCAGATGACGAATGGAATGAGGCCAATCGGAGTAATTGTCAACACCGACAATTTGGTCACTTAGGCCCAGTGCATGAAGAATTTCTGTATTACTCGGGCAGATGGAGACAATGCGTTGCATATAAGCTCCCCCTTCCTAAATAACATTCATCAGGTGATCGTTAAATCCTACCGTAGGTGATTAGGACCATAGCCAAAAAAGGAAGAGAGCGATCCCAACACCAAACCATGCTCCAACAAAAACTTCAATGGGCTGATGCCCTAGAATTTCCTTTAACTTCACCCCTGTTTCTCTTGGCGACTTCCGATTAATATGTCGGAGTTCTCCAAGGACCTGGGTAAAATCTTCAGCAAGTTGGTTAAGGGCTTGGGCGTGCATCCCCGCTTGTCTACGTACCCCTGTAGCGTCATACATCACAATGAGCGCTAAAATGGTTGTAATCGCAAAGAGAGGGGAAGCAAATCCATGCCATAATCCGATGGAAGTTGCTAGGGAAGTTACTGCAGCAGTATGACCACTGGGCATTCCTCCTGTGTTAAGAACCCAGTTCCAATTCCATTGCCGAGTGACGAGATAATTCCATGGTACTTTGAGTAACTGCGCCAAGGTGATGGCGATAAGCGATGCCCAAAGCGGATAGTTTTCAAATACAGTATTCACCATCAATATGTGTCGTCCTTTCGGTATCAGATCATTTTAAGGGTTTTCAGAATGATAATCTCTTATAACATGAAGGGGGGGTGAATAAATTTGTGAAGGGTAAGCGATTTTTATTTTACCGTTTCTTAAGCGGGAAAGAAAGACAAAACCTATGGTTGTGGAAATCAGATTAACAATGAAGGCATGATATTGATGATAGGAGCTATTGATGAAGCGAACCAGGGTTCGGGGGAGGCGTATAAGTGTGGGCCAAGTAATTAAGGATGGCGATTTATTTTTATTTACCGATGATAAAGGGGATCTGCCTCGGCAACAAGGTGGATTTGGGCTGTTCCGACAGGATACTCGATTTCTGCATCGACTGGAGTGGTCTTTAGGCGAGGAGATTCCTTTACGAACACTTTCGGTTGAAGCCGACGGAGCAGTAAGCTTTTATCGCTGGACACAAGAGAATGGATTGCAAATATCCGGAGAATCCATTCAGAGAAATACCTTGGAAATTACACGGCGACGAATCGTATACCGGGGTGTGCTATATGAGACATTTACTTTTCTCAATCGAGGATCAAAACCGGTAGCCGTCCCCTTACACCTTCAATTTGATGCGGATTTTGCAGATCGTGAGGATTTATGGGGGAATGAGAAGGGGGGATTTGGACAGCGAGAGCCTGTCCGCTGGTTAAATACCGGACTCATCTTTGATTATTTAGGAGGAGATGGTGTGCAGCGCTCCTTGGAAATCCAAGTGACTCCAGCTCCTGATTCGCCAGGAGAAGGCGGCTCCCTGCGTATTCCCCTATACATCGAACCGAAAATAAAGAAGAAGGTCCACTTGCGTTATTACCCACGTATCGATGAGGAATCCCTTGAAAATTTTGAGACCCATGTAGCAGAAGAGGCTGTTCGGAAACAAATGCAAGAATGGATTGATCAAGCTCCCAAGGTGGATTCTAACCTACATGATTTTAATGCCCTTTATTTGCAGAGCGTAAAGGATACTCGGTTGCTCTTGATGGATTGGGGTGAAGGGTTCATTCCCATGACTGGATTGCCTTGGCATGCTGCTCCTTCTGGGAGGTGGAGCTTGATTGCATCCTTACAAGCCCTTAGTGTAGATACTGAAATGGCAAAAAATACGGTTCGTACGCTGGCTCGATACCAAGGCAAAAGGTTTCAACCATCCGAAGGTGAAGAGCCCGGAAAAATCCCCAATCAATTTCGATTTGGTGAACGGAGCGCCATAGAAGGTGTGTCCTCATCCTATGATTTTACAGCGATTGACACAACAGCGCTTTTTCTGATTTGTATTGCTCAGATTTATCGCTGGTCAGGAGATATTCAATTTGTCCGTGAAATGATGCCTGCAGCACAGAAAGCGTTAGATTGGATGGATACATATGGAGATCCAGGTGATTTTGGCTATATAGCCTATCAGCCTGGATTGGAATCGACTGAGACTGATCAAGGGTGGAGGAGCGAAGAGACGACTTCCTATCAACAAGGGGAATCCCTACAATCACCGTTGGCTCTCATTGAGGTGCAAAGCTATGTTTATCGAGCCAAGTCTTTGTGGGTAGAATTGTATCAACAAGTGGGCAATACCGAGGAAGCACGACGCCTCCATCGAGAAGCAGAAGCATTGAAAAAGCGATTTCGTCAGGATTTTTGGAGTGATGGAGGGATTCCTGTTTCAGGGTTGGATTCAAACAAGAAGCCCCTCATCAATGATGTTACCAGTAACATCGGTCATGGATTATTAGGTGGGTTATATGATCAAAAGGATGCAATGCGAATTGTCGAGCGTTTATTTGAAAGGGATATGTTTAATGGGTGGGGGATACGAACATTAAGTAGCACGGCAGAAAATTATAATCCCATTCATCCCTATCATGGATCAATATGGCTACACGATAACGCCTATATATTAATGGGTTTGCAGGAAATGGGTTTTCATGTTCAGATGAATCAGATGATTAAGGGTCTTTTAAATGCTACTCGTTATGTGAATCATTATCGATACCCCGCATTTTTTTGTGGTTATGGAGAAGAGGAAGGGGTACTTACCTCGGATTCATGGGCTTGTTCCCCCCATGCAGGATCAGCAGGGTTGGGATTTGTAATTCTTCAGGTCATACTGGGTATCCATCCGGATGCCAGCCGACGTCGATTGCAACTTTCGCCACGTTTGCCTGATGGAATGGATCGCTTAACCGTTCAGGGGTTGAAAGTAGGGGAAGGCTATCTTGATGTGGAGCTATCCCGAGTGAATGGTGCTACCTTCCTTCGCCTAATACAAAATACAACAGGCTGGTCCATCAACTGCGCGACCGTTTCATAGTAAAAAAGTACCGTCTGTTAAGACGGTACTTTTTTGTTACTCATGTCGCTTGCCGGTATCCTGGGGAAGTTTCATGGTATAGAGTCCTTGAGTACGCCAGAGGTTGGCTAGGCTGATGAGGAAAAGAGAAAGCCCACTGAGAAGCATCCACCCTCCACTTGTGTAAAAAATAAGCGATTCCCAATCGCTAATGGCAGTTTTCGGAGGTTCTAATACAGTAAAGTAAAACCCGAACAAGAGAAGAATTAATCCAAAAGCATGGGCGACGACCCAAATTGATCGACCAGCACCTCGAAAAAGATTGTGATCTGCTCTCATTCCTTCGACCACCTTTCCATGGCCGTCCTTATGACAGAATATTTACTCTTATCACTATATATTCCACTTTCCCCCTGAGAGTCCTTTCAATTTGATTACATTTTATTTTTCCATACAGCAAGGTTTATTGCCTAAGGGTGTACGGACAGAATAAAGGAAGTCCCTGTGGTAAATCATCCTACCCGAGTCCTAAGGAAAATGAGGACTTTTGGCGGATAGCGACTTATCGGAGATTGGATTATGCTGAATAAATAATTGCCCTTCATCAAAGAGAGCCATTTAACATACATGGGGATCATTGTTATGAGGAGGGGGAGCCAATCATGTTAGAGGAGAAAGAACGTGCGCTATCGTTATGGAAAGTGATTGATCAATGCCTTTCGAATCGTCGCGTGGCTCAGGAGCATGGAGATCGTCAAGCCGTCCTTCAATTGACCGAAGATATTGCGTACTGGCAAGAAGAATTAAACCATCTATACGTACAGATCGGTTCCTGGAGTGTTGAACAAGAGATTAACTAAGGTTGGCAATTGCGTCAAACCTATTGTGATAAAAATGATACCGTGGATGACCCTTACCCAGAAGTATATGTAAGAAAAGGAGGCACACCTAAGAGGTGATATCCTCCTTTTTTGTATGTCCATAACACTTTTGGTCTATATTTTTGATAGGCATGCCGTGATGGAGGATAAGAAAGGACATTGGATAAGAAAGGACATTATACAACACATCACGTTCATGGTTAAAACTATGGAAGCAGCTAGGAACTTTACAGTATAGTGGATAAAGAAAAGTAGCGTACCTTAGCACAAGGAGAGGCTCTCATGAAGAATCAACTAACTTTCCTCAGCCAAGTGGGGATTGAAAAAGTAAAATCCCGCCCCACAGATGATTGTCCCTTTTGCAATCGCTCAGGATTGACAGGGATTATTGCCGAAGATGGGCCAATCTTGCTGGTTGAAAATAAATATGCGACGATCAGAGATACCTATCAAACCGTGCTGATTGAGACGGATTGTTGTGATGTGGGAATATTGGAATATAGCTTGGACCATGTTATCCGCTTGCTCCGTTTTGGGTTGAAGCACTGGGAACGTATGAAGCAGAGTGGAGATTTTCAAAGTGTGTTATTTTTTAAAAATCATGGTCCTTTATCAGGGGGGTCGGTTGCACATGCTCACATGCAACTCGTTGGATTAAAACATGTAGACTATCGAAATGAGATCCCCATGGATACCTTTACAGGCGAAACGATTATACAAGATGGTTCGGTTCATTTTTCACTTTCGACAAGTCCCTTAGCTAGTTTCTCAGAATTTAATCTAATCATTGGGGATACAAAAGAGTTGGAAAAAGTGGCCATCCATCTTAAGAATGCGGTGGACTACATATTGAATAAAATGAACTGTAGAAGTTATAATCTGTTTTTTTATGATATGGAAGGGAAAATTTATTTGAAGGTAGTCCCGCGCTATCCTGCTTCTCCTTATACAATTGGTTATCATTTAAAACAAGTGAACGATAATATTGGGGATAAGGCTAGAGAAATAGCTCAAGAGTACTATTTGAATATGGGTTATGGAGGAAGGTGATCTCGGGTAGGATGACGATAGGCATTTTTACGGAGTGTCTTCATCATGATCGATTAGCGATCGGACAAAAAATGGGGTGAGCATATGGTGGCCACGCTTGGCGAAATTCAGGAAATGGTTTCATCCGATATCTTTAAAAGAGGAATGGCATATTACCAGGGTGGCCATGTGAAAATGGTAGAGTATAGCGAAGAAGATGCCTCATACCATGCTACTGTTGTCGGGGAAGAAGATTACGAGGTTGCAATTTTGTTGAGTGAGAAGGGGTCACTGGAAGAGTCTTCATGTGAATGCCTTGCTTTTAAGTTGTATCGAGGGTATTGCAAACATATTGTGGCGGTGTTGCTTCTTCTCCATTTTGCAGAAAAAAAAGGGGAATCGACTTTCCAAAATCTGATCCGCTTAACAAGATCGGAGCAAGAGCAAAGTCGTTTTCTACAAGAGATGATGGATCGTTTCCAACAACTTCATGTCGAGGATCATGAGGAGGCACTGCACCCACTTACCGTTGAATATGAACTGGAATTTCAGCCAGCATGGTATAAAGGCTGGATGGTATTTGCATTACAGTTAAAAGTGGGACCGCAACGTCGCTATGTGGTGAAAAATATTCGAGAGTTTCTCCGTGCCTTTACGGATGAAGTGACACTCCCCTTTACGAAGACCTTTACCTATGATCCCGAGATTTTTTATTTTTCGTCTCACGATCAAAAAATGCTTCGTTTTCTTTCGTCCGTTGCGGATAATGAACAAGTTTACCAAAGCATGCGCAATCCGTGGCAATCGAATCATCACCGGATGGATCCACGCATCTTACTGATCCCACCCGATAAAGTGGGAGATTTTTTACAGACGTTGCCTGAGGGACAATTTGTGTTAAAAGATCATGAGGATGTAGTTACTGAATTGACAATCAATGAGGGGGTCTCCCCTTTTTCCTTTTTACTGAGTAAACAAGGTAGAGCCTTTGCTCTTGAGTCACCTGGATCGACTGCCGACCCCACTTTGTTATCTGAAGACGGCTATTGCTACTATAGGGGAGTCATTTATCGGCTTAATAAAATGCAGCGAAAGCTTGTTTTGCCGCTATATCAAGAGCTTCATAACCAACAAAACCAACGATTCATTATTCAGCCCGAGCAAATGGATACCTTTGCCTCGACATTATTGCCGTTAATGAAGGATGATGGAAGTTTAACAATGGATAATCACGTAACCGAACAGATTATTCAACCAGATCTTCATACGGAAGTAAAACTTCATCTGTTTGAGAAAATAGATGGGGAAGAGCGATTGACTGCAAGAGTAACCTATACCTATGGTGATCAAAGGGTTGATCCTTTTGTTTCCGATGGAACAAGGGAAGATGGTACGATTCTCATTCGTGATCTAGCAAAAGAGAAGAAGATTATGGGCCTCTTTGAGGAAGCAGGTTTTCACTACCATAAAAAAGAGCTCTACCTTGAGGGGGAAGAGGCACTCTATCATTTTATGCAGACCCAGCTTCCTCAGCTACAACAGTTGGCCAAAATTTATACGGCGAACATTTCTGAAGGGATGATTCTACCTCGTGTCGCTCCAACACGGCTGGAGTTAGACGAGGGGACTCACTGGCTAGAGATCTCCTTCGATTTGCCCGATGTTGATGAGACAGAGCTGGAGGATTTTTTGCAGGCCATCATTGAAAAGAAGCCTTACCTTAGGCTGACGGATGGCTCCTTTCTCTCCCTAGAAAACCATGAAATGAATTCGCTCCGGATGGTTCTTATGGAAGAGGAGTCGTTGAATCGTTATCTGGATGGGGAAAAGGTGAAGTTACCTGCGCTGCGTGCGTTGCAATTGGATGCACTCTTAGAGGGGAATTCCGAACAAGTAAAGGTGGGCCAGCGTTTAAGGCGATTGCTTCGAAATATGCGGGATCCTGAAAATCTCGATTTTCCTATACCCAAGCAGTTACATGCTACGTTGCGGGACTACCAACGTTTTGGTTTTCATTGGATGAAAACCTTAGCTCATTATGGCTTTGGGGGAATATTAGCGGATGATATGGGCTTAGGCAAAACCATACAAGCACTTACCTTTTTACTATCGGAGCGAGATCATAGTGAACCCGCACTTGTAATTGCACCCGCTTCCTTAATTTATAACTGGGAGAGTGAATGTCGACGATTTGCCCCTGAGTTAACAACGATGGTTGTCGCTGGAACCCAAGATGAACGTCAAAAATGCTTGGATCAGCTAATGGGAGTCGATGTCGTTATCACTTCTTATCCCCTTATTCGGCGAGATGTTCGAGCCTATGAGCCTCATCACTTCCGTACATTAATACTGGATGAAGCACAAGCCCTGAAAAATCCACATTCACAAACCGCACAGGCTGTGAAGTCATTACAAGCTCAGGTTTGTTTTGCTCTAACCGGAACGCCGATTGAAAACAATCTTAATGAGTTAAACTCCATCTTTGATGTAACGCTACCTGGACTATTTCCAAATCGACGGCAGTTTCAAAAGCTCTCCCCTGAAGCTGTAGCAAAGCGGGTGCGCCCCTTTATTCTTCGTCGAATGAAGGAGCAAGTACTCAGTGAGTTACCAGATAAAATTGAGACAGTTCAGGTGTCAGAGTTAACTCCGGATCAAAAGAAGCTCTATCTTGCTACCTTGAATCGTATTCAACAAGAGACCCAACAAGCGATTCAAGAACAAAGTTTTCATAAGAATCGAATGAAAATTCTCGCTGGATTAACCCGGCTGCGGCAAATATGTTGTCATCCGGCACTCTATATTGAGAACTATACCAGTGACTCTGGAAAGAGTGAGCAGCTATACGAGCTTTTGGAAGAATTAAGAGCCAATCAACGAAGAGTCCTTGTCTTTTCCCAATTTACCAGTATGCTCGCGATCATTCGTGAAGAATTGGACTTAAGTGAAGTTCCCTATCATTACCTAGATGGTCAGACTCCTGTAGTGGAACGTTTAGAAATGGCGAACCGATTTAATGCGGGGGAGAAGGATATTTTCCTCATCTCATTAAAAGCAGGGGGAACTGGGTTAAATCTGACTGGCGCAGATACGGTGATTCTCTATGATTTATGGTGGAATCCTGCGGTAGAACAGCAGGCGGCAGATCGGGCCCACCGCATTGGGCAAAAGAAAACGGTTCAAGTAATTAAGTTAATTGCCAAGGGAACCATTGAGGAAAAAATACATGAGCTGCAACAAAAAAAGAAAGCGCTCATTGACCAAGTGATTCAACCTGGAGAACAATTGCTGTCTTCTTTACAGGAAGAGGACATTCGCGAAATATTAAACTTGTAATTACTTGGGTGGTAACTCCAGTAAGGATATGGGAGAGTGAGAGAATTGAATGAAAGTCATTCTACGTTGGAGTCAAGATCGAAGTGGGCCACATTGCATTCGGTGAGTATAGCGGAAATTTCCCCACCCCACCATCCCATTCACAGTGATTTAATGATCCCTGGAAGTAAGAGCGTAACAAACCGGGCTCTTATCATGGCAGCAATGGCCAAGGGAACTTCGATTCTAAAGGGGATTTTAAAGAGCGACGATACCTATTGGTGTATTGAAGCATTAAAAGCATTGGGTGTGACTATCGAAATAAACGGCAATACCGCCATTGTACATGGAGTGAATGGAAAATGGCCCCATTCGGATGGAACCATCTACGTTGGATCGGCAGGGACGGCGGCTCGCTTTTTGCCGGGTGTCCTTGCGGCTTCGCAAGGTCGATGGATGATTCGAGGGAGTCAGCAGATGATGAGTCGACCCATTTCTCCCTTAATCAATGCTCTCAATCAGATCGGTGCACAGATTGGCTATGTAGAAAAGGAGGGCCATCTACCCATTGAAGTGATTGCTGACGGGATCCGGGGAGGAGAGGTTCCTATATCGGGTCGCACGTCGAGCCAGTATATTAGTGGTCTATTGATGGCGGGGGCATATGCGAAAGAATCCATGAACATTCGTATTGAAGATGGACTGGTACAACCGGATTACGTCAAGATTACGATGGATTTGATGCGCATCTTTGGAGCGAATGTGAGAGATCGTTGTAATTTTACTGAGATCCAAGTGGATCCGACAGGTTATGTAGGGGAAGAAGTTCAGTTAGACGCTGATGCTTCTACAGCTGGATATTTTCTTTCTTTGGCTGCAGTTACGAACGGAAACATTCGAATTAATAATTTATCCTATGATTCCCTACAACCCGATGCAAGATTTGTGGACGTTTTAGAAAAAATGGGGTGTGAGGTAGAGAGGGGAAGTGGATTCATTCAACTACAGGGAACGAACCAGCTCCGAGGTGGATTTGAAATATCGATGAGGGAAATGTCAGATCAAACCTTGACTTTGGCGGCACTCGCTCCATTTGCGGATGGTCCCATATCGATGGTGGATGTCGAACATATCCGAATGCATGAGTGTGATCGAATCAAGGCGATATGCGAATCGTTATCCAAAATGGGGATACGCGTTGAGGAACGTCAAGATGGTCTGACGATTTATCCAGGAGATCCGCGCCCTGCGGAGTTAGATACCTATGATGATCATCGTCTGGCGATGTCACTTACACTCATCGGTGCGAAAGTAGCGGGAGTCCGTCTAAAAGACCCAGGGTGTGTATCAAAAACTTGCCCTTCGTTTTTTGCGGAGATGGAGAGATTAGGGTTAACAATTAGGATGGAGGGAAATTGAACTAACCATTATAAAACCATGGGAATATCCTTGAGAACGAATAACGCCCAGCTACGTTGGATCAAGGCTGGGCGTTATTCGTTCTACTGTCTGTGAAGGGATAGCAGTAGGGGGCGGTTTATAAAGAGGATCTTAACCAACAGAAAGGTATAAAGAAATAGAGTAATCCATATAATGGGATGTGATAACACTGAAGGAGACATTCATCCATGTTGGAGTCAGCCTCGCATCTCGTATTTCTTGATGAATCGGGTGATCATAGCTTAGAAAAGATTGATCAACAGTTTCCTGTCTTTGCATTAGCTGCCACGATATTCGAGAAAGAATACTATCTTCAACAGGCGAATCCACTCATCGATGCCCTTAAGTATAAATACTGGGGACATCGAGGGGTTATTTTTCATTCCATCGAACTGCGGAAGGCACAGGGAGTGTTTACGCTTTTAGAACCTAAAGCACGAATGAGTTTTATGGAGGACATGTATGGACTCATTGATAATTTACGATTTCAAATCATAGCCGCTGGTATTCACAAAATGGATCATACCCAGGATTATAGAAGCCCTCGGTCTCCCTATCACCTTACCCTTGAGTTTATCATGGAGCGCTTGTTTTTTTACTTTAAGTTTACGTCCCATCGTTGTTTGTTAATTGCCGAGTCGAGAGGTCAAAAGGAAAATCACGATCTTTATCAAGTGTTTCATCAACTGATGCATAGGGGCAATGATAATTTGACAGCGACGGAATTTCAACAATGTATTGTGGATATGATGTTTATACCCAAAAGGTATAATGAAAATGGCCACCAAATCTCTGACTTGATGGCTTATCCCATAGCGAGGAAAATTATTGACCGAGCCAATAACTATATTCCCTATGAACAATTAAAGGGAAAATTTTATGCTCGACCCTGCGGAGATTATTGGGGATATGGCTTCAAAGCATTTCCTCAATCGACCAATTTACGAATGAAACAATCAGGATTTTAAGTGATTTCTGGATTGAACATAAGAAGTTTCAAGTGACTGTTCTTAAATGGATGGGTGATGGATCAAAGAAAAAAAGGATATTGAAAAAACCAGCGGAGATTACCGATATGGCGATCTCCGCTGGTTTAGTTTTTATCCGTGTGAAAGAGTTTGTTTTGTAATGGTTCGAATAATGGATTCCCATTCATCGGGGGGGATTTCATGTCCGACCCCTTCTAACATCGTTAACGTTGATTGAGGAATTCCCTTAGCCAGTGCGATGCCGTGTTCGGTTGGAAGTACAGGATCATCAGTACCATGGATCACGAGGGTGGGTACGGCGATGTCTGATAGTTTACCGGTAAAGGAGGTGTCTTCTTGCAAAAGACCATGGTTAAACATACTGGGTAGATTTTCTGCGCGGTTCACTTCGAGGCGAGCAAGGTCATACGCTCTCTGTTTATCAAAAGGATAGCGTGAACCGGACAACAGCGTCCACCCATCAGCAAGGTATTGAACCGTAGCCTCTTTATCAGACCAGTTGATGGTGGCCCCCTTTGTATGATGGGCGATAATCTTCTCATCGATGGGGGGAAGGTCATGATGGTCATGATTGTCTGTTGCGAAAATGCTAGTCATGAGCAGGGTAAGGGAGAGAACCATTTGTGGATGGGTCAGCGCGATGACTTGCGCAATCATCCCACCAAGGGACATTCCAACAATGTGGGCTTGCTCAATGTGGTAAGCATGAAGTACTCCGATTGCATCCTCAGCCATATCACGGACTGTATAGTTTAAGGTACCCGGTTCGTATGTCGTTGAACGTCCCACATCACGGTTATCAAAGCGAATGACATAATGACCCGCTTCGGCTAACTGTTTGCAAAATTGTTCATCCCACCAAATCATTGAAGCAGTGGCTCCCATAATCAATAATATAGCGGGGTTGTTTGGGTTTCCGAAGCTTTCTGTGCATAGATAAACATTCTTGTTTTTGATCATCTTCTCATTCATTGTTATACTCCCCTTTGGAAAAATGATGAAAATGTCAATAGTTGAGCAAAAGGATATGAATGAATTAAAAGATCATCATAAACACCCCACGGTTTAAAAATAGCAATACTTATTACATAACCCTTTTCTGTGATGATCGCACGATCTCCTTTACCAATGGTGATTTTATAGAAAAAACGTTGTTAGCGCCATGAAATGATCGATATGAAACCCATTAAGTAAATAGGTAGATGATTGAATTGTGTTACTGTTGTGCACCAATCTATTAAACGTGCATATTCTATAAGTAGGTTTATTGATTGATAGAGGGGTGTCAAAGTGGGTCGAGATAACCCAAACTATAAATTATGGTCTCAACTTCCGTATGCAGGGGAAACAAAACCTCCGTCCAATCCGGAGGAGCCTCTTGCAGGATCATGGCCATTGTTTTTTTTAAAACGTGAAAAACATCATGGGGAAACGGTCTTTACGGATGATAAAGGTAATCCCTTACAATTGATTAAGGATCCTAACCAGATCAACTTTGAACAAGAGCTAAAGATTGTTCAAGAAACACTAGCCAATCTCACGCCACAGCAAAAAGCCATTGCAAGATATTGGGGTACAGGTGTAGCTACCAAACAATGGACGCCGATCATTGATCGGCTCATCGACACCTACAATACCGCAAACCTAATTAACCTGTTGGTATCTGCGCCGCGGGCAGCTCGAATTTTAGCTTCCGTGCAAGCGGGTATCAATGATACGTTTGTTGTCACTTGGTATTTAAAGTATAAGTACAATGTAGCCCGGCCCAATCAATTAGATCAGAACCTTGCTACGTTACTTTGTACTCCTCGCCATCCCTCCTATCCATCAGGACATGCTGCAGTTGCCGGTTGTGCCTCCACGATCCTCAGTTATTTCTTTCCTGGTGAAAAAAACCGACTGACTGCTCTAGCCGAAGAAGTCGCTCAATCCCGTTTATTTGCTGGAGTCCATTTTCCAAGCGATAATCATGAGGGTTTACGACTGGGACGTGAGATCGGGGGGGCTGTAATAAACGTATTAAAAAAGCAAAAGGATGCAGAAGGAAATCCAGTCGATCAACCGATTCAACAAAACTTAAACGCTGCTTTACCTCCTCCACCATATCAGCAAGTCATTCCATTTAACTTCCCTGACTTTTGCCAATCAAAAGTGATGGATGACGATTAAAATAAATAAGAGAAGGTCACCCACTGGGGTGACCTTCTCTTATTTTATTGTGTGTTAGTAAGGGGGTCTAACTGTGTCCGGTTGGAATCGTTTAATGGGGTTGTTTTATTGTCCTTTTGCAAGGGTATAAATCAAAAGGCAAGAGGAAAGATAGAAGGGATTATGGAGGGGTAGAGGTTTTTCTTACAAAAAAATATGGTGAAGATATACAGCATACAAGAATTAAAAATGAGAGTGTTAAAGGAGTTGAAAGCATGATGAAAAAAGTACTATTTGTGATCACGAGCCATGATAAAATTACAGAGGACATCATTACGGGCTTTTGGCTAGAGGAGTTGGCAACACCATATAAAATCTTCAAAGAAGCCGGATATGAGATCACCCTAGCTAGTCCAAAAGGGGGCAAAGTGCCAATTGATCCCAATAGTATATCCAGTGATCAAGAACTAGCCGATGCCCAAGAAGTGATCAATCGATGCGAAGATACCCTTCCTTTAGCTACAGTTGATATTACTCCCTTTGATGCGATCTTCTTACCTGGTGGCCATGGAACTATGTTTGATTTCCCAGAGAATCCAGAGCTTATCCATGCTATCGAATCTTTTGCCCAAAATGATAAGGTGATTGCTGCGGTATGTCATGGACCAGCCGGTCTTGTTAATGTGAAAGACCCATCGGGTAAACCTCTGGTTGCAGGGAAGAAAGTAACTGCATTTACAGATTCAGAAGAAGCGGCAGTAAAAATGGTGGAGTATATGCCATTTTTACTTGAATCGAAACTGCGTGAGGTAGGCGCTGAGGTGATTACTATCGATGATTGGCAGGATCATGTGGAGGTTGATGGGAAGCTGGTAACCGGTCAAAATCCACAATCCAGTCAAAGTGTAGCCAATGAAGTGGTTAAGCTGTTAAATCAGTAATTCCGTGTTCAATTAAAAGAGTTGATCAGATTATCTGATCAACTCTTTTTTAATGGTTCTTCCAGCGGTCAATGTAATGCATTAGTAAAAGATAGGGCCACATCATCATAAAAAAAGTACTCAGTATCAGGTACGCCCTTTTATTATCGCCAATATGGTTAAAAAAATTTAGCAAGTCCATTCGTAATTTATCCTGTAAATGCCGTGTCTCATGATCATGATCTTCCTCCGATAAAAAAGCTTCGATCTCCGATTCCAATCGTTTAAAGAAGAAATAGCCAATGACTAAATATATGGCTAAACAAAGATAAAACCATTGCAGAATGATGCCCACCTACCTGACTTCATGATATAAGGATGATTCAGTGGTCCGTTCATGATACGTTATTCTAGGGATCGATCAATTGTTCGGGACATGCTACCTATCAGGAGAGAATGGTCTTTGGTACGTTACAAAAAGGGTGCCATTTACCCTAAAACGTGACCCTTAGATAAGATCCATCGCGTCAGAACATGAAGGAAGTGATTTGACTCGGAATCGCTTTTTCCTTGACAACTATTCTTGTTGTAACTATAATAGTTACAACAGATGGTTTGTTGACCATCACTTGGCTGCTGATACGCAGCCAATCTTATTGGTTTGGTTGTAACTATAATAGTTACATTGACTATGCACTTTTAACATTCAATGGTTATGGAGGAGAATGAAATGAAAATAGGAATTATCGGCGCGAGTGGAAAAGCAGGGAATGCAATATTAAAGGAGGCGCTTGATCGTGGTCATGAAGTGGTAGCGATTGTCCGTAATGCTTCTAGCATGACAGATGATGTGGCCATCATTGAGAAAAATGCACTGGATCTAACCAATCAAGATTTGTTGAATTTGGACACCGTTGTTAATGCATTTGGGGCCACTCCTGGTTTAGAGCATTTGCATGTGAAGGTAGGAAATGTGCTCATCGAAGCTTTGCAGAATACCTCTACACGTCTTTTTGTCGTGGGTGGAGCAGGAAGTCTCTTTGTAAATGAAGAAAAAACAACGCGGGTAGTGGATACCCCAAACTTCCCCGAAGAATTTAAAGCCACAGCCCTAAATCAAGGGGAAAATTTAGCGATCTTACAACAGTCCGAAGGGATTTCATGGACATTCCTGAGTCCGTCGGCTCTCTTTACCCTAGGGAAGCGCACAGGTCATTTTCAGCTAGGCAAGGATCATTTGTTGGTGAACTCAACAGGAAACAGTTATGTAAGTTATGAAGACTATGCCATCGCTGTTCTTGATGAAATTGAGAATCCACATCATATCAATCAACGCTTTACGATTGCTTCGGAAGAGGCATAACTAATTTAGGATCTATTTTATATATAAATAAAAAGCGTTCATTGGTTAGATCATCCAATGAACGCTTTTTATTTTAAACTTTCTGGTTTTGTTAAACACCTTTATCCATCCAGGGTTAAAGATAGAGTGAAAATTGTTTTCTAGGAGTTATTGATCTGAATCTCATTCTGTAAGTCAGTAACTAAATCTTTGATTGTGATGTGGGCGAGTACCTGCTCCATAGCGGACTGAGCATTTTTCAAAACGATATCAAGTACGGTTTGGATATTCCCTCCAACTGGGCACTCTGGGTTTGGACTTTCATGGATATGAAAGAGTTCTCCCTCTTCAACGACATCCACTGCGCGGTAGACATCAAGTAGGGTAATATCCTCCAGCTCCTTAAGCAAATAAGTCCCGCCTGTGCCTGGACGAACCGTTACGAAGCCTGCTTTTTTCAGGTATCCAATAATTCTACGAATGACAACTGGATTGGTATTGACACTCCCTGCAATCCATTCCGATGTGTTTGTGGAACTTTTTTCAATGGCAAGGAGGGATAAGATATGAACCGCGATAGCAAAACGACTACTGATCTTCATATGGCATCCCCTTCTTTATGCCTTTAGTATAGGGACAAGAAGGGGAGTGTGCAAGTGATGATCACACGAAGAAGAGGTGTAGACCGTGATATAAGCACAGGGTTCGTTTATCGCTAATTTGTGCCATCGTTGCTCGAACCACCCCCCATAAAGCCGACCTCAGCACGTCTTTCTAAGCCCTCTACATCGGGTTTTCTTCGGGGGCGAGTGGTTGTATCCCCCCGACTGTAGAAGAAAATTAACACACCCATGCCGATTAACGCAGCAATTCCAATGTACATTTCCAATTAAAATACCCCTTTCCTTTTTATTACTATACAAGGTGTGCAAGCACTTGTCGACATTCTTGTATTAAATTTAATTTATACCGATCAATTTTGTAACAATGGGAGAACGTTAGGATGGGGATATGAATGGTGTATTCAGTTTTTTCTTGATTGACTGACCAATGATGACCAAGGGAGTAATAAGAACATTTTTTATAAAACAAGCCAAAAAATAATTGCTGTATTTTTTAATAAATAAAGAAAATTTAAAAAATATAACTGATTAATGCATTGCTTTAAGTAACCCGGATCAACGGTTGATCATATCGTGAAAAATTTTATGTTTATTTATTAATTTTCCATTGATGTTATTCAGTTGACACAAAGAATTCCGTTGAGTATGATAATTCAGCTGTAAAATTTTTTTCGAAAGGGAAGAAATATAAAATGAAAAATAGGTTGATATGTGTAGGGATGATTTGTGTGTTCATGTTGTTTGCGTGGGGTGTAGTGCCTCCTACAGCCTCTGCCAATTCATTGGTTTCGAGTGATCAATTGGAGTTTGCTTTTCAAGGGATCTCGATAGGAGATTCAGCAACGGATGTTACTTCAACGCTTGGTGAACCACAACGAACAACCGTGAGTCGGTATGGGTTTGAGTGGAGAACTTATCATAATAATTATAATGACTTTGTCATGGTTGGCATTGATGATCAAGATAAAGTAGTCGGACTTTATAGTAATTCTACCAATTGGACTTCCAAAAGTGGCATTCATGTGGGCTCATCGCAAACCGAAGTGAGAGAGGCCTTTGGTACACCCCTTACGTATATTTTTAAATCGGGTACAAATTATAAAATCGATGATTGTACAAAATGTGATGTTTATCAATTGGAAAACAGTTATGCGACCGTGTTCTATGACCAATATCAAGATTACCAAGTCACATCGACTCTCTTAATTGACTATGATGTCGAGCAAGCTTTTCGGTGGTACGATGCTCTGAATGTTCCTAATTTAGAGGAGAGTCTGAGGGTCCAGAATTTTGATTTAGTAAATGCCGTTCGTGTCCGCGAAGGATTAACCCCTTATATCTGGGATGATAAAATTGCAGGAACTGCTCAAGATCATAGTGAGGACATGGCAACAAACAATTTCTATAGTCATGTCAATAAAAATGGAGAAGGCGTTGCCGATCGAGTAAAGCAGGACGGCATAAGTTTTAAAGTGGTAGGTGAAAACATCGCCATGCTTCCCAGAAGTGCTATTTATGTCCACGAAGGGTGGATGAACTCTTCAGGGCATCGGTCTAATATTTTAGGTTCCTATCAATATATCGGCGTTGGGGTCGCCGCCAATAGGGGGGGGAATCTATACTGGACACAGGATTTCTACACCTCTCCATGATCAAGGATGTTTAAAAAATAGAAATCAGAGCATGAGGAAAGCACCGGAATAAGGGGGCTTTCTCTTATCATAAAAGAGGATGTTAGAAGGACAGCAGGATAGCGACCCGAAATTATTCTCGGGTCGCTATCCTTTATGGTTACAACATAAATATTTCCTCGCATCGTACACGAATCCATCGTTTGAAAATGGATGAGATATTTCGATTTCGCTGCTTGGGAAACAACCCGTCGTGTGTATTTCCTAGATAAGATTAAACATGATTACCGATCATGAACTTCACAATTCCAAGAACAACACCATGCAATTATTGCCCCTTCTTTAGCACAAGGCTTGTGTTGATGCCCCCAAAGCCGAAGGAATTGCTAAGTGCAATGGTTGAGTTGCAAGGAATCGTTGTTCTACTAAAAGCGAAATCGTCTTGAATGGGGTGTGCGAGATTGGGATTGGGATGGATAAATCCCTCATTTAATTGGAGCAAGGTTGCTACTGCTTCTACCACACCTGCAGCGGATAAGCTATGTCCGGTTAATTCTTTCGTAGAATTTATTGCAATCTTAGGTACATGCTCCCCAAATACTCTCCGAATAGCTTGAAGCTCTGTCTGATCGCCGAGGGGGGTGGAGGTACCATGTGTATTGATATACTCCACATCGCTAGGTGAGAGATTGGCTTCTTGTAAAGCCGCTTCCATCACGGCCATTTCTCCCTCTTCACTGGGGTTAGTTGAACGATTGCCATCCAGTAATGCCGAACCTCCTAATACCTCCCCCAACACATGGGCTTGCCGTTCCCTTGCAGTCATAGCAGATTCAAGGATGAGGCAGGCAGCCGCATGACCATAGATAAATCCTTCATGATCGCGATCAAAAGGGCGACATGCAGCATGGGGCTCATTTGCATATTTTTTGCCGCCCATTGCCCCGAGGTTATAAAAACTCATTAACTCAATCGGTGATAGATCGGTCAGAGTACCTATCACCATACATGCATCGACAACGCCTAGTTGGATGAGTTGCTTCCCTTTGATAATGGCCATATTTCCACTAGCAGATGCACTGCCTACGCTAAACCCTTCCCCATGAATATGAAATAATTCACTGAGTGTACCTACATGATCGGTATCAAAAAAGCGAGAAATATAGCTTGGCGTCACATACCCAGGAGACTGTTGAAATCGAGGATATTGAGCGAACTGCAAGTGTGGAGATCCATTGCTTCCAGCGACGATCAGTCCGATACGGTTACGAGGGAACGAGTGTGTATCGAGCTTCGACATGTGCCATGCGTGCATTCCTACTGCAATGGAAGCTTGTACAGAGTAGGGCGCGCGACGTGCACTTTTCGTTACGTTGGCTTGCCATTCTTCTGACAAAGTTCCTAGTGATTCAAGAGCATGAGTGAGTGAAAAATCGGGGATATCGGCTACCAATTTGATGGGTAATCCTAAAAAACCATCTTCATGGCCATGGATACCACTCACCCCATCGCGTAGAGCTTGGGCGAAGGAGGTGATCCCATGGCCGATGGAACTTACAATTCCCATTCCGGTCACGGTTACTCGATGTAGGGATTGAGAATTATGATTGTTGAGCATGTAGGACATCGACCAACTCTTTAAGATTAGAGACCTGACTAAATTGTACGAGGGGGATATTTACGTTCAGTTTTTCCATAGTATCGACAATGATGTCCATCCGATCAATTGAATTAGCACCTAGATTTATCATGCTATTGTCTAACGTTATGTGTTCTGGATTTAGATCAGGTAGAATTTCTAAAATATTCCCCTTCAATGTTTCGAAAATTTGGTTTTTATTCATGATGATCCTCTTTTCTATTAAAAATCTACTTAACATCGTTCAATATCCCTAATCAAAAAATGTTTATAATGTTTATACAATGTTTAGATGATTATTGGAAATTAAAAAGACCCTGCTGGTTTTTTCTCATACGAAACTTAACAAAGTATTCTCTACTTAATTGAAAATAGATATTGTTCCTAAATAAGACGTGAAGAGGGCAACCTGGGGATGTTCGATATTGGTGTCCTGGATAAACCTTGACATGGGGGGGAGCAACACTTTTTATTTTTTGAAAGCTGTCATACATGGTATGAGCATCGCTTGCAGTTGGACATATACCACATCCTTCAATAAAAAGGGTATCTCCCGTGAACAAACTATCTGCAAGAAGAAAACACGCACTGCCAGCAGTGTGACCGGGTGTTAATAAGCAAGTGATTCGAGTTTGACCAAGGTGAAGAATATCGAGATCGGTAAACGGATGTAAAGAAGGGCAAGTAAATTGATAGGTTTCTATTTCCTTGAGTGACATGTATACGTGGGTTTGATAGCGTTCCGCTAGAGGATGAACCAATTGAACATGGTCAATATGGGAATGTGTTAACAAAATAATTTGCACGTCCACTTTTAATTGGTTGATGAGAGTGGTGATCGTCCCGAATTCCCATGCAGGATCCACCAGTGCAGCCTGACGAGTCACTTTGTCAACAATGAGATAGGTAAAATTGTGGTGAACTTTGATTGGATAGACCTCGTAACTAATACGCACACCTCCCACTCTATCAAAATCAATATATAATTAATTAATACTTATTAAAAAATAATCCCTTAAATAGGCGTGATCCGGTTGGAAGCGGGAGGCAGTGTGTGATCGCGAAAGTGGGAGCATATCGATTAACACGCCAACACGGCTTCATCAATTATAAATAAGCATTCACTCTTTTTACATTTGTTTTAAATTTGTTGCAAAATAGAAAATACGGAATGAAATGTGTTATGATAATAATGCTTATATTTCAAGGTTCTACTGGTACCTGTCTAAAACCTATATAACATCGTGATTGACCCCCTTTACTATTTTTCAATAGCTTTGAAATAAGTCAACTCCGGATTTTGTCCTAATTATACCAAAAGTGTTTCTGCAAATCATCCCTATAAAAATGTACTATAGATACTCCTGGTGCTATATTAGAATCTGTTTTTTTAACCTTCAACACACTTGTTAGAGAAATTGAAAGTGCTCTTGTATAAGGACTTCCTTACAGGGAATACATTTCTTAGCGCCATGGATTGGAAACAATGATTCCACCTTACTTTTAAGGAACTAACCGTACGTGAAAAAGTAGGGGGTTTTTGTTGATTTTAATTACTATTCCTTCTGAGTCAATCGATGGATTTCACATATCCTCTTAAAATGCGGATTCTATCAATTCTATCTGCATAGGTTTTTGCTCCTTTATTTACTTACAAAGCTTGGCCATTCATTAAAGGAGATGAATTCGAATGAATTGGTATGCGCTTTTTGTTGAGTTAGGAAAAGAGGAAGTCGTGAAAAAAAAATTGGATTACTATTTTGATCCAGAAACTCTCTATTCTTTTATCCCAAAGCGAAAGATTCTGGAGAGGA
Source organism: Marininema halotolerans (assembly GCF_900116235.1). Classification (GTDB taxonomy): domain Bacteria; phylum Bacillota; class Bacilli; order Thermoactinomycetales; family DSM-45169; genus Marininema; species Marininema halotolerans. The sequence goes on along the minus strand of NZ_FPAA01000002.1, from coordinate 128,072 downwards.
AGAACGGACATACATCGTATGTAATCAAAAAAATGTTTCCTAGTTATGTACTGATTCGAACAAAAATGCGCACAGAAATCTTTCATGTATTACAGGAAATTGAGGAAGTGCATCGGTTGTTAAATACGGGGGCGTATTTTTCAAAAGATACCGGTGTTTTTTTTTCTAAGATTGATGATGAGGAAATGAGAGTGATTACAAAATTAGCGGCTAATAATGGTATCGTTGATTCTTCGAAAATTTATATTGAAGGCTCCGGGGTCCACGTTGAATCGGGTCCATTAAAGGGACTTGAAAATTCGATAAAAAAGATAGATCGACGTAAAAAACGCGCCAAAATAAAAGTGAACTTCATGGGAAAAGAAAGTACTTTCGATGTCAGTGTGGAAATATCGAAATGTAAAAAGCAGTAATAGGGCAAATGGATGTGTAGACGAATGGGTCCTTGATGGACCGAATAATCGAAAAATGTAAGAAGGGGAGAGGGGGGCAATAAACTTTACGCTTGTTTAAGCGGTGGATGAGGTGAGGAAAATGGTTAGGGTCCATGTTAATGAAACCTCATTCCGAAGAAATTCGCTTCTGTTGGTTCTTTTAAAGCGAAGCATCTTCTTACATCTTTTCCGTTGGTATGACTGTACTTTCGTACATCCACCTCCGATTTCTATATGATAATTGCACTGATCTGCAGTAAAATGGTAATGAAAGTGAGTATATATTACAGTAATAAAAAATATTTATAGTTAATTAATAAATTTGAATTTATCTTTTTTTGAATATAGAAAATCCATCTTGTTTGTGTTTTTTTGTTTCATTTTCCAATAGAAGAAGTAGATTACACAGCATAAAATATTTTCAAATTTTATTTATTGACATTTGTTGTCGTTTCATGCATATTAATATCATAAGAACCAAAAAGAAATTTAATCACTGTAGAAATTCAATCGATGTTTCGGCACGTTGGATAAATCTGCAGTGTACATAGTATTTTGTGACTTTCTGTGCATTTTGCAATACGGATAGCTTTCCGATATAGAGTGAAGCTATCTATTTTAAATATGTCCAATTACAATATTTTAATTATTTAGATAATTTATATAATTAAAATATTGTAATTGGAACTTTTTTTATTGATGTCCAGATACTCATTCCAAATGATTTCTTTATGTACTTCTTTTGGGAGGGAAGAGGTTTGCACGATTGTTGGAAGTTGATGTATAACATTCCCTTATTACAATGGAGGTTACCACGATGAGTGTAAATATTTCGCCGATTTATCTAAAAGATATGACTGATTTGCAATCCAAACGTGATCAATGGGAGCCCTATGCTTGGTTTCATAAGATGAGGAATGAATCGCCTGTGTTTTATGATGCAAATCAGGATGTATGGAATGTTTTTAGATATCAAGATGTTAAGCGTGTTCTGAGCAATTATGAGCTCTTTACTAGCAAACGGACGAGGAGTTTCTTCCCGGTTGCTCATACCACGGAAAACAGAAGTACTGTAAATTTTTCTGATCCGCCGGTACATACTCACCGTCGTGGCTTTTTATCAAAGGCGTTTAGCGCGAAGAACATCTCCAATTGGGAGAGTCGAATAAAAAAAGTGATCGATGAAATTATGACGCCGATTCGAGACCAAGATCAATTTGATATGGTAGAAGATTTTGCTATTCCACTTCCAATTATCGTGATGGCAGAATTATTAGGAGTTCCCTCACGTGATCGTGAGTTGTTTAAAAGATGGTCAACTACAATGTTTCTTCCTCACGATAAAGAGAAGCAAAGTGAGATCATGCAACAAAAACAGCAATGCCTAAAAGAATTTGCTCAGTATATGATCCCAATTGTTCAAGAAAAACGAAAGAACCCAACAAATGATATTATCTCTGATTTAATCGTTACTGAATGCGATGGAGAGCATTTAAATGATCAAGAAGTATTATCGAGCTCGATGGCGCTATTAGGGGGTGGATTTGAGCAGACGACCAATTTGATAGCGAATTCCTTCTACTGTTTTCTAATTGATCAAAAGGGGATCTATCCAAAGCTACGGGAAGAACCTAATCTGATTCCTCTTGCAATGGAAGAGGTTTTAAGGTATCGCTTTCCGGTTTGTTTGGATCGTCAAGTTGCGCAGGATACGAATGTGTTTGGTCATGAAATGAAAAAAGGGCAAATGGTTGTCGCGTGGGTGAGTGCAGCAAATCGTGATGAGCAAGAATTCCCTCATGCTGAGGAGTTTGATATTCATAGAACCGAGAACAAGAAGCATCTTTCCTTTGGTGCGGGGGCGCATTTTTGTCCTGGGTCAGCGCTTGCACGTCTGAAGGTGAGAGTTGCTTTAACGACAGTGATCGAACACTTTGCAGATATTCGACTTCCAGATTCTTTTTGTTTGGAAGATCACCTGATTGAGTCGGTGCTTGGTCAATCGCTGAAGAGCTTACCGGTGATTGTTCAAATGGATTAGGCTGAAGGATAGTGGGGTGATTTGAATGGGAAGCAAGTCAACCGTGTTCTTATTTTCAGGACAAGGTTCGCAGTACTATCAGATGGGTCAGCAGCTTTTTGAACAAAATGAAAATTTTCGTTCATGGATGGTTACACTGGATCAAGTCGCACAAAGGATACTTAACGAATCGATCCTGAACAAGATTTATGATGATAAAGAAAAAGGGTTAGCATTTGACCGCACGTTGTATACTCACCCTGCAATTTTTATGGTTGAGTATGCCTTGGCTCGTACGTTAATAACAGAGGGTATCATGCCTGATGTCGTTCTCGGATGCAGTCTGGGTGAATTTGCTGCAGCGACTATAGCGGGTGTTATCCATATGGAAGAAGCGCTTGAGTTGGTGATCCATCAAGCGCTTCTTTTCGAAAGAAAATGTGAGCCAGGCAGTATGCTTGCGGTTTTGCATGAAATCCCACTCTTACATGAGATTCAAGCAAAGTACCCGATGATCGAACCGGTCGCTGTAAACTACGATGCTCATTTTGTTGTATCCGGTAGTAAAGGGGATATTCATGCGCTGTATACCGATCTGAAAAATAAAAACATTTTATGTGATCCATTACCTGTATCCTTTGCTTTTCATTCCTCGTTAATTAATGAAATAGCGAATGATTACAAAAAAATGTTGCAGAAAAAAAATTTTCTCTCTCCGAATATCCCTATGATGTCCTCGGTTGATGGGAATTTTGTAAATAAGTTGTCAGATGATTATTTCTGGCAGGTAGTTAGAAAGCCCATCCAATTTGCAAAAGCGCTACAACCATTGGATAGGGTGTCTCATCGCCATTATATTGATTGTGGACCGGGGGGGACCCTCGCAAATTTTACTCGTCGAAATATCAAGTCCGATGCCACCTGTCATGCAATTGTAACCCCCTTCAATCAGGAGATTAACAATCTATCACGGATCAGTGAGTGGTATGCTTCGATCAATCTTTGATATGCAAATGAATCATATGAGGTCAAGAATGACCGGAAGGGAATCATATGAAAATACAAGAGCAATTAAAGCGTAGTGCTGGTGCCTGGTTGTTATCTGCTGGGTTATTTTTGCTTTTGGCCCAGGCCATTTTATATGTTGCCATGGATACAAGTAGCATCGCTTCTACAGTGCAGAGCCCATTTAATGTGTATTATAATATGCTGAATTTATTTGGCTATATTTCCCTGTTGGTGGGTTTACAAGGGTGGGCACTACAATCTCGTTTTGGTGTAGGTAAGTTTGCGATGGTTCGATGGCTGATCACGATGGTGGGTACGCTTTTGGTATTTGGTGATGTATGGTTTGAATCCTTCGCAGTACCTTCCACTGTAAAAACAGCACCTGAGCTATTAAATGTGAAACCGGGTGTCACCTTAATTACTGGAATGCTGATTACTGCGCTTTTCTTCTCGCTAGGGTGGTTAATGATTGCCTTGCATGCGATTATTAAAAAGGGTTTACCACTATGGTGTGGCATTCTCCTTGCAGTAGGTTCATTATGTAGTTTCTTCCCATTGATCGCGCTGCATATCGTGCCGTTTGCTATTTCGATCGTGATTATTGGGTGGAAGTTGTATGGTGATCGGGAGCAAAGTGTTTCATCAAAAGGGAATGAGTTAAGCATGTGAAGCAAAGAGTGTGGTCAGGATGCTAACAAATGGATCGATCGGGCGCTAGGATTTCCCTTACATGGTTGTCCTGTCAACTTTGTTGTTATATAAATGGAACGGCTATATACAGAAGTGAACCAGTAGAAGAGGAGCCAGATCATTACTAAAGTGGTTCAATGATCGCTCCTTATCTTAGCTTCAAGTCAATAAACACTTTTTGACTCAGCATCTATCTTAGAAGGGAGTGAACTCATTTGAGTGTATATGTCTTCCCAGGACAAGGCTCACAAGCAAAGGGAATGGGTGGTACTTTATTTGATGAGTTTCAAGATTTTACTCAAAAAGCGGATCAAATTTTAGGATACTCGATTAAGAAATTGTGCTTAGAAGATCCGGAACACCAATTGGGTCAAACCCAATATACTCAGCCAGCGTTATTTGTTGTGAATGCACTTAGCTATTTAAAAAAATTGCAGGAAAGTGGCAAGCCAAATTATGTAGCGGGTCATAGTTTAGGAGAATACAATGCGCTGTTTGCAGCGGGAGCGTTTGATTTTGAAACAGGATTACAATTGGTCAAAAAAAGAGGGGAACTGATGAGTAAAGCTGCGGGAGGTGGAATGGCCGCAGTAATTGGGTTTAATGCAGAAGAAGTACAACGTGTTTTAGTCGATTATCAAATAACAGGGATCGATATCGCGAATGATAATGCACCGACTCAAATAGTGATTGCAGGTCTAAAAGAGGATATCGCTTCTGCACAGGAGACCTTTGAAAAAGCCGGTGTCAAAATGTATATCCCTTTAAATGTTAGTGGGGCTTTTCATTCTCGGTATATGGTAGAAGCGCAAAAAGAATTTATTGAATTCATAAAAGATTATCACTTTTCTAAACTTAATATTCCGACGATATCGAATGTTGAAGCCATGCCCTATGAACAGGCCAGTGTGACCCGTAATTTAACAAAACAAATCACCCATCAAGTAAAGTGGACCGATACGATCCGATATATGATGGGTCTAGATGAAAATGAGATTGAGGAGATTGGTCCTGGTGACGTACTCACAAGGTTAGTTGCGCAAATTAAAAGAAAAGCAACTCCACTGGTTATCCCTCCACGGGTTTCTCAAGCCACTACGACAGTGAGAACGAGACCGCTCGTCGAATCGAACGCAAAAAAATCCAATGGAATCACCGCCCATACACTGGGTAGTGAGGAATTTAAGAGTGATTATGGACTTCAATATGCGTATGTAAGTGGTGCGATGTATCGGGGAATTGCATCGGAGCAAATCGTAGTAAGAATGGGCAAGTCAGGACTGATGGGCTTTTATGGAACGGGAGGACTATCGTTAGATAATATCGAGCAAGCCATCCTTCATATTCAATCGCAACTGAATAATGGAGAGGCTTATGGAATGAATCTGTTGCACAATCCGATTCATCCCAAAATGGAAGAGGATACGGTTGCCTTGTATCTTCGATATGGGATACGGAATGTTGAGGCTTCCGCCTATATGAGTATGACTCCTGCTCTCGTGATCTATCGAGCAAAGGGTCTGAGAAAAGAAAGAGATGGTCGGGTAGTGGCTGATCATCGGATTATCGCGAAGCTTTCCAGACCGGAAGTAGCCGAGGCTTTTCTAAGCCCTGCTCCGGCCTATATCGTAGAGAAGTTAGTTGCAGAGGGAAAGATTTCGTCAACAGAGGCGGTCCTGTTGAGAAGCGTGCCGATGGCGGATGATGTGACCGTAGAGGCGGATTCTGGTGGCCACACGGATCTTGGTGTGGCTTATACGTTGATGCCTGCGATGATCCACCTTCGTGATGAGATGATGAAAAAGTATAACTACTCCAAAAGGATTCGAGTGGGTGCAGCGGGTGGAATTGGAACGCCGGCTGCAGCTTCAGCTGCTTTTATTCTAGGGGCGGATTACATTGTTACGGGTTCGATTAATCAATGTACTGTGGAAGCCGGCACAAGTGATGCTGTAAAAGATTTGTTGCAGCAAGCCAATGTACAGGATACGGAATATGCGCCAGCAGGGGATATGTTTGAAATGGGTGCGAAGGTTCAAGTATTAAAGAAGGGATTGTTTTTCCCAGCTCGAGCAAATAAACTGTATGATCTCTATCGAAATAATCTTTCAATTGATGATATTGATCATAAAACAAGGAAAATGATAGAGGAAAAATATTTCCGCCGATCCTTTGATGACATTTACAACGAGATTAAAGAAACATGTCCCAGTCATGAAATTGAGAAAGCAGAAAGAAATCCAAAGCATAAAATGGCGCTAATTTTTCGGTGGTACTTTGGCTATACCACTCGTCTAGCATTAGGGGGGGAACGTGATCAACAGGTAGATTTTCAAATACACTGTGGACCAGCGATAGGCTCCTTTAATCGATGGGTGAGAGGAACGGAGTTAGAAGATTGGCGGAAGCGTCACGTGGATGAGATCGGGATTAAGCTAATCAGTGAGACTGCCGAGTTATTAAATGATCGGTATGGTTTATTAACTACGTAATTTATGGGAGAGAATCAATCGATGAGAATAGAAATTATAAAGCATCTACCCAAGAATGATTCGTTCTTGCCCCCGTTGTTATTTGTCCATGGAGCGTCCCATGGAGCTTGGTGCTGGGAGGAGAACTTTCTTCCCTTTTTTGCAGCGCAAGGCTTTCCAGCTTATGCGCTTAGTTTCCGTGGGCATGGAGAGAGTGAAGGCAGGGACCAATTAAATGAATTTTCGGTTGATGATTACATTGAAGATGTCTTGCAGGTACTGGAGGAATTGAATGAGCCACCGATCTTAATTGGACATTCATTAGGTGGAGCGGTTGTGCAGAAGGTGATGCAAACGAAAGGGGACTTATTGAGAGCCGTTGTACTCATGGCATCTTCCCCGCCAATTGGCATGATGAAGGAATGGGCGAAAATCGTGTTGACCCGATTTAGAAGTGTATATCAGATGAACTTGTTCAATAAGGGGAAAACTCAAGAATTTCCGATGGATCTTTTATTTCCACCAGATTTACCTGAGGAAATGAAGAAGCGGTATGCAAAGTTATTGCAACCGGAATCATATAAGGCTGCTGAAGATATGATCCGCCTAAATATTGAAGAGGATTCCATTCGCAGGGATATCCCGATCATGGTAATGGGTTCTAAAGATGATCGTTTTTTCTCCTATAAAATCGCGTTAAAAGTAGCAAAGTACTACCATGTTGATCCGATCATACTCAGTGGTGTGTGCCACGATATGATGCTGGACCCCCATTGGAAGTCGGTTGCTGAGCCGATGCTTAGTTTCTTTCATGAGAACGTACCTTCATATGTATAGGAGCGTAAAACTATGACGCAAACAGGTTCTTATCACGTGGAAACCATTGCGAGCAACATGGAAGCTGAGATCGAACGTTTAAAATCACAAGTAGATCTGTTTTGGGATAAAGAAGGAAAACATTATATCGAATATGGTTTGAAGGATGGGATGTCCGTGATCGAGTTAGGGTCTGGACCTGGATATCTTCTTGAAAAACTTCTAGTCACTTTCCCACACATTCACGTGACGGGCTTGGAAATTGACCCGATTTTGTTCAACTATGCAAATGCCAATGTGGCAAGTCATGAGGCGGATCGATGCCAAATGGTTGAAGGGTCCATTATGGATACGAAACTGAATGAGGGCTCCTTTGATTTTGCGATTACAAGGCTCGTATTAGAGCATTTACCTGATCCCATCGGAGCAATAAAGGAAGTTTTTCGAATATTGAAACCCGGTGGGAAAGCGGTTTTTATCGACAATGATTTTGAAATGCACATCATGACCCATCCACATATTTTTGAGCTGAGGGCTCTTTATGATGCTTATTGTGAATCACGTTATGCAGAAGGGGGAAACCCAAAAATCGGAAGGGAATTGCCTCGCTTATTAAAGCAGGGTGGCTTCTCAAAAATCGATTTTGAGGTCATTAGTGCCCATAGTGATATTGTTGGGGATGAAAAGTTTTTTAAGTCCGAAGGAATTGGAATTCCGTCAAAGTTAGTGCAGGATGGTTTCTTACCCAGTAAGGTGCTCGGGGAAATCTCTATGAAATGGAGAAATATGATTCGAAAGGATGATCATTCAATGGTTCGACAGCTCTATATGGCCTCCGGAGAAAAACCGCAGTAAAGGGGAAAGAATCCTATGAATAAAGTAGAGTGGCATGATTTTTTACAGGGAACCATCTCACGATTAAAATTGATTGTTGCGAATCTATTGAAGGTGCAAAGAGATTCCCTCAATACCGATCATAGCTTTTTGGATATGGGAATCAATTCGATACTTTCAGTTGAGTTGATCGAGGAAATTAACGATGAATTTGGGTTGAATATTGGAGTGGATGCGGTTTTTGATTATCCGGATCCAACTCGATTAGCCATCTATATTGCTGAGCTCCTACAGGTTGAGAAGGGGGCAGACAAATACAAGAATGAAGGTTTAAATAGCCGTCGCAAAAATATCGAATACTCGGTGATTAGGGTAACGGCTGATATTTTACAAGTCGAAAGTGATCGGTTGGATGTGGAGAGTAGTTTTCTAGAATTAGGAATTAATTCAATGTTGGCAGTGGATTTGGTCGAGTCGATTAATGAAAAGTTTAATTTGGATTTAGGTGTGGAAGTCGTTTTTGATTACCGAAGTATTAAAGAGTTAGTTACTTATATTGAATCAATAAATCATTCTAAAATCAATGATGAAAGGATGAATCAAGAACAAACCCCTTCACTGATGACGGATATAAAGGATAAAAATAAAGACATTGCTATTATTGGAGTGTCTGGTAAATTAGCTGAATCAAAAACCATTGAAGAATTTTGGCATACCCTCCAGTCTGGAACGTGTAGCATAAAAGAAATTAATCGAACATTATGGCAGAACCGCCGATATGACCGGTTTGACTCAGGTGAAAAAAATCAATCAATGAGTAGGGGGGGAGCGCTCAAAGAGATTGATCGATTTGACGCCTCTTTTTTTCATATACCTCCCGAAGAAGCGAAGGGGATGGATCCGCAACAGCGATTATTTTTAGAAGAAGCATATAAAGCGGTTGAGGACGGGGGCTATGCAGGAGAAAAGCTATCCGGGAGAAAAGTTGGTGTCTTTGTGGGCGGCCGTCCCTCGGATTATCGACAGCGGGGGTCAGAACATGAGCAATCCCCCCATACGTTTCTTGGAAATGAGATGTCGACGTTAGCGTCACGGATCTCGTATTTTTTTAATTTACGGGGTCCAAGCCTTGCGATTGATACAGCGTGCTCCTCTTCCTTAGTTGCCATCCATCTAGCCTGTGAGAGTATACGTCGAGGAGAATCTGAGATGGCCTTGGCTGGTGGTGTTTTTGTTATGAGCTCACCAGAATTTTTGCAAATGTCTTCACAAGCGGGGTTGCTCTCACCCGATGGAAAGTGTCATACCTTTGATGAAAGTGCGAATGGGATGGTATTGGGAGAAGCGGTTGGGGTTGTTGTCTTAAAATCCTTGGATGAGGCATTGAGAGATAACGACCATATCTACGGAGTGATTAAAGGTTCTACGGTAAATCAAGCTGGCAAAACCAATGGCTTCTCCTCTCCAAGTATGCTTTCTCAAAAGGAATTGATTGCTGAGTGTTATAAAAATGCACAGATATCCCCTGAGACCATTAGTTATATCGAAGCTCATGGTACGGGTGCGAAAATAAGCGATTCGATGGAAGTTAAGGCATTAATTGAAGCTTTTCAAATGCAGACGGATCGTAAGCAATTTTGCGCGATTGGCACCCATAAGCCCAATATTGGCCATACAGCAATGGCTGCGGGAATTGCAAGTCTGTTTAAGGTATTGATGGCAATGAAATATCGTGAAATTCCACCGACGATCAGTGTCAAAAATGTTAGTGAAATGATCCATTTAGAAAATAGTCCCTTTTATCTCACCACAAAGCCGATCCCTTGGAAGAGTCAAGACCATGCTCCCTTACGAGCGGGAATCAGCGCGCTAGGATCGAATGGGACCAATTGTCATCTGATTGTCGAGGAGTCCTCCGTAAGAAGATCTTCAGTGGAGCCGCTGGATTACCCCGCATATTTGTTTCCTTTCTCTGCAAAAACGAAGGAGAGTTTGCAACAAAGAATATCCGATATGGCGACATGGTTAGAAAGGGAATCGGCACAAAGTAGGGTACAGGATGTCTCGTATACATTGCTGACAGCTAGAAGCCATTTTCCCCTTCGTTGTGCGTTTGTCGCAAGGGATTTTGAGGAGTTAAAAGAGCAATTCATTGTTTATTTAAGTCAAGGTGTTGTCCCGGTGAAAGGGATCCATAAGCGGTTGCATGGGGAGCGATCCCTTCAACAATATGGTGATCATTGCATAGACCAATTAGTTACGCATACGGGTTCAACAAAGGATTTTATAGAAAAGTTGCATGACATAAGGGATTTATATCATGACGGCTATCAATTTGATTGGGGAAGTTTATTTAGCCGTGGGGAGTGCTCAAAAGTCCCGCTCCCTTCCTATCCATTCAGTGGGGATAGCTATTGGCTTTTTGATAAACCTCAGAGTTCCAAGGGAAGGACACTCCCCTTTTCTGTAACGTCTGCTCGTGGCTTGCATGTGAAAGAGATGGATGAATTATTCAGTAAATTGTTATGGGGACAGCTACAATCGGTTGGTATGTTTACCGCCAATCCGACTCCAATTTCTACGTTGATCAACCAATCAGGGGTGAAGGAAAGATATTTTCGTTGGTTTAAGGAAACGATTCGTTTTTTAGTACAATATCAGTACCTTTCTTTGGATGGAGAATGGTGTGCGATCAAAAACGATGAACACATTGAGCCAGAGGAGCTGTGGGCGGAGTGGGATCGATCCAAAGTCCGTTGGCTTAATGATCAGGATACAAGAGCGCAGGCGATTCTAGCAGAGACGATGTTACGAGAATTACCTGAGATTATTACGGGTAAGAAGTTGGCTACGGATATGATGTTTCCCAATTCTTCGATGGAGCTAGTTGAGGGGATCTATAATGGGAATCCTGTAGCCGATTACTTTAATGAGGTTCTTGCCGATCAGTTAGTGGCTGATGTGGAGAAGCGTCTGCAACAAGATCCTTTTGCAAAAATTCGCTGCATTGAAATTGGTGCAGGTACGGGTGGAACCAGTGCGGTGATATTGAAGCGGCTTCAACCCTATCAAGAACAGATTCAAGAATATTGTTATACGGATCTTTCAAAGTCGTTCCTCATGCATGCGGAGGAGAAATTTGGCAACCAGTATCCCTATGTAACCTACCGTCTATTGGACATAGAAAAGCCAATGATCGAACAAGGCATGGATATCGGTAAATTTGACTTCGTTATTGCAACGAATGTATTGCATGCTACCCAAAGCATGCGAACCACCCTGGAACATGCCAAGTCTCTTTTAAAGAATCAAGGACTCCTTTTATTGAATGAGATCAGTGGAAATTCCTTATTTCTTCATTTGACCTTTGGTCTTTTGGAGGGGTGGTGGCTGTACGAAGATCCTGAGTTACGGAGGGAAGGTTGTCCGGCACTTTCTCCCCATTCATGGAAATCTGTTCTTTATGAGAAAGGTTTCAGCACGGTTGGTTTCCCTGTAGAAGAAACCCATTCATGGGGACAACAGATTATCGTAGCCGAGAGTGATGGTGTGATTCAACACATTTTGCAACCGACTAAAGGAACATTGGACAAAGAAGTCGATCAGCAAATCGTATCAATAAGCCATCATGGGAGAACCGCTGGGGATGATCGAGATTCAGAAACCTTGGATTACGTGAAAGGTGAGATCGTTGCTGAGTTGTCCAAAGCATTAAATGTAGCCAAAGAGATGGTTGATGAGGAATCATCTTTCCGCGATTTTGGAGTGGATTCGATTACCGGAGTCAGATTGGTACGTAGCCTGAATGAGAGGTTCCAAGTCAATATGGAAACCATCATTCTTTTTGACTATAGTTCGGTTCAACAACTGGCTGCTTACATCCTATGCGAATATCCAGATGAAATCGCCGTGGTTGTTGGGGAAAATAACCGCTTGCTGGCATCGTCAAGAACTGATGAACACGGGGATCAGAAGGCGATTGGCCAACCTGTTCCCGTAGAAGATTCTAAAAGGGATCTGCAATCGTTAGCCTCCGAACCGATTGCGATTATTGGCATGAGTGGTCGATTTGCACAATCAAACAATGTGGATGAGTTATGGGAGCACTTAGAAAATGGTAGGGATTTGGTTGAAAAGGTTACACGGTGGGATTTATCAAAGTATTACGATAATAATCAACCTTATTGTAAACATGGAAGTTTGCTAGAGCGAATTGATCAGTTTGATCCACTCTTTTTTAATATCTCAGGCACCGAAGCGGAATACATGGATCCGCAACAACGGATTTTTCTTGAGGAGTCATGGAAAGCATTAGAGGATGCTGGGTACGCAACAGGAGCAAAGGGGCGCGATTGTGGCGTCTATGTAGGGTGTGATCAAGGAAATTATCAACAATTGATTGATGATCAAGCACCCCCTCAATCTTTCTGGGGGAATCTGGTCTCTTTAATTCCTGCCCGCATCGCGTACCACTTGGATTTACAGGGACCCGCTATTTCGGTAGATAGTGCTTGTTCGAGTTCGTTAGTAGCGGTTCATCTAGCCTGTCAGGGCTTATGGATGAAGGAAACAGATATGGCCCTAGCAGGTGGGATTTTTATTCAATCGACCCCTGATTTTTATCAAGGGGCCGATCGAGCAGGGATGCTGTCGCCTTCGGGGCGTTGTTATACCTTTGATGAACGTGCCGATGGGATGGTGCCAGGGGAAGCGGCGGGAGTGGTCGTGCTTAAACGATTGTCGGATGCCGTAAGGGATCACGATCATATCTATGGTGTGATCAAAGGCTCCGGAATTAACCAGGATGGAACGACGAATGGGATCACCGCTCCCAGTCTTCGTTCCCAGGAGCGATTGATAAGGAAAATCTACGAGAAATTTGGTATCGATGCCGCAGATATTCAGATGGTAGAGGCTCATGGGACCGGGACAAAGCTTGGAGACCCTATTGAATTTCATGCGCTGAGTCGGGCATTTCGTCAGGATACCGATCAGGAAGGGTATTGTGCAATCGGGTCCATTAAGACAAACCTTGGACATACGCAAATTGCTGCAGGGATTACTGGCCTGATTAAGGTCCTGTTGTCCTTAAAATATAGGCAAATTCCTCCTGCTCTTCATTTTGAGTCAGGAAATGAGAATATCCATATGGAAGGAAGTCCTTTCTATGTCAATACCCGCTTAAAGTCCTGGGAAACTGCTCCAGGAGAAAAACGATTGGCAGCATTAAGTGCTTTTGGAGCCAGTGGAACCAATGCACACATGGTCATCGAAGAAGCTCCCACGCAACAGAAAAAATCACCAGAGAAACCCGTGTATTTCATCCCATTATCCGCACAAACATCTGAACAGTTGCGACAACAGGCAAAACAGTTAATCACTTTTTGTAAAAAGAATCCAAGTGCGGATCTTGGCAATATGAGCTTTACCTTGATGCTGGGTCGTAAGCATATGAAGGAGCGTTTAGCCTGTGTAACAGAAAATATCCAAAGCCTTGTATCGCAATTAATGACGTGGTTGAAAAAGGGAGAGGCATCCCAGGTTTTTGTGGCGGATAGCATCGGAAATCCCTTAAGCAAGCGTCCATCCTTAAAGCGGTATGGCAATCAATGGATTGATGATTGTCAAACCTTACAGAATGCGGAAGAGTATCGGGAACAATTGTCCGCAATCGCGGATCTTTACGTGCAAGGGGTTGAGCTATCCTATGGGAACTTGTTTGCTGATAAAGGATACTCAAGAATGCCCCTACCAACGTATCCCTTTGCAAAGGAGCGTTATTGGGTAGAGGGGAAACCGATTCATCAGCCGGATGGGATCTCATCCGTTGAATTCCCTCAAGGAAACGAGACGGTCGTATCCATATCTCCCATCGGTTCAATTGACTCCAAACCTGCTTCATTAATGGAGAACTCCTCCACTCGAACTGACTTCACGAAGGATCATTCAGTTAAGAAAATGGTTTTTGCAGAAAAATGGAAAGAACAGTTGACGGACATCGTGGGAGAGAGTGCTTACCCTCAGAAGCTCGTTTGTTTCCTCTCAAATGCAGAGCAACAAGAAGCCCTGCGACAAGGGATTCAAGCATTATCCCCTGAGACGAGTGTGGTATTTATAGCAAAAGGGGGTCATAGCGAAAATCGAGCACTCGATTCCTCGGTCTATGATGTTGACGGTGGGGAGGCTCCTAGTTATCAGGCTGTTTTTGAAAGAATTCAAGAGGCCAATGGAGAGATCGATGCAATCGCTTATTTATGGCCGCTGGAGGAGAAAAAACGAGTCAAGGATTATGATACCCTGCTTGCATGGTTTCAGGGCATGATTGCTGCGGGGGTACGGCCGAAGCGTCTCCTTTTGGCAGGCGCTTTTACGCAACGGAGTGAGCAGACTTATCTGGAATCCTGGATCGGTTTGGAGCGATCGCTTCAGATGGTGCTCCCAAAAACCCATATGAGTCTACTGATCGGTGAATCGACTACATCTCCGTTATCTCATGTCGATATGAATGAGTGGGTTCCGCGTGTGTGGCAGGAGCTGATTAACCCAAGCGGAAAAAGTGTTCTTTATTCTAGGGGTACTCGATATGTACGCCGGATCTCCCAGTTGGAAGTACCTGTGCAGAAGAGCCTGCTGAAAAAAAGAGGGACCTACCTAATTACGGGGGGTGGCGGCGGTCTAGGGTGGCTGTTCGCCCACTATCTAGCGAAAAATTACAAGGCCAACCTGATACTTACGGGTCGTACTGCGCTCACGAAAGAGATGCAGGAACGTTTAGGGTCTCTGGAAGCGTTGGGCAGCCATGTGCACTATTTTCAAGCGGATGTGTGTGACATCGAAGGGATGCGCACGGGTTTGGTTAAGGCACGTCAGGAGTTGGGTTCAATCCATGGTGTGATTCATGCCGCGGGTGTGCTTGGGAAACAGGTGCTCAGTGAAAAAACGAAGGCGGAGTATCATCAGGTACTTGACCCCAAAATCCAGGGGACTCAGATTGTCGATGCCCTATTGGCTGAGGAAGCCCTTGATTTTTTCTGCCTCTTCTCATCTTCCTCTGCAATTCTCGGAGATTTTGGAAGTGGCGATTATGCAATGGGCAATTGCTTCCTTACGGCGTTTGCAAACGAGAGAAATGAGAAGTGTGCGAGTGGAGAGCGACGAGGGAAAACCGTTGCGGTTCAGTGGCCCCTATGGCGAGAGGGTCGCATGGGACATGATAACGACTCGATGTATCTTCAGGCAAGTGGACAGCGGTTTTTAGAGGCAGAGGATGGACTTGCTTTCTTTGAACAGTTCATCGCTGCTTCCGAGGAGGCACCCCTGGTTTTGGTTGGCCAACCGCATCGTGTATACCGCTTTTTAGGACTCGATCAAGAAGAATCCCTTCTCCCCGAAGAAGCACCTGCTATTACCGAAGAGCATTGTAAGCGGCTTCCAGGGGCGGGGCGTACACCAGAAATGAAGGGATGGAGTACAGAACAGTGTGTGGAATGGGTTATCACTGATCAGGTAAGTCGTCTTTTAAAAGTAGGGCGAGAGAGGCTTGATCGTAGGGTGAATCTGACTGAGTTCGGTTTTGATTCTCTCAGTTTAATGGCTTTTGCAGAACAGCTTGCCGATCATTTCGCCATCGAGATTACCCCGGCAGTGTTTTATGAACATACCTCGCTCGCTCAAGTGACGTCTTATTTACTTACAGCACATGCAGATGCCGTTGCGATGTTATATGGTGAGGCGATCGAGCCACACGTTTCTTCGAAGGTTGAACAAGATTCTCTGGCTTCATCGAGGGGTCCACTTGTTCAACAGTCCATTGAAGAAAAAGCTCCGTATGAGGCACACCATTCAGCATGGTCCACTCAATCATCGGAAGATAAGTATGAGGATCGTGTACGCGTTCCTGAACCGATAGCGATTATCGGGATGAGTGGGCGTTTCCCTGGGGCGCGCAACATTGATGAATTGTGGACTCATCTCGCTGAGGGGCGAAACCTGGTAACGGATCACCCTACGACTCGCTTTCCAGAGGAAAAACAGCGTCGCTGGAAGGGTGGCTGGATTCCCGAAGTGGCTGAATTTGATCCGATGTTCTTCGGGATTTCGCCAAAGGAAGCCATCACGATGGACCCTCGGCAACGATTGCTACTCCAGGAATCCTGGAACGCCTTAGAAGATGCGGGTATCGGATCGACGCAGATTGAGAAGGGTCGCATCGGCATGTTTGTCGGTGTTGAACAGGGGGACTATCAAAAGTTGGTTAAGGATGAGGGGAGTATTACCGCGAACAATGATGCGATTTTGGCAGCGCGGTTAGCTTATTTCCTTAACTTATCGGGACCTGTTCTCTCCATCGATACAGCGTGTTCCTCTGGATTGGTGGCGGCTCATCAAGCGTGTCAGAGCTTACGAAACGGGGAATGTGAAACCGCGATTGCTGCAGGAGTCAACCTGATTCTATCCACAGAGACATTAGAAGGAATTGATCAAGCGGGAATGTTCTCGGAAGATGGGTTCTGCTATGCCTTTGATAAACGCGCCAACGGGATGGTGCCAGGGGAAGCGGTTACCGCGGTGGTGTTAAAGCCGCTGTCCAAAGCCATGATGGACAAGGATCCCATTCATGCAGTGATCCGGGGCAGCGGGATCAACTATGATGGCAAAACCAATGGTATTACCGCACCCAATGGGGCAGCCCAGACGGAGTTAATCAAGCACGTTTATGACCAGTTCCAGGTAAACCCCGAGTCGATTCACTATGTGGTGGCACATGGGACCGGAACAAAACTAGGCGATCCGGTAGAAGTGAATGCGTTAACCCAAGCCTTTAAAAGCCGTACGGATGAGACGGAATTTTGTGCATTAACTTCCGTGAAAAGCAATGTGGGACATACCTTCGCAGCATCGGGTCTGGTTAGTCTGATCAGCCTTGTCCAGGCGATGCGTCATGGCACGATCCCGGCAAGCCTTCATTGTGAAGAGGAGAATCCTTTTATTCAATGGAAGGATAGTCCCTTCTACGTGAATAAAACAGCGAAGGCATGGCCCGATACGACAGGGCAAAAGCGTTGCGGGGCGGTTAGTTCCTTTGGCATGAGTGGTACCAATGCCCATATGGTTGTGGAAAGTTATCCATCAACCAACCTTCAGCATAACCCTTCCCCTCCATGCCATATGCTAGCGTTATCGGCACAGACGGAAGAGGCACTACAGGCGAAGATCCATGACCTGCTCGCCTTTTTACAGCAAACCCGTGATCTTCCGTTGACAGACCTCAGTTACACCTTGCTACAGGGGCGACATCATTTTCGTTATCGTTGTGCGGTTGTTGTGCATAACTGGGAAGAAGCGGTTCTTGCGTTACAACAGGTTGTAAATAACGAGAAATGGCCACACTTGTTCAAGGGCATTGTTGATCGTGATTTTGCAGGATCGAAAGTGATGGAGCTCTTTGCAGAGGAATTAGTAGGGAAAACTCTCCTGCTTCAAACGGATTCGTCAACCTATCGCGAAACCATGGCGGCACTCGCTGATTTATATTGTCAGGGTTATGTCATTGATGGCGATCGACTTTTTACAGGAATGGCAAGTGTGCGTGTTCACCTACCCACGTATCCCTTTGCCGGGGATCATTATTGGGTGCAGAAAAAGGAGAATCCCACATTAGATCATCGAGTCAGTGAATCGACAATCGCTATCAGAGCACAAGTTGTTCCACCGAATGTGGAATTAACACCGGAAGCCCCATCGAAACAAGCAAACAAAATTGTATTACCTGTTCTAACGGATGCGAATGCACCGTTAGTGAAGTCCACGCCCCCACAAACCATTCGATTACAAGGGAATTCGAATGAACAAGTGTTAGAGGAGCAAGCGCCTACAACGGGTGAAATGGATGTTCATTCTAAACAATTAACGGATGGGCTGAGAAAGAATCTAGCAGACGCTTTGTATGTGGAAGAAAGTGAAATTGATCTTGATACGAACTTTGTTGACATGGGGCTTGACTCGATTATTGGCGTCGAATGGATTAAGACAATTAATAAGGAACATGGCACATCCATACCGGCGACCAAAATTTATGATTACCCCACGTTGCGAGAATTCGTTCACTATATCCGTCAGCAAATCAAAGGGGAAAATCAGAGTGAAACCCCAGCGATCCCTTTAAAACCGGTCATGGCGAAGGGCTCATCCGCACCGGTTGCTCCGGAAGGGGTACTTTTGACTTCGCATCCTGAGGAGCCAGCCAAGATGGATGTAAAAACATTGGAAAAGGAGTTAGCGATCAGTCTAGCAGATGCTTTGTATATGAAACAAAGTGATATGGATCTGGATACCCATTTTGTTGAGTTAGGACTTGATTCAATCATCGGAGTGGAATGGATCAAGTCGATAAATCAGCAGTACGGTACCTCGATTACCGCGACCAAGATTTATGATTATCCAACGTTGCGTCAATTTGTTCTCTATGTGAGTGAAGAGATGAATCAGAGCGAGCAGCGACAACCCATTACGGTTACTCCGTTGGAATTGATGCCGGATCGTGATGAGGATTTATTGGAGACACAAAGCAAAGGGGCTATCGTCAAAGAGAAACCCGTCTGTTTTTCTCAGCCAGAGGATCTTGGTAACGCGCTATTTCGAGAACGTTATCGATGCAAGTGGAATTACTATGCCGGTTCAATGGGACAAGGAGTTGCCTCTGAGCAATTAGTTGTGACCATGGGACAAGCTAAATTACTCAGTGTTTTTGGGAGTGCAGGGTTTCGTACGGAGCAAATTGAAGCATCCATTCAGCGCATTCA
The DNA here is from genome assembly GCF_900116235.1 of Marininema halotolerans. Classification (GTDB taxonomy): domain Bacteria; phylum Bacillota; class Bacilli; order Thermoactinomycetales; family DSM-45169; genus Marininema; species Marininema halotolerans. Next base: position 108,997 of record NZ_FPAA01000002.1, on the reverse strand, counting down.
ATCACAGTTACTTCCAGGACAACCCTATGGAGTGTGTCTGATCGCGAATGTGCATAATCCAGCAGAAGAGATGAGACAAGCGAAGTTATTTGTAAAATACGATGTACCTGTTATTGAGGTGGCAGCATTTGCTTCGATCACAGAGGCATTGGTGTATAGCCGAATAAAAGGAATTACCCAGCAAAATGGTCGTATTATCGTACCGCGGCGCTTAATCGCAAAATGTTCACGTATCGAAGTAGCGCAACGCTTCTTTTCACCTCCACCCGTTGATCTAGTGCAAAGCTTACTTGAATCAGGGTGGATTACGGAGGAAGAGGCAAAGTTATCCCAACGGATTCCCATCGTAGATGATCTGGCTGTTGAAGCTAATTCGGGGGGGCATACGGATCAAGGCGTCAATGTGACACTTCTTCCTGCGATGAATGCGTTAAGGGATGAAATGATGAGTCAATATGGTTATGAAGAAGAAATTATGATTGGCTGCGGTGGGGGTATTGGAACACCGGAGGCTGTGGTTTCTGTCTTTACACTAGGAGCTGACTTTATTTTCACAGGTTCGATCAATCAATGCACGGTTGAAAGCGGTGCACATGATGTCGTTAAGGACATCTTGAGTGATGTGAAAATACACGATACCGCCCTCACCATCGCAGGTGATATGTTTGAAATTGGAGCCAAAGTACAAGTTGTGAAGAAAAATAGTCGTCATGAAATACGAGCGAAAACGTTATATCAACTCTATAAACAGTACCATTCCATCGAGGATATTCCGCAGTCCGTGACGGTGGACCTTGAGAAAAACTACTTCAAGCGAAGGATGAATGAGGTATGGGATTTAGTCTGTCGATATAAGAATCAGCATAATCCCGAGCAGATTATCGAAGCCAAGCGAAATCCGCGCGTAAAGATGGCGCTGATCTTTAAATGGTATTTTGCCCATTGTGGTCATGTCACGCAAGAGGGTGACTTGTCAGAGATTGATAACTTCCGCATTTTCTGTGGACCGGCGATGGGTGCCTTTAACCAGTGGGTCAAGGGAACACCCTATGAAAATTGGCGCAATCGCCATGTTCATGAAATCGCTGAGTTCTTGATGGTGAATGCTTGCCAATATGCCCAGACCCGATTGGTATCATCTGCTGATCTCATTACGCAGAAGCAGGTCTGTGCAACAAAGGAACATCCATGGAAGAGAGAAGATGACTCGGCAATTGCGATCATCGGAATATCTGGACAGTTTCCTCATGCGAAAAATCTCGAGGAGTTTTGGCGCAATCTTGAGGAAGGAAGAGACTGTATCTCAGAAGTTCCTGCATCGCGTTGGTCTGTGGATCAATACTACGATCCGGATCCGGAGACCCTGGCGAAGTCACACTGCAAATGGATGGGTGTATTGGAGGATGTTGATCAATTCGATCCAATGTTTTTCAAAATCACCCCTGCAGAAGCGGAAGTAATGGATCCGCAACAGCGGCTGTTTTTAGAAAGTTGCTGGACGGCTATAGAGGATGCAGGGATGGATCCTACCTCTTTGTCTGGAGAACGAGTGGGTGTGTTTGCAGGCTGTTCAACCGGGGATTATGGGAAGCGCGTTAGCAAGCAAAAATTAAATACACTGGGCTTAATGGGAGAGACAACCTCCGTTCTCGCTGCTCGAATTTCCTATTGGTTAAACCTAAAAGGGCCCAGTATGGCAATTGAGACGGCTTGCTCTTCTTCATTGGTTGCCATTGCACAAGCTTGCAACAGCTTGCTGTTACACAATTGTGATCAAGCATTGGCAGGTGGCGTTCATGTGTTAGAGGGTCCCTCTCTTCACATCATGACAAGTAAAGGCGGAATGTTGTCAGAGGATGGTCGCTGTTATACCTTTGATGACCGAGCAAATGGGTTTGTTCCTGGTGAAGGAGTAGGGGTACTTCTCTTAAAGCGTCTATCCGATGCGGTCAAAGATGAAGATCCGATTTATGGAGTGATCCGGGGTTGGGGTGTCAATCAGGATGGGAAGACAAACGGAATGATGGCCCCAAGTGCCAATTCCCAGCGTGATCTTCTGCAACATGAGGTATATGATCGGTTTGGAATTGATCCTGAAAAAATCACGATGATTGAAGCCCATGGGACAGGGACGAAATTAGGTGATCCGATTGAAGTGGAGGCACTCACAGAAGCTTTTAAGCACTATACGGACAAGACAAACTACTGTGCACTCGGGTCCGTAAAAAGCAATATCGGTCATTTATTGACGGCGGCAGGGATTGCTGGTGTATTGAAGTCCGTTTTGGCCCTGAAGCACCGGATGCTACCGCCTACGATTAACTTTTCGAAGCTGAATGAGCATATTTCCTTAACGGATAGCCCCTTTTATATCAATACTGAGTTGCGTCCGTGGAACATCCATCCTGGAGTTCCACGATGTGCAGGGGTTAGCTCTTTTGGTTTTAGTGGAACCAATGCCCATTTGGTCATTGAAGAGTATGTACCAAAGGCGCCCCCTGAAAAAAGGATCCAGGAATCGGTTCTCTTTGTTTTATCGGCGAAATCCAAGGAACAATTAAAAATGTATGCCGATTCGATGAGAAATTGGCTAGCGGAAAATCCAACCCTTGAATTGGAAGATGTGGCATACACATTGCAATTGGGCCGAACGGCGATGAGTGAGCGATTGGCGATTGTGGTTGAATCGAAGGAGGATTTGTTGCAGGAATTGGATGCGTTTATTAATAATCAGGCGACTTCCCAAGCGCTGATTCCTGAGGCGAACAAGAATAACGACCTAAGGGCTCTCTTCGAAACCGATGGAGAAGCCAAGCAGTTACTTGAAGTGTGGATGAAGCAAAGAAAATTCGTAAAGGTTGCCCAGCTTTGGGTAAATGGATTGGACGTGAATTGGAATGGGATGTATTCGGAATTTCGACCCAGAAAAATCCATTTGCCAACCTATCCCTTCGCCAAAAGACGGTGTTGGGTAGAAGAAAGTACGGAAGAGATAGGGAATGCTGGCATGGATCGAACCAAAATGAAAGTGGAAGGGGACTTGAGCCTCTCTTTTAAAGGAGGTTCCCAAGAACCCGTTCCAGTCACTACCCTTCCGGTTACCTCATCGCCAGTGGTCATTGAAAAACCACGGGGAATTTCGTTAAGTACCTTATCGAACAAATCGGATGCTCCACAGCATGGAAAGGAAGAAAATCCTACAGATCGCAATGTAACGGTGACGCTAAACCCCATCGAAGGTCCTATCAAGTCGGTCTCTTCGAAGGTTGATTCGGAAGCAACACGGGTTTCTTTAATGGAATCCCTTGGGGCAAGCTTGGCAGAGGCGTTATTTACAGAAGTGGATGATATCGATGTGGATACCAAGTTTGTGGACATGGGGATGGATTCAATCGTTGGGGTAGAGTGGATTCGTTCCATTAACAAAATCTTTGGTGTTTCATTAATGGCAACGGCGATTTACGATTACTCGACACTACGCCAGCTCGCTGAATATATAGCAAATGAGTTGAACCAAGGGGAAAAAAGGGCAACATCGTCTGAACCTTCCCCCCATTCGGTTCCGGATGGAGAAGTGCCGCCCATCTCAATCGCTACAGAGGAACTGCTGGAAGAATTGTTTCAAAGTCTATCTGAGGCGCTATTTACAGAAGTGGATGATATCGATGTGGATTCTAAGTTTGTGGATATGGGTATGGACTCGATCGTCGGGGTAGAATGGATCCGTTCAATCAATAAGAGGTATGGGATTTCGTTGGCGGCAACTACCATCTATGACTTTTCGACGTTGCGTGAGTTGGTAGATGATCTTCGCCAACGCTTTGAAGAGAGAGGATTTGTCCATCCTGGGAAGACAAATCAGAGGGTTCGCTCTTCCATGTCGACCGGATCAGATAGAAATGGTTTAAACCAGGTTCCGGTTATCGATAGGAAAGATCATCCGACTTCTGTAGAACCTTCAACCCGATCAACGGAGCGTCAGGGAGCGATTGCGATTGTAGGGATGTCGGGTCGATATCCAGGTGCAAGCCATCTCGATCAGTATTGGCGAAACCTTGCGAGAGGAAAAAATTCGGTCCGAGAAATCCCAAAAGAACGATGGGATGTCGATACCTATTATGATGAACGTCCTTTTCAACAAGGGAAAATCAACTGTAAGTGGATGGGGATGTTAGATGATATCGATTGTTTCGATCCATTGTTTTTTAACATTTCCCCAAGTGAAGCGGAAGTGATGGATCCCCAACATCGTATTTTTCTAGAAGAAGCTTACAAAACATTTGAGGATGCAGGTTATCGTCCCCAATCCCTCGATAATGAGAAGTGTGGAGTCTATCTTGGGATGATGAATCATGAATACGGCAAGATGGTCACACAAAGCGAAGCAGGTATTGCCAATACAACGGGCAATAGTTATGCGATTGCTTCGGCTCGTATTCCCTACTTTCTCAATTTAAAGGGACCTGCGATTTCGATCGATACAGCATGTTCCTCCTCTTTGGTGGCAACACATCTAGCGAGTCAGGCGCTACGGAATCATGAAATCGATATGGCGCTAGTGGGTGGTGTTACATTGTATCTCAGTCCTGAGGGATATGTGGATATGTGCGCAGCAGGAATGTTATCACCCGATGGTCAATGCAAAGCCTTTGACAACCATGCAAATGGTTTTGTCCCAGGGGAAGGGGTAGGGACTCTTCTTTTAAAGCGATTGGAAGATGCTGAAGCGGATCAGGATCACATCTATGGTGTAATCATTGGCTCAGGTATTAATCAAGATGGGAAAACGAATGGGATTACTGCCCCCAGCATGAATAGCCAGATGGAATTGATCCAGGAGGTCTATGAGCGATATCAAATTGATCCTGAAAGGATCAGCTATGCGGAATTACATGGAACCGGCACCAAATTAGGTGATCCGATTGAATTAGAGGCCCTTTCCCGATCTTTTCAAAAAGGGACAAGTAAGAAGAACTTTTGTGCCATTGGTTCGGTCAAGAGTAATATTGGGCATACCTCAGCTGCTGCAGGGGTGGCCAGTGTCCAAAAGGTACTATTATCTTTGAAACATCAACACTTGGTCCCTACGTTACACGTCAATCGTGCAAATGAGCATTTTGATTTTGAACATTCGCCATTTTATATTAACGACCAATTAAAACCTTGGGAAACCCATCATGATGAACCTCGTCGTACTTGCATTAGCTCCTTTGGATACAGCGGTACCAATGCCCATCTGGTGATCGAAGAGTATCAACCAACGTTAAAGGAAGAAAAGGAAAGGCTCGCTAGCCAAAAGGGTGAACCCTTTCTTTTTACACTGTCTGCCCAAAGTCATGATCAATTGCGGATCTATGCAATACAGCTAAAGGATTGGATTTCCAATCAGGCAAACGTCAATCGAATGGATTTGGCATATACATTGCAGATCGGTCGAGATGAAATGGATTGTCGATTGGCATGGGTAGCCACATCGCGTGAAGAGATGTACCAAGCGTTAAGTGATTTTATCGATAATGGGTCGATTAAGGCGGGGTTTGTGGGTCAAGTGAATCGAAATCGTAACGGGATGGCAATCGTCGCGGATCAAGTGGAAAAGGAATCCCAGTTAACGCATTGGCTTCGAGAGAAAAAACTAACTCTCATTGCTCAGGCATGGACGGAGGGGCTTGGTATTGATTGGGAGATGCTTTATTCCGACAAAAATCCACGTCGGATTAGCCTACCCACTTATCCATTTGCAAGAGAGCGCTTCTGGTTAGCCCAGGTCCCGAGGGTCCCAGCAAGTGGTGGTGATGGAGTCCATGTTCTTCATCCACTCCTTCATCAAAATATTTCCACCCTCAAGGAACAACGCTATCGAACCACAATGACAGGAGAGGAATTTTTCCTGACGGATCATGTTGTAAAGGGGAAGAAGACCTTATCAGGATCAGTTTATCTTGAGATGATTCGCGAAGCGGTGCTCCAAGCCGTAAGTCCTCTGGATACGGATGCGAATGGTATTCAACTCAAAAATATGGTGTGGATCCAGCCGCTTGCCTTTGAAAGTGAGGAAGCCATTGAGGTAATGGTGAGGTTATTGCCAAGGGATCATGATGGACTGGCTTTTCAAATCGATAGTAGGCCAATAGGTGGACAAAGGGATGCGGTGGTGCATTGTCAAGGAATCGCTGTCGTTCAAGCTAAACCGCAACCCCAAGAGATCAACTTGGACACCCTCCGTAAACAATGTGATCAGAAGAGGTTATCGGGGGTGGAATGTTACGAAAGCTTTAGGGATATCGGGATGGAGTATGGTGTGGGTTATCAAGGAATCCAAGAACTTTACACCGGGGAAAATCAGGTTCTTGCGAAGCTTCAATTGGATGGGGCATCGATGGATAAGGATGATGGGGGGCGTTATGTGCTACATCCTGGCTTAATCGATTCAGCTCTACAAGCATCCATTGGATTACATTTAGGCAAAGAGAAGGGTGAGACATTCTTGCCCTTTTCACTGGATGAATTAAATGTGATCGAAGCCTGTCCAATTGGGTCACCCGTCTGGGCATGGATGCGAATCTGTGATGCGGCGGAAGGTCCCATGAAATTGGATATGGATGTGTGTGATTCTCGTGGAAAAGTATGTGTGCGAATGAAGGGATTTTCCCTTCGGGAAGTGGGTAATGGAAAAGAACAGACAAAGAGGTCCCCTTCTGGGACGCTGATGCTCAAACCGAGTTGGCAAGAACGACCTCTAACACCACCAACGAAAGCCCACCATTTTGTTGAGCGTCGTGTGATTGTATGTGGATCCGACATAAAGCTACAGACGACTAAAGACGGTCTGAAGGAGGTGCACAATCTTGCTTTCCGAAACGAATGAAAAGAACACGGGAGCCCAATTTCAATCTTACGCAGTGCAAGTATTTGAAGAAGTCCAACGGATTTTGCATGAGAAACCAAAGGGGAAGGTGCTTGTTCAATTAGTCGTTCCCTATCAATCCGACAGGTGGCTGTATGCCGCCTTGTCGGCGTTGTTAAAAACTACACAATTGGAAAATCCCCAGTTTATCGGTCAGGTTATTGAAGTGAATCCCGAGGATCGCCAGCAAGAAATTGAGGCGAAGTTAGAGGAGAATCGGCATCATCCAGAGGATCATTGGATTCGTTATGAGAATCATCGTCGCTATGTTGCAGGGTGGAGTGAGATGGAAGTATCTTCACCTGAGGAGATATCCATTCCTTGGAAGGATGGTGGAGTCTACTGCATCGTTGGAGGTGTAGGAGGGTTGGGTTTTCTCTTCGCCCAAGAGATTGCTCGTCAGGTGAAAGAGGGTGTCCTTCTTCTTATTGGCCGATCTCCTTTGGATGAAGAGAAGAAAGAAAAATGTAAAGAGCTCGAAGATCGAGGAGTCCGAGTGGTATATCAACAGGTGGATATCAGGGATGAACAGGCCGTCGTAAACTTCTTCACGTATGCAAAGGAAGAGTTTGGTGGTATCCATGGCATGATTCACAGTGCAGGTGTTCTTCACGATAATTTTATTATCAAGAAAACAAAGGAACAGTTTTTGGATGTCTTAGCTCCGAAGGTGACCGGCTTGATTCATTTGGATCAAGCCAGCCGGGAGTTTGACTTGGATTTTTTCATCCTTTTCTCTTCTACCGCAGGTAGCTTTGGCAATGTGGGTCAGGTCGATTATGCGACTGCCAACGCCTTTATGGATGCTTATGCACAACATCGAAATGCCTTGGTCGCTCGTAACGAACGGAAAGGGCGGACGCTCTCGATTAATTGGCCATTATGGCGAGGGGGAGGCATGGGAGTCGACCCAGAAAAGGAAGAGTGGATGGAAGTGCAATCCGGGATGGTTGCGATGGAGACTGCCTCTGGAATCGAGGCTTTATATCGGAGCCTTGCATCAGGGGAGGATTCCGTAGCGGTGATGGAAGGGAATGTCGAGCGATTGCACCATAACTTCGTGACTCACGAACGGTCTTTGAAGGAAGAGACCAACCATGATATTGATGGATCCAAGGATAAAGAGGACTCTTTCCTTTACGATAAATTGCTCGCTTTTTTAAAAGGCATGTTGTCGAAGGTTACGAAATTACCCATTGAACGCATTCGCCCTAAAATGAATTTCCAAGAGGTTGGCATGGACTCGATCATGGTGATGAAGTTAACCAATCGATTAGAAGAGACCTTTGGTACGTTATCGAAAACTTTGTTTTTCGAGTATAAGAACCTGGATGAAGTAAGTAACTATCTTATGGAAGTGCATCGGAAAACCATCGTAGATAAATGGGCAGCACCCGATCCGATTGCGATTCAACTTCAAGAACCTGCCTCAATCCTTCAGGAATCAACGATGACACATCCGTCGAATCAAGTGAAGGAGCAGCCGGCAAAAGAGAAACGTGTCGAGCATGTGCGGGTCGAAGGAGGTAGGAACGAAGCAATCGCCATTATTGGACTCGCTGGTCGCTATCCAGGAGCCAATAATGTACGGGAGTTTTGGCATAACCTTTCCGAAGGAAAGGATTGCATCACTGAAATTCCATCGGAACGCTGGGATTCATCACAATATACCGACAGTAAGTGGGGGGGCTTTTTAGAGGGAGTGGATCAATTTGATCCTCTCTTCTTTCATATTTCACCACGTGATGCAGAATTGATGGATCCGCAGGAACGGCTATTCTTGCAATGTGTCTATGAAACTATCGAAGATGCGGGCTATACCCGGGATACGCTCGCCTCCTATCAGGGCAGTGGAGGCCAAGGAAGTGTGGGTGTGTATGTCGGAGTGATGTATGAGGAGTATCAGTTGTATGGAGCAGAGGAGCAATCAAAGGGGCAAAGGATTGCATTATCCGGCAATCCATCTTCGGTGGCGAATCGAGTCTCCTATTTTTTTGATTTTCATGGTCCGAGTATGGCGATTGACACCATGTGTTCCTCCTCACTAACGGCCATCCATTTGGCATGCCAGAGTATCCAGCAGGGTAATTGCGAGCTGGCGATTGCTGGTGGAGTCAATGTCTCTATTCATCCGAATAAATACCTTGCATTGGAACAGAGTAAATTTGCTTCGAGCAAGGGACGTTGTGAAAGTTTTGGTGAGGGTGGAGATGGTTATGTACCCGGTGAAGGAGTCGGGGCCGTTTTACTCAAACCGTTAACCCAGGCAATTCATGACGGGGATCACATTTATGGAGTCATTAAAGAAAGTACCATTAATCATGGTGGAAAAACGAACGGGTATACCGTGCCAAACCCAAACGCCCAAGCAGAGGTGATCGGACGAGCACTGAATCAGAGCGGAACTGACCCACGAAGGATCAGCTATATTGAAGCCCATGGAACAGGGACCTCCTTAGGAGATCCCATTGAAATTACTGGTCTAACGAAAGCTTTCCGTTCCTTTACTCAGGATAATGGCTTTTGTGCGATTGGATCAGTAAAGTCCAATATTGGACATGGAGAAAGTTCAGCAGGGATAGCCGGTTTGACGAAAATCCTTTTACAGTTAAAGCATCAGAAACTAGCTCCATCTCTACATTCAAAGGTGCTCAACGCCCATATCGACTTTACCAGTACGCCCTTTGTTGTACAGCAGGAGCTTGCTGATTGGAAACGCCCGATCCTTGAGCATGACGGGGTGACTGGGGAACATCCTCGGCTGGCAGGTCTCTCTTCCTTTGGAGCAGGGGGGTCAAATGCCCATCTTTTAATTGAAGAATATATCGGAGATCTTCACAATCATCCTCATTCGAATGGGAAGCCAGAAGTTCCGTTTTTATTAATGGTGTTATCCGCCAAAAATAGGGAGCAGCTTCGGGCACAAGCGGCACGTTTATTAGAAGCAATCCGAGAGGGAGCCATCACAGAGGAAGATTTGTCTGCAGTCGCTTATACCCTGCAGGTGGGACGCGAAGCGATGGAGGAGCGTCTTGCAATGCGAGTCGAATCGATCCAAGAGTGGGTGGAGAAACTCCAAGGATTTATTGACGGCGATGAGCCTTCGGAGGGTATCCATGTTGGACAGGTCAAAATGCATCAAGATGCACTCCATGTCTTTTCAGATGATGAGGATATGGAGCAAACCATAAACGCTTGGATGAAGAAGGGCAAGTATCACAAGCTGTTAGAAAGTTGGGTAAGAGGACTCCGTATTGATTGGGATGGGCTGTATAGCAATAAAAAACCGGGTCGAATTAGTCTGCCAACCTATCCCTTTGCCACCAAGTCCTATTGGATATCGCGTTCAAAAAAACCTGTCGATCACGCGATCATTGTTCCACCAAGAACAGAGGAGAACCCTTCTAACAAGCGAGGTGGAATTTCTCTTACGCCACTTTCTGCTGAAGGCGTATCAACTGAACAGGGACCGTCTGTAAATGCCACGTTAAAGAGTGGCCGAACCCTTACTTCGATGAACGGGAAGGACACGCCACGCATTCGCTTGTCTACCAATGAAGGGGAGTCGGTGCAAGAGCAAAGGTTACCGATATCGGTATCGGCACAGCATTCCCATCTCCAACTACTTGAAAAAAGGAATCCTAGGATATCCCTAGTAGAGATACAAAAAACATTAACCATCAGTTTGAGTGAAGCCCTCTACTTGGAGCAAAGCGAGATTGATCTCGATCAACAATTTATTGATTTGGGTATGGATTCGATTGTGGGTGTTGAGTGGCTGCGTGATCTGAATAAGACGTACGGGACTTCCCTCGTCGCCACAGTCATTTATGAATATCCAAGTGTACGTGAGTTTGCGCGAATGTTACAAAAAGAGCTGGATAAAATCGATGCTCCACCTTTTAATCAAATGGAGGCGACTACTGATGAGGTGAACATGCCATTCGTAGAAGAGCTCCCGAGGGAAGATGCATATGCAAAGCCTTGTCCGCCATTTGAAGTGAATGAGCAAGAAGAGCGTGTGTCGAATGAAGATGGGACACAGACGGATAAAAGTGTCCCACTAAATAAGAAACAAGCGCCAGCAGGTACAAAACGTGACGTGATTGCAATCGTAGGGATGTCCGGACGGTATCCAGGTGCCCGAAATTTAGATGCGTATTGGGATCATTTAGCCCAGGGGCACGATGCTGTCGGAAAGATACCAAAGGAGCGTTGGGATGTGGATCAATACTATGATCCACAACCGGGGAAAAAAGGGAAGATGTATTGTCAATCACTTGGAGCATTGGAGGATATTGCATCCTTTGATCCTCTGTTCTTTAATATCTCACCAAATGAAGCCGAGTGGATTGACCCTCAGCAACGAATCTTTTTACAAGAAGCCTATCATGCCTTTGAGGATGCTGGTTATAGCCCAGAAGCTCTCTCCAATCGAAAGTGTGGAGTTTACTTAGGAATCATGGGCAATGAATACAGTCGAATGGCGAAAGAAAGTCAAGGGGGGGTTGCTAGCACCACAGGAAATAGCTCGGCAATTGCAGCAGCTAGGATTGCATATTTTCTAAATTTAAAGGGGCCAGGGATCTCCATTGATACAGCCTGTTCCTCCTCCTTAGTCGCTACGCATCTTGCTTGTCAGGCGCTAATCAATAAAGAGATTGATATGGGCTTGATTGGTGGTGTCACGCTATATCTAACACCGGATAGCTATATCGATATGTGTGCAGCAAACATGTTGTCCCATGAGGGACGTTGTAAAAGCTTTGATAATCAGGCGGACGGATTTGTTCCTGGTGAAGGAGCGGGTGCCTTAGTCTTAAAGCGGTTAGAAGATGCTGAGGCAGATCATGATACCATTTATGGACTCATCGTTGGCTCGGGCATTAACCAGGATGGAAAAACCAATGGCATCACCGCTCCCAATATACAAAGTCAAATCGATCTTGCCCGTGGGATTTACGAACGTTACGGGATTGATGCAGAAACGATTAGCTATGCAGAGATGCATGGGACAGGAACCAAGCTAGGAGATCCCATTGAGTTAGAAGCGCTTGCAAAGGTTTTTAAAGAGGATACTACTGCGAAACAATACTGCGCGATTGGGTCTGTAAAGAGTAATATCGGACATACATCCGCTGCTGCGGGTGTAGCGGGAATGCAAAAGATCCTCCTTAGCCTTCAGCATCAACAATTGGTTCCATCGATTCATTATCATCAGCCCAATGAACATTTTAACTTTTCAGATTCACCCTTTTATGTCAATACAAACTTACAAACATGGCAACCAACGGCAGCAAATACCCCACGCCGCAGTTGTATTAGTTCCTTTGGTTATAGTGGGACGAATGCGCATCTAGTGATTGAAGAGTATCAACCGCAGGCTGGGAAGGAACCGGGTGTGCCTCAAATCAATGCGGAGCACCCTGGGCTGTTTGTGCTGTCTGCCAATAGTGAAGATCAATTAAAGTTGATCGCCCTAAGGATGAAAAACTGGTTAGGGTCGAATACGGATGTTAACCTACTGGATGTTGCCTATACGTTGCAGGTGGGTCGGGCGGCGCTTGATTATCGATTGGCATTGATTGCCACCTCGTTGTTGGATGTCCATCAACAGCTGACAAACTTTATCGAACAGCGTGCTTCGACTAAGCAATATATTGGCAAAGCAAAGAAAAGTAGCGCGCAATTGTATGAGTTGGATGAGGGCGCGTCGGCGCAACTACAAGCCTGGTTACAAACTAAAAATCTCGAGAAGTTGGCAGAGGTATGGACGATGGGGGTTGCTGTCGATTGGCAAGCGCTATATCCACACCAAAAACCCTATCGAATGAACTTACCAACCTATCCCTTTGCAGAGGAACACCATTGGTTAGATCAGCCGTTGGGAGAGAAGAACCCAACGACGACCATGATTCACCCACTCCTTCATCAAAACCTTTCTGATTTCTTAGGATTTCGTTTTCGCTCGTATTTGACAGAGAGGCAAACCGTCTTGGCTGATCATGTCATCAATGGAAAAAGGGTGTTATCGGGTGCCGCACAATTGGAGATGGTGCGAGCGGCTTTTTCCCAGGTTGTTGGGAGAGAGCTGGGTGAGGCACCGATACATGTGAAAAATATGGCTTGGTACCATCCAGCCACCCCCACAGAAGGGCAGCTTCAAGTGGATATCGGGTTGTCACGGAATCAAGATGGAACGGTAACCTTTGAGATCTATCGCCCGTCCAATGAGAAAAGTAGGGAAGAAAGAAGGCTGTATAGCAAGGGGACTGTAGCGTTAATTGAAGATGAGCAAGAGAAGAATGTATTGAATCTATCTTCCCTTCAATTGGCATGCAATCAAAGGGTTCTTTCTGGACACCAATGTTACGAGCAATTTAAGCGAATGAAGATGGAGTACGGTCCCAGTTATCAAGGAATTGAGCAGATCTATGTAGGAAGAGGTCAGGTGCTTGCGAAGCTATCCTTGCCATCCTTTGTGGATACAACGGAGGGTTATATGCTTGATCCGGGTATGGTCGATTCGGCTCTCCAAGCCTCTCTTGGCTTAGCGGATCTTGACAGCGATTTTTCAATGTCCTTGCCAAGTTCATTGGATGAAGTGCGAATGATTGGAGGAACGTGTCCCTCTTCGATGTGGGCATGGGTACGGTTAGACGAGGAAAGTCATGGCCAGGACCGAACACGGAAGCTGCATATCGACCTATGCGATGAAAGGGGTTTGGTCCAGGTGCAATTCCGTGGACTTTCCGTTCGTGAGGTCGGGCAAAAGGAACCTCAGGCCTTTAAACATGTTCAAGAAACGAATTCATCGCATCGATTCTATAAAAAGCTGGTAGAACAAGTGGAACGCGGGGAACTTTCAGCAGAGGATGTTGGCAAGTTGCTACGGAGCGGGATTGTGGAGGAGGGGCGGCATGCGTAACGAACTACAGTCGTTGGTGCAAAAAATCAAAGAGGGTACACTGAGTCACGATGAGGCAGCAGAACAATTTCGTCGGTTAGAGGAAAAATTAAAAACAACCACTGCGGATGATCGTGAACAAGGTGCAGTCTTGAGGGAAACCGCCGTTCCAACGGACGCTACAAACATCGCTGAGCGTAAATGGCATGCTGTGCTCAAAGAGAGGATCTCCCATCTACTTCATGTAAGGGAAGAAGATATCGAAGATACCGCTTTAGTCGATCTTGGACTGGATCCGATTCAATGGAATGAGCTTGCTCACCTTCTCAATCAACAGTATGACTTGACGCTAACTTCAGCGGCCCTCATGGGGTATTCATCCTTAGACGAGCTCGCTCAATCATTGGGAAGGGAACAGGGTGTTGGAGTGGATCTCAAGCAGGTGAAAGAAAATGATTCTAGGGATCAGGATCACAACGTATTAGAGGGGCAAGAGGTTCAGGAAGAACACCTGTGGCAGAAAGCAATCGAGTATGTAAAAGGGATCTTGTCTCCGGTTATCAAATTGCCGGTTAGTCGAATTCAAGCAGAGGATCCGTTAGAGAAATTCGGTATCGACTCGTTGATGGCTCTGCAACTAACGGATCAATTGGAGAAGCCATTTGGACCTTTGCCAAAAACCCTCTTCTTTGAATATCAGAGTGTCCGAGAACTTACTGGATATTTTATGGCGAATTATCGGGAACCATTGATGGATCTGCTTGGGTTACAACCACAAGCTCCCGAATCGACGCTTGCGATCCCTGTAAAAAAAAGCGCAGACCCATCGGGTAGAAGGGTTGCTCAAGCGGTTGGCACTTCGGTGAGAGCGGTGTCTGCGCCTGTCTCCGAATCCTCTTTGGATATGGCGATCATCGGTTTATCGGGGCGGTATCCGGGTGCCAAAAACATGCAGCAATACTGGGAAAATCTACGTAATGGTAAGGATTGTATTACGGAAATACCAAAGGAGCGATGGGATCATCGCTCTTATCCTTATAGTAAGTGGGGCGGTTTTTTGGAAGAGGTGGATTGCTTTGATCCCCTCTTTTTTCGCATTTCTCCCCGGGAAGCTGAGTTAATGGACCCACAGGAACGTTTGTTTATCGAAAGTGTCTATGAAACCTTGGAGGATGCAGGGTATACACGTCAGTCGCTTAGTGAGATCCAACAGGATGGGCTTGGGGGAAGAATGGGTGTTTTCGTAGGGGCGATGTATCAAGAGTATCAATTATATGGTGCGCAAGAACAGATTCAAGGCAATCCCCTCGCACTTTCAGGCAATGCCTCTGCGATAGCCAATCGGGTCTCTTATCTATGTAATTTTCATGGACCGAGCCTGGCTGTGGATACCATGTGTTCCTCTTCGCTTACAGCGATCCATTTGGCCTGTCGGAGTATTGGGTTGGGGGATTGCGAAATGGCGATTGCAGGGGGCGTAAATTTATCGATTCATCCCAACAAATATTTAGCGCTCTCCAAAGGGAAGTTTGTTTCAAGCAACGGGCGATGTGAAAGCTTCGGACAAGGTGGCGATGGTTATATCCCCGGAGAGGGTGTCGGGTCGGTTCTAATCAAACCGCTATCCAAAGCAATTGCCGATCATGATCATATCTATGGAGTGATTAAAGGAAGTGCTATCAACCACGGGGGTAAAACCAATAGTTTCACCGTGCCCAATATCAATGCACAGGCAGATGCTATTCAACGGGCTTTACATCAGTCAGGTGTCGATCCGCGTGCGATCAGTTATATGGAAGCGCATGGTACAGGCACTTCCTTAGGAGATCCTATCGAAATCGCTGGCTTGACAAAGGCCTTCCAAAGGAAGACAACGGATCGCCAATTTTGTTCAATTGGGTCTGCTAAATCAAACATTGGCCATTGTGAAAGTGCGGCGGGGATTGCAGGGCTGACTAAAATACTTCTTCAAATGAAATATGGTCAACTCGTCCCGTCGCTCCATGCGACAACATTAAATCCCCATATCGACTTTATGAGTACGCCTTTTCATGTGCAACAACAGTTGGCTGAATGGAAACGTCCTGTGATTGAGAAGGACGGGGAGAAGAAGCAATATCCACGAGTTGCAGGACTTTCTTCCTTTGGGGCAGGAGGTGCGAACGCCCATATCATCGTCGAAGAATATAGAAAGGCAGAAGAAGAGCAGTCAAAGGTTACCGTATCTTCGGAGGGCCCTTCCATTGTTGTGCTATCGGCAAAAACAAGGAAACAACTACGTTTGCAGGTAGAAAGATTGCTTACAAAGGTGCAAGAACCGGTGTTTTCAAATAATGACTTAGTCTCCCTTGCCTACACGCTCCAGACAGGTCGGGAGGCGTTGGAAGAACGGTTGGCAATGACGGTAAATTCCCTGGAGGAATTAGAACATCAATTACAAGCCTTCCTGGACCACCGTGAGGTTATGGAGGGTCTGGTTGTCGGACAGGTGAAAAGACAAGAGGATACCTTATCCATCTTCGAGGATTCGATTTTACAGGAGTCGGTGGATCAATGGATTCAGTCCTTCCAATACGATAAGATTGCCGATTTATGGGTGAAGGGATTTTCCTTTGATTGGCATCAAATTTATGGGAAGGAGAAACCCTACCGCATCAGCTTACCCACGTATCCCTTTGCAAGAGAGCGGTTTTGGGCTCCACAAAGAGTGGGTGATCAAGTCATGCCCCCTCGATGGATGATGCCTCTTCATCCATTCGTGCACCAAAATACGTCTCTCCTTTCGAAACAGCGATATCGATCTTCCTTTACAGGGAGAGAGTTTTTCCTAGAGGATCACGTCATTCATGGCCATCGGATGATGCCAGGTGTCGCCTATTTGGAAATGGCTTGTGCTGCGACAAGGGAAGCGCTAGGGGAGGGAGCAGCGGATTTTGATAAACCATTCCTGGGCATGCGCCTGCATCAAGTGGTTTGGGCACGTCCAGCATCCGTAGAAAAAGATGCCCTTTCCTTGCATATTACTCTCTCACAAGCGAGTGACGAGGGAATTAATTATGAAATTTATAGTGAGTCACATGAAGAGCAAGAGACGGTCTTACATAGCCGTGGCTATGTGGAGGTCGTGGAGGAGAAAACCTCGCCACCCACGCTTGATTTATCGCAGCTTCAGGCGGAATGTTATGGGCAGGAACTCTCAGTAAAGGAATGTTACGATACGTTTCATAATCTGGGGATTACGTATGGTCCTCGGCATCAAGCACTGAAAGAGCTCTATAAGGGAGATGGCCAAGTGTTGGCTAAACTCTCCATACCATCAGCTGTGCGGGATACTCTTGATTCCTTTCAACTCCATCCGAGTATGATCGATGCGGCGTTCCAGGCGATGGTGGGTTTACAGGAGCATACGAAGTTAGAACGTGTATTGCCCTATGCGCTTGAAGAAGTGGAGATCTTTAGTGCCTGCACCCCAACGATGTGGGCGTGGGTTCGAAACGCTGGTAGGAAAGTGGATATCGATGTGTGTGATGAGCAGGGGAGATGTGTTGTTCGGATAAAGGGTATCTCCTGTCGCGCTGTCCAAAATCCAGTGAGGGAAGCTTCTGAGTGTGGGGTCTCTTCTGAAATGTTAACCCTTTATTCCGATTGGAAGGAACAGTCCCTTCAATCAAGCCGATCTAGCCCCGCCTATGGTGAACACTGGGTACTTGTTTTGGGAGCGGATGAAGCATTTTGCCAGCGCATTCAACGGGAAATGAGCCGTGCACAATGTATACCGCTTTTGACCGATGCGACGCATCTCGGTGAACAATTCCAACAGTGCGCCACCCAGGTATTTGAAAAGGTTCAAGGGATGTTACAAGACCATCCGAAGGAGAAGATCCTGCTTCAGTTAGTGATCCCTACTAAGGAGGATCGGGTACTGTTTACTAGCCTGGAGGGTCTCTTAAAAACCGCCAGTTTGGAAAACCCACACCTTCTTGGCCAAGTGATCGAGATCGAATCCGTACAGGATAGCGATTCAGTAGTAAAGGCGGTGAAGGAAAGTAGTTCTTATCCAGAACAACAACGGATTCGGTATCAAGGTGGTAAACGTGAAGTGGAATGTTGGCGTGAGATCGATCGCAGTACTGAGGAAAAAATGCCTTGGAAACAAGAAGGTGTTTATCTGATTACGGGGGGTTTGGGAGGTCTTGGCGCCCTTTTTGCGCAGGAGATCTCCCAGGTTGTCACAGAGGGCGTGCTCATTTTAACGGGTCGCTCAGAATTAAGCAATGAGAAAAAAGCGCAACTTGAGAAATTTGCATCTTCGGGGACGAGGGTGATTTATCAACAAGTCGATGTGATGGATCAAGTGCAGGTTGAGCAGTTGTTCAAAGAAATTAAGCTGAATTTTGGTAAGCTAAATGGCATTATTCACAGTGCAGGAGTGGTACGGGATCGTTTCATTATTAAAAAGACAGCTGCTGAATTTAATCATGTGATGGGTGCCAAGGTGACAGGGTTGGTCCATTTGGATGAAGCCAGTCGAGGTTTCGCCTTGGATTTTTTCGCCTTGTTTTCTTCCATTGCGAGTGTCAATGGTAATCCAGGACAAGCCGATTATGCGACGGCCAATGCCTTCATGGATGCCTACGCAGGTTATCGCAATCGGTTGGTGGCAAACCATCAGCGAAGCGGTCAGACGGTTTCGATCAATTGGCCGTTATGGAAAGAGGGGGGCATGAAGGTTCCTGAGGAAACCGAGGCGCGCATTCAAAAAAGAACAGGGTTGATCCCCCTTCGAACAGCGACCGGTATACAAGCATTCTATCGCAGTGTGACAGCAAACTATGATCGTGTATTGGTATTCGAAGGAGAGACTCAAAAGATCAAAGAGGTGTTCCCCTATTCCACGGATGATGGAATGGAGAAAAAAGAGGATGAGTTAACGATGTTCGAAGCGATTGCAGAGGGAAGTATGACGGAGGAAGAGTTTGAGGCGTTTCTTTATGCAACATGAAAGAGGTGAAAAGTACGATGAACCGGGATATCCAATCACTCTATCAACAGATTAAGAGGGGAGCCATTAGCCGGGAAGAAGCAATGCATAAGATTCGCGTGATCCGTGAGCAGGCATCGTCAAATCAGAGTCCCCTAGAGCAACCCCTTGATGCCCAGTGGAACAAAGAGGCTTCCACCTCGTTTCTTGAGGGAAAAATGCTCCAATTTTTGATGGGATTGTTGTCATCGGTCTTAAAACTATCCATGGATCGTATCGATGCCGATACCTCCTTTGAGACCTACGGGATCGATTCCGTGATGGTGATGGAATTAACAGATGAATTGGAAAAGTCCTTTGGGAATTTGCCCAAAACCTTGTTTTTTGACTATCAAACCCTTCGTGAGTTGACGGAGTATTTTATCAATAGTCATCGGCAACGACTTATTGAATTAATGGGTGAGAAGCAACCTTCTTCCAAAAGCCATAAAAAGGGTGAAAAGAAGACTCCCTCGAGAAGAGATAACCGTCAGCAGGTACAGCCTGTTAAAAAGATGCCGACTGTACAGGAGAAAAAGGCTGACGAAACATTGGATGTAGCCATTATCGGTCTCTCTGGGAGGTATCCTGGGTCGGATCAATTAGATCAGTTCTGGCGCAATCTCCGCGACGGGAAGGATGGAATTACTGAAATTCCTAAAGAGCGTTGGGACCATCAATTATTTTATGATGAAGAGAAAAATAAATTAGGTAAAACGTATAGCAAATGGGGGGGATTTATCAATGGAGTGGATCAGTTTGATCCACTCTTCTTCAATATTTCACCGTTAGAGGCTGAACGATTGGATCCGCAAGAACGTCTATTTTTGGAAAGTGTTTATAGTACGATGGAGGATGCAGGTTATACAAGGGAAGTTTCTGGGCGTTTCCAAGGGGCTACCTTGGAAGGGGACGTCGGTGTTTACGTAGGGGTGATGCATGAGGAGTATCAGTTATACGGCGCGGAAGAACAGGTGAGAGGAAATGGAATCGCCCTAGGAGGGATTTCCTCTTCGATTGCCAATCGTATCTCTTATTTCTTTAACTTTCGGGGTCCCAGTATTGCGTTAAATACCATGTGCTCCTCTTCATTAACTGCGATTCATTTGGCATGTCGAAGTTTACAACAAGGAGAGTGTAGTGCGGCCATTGTGGGTGGTGTCAACGTATCCGTACACCCCAATAAATATTTATTACTAGGGCAAGCCAGTTTTGTGTCAAGCAAGGGCCGATGTGAGAGTTTTGGTGAGGGTGGCGATGGTTATGTGCCTGGAGAAGGCGTGGGATCGGCATTGTTAAAACCCTTAGCTCAGGCGATTGCCGATGGGGATCATATTTATGGTGTGATTAAAGGCACCGCGATCAATCATGGAGGCAAGGCGAGCGGTTATACCGTGCCAAAACCGAATGCACAAGCAGAAGTTATTACCAAAGCCTTTGAGCAATCAGGTGTCCATCCCCGTACGGTTAGCTATATCGAAGCACATGGTACGGGAACGTCTTTAGGTGATCCAATTGAGATTGAGGGCTTGAATAAAGCATTCCGTAAGAATACAGAGGAAAATTCGTATTGTGCAATCGGCTCGGTAAAGTCCAATATTGGCCACTGTGAAAGTGCTGCGGGGATTGCAGGATTAACAAAGATTTTGTTGCAGATGAAACACGGTCAACTGGTCCCATCCCTTCACTCCCAGGTTCTTAATCCGAACATTGACTTTGCGAGCTCCCCTTTTACCGTTCAACAGGAGCTTCATGAGTGGGAACGACCGGTTGTTGAGCTGGAGGGAGTGAGTAAGGAGTATCCGCGAATTGCTGGATTATCTTCCTTTGGAGCAGGAGGCTCTAATGCTCATATGATTGTCCAGGAATATACTTCTGTGGCTCAAGCGGAAGGAGTATTCGATGCGGATCCAGCATTGATCGTGCTATCCGCTAAAAATGACGAACGGTTGCACGAGAGAGTGCGTCAATTAATCACCTTCATCGAGGAACATGACTTGTCAAAAGGAGCCTTAGCAAGGATTGCCTACACCTTGCAAATGGGGCGGGAAGTAATGGATGTACGTCTAGCATTTGCCGCTGAATCGATCCCAGAGATGAAGAGGAAGCTAGAATGGGTGTTAAATGGACAAGCGTCAGAAACGATATACCAGGGGCACGGAAAGGCACCAAAAGAAACACTGACTTCACTTGCAACGGGCGATGAATTAAATGAGATGATGGATAAGTGGTTCGCTCAGCACCATTATGGCAAATTACTCGCGCTTTGGGTAAAGGGTTATCCAATCAATTGGGATCGGTTTTATGGTGAAGAACATCCACAACGAATGAGCTTACCGACCTATCCATTTGAACAAAAGAGATACTGGGTGCCACGTGGGGACGTTACGAAACAATCCACCCAGGAATGTGTACACCTTCATCCTTTAGTTCATCAAAATACCTCAGACCTTTCCGAACAGCGATTTACCTCGACGTTTACAGGAAAGGAATTCTTCTTGAATGGCCATAGCGTGCAGGGAAAAAAGCTGGTGCCAGGAACCGTCTTTTTAGAAATGATTCGGGAAGCAGTCACGCGTTCGATCAACGTTAGCGATTCGAGCCAAGTGGCGATCCAATTGAAAAATACCACCTGGCTTCAACCGGTGTTCATCGAAGAAGAGGAGATTCAGCTTCATATTGCCCTTCATGCCGAGGATCACGATGAAGCAATTGGGTTTGAAATATATAGCGTGCGACAGGGACAAGAAGAAGCGAGCATCCATTGTCAGGGTAGCGCACAGGTTGTTGCGAAAGAGAATCATAGTTCTGTGGTCGATCTAACGTCGTTACAAAGGAACTGTAATCGAGAAGTATGGCAGGGTAAGGAATACTACGAGCGTTTAGATACGGTCGGAATCCATCATGGGGCGGAACAGCAAGGTATCCAATCCATCCATGTGGGTGAACGTCAGGTATTAGCAAAGTTAGTTCTCCCTACGATCGCCACTCGAACAACCAATGATTTTGTTTTGCATCCAAGTATGTTGGATGCGGCTGTGCAGACATCGATTGCCATGCGTATGGTAAATCAAGAGATGAGAGCGGTACCCGCTACCTTTACACCGTTTGTGCTTGAAGATGTGCAGATACTCACTCCTTGTTCTTTAGAAATGTGGGCGTGGGTTCGCCCAAGTGATGGGAGTGGGAATCATGACCGGTGGGAAAGTTTTGACATTGATTTGTGTGATGAGCAGGGGAATACCAGTGTGCAAATGAGAGGCTTTACCTTCGTAAAAGGAGAGACGATGTCTCCTCATTTAGTAGAGGGTGGAGCCTTATTGCAGTGCCCCATGTGGAGAGAGTTTACGCCTCAGAAAGTGGGACAATCGCCAGCGCCGACGGATCATGTTGTCGTAATCAATGGAGATCCTGCAAGGTGGAGGGCATTATCGTCCATTTTCTCGAATGGGAAAAGGGTCGATCTGTCTAAGGATGCAACGGTTGAAGACATTGTAAAGCAGTTTGATCAACTTGAAGGAATGGATCATATCATTTGGCACCCTCCCGATCATGAACGATCGACGGTGATTTCTGATACCGTTTTGGAGGATCAGGAAAGTGGTGTGCTACAACTTTTCCGCATCGTCAAGGGGTTATTGCACTTAGGGTATGGGATGAAGGAGCTTGGCTTTACGGCGTTAACTGTACAAGCTCAATCGGTACAAAAGATGGATAAGGTTGATCCGACCCATGCAGGTGTGCATGGATTGATTGGCTCCATTGCGAAGGAATATCCACATTGGCGGTTTCGTCTGATCGATCTTCCGGCAACGGAGGAGTGGCCATGGACCGATTTATTTTCAATTCCGACGGATTCTGAGGGGAATGGCCTGGTCTATCGAAATAACACATGGTATCAACAACGGTTGCTGCCCGTCCATGAAGGCGGGTCCGGTCAGAGGTTGTACCGCACAGGTGGAGTCTATGTCGTCATTGGTGGTGCGGGTGGGATCGGTGAATTGTGGAGCGAGTACATGATTCAAAACTACCAAGCACACATCTTTTGGATTGGTAGAAGAGCGAAGGATGAGGTGATTCAGGAGAAGATCGACCGGCTCGGACATCAAGGTCATGCTCCTGAATATGTGTCAGCAGATGCATCCGACAAGAAGGCATTAGCAGAGGCATACCGTGTGATTCGTGCAAAAGCAGGTCAGATCCATGGCGTGATCCATTCAGCAGTGGGTCCCTTGGATCAAAGCCTAGCAAATATGGAGGAAGAGCATTTTCGAGAGGGCTTAACAGCAAAGGTGGATGTCAGCCTTCGAATGGCGCAGGTCTTTGCCCAGGAAGATCTCGATTTTATTCTCTTCTTCTCATCCATTGGCGCATTTGGAAAGTCCGCAGGGCAAAGCAGTTATGCTGCGGGTTGTACATTTGCGGATACCTTCGCTCATCGGCTCGCTCAGGAATTATCCTGTCCGGTAAAAGTGATGAACTGGGGGTATTGGGGCGACGTAGGGATCGCTAATGATGTTCCCCAGACCTTTAAAAATCGGTTAGAGCAAAAAGGGATTGGTTTTATTAAGCCATCGGAGGCCATGCAGGCATTAGAGTTGCTTGCCGCTAGCAAGATGGATCAATTAGCCATGGTAAAGGTAACAGACCCTCTTCTGATCACAGAGGATGAGTCTCTAATTGGTTATTCATGGAATCAGCCGTCTGTATTGAAGGCGTTCCATCATATGACTCCGCAAATCCATGCGCAGTATGGCGAAGAAGTAGAGAACCTTCGACAGTCCGGTCGTGGACTCGAAGAAGAACTGGACGGGCTTTTGTACCCATTGATGGTGGGGTATTTACAATCCAGTGGATTACTAAAGGATGATCGAAGGGTAATCCCTCTCTACCGGCGTTGGTTTGAAGAAACAAAAGAACGATTGACAAAGGCTTCGTTGAATGTGGATGAGCCGGTGGATGTGGATGCTATCTGGCAAGAGTGGAATCAAAGAAAAGCGAACTGGTCGGATATTGGGGCACAGTTAACCTTATTAGAAGCGACGCTCCCATCCTTGGCGCAGATTGTAACCGGGCAGATACAAGCCACAGATGTGATCTTTCCAAACGCTTCTCTCGATCTTGTGCAGAATGTGTACAAGGATAATGTGGTAGCCGATCTATTTAACGATGCACTTGCCCAGGTGGTTGTGATGTGGATCAAGGAGCGTCTGCAAAGGGATCCATCCTCTCCGATACGTATTCTCGAAGTGGGAGCAGGAACCGGTGGGACGAGTACGGTTCTATTTAAAGCATTGAAACCCTTTGAGAACCAGATTGCTGAATATTGCTACACCGATCTTTCTCAGGCGTTTTTGATGCACGCTGAAAAGGAATATGGACCCCAAAATCCCAAGTTGACCTATCGTGTTTTTGATGTGGAAAAACCCATTGCTGGGCAAGGGATCCATGTGGACGACTATGATATGGTCATCGCTGCCAATGTGCTTCATGCGACGAAGAATATTCGCCAGACACTCCAACATGTGAAATCCACAATGAAGACCCATGGGTTACTTGTACTCGGAGAGTTGACGGAGGATAGCCTATTTACGCATTTGACCTTTGGTCTATTAGAGGGTTGGTGGCGGTATGAGGATCCAAACCTACGTATTCCAGGATGTCCGGGATTGTATCCTGAGCAATGGCAATGGGTACTGGCAGAGCAAGGTTTTCAAGAAATTCAATTCCCGATGGCACGGGCACATGATCTTGGCCAACAAATTGTGATCGCGGAAAGTGATGGGGTAAATCTCAGCCAGAAACCTGAGAATGCACTGACCACGGTAAGTAATGAAACCTTCTTGGTGCGAGCAGATCGCAGTCAAAAGAAGGCTTTGAATAACAAAACCTCGATTCCAGCGGGGGAAACCGACGATTTTGAGCATGAATTACGCGAAAAGAGTGTGGTGTTTTTTCAAAGATTAGTTGGCGATTCCCTTAAAATTCCCTATAAAAAAATTGATCCAGCAGAACCCTTGGATCAGTATGGCATCGATTCCATTTTGATTGTGCAGATGATCAATGTACTACGTAAAAGTTTTAGCGAAGTCAGTAGTACGTTGTTCTTTGAACATCAAACGTTGAATGCCGTGATTGATCACTTTTTACGTACGGAACGGGGGGCTCTCATTGCGCTAGTTGGCTTACAGGAAGGAGTTTCGGTAGATCAATCAGCACAAGATTCCGGTTCCTCCCCATCGTCAGCGATTCAAATGCCAGCTGCTAGAAAAAGAGGTCGTCGGGCTAATGGGATCCAACCACTTGGGAAAAATGATTCCTCCAACCCTACAGAGAGAGAGCCCATCGCGATCATTGGTCTCACTGGGCGTTATCCAAAGGCGAAGAACGTTGCAGAGTTTGGTAGAAATCTAGAAAATGGCCAGCACTGCATTAGCGAAATCCCTGAGGATCGGTGGTCCTTGGAGGGATTCTTTGAGGAAAATTCACTCAAAGCAGCGGAACAGGGAAAAAGTTATAGCAAGTGGGGAGGATTTATTGATGGATTTGCGGATTTTGATCCCTTATTTTTTAATATTTCTCCCCGTGAAGCACTGGGAATCGATCCCCAAGAACGCTTGTTTTTGCAGGCCTGTTGGAATGTATTAGAGGACGCAGGCTATACTCGTGAGCGATTAAGTACCCAGCATCAACGTCGTGTCGGTGTGTTTGCAGGGATCACAAAAACAGGATTTGAATTGTGTGGTTCTGATGAATGGAAGCGTGAAGAACAGATTTTTCCTCATACTTCCTTTGGTTCGGTTGCCAATCGCGTCTCTTACCTATTCAATCTACAAGGCCCTAGTATGCCCATTGATACAATGTGTTCCTCGTCTTTGACAGCGATTCATGAGGCTTGCGAGCATTTGTATCGAAATGAGTGTGAGCTAGCGATTGCGGGTGGGGTCAACCTTTATCTTCATCCCTCAAGCTATGTGGGTCTTTGTGCGCAAAATATGCTCTCTATCGATGGAGCATGTAAGAGTTTCGGGTATGGGGGAAATGGTTTTGTACCCGGTGAAGGTGTGGGTACCGTCCTACTGAAACCACTGTCCCGTGCCATCGCCGATGGTGATTCCATTCATGCCTTGATTCGGGGGACGGGAATCAATCATGGAGGACGAACCAATGGGTATACCGTTCCCAATCCAAAGGCACAGGGAGAGCTGATTCGCCAGACGATGGATAAAGCAGGCGTCGATGCTCGGTTGGTCAGTTATATTGAAGCCCATGGAACGGGTACCGAGTTGGGCGATCCCATCGAAATTGCTGGACTGAGCCAAGCGTTTGCAAAGGATACAAAGGATACCCACTTTTGTGCCATTGGTTCTGTCAAGTCCAATATTGGGCACTTAGAGTCTGCAGCAGGAATTGCAGGAATTACCAAAGTGATTTCTCAAATGAAAAAGAAGAAGTTATATCCCAGCCTGCATACGGACCAATTGAATCCAAACATTGATTTTGCAAAGACGCCTTTTAGGATTCAGCAGGAATTGACAGAGTGGAAACGGCCGCAAATATCCAAGGAGGGAATGAACCGAGAATATCCGCGGATCGCAGGGATTTCTTCCTTCGGGGCAGGGGGCGCAAACGCGCACGTTATTCTGGAGGAGTACATTCCAGAAAGGGATGGGTCATCTCAAGAATCTAAGAAGAGACCTGTGATGGTCGTACTCTCGGCCAAAAACAAATCCCGCCTCAACGATACCGTTGAACGGTTGCTTGCCTACATCGACGAAGAACATCTGACGGATGATCACTTAACAGACATTGCCTATACTTTGCAAGTCGGGCGGGAAGCGATGGATGAACGGTTCGCATGGATCACCTCCTCCCTAAGCGAGCTGAAGAGGCAATTGAAAGCCATCCTGGATGGCAAATTGGATCAAGAAGAGATTTTCCACGGAAATGTGAAAGCTCATAAGGAAACGATGTCCTTACTTGCAGATGATGAGATGGGAAATGTGATGAGCCGTTGGATCGAGCAAAGGAAATATCGCAAGTTATTAGAGCTTTGGGTAAAAGGGCTTCCCTTGGATTGGGAGCAGTGCTATGGGGATGTCAAACCACAAAGGATCAGCCTCCCCACGTATCCCTTTGCAAGTGAACGTTATTGGATGCCAGTAGAGGAGAATCGTGTCGGTGCTGTGTCAACAACAACGAACCCAGTGGCTACAACATTCCTTCATCCTCTTCTCCATCAAAATACATCGGATTTTTCTCAACAACGGTATACCACTCATTTTACTGGGAAGGAAAATTTTCTAGCCGATCATCAGGTCCAAGGAAGAAAGTTTTTACCAGGTGTTGCTTATCTTGAAATGGCCCGTATTGCTGTAGAAAAAGCGCTTGGGGAATCGTTCTTTAAGGAACGAGGGACGGGTGAACGGGGAATTCAACTAAAAAATGTGGTGTGGCTACAGCCGATTATCGTCGGGGACGAGGGTGTCTCCATCGATGTTGGTTTGCAACCGGATGAACAGGGTGACATTCATTATGAAATTACCAGCAGACCTTCAATCGAGCAGGAATCGGTCGTTCATTGCCAGGGGATCGTCAGTCTGGATCCCATTAAAGAACCCTCCGTTGTGGATTGGGTGGATGGTCAAAAACAGTGTACACACCGAGTGGATGCTAAGGAGATTTACCAAGCATTTAACCGCATGGGAATGGAGTATGGACCAAGCCATCAAGTGTTAGAACACGTTTTCGTGGGTGAACATTTACTGTTTGCCAAATTATCGATGCCTGCTTCGACACTGGCTAGTCATCAAGAATTTGTCTTGCACCCCAGTATGATGGACGCAGCTTTACAGTCACCCCTCGCCTTCATTCTGGGCTCGGATCAACCCCGAGAAGTCAAGCAGGAAGTGCCATTTACTTTACGAAGACTGGAAATTTACCGTCCGTGTGTGCGGACAATGTGGGCGATTGTTCGACCCGGTCGTGAAGAGAAACGTTTCTTAGACATCGATTTAATTGATGAACATGGGAATGTATGTGTACGGATGGAAAGATATATCTCACGCCCGATTAGTGAGGGAGGGATCGCCCCTCACGAAACACATGCTACTGGGAGCACGGTCTTGTTTACGCCGACCTGGAAAGAAGAAGGGTTAGTGAAGGTGGATGAGCCTATCCATTGTAGGAAGCATCTCTTCTTGTGTGAAATGCCAACCATTGATACAGACAGGCTGAGTAAGCGATTGGGTGGGGCAAGGTGTACCCATCTCCATAGGGAAGGGTATCCCGTTCAGGAGCGGTTCCTTATGTATGCCGTGCAAATGCTTGAGGCAATCAAGAAGATCATCGAAGATGAACCAACGGATCCACAGCTCATTCAATTGGTGGTCGATGGATCAGAAGAGCACCAAGGGCTTACTTCTTTGTATGCGCTATTACAATCGGCTCAGCAGGAACATGAGGAAATCATCGGACAGTTGATTATGGTTGAAAACACAGAGGATCTTGATAGGATTGCGCTAAAGCTGACGGAAAATAGCCAAAACCTAAGGGAGATGCGTGTTCGATATCAAGGAGAACAACGTTATATCGCTGAGTGGGAAGAGATTAAACCGTCTCAACCGGATGGCCAAATTCCTTGGAAGGAACAAGGAGTCTATTTGATCACAGGTGGGGCTGGAAGACTTGCTCAATTGATCACGTCAGAAATTACACAACGGACAAAAGGAGCAAGAATTATTCTTGTGGGTCGTTCCCCCCTCGACATGGGGCGTCAGGAGATGCTCCATGAGTTCGAACATGCAGGTGCAGAGATCGTGTACCAACAGGTAGACATTTGCGACCGTGAAGCAGTCTCTCGTTTAATCAAGCAGATTTGTGATGATTTTGGTGGGTTGCATGGCGTGATCCATACAGCAGGAGTCATTCATGATCAAGTGATTCCTAAGAAAACGGAAAAACAGGTCAGGGAAGTGTTCGCTCCCAAGGTAGATGGCGTGATGTATTTGGATGAAGCGACGAAGAATCTAGAACTGGACTTTTTCGTCATTTTCTCATCGTTAGCCGGGGCGACAGGGAATAGAGGTCAGTCGGATTATGCCGCTGCCAATGCCTTTATGGATCAATACGCTGCTTTTCGTGCCGCCCTTGTGCGAAAAGGGGAGCGTCAAGGCCATACGCTTTCACTGAATTGGCCCTTATGGAAAGAGGGGGGAATGGCTGTAAATGAAGAGTCTCAGCGATGGATGCGCCACCATTTCGGGTTGGTTCCGTTGTCTTCATCCGTTGGGATGAATGCGCTTTATCAAAGTTTTGACACGGGTAAACATCAAGTGATCATCTTGGCTGGGGATGAGAACAAAATAAAGAGGACGTTTATTCCATCGCACTCCAATGTAGAAAAGCACGCTGAGGTGAGCACACGGACAGCCCTCGCGGATGGTGAAAGGGATTGGATGGAGGAGATGATGGACATTCTTCTCCATACAGCTTCGAAGTTGTTAAAGGTGAACGCTGAGGATATTGATGTGCAAACCAACTTAAGTGAATATGGGTTTGATTCCATTTCCTTCACAAAGTTTGCCAATGAGCTGAATCAGCGCTACGGATTAGAGCTGACACCTGCAACTTTCTTTGAATATGTGACCTTAGAAAGCTTAGCGGCCTATTTAATTTCGGAGTATTCAACCACCTTGACAGACAAATTAGCCCCGTCAAATGAAGCAGCTAATCATTCACCCGTACGAGTTGAGGAGAAAAAGGGGGGCTTCGAGAAGAAAGAGGTGCCAGGGAATCGCTTCCGCCTAGGATCCTCTCCGGTTAATGAACCAGAGGAGGAGAATCAAGAATCCAATCCCATAGCCATTGTCGGGATGAGTGGGAAGTTTCCAATGGCTGAGGATCTCTATCAATTTTGGGAAAACCTTCGAACAGCAAAGGATTGCATCAGTGAAATTCCAAAAAATCGATGGGATTGGCGCAAGTATTTTGGAGATCCAACAAAAGAGGTGAACAAGACCAATATCAAATGGGGGGGCTTTATTGACGGGGTGGATGAGTTCGATCCGTTGTTTTTTGGAATATCTCCTCGGGAAGCCAAATTGATGGACCCCCAACAGCGTCTACTCATGACCTATGTATGGAAAGCGATTGAAGAGGCGGGAATTTCACCCCAATCCCTCTCAGGTACCAAAACAGGGATATTTGTGGGAACCTCTTTTAGTGGCTATAACGGTCTGATTATGAAGGCGAATTGTCCCGTAGATAGCTACTCCAGTACGGGTCTTGTTCCTTCAGTAGGTCCTAATCGGATGAGCTATTTACTAAATCTTCATGGCCCAAGTGAACCGATTGAAACCGCATGTTCCAGCTCATTGGTGGCGATGATACGAGGGGTTCAAGCCATTGAAAATGGCAGTTGTGATATGGCTGTGGTAGGCGGTGTCAATTCCATTGTGACGCCAGATGGTCATATTAGCTTTAATAAGTCGGGCATGCTTGCTCTTGATGGACGTTGTAAAACCTTCTCTAATGATGCGAATGGCTATGTCCGGAGTGAAGGTGTAGGGATGCTATTCCTAAAACGGTTGAAGGATGCGGAGCGGGATGGGAACCACATCTATGGCTTAGTTCGGAGTACGGCTGAAAATCATGGTGGCCGTGCCAATAATTTAACCTCTCCCAATCCCAATGCACAGGCTGAGCTACTGACAACTGCCTACACGAAAGCGAATATCGATCCACGAACAGTGACTTATATGGAGGCGCATGGAACAGGGACCCATCTTGGGGATCCCATCGAGATCAATGGGTTAAAGACGGCTTTTAAAGGGCTTTATCAAGGGACTGGGAATGGGCAGATGGTGGAAGCGCACTGTGGACTTGGCTCTGTGAAATCCAATATCGGGCATACTGAATTGGCTGCGGGGGTTGCTGGTGTAATCAAAGTGTTGTTGCAACTTCAACATAAAACACTGGTGAAAACCCTCCATTGCGAGACGGTGAATCCCTATATTCAACTGAAGGACAGCCCATTTTATATCACGCAACAAGCAAAAGAGTGGCAGGCAGTCCATGGAGATGATGGGGAGGAGCTTCCCCGCCGAGCCGGAGTTAGTTCCTTTGGATTTGGTGGTGCAAACGCCCATGTAGTCATCGAGGAGTATATCCCCAAAACGGGCTCCACCTCCGTTGCTACGGTGAATCCGGACCGTCCTAAGTTGATTGTGCTGTCAGCAAAAACCAAAGAAGCTCTCCGAGAGCAAGCGCGTCAGCTCATGGATTTTATTCGTTCTCAATCGATGACCGATGATGCGCTGGAAAAAATCGCCTACACCCTTCAGGTAGGTCGCGATGCGATGGAAGAGCGTTTGGCGGTATCGGTCCGTTCCATCCAAGAGCTCATTGGAAAACTGAGTTCATTTGTAGAGGGACGGAGCGACGATGGGGGGATCTATCGAGGGAAAGCGAAGAAAAGTAAGGGAGTCGGAGTGGATGCCTCGCATTTGGTAAGGGAATGGGCCGAGAGTGGACAGGTTGATCACCTTCTTGGTCAATGGGTTGAGGGACTGTCTGTGGATTGGAATC
The DNA here is from genome assembly GCF_900116235.1 of Marininema halotolerans. Classification (GTDB taxonomy): domain Bacteria; phylum Bacillota; class Bacilli; order Thermoactinomycetales; family DSM-45169; genus Marininema; species Marininema halotolerans. The sequence goes on along the minus strand of NZ_FPAA01000002.1, from coordinate 77,575 downwards.
AAGGGTATGGAGATCATCGACCTCCTTTGATCAGCCTTCCAACCTATCCCTTTGCAAAGGAGCGATATTGGATACTGGAGGATGAAGAACCGAATCCCTTGTCAAAGGATTCCCACCCTCTTCTACATTTGGATCAATGCGATTCTACTGAGCTTCGGTTCCAATCACAGTTTACAGGGGATGAACCCTTCTTTACTGACCATCTCGTACAGGGAAGAAAAGTTTTATCCGGAGCGGCCATTCTTGAAATGACGTTGGCTGCGGTGCAACGAGTGTTGGTGAAAGAAGGAAAAGAAGATCCATCGGCTTCAATCCGTTTGCAGAACATTATCTGGTCGCAACCCATTGTGATGGAAGATGGTTTGCTCACGATTGACACGACCCTTGTACCGAAGACGAATGGGGATATGGCATTCACTATTTGCCGTGCATCCGCTCATCATGATGATGAAAAGCCCGTTGTGTACTGTCAAGGATATGTGGCGACGGGGAAAGCCCAAGAAAATTCTCCTCTTTCGATCCCGGCCTTACAATCACGATGTTCTCAGAATCAGTTTCATCATAGTGATTTGTATGAAGCCTATGAAACAATCGGAATCCAGTATGGTCCCACCCATCGAGCCGTTGATAAGATTTTTGTAGGGGAAGGGGAGTTGCTGGCCAAGTTATCCCTCCCACCGGCTGCTACAAAGGTAAATTCGGCTTCATTTTTGTTACACCCGAGTCTATTGGATGCCTCCTTGCAAGCATCTATAGGGTGGATGCTCCCAGAAAAAGAGTCGTCATCCTTTCCATTGCTCTTACCTTTTGCTTTGCAACAACTGGAGGTTTTTCGTCCCTTCACCCCCTCGATGTGGGTCTATATTTGCCATAGTCACGAAGGCAGTACAGAAGGACTGATTCAAAAGCTAGACTTGGTGCTGACTGATGAAGATGGGCAGATCATTGCTCGCCTTGATGGTTATACTTCCCGCGTATTGGAGAGGGAGAAACAACCGCCTTCCACAGAGGATGAGAGCTCATCGTTGTTTACACCCTCATGGTTGCCGAGAGAAGTGGATAACGGAGAGGAGCCTTCCTTTGGAAAACGCGTGGTGATCTTGTGCGAACCAGAAACGATCAACATGGATCAATTCGCTTCAATGATGTCTGGGGTACAATTAATCCATTTACAGTCGGATCGACAAGGGATTGCCTTACGGTATGAAGATTATGCCATTCGTATCTTGGAGGAAATGCAGGCCCTTATAAAGGATCGATCTTCTAGCACATTGATCCAGTTTGTAAATGTTGCCGAGCAGGAACGACAACTGTTCACAGGGCTTTTTGGCATGTTACAAACCGCAGGGCTCGAACATCCAAATCTATCCGTGCAATTGATTGAAGTAGAGGGTACAGAGGATGCCACTGGGTTAGCGAAAAAGTTACAAGAAAACAATCGCAATCCCCTCGATCTGCGAATCAAGTACCAGGGAAATGTTCGTCATGTGTTTACGTGGAAGGATGCTCCTCCCGTAATATCCAAAAAGGAAGAGACCCCATGGAAAGATCACGGAGTGTATTTGATCACAGGAGGTCTGGGTAAACTCGGGATGATCTTTGCAAGTGAAATTGCTAAAAAAGTGCAAGGGACGACACTCATCCTGACTGGACGCTCCGCACTCAGTGTAGAGAAGAAGAATCAAATTCATGAGTTGCAAATGCTTGGCGCCCAAGTCATTTACAAGCAAGGGGACGTATCCAATCAACAGGTCGTCGCTGACTGGGTTCATTGGATTTGTCAACGGTTTGGAAGGATTCATGGGGTTATTCACAGCGCCGGAGTGCTTCAGGATCGTTTTTTCATACAGAAAACGGAGGATCAATTGCGGGCGGTTCTTTCGGCAAAGGTTGCCGGAGTGGTTCACTTAGATGTGGAAACACAACACATCCCCCTCGATTTCTTTATGGTGTTCTCCTCGCTTGCAGCGGTGACAGGCAATTATGGTCAAGCGGATTACGCGACTGCGAATGCATTTTTGGATGCCTATGCAGCCCTTCGCACCCAAATGGTTGAGCAAGGATTTCGATATGGTCGCACGTTATCGATTAATTGGCCACTATGGGAAGAGGGTGGAATGAGTATTCATCCCGAGATGAAACAGATGATTCGACAGGAAATGGGGATGACCAGCCTGTCGACATCCAAGGGATTAGCTTCATTTTATCGGTGTGTTGAAAGCGATGCCCCACGGATGCTGGTGGTACAAGGGGAAAAGGAGCGTATACATGCCATGTTGTCGACGGCAAAGGATCTTTTGGAAACCCCTTCACCAGCAAATGAAGCGACCCGCCCTGGGGAAAAGGTGGATTCTACCACGGAGGCTCTTTATGGGATGGCTGTTCAATACTTTAAACAACTTTTATCCAATGCGATCAGCCTACCTGTGGAGCGGATTGACATTCATGCCTCATTAGAGAGGTATGGAATAGATTCACGGATCGTGATGCAACTGAACAATGATTTGGAGATGGAATTTGGCTCCTTATCGAAAACCCTTTTCTTTGAGTATCAAACCCTTAGCGAGTTAATTGATTACTTCCTGATCTCCCATCGCGAACAATTAAGGGTGGTTGTAGGGATGCCGCTAGAGAAGAATGAGACGAGTTCATCTCCATCGCCGGCACCGGTGCTGGTTCAACACCCCGATGCTGTGGCGAAGGACACGGTTGTGCCTGTCGCGAAAGGAGCCACCGACAAAGAATCCTCAGCCTTAGATATTGCGATTGTTGGGGTAGCGGGTCGTTATCCGGGGGCACGTGATGTGGATCAATTTTGGGAAAATCTAAAAACGGGGAAAGATGGCATCTCGGAAATCCCTAGAGAACGCTGGGATGCCCATGCGTACTATGATGCAGATAAAACAAAGGTAGGAAAAACGGCGAGTAAATGGGGAGGGTTTATCGAGGGAGTCGATCAATTTGATCCTCTATTCTTCCGGATCTCTCCTCGAGAAGCGGAGATCATGGATCCCCAGGAACGTCTATTTTTACAATGCGCCTATGAAGTATTAGAAGATGCAGGCTATACCCGTGATTCCCTTAGCAACAGGAAAGGACATTTATCCGGAGGCAATGTGGGTGTCTTTGTGGGAGTGATGTACGAAGAATATCAGTTATATGGTGCTCAGGAGCAGATTCAGGGTCGGCCGATTGCGCTTGCTGGAAGCCCTGCTTCCATCGCAAATCGTGTCTCCTATTTTTGTAATTTTCATGGGCCAAGTGTTGCATTGGACACGATGTGTTCTTCTTCGTTGACAACGATTCACTTAGCATGTAGTGCATTGCTTCGGGGAGAATGTGAGTCAGCAATTGCTGGGGGAGTGAATGTATCGATCCACCCCAATAAATATCTGAATTTAGGTCAAGGGAAGTTTGTATCGAGTAAGGGGCGTTGTGAGAGCTTTGGCGAAGGTGGCGATGGATATGTACCAGGTGAAGGGGTAGGAGCGGTTCTCCTTAAACCCCTTGCCAAGGCGATCGCTGATGGGGATCAAATCTATGGGGTCATTAAAGGAACGGCAGTCAATCATGGGGGGAAAACCCATGGTTATACGGTTCCTAATCCCCATGCTCAAACCGATGTGATCAGCCGTGCCCTACGGGAAGCAAACATCGATGCTCGAACCATCAGTTATGTGGAAGCCCATGGTACGGGGACTTCGTTGGGAGATCCCATCGAAGTGACGGGTTTGTCCAAGGCCTTTCAACAACAGACAATGGATACGCAGTTCTGTTCGCTAGGATCAGCCAAATCCAATATTGGGCATTGTGAAAGTGCGGCAGGCATTGCTGGATTGACGAAAGTGTTATTGCAAATGAAGCATCGTCAATTGGTGCCATCCCTTCATTCAGAAGTGTCGAATCCCAATATTACTTTTGCACAGACTCCCTTTTTCGTACAGCAAAGGTTGATGTGTTGGAACCGTCCAAGGATTGAGGTCGATGGTGACATCAAAGAATATCCCAGACGTGCGGGTATTTCTTCTTTTGGAGCAGGAGGATCGAATGCCCATATTGTCCTCGAGGAATATATCCCCAATACAAGTACCCTTCGTCATCATCAAGGAGATTCCACTCATCCAGTCATGGTGGTTCTGTCTGCAAAAAGTGAAGATCAGCTTAAAAAACATGCCGCAAGGTTACTCCAGCGGGTGAAGACGCAGAATTTTCCCGACACGAGGTTAACCGACATCGCCTACACGCTTCAAGTGGGTCGGGAGGCCATGGATGTACGGACAGCATTTCTCGCTCATTCCATCAACGAATTAACAGAGAAGTTACAGATGGTCAGCGGAAATGATCAAGGAGAAGGAATCTACCGTGGACGGGTAAAGGTTGGTGAGGTTTTACCCATTCGTATCACCAAAGGTGGAGGAAGTGACCAAGATGGGCTGTGGGTGAAACCAGAAGACTATAGGGGAATTATCCAGTCATGGGTGAATGGAGGAACCTTCGATTGGGGCCGGTTATACCCCGATGGGAAACCTCAGAAAATCAGTCTCCCAACCTACCCCTTTGCTCAGGGGCGTTATTGGGTGCCTACGATGAATGAGCCGAATGCAGATTTTATGAATCAGCCTCTTTCAAGTGAAAGCCATCCTGCGTTGACAACCGAACAAGAGGAAGTGGTGAGGGTTTACTCTGAAACCCATTCTTCAGGAATGGCTACCATGCAAGAAAAGATGCGAAGGATGGAAAAGATCCCTCGTCCCAAACTCTTTTAGACGGACAGGAAAATGCTAGGTAGTAAATAATAAGGGGCTAGAGGGAGACGGAATCGGATTCCTCTAGCCTACTATTTTCATAGATAGAGGAGGTTTGTTGATGAAACAGATGGATCTGCTTTTGAGCAAATTGCTCTTAAAGCAGCTGCGAGGGATAGGCTTATTGGGCGATCAATCATTTACGGTCACTGAACTCTCAGCAAATCATCCTTTACAAAGCCGATATCGATCATGGTTTGAAACCACGATCCTATTTTTAGAGAAGGAAGGTCTCATTCATCGGAATGGAAACCGTTTGACAATCGTAGATTCTGACGAGCAGGATACCCACGTTTTGTGGAGAGAATGGGAGCGAGAGAAGGAAGTCTGGTTACAAGAACCCTTGGTACAGGCCCAGGTAAAATTGGTGGATGCAACGATTCGTGGGCTACCCGATATTCTTCTCGGGAAAAAGCGAGCCACGGATATGATGTTTCCGAATGGGTCCATGGAATTAGTAGAGGGAATTTATAAGAAGAATGAGGTAGCCGATTACTTTAATCAGGTGTTGAGTAATGCACTTGCCCTATTTATAGAAGGAATGATTGAACAAGATCCGTTGTCGCGGATTCGGATCATTGAAATTGGGGCTGGAAGTGGGGGTACCAGTGAGGCCGTATTAAAAGGGTTACATTCCTTGCGGGAGCATATTGAAGAGTATTGTTATACCGACATTTCGCGAGCATTTTTGCTCCATGCAGAAAAGGAATATCGTCATGACTATCCCTTCTTGACGTGTAAAATCGTGAATGCAGAATTGCCGCTTAGCCAGCAGGATGTTTCTTTGGGTGAATACGATATTGTCATCGCATCCAATGTGTTGCATGCGACCAAGGATATAAAACAGACGTTACGCAATACGAAGGCGCTTTTACGAAAAAATGGGTTGTTATTGCTCAATGAAATTAGCGAGAATTCATTATTTTCTCACTTAACCTTTGGTCTTTTGGATGGTTGGTGGCTCTATGAAGATCCTGAGTTGCGCATACCTGGGTGTCCGGGGCTTTATCCGGATGTGTGGAAGAATGTAATGGAGAGTGAAGGGTTTCGCAGTGTCTTTTTTCCAGCTGAGGAGTCCCATGACCTCGGGCAACAGATTGTTGTTGCCGAAAGCGATGGTGTTGTCCATTTACTTACCGAACCCGTAAAAAATCAAGATGAGAAGGTACGGACTAGAGGAAAAGAAAGGGATGCTGAGGAGACCCGTCAATTTCATGATCGTGATGATCGTCAATATCCACGGGTTGAGGAGTATGTGCAGGATACGCTATTAAAGAAATTGTCTGAAGCATTAAAGATTGATGAGACGGAGTTGGATTCGGATCAATCCTTTGCTGATTATGGGCTTGACTCGATCCTTGGCGTTAATTTTGTACAAGGAGTATCTGAGGAGTTAGCGATTGAATTAGAGGTTACCGATGTATTTGATTACAGTACGGTGAACCAATTGTCCCGGTATATTGCCTCGGAACATCAGCATGCGATCCTCAAAATCCTGACGCCAACAGAAAGCGAAACGGCGGAAGGAATGGAATCGACTATTTCCCAGGAAACGAAGGATTCTCCTTCAAATGATGAAATGCAAGGAAAGGAAATCGGCACCGGTGGGGCTCTAGAAAAGGAACCCATTGCGATTATCGGGATGAGTGGACGGTTTGCACAATCGAACAATGTGGATGAATTGTGGAAGCATTTGGCGAATGGGACGGATTTGGTTCGTAAAGTGAGCCGATGGGATTTATCCCAGTATTATGAGGAAAATCAAGCCTATTGTGAAAATGGGAGCTTACTGGATCGAATTGATCAATTCGATCCCTTCTTTTTTAATATTTCGGGAGCTGAAGCAGAGTATATGGATCCACAACAACGCATTTTTCTTGAGGAGTCGTGGACGGCACTTGAGGATGCGGGGTATGTTGGCGAAGCTGTTAAAGAGGTTCGCTGTGGGGTATATGTAGGAGGTTCAGCCGGGGATTACAATACATTGTTTACTGAAAATCCTCCTCCACAAGCGTTATGGGGTTCGTTAAATTCGGCAATTGCAGCACGTATCTCCTATATCCTTGATTTACAAGGGCCAGCGATCGTGGTGGATACAGCCTGTTCTAGTTCCTTAGTAGCGGTTCATCTCGCCTGTCAGGGACTATGGACGAAGGAGACGGATATGGCTTTGGCAGGTGGGGTTTATATTCAAGCCACACCCCAATACCATTTGTTAGCAGATCGAGCCGGGATGTTGTCACGCAGGGGTCATTGCCACACCTTTGATAACCGTGCGGATGGGATGGTGCCAGGAGAAGCTGCAGGGGCGGTTATTCTCAAGCGTTTGTCCGATGCTGTGGCGGATGGGGATCATATTTATGGAATCATTCGTGGGTCCGGGATCAATCAGGATGGGACAACGAATGGGATTACAGCCCCGAGCCTTCGCTCCCAAGAACGCTTAGAACGACAGGTCTATGAAGAATTTGGCATTCATGCTGGGGATATTCAGATGGTGGAAGCCCATGGGACCGGGACAAAACTAGGGGACCCGATTGAATTTCATGCACTCAGTCGGGCATTCCGTCAGGATACGAATGACGAGGATTACTGTGCAATTGGCTCGATCAAGAGCAATCTTGGCCATACTCAGATTGCAGCAGGTGTTACCAGTCTGATTAAAGTTCTCCTGTCGCTAAAGCACAAGCAAATTCCTCCCTCCCTTCATTTTGAGACGGGAAATGAAAATATTCGTTTTGCCGGGAGCCCGTTTTATGTAAACACGAGCCTCAAAGCATGGGATGTCGACCCAGGAAAAAAACGCCTTGCCGTATTAAGTGCCTTTGGAGCAAGTGGTACCAACGCCCATATGGTGATCGAAGAAGCTCCCCCTGCCCTACAAAAGGCACCTGAAAAACCCGGATACATGATTCCTTTGTCTGCACAAACTCCCGAGCAATTACGGCAACAGGCAGAACAGTTGATGGATCACTGTCAGAGGAATCCCACGTTGGATTTGGGGAACATCAGTTATACGTTGATGATGGGTCGCAAACCGATGAAGCACCGTTTGGTCTGTGTATCCCAGAGTACCGAGGCGTTAGTCACGAACCTGATGAGATGGCTTGAGGCGGGAGAGGCACCAGCAGTTTGTTCCTCAGATCGCTTCGAGGGCAGTCAACGAAAGCATTCTTCTTGGAAGCGTTACGGGAACCAGTGGATCAAAGATTGTCAAGGGATTACCAATGCTGAGGAATATCGTGAACAGCTGTCAGCAATTGCTGAATTGTATGTACAGGGGTATGAGTGTTCCTATCGCGATTTGTTTGCGGATGGAGGGTACAAACGGGTGCCACTACCAACGTACCCCTTTGCTAAAGAACGGTACTGGGTGCAAGAAAAGGCATTGCCACAAAAAAAGATTACCCAAGATCAAGAAGTTGCAGCGCTTGTTTCTGATTCCAACAACTCCATCGTCTCCTCCCCGGATGCCATACCCTCCATGGAATCAGTTTCATCACCCCATTCATCTCCCGTGAAAATCGACTCAATGAATGGGGAGGAGCCTCTTCGACAGATGATTTTCTCTGAAAGCTGGGAGAAGAAATCGAGGGAAGAGGGAAAAGGAACCCCTCCACGGACGCTGGTTTGTTTTCTTTCAGAGCCTCGTCGACAACAAGCGATGCGTCAGGTCTTACAAATGAATTCTCCCCATACCCAAATCGTGTTTATTTCTAAGAATCAACTGGAGGAATATGCTCATTCGTATCACGCCTTATTTCAAGAGATTGAAAGAACCCTTGGGACAGTCGATGCCATCGCGTATTTATGGCCCTTGGAAACCATAGAGGATATCCAGAATTATGACAGGCTCTTCGATTGGCTTCAGGGTATGAGTAAGACTAAGATACGTCCAAAGCAACTCCTCCTAGCAGGGAGCTACACGGAGCCGCGGGAGCGGGCGTATTTGGAATCGTGGATCGGTTTAGAGCGCTCATTGCGCATGGTGCTTCCAAAAGTACAGGTAAGTGTCCTGATCGGTGAACATGATCCCAGACGCGATGCTTATTCGTGGATGGACCGTGTATGGCAGGCGCTACAAAATCCAGGAGAGAGTCTAGTCTATCAAGGAGAACATCGGTATATCCGCCGAATTCGCCCTATCGAGATTCCCTCACAGGATTCCCAATTAAGAATAGGTGGAACTTACGTAATCACGGGTGGCTTAGGGGGGTTAGGTAGGCTCTTCGCCCAGCATCTGGCCCAACACTATCAAGGGAGACTAATCCTTACGGGCCGCTCTTCCCTCACCACAAAAAAGCAAGAGCAATTGAAAGCGCTAGAAGATTTGGGGGGGCGGGTGCGTTATATTCAGGCGGATGTGTGCGATCAAGAAGCGATGCGTCTTGGGCTGGAAGCGGCTCGTCATGAATGGGGACCGATTCATGGGGTGATCCATGCGGCTGGTGTGCTTGGGAAACAAACGATCTTTGAAAAAACTAACGATCAGGTTCATCAAGTGCTTTCTCCAAAGGTGAAGGGGACACTCGTTCTTGACGCACTCCTTGCCGAGGAAGCCCTTGACTTCTTTTGTCTCTTTTCCTCTACCTCTGCAACCCTCGGAGATTTTGGAAGCGGTGATTATGCCATGGGCAATCGTTTTCTCACAGCCTATGCGAGGGAGAGAAATCAGCAATGTGAGTTAGGGAAGCGACAAGGAAAAACGGTGGCGATTCAATGGCCATTATGGCGTGAAGGTCGTATGGGTACGGATGACAATACAGACATGTACCTAAGAGCAAGTGGACAACGGTTTTTAGAAACTACTGAAGGATGGGACCTCTTCAAACAGTTGATTTCCTCATCCGTGGATGCTCCCTTGGTATTAGTCGGTCAACCAAGTCGAGTACATCGCTTTTTAGGAGTCGATCTGGATCGACAGGATCCTTCGATGGCTCGTGATGAATCTGTTCCAATGGAAAGTGACAAGACAGAGGCTACCTTTATAAACGCGGGTCCCCCTGCGAAGGACAGCCAAAAGCCAATGCCTCAGGGGATCGGGCGACGTCCAGAGATGAAAGGATGGAGTGTAGCGCAGTGTGTGGAATGGGTGGTCACCGAACAAGTAAGTCATCTGCTAAAAGTGGATCGAAAGAAACTGGATCGTGAAGAAAATTTGACTGAATTTGGTTTTGACTCGATCAGTTTAGTCGATTTTGCTGAACAGTTGGCCCATCATTTCACCATCGAGATCACCCCAGCGGTATTCTATGAATATGCGACCATTGCGCAAGTGACAGACTATTTGCTAACCTCCTATCCGGATGCCGTGACGACCCTTTATGGAGAAGCAATCGAGACACCCGTGGCTCCGTCGAGTCAGAAGGAGCCGGTTACACTGCCCAGTGAGACAATCCAAGTGGATTCACTTGTGGAGTCTGTTCAAGAGGAAAATCAACAGGACCTCGTTGCCTCGATCTCCTCGGTTAAAGATTTGCAGGCACCTGACAAAACAATGACCCCTACGTTCCATGCTTCATCCGTTCCTGAGCCGATAGCGATTATCGGGATGAGTGGGCGTTTCCCTGGGGCGCGCAACATTGATGAACTGTGGACTCATCTCGCTGAGGGGCGAAACCTGGTAACGGATCACCCTACGACTCGCTTTCCAGAGGAAAAACAGCGTCGCTGGAAGGGCGGCTGGATTCCTGAGGTAGCTGAATTTGATCCGATGTTCTTCGGGATTACGCCAAAGGAAGCCATCACGATGGACCCCCGGCAACGATTGCTACTCCAGGAATCCTGGAACGCCTTAGAAGATGCAGGAGTGGAACCAGAGAAGGTTGAGAAGGGTCGCTTAGGCATGTTTGTCGGTGTTGAACAGGGGGATTATCAGTATCTTACAGGAATGAACGCGCCGATTACCGCGAATCATGATGGCGTTTTAGCGGCTCGCCTCTCCTACTTTTTAAATGGGAGAGGGCCTGCGATGGCGATCAATACAGCGTGTTCTTCTGGATTGGTGGCGGCTCATCAAGCGTGTCAGAGCTTACGAAACGGGGAATGTGAAACCGCGATTGCTGCAGGGGTCAACCTAATTCTATCCTCTGCTACATTGGGGGGCATTAGCCAAGCGGGAATGTTCTCGGAAGATGGGACCTGCTATGCCTTTGATAAACGAGCCAACGGGATGGTGCCAGGGGAAGCGGTTACCGTGGTGGTGTTAAAGCTGCTGTCCAAAGCCATGATGGACAAGGATCCCATTCATGCAGTGATCCGGGGCAGCGGGATCAACTATGATGGCAAAACCAATGGTATTACCGCACCCAATGGGGCAGCGCAGACGGAGTTAATCAAGCACGTGTATGACCAGTTCCAGGTAAACCCCGAGTCGATTCACTATGTGGTGGCACATGGGACCGGAACAAAACTAGGCGATCCGGTTGAAGTGAATGCGTTAACCCAAGCCTTTAAAAGCCGTACGGATGAGACGAAATTTTGTGCATTAACTTCCGTGAAAAGCAATGTGGGACATACCTTCGCAGCATCGGGTCTGGTTAGCTTGGTCAGCCTTGTCCAGGCGATGCGTCATGGCACGATCCCGGCAAGCCTTCATTGTGAAGAGGAGAATCCCTTTATTCAATGGAAGGATAGTCCCTTCTATGTGAATAAAACAGCGAAGGCATGGCCCGATACGGCAGGGCAAAAGCGCCGCGGGGCGGTTAGTTCCTTTGGGATGAGTGGTACCAATGCCCATATGGTTGTGGAAAATTTCACACCTGTCGAGGAGAAAACGCCCTCCGTAGAGCGTCCCTATCATTTATTGGTTTTATCAGCAAAAACCGAAGAAAGCTTACAGATGAAAGTACAAGAGATGGTAGCTGCCCTACAGGGGGAAGAGGGGACAAATTGGGATCTCGCGTCAGTCGCGCATACACTGATGACTCGGCGTCATCATTTTAATCATCGATGTGCCCTGGTCATTCGAGATCAGGAAAATGCCATTCATCTTTTGCGTCATGCGGAAGAGAAGGAGAAAGTGCCTAATCTGTTTTATGGAAAAGTCCCTCGGGATTTTTCTGGCATTAAGGTATTGCAACATACCATTCGTGAAATGTTGGTGCAATTACAATCCGCAACCGACCATGATCGTGTGCTAGAAATGCTCCAGGCATTAGCGGATCTGTACTGCCAAGGCTATGATATCCCTTGGAAAAAGATGGTTGGCGAATGGGAGCCCCAGGGGATTCACCTCCCCACATACCCCTTTGTCCGTGGGGATTATTGGGTGAAGCAACCGCAACCGATTTCTGAACCCGTATCGACAAGTCAATCGCTAGATCCGATGACAAAATCGAGTGGACGACGAACTCTGGCCTTGCCCGAACAAACATCGAGTATGACGGAGATGCCAAAGGCACCTGTTTCAACATCCTTACAGAAACCTACCCAGGTCATCTTAACAGAGACGGGTGAAACCACCAATCCATGGGGAGGCAATCCGACAGAACAAAAGCCTTCAATTAACTTGGCACTGACAGATCAGAGGATCCGAGAAGATAGCAAAACGGAAGGGGAAGGATTATCACAGGAATCCAGGGTAGATCATCCAATCCCTTCACAAGAAACTATTCCATATACGCGTCTTCTTGAGGAAGTGAGACAAAGTCTTGCAGATGCTTTAATCATGGAACGTGATGAAATCGAAGGGGACATGGACTTTATCGATCTGGGTGTCGATTCGATTATTGGTGTCGAATGGATTCAAGAGATTAATCAGAAATACGGAGGATCACTTACGGCCAATGTCATCTATGATCATCCGAATCTGCACTTGTTTACGCAATATTTGCATAGGGAGTTACAGCAATGGACACCCGACATGCCACTGGATTCCGTCCAACCAAGGGATGAAAAGGCATTCGTAGCGAAGAGGGTAAATGGGTCAGCAAAAGAACCTTCGATTCCCCGTGAGACATCAACTCCCGTTCAGGAAAGCCTTGGTGAGGCAGAACTAGCGAAAAAACTCGCTCATTTGCTAGCAGAGGTATTAGTGATGGACTTAAACGATGTGGATGAGGGGATCGACTTTATTGACATGGGGGTAGATTCTATCATTGGAGTCGAGTGGATCCAAGCAATTAATACGGAGTTTGGCGTCTCGCTTAACGCTAATGCCATCTATGATTATCCCAATCTTCGTGCCTTTGCGACCTATTTGAGTCATCAGTTATCGAAAGCGATGCCTTCATTGTCTGATGTACTTGCGCAAGTTCAGAATGGTGAGATGGATGTAGAAGTGGCGGATCAATTGTTGCAACAGATAGCAGTGTCTACCAACAATCGAAATGAATCTCCAATCTAGGCAGTAAATGGTGGACAAGTAGATAAAGAAAAGTATAGGATTTAATAGAGGAAATCCTATACTTTTCTATTTAAATGATTATATAAATAGGAGGAATCCATAATGGCTTCCGTAGGGATTGAAGCAATGAACGTTTTTGGTGGGACGACCTATTTAAGTGTCATGGAACTGGCTAAACATCGTCAATTGGACACCACTCGTTTTGAAAACTTATTAATGAAAGAAAAAGCAGTGGCTCTCCCTTATGAAGACCCGATCACCTTTGGTGTAAATGCTGCGAAGCCGATTGTTGATCAATTAACTGAAGAAGAAAAAAATCGAATTGAACTATTAATTACCTGTACAGAGTCAGGAATTGATTTTGGAAAATCGATGAGTACCTATATCCATCACTATTTAGGCTTAAATCGTAATTGTCGATTGTTTGAATTGAAGAACGCCTGCTATGCAGGGACAGCTGGTTTTCAAATGGCTGTTAATTTTATATTATCCCAGGCTTCCCCTGGAGCGAAGGCGCTTGTAATCGCAACGGATATCTCACGCTTTTTAGTCGCTGAAGGTGGGGATGCGTTGACGGAGGATTGGTCCTACGCAGAACCCAGCGGTGGAGCTGGAGCGGTAGCGCTCCTAATTGGCGAGAACCCACGCGTGTTTCAAGTGGATGTTGGTGCCAATGGTTACTATGGTTATGAAGTCATGGATACTTGTCGACCGATTCCGGATAGCGAGGCTGGAGATGCGGACTTATCACTGTTGTCGTATCTCGATTGTTGTGAAAATGCTTTTCTGGAGTATCAAAAACGGGTGGTTGACGTTAACTATCGCGATACCTTTCAATTTCTCGCCTTTCATACTCCCTTTGGTGGGATGGTGAAGGGGGCCCATCGTACGATGATGCGTAAGATGGTAAAGGCAAAGCCAAGGGAAATTGAGGAGGACTTTCATCAACGGGTATTACCTGGGCTGAACTATTGTCAACGTGTGGGGAACATTATGGGGGGGACGGTGCTACTATCCCTCGCAAGTACAATTGATAATGGAACCTTTGATCAATCAAAGCGAATAGGGCTTTTTTCCTATGGTTCAGGTTGCTGTTCCGAATTTTATAGTGGTGTGGTGTCAAGGCAAGGACAAGAATTTCAGCAGCGTTTTCAAATTGAAACACAGCTTAACGAACGCTATCCGTTGAGCATGGATCAATATGATGCCTTGTTGGTGGGAAGTGACGCAGTCAAGTTTGGAACAAGAAATGTGAAATTGGATGTGGATGTTTTGCCTGAGCCCTATAGGGCGTCGCAAGGTAAGGGGAGACTATTTTTGGAGAGTATTCGCGAATTCCATCGTGAATACAAATTTGTCTGATGAATTACACAACGATTAAGGTACGAACCCAACATCCCATTTGTTTTATCCAGTTGTATCGCCCAGATGCAAATAACACCATCAATCATCAATTGATCGAAGAATGCACCCATGCTCTTCGGTCATGCGATGAACGAATAAAGGTCGTCGTTTTAGAAGGGTTACCGGATGTCTTTTGTTTTGGTGCTGATTTTCAGGAAATGCGTAACCAAGCGGTTAGTGGGTTGAATACGGAAAATGATCCTGAACCGCTCTATCAATTGTGGCAAACCCTGGCTACGGGTCCCTTCATCACCATCTCTCATGTACGGGGAAAAGTGAACGCTGGCGGGGTTGGTTTTGTCGCTGCCAGTGACATCGTGATTGCCGATGATCAGGCAACTTTCAGCCTTTCTGAATTGTTATTTGGCCTTTTTCCAGCTTGTGTGCTCCCCTTTCTGATTCGTCGGATGGGTTATCAAAAAGCTCATTATATGACACTCATGACGCAGCCTATATCGGTAG
This sequence comes from Marininema halotolerans, assembly GCF_900116235.1. Classification (GTDB taxonomy): domain Bacteria; phylum Bacillota; class Bacilli; order Thermoactinomycetales; family DSM-45169; genus Marininema; species Marininema halotolerans. Next base: position 62,557 of record NZ_FPAA01000002.1, on the reverse strand, counting down.
AAAAGGCACACGATTGGGGGCTGGTTGATGCATACGATTCGCAAAGTCAATCCATGTTACGTAAGCATTTGCTACGCCTTAAAAGGATGCCAAAGGCAGGCATCCTCCGATATAAACGCTATATGAATGAATTGGATGATGTATTGCAACAATCAAAGGCCCCTGCTTTAGCAGCGAATCGTGCCATCTTCGCGGATGCTACCAATCTTGAAAATATTGTTCGCTTTGTCGAACAGGGACAATTACCTGGGGAGAATGAGTAACGATGGATAGTACTGTGGTTTCATTTCATGAAGTGACGCCCGAAATCGTACAAATAACGATGGAAGATCGTATTCATAAAAACACATTTTCAAAATCGCTAATCGATGGTTTGACGCAGGCTTTTCAGAGAATTGAAGATCACCCGCATTATAAATGTGTGATTTTAACGGGCTATGATAGCTATTTTGCCTCAGGGGGGACGCAGACGGGGTTACTCTCTATCTTTGAAGGTAAGGAACAGTTTACGGATACCAACATTTATAGAATGTCCCTCGATTGCAAAATCCCAGTGATTTCAGCGATGCAAGGGCACGCAATCGGGGGAGGATTTGCGATGGCATTGTTTGCTGATTTCGTAATTTTTAGTCGAGAAAGTATTTATACGACCAATTTTATGAAATATGGATTTACACCGGGTATGGGAGCGACCATGATTCTGCCGAAAAAGTTAGGGTTTAGTTTAGCAGAGGAAATGTTGATCAATGCCGCGAATTACCGTGGAGCTGAGTTGGAAAAACGGGGACTTCCCTTCCCTGTTGTGCCACGGGCGGAAGTGATGGGACGTGCACTGGAACTTGCGCATCAAATTGCAGAAAAGCCTCGATTTTCTTTGATCACATTGAAAGAGCATCTCGTTCGTTCAATTCGTGAGGAACTTGCCATGGTGACGGAACAGGAGCTATTGATGCATGAAAAAACCTTTCACCGCCCAGAGGTGAAAGAGAGAATCCATGATTTATTTGGAAAGTGATAGAAGCTGACCCTAGGAACATGGAGGGAGTGAAAGCAGGTGGATGTTAGAGCAACTTTACTTGCGCTTCAACGGGGAGAGATCGAGCCTGAAGAAGCACAGCAAAAAATTGAAGGATTGATGGATCACCCATCCGAAGCAGATACAAAACCGACTTCTACTCTATCAGAAGAAGTATCAGACCCCGATGTGGTAGAAATAAAAGAGATCGAACCAGGAATTGCTCTCATAACCATGCAGGATCGTGCCAATAAAAATATGTTTACCCTCGAACTAATTACAGGGTTGTTTAAAGCATTTGAGTGGATTAAGCAACATACCGAGATGAAAGTAGCCATCCTAACGGGTTATGACACCTATTTTGCATCGGGGGGCGGTCGCGAAGGATTGCTGGAACTTTATGAAGGTAAATCGAAAATGACGGATTTAAATTTATACACATTGCCGATGGAATGTGAAATTCCTGTGATCGCAGCGATGCAGGGGCATGCGCTCGGTGGTGGTTGGTGCTTTGGGATGTTCAGTGATTTTGTATTAATGAGCGAAGAGAGCTTTTACACGTGTAACCATATGAAATATGGCTTTACACCTGGAGACGGTGCGACCTTGATCTTTCCCGAAAAATTGGGTTATTCCATAGCCCGGGAGGTTCTTTATACGGGAAATCGTTATCGAGGAAAGGAATTGATTGCTAAAGGGGTTACGACACCGATCATTCCGCGTAAAGAAGTGATGAATGAAGCCATACAACTTGCTAAGGATTTAGCACAAGTGCCTCGAGAATCCTTGATCCTTTTGAAAAAGCATATGACGGATCCCATTAAAGAGCGCCTTGATGAAACGCTTAAAGAAGAGTGGGAGATGCAGGAGAAAACCTTTGTAAATAAGCCAGAGGTTCTCAAAAAGATTCTCTCCACTTTTGACCAATCTGCACCCAGCACTGCTTCAGCTTCATCCACCAGAACAGCATCCCACCAAGAGTTGATTCATTTAAATAAAATCGTAGAGGGAAGCCCCGTTTTTTGGATTCATTCCGAAGGAGGGGGAGTAGAAGGGTATCAAATGTTTTCACAAAGCTTAACACGCCCTTTTTATGGTATCCAAGCTCGCGGGAGAATGAATGATCATCCTCCGATTCACAGCATTCCGAAGATGGCTGAATATTACATCGAATTAATTCGTAGGGTTCAGCCAACAGGCCCGTATGATTTAGGGGGGTATTCACTGGGTGGTGCCATTGCTTATGAAATGACACGTCTATTACAGGAAAGAGGAGAAACTGTCCGTACCCTGGTGATGATCGACACATTGGATACCAATGGTATGCAAAATATTGAACAATCCAAGCATTCGAAGCGACTGCAAGCGGTTAATTTGTCGATTATCAACCGAGTGCGTCGGGAGCCTGAGTTGTTATTTAAGCGGATGATCCATCAAAAAGAGGTTAATTTTGAGCTGCAACCGGATGCATTTTTAAATCAATTGATACAATTGGGTACACAACGTGGATTATCCATGGCGAAATCGGAAGCGGAACTGACTCGTATCTTTGAAAAGAACTTGCTTATCCAAGAAGCCTTTGAAGAAAAAGCCTTTAAGATCTTGCCTTTATCTGATCCGGATTCCGTAACGGCGTACTATTTCCGCAATAACAGTAACGCTTTTTATGGAGATTTTGAACCCTATTTTGTCCATCCTAGCAGTGACTGTACGATTGATCAGATTGAGTACTGGAAACAATGGGAGAAACAGTTTGGGAATTGGCATCCAATTGATGTCGATGCATCAAATCACTTTTCGTTGTTATTTGAATCACCTGTGTTTGAAGTGATCACGAGGTGGTGTGATAAAATCTACTCCCTCGAACATTGATAGGAGAGGAAGTACACCCCTTCATCAATAAAGAATCCCCTTTAGTTAAAGGGGATTCTTTATTATTTAGAGATGCCACGCCACTCGACAATAATTGAAAAGCCTCCCTGTATGGTTGAAATGGATAGGAAACTTATCATTTGATAGGGGTTGTCGAATTAGCAAAAAAATCACTACAATAAAAAATCATATAATAGAGTATTTTAATTAACAAGTCAATTGTAAATCCTAGCCAATTTTATTGTCAAGGACGTCGAGCGACACAATAAATAAAATCAATCATGAAGGATACAATGTATGAATTGTATTTTGTATAGGGATCGTGTAGTGTCACTCTTAAAAATAAATTTACAATCAAAATAATGCGAAAAAGAGAAAGGGATTTAATAATGGATCCCGAATCTTTTTATACACGAAGTAAAAAAAGGAAACTACCCAACTTCATACTTGGCTGTATTTTTTTGTTGACTATTAAACTAAGAGGAGAATGAATGAAAATGGAACAGACAAAGAGATTGGGTGAAGAAAAGGTTTATAAGCTAATTCTTCAGTTTTCGATTCCTGCTATTATAGCGATGTTGGTCGGTGCTCTCTATAATGTGATCGACCGAATTTATATTGGAAATAGCGCGATTGGAACCCTAGGAATTGCGGGAATTACGATTTGTCTGCCTGTCATGTTATTGATTTGGGCATTTGGAACATTAATTGGAGTGGGTGGCTCCTCGTTAGTTTCGCTGAGGTTAGGTGCTAAGAAACAGGATGAAGCCGAAAAGATTATGGCACAATCACTCATTTTGTTGATTGGTGTCTCAATTTTAATTACCACAATCGGGTGGATCTTTCTGACACCGATATTGAAATTCTATGGTGCAAGTAGTGACGTGTTGCCCTATGCGAAGGATTATATGATGGTCTTTCAGTCGGGAACCATTCTTGTACTCGTGGGTTTTGGGTTAAACCAATTTATCAGGGCAGAGGGTAACCCGAAAAAATCGATGACAACGATGTTAATCGGACCCATACTCAATATTTTCACAGCACCGATCTTTATTTACATTCTAAAATGGGGAATGATGGGTGCTGCGTTAGCCACGATTGTGGCACAGGCCATAGCAACGATCTTTATCGTCGCTCATTTCTTTAGTAATAAGAGTGTGCTAAAGTTTCGGGCCAACTATTTCAAACCGGATGTCGCCGTATTTGGTAAGATCCTAGCGTTAGGGGCGGCGCCTTTTTTAATGCAGTTGGTGCAAAGTATCGTCACCGTGTTGGCGAATAATAGTCTTGCAAAATATGGTGGTGACATCGCGATCTCTGCGATGGGGATTGTAGGAAGTATTCAAATCTTGATTACGATGCCGATTATGGGGATCAATCAGGGTATTCAACCGATTATCGGTTATAACTATGGAGGAAAGAGTTATACTAGGGTAAAAGATACACTAAAATACGCCCTAATCATATCGACATTTATAACGGTCACCGCTTATATTGTAACCAGGTTATTTTCCGAAGAATTGGTTGCTATTTTTAACAACGACAGTCAAGAACTTATTCAATTTGGAAGTCACTTCATGATCGTCTATCTTTTCTTATTACCGTTGATCGGTATGCAAATTGTTGGAGCGGGTTACTTTCAGGCCATTGGCCAGGCGCCTAAGGCCATGCTCGTCAGTCTATGTAGGCAGGTGCTAGTTTTCATTCCTGCGTTGTTGATCCTCCCTCTTTACTTTAAAGTGGATGGGATTTTATATGCAGGTCCGGTCGCTGATTTCGTCGCTTTTGCCATCTCTGGAACCATGATATGGATGGAGATGAGGCGACTCGATAGCCAAAGTAACATCAAGAGTGGAGCGGTTGTAACGGATGGGCAATAACTCGATGGATTTCTCTTTTTCTCTATACCATCGCTTCTCTAAGCAGGAATCTATTAAAAATGGGATAAGGGGATGCTAAGCGAGCAACAGTTTGATATAGTAACGCATGAGTGAAACTCATCCATAATGGAGGAGATTGATTGTGGAATTGCCATGCAAGGGTTGTAGGGGAGCATGCTGTGGTCCGGTTCCAATTACAGGACCTGAAGTGAAGAAAATTAAGAAGAAAATTAAATCGATGCCTGTGAAAATGCGGAATGAACTTAAAAACCAGCAGCGTTTTTATGGGACATGCATTTTTTATGATCAGGATAACGATAAGTGTGGGATTTACTCAGCAAGGCCAGCAATTTGTGATGCATTTGGTCATTATGCCAACCTGGTTTGTTTCCGTAAACCAGAAGCGGTAAAAAAGGAACATTGGAGTCCGAAGGAAGAACCAGCAGGTATTCTTTCTGTCGATTTCAAGTGGGAACACTTTGAGTAAGTTTTAAAACTGAGAAAAGGGGCGCCTTAGATATGGCGCTCCTTTTTTATGAAGTGAGCGATGCTGAATTGATTTTGTACCGGAAGGAAGTGGGGATGATGAAAAGAGGAATAACATTTGAGATTCCTGAGGGTCAGATGCAAGCCTGCATCGAAAATGCTGTGAAGGAGGCAAATAACGAGATTAATTCAGTTCGCTAGGATAATGCGGATTGAGAGAAAACATGAGTGGAGTGCAGAGCGTTCCTAGTAACCATTCCAAAGTATTATTGATATCACCAGACAAAGGCAAGTTGTATAATTAGTAGAAAATCATTGTGATACACCAGGGAGGACATCACCCATGAATAAAGAAGAAAAAACGGTTGGCTGGGACGCGATTGATGCAGCGTTGAAAACAATCTACCCTGAGGATGAGCCTAAGCACTACGCGCCGATGATTCCCTATTCTCTAGGGGGAGACGAGCCGTTAAATGGCATTAGTGTTTATGAGCGTATCGAGCCTATCCCCCACTGGCATTATGTAACCTATGGCTTTTCTGAGTTGTTTGAGAAGGAGAGCGAAAATCCAGCGGTCAGTGGGTATGGTTTTGAATTCACCTTTCGGTTGAAGAAAGAGGCGGTGCATTCCGAACCGCCAATGTGGGTCAGCCATTTTTTGAACAACCTTGCTCGGTATGTGTTTTCTTCTGGAAACGTGTTTGAGGTAGGCCATCATATGAACCTGAATGGACCCATTGTGGTCGATGAAGAAACGGAAATCCAGGCGATCACCTTTGTTGATGACCCTGAGTTAAAGCCAATTAATACTCCCAATGGTCGGCTAGCATTTCTTCAGATCGTAGGGATTACGTTGGATGAGGAAACGGCAATCAAAGCTTGGAATAGTCAGAATGTGATGGATTTATTGCTTCCTTACCTCCCACGCTATATGACGGACATTTCTCGTACGTCCCTCATGGAGCACGATGAGGTAAAACATGCAGTCCGTCAGGGCATTGAGAAGGATGGTTCCAGCACAGCCGCCCTGATTGTGGATTCAATGAAATGGAAGAAACAGAGAAAGTTCTTTGGGAATTCCACATACGAAGTCACACTTGGAGCTTACAAAGTGGGAACGATTGCTCAAGTGATTAAAGGACGTCTTCCAAAAGGAAAGAGCCTTTGGCTACAATGTGAGGATCAGTACGTGAAGTTTCTACCCGCAGAAAAGAATGCGGTTGAAGTGCGTGATGGGATTTTGCAAGTGAAAATGGAACCACAATGCTTTGACTCCTTTCTTCACTATTTGATTCCCAAAGAAAGTACGTTTGATTTACCAGAGTTCAAAGGAATTCAATTTAAAATTATCAAGTCATATATCAAGAACCACGAGGGTGAAGTTATTGAAGTGATTGGTTAAACAAGGGAAGCAATAAGTAAACCGCTATATCGGACGCTACACTTCTCTACAGGAATTGAGATATTGAGATATCCATTCGTTGATGGACTCTAGTGAACGACTCTACGATTCGAATCACACATTTTTCCTATAGTAACTCAATTGTCTAACCCGCTTGTTCATCTACTACATACACTGGTGGTGAAGCTCTGATTTAGAGATCAAGCAAGGGGAGTAGATGATAGAATGATCAATCATCATGTAACGGATACAGAAAAAAGTAATTATTATTTTAATATACCTAAAATCTATGTTAAAAAAGCATATTATCTTACGAAAGAGAGAAATATAGTAGGGATCGATGGAATAACCATTGAAGAATTCCAATCCAATTGGAACAAGAATATGTACAAGATATGGAGAAAACTTTCCTCTGGAAATTATCATCCACCTCCTTTTGTACGGGAGACTATCGATTTTAATGGGAAAATTAGAGTCATGGCGATCCCTACAGTATCCGATTCTATCGCACAATTTGCCGTTCGCCTTTATCTAAAGGATAAAATCGGATCGATATTCTATAATGAAATGTATCCTGTAAAATCGCAAAAATACTACCGGTCCGTCGTATTGGCTGTAGCATCCGCTCATAAAAAATGCCAAAAATATGACTGGGTACTACGTCTGGATCTAAGGAAATTTGGGTATTCCATTAATCAGCAACGGCTTTTACAAATGATAAGTATCCATTTAGATCCACAGTGGGTTGTACTAATTAATCGCTGGTTAAAAAATTGGCAAATTGATAGGAAAAGTTTTCAATTTGAAAGAACAAAAGGGATTGTACCTGGCACTAGTATCGGTAATTTATTGGGTGATCTCTACTTACATTACGCGTTTGATCATTGGATGAAAATTAACTTTGCGCATATCCCTTTTGAGAGATATGGGGATGATATTCTTTGTCATTGCAAAAATGAGCAACAAGCCCAGCAGCTATTGAGAAGGATAGATCAACGACTAAGACGATATCAATTGACTCTGAATAACGATAAAACAAAAATTATATATTGTAAGGATGGTAGAAGAACGGGCACATATCCCAATACGCACTTTAATTTTTTGAAGTACAGATTTCAAGCAAGGAAAGTAACGACACGGAAAGGGATATCGAAGGTGGTATTTTTCCCGTTAAAGTTCAAAAAACAATGAGGATAAAATCAATCCCATTCAATAAAGAACCCTTTTCCAGCGACGAGTCCCCGATGAGGGATCTGTCGTTTTTTAGCTTGTGCGTGCTTTTCTGAGGCCCGAAGTTAAGTAGTATAGGTGGCTTGGAGGAACTGGAAGCCTAATATAAAGCACATTTCTCTTTTTTGTGTGCTGCTCCTATTGCATCCAAACCCCTATAGAAGGTTCGTGTGCCAGGCGCAATAAAAACGACAGATTCGACCCCAAGGGACCTCTGTCGTTGAATAAGTTTCAGATGCAACGTATTCACCTTCTATAAGAAGGAAGATGGTACGCTTATTTCCTTCTTTTTGCACTAGAACCTTTTTTTCTTCTGCGTTTCGTACCAGAGCTTCTGCCTGGTGAGAAAATAAGCTTTTTGGTTCCTTTACGCGTCGTTACTCTCCTGGCTTCAAATCTATACTTTAAATAATCAAAAGTTGTATGAATATAATTACCTCTCCTTTTACCGTCTTTACAGTATACAATCTTTGATTTATCGCTATTTACCATCAAATGATACTTACTTAGTCTTTTTCTGGTTTGTGAAAATAGTTTTTCTGCCTGCATCTTACTTAAACAATGACAAACCATGTCATCCCCATATCTTTCAAAAGGGATATGCGCAAAGTTAATTTTCATCCAGTCATCAAATGCGTGATGTAAGTAGAGATCCGTCAATAGATGGTGAATACTTGGTCCTGCTAAAACCCCCTTTGTATGATGATAACGAACGCCCTTATGATCGATTTGCGGATTATTCAGCCATCGATTTAGTAATATCATCCATTTTGAATTCACATGCCTACTTGTCATTTGTAAAAGCAATTGTTGGTTAATGGAGTTAGAAAAATCTTTTATATCAAGACGAAGTACCCAGTCGCGCATCTGACAGTGCCGATGAACAGATGCTACGGCTATCTTCACAACTTTAGAATAATTGTGCTCTTCACCAATAAACAACCCACGGTGGAAAACGGATTTAAGCTTCTCTCTTAGATACAGGCGGACCGCTAGTTGCGCAAGATAGTCGGATACAGTAGGATTTCCTAAAACTCTACTTTTTCCATTTTTCAATATAGTAACTCTTCTATAAAGGGGCGGCTGGTAATTACCAGAAGAAAGGTTCCTCCATAGTCGACAAATATTACTGTTCAAATCAGACTGAAAATCCCTCAGTGTTTTCCCATCAATTCCTACTGCTATTTTTTTTGTTAGTTTCGCTTGATAATACGCTTTCCAAACATAGGACTGGGGTATATTTAATAAATTAATTTCGTTCCTTGGGCACGATAAACGATTGGTCACCCTATCATCCACTCCTCTTTGAATCCCGAATTAATGTTTATCTCTACTATATGTAGTAGACATACTAACGGATTGGATGATAGGGACCGAGTTGAATTTTGGCTAATCGAGCCATATAATTACGCTGTGAAATGCACTAGGGTATCACTTTGTTATTGTACAGACCAATGACAGCAGATAGATAAACAAAATGGCGATCGATCCCTAGGTAAGGGATGTCCGTCGTGGTAGTTTTAGATGACGGAGTGGGATGAAAAGTGGAATGGGGGATTTTTAATGCGTGAAATAGAGGTTTATTGGATAAAAGACATTAAGAGGATTACTAATGATTTTTTTGAATTAATAGGTGATGTTAGTTGTCTTGTCTCTATTAATAGTAATAATACGGAAGATGTTGCGGAGGATATATGTATCGAGCAAAAAAAATACCCGATAAACCTCATAATAGATGCGCATCGATCTGATTATGATGAATTGGATGAGGTGCTTACTGTGCAAGACATTAAATATTGTACGCATACAGTGAATTGGCGATATAAATATTATGATATATGGCTACAAAATGAAGATCATGTAAAGGTGATTTTTCCAATCGCTGCTAGGATAGCGCTAGCAAATCAATTTGTTGTATGGTCATTCCTCAATACTTTAAAATTTAATTACGAACCTAAGAGAAAAAATCTATCGATACTCATGGAAGAAGAATCAACGATTATGTGGTTTGATTATGATTGTGACGGTATCTATTGTTTGTCTAATCAAAAGGAGTGGAGTAATCTTAATGAAATAAGAGAGATCATGCCGAAAAATACTATGATTATTGACTAAACTACGGCATCCTCTTTAACTTCAATAACTCAAAGGAATAATTCACTGAAAAGTGCAGGATTAAATGATCCTGCCCTTTTTAATATCAATAATCTTGACCACAGGCTGTCATCACAGTAGTTATGCCAAATCGTTCTTGCAATAATTAAATGAACGTAGTGGGATGAAGAGTTAGTACGGTTTTGTAGGGGTTCGTGTGGAGTAACAAGTTAGGGTGTTCAATGCATGATAAAAAAGATAATCCCTAGAAGATATCTTCTAGGGATTATCTTTTTTAATTAAATATGGATAGGGTATATGTTGCATTGATGTTTGGGAACAGTCTCACAGTTTTGCTGGAAGTGGATCGGTTGAATTTACCCCCCTCTGTTATCAAGAATAAAATAGAATGATCAATGTAACAGCGAGCGTATTCCATAGTCCATGTGCCACCATGGATGCGGTCAATCGTTTTGTGTACAGGTAGAGTAGGGCGTAGGCTGTGCTTGGGATGAGAAGGTCGATCCATTCGACCAGGTTGGAGGGTAAGTGTCCAGCGGAAAAAAATATAATGGAGAGAATAGCAGATAGGTAGACAACAACGCGTGAATGGTTAAACGAAGCACTGAGGGCACCGATAAAGAAGCCCCGGTTATACAATTCTTCAGTGAGTGCACCGCCAATGACTCCAAGGGGAAGATACCATAAAATATTGTGCCAGTCGTGTTCTAACATCGTTAAAATTCCTTTGATATCCGCACGTTCTGCACCGCCTGTATGGGGAAAAATCCAAGCAAATTGTACAATGGCCCAACAAATGGCGACGATAGCGCCTAAGAGCGCGTCTTTTTTCCAGTTGTGTGCGGTCCAGCCTATGTCTCGAAAACGCAGTTTCAAACAGCGGAGCCCAACATATAGAAGTGAAATGATGCACACGGCTTGAATCAAGGCAATCAGGGTCAGGTTGCTACCACGAAACCCTCCTAGAAAACCCATCTGAAAGGGTATTTGAGACAGTACATAGAAGAGGAACCCCACAATGATAACGAAGAGCCATATGCTGATCTTTTTAATCAATTACCCCACCTCTGCTTTCTCTGGATTGGAATGCGATTTGGGATATTTCCCCCCTTGAATGGGCACTTCAGGCTTTGGAGAATGCCACTTTACATAATAATATGAAAAATCCACCGTGATAACCCCCTGAAGGGAGGGGATGAGGTCCTTTGAGGCTTTAACTGGTTCGAAGTAATATGCCCATACGGGTAGAAGAGATAACCACCCTAACAGGATAAAGCCGATTGGGTCTTTTCTTCATCCCCGTTACCTAATGTTTGATGGGAAGGTTGACTGTAAAGGTGCTTCCGTGACCTAACGAACTTTCTACCTCGATATTTCCGCCAAGTGTTTTGACAATCTCCTGTGAAATATACAGTCCGAGTCCAGTCCCGCCGTATTTCTGATTTCTTGATTTATCCACGCGATACAGTCGTTCAAAAATATGCGTTTGTTCTTCTTCGGATATGCCGATGCCAAAATCTTGAATCGATATTTGAATAACATCACCGGTACTCTTTCCCTTTACCTTGATGGGAGTACCAGGTGGCGAGTATTTTAGAGCATTGGCAATCAAATTGTAAAAAATGCGATTGACTCCTTCTTCGTCCGAGCAGACAAACAGTACCTCATCATCTAAATCAATCTCGATGGGGCGATCTTCCAGTTTGATTTGCACTTGAAAGCTGTTTAATGCAGCGACTAAGGTTTTATCAATCCATACTTTTTTACTTGTTGGTTTTTGTTTTTTTCTTTCTTGGGTAACCGTAAGGTCTAGTAATTCAGTGGACAACTGACTTAACCGCATGGCTTGGTTTTGTATGGATTCAAGATACAAAAGCTTCTCATCGCCACTTACCATATCATCCATGATGGCATCAATCTGAGACTTTATGGAAGTGATGGGTGTTTGGATATCGTGGGATAGCTGAGAAATCATCGTGTTCTTTTCATCTTCGGATTTTTTAATCTGGGCAAAGGACTCTGCTAGTCGTTCGGTCATGTAATTAAAGTCCCGGGCAAGCTCCGCTAATTCCTTCGGTGAACGAATATTGGCAATGGGCTCAAAATGACCTCGGGCCAGTTGATTGCTATGCTTACTTAACTTCGTTATCGAACGAAGTGTAGGTAGAAAAAGCAAATAACTAAAAAAGAACGCAATGGTGCAAGCGACCAACATGATTAACGAGACAATATAAGCGATTTCAGTTTGAAAGATCATATATTTTACACTAAAAAAGACGATTGTCATGACTAGAATAAGTGCAAAGGCATAAGATGCAAGGATTAAATTACGTAATTTCAACCTCATTGACCTCCATCTTATAACCAAGTCCCCAAATGGTCTTAATCACCGGGTGGGGTCGCTCAGCGGATATTCTTTCAAGCTTTTCGCGCAAACGATGAATATGAACACTTAAGGTATTGGCATCACCATAATAGTCAGCACCCCAAACCTTCTCATAGAGCTCTGACTTCGAATACACTCTTTCCATATCCAAGGCCAATACCCACAACAATTCAAATTCCTTTAACTTTAGATCGAGTGGTTCACCATAGAGAGTAGCTGCCCGTTTATCATATTGAATGGTTAATGGGCCCCGATTGAGTACTTTACTGGTATTTTTATTTATACGACGTAAGATATTCTTAATACGTAACACCAATTCACGCGGGCTGAAGGGTTTCGTGATAAAATCCTCCGCCCCAAGCGTTAATGAATACAGGCGATCCTTTTCTTGGGTTTTGGCACTGATAAATAAAAAGGGGATTTCTTTATCCATATCGAGCACTTGCAAAATAAAATCATATCCATCCACTTCAGGCATCATGATATCCGTCACAATTAGACTAATTTCATGGTTTTGACATAGGCGAAAGGCTTCTTTTCCATCCGAAGCAAGTAATACCTTGAAGTTTTCCTTTTCAAGATAACGCTTTGCCACATCAAGGATGGTTGGTTCGTCATCTACAATTAATATGGTATCATCCATGAGCGACACCCCTTTTTTCTATCGTATCAGAAGCCAGCGTTGATACAAGTACGTAACAGGCCCATCGAGAAATGGACCTGTTACGTACTTGTGGGTAAGAGAAGATAGGGTGGTTGTTAACTTCCCAGAACCTTTAATTTTCTCCATCGGTTTCGCCCATATTCATAAAGGCTTTGGATGGTAAAGGAGTTGGCTTGCTTTACACTCCATATTAAAAGGGTCGCTGACATTAACTGAATTGGATAAATGTAGATCATGTTGGCTAGCCAGTAATTCAAATTCATGAAAATGGCGCTTAAGAGCGCAGGGAAAGTGAGGATGCCTGTGATTAAACCTAAACCGACACATATCTCTCCCCATGGGATGATGAAATTAAATAAAGCGGTGTTCGGCTCGACAAATTGAAGCATGAACGCTTTAAACCAAGGTGGGGAAACGGTATTATGAACCACTGCATCGGTAAGGCCCACCATGGTAAATTGCGCTTGTATCTTAAAAATGCCTTCTTTTAGCCAACTGATACCCAGCCCTATTCGAATCAATGGCATGAGAATGCGACCCATCCAATTCCACTTGTTCATGAGAGACTCCTCTCATTGTAGTCACATTAGTTTTGCTTCACCAAATGATACATGGGCTTTATCACAATAAATGACCACGGTATCGTAATCATCGGGGTTCATCCCTTTTAATGAAAAGCTTTGTTCATCCATCTTCAAATCAACGGCTCCTAACGACTTACCCATCGAAACATCGCCACCTTTGGTTAAGTACACGTGGAGGTCTGGCCCTTTCGATGTTTTAAAATCACTTAACATTAATTGATCCTTACTGAACTTCACCATACCGGAAACCATTTTCTTATTTTTACCGTGAAATTCCCCGGTCATCATGGAGGATTCCGATTTCATCTCCATGTCCTCATCCTTTTTCATCTCCATGTCCTCATCCTTTGAATTCTCCATCTTACTTGTCATTTCTGTCTTGGTTGATTTTTTCGCATCCGCATTGCTCATATCAGTGTCATTTCCACACGCTGCCATAACACCTGAAAAAGTTAGCATTAAAACAAGTAATCCTACTTTTGTCTTCATAAAGGGTCACTCCTTTGGTTGTTGAATACAGCTCATACGATATCAGATCGAATTTACCTAACATTGATCTAATTCTTAATTAGTTCTTAATTGAATCCTAAACCTTAGATAACACCCTCCCAGAAGTAAGAAAAGGACATTGCAAATGATTAAACCGTGAATGGCATACAAAAATAGTCGTCCAATTCTCGTGACAACCCAGAAATTACGGGTCGTTAAGAGAAATGACGACTTTTTGAATAGGTAAAGAAAGTCAGGATTGGTTCCCTGGATTACCTCCCACTTTTAATGATTTGAAATGCCTTGAGCCCGATCATGATAGAGGGGATACACGTATTTCCGTCAGGGATGATCGGTGCGACGGAGAGGTCAACCACTTTTAAATGGTTCACCCCATAAACATTCAGGTTTTGATCCACGACCCCTGTTGCTTTGCTTCGACTCATTCTACATTGACCAGCATAGTGATAAAAGCTGCAGAGGGAAGCATTTGCATACTGCAGAAGTTGTTTGCTTTTTTCAACAGGGTCATTGATTTGAAAGACTTTCTCAGGTGGGAACACGGCTTTATATATGCCTCCGGGATCCAACTTTCTCGCCTCCTGAAGGACGCGATACACTTCGAGATAGGATTGCACAACAAAGGCGACTTCTGCTTGATTTTGAAGAGGATTAAATCGAACTTCTGGATAGGCCTCTGGATCGCTGTGCGCAACGATTGCAGAGTTTTCTCTTCCGGGATCGAGATTGACAAGTGCAATACTCATCACATTCGTTGGCTTCGCGGAATTAAAGTCCCAATTGTTTAATTTCACCTCTTCTTGCGGAATGAGAATCGCCCTGGGTAGGCTAAATAACTGTAGTTTTCGACTGGTGTTTTTTCGTTTATTTAAAAATGCACCGAATACATACGGGGCGACGGGGTCCGCATTATTTACTTGTAAGAGGCGACTGGTTTCTACTTCAATTCCCATGGCGATTCGGTATTGAGACTGCATATTTCGTCCGACATTCTCATTGACTACGATGGGTTTAATTCCTGCACGAAGGAGATCTTGTCTTCCTCCAATCCCGGAACGTTGAAGAACAATCGGGGACCAGATGCCTGCAGATACGATCACTCCTTTTCTAGCAAATGCCGTTTGTGAGTGGCCATTCTGAACAAATTGAACACCGGTGGCCACGATTTTTCCTTTCCTTTTTCGGAGCAACACTTTGTTAACGGTTGATTTTCCAAAGATTAGAAGTTGGCGACGAATGCCTCGTTCGATTGGGTTAAATGGATTGCTTTGTGTGACGATGTTGCGATTTAAATAAGCGGTGGCGGTACTTGAGCGAAGAAAGAGGTTTCCTACTTGCCGCTGGGTCAGTTGCGATTTAGTAAACGTACATTGACTAATCCCGGTATTATAATCTTCGACTATTGGGGCACCCGTCACGTTATGAATGGCAGTTGTAAAGACATTAGCGATGGTTCCTTTGTTAGGTAAATTTTCTTGTCTGACATATAAGGGACCATGCCTACCGCGCTGAAAGGGATTTTGTGTTTTTCCTGTATAGGTTTCCATTTCTTTAAACAATGGCAATAGACGATTATAACTCCATTGGGGTCCAACTCGTTGTGCCCAGCGATCATACAAGGCTCTGCTCCCGCGTACCGCATACATCGCATTGATCTGTGAACTGCCTCCGATTAAACGTCCACTCCAATAGGCTAATTGTCGGTCGATGACCGGCGATTCCGGCGAAAATATATTGTATAGAAACCGATTATTAGTAAAATTTTTATAAGTAAAGAGTAAGGCAGGATTAATCGTTTCCGTCGTGAGGTTGGTACCTGCTTCGAGTACGAGAACGGAAGTCGAGGGGTTATCCGTCAATTTTTTCGCGAGTGCTCCCCCAGCAGTGCCCGCACCGATAATAATATAATCCACACGGATCATCGTAACACCCCCTTCCTTAATGTATTGCGATGCTACAAATAAGGTTTGTGTATTCGCTGATAGAGGAGTGATGGGTGAGGGGGTAGAACCGAGGGGTGTAATGTGCAGTACGATAGGCGGGTTACCTCTTGTACGGTGGGCCTTCGTTGACGTAGTTACCATTGACTTTCTATCATTCTCATCATCCATGCCTACCCAAAATCATTAAAAAAACGTGGATTGTGATAGCAACGATTGGCTAAAAAAGCAGGGATTTCCCATACCAGAAGGGAGTCCATGCTCTTTAGCTGTATTTTGCAATTGTTACTAGTCAGTCGCTGTGTTTAAGAAAAAGTATATAAATCGAAGGACAATTTGTGGTAAGGATAGAGTTATCACACAAAACCTTACCAGAAATAGAATTGTCAATACATTGAGCAGTTGAACGTTATAGAACACTCTTCTCATCAGGCGTGTTGATTAGGCAGTATATTCCAGGTGGAGTGAACGAAAAACTACATGGCCCTCTTGGAAATTACGGCGTGCAATCGATGCATAAATATTGAAAACAATAACTAAAAAAGAAGTCTCTTTGTTTATAATGGATGAGTAGCTTTCAAACTCCAAACCCAAAACAAAGGAGACTTCTTTCATGAAACCAGATACCATTCTTTTTGACCACGCCTGTTAAGAACACACACAACTAACGTGATGTGTTATTGTCTTAGATATTATTATACAAGGGAAGATTACTTTCCGCAGGAACATCCAGAAGAATTTGCATTATTATTAGGAGAGATAGGCCTACCGTTTCTATCAAATGGCACTGTTATATTTACTAATTTTCCATTGCGTGTAGTCTGAATAAAGGCTCTTCTTTTATTCTCGTTCCTAAAATTAGGGAATCGAAATACTGTTTGTATAATCTTACCTTCTGATGTGCTGGTAAAAAGTATATACTGAAGAAACTTACTTGGTTTTAAAACAGTACCTATTCCTCCTGCACGGTTACGAAAGAATGCAACATCAGCATTAGATACTATAGAAGCCGGGCCCATACAGAAAAAAAATATACAATAACATGGCTCACCACCACAACTTTCTCTGAATGGGTTACATCCACCATCAGGACAAGCAACACGCCTTTGCCTTAAATTTAATATTATCTTTCTCACATCGACTGAAAATCTACTCATAAAATCACCCCTTTGTCTTCTAGTAGATGCATAAGGTGATACATTTGCGTGTGCTGGCATCTAATTATTAAACAAATGCAAAAAAAGCGTACCAGCGTTTATGAACTTCAAGAACACAGGCGTGTTGATCATTCATGTTATCACTAATCTACTAGCGTTCACCCCGCAGATGGTGGCTGATTTATATAAGGTCCGCTGGTCCATAGAACTCTTTTTCCGCTGGATTAAACAACATTTGAATGTGAAAACGCTGTTTGGACACAAAATGCAGTCTATGGGTAACTTCTCGGTGCTTGTATTGCCTATGTTCTCATCCATATGCTCTACTATTGGCAGAAACCTAAACGATTTCAAACCACTTCGATGCTCGAGTTTATGCGTAGTTTATGCATGTCCCATCTTCCAGCGGAATGGCTCCGTGCTCTATTCGATTGCCTGTATTCTCTCCGTTTTCAGCTTCCAAAAACAGGCTAATCAACACGCCTGTCTTCTCATATATCTCTTCTGTATTGAAGAAGTATGGTATTAGGTATCATTCAAATGGGCACTTGTTTAGATGATTTGATCAATTGGATAATAACGGGAGGATATATGAAAAAAGTTATTAAACGAAAATTATTAGTTACTATTTGTATGGTTTTTATTACATCACTATATATTTCTATCATTCCTTGGGAAGGATTACTCGCTGGATTTGGAACGCGGGTTTCCATTTTTATAGCTTTTCTCTTTTTTTCATCTCCTTTTTTGTTTCTATATGCATTGCCTGTTTCTATATATTCTGATTTTGTATCAAGAAGCTATCGATATCGATGGCTAGTATCGTTACTTATTCACATCGGGTTCTCAAGTATTTTATTACTCATATCTCCTATACTTTTTTCCAAGGAAGCAATTAATTATTATACATTTGATTATAAAATATTTTTATATGAATATACTTACTTTAATTTTATTGCCTTTCTATACTGGTTAGTTGATGAATTTTTTATACGATTATGGGACAGGAGGAGAAAATAAACTAAAAAGTGAGTGTTTTTGTGTGATTAGTGCAATTTTTAAAGAAATAAATAGTAGATTGTATTTGTGTACAGTATTGGAGTGTGAACCAAATAGTTCTTTTTATAAATGAAGAAAAGCAGATAACCCTTAACGCTTTTTGGAAGGGAAAAACAAACTTAACAATCTGTAAATCAAATTGGAATTTGTAATAGATAAATTTAATAAGATAATGAAGGAGGGACGTAAATGAAAAAAATAACATTAAGAAAATTATTAGTTACTATTTGTATGGTTTTTATTACATCCTTATATATTTCTTTATTTGCTAATGAATCAATACTATCTACATTCTCAACACGAGTTTCCATTTTTATAGCTTTTCTCTTTTTTTCAGCCCCTGTTTTGTTTCTATATGCACTGCCTGTTTCTATATATTCTGATTTTGTATCAAGAAGCTATCGATATCGATGGTTAGTATCGTTGCTTATTCACATCGGGTTCTCAAGTATTTTAATACTTATCTCTCCTATATTTATCGTTAAGGGAGGCGTTGGTTTTGAGGTATTTGATTCTGCATTCTTTTTTTATCTATTCATTCCTTTGAATTTTATTGCTTTCTTATATTGGTTGCTTGATGAATTGTTTCTACGATTATTGGGAGAGGGAAGGGAACACATCAAGAAATGAGTACGTTATTGTCACTAACGTAATTTTTGCAGGGGCAAATAAATCATCTTATCTTGTGTAGAGTGTTGGGGTGTGAACCGATCGAAGAATACCACGGAGGTAGAAACGAATTCATAGTGGGGTAAGGCGATTTCATCCATCATTTTGGGTAAAATTGTACTATGTTAAGATAAACCAAACATTAACGAGAGGGGGAAATCCAATGACTGAACCGAACCGATTGATCAAGGAAAAGTCCCCTTACCTGCTCCAACATGCATACAATCCAGTGGATTGGTACCCTTGGGGAGATGCGGCCTTTGAAAAAGCGAAGAAAGAAGATAAGCCCGTTTTTTTATCGATTGGTTACTCAACCTGCCATTGGTGTCATGTCATGGAGAAAGAATCCTTTGAAGATGAAGAAGTGGCCTATCTACTTAACGAGTGGTATGTTCCGATTAAGGTGGATCGGGAGGAGCGTCCTGATGTAGATCATCTGTATATGACCGTTTGTCAGGCACTCACGGGCCATGGTGGATGGCCGTTGACAGTGATCCTAACACCGGAGCAAAAGCCTTTTTTTGCAGGGACGTATTTTCCAAAAACCCCGCGTTATGGTCAGCCTGGGTTGATGGATATCTTGCATCGGGTTGCACAGGTGTGGAAAGATGAGCGCGAACAAGCAGAGAATGCCGGGGAGAAAATTACCCAAGCGCTTCAGACACAGTTGCTACATTCAGAGCAAGGGGAGTGGGCGGAGGAGGTTCTTGCGGAAGCCTATCATGAGTTCGCCTCTACCTTCGATGAACAATGGGGTGGATTTGGTGGAGCTCCTAAATTTCCTCGTTCCCATGATCTGATGTTTCTCCTACGCTATTGGCTGACTCATAAGGATTCCAAGGCATTGAGCATGGTGGAGAAGACCCTTGAAGGGATGAGGCAAGGGGGAATCTATGACCATATTGGCTATGGCTTTGCCCGCTATGCAGTGGATGAGAAATGGCAAGTGCCGCACTTTGAGAAGATGCTGTATGATAATGCGCTATTAGCTTATACATATTTAGAGGCGTATCAAGCAACGAAGAAGGAGACCTACGCCCAGACTGCTAGAGAAATTTTCACCTATGTCCTGCGGGATATGACGGCGCCTGAGGGTGGTTTTTATTCCGCAGAGGATGCGGATTCAGAAGGAGTCGAAGGGAAATTTTATGTCTGGACCCCGATGGAAGTGAAACAAGTACTGGGCGAGGTGGAGGGTGAGTTTTTTTGCCGTTGCTATGATATCCGAGAGGATGGGAACTTCGAGGGCAAGAGTATCCCCAATCGGATTGGCCAATCGATGGCATCCTTGGTGAGTCAGTTTAATATGACAGAAGAGGAGCTAAGTACCCGCTTGGAAGAAGGACGAAAAAGGCTATTTGATGTTCGGGAAGGGCGTCTTCGTCCCCATAAAGATGATAAGGTGCTCACCGCATGGAATGGTTTGATGATTGCGGCTTTGGCAAAGGGAGCGCGAGTGCTTGGTGAAGAAAAATACGCTGAAGCAGCGATCAGGTCCCTCACCTTTATTGAGCAAAAACTTGTGCGGGAAGATGGGCGCCTGCTCGCTCGTTGGCGGGATGGGGAAGCTGGAATTTTAGCCTATCTCGATGATTACGCTTTACTTTCCTGGGGATTGATTGAGCTTTACGAGGCGACATTCCAACCGCAGTATATACAGAAAGCCTTGAAGCGATCAGAGGAGATGCTCGCTTTGTTTGCTGATGAGGAGGAAGGGGGTCTCTTTTTTACCGGAGGCGATAGTGAACAATTATTAACCCGTACCAAGGAGACCACGGATGGTGCAATGCCCTCAGGCAATGGTGTAGCGACGCTAAATCTTCTGCGATTGGCGCGGATCACGGCGGATCCAGCCTGGGATCGACGGGCACAAAGGCAACTATCCGCCTTTGCCAAGACGATGAGCAATGCTCCCATGGCATATACCTTTACGTTGATGGCGGTTCAATTTACTTTTGCAAACCCCATGGAGGTTGTGATTTCGAGCAAAGCGAAGGATGCAACCACAAAAAAGATGCTCCGACTGGTTCAAGAAGCGTTTTTGCCAAATGCGATCCTTCTCTATCAATCAGAAGAGTTAAAGGATGAAATTGCTCACATCCTTCCCCACACCACCGAACAACTTCCGCTTGTCGAACAGGCAACGGCGTATATTTGTCAACAATATGCATGTGAACGCCCTATGACTTCCTTATCTGAACTGGAGGGACGACTCATTGGGAGATAGCTGGTCTGCCTACTCCCTCTTGTCACTTGATAGGAGTTCCCTAAAAAAAATGGGGGAAGAAAAATTCAAATTGGATGGCGAAAAGGGCGTAAGGGAAGGGCTGTTTTACAGATTGTGGTCTCCCTCATTTTCGCTGGCGAGTGGTTTCGAAAAGGGGCCGTTATACCTTAGCGGAGATAGAGACAGTAGACAATTCCCTATCAATATGGCAAAACAGGCGATTGAAAGGGGGTACTCGTCCCTTTCGATAAGGAAGCCTCCTACGTATTCTGTTACGGAAAACGCGATAGGAGGAATTGTCCATGAGTGGAAATTGTGGGGCTGGAAACTCTTACGGAAATTGCGGTTGGGGTGGCTGGGGTCTTAGACGTTTATTACTCTTCTTGTTAGTGATCGCTACGATCTTCTGTGTATTTGATGGTGGTTATGGCGGCGGCGGCGGTGGCGGCGGCTATGGTGGCGGCTGCGGCGGCTGGGGCGGCGGTTGCTGGTAAGCTGCTTGAAAAGGGGTCTTCCTTAACAGGGAAGACCCCTTTTTTATTATAATTAAAAGCGTTGCTCTTCCATTTTGGAAGGAGTAAACTTGTAGTGATATACATAGTGTTATTACTGTAGGGGGGCGATGTTTTTGCAAGATAAACTAAACGAGTTAAAGCGACATTTATCGGAAGCTTACGACTTATGGAACATTGGTGCATTGTTAAATTGGGATCAATCGACCTTTATGCCGAAGAATGGTGCGGCAGCTAGGGGACGACAGTTGGGATTGATGGGGAAGATTACGCATGAAAAGAGAACGGATCCCAAAATTGGCCGTCTTCTTGATGAATTATCCTCCTATGAAAAAAGTTTGCCAGCGGATTCCTTTGATGCCTCATTGATTCGTGTGGCTCGTCGTCAATATGAGAAGGACCTTCGGGTGCCGGCTTCCTTTATGGCAAAGATGATGAGTCATTTTACGGATACGTACCATGCTTGGGTAGAAGCTCGCCCAGCGAACGATTTTTCAAAAGTGCAAAATCACTTAGAAAAAACCCTTGATTTTAGTCGGCAATATGCTGAGTTCTTCCCGCATGACCATATTGCGGATCCCTTAATCGATGAATCCGATGAGGGAATGACAGTAGCGACTGTACGTCCCTTATTTGCGGATTTACGTAACCAGTTAGTTCCCTTGGTAAAGAAGGTGGCAGAGCAAGGGGCGATTGATGATTCTTGCGTAATGAAGCATTTTCCCGAAAAGGACCAGTGGGAATTTGGTCTTCAGGTGATTAAGCAAATGGGATATGACTTTGATCGCGGACGACTCGATAAAACCCATCATCCTTTTATGACCAAATTTTCTCTTGGCGATGTTCGCATTACCACACGGGTGAAAGAGAATAACTTGACGGAAGCCCTTTTCTCTACCATTCATGAGACCGGTCATGCTTTGTATGAACAAGGAATTTCGATGGACTTTGAAGGCACTCCCTTAGCAGAAGGCGCTTCTTCAGGTGTCCATGAAAGCCAATCACGTCTTTGGGAGAATCTTGTCGGTCGTAGCTATGGATTTTGGGAGCATTATTATCCGAAATTGCAAGCGACCTTTAAGGAACAGCTTGGAAATGTTCCGTTAGATTCCTTTTATCGCGCGATCAATAAAGTAGAACCTTCATTGATTCGTACCGATGCCGATGAGTTAACCTATAATCTTCATGTGATGATTCGGTTCGATCTGGAGTTGGATCTTCTCGAAGGAAAACTAGCGGTAAAAGACCTGCCAGAAGCTTGGCGTGCACGGTATAAGAGTGATTTGGGAGTATTTGACCCAAGGGATGAAAATGGTGTACTTCAAGATGTTCACTGGTATGCTGGTTATATCGGTGGGGCATTCCAAGGCTATACGTTAGGAAATATTCTCTCCGCACAATTTTATGATGCGGCCTTGCGTGCAAATCCGAGTATCCCCAATCAGATTCGAAATGGTGAATTTGGTTCGTTACATGGATGGCTGAAGGAGAACCTGTATCAATACGGTTCGCAATACTCACCTTCAGACCTGATACAGAAAGCGAGTGGATCTCCGCTCACTGTAAAGCCTTATATTGCTTACTTACAAGAGAAATTCGGAAACTTATACCGAGTATAATCAATAACGAGGTGGGGGATTTGCCCCACTTCTTTTTTTATAGGACGACAAGCGATCTCCTTTGATCACTGCTTCAAAGTTGTTTCCTGATCAGGTAGAAATTAAAAATCGATGATGAGGGCGGTGATCATGTACAATATAAAGAAAATGATGCGGGTCATCACGTGAAGGAAGGGAAGACTTGGAATGCCTAAGCATGAATTTCGCCTTACCGCGGATTGGTTTGGAGGAAGAGCGGGTGAGGGCCACATTGCTGCTGGGAATCTTAACACGAAAATATCGATCCCAGAGGTGATGAAGGGCCCGGGGATTGGTACAAATCCCGATGAAATGATGATTGGTGCAGCGGCAACGTGTTATTTGATTACGCTAGCAGCTATGCTGGAGCGAAAGAACATCCCCGTATCGAGCCTGACCCTTGAGACGATCGGAGTCGTCAGTGTGGAGATGACAGGCCAAATCTTCGAAAAGATGACCCATCGACCGCATGTGATTCTTCACTCGGGTGTCAATGTGGAACAAATGGAGGAAGCGAGAGCTGCTACGGAAGCTGCAGAAAGGCGATGTATGATCTCCAATGCCATGCGGGGAAATGTGGCGTTAGCTGTTGAGGCTACGGTGGTCATTGCATCATCAAATGGAGATTGAAAGCATAAAAAAAAAGACCCACATACCTGGGTCTTTTTTTGTTACTCGGTTACTTGGCTCTTGGCACTTTTCCCCTTTTGACTTGTAAAATCAACAAGTCGACCGGAGTCGTGGAGAATCCGATAAGCGAATCCTTCGGCTTCTTTTTCCTTTAGAATCGCAAATCCTTTCTCCTTGGCCTCATGATCATTTTGTGCCTCGATGGGTTGATCGACGAGCTTCTTTCCTTCATTGCTGTAGGCGGTAACATGATACATGGATCGGAGCCCCCTTGTGTTAAGTCATCGTTGACAAATATAAGGTGTGAGGATGAATATTTCCTATGTGAGAGAACAAGGTCGCTATACTCATCTCGATTCATCGTTCTATCATCATACCAAAAAGGCCGAATTCATGCGAGGGGGGCCCTTATCGCGGACCGGGTTTAAATCTCGTAAAAAAAAGTTCATTTTCTGTTAAAACAGAAAATGAACCTAGATGCTGGATACGGTAAGGGGGTTACCGTTGATACCAATCTAACGTTTCTATACGAATGATAGGTTAATGGGATGTAAATGTTTTGTTGATCTTTCTTGATGAGAGGGAGTGGCTAGGGTAAAGTGAGAAGAAAACGGATGGGTAGGGAAGATCCAAGGAGGGTTACCATGAGTATTGAGGTGACAGCAAGAGCTCTACAGTGGTTTCAAAGGGAGCTATCCCTGAAAGAAGGGGATGCCCTTCGCTTTGATGTACGGTATGATGATGCACATTCATCTGGAAGGAATCCTCATGGATTCTCCCTGCGATTGACAATGGAAAAGCCACGTCGTCCAGGGATTAAGACCATCGTAGAGGGAATTACCTTTTATATTGAGGAAGACGAATTGTGGTTTCTTGATGGCAATTCCCTTCGCGTCGATTATGATGTCGAGGATGATGAACTGTTATATGAGATCGAAGATCCAGTGTAACAGCCCTTATGTTTGTGAAGGGGGTTCCTTCGGGGGTGTGGTACTTGAAGCGACATCACCGATGGTTTTCGTTCGCGATTTCCTAAGGCAGAGTGCACCAGAGATAATAAGTAGAATTCCTGGGAGCAACCAGAGAATAAATGTGAGGCAAAAACCAAGAATGCCTGTAATGAGATGAATGACCCCACTTAATACATGATTCTTCTGAATCCGTGAGGGCATGGAATAAAGAATGGAGGCACCTGACAGGAGCAAGAGCAGAATACCTTCAATTAAGATGATATTTGAATTGATCGCTGAAAACTGTTCGAAGTCAACGAGGGTTGAGCTAATGTAGGCCCCAAAGATCATCAAGATGGCTAAACAGGCGCCAAGGATCCCACCGATCAAACCTAAAACGAATTCACTTGTACGGTTCATCATCTTCTCCCCTTTAACGGTAACATAGGTTTTCAAAACCATGATTGTTCTTATGCGATCGTGTTGCCAATTATGAACGAGCGACTTTGAATGTTGTACCATATCCCCCAGCATCCCTCCTATCTGTGTGATAGGAGGGATTTGTCGGTTGAATGCTACATCAAGGTATGAGGATAAGGGAATGATGGTGACAGGTTCGGTCAGACTATTGTTAAAGGAACATTCCTCGTTGAGTTTATCCTTGAGAAAAATGATAAAAACGATTATTATGGACGTGAGGTTGTTTTAATGTTCGTCTTTAAAGGGGGTAGGAGGGGTATTATGGAGCGTTTATTTGGTCTTGTGGATCGTGGAACGAACATTCCCCGGGAGATCTTGGCTGGATTAACTACGTTTTTAACCATGGTGTATATTGTCGTGGTGAATCCAACGATACTGGGTAAAGCGGGAATGGATTTTGGTGCGGTTTTTGTGGCTACAATATTAGCTTCAGTGATCAGTACCTTAATCATGGGGCTTTTCGCTAATTATCCCATTGCCATCGCACCGGGAATGGGACTTAATGCGTACTTTGCTTTTAGCGTCGTCGGTCAAAGTAAAATTGGTTGGGAAACCGCCATGGGGGCTGTATTTGTTGCTGGGGTTATCTTTTTACTTCTCTCCTTTACAAAGTTTCGAGAAGCACTCATCCATGCGATACCTTCCAGCCTGAAATATGGGATTACTGCAGGAATTGGGTTGTTCATTGCATTTATTGGCTTAAAATCTTCAGGTATTATCGTCAATGACGAAGTGAACTTAGTTGGTTTGGGTGATTTTCATCATCCGATGACCCTTCTTAGTTTAGGGGGATTGGTCATCACTTTGATCTTGATGACCTTGCGGGTTCCGGGTGCATTTTTTGTGGGAATGGTATTGATTGGCCTGTATGCTTGGATTGCTGGTTTCTTTCATATGCCATCCACGGTGCTGACCTTACCACCGAGTATGTCCCCTACCTTTGGCGCAGCCATAAGCTCTTTGCCTGCGGTGTTTGATCAGGGGTTATATGCGATCATTTTTGCATTTTTGCTAGTTACTTTATTTGACACCACAGGTACAATGATTGGAGTGGCTGAGCAAGCAGGGCTGATGAAAGATGGGACTTTTCCCAGAATGCGTTCAGCGTTAGTTGCTGATGCGGCAGGCATGACGGCAGGGGCTGTGATGGGTACAACGCCAACGAGTGCCTACATCGAGTCATCGACAGGAGTGGCTACGGGGGGGCGTACGGGGCTTACTGCGGTGGTTGTCAGCCTATTGTTTATGGGGACACTTTTTTTTGAACCATTGGTGGCTGCAGTCGCTGCCTTACCAGCCATTACAGCGCCTACCCTTATCATCGTCGGGTGTTTGATGATGGGAGGACTTTCAAAGGTACAGTGGAATGACTTTGATGAGGCCTTCCCAGCCTTTATCACCATGTTAAGTATGCCGCTCACGTTCAGTATTGCTACAGGGATTGCCTTTGGCTTTATTTCCTACCCCCTCTTAAAAATCGTGCGGGGACAAGGGCGTGAGGTGCATCCACTTTTATATCTCTTTATGATCTTATTTATCCTGCAAATGGCGTTTCTTCCTCATTAAGAAGAGGGTGAAAGAGGCTGATTCCCAGGAATCAGCCTCTTTTTGCGTTAGAACAATGGAGGAGGTGGAGAATGAAACCGCGGTCAGAAAGAAGATGGTTTCTCGTTTTGCTAGGCGTGGTCGCTACTGCGGGTCTTACACAAGGGCTGTTACTACCATTGGTCGCTACCCTGCTTGAAAAAAAAGGCGTCTCTTCGAGTATGAATGGGCTTCATGCCACTGCGCTCTATCTTGGTATTCTGTTGTCGACTCCCTTTTGTGGATGGCTTGTCAGGCGATACGGATACCGCTTTGTTATTCTTATAGGCATGGTGCTCTTACTAGGGTGCACTTTCTTGTTTCCGATTTTTACTGGTTTTGTTCCTTGGATGGTACTTCGATTTTTAATTGGGGTAGGCGATAGTATTTTGCATTATGCGACCCAGTTATGGATTACTGCAGAAAGTCCTGTTCATTTAAGGGGACGTCGTGTCTCTCAATATGGACTGGCCTTTGCCATGGGATTTGGACTGGGTCCCCTCGGGATGAATCTATTGAAGTGGGGAGAGTGGGTCCCCTTTATCACAATGGGTGTGCTTCTTCTCTTTGTCTTTGGCGGGACGTTTTTTCTAAAGGATCAACGGCCACCAGTGGACTCCCGAGTAGAAGCAAGTCGTAGCAGAATGTTGCGAATTTATCGGTGGAGTTTTGTTGCGCTTTGCCCTGCTTTTTTGTATGGGTTTTTAGAAGCGACGCTTTCGGGTAGCTTTCCCGTCTATGGGTTGCGGAACGGTCTTGGGACCTCGTGGGTATCGATCTTAATTAGTGCCTTTGTCTATGGCAGTCTACTCTTTCAATTACCCTTGGGTATTCTTTCTGATCGTTTGGGGAGGAAGAAGGTACTGGGTGGAATCTGTTTCATAGGGGCGATAGGAATGGCCGTCATCCCTTTGGTTATTGAGAATGCGTGGTTATTGTTGTTGGTTTTTGCGCTGGTAGGTGGATTGCTGGGTTCGTTGTTTTCTTTGGGGCTTGCTTTTTTGGCGGATATCCTGCCGATGGAGGATCTACCAGAAGGAAACGCCCTAGCGAGTGCACACTTTGCGATTGGATGTGTATTGGGGCCCTATATTGGGGGTGTGCTCATTCAGTCGGTGGGTGGGGATAGTCTCTTTTATCTAATAGCAGGAACGTTATTGGCCTTCGTCATCCTCACTCTTCGTTACCAGACACCTTCTCCGGTAAGGGCTTATGATGGGAGTGAAGGAGAGAAGATCACCTCAGAAGGATGAGGTGATAGTGAGTGGTTTATTGCGTGTTTTTGGCGAGAAAGAATCCAGCACTTTTTCGTAGACGAAAGGAACCGTGGGCTTCGATTTCCTGTTGAATGATCCGACTGACATCGGAGATTAATGTGGCCCGTTGCTCTGCTGAAATGCCCCCTCGTTCAACCATACCCGATGCATAGTAGTCGATAACCGGTGCTGACTCGAAAAAGACAAGGGAATCATCTAAAATATATCGCTCCCACCAGTTCACATAGGGACGTAAATATTGATCACCATTTTCTAAGGAGAAGCGAGCATATCCTTCGGTTTGTTCATCGACAAGGGGAAATCCCCAGTGTTCACGACAGTTTTGATCAATCGTCATCAGTTCGGTATAATTCGTACGGCTTCCCGTAGCAATCATCAGGGTTCCGCCTGGACGCAATACACGGATGAGCTCGCCCAGTGCTTGATTGATGTCGGGTACATGGTAAAGACAAAAGTTTGCCATGACTAGATCAAAAGTATGGTCGGTAAAGGGCAACATCTGTACATCACTGACAATCAATTGAATATTGTTGGTTTGATTTGCGCGTTTCTGAAGACCCTGGATCATGCCAGGGGAGAGATCGAGTCCAGTTACTTCTCCCTTGGGAAATAATCTGTTGGCAAGGGGGAATAGCCATCCACCTGATCCACATCCCGCGTCGAGTACCCGTTCATCGCCATTCAACGGGAGTTTTTGAAGTGTCCAATCGACAAAAGGAGTGGGGGATTGACTGTAGTGTTTGTGTATCTGGCGCCGGAGTTCCAGTTGTCGATCATCCCGATATTGTTCTAAAGCGATTGCCTTATGGTTCATGGATGAAAACTCCCTTTCTCTATGTACAAGATTTGGAGCAGATTCTATATTATCACATTCGATATGAAAATTGGTTAATATTTGGGAATATTCGTAGTAGCGAAAAGGGTACGGATTGTACAGCGAAAAAGTAGATAAGAGGGGGATTAGGGATTTATATTTTTGCTAAAGCCTAAAGGTCATCGTATAATGGAATCAATGAAATGAACGGAGGTATCCAAAGTATCGCGATGCGCACTTACTGATCGTACTCACGAACCATTAACTATGTAGCGTTGTAGTTATCGGTTTCTACCGGATGCACGGTAGGGGGTAGGGTTAGTGCGCCTTTTTGGTGCTTATGGATACAAAACGATGGACTTGAGCCGCAAGGGAACGAAATGCTGCGTTACCTGTGCTCAGGTTCATTTGTTCGGTGATCCATCGATAGAGTTACCCCCTCCTGCGCAGGTGAAACCTGGGTTTTTTTTATATCCAAGCACGGGAGGGATGTTCGTTGTTTGTCGTAAAAGCACAAGATCTTAGCAAAGAATGTAATGGGATCACCGTAGTAAAGGATGCGAATTTAGAAATACAGGCAGGAGAAAAGGTGGCATTAATCGGGGCCAATGGAGTTGGTAAGACATCGTTGTTGCGACTGCTTATGGGAGAGTGGTTACCCGATCAAGGGAAGATTCATCGGCAGTTGCCGGTCTCCTCTTGGGGGATGTTGGAGCAGACACCACACGTGGAAGAGAAATGGACCCTGCTGGATTTTGTCCAGGCAGGCTCGGTTAAGCACTATCACCTCCTTTTGAAGCTTCAAGATGCTGAACAAGCTTTGTCAGAAGCGGATGCAAATCAGTTGGAAAAATCCTTGGCTCACTATGCCCAATGCCAAGAAGCCTACCAAATGGTACAGGGGTATGAGTGGGAGCAAGAAGTAGATGAGACATTGAATCGGTTAGGGCTTCCGAAAAACCGATATCCGATTCCCTATGTTCATCTTAGTGGAGGCGAAAAAACCCGTGCACAGCTAGCTCGCATGATGATCCATCGACCGGATTTCATTTTGCTAGATGAACCTACCAATCATTTAGACTTATCGATGATGAATGGGTTAGTCGAATGGCTTAACAATTATAAGGGGGCTGTCCTACTTGTCTCCCATGATCGGTGGTTGATTGATCAGACTGTCGATGCCGTTGTGGAGCTAACACAGGATGGCACCCGCCGATATAAGGGGGGCTATAGCTCCTATCGGCGCGAACGCGATCGCGAAGAAAGTGAACAGCGTTCCCTCTATAAAAAACAAGTCCGAGAGCAAAAAAAGCTAGAGGAATCCATTCAACGTTACCGTACGTGGTTTAATCGTGCTCATCAAGCGGCAGGAGAGCGTAACCCTTTTTATAAAAAGAAGGCCAATAAAAATCAAACACGCTTCCGTGCCAAGGAAGAAGCATTAAAACGATTAAAACAGGAGATGACGGAAGCTCCGCATAAAGAAGCGACTTTGCGAATGGATCTTTCTGGTGGGAAATTTTCTCCACGTACCCTTTTACGTACCAAGGAAATGGCTTTATCCTTTGGCAAAGAACCCAAGTTCAAATTACATCCACTTACGTTTGCGCTTCAGCGTGGGGAACGTTGGGGAGTAGTTGGAGCGAATGGCAGTGGGAAAACCACCTTGTTGCGTTTACTGATCGGGGAGCTGCAGCCGAGTGCAGGAGAGGTTTTGATTCACCCGGAAGTTACGATGGGTTATTTTGCTCAGGAGTTAGAGAATCTGGACCCTGAGGGAACGGTGTTAGAGAGTCTTCTCTCCTTACCAGGGATGACGGTAGTAGAGGCGAGAAACCTGTTGGCCAGTTTTTTGTTTCCTGGGGATGCGGTACATCGCCGGATCAATGAATTAAGTATGGGGGAAAAATGTCGTGTTGCTTTCTTGCATCTTTATTTTTCCGGGGCGGATTTAATTGTCCTCGATGAGCCTACTAATTACCTTGATATCGTGACCCGGGAAAAAATTGAAGAAGCCTTGCTTCACTTCCCTGGCTCCATGATACTTGTTTCCCATGATCGACAACTGATTGAAGGCGTGACGAACCGAACATTGATTTTGGATCAGGGAAGGGTCGAGACCTTTGCAGGATCCTATGAGGAATATAGGGAACATCGAAGGGAAAAAGAAAGTTATCCCTCACAAAGTGATAGAGCCAACCGAATTCGTAGTCTAGAATGGCAACTCATTCAGTTAATGACAGCGACGGAAGCGAGTGATATAGCGACGGAAGACGAGGTTTTGCTTAAAATTAAAGAGGTGCAACATGAATTACATCGTCTCCGCCGGGACGAGTAATCATCGAGGCCTGCTACTCAACATCTTCATTTTTGAGTAGCAGGCCTTAAATTTCACAACGATAACGGAAGTGATTCCGTTAAATCACAGGCGTTTTATGGTGTTAGCATTGTCTAATGCGATAGATCGTCAGTTATTTGATTGAAATATTAAAATTAGTTATTCCAATTATTTGTAACCGTAGTGTAGAATAGGAGAGACTTAGTAATCATGAAAAGGAGTGTCTTAATGGAACCTTCGAAAATAAAAGATGTAGGGGAAGTTATACGAAGAGTTAGGAAATCGAAGGGACTCAGACTCGAGGATTTAGCCGATGACAAAATCTCTCCTGCGACGATCAGTAACATCGAGCGAGGGATTGCGCATGTCCATCAATCAAAAGTTTACTATATTGTCAATAAGCTAGGGATAAGCATGGAACATGTGCCTTCTATTTTGCTGGAGCAAAAAGAGGAACTGGATGAGGTAAGATTTAATCTCTTTTCAATTGACACGTTGATCAATTTAGAAGATGCAAGGGGAGCGTTAAAAGAGCTTGAGGAAATGGATTTAGATGATCATCATCCCTATGCAGCGATGTATCAGCACCTAAAAGGTAAAGCCTATCTATATCTTAAAAATTGGAAGCGAGCAGAGAGGTGCTTAGGAGCTGCCATAAATTTAAGTAGTCAAAATAATGATATAGAAAATACAGAAGCACTTTCGTTTTTAAATCTGAGCTCGTGTTGTTATTATCAAAATGAAATTGAGAAAGCGTTAGAATTTGTTTATAGTGGATTAGATGCATTTAAGAGAGAACATGGAAATAAATATATAAGGCTTTATCTTATTAGAAATGAAGTTACATTTCTTGACAGACTAGGAAGATCAGTAGAAGGATTACGGGTAATTCAAGATGTCTGGGATCAGTTAAAGGGATTTGAGGATACAGATACTGTTCTATTTTTCTATTTAGCAAGGGCAGAATTACTTAGTAAAACAGGGATGATAGATGAAGCCGCAGAATATGCTACGCAAGGATTGAAAATTGCCAAAATAAGCAAAACCCACATGTTTATTTTTAATTTATACCTTACATTGGGTAGTCTTTATACATCGAATGGACAATGGAAAAAAGCAGAACGGTGTATTCATACAACATTAGCTTCTAAACATTTAATGAGTAGTGAGAACCCCTTGACCGATGCATATATTAGATTAGGAAAATTAAATCTATTACAAGAGAAGCGAGTGGAAGCGAAAGAGGCTTATGAGATGGCAATTGCCAACGCAGAGAAACTGAATGATGCCCCGAGACTTATAACGGCATTAAAAGCGATGGGAGACTATTTTAAAACATGTGGCGAAAAATTAGAGGCAAGCCCATATTATGAACGAGCCCTGAAGTTGGCGCAACAATATAATTATAGAAAAGATGAGAGTGAACTGCATTTTTGTCTTGCATTATGCTATCAGGACAACAACCAGCAGGAATTCCAAAATAGCTTACTGAATATATATGAATCGAAGAAAAGATTAGAAAGTAGAGAGGAGGGTGCTTTTTGAAGAAAAAAATGATGATCATGCTAATGATACTTGTAGTCTCGGCACTAACACCAATTTTGCATGTTGATAAGCCGAATCATACAAGCTCTCAAGGTGTATCACAAGATGTTCTAGAGCCAACTGTAGGATAAAACCTTATTTTATAAAACTGTC
The DNA here is from genome assembly GCF_900116235.1 of Marininema halotolerans. Lineage (GTDB taxonomy): Bacteria > Bacillota > Bacilli > Thermoactinomycetales > DSM-45169 > Marininema > Marininema halotolerans. The sequence continues at coordinate 29,441 of NZ_FPAA01000002.1, read as the reverse complement.
ATTTGACAGTTTTATTTTTTTGTTCATCTATGTTCTACTACAGGTATATCGAGTTTTAAGGATAGCGTACTTATTATAAAAATGTGTGGTGTGATGGATGTCCATATTGGAAGTGGAGAAGCTTTGTGTAAGCTATGGGAAGAAGAGTGTTGTTCAAGATCTTAGCTTCTGTTTAGAGGAAGGAGAGTTACTCGGGTTAATTGGTCCCAACGGTGCGGGTAAGAGTACGACCATTCGAGTCATTTTAGGGTTGATGAAGAAGACGGCAGGGGAGATTACGATAAAGGGGAGTGATCAGCGATATGGTTATGTTCCGGAACATCCAATTTTATATGATGAACTAACCTTGTGGGAGCATCTCCAATTGTTAGCAGCCACCCATGAGGTGCCTAACTTTGAACAAGAAGCCAATCAGTTATTGGAGCGATTTCGCTTGAGCAGTGTACGTCATCATCTTCCCTTAGGGTTTTCAAAGGGGATGAAGCAAAAGGTGATGATCGTCTTGGCGTTTCTGATGAAACCGGATTTGTATGTGATTGATGAGCCGTTTATTGGATTAGACCCGAAGGCGATTAAAGAATTGATCCAACTGTTACATGAAGAAAAAAAGCGTGGTGCTGGTATTTTAATGTGTACCCATGTCCTGGATACCGCAGAGAAGATCTGTGATACGTTTTTGTTGTTGGATCAGGGTCAATGTATTGCGCAAGGGAAATTAGGAAACCTACGTGATCAGTGTGGATTATCGGATGCTTCATTGTTTGACTGTTTTGACTATCTAACATCATAACGATTGGAGAATGAAATGTCTCCTGAAACCAGTTATCGACACCGTCGTAGTGTAGAGCGTTCAGAGTTTATCCGTACATGGAGAACCGTGATTGATTGGGTTGTGGCCCTTTACTTGCTTATCCCGGGCTTGTTGATTGCGGGTCAACAATATCTCTCATGGTGGGAGTATCCGCCTCCATGGTTTGCGAACATTCCGCCCGGGTTATTCTTCCTTGGATTTTATCTCTTTGTGAAGAGTAGTCATCTTCGGCTACGAATTAGAGAAGCGGATCAACTATTTCTTGTTCAAAAGCGGTCATGGATGAGGGGATTGATCCGTTGTGCAATGATCGATAAAGGCGCAAAGGAATTATGGGTCGTTGGTCTTTTTATGGTGGGAGTTTCCCCGCTCTTGATCCATGAATATCATCTGTCTACCTTCCTGATGATCGCCTTATTCATCTATGGTTGGCTGACCCGTATGAGTATTGCGCTGGGACGAAACATGATTTTTACCCGGATGACTGGCTGGAGGCAACACATTAATGCCTTCATATATTTGCTTATCAGTGGGATGGGATTTGTTGTGGTAGGGGTGGTGGGATTGAGAAACCCACTCTTACTTGGGATAGCCTTTATCGCCATGTTAGGTATGCTATGTCTACAAATAAAGCAACGGTTGGATCAGTGGGGCACCTTTCTACAAGATTGTAAATTGGATCAGATCCTACGCTTTAAATGGATCGGGCTTTTATTAGGTATAAGCGGGGTGCAACCATCTACACCCTTAGGATGGGTACGTAAAAATCCGTGGGTATTTCCGCAATCCGGATTTTTTTTCCCGCAAAAGACGGGCATGGACATATTAACGGGGAACGTATTAAAGGCGTTACTACGGAATCGACAACGAATGATTGAGTACGGCCAATTCATGGGCTTTGGGATGGTGGCACTTGGAAAGTCACCCGTTTGGTTAGGGTGGTGTGTATGGGTGGTATCTGCGATCCTCTTAACATTGTGGGGACGGCTGTTTTGGGTCGCTGTACAAAAAAATCCCTTCTTTGCGACGTGGATTGTCGATACACCCATCTTCTATCGAGGGTATACGAGAGTGCTTTTTTGCATTCAATTTCTGGGTTTTCTCCCGCTCTCGATCTTCTTTGGTGCCTTTCGCTATGGGTGGATAGGTGCCTTTATTTTGCCAATGGTAGGAGCAGGAGTGGGATGGTTTGTTGCAAGCACGGTGACAGCTGCTAAGCCACTAGCGGTTCCAATAAAACAGGCAAGGAAGGAAATGACCCACTGAGGGTCTTCCTTGGCAAAATTTCTTTCTGAGATAAAAAATTGGTTCATGGGAAATCGTCTACTACATAGTTATGGTAATGGACAACCGAGTACGCCTAAGGAGGATGCCCATGACTGAGTCGAGTGTTATTGCTCCCCCAGTATTGCCCAAGATCGGAGATCCAGCTCCGTTATTTACGGCAAAATCAACGATGGGAGAAGTTAGACTGTCTGATTATCGTGGAAAGTGGATTGTCTTTTTTTCGCACCCTGCGGATTTCACGCCGGTATGTACAACCGAATTTATTTCCTTTTCACGCAGTTATGAGGAGTTTAAACGACGAAATACCGAGTTGATTGGTCTATCGGTGGATAGTCTCCCTGCACACCTTGCGTGGCTGAATAACATTCGGGAAAAGATGGGGGTAGAGGTTCCCTTTCCCCTTATAGCGGATTTAACCACAGCGATTGCGACGCAATATGGTATGATCCATCCGGGTGCGGATGAAACAGCGACGGTACGTTGTGTATTTGTGATTGATCCAAAACAAACCATTCGTGCTGTGGTCTATTATCCACTCAATGTAGGGCGAAATATCGCTGAAATCCTGCGCTTATTGGATGCTTTACAAACAGCCGATGGAAATGCTGTGGCTCTTCCAGCAGACTGGCGACCGGGTGAAAAAGTAGTCGAGCCCGCACCTCAGAATATGAATGACGTCAAACAACGGTTACAGGGAGATCTTCGTGGAACGGATTGGTATTTAAAACGTAAAAAATTAGAGTTGAAACGATAGTCCACAATACAAAGAAAGCCCCAATTGGGGCTTTCTTTGTATTGTGGAGTCGTTAGTTTGTGTAATTGGCCCCATTGTAAAGCTGGCGCCACAGAATGAAAGGGGTAAACATGCCAGGCGCATTTAGCTGTTTACTAGGAATCGAGCGATATTGACGAGGGGTGCACATCTGTTTATAGATATATCTATCATCCCAGCCAAATGTTTCAATCTGCCAGCAGTTAGTAGCAAAGACAATCAGCGATATCTTCGCCCAGTAGGCTGCACTTAGACACATCGGACAGGGCTCGGAACTGCTATATAGGATGCAGCCGTTAAGGTTTGGTGAATGAAACCGTTTGCCGGTTCTTCGAATCACTTCAATTTCAGCGTGTGCAGTCGGATCATGTTTTGGGAGGACCTGGTTACGCCCTGTACTGACAATTTGCCCATCTTTTACTATTAGCGCACCGAAAGGACCTCCGCCTTGGCCCTGTAATACGTTTTCGATGGCTATTTGTATAGAAAGTTGTAGAAAATAGTGATGGTTATACAATCGATGACCTCCCATCAGTCGATGCAGTTTTCGAGGTGGAATTGAATTTTCAACAGTGTTGTTATGACGATTATTTTTTTGTAAGTTTGGACAGGGTCGATATATCCTAGGCAGCAAGTGGTTTCAATGTAATAAAAAGTATTCAGTAACGAAAGACTTCATACGGATTACGAACTTTTTCTCAATGAGTTTTTATGGGTGTAGGCAGATGGATGCAATGACTTGGTCATTGGGCACAAAAAAACTTCCTTCTTAAATGGATATTTAAGAAGGAAGTTTTTTTAATAAATGAAGTCTAGCAGAGGCTAGTACTATGTTTAGCCGAGCGTTTTTTTGTACGGTTTTTTTGCCGTTTCTCATATAAGTGGTAAATCACAAAGTAGGAAGCAATCCCTAAGATGAGACCGAAGATGGTCATGCCAATTAAAATGTGAAGGCCACTGTGGAGAATATTATACAGAATATGAAAATCACCAGTGAAAATGGATGCCATTTCAGAAAGAGAGTATTCTTGCACGTTATTGCCACTGGTTTGTACAGGACTTATCCATCCTCCAATAATTTTGGCAAAGGGCAAGAGAAGGATCGGGAGGAAAGAAAGTTTTCCGATAATATTGCCAATAATCGATGCCGGGAGAGAGGCGCGTGATAAGCGTACAATCGGATAAAAGATTAGATAGATCAAGGAAGCTGTACATAAAACGATCATTTCTAAGCCAAACCCGATTGCGAAGCCCCGTGCTACTTTTTTCGCTCCTCCTGGAGAACGGAAAAGCCGGATAAAGTGATAACGAAAAGTACGCTTCAGGCGTTGAGAGAAAGAGTGTTTTTTATTTGGACGCATCACAGGCAACATTCCGTTTCACTGTGGGGTAAGTTCGACAACTTCGTCCTATCTATTTTACCAGAGAGACAGGGTTCGTCAAAAGTCAAAACTGCCGGAGAATATCCGATGAAAGAATTCTCAATCGCTTTCTCTTTAATCGATTACCATTAAATGTTTGTAAAGATAAAAAATAGTTCATTGATGCATAATTATTAAAATCTAGCTTGTTGGATGAGGTGTATCTCATGAGTTGTTTTTGACGATAACACTTGTCAAGTTTTGTCGATTGAAAGCGGTTTTTTTGTTTTTGTGACTGGTAAACCCTCAAAGGTAGAACTTTGTGTCATTTTATCTTGACATATAAAAGAATCCAAGTGTAGCCTATTTATAAACTGGATACAAGAAAATATTACATATGAAGAGTGGTGGATATGACTACGATCCAAGAGGTTGCTAAACGGGCACGAGTATCAGTTGCTACTGTATCACGTATTCTTAACGAGACTGGATATGTTCAATCGACCATAAAAGCTCGTGTACGACGCATTATAAAAGAAATGGATTATCATCCCGATATCCCCCGCTATGATTATTCAAATACAGCGACGATTGCGATGATCCTTCCTGATATCAGCAATCCTTTCTTTGCTGAATTAGCAAGAGCGGTCGAGGATAAAGCGAGAGAAAATAATTACGCTGTTATTTTATGTAATTCGGATGATTTCGGATATAGAGAAAAGACCTATATTCATCTTCTACACAAACGAGAGGTTGCAGGGATTATCTTTGTCTCTCGAACGCTTGGCGAACGAGAGATGAATTTGATGGAAGAACAGGGGCTGCCTTTTGTTCTTCTTGATCGAACACCGCGCATTGGGGATACATCGGTAATTCGTTCAAATAATGTAGGCGGTGCACGAATAGCCGTTCAGCACCTCCTCGAGGAGGGCTGTCAGCGGGTTGCTCATATCGCAGGCCCCGCTGAGTTGATACCTGCTGTGGAGCGAAAACGAGGGTACCTCGAAGTTGTAGAATCGCTTCCATGGTTTCATCCTAATTGGATTGTACCAGGAGGGTTTTCGGTAGCCGGTGGCATGAAGGCGACTCAAATATTGCTGGAACGATTTCCTGATATGGATGGGATTTTTGCGGGCAATGATCTGATGGCAGTGGGTGCACTTAAAGCATTGCACCGAGCGGGTGTGGATGTCCCCTGTCAAGTGTCATTATGTGGATTTGATGGCATCTCCGTAACGGCACTCACTGAACCGGAGTTAACCACCATCGCACAACCCATTGAAGAAATCGGAAAAGCAGCAGTCTCTCAGTTGATTCGTCAGATTAATGGGGAAGAAATGGAGCCGGCAACAGGAGATTGGGAGGTTACGTTATTGAAACGGGCATCGACGAGGAGGAGTCAACGTTGACGAAGGCTCCAGTGTCTATAGTCGTTGTGGGTAGTTTAAACATGGACATCGTTGTGCGTGCGCCAAAGCAGCCTCGAATGGGAGAGACGATTCAAGGAGATGAGGTGCATATGGTTCCTGGAGGTAAAGGGGCCAATCAAGCGGTTGCTTCCGCCCGCTTGGGAGCAAAGACCACGATGATTGGGGCAATTGGGGACGATTCCTTTGGTGAAACACTACAAGGGACATTGACAAAGGAAGGGATCGACACGAAAGTGCAGACTTTCCCTGAGACCTCTACTGGCGTCGCTACGGTTCTTTTAGCGGAAGGGGATAATGCGATCGTCGTCATTTCTGGAGCCAATGCATTGTTAGGAGCAAAGGAAGTGGAGCAGGAGAGAGCGTTGATTGAAGCGGCAGATGTTCTGCTACTTCAATTAGAAATTCCATTAGAATCGGTATGTTTGGCGGCGAAGATAGCAAAGGAAGCAGGTACGAGGGTCATTCTCAACCCTGCCCCTGCGAAGAAACTGCCACCCGAATTATTCAAGCATGTCGACCTTCTTACTCCCAATGAAACGGAACTTCAGTGGCTGAGTGGGTGTTCATTGGATGAGGTGGGGATCGAAGCAGCGATGAAAAAGCTGTTGCAGATGGGAGTGGGGAGTGTTGTAGCCACCCTGGGCGCACGCGGGGCGGCGATTTTGGAACCGGACAGTCCCGTGATGTACCTGCCAAGCAATCCAGTGAAGAATGTGGTGGACACGACAGGTGCGGGGGATGCCTTTAATGCTGGATTAGCTTGTGCATTAGGCGAAGGGAAGTCCTTAGTGGAAGCGGTGGACTTTGCTGGAAAAACCTCTGCCATTGCCATCACACGTTTAGGGGCCCAAGCGGGTATGCCCTTCCGTTCAGAGGTAGATGGGAGAGGTTCCCAGGGGTAAGGTGGGATGTGAATGACTCTGTTACAGATGTCGGGGATTGAAAAGTCCTTTGCCCATGTTCAGGTTCTTAAACAGGTTCGGTTTACGTTGGAAGCGGGGGAAATTCATGCCCTACTTGGCGAAAATGGAGCAGGGAAATCGACGCTGATCAAGATTTTAAGTGGGGGTTTTCCCGCCGATCAGGGGAAGATTTTGATCGACGATAAAGAGGTGACCTTCCAATCCCCGCGTGCAGCGATGAAAGCGGGGATTGGTGTGATCCATCAAGAGTTGCATCTTGTCCCGCAACTGAGTATCTGTGAAAATCTCTTTCTTGGTCGTGAACATTCCTTTGGATTTGGATGGATTCGTTGGCGAAAAATGAAGGAGGAAGCGCGCCATTGGCTAAAGAAAGTCGGACTGAATAAAGACCCATTTTGTAAGGTCGGTGGGTTATCAGTCGGACAACAACAGCTGGTGGAGATTGCAAAAGCGCTTTCTTTACAAGCGAAGATTCTCATTTTAGATGAACCCACCGCTGCACTGACGCCCTTAGAGGTCCGCTCTCTTTTTGCAACGCTACGGGCATTACGTGGGAAAGGGGTAGGGATGATTTATATTTCCCATCGATTAGAAGAGGTACAAGAATTAAGTGATCGCATCACGGTATTACGTAATGGGGAGATCATCGCTACACATCCTACCCACGAAATTGCTTTGGATCACGTTGTGCAAATGATGGTAGGGAGAGATCTAGCTGAACGGTTTCCGCAAAAGACGGCGGTGAAGACACCCGTTGATCGCTTGCGTGTGAAAGGGTTAACGCAGACCGGAGTGGTGGAAGGGGTTTCCTTTCATATTCAAGCCGGGGAAGTGCTTGGATTAGCAGGGCTGATTGGAGCCGGTAGGACCGAGCTGGCTAATTTGCTTTTTGGTGTGAGTAAGCGGGATGCAGGCGAGATTTGGTTGGATGGAAAGCCGGCCACATTTCGTCATCCGCGTGAGGCTGTTCGTCTAGGAATGGCCTATGTTACAGAAGACCGAAAGGGTAAAGGATTGGTTCTTACTCAATCCGTAAAAGAGAACCTATCCCTTGTGGCAATGAACGCCTTTACAACCATGGGTGTGATTACAAAGAAGTTGGAAGAAGAGCAAGCGACTACGTTAAGTAAACAACTAGGGATCAGGGCGACTAGCCTGGATCAACCAGCTGCTTTTCTATCGGGTGGAAATCAACAGAAAGTAGCCATTGGGAAATGGTTGGTTCAACCGCCAAAGGTACTTATTTTAGATGAGCCGACACGTGGCGTTGACATTGGGGCAAAACAAGAAATCTATCAATTAATGAATCAGTTGTCAGCACAAGGGGTTGCGATTTTGCTTATTTCCTCGGATTTACCAGAAGTACTCGGAATGAGTGATCGGGTGATGGTGATGCGTAAAGGGAAGCAAGTCGCTACGTTTACGCAAAAAGAGGCTACTGAACAGAGGGTACTAGAAGCTGCAGCTGGAGGAGGTGGCCTGCTTGCGGAGGGAATTGAACGTGCGGAACATGCACGTTAGTGGGCTGCAAAAATTGGGTCCGATGGCGGGGTTACTTCTCATGGTAATCCTACTGGCCATCATTAGCCAAGATTTTCTGAGTATAACGAATATTTTCAACATTTTTCGACAAATTTCGATTAATGCTTTGCTAGCCTTTGGAATGACCTTGGTGATCTTGACCGGTGGGATTGATTTATCTGTCGGTTCGATATTGGCGCTTGCAGGGGTTTTAACTGCCAGTATGGTAGGCATGGGACTCCCCCCTTGGTTAGCCATTCTGCTTGGCATTTGTACAGGTGCTCTGATGGGTTCCATCAATGGGTTGTTTATCGCCATCGGTAGGGTGGCTCCATTTATTGTTACATTAGCCACCCTGTCATTGTATCGGGGATTAACATTGGTCTATACCGATGGACGACCGCTTCTGAGCGATAATCCAGACTTTGTCATCTTAGGACAAGGGTATTTATTCGAAGTGCCTGTTCCTGTGATTTGGATGCTTGTTCTCTTCTTTTTATTGAGTTTCCTTTTAAAGAATACCCCCTTTGGCCGCCATATTTATGCGTTAGGGGGCAATGAAGAAGCGGCTTTGCTCTCAGGTGTTCGTACAACGCGGGTGAAAATCATGGCATATACCCTATGTGGTGCTTTTGCTTCCTTGGCAGGGATCATTCTAACAGCGCGATTGAGTTCTGCCCAACCCACGATGGGTTCAGGGTATGAGTTGTCTGCAATCGCTGCGGTTGTCCTCGGGGGGACAAGCTTAGCTGGAGGAAAGGGGTGGATTACGGGTACGTTGATTGGTGCAATGATTATCGGTGTACTGGACAATGGGTTAAATCTATTAAATGTATCGACCTTTTACCAGCAAGTCGTAAAAGGAGCTGTGATTTTACTGGCTGTATTAGTGGATCGCTCTGAGAAATCGTAGATTGAGAGATTGCCTGATTTTCAGGCGACAAGATTCCCACCCGTCCGGATTGAACGGAACTTATTAGGAGGCGGATATGATGAGAAGACAAGGGATTCTTTTAATAGTTGCCATGCTTTTGTTTAGCATGGTCGTCGGTTGTTCGACGAAATCAGCACTCGAAACGAAGGAAGACGATCACCCATTAAAAGTAGGGTTGTCCTTATCCACATTAAACAATCCATTCTTTGTCAGCCTACGGGATGGAGCAAAAAAAGAAGCGAAACAGAAGGGGATCGAGTTAGTCGTCGCGGATGCCCAGGATGATACGGCAAAGCAGGCAAGTGATGTAGAGGATCTGATTCAAAAGAAAGTGGATATCCTATTAATTAACCCAACAGATAGTAAGGCGGTTGCCGCTGCGATCCAATCAGCAAATCAAGCGAAGATTCCTGTGATTACCGTTGATCGGGCTGCAGAGGGTGGGAAAACCCTCTCACATATTGCCTCCGATAACGTTGAGGGTGGAAAGATGGCTGGAGATTATCTACTGAGTCAGATTGAGGACAAAGGCAAGGTAATTGAGCTTGAAGGGATTCCTGGTACCACTGCTGCTCGGGATCGCGGAGAGGGCTTTCATGAAGCCCTTCAGGATCATGATGGGGTGAAAATTGTCGCTTCCCAACCGGCTAATTTTGATCGAGCGAAGGGTCTAACTGTCATGGAAAACTTGTTGCAAAGAGAAAAAGGTGTAAAGGCAGTATTCGCTCATAATGATGAAATGGCCTTAGGTGCGTTAGAGGCGATTCGTGCATCGAAGAAGGATATGATCGTTGTGGGATTTGACGCGACGGCGGATGCTGTCAAAGCCGTACAAAAGGGAACGCTGTCAGCAACGATTGCCCAAAAGCCAGAAGTGATTGGGAAAAAGGCCATTGATGTCTCTTCACTTGCTGCAAAAGGCAAGAAGGTAGATAAGTTTTATCCGGTTCCGCTAAAGTTAGTTACAAAAGAACAATGATAAAAGGAAATAAAAAAACCGATCAGATTTTGATCGGTTTTTTTACGCTTATGTAGGCGAGAGGTTTACTTGGGGACAGCTTTAATGTGTCCTTCGGATTCACTTGTCGCACGGTGAAGGCGCTCTTTTAATTGTCGTGTTTCATTGAGGCTATGCCAGTCGTTAAACAAATTTCGCATCATTTTTTCTACGCGAGGAGCATGTTTTTCGCCGACGATTTCATGAAAGCGATCCTCCATTGCATCGAGGATTTTTTCCTCACGAGAGCCCAGGCTCATCATTAATAATTCACGTTCACTTTGGGAAAATTCTAATGGTTTGGATCCCATCATGATCCACCTCCTCAAAAAAAGATTCGTTGTAGTCAGTGTACATGAAATATTTCAATTGCGGAACCCGATGAATCTCGTTTTGATCAGAAAAAATGTTATTTTACTATTCCTATTGGTTAAGTTGGTATATTGCTATCTGATCGTGGCTTCGATATGATGGAGAATAATAAAGCAGGAAGGGGTGGCGTGGATGGCACAGGCTACTTTTGGAGCTGGTTGTTTTTGGGGAGTGGAAGAACTATTCCGCAACATCGAGGGAGTTACAGCCACGGCGGTTGGGTATATGGGTGGACAAAAGGAGAATCCTACCTATCAAGAGGTTTGTACCGATGAGACGGGACATGCTGAAGTCGTTGACCTCGAATTTGATCCAACGCAGGTTTCCTATGATCAGTTACTGGATATCTTCTGGGAAAATCACAATCCGACAACACTCAATCGGCAAGGCCCTGATATGGGAAGCCAATATCGCTCCGCGATCTTCTACCACACACCGGAACAAAGGGAAATCGCTGAAAAGTCAAAGCGAGAGTTGAATGCTTCGGGACGGTGGAAAGATCCGGTGGTAACCGTCATTGAAGAGGCGAAAACCTTTTACCGCGGAGAAGAGTATCACCAACGCTATCTACAGAAGCGGGGCCAGTCTTCTTGTCAGATATGAAGTCAAAGCAATCCCCGCTTCACTGGATGAAACGGGGATTGCTTTTTTATTAGACAATGGCAAGTGGACGAATGGTTAATAGTGAGAGGGCGATAAAGAAGACATTGAATAGGGCAACTATCCACGGGAATGCACCAAATCCAGAAATTTTCCCCGATAGACCGGGTATGCCCATACTTTCTCTCCTCCTTAAATCAAGGCATCCTTCCTTGTAAGGTATGGAAAAGTCTTTACATGGGTGCAATGGTTAGGAAGAATGTGCACGTTAATTAACGGGTAATAGGGATGAAGGACAACCATTATGGAATGGATATACGATGGATGTAGCGATCCATTCTGAACACGATATTTACAGTTGGTACCCCTTCGGGGTATGCTGTAGGGGAAAGGGTTCAAATGGCAATAGGAGGTTATAGTGACCATGCATAAGGTAATTATTTTAGGCACCGGCCCTGCTGGTTTGACGGCAGCAATCTATCTTGCCCGTGCCAACATGGCTCCGGTTGTAATTGAAGGACCTGAACCGGGTGGCCAATTGACAACAACAACGGATGTCGAAAATTTTCCGGGATTTCCAGACGGAATTATGGGACCGGAATTGATGGATAACATGCGAAAGCAAGCGGAACGTTTTGGTGCAGAATTTAAACGCGGTTGGGTTACCGAAGTGGATCTTTCAAAGCGGCCCTTTACCCTTTCGGTGGATAGCCTAGGTGAGGTAAAGACGGAGGCCCTTGTGATCTCTACTGGGGCATCTGCAAAGCTATTAGGAATTCCTGGTGAGAAAGAGAACATGGGTCAAGGTGTTTCCACCTGTGCAACGTGCGATGGATTCTTCTACCGCGGTAAAAAGATTGCCATCGTAGGGGGTGGAGATTCTGCGATGGAAGAGGCGACTTTCCTGACGAAATTTGCCTCAGAAGTGACAGTTGTTCACCGCCGTGAGGAACTGCGTGCTTCTAAGATTATGCAGGATCGTGCCCGGGAAAATGACAAGATTAAATGGGCCTTGAATCGCTCCCCAGTTGAAGTCGTGAAAAAGGAAGAGGGCGGCGTTAAAGGACTGAAAGTGAAAAATAGCCAAACGGACGAAGAAGAGCTCATTGAAGTGGATGGCATCTTCGTTGCGATTGGTCATCACCCCAATACGAAGTTTTTAGACGGTCAATTAAACACCGATGAACTGGGTTACATTGATGTCGAGCCTGGAACGACGAAAACCAGTATTGAGGGAGTATTTGCTTGTGGGGATGTACAGGATCATACCTACCGGCAAGCAATTACAGCAGCTGGAACAGGTTGTATGGCTGCGATGGATACAGAGAAGTTTCTAGAAGGTTCTGCGACCATTGATTGGAGCCAAAACCTTTAAACGCTCAGAACTTAGGCTGTCGAGATGTTCTCGACAGCCTATTTTTATTGCTGTCAATCAGCCCCCAATCAGAATCCCTTTCGCCGATTACTTTCCACGTGAGCACGTGTGTATGAGACAAGAACGCGAAGGGAAATTCGGTTTCTCCACACGCTGATGACAGGAAGCTGGTACCTTTAATATAGCCTATGCATCGGACGACATGTCTGTGGAGGCGGAGGCCAATCCATTGGTCCAGTTGGTCGAGTTGGTGCAGGTGGTATGGGAAGTGGAGGCGGTGGTGGAAGACGATTCAACCGATCCATCCAGTATGAAGGGAAAACAAGAGTAAGAGGGGAAAAACGAGATGTAAGCCGTCGTATGTATCTAAATGATTACATTGATTGGAATCAAATCGATGAATCGGGGCGAACAAATGCCCAACGTGCCAAAGAAGGGCGTGCGCACCTCTTAGAAAAGATGGTAAACCAATTAATTTACATCATTTTACTCAAAGGGAACCAGGATCTATGGTGGAATTGGAAGCATCGGTGCATGGGAAATTCTACAAGCCTCTGCATGGTTTAGTTGAAAAGGGAGGTAGTTTTAGGAACAGTCCTATACTAAAACCTCAGTATGATTACTTTCGAAGGCAATACTGGAAATGGAGATATAAACAACTGAATTTAAAATAATTTTTTGGTGGTGGGATCAGTAATGAGCAAACAGGAAATGATTGTACAGATGATGAGAGATTATGCTGTAAAGGGTGAGGACTATTTCGACCCAATGCCCGAGAGTAAATTAAAAGAAGCGGAAGCGTTGCTAGAGGTTAATTTTCCAGATAGTTACAAATGGTATATTCAGAACTATGGTCATGGAGGCCTTGAGGGGGTAGAGATCTTAGGGATCGCCCAAATTGCCATGCCTGTTGTAGAGACAACTATTGATTACAGACAATACGGATTGCCTCAACAGTATATTGTAATTGAGGATTGTGGCGAATATGTGTACTGTTTGGATACATCACGAATGGAAAATGAGGAGTGCCCTATAATAAACTGGGCAATATGGGAACCTATCCCTATCGATGAATTTGATGATTTTTATAGTTTTTTGATAGATAGGTTTCAAGGAACAATTGATAATATGGATGACGATGACGAGTTGTAATTACTATAAATGAATCCCTTCTATATGTTTTAAGCTGTCGATAATTTTTCGACAGCTTTTTTTTCAACATTGGAATCTAGCCACCTATTCTGGAAACTGTGTCCGCGGCACCTACGGGTCACGCTATACGGGGAAGACCAGAAGGAAGCCTTCACTGGCGTAGACAAGCCTGGCTCCCCCATGTACAACCCCTATCGCTATACCGCAAAGCGCTGGGATCCGGATGCAGAAAGCTACGACATGGGCTTCCGCAACTACGATCCAAGTATCGCCCGCTTTGACACCCGGGACGCCTATAGCGATGCTTCTCAGGATCTCGGTCTTGCGATGGACATGGCAACGGGTAGCCGTTATGCCTTTGCTGGGGGGAACCCGGTAAGCTATAGTGAGCTGGATGGGCATATTCCTGATCTTACGAGTCGAGGAGACCCTGATGCAGCGGCTACATGGGTCGCGGTAACCGGCACCTTTTATAATCCGAGAACAGGTCATGGCAGAAAAGCCCCCAAGAAAACGGTGAGAAGGGCCCGGAAGTCGTCGAGGGCGTATCAGGCACATTCACACCGAAGTAGATCCTCGAACAGTAAATCGAGTAGTTCCTCTAACAGTAAACCAAAACCGAAACCAAAACCCAAGGCACCTCGTGTGAGTCTTGATACCAAGGGATGGCTAGATTACATTGTAGGTCTAAATATCTTTAAGGTAGAAATAGCCTATGCAACGGAAGACACGTCTATTGGTGGAGGTGGAGGCCAGTCCATTGGTCCAGCTGGTCGAGTTGGTGCAGGTGGTGTGGGAAGTGGAGGCGGTGGTGGAGGACGAGTAGTAGGCAGATGGCGAGTAAAGAGTCCAGAAGTAGCAAGAACAAGGACTGGATATATAAGACTTGATAGATTTCCAAAGGCTAAAAATCATTCGGTTTGGAGTGAGAGAGTGTATAATCAACTACCTGCTCGCGGGCAAAAACCAAATTCATCTATGGATTGGATTGATAAACGCGGTAATCTAGATACAAGAAGATATTTTGATGAAAATGGTGATGCTATATTGGATATTGACTTTTCAAATCATGGCCATCCTAAATATCACCCAGTAGTACCACATGCTCATGATTGGGATTGGACGATAAAGGGTGACCCAAGAAGTGGCTGGAGAATACCTTAGGAGGTTAGACTGTAATGGACGATAGATATAGAGGCCGAAAAAGAGGCGAAAAATATAGCTTTGATCTGTTTTTGACCCATTTGCAAATGGGTCATGAAATAGAGTTCTCATATAAAGGTGAGCAGTATGCTGCTTGTAAAACCAGAATTGATGAAGAAAAAGGTCGGTACGTACTATACCGTTTTTACGATGACTCCTCGGTCCAACATTTTGAGAGTGTAGAATTTCTGCGTGAAAATGCTGTTATAAATGGCGAAAAACTGAAAGATTTATGGGAAATAGTGGAAGTGGACAAAATATTCTAGTCATAATTGCATAAGAGTATGTAAATTCCCTGGAAATCTAAATGTTCTGGAGTGTGTAAAAGGATATAGGTTTATTGAACAATAAGATCCAGTTAGAAAATCAACCGGGAAAAGTGCGGAAAAAGACCGAAAAAAAATAAGGTCAAAAGGATATACTATATAATGAGCAGGTTTTCAAAGAGGTATTGAGAGCATTCGGGTTGCTCCGGATGCTCTTTTTTGTTGAGGGGGGCCTCCAATGTAAAAGATCACATCATCCATAGTAAAAAGAAAATATTCCATGAAAAGGCGTTTAACCAACGTCTTTTTTTATGTGAAAGGGAGAGATGCCGTGAAGAAAATAGGAAAAAGAAACACGACAATATTTGCCGCATTCACCGCAGTTGAGAGAAAGATAGTACCTTGGTTAATTTGGAAACAAATAGAATAAAATGCGAGATTGAGACCATAGAACTGAGGCGATTGATTCTACAGTGGTTGGAGATAAAGGAGAGAATTCAACAGATTGTACAGAAATACAACTCCTAATCAGTAAGGAAGAAGGATATGGTTTGTCATTTGTAAAGGAGGGCAACACGAGTAAACCATTTGCAATTAAGTGAATGGATCATCATCGGTTAAATCTTCAATAGCATAGATCAATTTTCCCCTTGAACGCTTCTTATAAAAAAAGTACGGAGAAAATGGCTTAGTTTCTCCGCACTTGCTGAAGCCCTTCTCCACACAGGATGGAGAGGGGGTCTTTTTTGACTTACATGATCAAGGTATTCAATAGAAGTCCGGCTGCAAGAAGAATGCCAAACAAGGAATTTAATTGTGCGGTAGCTCCCATTGCTGGCATCATTTCTACATTGGTACGTTGTCCGGCGAAGCCTCGCACCGCCTCCACTGCTTTGGTGACGCTCAGTAAAACGAGCAGCAGAGTGGGGGGGAACATGCCAAGAATGATCAGGACAAGAACCCATAAATAAGCCAGGATAAACATGCCTGCGAGGAAACGTACCGCTCCCTCGTGTCCAAGAAGAATCGCTAACGTTTTACGACCGTTCTTCTCGTCCCCTTCACGGTCACGAATGTTGTTGGCCATGAGGATGGCACCCACAAGGATCGAAGTGGGGCCAGAGATGAGGAGACTTGAAGTGGTGATGGTATCGGTTTGAATAAAAAAGGCAATTTGGATAATGATGAGCCCCATAAAAAGTCCAGCAACGATCTCTCCGAAGGGGGTATAGGCGATGGGCCAGGGCCCCCCTGTATAAAAGTAACCTGCGGCGATGCATAGGGTACCCATCGCCGCAAGCCACCAACTGGTGGACATACAGATATATACCCCGAGTAAAACGGCTAACACACAACAACTAATTGCGATATTCATTACGGTCCGGGGGGAAACGCCATATCGGACAATTGTTCCCCCAATCCCCACGGAATCCTTGTTATCGAGTCCGCGCTTGTAATCATAGTACTCATTAAACATATTGGTTGCGGATTGAATCAAGATGGAAGCGAGTAACATGGCGATAAAAAGGGGAAGGTGAATGGGCGTACTTGGAAGGGCAAGGGCCGTTCCGATTAGTACTGGGATAAAGGAAGCCGTTAAGGTATGTGGACGGAGCAATTGCCACCACACTCGCCACCCGACGGGTTGATTTTGTTTCGTATGGGATCGTTGGTTCAAATCGATCGCTCCTTTTCAATCTTCAACAGGAAGAGTAAGTTCGTCTGGACGAAGACCATTATACCGTTCTCCACTTCTTCTGGGAACTGTGTGCAATGACGCATGAATTGAAATCATGCGCTTGTTTGAGACAAGGGGGCTTTGTAGAAATGGCTCTTCCTTTCCTGTATACTGAACGTGGCTTCACTTGGATAAGAAAAAATAGGGAATAGGTAGCGGATTCGATAGGGTCTATTTCCTTAACGTTAATACACGTGAATTTTGAAGCGGTAACCAAAAGACAACAGGAATCGTGTTCATATGGGAATGAGTTCCCTTTTTGCAAGGCTGTGCGGGTTATGTACATAAATTGTCAAAGAGACGAAAGGGAAAAAAGTTCCCTTACGATCAGTGTTGGGAGATGGAGATCGTTGCAAGACTATCCGGCAGATTTGACTGGCTATACAGGTGCTTTTGTAGATGAATTAGTAGAGAGTGGCATCTTTGAAGTCGTTGTAAGCCCAGGTTCCCGTTCGACCCCATTGGCGATGGTGATGGCAGCTCATCCGAATCTCCAGGTAAGAATTCATGTGGATGAGCGATCCGCTGGTTTTTTTGCTTTAGGGATTGCCAAGGCATCAAGAAAACCGGTTGCTTTGTTATGCACTTCAGGGACAGCTGCTGCAAACTACTACCCTGCAGTAGTAGAGGCGAAGTTGGCACGTGTTCCCTTAGTGGTGATAACATCGGATCGCCCCCATGAGCTTCGAGATGTAGGGGCCCCGCAAGCCATTGATCAAATTGGCATGTTCGGCTCCCATGTAAAATGGTTTGCAGAAACGGCTTTACCTGAGGCTTCTCACACCATGCTTCGATATGTGCGAACCATGGCTGCTCGTGCAGCGGAGACCGCATCGGTAGGTCCAGCAGGACCTGTCCATCTAAATTTCCCTTTTCGGGAGCCTCTAGTTCCCGATGTGGATTCCCCGACGTTATTTTGTGGGGGAAAAAGGCCACTTGACGAAACCCGGTTTGTACAGATGAGTACGGGACAACGTGTGTTACCTGCGGCTCATTTGGATAAGCTCGCCGAAGAATTGGCGGGGATGGAGAGGGGTTTGATTATTTGTGGTCCACAGGAGCATCGCTCCCTAGGAAAAGCGCTAGATCGGTTAGCTACGAGCCTCTGCTGGCCGATTGTGGCGGATCCCTTATCGCAATTACGCCGGGGGGACCACAATCATCAATGGGTTGTGGATAGTTATGATGCGTTCTTACGTCATCCACTAGTGAAGGAACGGGCGATCCCCGAAGTGGTGATTCGATTTGGTGCAATGCCTATCTCAAAGGCACTCATGTTGTTCGTGAGGCAGTTTCCCAATTGCCGGCAACTGATTGTGGATCCGGATGGTGGTTGGCGAGAACCTACCTTAATGGCAACGGATATGATCCATAGCGATCCCGAACACTTTGCCAATGAAGTGGCGAAAAGGGTTGAGATCCACTCCCCAAAACGAGAGGGAACATGGAGTTCCACTTGGTTGGAATTAGATCAGAGAACCCGGGAGGAGATGATGGCGGGGTCTCTTCAAGTGGAAGGGCTCTTTGAAGGGAGAGTCTTTACCGAATTAGGAAAAGCATTGCCGACAGGTAGTCTGTTGTTTACCGGGAATAGTATGCCTGTAAGGGATATGGATAGCTTTTTTACAAAAGCGGGGGCTCAGGTGCGAACGATGGCGAATCGGGGTGCCAATGGAATCGATGGGGTGACTTCGACGGCATTGGGAGCTGCTCTAATTGAAGCACCTGTGGTACTCGTTGTTGGAGATCTTTCCTTTTACCATGATTTAAATGGCCTCGTGGCAGCGAAACTTCATGGGATTGACATCACCGTGATTGTAATCAATAACGATGGGGGTGGAATTTTTTCTTTCTTACCCCAAGCCCAACAGGCAGAGAAAACGACCTTTGAGACGCTTTTTGGCACGCCTTTGGGACTTGATTATGAACCGGTGGTCAGGATGTATGGTGGAGACTTTACTCGCATTACGAATTGGGAGGACTTTCACACTTCCTTGCAACAGAGTGTAGGGCATAAAGGATTGCATGTGATGGAAATCCCAACGGATCGTTCCACCAATGTCGCTGCCCACCGCACTTTATGGGAACGTGTCCAGCAATCTTTACATGAATGGTTGGACGAGGTGAGCTTTTAAATGGAGATGAACATCCACGGCCTACGTTATCGCGTACAGGTCAAGGGGAGAGGGACAGCGATTCTCTTGCTCCATGGATTTACAGGTAGCGGAGACAATTGGGATTCCCTGGTTCCTTATTTTACCCCCCATTTTCGTACGATCCAGGTGGATTTACTGGGACATGGTAGGACGGAATCCCCGGGGGATTCCAAGCGGTACACAGTGGAACATGCAGTAGCGGATCTTGCAGCCATATTGGATGAGCTAGGGGAAGAACGGGTTCACCTCCTTGGGTATTCCATGGGTGGGAGATTAGCGTTATCCTTTGCGATGATCAATCCTGATCGCGTCGGGCGTTTGATCTTGGAGAGTAGCTCACCAGGCTTGAAGACGAAGGAAGAACGAAATGAGCGGATAGCACGGGATCAAGCCCTTGCCGATCAGATTGAGACTGAGGGAATGGCTCCTTTTGTTGAAAGATGGGAAAACCTTCCGCTCTTTGCGAGCCAACAGCGTCTCCCTGAAAAAATAAGAGAAGCCATTCATAACCAACGCCTAGAAAATGATCCCAAGGGGCTGGCGAATAGCCTGCGAGGAATGGGGACCGGAAAGCAACCTTCCTGGTGGGAAAGCCTCCCGCAATTCAATATCCCCATCATGCTCCTTGTAGGAGAGCTTGATACAAAGTTTCAAGGGATTGCAAGGGAAATGATGAAATGGCTTCCGAAGGGGCGGATGGAAACAATTCCTGGGGCAGGTCATACGATTCATGTGGAAGAACCGCAACACTTTGGTACAATAGTGATGGACTTCCTCCAGGAGGAGGTTTGATATACTAGGTGAATAAGCAGTTCATCCACGGCTGCCTATCTGATTTGAATGAGATCGATTCAACT
The DNA here is from genome assembly GCF_900116235.1 of Marininema halotolerans. GTDB lineage: Bacteria > Bacillota > Bacilli > Thermoactinomycetales > DSM-45169 > Marininema > Marininema halotolerans. Next base: position 9,686 of record NZ_FPAA01000002.1, on the reverse strand, counting down.
CAGATAAGTCGTATCATTCTTCGCAAAAGCACAGGGAATGACTACGTGGGTGACTGACAATTTGTATCGCTGGGTGTTGATCGCACTGGCGTCTCAATGGAGGGAAAGAGAATGGCTGTAGAATGGAAAGCAGTACGCCAATATGAAGACATTTTGTATGAACATTATAACGGCATCGCCAAAATCACCATTAATCGACCGGAAGTACATAATGCCTTCCGTCCACAAACCGTTATGGAATTGATCGATGCATTTTCACGTGCACGGGATGATTCTGAGGTTGGCGTAATTATCCTAGCAGGTGCAGGTGGAAGAGCATTCTGTTCAGGTGGAGACCAATCGGTACGCGGTCATGGTGGATATGTTGGGGACGATCAGATTCCTCGCCTCAACGTACTCGATTTACAACGGTTGATTCGTGTGACGCCAAAACCAGTCATTGCTATGGTTGCAGGTTATGCAATTGGTGGGGGGCATGTATTGCATGTCGTATGCGACCTGACGATTGCAGCCGATAATGCCATTTTCGGTCAAACAGGTCCCAAAGTGGGTAGTTTTGATGCGGGATATGGTGCAGGTTATCTGGCGCGTATTGTTGGACATAAAAAAGCCCGGGAAATTTGGTATCTCTGCCGTCAGTATAACGCGCAAGAAGCGGAAGAGATGGGCTTGGTCAACACAGTGGTGCCTTTGGAACAGTTGGAGGAGGTCACCCTGCAATGGTGTGAAGAAATCCTTTCTAAATCCTCCACAGCTCTTCGTTTCTTAAAGGCTTCCTTTAACGCGGATACGGATGGTTTGGCAGGTCTTCAACAATTGGGTGGAGATGCTACTTTACTCTACTACACCACCGATGAAGCAAAAGAAGGTCGTGACGCCTTTAAGGAAAAACGGTCACCGGAATTTGATAAATTTCCTCGTTTTCCTTAAACAACAAACAAGAAAACCCCTGCGAGGGGGTTTTCTTGTTTTACCTATCAAGTTTCTACCGAAGTTAGTTTTAGGCCAATAATGCTGAGGATGATCAAGGAAAGAAAGAGAATCCGTAATCCATCGCGAGGTTCCCCGAATGCAATCATCCCCACAATAATGGTTCCGATCGCACCAATGCCTGTCCAAATGGCATAGGCAGTACCAATGGGAAGGGTTTTTAATGCAAGGGAAAGTAGATTGAAACTGATGATCATCGCTATAATCGTAAGTACACTTGGTAGTGGTTTTGTAAATCCATGGGTGTATTTTAGGCCAATGGCCCAGGCCACTTCAAATAGGCCAGCAATGATGAGATATGTCCATGCCATCTGGATAACCATCCTTTTTGGTATCGAATGTCCTACCCAGTATAGCTGATTGCGTGAGCTCATGAAATATCCTGCCGGATGTTGGCTACGATAGGGTTTTTTTCTTTTCCACGATATAATAAAAAAAAACGGATGAAGAAAGGGGCGATTAGTCGATGCAATCTAACCAGATGAAAATGCCCCTGTGGCTAGATAAACGAGCATTTCTAACTCCCGAGCGCATGGCACTGGAAGAGAACGGTGAAAAGTGGACATGGGCTCATTTGCAAAGGGGTGCTCAAGAGCTGGCTCGCCGCCTTAGAAGTGCGGGGGTTCTTGAAGGTGATCGCGTGGCCCTTCTGATGGAGAATCGTTTACAGACCGTCGCAATGATTCATGCACTATCCTATCTGGGCGCTGTATTCGTGCCCTTAAATCATCGCTTAGCCCCCCCTGAAATTGCTTGGCAGTTAGCTGATTCTGAAGCGAAGCTGTTTCTATTTGATGGGAGCTATCAGGAGAAGGTAGAAGGAATCGAAATAACGGGCACTATGGTGGTGGAATGGAGTCAGTTAAAGGACTATCCTGCATCCGAAGGTTCCCTTAAAACACATATCCAACTGCATGAGCACCACACGATTATGTACACCTCTGGAACGACAGGGCGTCCCAAAGGGGTGATCCTTACCTATGGAAATCACTGGTGGAGCGCGACCGCTTCGATGCTGAATTTGGGGTTGCATGCAGAGGATCGATGGTTAGTGTGTACTCCGATGTTTCATATGAGTGGCCTTTCCATCCTCATCCGTGGGGTGATCTATGGCATGACTTCGGTGATTCATCAGCGCTTTGAGCCTCAAAAGGTTATTCACTCCATCCATCATGACAAAATCAGTATGGTCTCTGTGGTGAGTGCGATGGTATCCCAAATGATCAGCGATCCATCCTTTCAGGGGGTTCCTGATCATTTTCGATGTATGTTGCTAGGAGGGGGACCGGCTCCTCGCCCCTTGTTGGAGAAATGCAGAGAGCGATCGATCCCTGTTTTTCAAACTTATGGGATGACCGAGACAGCCTCGCAGATTGTGACACTTTCACCAGAGGATAGTTTGCGAAAGCTGGGATCTGCAGGAAAAGCTCTTTTTCCCGCTGAATTACGGGTTGTTGATGGTACGAGGGAAGTGGAACCGGGGGAAGAAGGAGAGATCATTGTACGTGGACCCAATGTGACGGAAGGGTACTGGAAGAGAAGCGATGCGACGGAGGAAGCGATTCAGAATGGTTGGCTTCGTACGGGAGATATTGGGCGCATCGATGAAGAGGGTTATCTCTATGTATTGGATCGGCGTAGTGACCTAATCATTTCGGGGGGAGAAAATGTTTATCCGGCTGAAATTGAAGCGGCACTGCTGTCACACAGTGCAGTAGCAGATGCGGGGGTAACGGGTTACCCCGACGAACGGTGGGGAGCCGTTGCAATAGGCTTTGTGTGCCTTCAAAAAGGTCAAGTCGTATCGGAAGAGGAGCTCATGAATCATTGTAAAGGTCGATTAGCCCCTTATAAAATCCCTCGACAAATTTATCAGGTGGAGGAATTACCTCGGAATGCGGCTAATAAGTTGATGCGTAGACAACTCATCCAACTCCTTTCGGATTCAACGGATGAGGGGGGAAGTATGGAATGAACATTCAAGCAATCACGTTTCATCACCTTGGGATGCGCCTTACCACTCCCTTTGTAAACAGCCTGACCACCATTCAGGATCGTGAAGTCATCCTCATCGAGATGATCGATGAGGAAGGTGTTACGGGTTGGGGAGAGTGTGTTGCATTTTCTTCACCCTGGTATACCGAAGAGACTTGTGGTACAGCCTGGCATGTAATGGGGGAGTTTTTAGCCCCTCGATTGTTGAAAGAGTCAATCTATCACCCTGAAGAGGTCAATGAACGTTTTTCTATGGTTCGGCGAAATCCAATGGCGAAGGCTGCATTAGAAGGGGCGGTCTGGGATCTCTGGGCGAAAAGAGAAGGGAAGTCGCTCTCGGTCGCGTTAGGTGGTGTAAAGGAGGCTGTGGCGGCAGGTGTGGCTGTCGGTGCACAGGAATCCATCCCTCATATGATTGAGGCAGTACGAGAGCGAGTTGAGCAAGGGTACCCACGTGTGAAAGTGAAAATTAAGCCAGGGGCCGATGTGGAAGTGCTAGAGCCCCTTAGAAATGCATTTCCCGATCTCTCTTTGATGGCCGATGCGAACGCTGCTTACACGCTTCGAGACATCGAGCGCTTGAAAGCGTTGGATGAATTTCAATTGCTGATGATTGAACAACCCCTAGCAGTGGATGACATTATCGATCATGCCAAACTGCAGGAGAAGATACGTACCCCCATCTGCTTGGATGAGAGTATTACCTCGTTTGAGGATGCGCGTCAGGCCCTTGAATTGGGTAGTTGTCAAGTGATCAATGTGAAATTAGGGCGGGTCGGTGGCATTGTTGAAGCGCTGCACATTCATGAATTAGCTGTACAGAAAAAAATTCCGCTGTGGTGTGGTGGCATGCTAGAGACAGGCGTTTCCCGTTCACAACACATTGCATTAGCCTCCTTACCTGGTTTTACATTGCCTGGGGATCTCTCTGCCTCATCCCGTTATTGGAAACGCGATGTGATTACTCCGCCAACGGTGGTGAAGAATGGACAGATCCATGTACCCACCGAACCCGGTATAGGGGTAGCCATTGATCGTGATCAATTGCAAGCGGTGCGGATCAAAAGTCAAACCGTTGTCGCTGGTTAACAGTGGATGCATCACCTGGGAGCATCATCCATCGTTACGAGAACATAGAGAGAAATATGAAAGAGGGTCATACCATGATGAGGCGGATCATATGGATTTCTCTGTTGGCTTTTGGAGCAGGTCTTGCCGTTCAATTAATCTTTTGTGGTCTCTATGTTTCTTCAATCATTAATGATGTGAAGCTACTCGATTGGTTACTGATTACGTGTTATGTGGTATCGGAGCGGTTATTGTTGGGGACTCTCTTGTTTTTTATGGTGGCGGTGCCGGTTGGTAGTATCCTTTTGCAGTGGTTAAAGCAAAAGGAGCCTCTGATCTATCCAGCGATCCCTCTTGGAATTGCGATCCTGATTACAGGCTTGATGGGGAAATGGACGGATGGATTTGACTGGCAACTATTGTTCTTTCTTATGTCTGCGACTTTTTTCTTTGGGGGGTTCTGGTGGAATCGAATCGAGGGAGAGCATATGACGAGTTAACAAGTGATCGTTAAAGTCGCAGTAATGGATCAATAGCATACCTGATAGAGAGTTGGAAGAGATGGGGGAATTTTATGCATTCAATTAGAAGCCTACATGCTCGTCCATATGATCCACAGAAAGATGAAGCGGTGGCAATGGATTTTCACCTTGAATTAATGCGAAATCATTATCAACTATGGGCAGAAATAACGGGCGAGGAGTATGATTCGGCTTACTGGGAACATACATTAACGGTTGAGAAGGCTGGCAAGCAATGGACGGAGGAATTAGCCGAGCGGCATGAGGATGAGAATACCTATATCCAAATGTATTCACTGACCTCATCGGATGAGCCCATTGGAATTCTTTATCTGGACATCAGGCGAGATCATTTAACCTTTCAAAATGCGGGTTATATCAATGAAATTTACCTTGCACCAGAGTATCAAGGTCAAGGTCTTTCTCGACAAATATTGCTGGATGGAGAGACGTGGTTCGCTAAAAAAGGAATCTCCTCACGGCAAGTCTTTGTGACTTCTAATAATCTAGCAGCTGTTCGTCTTTATGAAAGCATGGGTTACCGTGTTGCGGATTATCGCATGATAAAAACAGAAGGATAATGGACGGAACACCCATCGCAATGTCCATCATTGCGGTGGGTGTTTTTTAATTGAGAAAAAATTTATTGCGGCAGGGGTGAGGGGTTAAAAAAAAGAAAATGAGTATTTATCAATAATTTTAAAAATAACAAAAATAAGGAGGGCGTGAGATGAAGCGTTCAGTAAAATATCTTGCTATCCTGTTGCTCTGTTCTTTGGTGATTTCTGCCTGTGTAAATGGAGAAAAGGGGGCGGGTAGGAATTCATCCATTACCCTCAATGCGCAAACAGAACCACCCACCTTGGATCCTGCGCTGGCGACTGATACAACCTCAGGGTGGATTCTTGATTATCTTTTTGAAGGATTGTTTAAAAAAGATGCCAATGGTAATTTGGTGGAGGGATGCGCCAAGGCGGTTAAGGTATCCAAAGACAGGAAAAACTACACATTTATTTTGAAGAAAAATGCTCGGTGGTCCGATGGAAGTCCGCTCACTGCTCACGACTTTGAATATGCGTGGAAACGTGTGCTAAATCCCAAGACAGCCAGTCAGTTCGCCTTTTATCTCTATTATCTAAAGGGTGCAGAGGCCTATAACAAAGGGAAAGGAAAAGCAGAGGATGTGGGAGTACACGCCCTCGACGACCTTACGTTAAAGGTTTCGCTAAATGCCCCTGTCGCGTATTTCCCAGAGTTATTATCCTTTTGGATCACATACCCTGTAAAACAAGAGATTGTAGAAAAAAATCCGAAGAATTGGTGGGGAGGTACTCAATCACTGGTAAGTAATGGGGCCTACCAATTAACCCAGTGGAAACATGGGGATCACCTGATGGTGAAGAAAAACTCACTGTATGAGGGAATAAAGAAAATTCAAGTGGAACAAATTGAGTGGAAAATGGTAGGCGATGCAAAAACAGCCTATCAGATGTTTAAAACGAAAGAGCTTGATGTGGTAACCGATTTACCAGCGGATTTGTTAGAAAAAGAAAGGGGAAGTAAAGAGTTTCAAACAACGCCCTATTTTGGGACGTATATGTATCTGTTCAATGTAAAAAAGAAACCCTTCACCAATGATAAAATCCGGCGAGCTTTTAATTTGGCGATTCGGCGGCAATCGATTGTGGACCATGTATCCAGGGGCGGGCAAAAACCAGCAAGGGCCTTTGTACCTTATGGGTATAAAACTCCAGAGAATCGTGATTTTCGTGAGGCAGCACCCTCTTATCTAGATGAGGATATAACGAAAGCGAAGAATCTATTAAAAGAAGGCATGAAGGAAGAAGGATGGCGGGAGCTCCCTTCTGTAGAAATTGCCTATAATTCGGATGAGAATCACAAGGCAATCGCTGAAGCGATACAAGGCATGTTGAGAAAGAATTTGGGCGTAGAGGTTTCTTTGACCCATCAGGAGTGGAAAGTATATTTAACAACGGTTTCGCAGCAAGACTATCAGATGGCACGAATGGGATGGGTCGGAATCATCGTCGATCCGGTCATCTTTCTTGATTATTTCTTAGGGGACTCACCAAACAATCAGACCGGGTGGAGCAATAAAAAATATGATCGACTCCTTGCGAAGGCAAAACAGGAGAAAAATGAAAACCGTCGATTAAGCCTATTGCATCAAGCAGAAAAAATATTGATGAAAGACCTTCCTTATATACCGATATATTACTATTCGCAAAATAGTATGATTCAAAGAGATTGGAAACACATTGTTCTTCGTAGCAATCGATATCCAGATGTTCGCTGGGCCATAAGGAAACACTAAGGGTGTGATAGCACAGTATAAATCCATGAATAAAGATGATGCAGTATGAGGTGTGTGGGTTTCGTGGATAATATTTAAGAATGTGTTTTTTTGTTATCGGTAGATAATGGAATGAAATTATGGAGAAGGTCTGTTATAATCTCTTGGTGTACGTATTGTTCTAGTACCGAAATAAAACGTAACGAAGATGGGAGCGATGAATCTTGTCTAAGAACCGCCAAATCTATTTTGTACAACGTCCAAATGGGATGCCGGATGAAAATACCTTTGATCTACGTACATCCGAAATACCTGAGCCGGGTGCAGGAGAAGTGCTAGTACGTACCGTTTATCTCTCGGTGGATCCTTATATGCGTGGGAGAATGAGTGATCGAAAATCATATGTTGCGCCCTTTGCCCTCAATGAGGTTTTGAGTGGTGGCGTTGTGGGACAGGTGGAAGTTTCAAAGGATGATCGTTTTCAGGCAGGCGATCTTGTAACGGGTCTACTTGGATGGCAGGATTATTCGGTTGCAAAGGCGGATGAATTAAATAAAGTGGATCCTAACTTAGCGCCTCCCTCTGCCTACCTCGGTGCACTTGGTATGCCAGGACTCACTGCTTACTTTGGATTGCTTGATATTGGGCAACCAAAAGCAGGGGAAACGGTTGTCGTATCTGGTGCAGCGGGTGCAGTAGGTACCATTGTAGGCCAGATTGCAAAGATCAAAGGAGCGCGTGTAGTAGGGATCGCTGGTTCGGCGGAGAAGAACCGGTACCTAAAAGAAGAACTCGGTTTTGATGCCGTTATTAATTACAAGACCGAAGATGTACAAAAGGCATTAGAAAAAGCTTGTCCAAATGGTGTCGATGTCTACTTTGACAATGTGGGCGGCCCGATTTCAGATGCGGTTGCGACCTTGCTTAATAAATTTGCTCGCATCCCTCTCTGTGGTCAAATTTCGATGTATAACCTCAAGGAACCCGAACAAGGCCCAAGAATCCAAACGAGTCTTCTGATCAATAGTGCGCTAATGAAGGGCTTTATTGTGAGCGATTATCAATCTCGTTCGGCAGAAGGTACCAAGCAGTTAGGGGAATGGGTGTCCCAAGGAAAGATTGTTTACCAAGAAAATATTGTTGAAGGTCTTGAGAACACGCCTGAAGCATTTCTTGGTCTCTTCTCAGGGGAAAACCTGGGTAAACAGTTGGTGAAAGTATCGGATATTCAATAATAAGTTGGGTTAGTAAGAAAACCTCTGCTTGGAAGCAGAGGTTTTCTTGTGTACAATAATCAGGTTCAGTTCTGGATATTGAAGGGGGAACGTGCTTCGATGCTAAACAAGCTAGCGCATGTATGTATTGTTGTAAGAGACTATGATGAAGCGATCCAATGGTATACAGAGAAGTTAGGATTGGAACTACGAAGTGATCATCCTTTTGGAAATGGATACCGGTGGGTTACTCTAGGAGTCAATGGGGGTACTATGAAGCAGGATACGGAAATTGTTCTATATCAACCCGGTCCGAGGGAAGAAGATAGCCGAATGTCGCGTTTGGGACAGGTGTCGAAATGGGTGTTTGGGACGGATAACTGCCAGCGGGATGTGGAAGTGTTACGTTCACGGGGAGTCAACGTTGTCGACGGGCCCTCTGAGCTACCCTGGGGGATCCAAGCGATGTTTGAGGACCTTTATGGAAATACCTTTGTGATGGTGGAAACCAAAGAAATGAAGGGGTAAGCAAAAACTTTCCGAGAAATGGTCTCGGGAAGTTTTTTTAAGGTTGTTTACGACGGGTGCGATACCAGATGATAGATAGAATGCATACGATAGCGAGACCAATATAGACGATTTCTGAATAAATTGCGATGTATTCAACGATTTTAGTCCAAGATTTACCCAACATCGCTCCTGTTCCTACCAACATGATATTCCATAGCGCTGTTCCCAAGATCGTGAGGAATAAAAATAACGAAAAATTCATGTTGGACATTCCTGCTGGGATGGAGATCATGCTTCTCACAAGGGGGATCATTCGCCCGAAAAATACGGTCCATTTTCCATAACGATCAAACCAAGCATCAGCGCGATGAATATCTTTTTTTTGTAAGCGAAGGACCGATCCCCAGCGATCCACGAGCTTTTCAAGTCGTGTTACATCCAGAAGTAGACCCAACCCATAGAGGATGATCGCACCGATAACCGATCCAGATGTAGAGGTTACCACGACTCCAGTGAGCGTCAAATCGCTATGTGTGGTCATAAATCCTCCGAAGGGGAGAACCAGTTCGGAAGGGATTGGTGGAAAGATATTTTCAAGCACCATAATCACAAAAATACCCAGATAGCCGTATTGTTCAATGAAACTGGTGATCCACTGTTCCATGAAACACCCCTCCTGGTACGTAAACAATCAAGTTGTTTCCATCATATTATTAGATTTCGTAGAACATGTCCGTGGCAATTCTGTAAATAAACAGGGAGCATTCCTCTCACAAAAGAGAAGGAATGCTCCCTGTTTATCTTATTTGCGCCGAGAATACTCCCACCTCAACGAAGTAGGTGGGGGATGAATCGGCGTGACAGACTTGAGAGGGGTGTTTTTTCCCCCTCGCAAGTCTGTCCATCCCCGTATATAATTAAGTGCAAGGGGGTGAACTTTTGCACAAAGCGTTTCAATTTCGGTTATATCCAACCAAGGAACAAACGATTCTTATTAACAAATCCATTGGATGTAGTCGTTTCACGTTTAACCACTTTCTAGCGAAATGGAACGAAACCTACGATCAAACGGGC
>NZ_FPAA01000019.1 GCF_900116235.1 Marininema halotolerans | reverse complement strand
ACAATAGGTGGAGGAGCCGTAGTTGATAAAGCTGTTCCGTCGATGGCTCAGGGGATGAAGCAGTTTGGTATCAATGTTAATATGGGGTCAGATGGCACTCTTGCCATGCCGTTCTTTAATAAAGCGGAGGATCAAGTTAGTAAAGCGGCTGGCAAGGGTAGCGGTACTGCAAGCAAGTTGTCTCGTGAAGAATTGCAAAGTGCTGTTGAGGACTACACTCTAAAGATTGAGAAGGGTGTAGAAAAGGGAGAACCTGTCCGATATGTTACTTATGCAGATGGGACAAAAAATAAAGTTGTAAATGGTAAATATGCTGACAGAGTAAACCCGCTTTCGAACGTCCGGTACGATGATAATGGATTCCCTGTGTTTGATGAATGGAGTAAGTTCGAATATACATTGGATAAACCAAAGTACCTTGAATCAGATACAGTTCAGTTTAAGGAAGCTACAAATGCCTTAAAAGAGGAAATAGAAAAGAATCCAGCCATGAAGGAACATTTTACACCAAAACAGTTAGCAGATATTAATAAAGGAAAGAAGAAAATTAAGGGGCTAACATGGCATCATCATCAAGATTCAGGACGACTACAATTGGTTCCAACTGAAGTTCACCAACCTACATCGCATACAGGAGGAAGAGCGATATGGGGAGGCGGAGAAGAATACAGATAGATTGGTGGGATGAAAATGAAGAGTATAAATTGGGAAGATCCTGATGAGCCAATTAATGATAACGATATTTTAGAAGTAGAAAAGTTGCTGGGCTTTTCTTTTCCTTTGGACTATGTAGAGATAGCAAAGCAGTATCATGGTGCGACAATTGAACCTTCAAGGTTCAATTATGGTGAAGAAGGATTCAGGGGATATATTGATAGTATGTTAAGTTTTGATTCAGAGGAGTATGAAAGTATCCAGAGGTTATCTCTAGAATTTCTTAAGAATAGAGATATGCCTGATAAAGTAGTACCATTTGGAATGGATGCTGCTGGAAACTTAATCTGTTTTGATTATAGTAAAAATTCCCGAAATCCTTGTGTGGTTTACTGGCTTCATGAGGAAAATAGACTAGCTTATATTTGTAATACCTTTACTGATCTTATTAACAAATTGAATTAATAAAATTAACTATTAAATGTAACTATGCACCTTTTCTTTGAGGTGCTTTTTCTATTGACGTGACCAATGTTTACGACGTAGTTATGAAGATGAATACTATGAAATAATTACTTCATACTACAGGAGAAATAGTTATTAGAGAGAATTTAAAAGTTAGGGAGGGGATTAAAATGAATAAAATAGTTGTTTTATATCCCGCGCTCATATCGGCGACGGTATTAGTATTGATTTTTATAATTTTTAATTTTTTTATTGAACCCCGTAAACAAAAAATGCAATATAAAAAAGATCAGATTACTAATCTGTATGCTGAGTTGTATTCAGTTTTAATTCTACGTCTAAGCATAGCTAAAAATGTTGGATTTAAAAAATTGCAATTAGGGTCTAATTCAGATCTGCAGTTATCTACTCGACAAGAAATGGATAAGATTTTAATTTCTCAAATGGGCTATGCCTCTTTGGAGTTAGTTATTGCTTGGGTTGATTATTCCTCCTCCGCCGTATCCTTAAGCAATTTTAAACAAGAAACTATTGATACTTTTGTAAAGACAATAGTAAAAGATTACAATTGCCTAAGAAAGGAATTGGGATTGGATTATGTAAAAGAGGAATTAGAAACTGGTATCCCGGATATTTACAAGGAGATAAGATGAATCCCAAAAGAGTCATAAAATAATATCGGAGTGATTTCATGTGAGTATATCAAATTGGATTGCTGTTTGTAGCGCTTTATCTTCTATTATTTTTAGTTTCTTGTTTTGGAGGGTTCAGGTTCAAAATAAGAAAATTTTACAAGACAACCACGAAAGGGATCAAAGAGAAAGAGAAGAACTTAAAAATGAGAAGAGAAGGCGCTTTTTTAGATTAATGCATAGTATTCAGGTTGTTATGATAAAAGAGAGTACTAGTAGTAGTAATGGTGATTCTTTAAGAATATTAAAAGAATCATTAGATTACCCGTCATATGAGTCGGTAACATTTTTAGATGAAGAAGAGATTAATTTCCTAGAACAAGTTCGGGAAATGGTGGATGATATTCTATCTAGCGGGATAAATAGTGATAAAATGTTTAAATTGGCAAAATTAATAGATCGATTTGATAAAAATAAACTTGAGGGAAAGATTTTTTCTTCAAGGAACATATATTAACAATTTTGACCAAGTACCCTCGGGGTGCTTTTTTCTATGCTGAAAACGCGAGCAGCGGCATGGCGACTGGAGCGGAAGTATCCAGATCGGTGGGGCCGCAATTAATATGGAGGTGGCGAGGATGGACAACGAAGCGATACAGATCACCTCTCTTATTGGCAAATGGGGGCTAGCGCCTTCCAATGGCGAGGCTCGTCGCATGGTATATCAAGGGGCTGTTCGCATAAACGGAGTGAGGGTAACTGATGTTCAAGAGATGGTGCCGATGGTAAGTGGAACGGTTGTTAAAGTCGGTCGAAGGATGGAAGTAATCTAATCTGGATTGCAATTAATATGGAGGTGGCGAGGATGATGAAGGTATTGGAGAAGGTATTAGAAGTAGCACCTTTACTATTGCCAGTGGCTTCAATATCTTGTGGTGTGATGTTTATTTATGAATGCGTGACGGACAGCTTGACACTTGAGACTGTAGGTACGTTGATATATGTTCAGTTGGGTTACTTGATGTGTAAGAAGTGAAGAAGAAAGCTGATCCCTTCTATAAGTCCACCGCTTGGAAGAAGTGTCGAGAAACTATCCTGACTAGAGACCATTACCTGTGTCAGCCTTGCTTACGAAGAGGCAAGCTGACGACAGCGAACACAGCACACCATATCAAGCCGTTAGCGAAAGCACCTGACCTTGCGCTTGATGAGGATAACTTAGAATCAATATGCCCAACGTGTCACAATCAAGAGCACCCGGAGAGAGCGAAGCGGAAGAAGGATGAGAAGAAGAAGGAGAAGAGACGAGCGAGAGTGATCAAGATCGAAGGGAATCGAGTAGATATTCTATAATGTAAAACGAATAGCGTGAAGAAACACTTCTTCACGCTATTCGTTTTACTAATCATACTACTCATTTTAAATACTTTTTAGGGAGTTGGTTTTTTCTTACCTTTAACTTACCAACATGTTTAGTGTATATTTTCAACTGTTTTTTCGTATCGATATCTACTAATTGAAACGATGGGGTTATTCTCTTGTTTATTAGATTAACTGGAGCTACTATAAACGAATCTTTATAACTACCTAATATCACGAAAAGGTTTTTCTCTTTTTCATCTTTTAATTGTATAAAACGGTAATAATTTTTATCTTGAGAATCTCTATATCCCATATTTGAAATAAAAGAACCTATGAGAAAGATGATTATCGTGATTTTTATGCCTTTTCGCATATAAAAAGGATAACGTTGAATCAATATAACTCTAATGAATCTTTGATACCGACGCATAAAATATAAGTATTTAATCATTATGAAATAAACTAAGGGCCTATACTTGATCAATTTTTTGTAACTTGGTTGATTATTAGGAGGTTTATTTAATAATTTTTCGCTTTCGAATTGTTTTACAACTAGGCTCCAATACCTATGAAAACGTATTTTTTTTCTGAAAAATATAAGAGGGATTAATGGAATGAACAAATCCATTATTGAATATAACATTAAAAATATACCTGACCATAACGCTACGGTATTACTAGTTGAATCTATTATAATAACACGACATACTAATAAAATTATAAAACATTTATTTAACCATGTAGAAATTGGGTCCTTTTCCTTAATAAACGATCCGGTGCCAAAAATTATGATGAGAAATAACAAAATAATACTAACCATAATTCCGTTATTAAATATAAGTGATATATCTGTAGGGGTATATTCAAGCGGTATCTGATAATAACTTAGCTTTCCCCGCTCATAAAAAAATGTTAAAAAATAACTTATTGGAATAATGAAAATTGAATAGAAACTTTCGTTTTTAACAAACTCATTAATGTTGATAGAATTTCTTTGTTTCAAGTGATAATCCTCCTTGTATTATATTTAAGTAATATAACATATTTTTTGATGGAGGTAGTGGTTATTAAAGTTTTTTTAAGCAGTACCCCCCTACCCTTAAAAATCTGAGTGAGTGGGGCTGGGGACCGGCATGGGCCCGTCGTTTTCTGCGCAAAACAATTTTCCATGTGAGGGGGGGTATAAATGGACAGGTACAAGCCCAAATCCATTATAAAGCGCAAAGCCGCCAAAGACATGTTTCAAATCTTGGTTCAAGAATTGCAAAAGTGCGACGCATTAAACGATCGGACAATTATGCTCGTTGACAATATGGTACTTTTGGAACAGATCAAGCAGGGTCTGCTCGATGATCTTAAGGAACGAGGGATCGTAGAGCTATTTATAAATGGGTCACAGGAGATGTATCGCGATAATAAATCTGCCGATAAGGTTTTGAAAGTAGTTGAGCAGCAGAGGAAGCTTCAAGCTGAGCTTAGATTGTCTCCGGCTTCCGACAAGCAGATCTCGGAGGCGGTGACAATGGATGAGTTCGAGGAGTTCTGAGCTGAAAACTACCGAATATGCACATGATGTCCTAGTTGGGCGAGTCATCGCTTCACAAAAGGTAGAGATGGCTTGTCAGCGACATATCAATGATCTTAAACGAGCCGGCTCCGATGATTTTCCATGGGTTTTCTCACCGGAGAAAGGTTTTCGAGCAGTTGATTTTATCCAGAGGTTTTGCAAACCTTCGCAAGGGGATTTTGACCGACTAGAGTTAGAACCTTGGCAACATTTCATCATTGGCTCACTCCATGGATGGGTGCATAAAGACACAGGACTTCGCCGCTTCAAAGAGGGGCTTATTTTTGTTGGGCGGAAAAATGGTAAATCGACCATGGTTTCCGGCTTGTCCCTCTATGGAAGCTCAAAAGACGGAGAGAACGGAGCTAGGGTGTATCTCCTCGCGAATAGTATGAAACAGGCCAGAGTGGTCTTTGATGAGTGTAAAAACATGGTCAAGAAATCTCCTATTCTGCAAAGCCATTTCCAGACTGTTCTTCATGAAATCCGGTATGATCAGACATTTTCTCGAATAGAGCCCCAGGCCTCCGATAGCGAGAAACTGGACGGGCTCAACTGTCACCTGGGGATCTTTGACGAGATCCACGAATACAAAGACTACAAAATGATTAATGTCATCAAAAACAGTACTGGGGCGAGGAAACAACCCCTTATTCTCTATATCACCACTGCAGGGTATCAACTCGACGGACCGCTAATGGATTACTACGAAAAATCGGAGGATGTGCTTACAGGAGCGATTCAAGATGAACGGTCATTCTACTATATGGCAGAGATCGACCCTGAGGATGACATGGAAAACCCTAAGAACTGGGTGAAAGCGAATCCGAATATGGGGGTTACACTTGACCTTCAAACCCTAATCGAAGAGTGGAACTCACGAAAGCATGTTCCGGGGGAACGATCCGATTTCATCACAAAAAGGCTCAACGTTTTCTGCCAGACGAGTGAGCAATCATTTATTGACTATGAAATAGTCAAACGGAATGCAGATACTATCGATTTAGAGCAGCTACAAGGGAAGGAATGCATAGGAGGGTTTGATTTATCGAATACTGAGGACTTTACCTCAGCTTGCCTTGAGTTCCCGTTAGGGGAGGGGCGTGTATTTGTGTTGTCGCATACGTTTGTTCCTAAACGTAAAGCGGATTTAGATAGTGAAAAGATTCCTTATTGGGAGTGGAAGCAAGAAGGGCTTTTGACTATTTGTGATGGAGATTATGTGGACTATCAGCTTGTCCTGGACTGGTTTATTGAAAAGGCGAAGTTATATAATATCAAGCACATCACCTATGATCCAGCGAATGCTTATCGATTGGTTGAGGATTTGAAAAGCCATGGGTTTGCTACTGAGGTGGTGAGGCAGGGTGCAAAGACATTGAATGCTCCTATGAAAGACGTAAAGGAGCTTCTTCTTGATGGAAAAGTGGTGTTTAACCAGAGTAAATTGTTCAGATGGTACTTAAATAACGTCAAACTAGTCGTGGATCGTAACGGAAATTGGCTACCTACAAAACAGTCTCGATATCGCAAAATAGATGGGTTTGCTGCTTGGTTAAATGCCCATGTAAAAGTCATGGAAATGATGGTACGGATAAAACCCACAGGGAATATAGAATTTTTCTCTATTAATGATCTGATGAAGTAAGGAGGTGATGTCTTGGGAATTTGGGGAAGGATTCGAGGGATATTCTCATCTGAGAAAAGGAGCTACTCAGGACAAGGGTATGATTTTACTCGTTGGTTTGAGCCGAGGAATATTTTTGTGAGAGAAGCCGCAGACTCACTGGCTTCTAACGAGACAATATTCGCAGCTATTAACCGGCTCTCTAATGCCATGGGTAGTTTGCCAGTGAAGCTCTATAAAGATTTTGATCCTGTGTACTCCAAGATCTCCGATCTGGTGTCTAATTCGCCTAATTCGAATCTAACCAGCTTTGATTTTATTCGGACTCTGGAGGTGCAAAGGAATACGTATGGAAATGCTTATGCCATGAAAGATTATGGTACGAATTTTCAAGTAGAGGCCCTTCATTTAATCGATCCATCTTGTGTAACACCAGTGCTTGAGGAAAAAACCAAAGTGCTATGGTATGAAATTGAGGGAGATAAGGGCCGTTACTATGTGCATAACATGGACATGATTCACTTAAAACACATTCATTCGCAAGGCTTTAAGGGGATCAAGCCTGTAGATGTTTTGAGGCGAACCTTGGAGTTTGATGCTGAGGTACGAACATTCACTATGGATCAGATGGACGGGGCAGTGAAAGCCTCTTTTCTGTTGAAGATGGAATCAAACTTTTCGAGGGATAAAAAGAAAGAAATTCTCGATGGATTCAAGAGTTTCTATAGGGAAAATGGAGGGGTTTTACTACAGGAAAGTGGGACTGAAATTAGTCCCATTGAGCGTAAATTTCTCGATACTAAAGTTTTTGAGGTTGAAAATATTACCCGATCCCGAGTGGCTGCAGTGTTTAACCTCCCGCTTTTTATGCTGGGCGGACTGAGGGAGTCCACGACTACCAATAGAGAGCAAGAGTCCCTTGAGTTTGTACAGGGGACGTTAATGCCGATAGTCAGGCAATATGAACAGGAGTTTAATCGAAAACTCCTGACAGATCGGGAGCGTTCACGGGGACTTGGATTCAAGTTCAACATGAACGCTCTTTTACGAGCAGACACACGCACCCGTGGTGAGTTCTATTTTAAAAACATTCGTTCTGGCGTATTTACCCCGAATGAAGTCCGAGCATGGGAGGAGCTTCCCCCACTTCCGGGGGGCGAAAAGCTCTATATGAGCCGAGATCTATCGCCCATTAACGATCCTACCAGAGGAAAGGAGGTGATGACACAGGATGTCCCAACCGACAATGGAGAGGTCAAAGGGTGAGGTACGAACACTTCCTATTCTGGAATTAAATACACGAACCGCTGAAGGGAGCAAAAAACCCAAAATCTCAGGACGCGCAGCAGTCTACGATGAATTTACTGAGATTCAAGATTATTGGGGGGATACCTTTCATGAACGCATCCAAAAAGGAGCAATATCCGAGTCCATCTCAAAAGGACATGACATATTTGCCCTCCGTAACCACAATTGGAGCGATGTCCTCGGGAGAACCGGGGCGAACTTGACCCTATCCGACAAGGAGGAGGGTCTTTATTTTGAGCTGGCTCCGAACGATTCTACCCTTGGGCGAGATACCATGGAGGATATTCGTTCGGGGCTAATCAAAGGGTGTTCCATTGGGTTTCGCATCGAGGACGAGGAATGGGAGGAGCGAGACGGTGCATTTTTTAGGACAATCACGGAGATAGAGCTTTTAGAGGTTACATTGACCCCTATTCCAGCCTACACCTCAACCACTGCTGAGGTACGAAGTTTAACTCCAGACTTAGTTCAAAGCAAAATAAAACAAGGAAGTATGGAAGACGAAGAGAGACAAGCGATTTTGGCAGAAGCTAACCGGATTCAAAAGCACATAAATACCAAAGGGGGATATTAGAATGGCGACAATTTATCAAATGAAGCAAAATCTTGGGGAGCTAGGAGCAGAATTGACCCACTACGGGGATGAAATTCGGAGCAAAGCAGGCGACCCGAATTTCAAGATTGAGGAGCTGCGAGAGCTTAAAAATAAACAAGCTGAGACGGAAGAACGCTACAATATGTTGAAATCTGAGATTGAGAAGAAGGAGAGCGAGGAACGAGACCGAATTGAATCCCAGCAGAAACGTGAAAATCCACTATCGGGGGCAGAAAATAAAGAGCAACGAACGGTAGAAGCGAAGGCGGATCTTATCCGTTCCGCTATTCTAAGCAAAGATATGAACCAAGAAACTAGAAACCTATTGGGGGCACTTCCGGCTCCACATGCTTCTGGTGGGGATAAATTCCTACCCACGACACTGTCCAATGAGCTGATTCATGAGCCGTTCGTGGACAATCCACTACGAGGGAACATTCGGATTAGTAATGTCACTGGGCTTGAAGTTCCTAGAATTTCATTTACCATTGATGATGACAATTTTATCGGTGATGAAGAAACAGCGAAAGAGATTAAAGTTAATGGGGATAAGGTATCCTTTGGTCGGAATAAATTCAAAGTCAAAGTGACTATTTCGGATACAGTACTTCACGGATCTCCTCTTCAATTGGTTAGCTATGTTGAAAATAGCCTGAGATCTGGTTTAGCAGCGAAAGAGAAAAAAGTATCATTTGCCTCCTCTCCAATTAAGGGGGAAGAATTAATGTCGTTTTATTCAACAGAAAACGGCATTAAAGAGGTTGAAGGGGAGTCGCTTTATGAGGCTATTGTTCAATCTGCGGCAGATCTCCATGAGGATTTCCGACAGAACGCAAAAATCGTAATGCGTTATTCGGATTACACCTCGATTCTGAAGTACTTAGCAAACTCAAGTTCGACGTTTTACGGCGTTCCTCCTGAAACTATTCTAGGGTACCCTGTTATTTACTGCGACTACGCAACTACCCCAATTGTTGGCGACTTTAACTATGCACAGCTCAACTATGATGGGGCGTTGGTATATGATAGTGACAAAAATGTGGATAAGGGAGAGTACCTCTTTGTCCTCACAGGATGGTTAGACCAGAAAATCTTGCTTAAATCGGCATTCCGCCGAGCGAAAGTAATAGTACCGCCTACGAAATAAGGAGGGATAGCTAATGCTTTCCCTGGATTTGCTTAAAAACTATCTACGCATTGACGGGACTGAGGATGATGAGCTCCTCAGTCTTTTAATTTCCAGTGCCAAAGAGTATTTCAAGAACGCAGGGGTGCCGGAGACAGATTCGGATCTCTATACACTAGGGATCATGAGATATTGCACTTTGCATTACGAAAATCGTGATCCGACGTTGAAGATGGATGAGATCAATGCCGCTTTGCAGAGCATCATCCTTCAACTTAAAGAATAGGAGGTTGTCTGATGAAAAAGTATAAAGTAACTTCTGCCTTCATTGACCGCCATACTCGAGTCGAGTATGCGGTGGGCGATGTGTATGAAGCTGGCCCCAAACGAGCCGAAGAGTTACAGGGGTTTTTGGGTAGTGAGGTTCCTGAGAAGAAACCACAGAAGAAGGCGAAATAATGGATCTGGCAGCGAAGCTAAACCGACGAGTAAAACTAATGAAATTTGAGAAGCTTGTGGATGGCAGTGGGAACCCAGTCGAAGATTGGGTTCTTTTTATGGAGGTATGGGCTGGGGTAGAACCGATTCGGGGGCGTGAGTATTTTGCCGCCGCCGCCGTCCAGTCTGAAACCATGATTCGAGTAAGAATCCGATATCGGTCTGGAGTAAATGCAGGATTTCGAGTTCATTATGATGATCGGGTTCTTGATGTTGTCGGGGTGATTGACCCTTACGACAAACATCAAGAGTTGGAGTTGATGTGCAAGGAAGTGGTCGAAAATGGGTAGTAGCGGTATAGAAGTAACGGGCATCGGTGAGGTGATTAGAAGGCTCGAGGTTCTTGGGGATCGGGCAAAAGCAGTTGAATCGAATGCGGTTTTGGCTGGGGCTAAGGTTCTGAAAGAAACTATGTCCGGAAACGCTCCGGGTCCATCACAGAAACAGCGTGTTCATCTACAGGACAACATCCAAGTAGGGAGGGTACGGACCAGAGGGGGGATGAAGGTTGTATTGGTAGGCCCCGGTCCCGGTGCTTTTTACGCGCAGTTTCTCGAGTTTGGTACATCTAAAATGAGCCCACGGCCATTCATTGGGCGGAGTGCGGATGAGGCGAATGGAGAAGTAGTCTCAGAGATGGCCGCTACTCTAAGACGGGGACTGGGGCTATGATCGATATTCAAAAATCGATCTACCAAGCCCTCTCATCTAGTGCGCTTCTCTCCACTTACGTTCAGTCAAATGCGATTACGTATATGGTTCGAACAGCAAATACTTTTCCGGCAATAACCTTCTACATCTTAGACCAGACTGACATGAACTATTGCGACGACTCTGCTACCGATGAAAATGCCTCTGTCCAAGTTTCAGCTTGGTTTAAATCAAGTTTTATTGCACGACAAGCCATCGCTTATGAAGTAAATCGCATTATGGAAGGTTTGGGTTATGTCCGAACCTATTTCACGGATCAGATTGAGGATGATACCTTGATCCATCAACGAATCATGCGCTTCCGTGCGATTTTACCTAAATAAAAAGGAGATGGGAAAATGGCAACAAGTACATCAGCTGTAGTGGGGTTGAAGGATCTCTACGTAGCAGTTTTAAGTAAGGACGATGATACTGGGGCGACTTATGAAACCCCATTTAAAATTGCGCCAGCTGTTTCTGCAAAGGTTTCGCCGAAAGTTGAAACTACGACAGATTATGGCGACGATGGTCCAGTTGAAACAAGTACCTCTTTGGGAGAGGTAGAAGTAGAAATTGAAACGAACTCTCTTCCCCTAGAAATTCAAGCGCAATTGTTAGGTCACAAATATGAGAATGGCCTTTTAACAAAGGCCGCTGGGGATACAGCTCCATACGTGGCATTCGGATTCAGATCGACTAAAAGCGATGGATCGGAGCTATTTATCTGGTTATACAAAGGTCGGTTTGAACCAATAGAGAACGAATTTAAAACAAAGGGGGACAAAGTTGAGTTTCAACACCCTAAGATGTCAGGTAAGTTTGTAAAACGTAGCTTTGATGATAAATGGCAGGTAGTTGGAGACTCCTCGGATACTAACTTTAAACTCGGGAGCACATGGTTTAAGCAAGTAATCGAAGAAAGTACCGTTCCAAAAGCTTAACGGAGAGGCCCATAAGGGTCTCTTACATATTTTAATGGAGGGATTTAAGTGCTAACGATTACATTGCGTATTAAAGGCGAGGAGCGTAAATTTTCGCAGGACTTTATTTCAGGGTATCTATTTCGCAAAGCATTGGAGCTGGATTCTAAGCGATCAAAGTATTTGAAAAAGGTTCTGGAGAATAGTGAAGCAGGAGAGGATGAGAGCGATCTCCATGAGGAACAAGATAAGCTATTGAGCCACTTATTCAATTTCATTTGTATCGTTTTCGATCAGGAGTTCACACCTGAGGAATACGAAGCAGGAACCGATGCGAGGAAGCTAATGGATCAGTCTTGGATGATTGTACATGGGATCATCAATCAGGTAACCGAGCCCCTTGAAGATGAGGGCGAGGACGATAAAAAAAAGACCCAATAGACCCGTTGGTGATGATCAAGGGCATCTACCTCAACCTCATGAAAGAAGGCTGGAAGATTCATGAGGTCGACGAGATGGACATGGTCTGGTATATGAGTCTGATTGCTCATACCCATAAGGACAATAACCAACCCCAGTATATCGACCAGTTGGGGATTTTTTAGTGGAAGGGGGGAACTCATATGGCGGATGAGGTCTTAGGTCGGATCTCAGCGGAGGTTACACTCGACCCTAGCAATGTCTCGCAGGGTGTAAAAGTAATCAACCGCAATATGCGTCTTTTGAAGTCTCAGTTTGATTCAGCTGGCGGTGGGGTTAAGGCTTTTGGAGCATCGCAAGAGCAACTTGGGATGAAGGCGAGATTTTTAGAGAGACAAATCGAGCAGCAGAAAGATAAGGTAAAACTCTTGTCGCAAGCCTATAAGCAATACGAGAATGAAGCTGGGGCAGGGGCTCGGCGAACGCAGGAAATGGGCATCCAAGCGAACAAAGCCCGAGCGCACCTAGGGCGATTAGAGCACCAGTTGAATGAAGTCAATCGCCAGATGGATTTCGGTCAATTGAACAACTCAATGGGCCAATTGGATCGAGAGATGAGGCTCATAGAAGCTCGTTTCAAGTTGGCCGGGGCTGGGGTCAAAGGATTTGAGCAATCTACTGAGGGGATGAGGGTTAAAGCCTCATCCTTGACCGACCAGATACGAGTACAGGAACGCCGGGTTCAGGAGTTGACCGCCGCTTATAACCGATCTGCTACTGCCATCGGACGAGAAGCAAGAGAAACGCAAGAGCTTCAAATCCGGATGAATCAAGCTCAAGCTGGTCTATTGGGTTATCGGAGCCAGCTATCTCGAGTCAATCGCGACCTAGAAAAACAAGGGTCAGCGGTTGGTAGACTGAGGAACCACTATGGCAGACTCAAGGGCCAAGCCCTTGATGCAAGTATGGGACTGGCTACGGGAGCTGCTGGAATGGCGGTGGCGATCGGATCGGCCGTAAAGAAAGCGGCTGATTTCGAGGAGCAACTGTCTAGCGTAAAAGCTGTCACAGGCGCTACTTCGGAAGAAATGGCCCAATTCAAAGCCCTGTCAATAGAGATGGGAGCGAAGACGAAATATAGTGCATCCGAGGCGGCTCAGGGGATCGAAGAACTGGCCAAAGCTGGACTGTCCACTTCTCAGATCCTGAACGGTGGCTTAAAAGGCGCATTAAACTTGGCGGCGGCAGGCGAACTGGAGTTAGGGGAAGCGGCGGAGATCGCATCCACTGCTTTGAACTCTTTTAAGAGTGAAAACCTATCTGTTTCCCAGGCCGCAGACATCTTAGCGGGGGCGGCAAATGCTTCTGCTACCGATATTCACGAAATGAAGGAAGGCTTGTCCCAAGTTGCAGCTGTCGCATCTGGCGCTGGCCTGTCCTTCAATGACACCAGTACTGCCCTCGCTGTGTTTGCTCAGAATGGTCTTAAAGGAAGCGATGCAGGTACATCGCTTAAAACCATGCTCCTGAATTTGACACCCAGCTCGAAACAAGCTGGCGAACAAATGAAACAGCTCGGGATCATCACAGAGGATAATAAGAACCTGTTTTATGATTCCGAGGGAGAGGTTAAATCCTTTGGTGAAATTTCCGAAGTCCTTAGCGAAAAACTGAAAAACCTCAGCAACGAGCAACGGTCACAAGCGCTTAAAACCATGTTCGGAACCGATGCAATTCGTGCAGCCAACATCGCTTATAAGGAAGGCTCGCAAGGCGTTGAAAAGATGAACGAAGCAATGGGCAAAACCACTGCGGCTAAAGTAGCCACGGAACGCATGGACAACCTCAAAGGGACACTTGAAGAACTGAACGGAGCCTTTGAGACTGCTCAGATCGAGATGGGTTCAGCTTTTCTACCAGTACTGCGGAACTTAGCTTCTGGCATTCAAGAGACCGCCCAGTGGTTCTCACAACTATCTCCATCTACTAAGGAAGCGATCGGGATTTTTACATTAGCGACCGCAGGGACACTTGCTCTTGGTGCGGCCATAACCGGGTTAATAGCAATCATGAACCCGGTTACAGCTTCAATCGCTGGCGTTTCTCTGGTGGTTGGCGGCTTGGCGGCTGTCAATCATAAAATGTCCGCCGACATGGAGAAAACTCAAGCGGATGCTCAGCGGTTTGGGGTCGGGGTCTCCCAGGGCACCATTAAAGCCGCCGAGGGGTATCTGGACTTACGAGACCAAGCGGCGATCAACCTTGCCAAGCTTCGGATTACATCCGGGGCTGAAGCGAAAAAGATCGTAGCAGAGACGACTCACATTTTTAACCAGATGGGGAATAAAATCGTCGCTGAACTCGAGAAGGGTCGGGCGGCAGTGCAGACAGCCGCTGCCAGCTTAATGGGCGAGCTTCCCAAAGAGCTTAATCCAAGAGTGGAACAGATCACAAATAACACCATCCGCCGAATCGATGCAGAAAAACGAGCAATGATCGAGGCGACTGATGTTATAAATGAAGGATTGACTAAATATCAAAATAATCTTGATAAGATGCCCAAGTCATTTGCAAAAGCCTTTCAAGAAGCATTAGATCACACTGATAAAGCTTCGCGAGTGTTTGTGAAAAACATGAGCGATATGCAAAGCTATATGAAAAACATCGAGGAAGATCGAGGTAAACTTTCCGAAGCGGCAGCAAAAAAATGGGTTGCTGATACGGAAAAGTCATATGATAAAGCTGTAAAGGCAGCTCATAAGTGGGCAGAACATCAAAAAAAGATTAGTAAAGATGAACTTAATGATGGAAAACGAACTCGTGAAGAATATGATGAGATGGTCAAATTCATTCAACTTGCTGAGGTCAAAAAAGTAGATGCGGCTAGAGAATCAAGAGCCAGAGTGTTAGAGGAAGTCCGTAAGAGTTTGAGTGAAGAAGCTAAGCTGTATGACTATAAGAATAATAAAGAGTATGATCCCTTTGAAAACTCATTCAAAGGGATGCCTACCGAAACAGCGGCACAACGGAAAGCTGCAACGGATGCTTATTTTAAGGCGCAGATTGATCAATATAAGGAAGGCCACAAAAAGCTTAAGAAGTTGAATCAGGAATTGACAGCCGAATACGGAAACATGGGCACTGATTCGATTAGTGCTCTTAATGATGCTCTAGCAGCCGGGGGCAAAAAGTCGCAAAGAATCGCAGAGACAATCGCAACCGACACCAAGGACGGAATGAAAATTGACCTTGGCCCCGAAGGTGAGGTTTCGATTAAAAAATTCACCGAGGGGTTGAAGTCTGGTCAGTTTTCATCTCGAGATGTCTCCATCGCTCATATGCAACAGTTAAGAAACATTTATGGGGATGGAGACTTTACAGCCGAGGGCATCAAAGCTATAGAGTCCTTTGCCAATGGACTCAAGGGGAAATCAACTAAGGAAATTGCCGACCAGATCGGGTTAGATCTAAAGTCCAAAATGGACATCGACCTAGGACCATACGGAAAAGTAAGTGCTGAATCTTTTGCACAAGGTCTTTCTGATGGTACTTATAGTTTTGATGCCATATATGACTATTTTCAACAACAGTTGAAAGCAGGCATGGAGGTTGATTTATCACCCGAGGGTAAGAAGAATATCGGCACACTCCGAT
The DNA here is from genome assembly GCF_900116235.1 of Marininema halotolerans. GTDB lineage: Bacteria > Bacillota > Bacilli > Thermoactinomycetales > DSM-45169 > Marininema > Marininema halotolerans. Next base: position 24,279 of record NZ_FPAA01000019.1, on the reverse strand, counting down.
TGGCGATGCAATCGGGAGCAATGGACCTTAGGAATACCGCGAAAATATTGGGGCTGAATCTCAAAAGTGGGGTCAAGGTTGACCTAGGACCGGAGGGGAAACAGTCGGTTCAGTCTTTGTTGACTGGTTTCGCAACAGGAAAAATCAATGCTAAGACTTTCGCTGAAGGTGTAGCGAAGCTCTTGAAAAAAGGGGCTCGTGCTGATCTAACCTCTGAAGGTAAGCATGCCGGGAATACATTGGGTCAGGGGTTGAATCAGAGCAAAGGAAAGGTAGGCAAAGAGGCAAGTGGAATAAAAAGTATAGTCGAGAATCGTCTTGGTGCTACTACTGATGGGTCAGGTGGAAAAACTGCAGGTAGTCTCTTGTATAAGGGTTTAGCGGGTAGATACCCAGGAATTAAATCGATTGCTGGTATAATCTCAAAAAGCACCCAAGGTACGCTTGGGAAAACCACGGACGGCGGTGGTGGGAAAAAGGCGAGCGGGCAATTTTCGAGTGGGGTGGCGGGCGGACGAGGATCAGCGGCAAGAGCGGCCTCGGGAGTTTCGTCTGCTGCTCGATCTAATTTAAATGTAAGTAATACTTATAGTCTCGGATCGAATGCAGCAGCAGGGTTAGCGTCTGGTATTCGAGGTGGACGGTGGGGGGTCATTCGAGCGGCGGCCAGCTTGGCTCATTCTGTATGGTCAACGATTAGCAACACCTTGGATATACACTCGCCTTCCCGTAAAACCATGCAACTGGGGATTTACACTGGACAAGGTTTCGAGGAGGGGCTAAGCCAAAGAGTCTCAAATGTCCAAAGGGTGAGCGAGAGGTTGTCCAGGGCGGCGGCTCCTGTAGTCGCTCTAGGGCAGGGATCATCAGAAAAACTCAGCATGTCCCGATCCACGTCCTCAGGTGGTTCCAACACCGTCACCAAAAACTACAACATTTCAATCCAAACAGACTTAAGCTCATCAATAAATATTGAAGAAGTTGTCACTCGGGCGATTCGGCGAATCGAGTTTCTAAATGGGTAGAAAGGAGGGCAAATATGATTTCTAGAAAGCTCCTGGGATTTGAAAACCTATTGTCTTACACGTCCATGGACAAAGATACTAACGGGGATGGGGTTGTGGACGGATGGGTAGCCATACCTGATGCGAAGGCAGAGACGGAGTATTTGTTAGATGATAGTGCACAAATAATTAATATTTTGTCTACTTCTGATATAGTGATTCCAGCAATTGAATCAACAGAGTTTATTCCAGTCTTAGAAAAGCAATCGTATACATTGTCTGTGTATCTAAAAAAGGATATTACTGATGGCATTCCAAGCCTTGTAATCCGTTGGTTTAGATCAGATAAAGTTGAAATAGGCGTGTTTTCTAGGCAAGTTACAGCCGATTTGGCATTTGATCGTGTATCAGCCACTAGTACCGCTCCTGCAGGAGCGGTTTTTTGTAAGGTTCAGATTGTCCTACAATGCCTTCCTGAGATGACTGGTACACTTTGGTGTAAAAGCGCCCAGTTTCAACAGGGAGCACAAACGACAGAGTATGAAGCCGTTGATTTTTTTTCAATCTTGAATCCAGCAGAAACATACTTAACCGGCTGGCAAAAAGGTACAAGTTCTAAGGTGGAGGGATTGTACAGTTTTGAAAGTCCTAAGGTTTCTCCATTGATGTCTACAAATGTCGGGTGTAAGATTCGATTTAACACACCCGCAAATTCGGATACTGTAACAGTTACAGTCTGGGTGGATGCGTCGCGCGTGACATCTGCTGATAAGTTATATATATGGGAAGGGTACGCTTTAAAAGCAACCATAATCGGAGGCAGTCCTGCAGGCTTTATTAGCTTCCCAGTTGCAAGAGGATATTGCGGGCTCATATTTCAACATCTCCGTAAGAGTTCCTCAAATGGTAACGGGATCTCTATTGACTCAATTACAATTTCATGGACTGAAGCGACACTAAATACGATCGCTTTACCACAATCTCAAGTTGTGAAGTATCTTGACTTCGAGGGTGAACCTGATAATTATTTTAAGGTTTTGAACAAGTCCCCAGGGTACACTTATGGATTTTCTCGCAAAGTTGAACAAAGATACTCGGGATTATTTTCATTTGGGGTAGAGGACTTAGACAATGACGGACCCGCAGGTATTGATGATGCAGGCGATCCCAGGACGATACCGGATAGTCAGAGCGCTGGTGCTTTAATTAGTTTTGAAGTTCCGTTAACTGCTATTTTGCCAAAGCTTAAATTTCATGTACTACACGATGCCCAAGATAAAGATATTGGAAAAGTATCTTTAAATGGAGAAGTAATTTGGCTTGGGACATCTGGCGAAGGATGGGAAGTTGTAGAAACTGAACTTGCTCCAGGGAGAGCTTATGAACTGCTAGTGGAGTATATCAAGGATTCTAATGAAGCAGAGAAAACAGACTCGATTTATATTGATGACATTATTGTCTATTACAATCTCCCTCAGAAGCCATTTTTGGTAATCGGAACGGCAGCAGAGACAGTTATAAGAACTGGACCTACAAAAACAGTGGAATATACCGAAGGGTTCTCAGGAGCGATTAATCCGTATTTCACTATGGTTAACCCTTCCAAGCTTCAGTCCGGGGGTGGTCCTTCACGGTACCCCGAGGCCGGTTGGGTTAGATCGTCATCAATTTTCTACAAGGACGGCTTTTCAATGAGAGCCAAATATGAGTCTGCCAAAACTGGCTATGACTTAGCGATGGATATAATCATTAGGGTGCCTAATGGGGTTAGTTCTGCCCGCTTTGAATGGTGGAACTACGTTGATTTAAAGCGGGCGAAAACACCAGCGAGAGGAGAGAAATACCCGAAGCTCTATGAAGAATATAGAATATGGGTGAACGGGTCGATCTGGAGGGAGTTTAATTATGCGTCCCCTAGTTTAACTTCCTCGCAGAATTTAAAGAGCCAAGGGTGGGCTTGTCCATGGGGTCGTTGGTGGAAAGAGGTAGTATCATTGACCCCAGGCAAGGTATATACCTTTAGCTTTGAGCTTCAAATGCCTAGTTCAAACTCGACTGGGTACGTAAAAGGCCAAAATCATTGCGCTATTGATGAGTTGAGAATGTCCTGGGTCGAGAAGCCAGGTGATATTGTTACCACTCCTCCGCAGCCGTTGATATATCTGGATGGGAGGGATGGAATGAGAGCCATTCAACCTGTAACCGGAATCGATGCGCCGCCGATCACATTTGATGAATATGAGGTTCATGGACAAAAGGGGTCTGTATATCAAAGCACAAAGGTAGAGCCTAGGAATGCTGAACTAGGGGTTAGAGTAGAGGCAAGCGATCGGCTTGCTTTGAGAGGGAAGATACAAGAGTTGACAAATCAACTCATAGGAAAGCCTCTAACATTGATCTATCAATTACCTGAGGGGGAACAACGCCAGCTTCTTTGCCGATACAGTCAAGGGTTTGAGGGTGAAGAATCAAGGGGTAACTACAATGGGCTGATGAAGCGATTATCCTTGATATTTCGAGCGTTCCAGCCGATGTGGTTGGGTGACTGGAAAAGTACTAGCGCGGGGATTTCAACTCCAAACAACCGTGCAGCAGTAACAGTTGAAAATATGGGGGTAAGCGAAGTATGGCCGCTGATTAAGATCTACGGTCCAGGTGCCACGCCTCAGGTTCGACTAACTGATTCCGGCGGAAAAGTTCTTGGTTCCTTCAGTTTAAACTACACCCTTTCCTCTGGGAGATATATTTTAGTTGACTCCCGCCCAGGTCAAAAACTAGTCCAACTTGATGACGGGACGTCTATTTATTCATCTCTAAGTAGCTCTAATAATGAGCTATTTTCTATACCTCAAGGTACCTATGGAGTTGATGTTACTTTTTCAAGTTCGACTGATAGTAATACTAAACTGACAGTTGATCTGCAACCCACGTATTGGGGAGGGTTCTAATTCTAATGGCCGAATATCGAGTAAGAGTAAGGGATAAAACTTTTGGCTTTATTGGGGAGATTGACGAGTGGATCTCCCTCGAAATATCCCTAATGTACAACGATATAAGTAAATGGATCTTAAAACTGGATGCCAACTCAAAGGGGGCCCAGTTTTTTTATGATTTGATGATGGATTCAAACATTGGGGGAGTACCTGGGATCCATGTTGAACGGAATGGATACTTCCTTCTATCCGGCCCAATGACCGATGCGGAGGAGGTTGTCTCGCCTAGCGAAGGCGAGACACTGACCATCTATGGATCCTGTGATATGCAGTGGATCGCTGATAGACTTGCGCTGCCACACCCCAAGTACATGGCCTCGCCATATATGACATCGAGCCTGTACGGGGATGGGTCTAACGGTCATCAAGATGCGTATCCAAACGCAGGAGACACGAAAGATCGTTATGCATCGAATCATATTCATGCCTTCGTTAGTGATAATATCGGCCAGGACCAGGAATACCCCCTGAGACGTTTGCCATTCCTAAATTGTATTTCTCGTAACTGCGGTTATCTCATTCCGAATGAGGAAACCAGCTATGGGCGTGGGGAGAACCTCCTACAGCTTATCCAAGGTATCGCAGACTATAGTGAATATAAAGGAAAACCGCTCCAGATTCTGTGTCGACAATATTGGACGGGTAGTAAGTGGGAGGTACGGTTTGAAACGGTAGAACCGTCATCGAAGCCCGGAGCGGTCATGTCCCAATCCTTGGGCTCCATCATCGGATACACCTACAAACGTTCTCGCCCTACGGCGAATATGATTCAGGTCGGAGGTTCAGGCGAAGGGGTTAAGAGAGTGTTTGCCCATAGTGGCGACAATCCATCTATCGCTTACTATGGTCTCATTGAATCCTTTGAGGAGTATACAGGCACCAAGTATGACGAGAAGGACCCCAAGCATGCCAAAGAGCTGAAGGTGTTGGTTAAGGAGGTGAAAGCAAAGCTTAAAGAAACTGCAGAACAGACCGTTATCCAGTTGAATTTTCAAGAAACCCAAGCCGTCCAGTATGGCCGGGATTTTGGACTAGGCGACAAGGTTCCTATTTATCTCAAGCGTACCTCGACTACGGATATTGTGAGATCGGCGACGTTCCGTCTTCAAGGGAAAGAGGAAACAATTGAACTGACCATCGGCAACCAAGGAGTCATATCAAAGGGGCTAAGGGTATTCGATCGGTTGAATAAGCTTGAATATCGCTACAACGGTCTCACTAAAAGAACACTGGGGGAATGAGGGATCATAATGGATATCCGATTTGTTATTCATGAGTTTCCAAATGAGCCGGATAATCAGACGGTCTATATCGAACTTGACGATGGCGGGGACTTTCAGGGACATTCTGTCTGTAAACTTGTGGTGGGCGAGGACGGTAAGTACAAGCTTTTTAAGCGGGTGGATACCGATATGAGTATTGAAGCAGAGGGAAGGGACGAAGCTATTAAACTAGCTTGTCGAGAGCTTATGAAAGATTGGTCTACACCATAGGGAGGTGAAGGGAGGTGAGGGAGGATAAGGACGGTTTTTACACCCTTACTACTCAGGAAGTATGGGAAGAAATCAGGGGAATGCGTAGAGACATCCAAGGGATGCGATCTGACTTTGCCGAAAAACATAGGGATTCTATCGAGCTTGCACGTGATGCGATTAGAGACGCAGCCGAAGCCAAAGCGCAAGCTCAGTTGGCCGTGAGCAAAACTGATCGATTTATTTGGTGGTTACTAGGTATTTTCGGTTCAGTGATCATACTGGCCGTTAAAATCTTGATTTTTCCGGGGGGATGAATATGACAGTAGGATTTGATGAAGCGATGATAATTGGTGTAATTATTGGGCTGGTGGAATTAGCGAAACAGAGTGGGTTACCGAAACGAATAGCACCGATTGTATCCCTCGCCTTGGGAATCGCGGCGGGGATTTTTTATGTCTATCCAAGTGATTTGAGTATGGGCATCCTGCAGGGAATTGTGCTGGGTTTAACGGCTGGGGGTTTCTATAGCGGGGCTAAATCGGTGATTCAAAAAGGGGGGCGATGAGTAGTGGGTTTTGAAACCTATGGAGGTCAAAAGATCAAGATCGATTTTCTATCCGGGGTACCGAAACGTCCATTTCGTAACGGTACTGATAGATACGAGATGGTAATTATGCACGATACAGATAGTGTCGCACCAGCAACGAACCAAGCGAAATACTTCCACCGGGAATGGAATAACAGAAAAGCATTCGTTCATTTTTTCGTGGATAAGTCACAAATAATTCAGCAATCCAGCATCCATTACCAAGCTTGGGGAGCTGGGAATGCAAACCCTCGAGGGTTACATCTGGAACTGTGTCGGGAGCATTCCAAGGCGGACAAGTTAGCTGGGTACGAGAAGTGGTGCCGCCTTGCGGCTTGGCTCCTTCACCGCAGAGGTTTGGGAGTCCGCTGGGGTAAGACATTAGTTACACACCACTGGGTATCGCAGCACTTGGGTGGAACGGACCACGCTGACCCTGACGCCTATTTGAAGACATTTGGAGTCTCGATCTCCGAGATGGTAGACAACGTCGAGAAGTACTATCGCCAATACGGAGGAGAAACAAAAACAAACCCCGACCCAGTAGGAACGAAGGATTTCCCAGGACGGGGATCTTTCAAGATTGGCCACATTGACCCTGCTGTTACGCTACTCGGACAACGCCTAGTCGCACACGGGTTCGGTAAATTTTATAAAAAAGGACCGGGCCCGAGGTTCACCGAAGTGGATCGCAAAGCCTGTGCAGCCTTCCAACGGTCACAAGGTTGGACAGGGTCCGATGCAGACGGGCGCCCGGGTCCCGAAACTTGGAAACGGTTGATGGCTGACCCACCGAAATCTAAGCCAAAGCCCAAGCCAAAAGAAAAAGCCCGCTACCAAGTTCAAGCGGGGGCGTTCGCAGAACAGGAAAACGCCGAACACCAAGTTAAAGCCTTGAAAAAGGCGGGGTTTGAAGCTATTGTGGAAGAGAAGTGAGACCAAGACTAATATACAAATAGAGCATAAAAAAAGCCGAGCGGAGATTATTCCGCTCGGCTTTTTCTTTTATTTAATAGTTATATCTTTCCATTTAGCCTCTCCTTTGACAATGTCAATATCGCCAATGGTGATATTTAAATGATCACTTTTAATTTTCCATATACCATCTTTCTGTTCCATAACCTGATATGAGATATCTTCATCTTTGGATCGACCATCTACCAGAAATACACGGTAAGTTTTTGTTTGAGGTTGCCCTGGGAAAGGTGCAATAAACATCTTCTTTGGTTTCTTATAACTTATACCTTCACTACATATTCTTTTATGACTTTCTGGATTAATGCTTTTATACGAATCCAATTCATCTTTAAGTTTTTTATAGTTATGATCATCGCTTCCATTGAATAGATATTTTTTCATTCCCTTCAAGTCGCAGTGATTTAAACTTGTATGATATTTTTCTATAGTTTGTTCAGGCGTTAATTTTTTGGGATGGTCTGCGCTTTCAGATGAACACCCAGCTATAGACAACAACAATACAATAAAGCTAACCGAAACGAAGCTTCTCACATGATTAGCCACTTTTTATTCCTCCTGTTTTTTAAAAGTGATATTACTGATGAAATATCTACTCGCTTATCATGGAGAAGTATTCCAATTTTAAAATATTTCTTTCTAGGGGCGGTAAGTCCTTCTTTACCAGGACACGCAAGATATGAAGCCCGCCCGCATACGCTAGACCAGCGGGCTGAGAGCGTAGCCCAGTCTGCTAGTCTCGCTGACGATAAAGCCCCCGGACGTTAATTGTCCGGGGGCTTTTTTGTGTCTAAGTCGATCCAGATTTCCTCGATGGGTAAATTTAAAGCCTGTCCGATTCGATAAGCTACTGGCAATGAAGGCAGGCTTTTGTTGTTGACCAATAGTGAGATATTTGAGCTACTTACCATCGCTTTCTTAGCAAGATCGCCATGATCCATATCCAGCTCAGCTAAAATTACTTTTAATTTACATTTTATCCTCAACTTGAAGTCACCTCAAAGTATATCTTTACTCCTTTTTATTTGGTTGTCCTGCTAAGTACTTATATGGGTCGGAAACTTTTTTAATGGGACTAGATAAACGCCCAAGCTACCCTCAATAAGATGGTTTTAACCCTAGGTTAAACACTTAGGTCAGTCCTCAAAAAGTGTTTAACCTAGGGTTAAACAAAGGGGGTATTTTAGATGATTTATGACGATGAGGTTTGCTATCGCTGCGGGCTATATTTTGAATCGGAACACGGTTATCCCACTGGTGCTGAAGAGGACCATTTGTGCACCGATTGCAAGGATAGGAGGATTGATCATGATTTTGGGTATTGATGCGGGGGGAGAGATGGTAAAGGTCTTTGGTGGAGCGATGGGACATGACTCGTTCCCTTCTGACCTCGGGGAGTGGAGAGATAGACGATTAGTTAATACCCCAGGACAAGACGACATGGAATGGGAATACGAAGGTCAGAAAGGATTCGCCGGGACTCTTGCTCAAATGGAATCGGAGCTAGGCGGAGCGATGAAAGGAGAGACTAAGGCGCACTTCGATGGAAAGATGCGAGTGCTTCTGGCTATCCATCGGTTCATCCCAAATGCCCGAGGAGTTGACCCGTCTGTTCAACTAGTGACAGGGCAGCCTATCAGCCATCACACCGAAGAGGAAAAGTCAAAGATTATTGACATGCTAACTGGCAAACATGATCTGATTGTGAATGGGCAGCGGAAAATATTCCGAATAAAGCAAGTTAAAGTAGCCGCAGAAGGAGCAGCGGCCAGCATGGCACAACCAGTTGAAGGGTTGATCAGGATATTAGATATTGGGTCTGGGACTGTAAATGGAGCTAGTCTACTCAATATGAGATATATTGACCGAGAGTCATTTACTGAGCCGTTTGGATTGGCGACATTAGGAACATCAGATGAATCAGCAATCGCAAGGCGAGTTAACACCATTGCCACATCAAAAAAATGGAAGAGAAATGATCTCATTAGGTTGATTGGCGGAGGTGCTGAAATAGCGGAATTAGTTAATAAGGTAAAGGAGTTTTTCCCCAATGCCGAGGTTTTTGCCCCCAAAAGGCTAAGCCCAAAATTCTCTAATGCGGTGGGGTTTTATGAGATTGGACTGATGCTGTATGGCTAGACCTCTGAATAGAAAAACTCTGGCGGCAGTTTTAAACTTATTCGATCCAGTGGATCAAGATATAGACCGTCATGTTAGGAAATTTCCCAATACGTCTAAGTATTTAAAGTCATTAATCCTGAGAGACATGGCTGGTGAAGTTAAACCATTTATAACCGCTATCCCCAACATCCCCTCGCAAACTAACCCCCCCATGGATGTTAGTCGGGATCTGATCGAATCACTAGTATGAGGAGGGAATCGACATGAGTGCGACATTTGCTTCTCTTAGAGTACCCCGAATTTCGTGGTCACGAGAAAAAGTGGAGGTGGTTCCATGGTCAGGGTCGGCATCCGAGGTAGATGTGGTGGTTCGGCAACTGAAGCGGAAGGGCTGGGCACTTTTGCCGCTGCCAGTGGCCTTGATACCTACAAAAGCATTTGCATCCGGCCCAACCGACACGATCAGCCATACGGTGACGGAAGCTCTGAAAGCGAAAGTAGTATCAGCCTTCGAGCCACTGATCGGAGTCATCCAGGCTCTCAGTTACCCCTTAGCTTTGGCCTTCCTGTCAACCGGGTTTCTTCTAATAATATCGGGTCGCCGCCAAAAAGGGCTGGAGTCAATCAAGTGGGCGGCAATCGGGTTTCTGGGCATGCAACTTGTGCCGGGGATCATGAGCATTCTCCTGGGAGTGGGCGACACGATCAGCACCGGAACCTCCCTGCCCGGGAAGTAATTTTGCAAATCATCCCGGATCGCTCGGTCGATAACCAAAAGTCTGAAGAGCTCGCCCGGGCGATAGCAGGCATGTATCAGACTCCTTGGGAGCGGCGGGACGGGTGGAGGATTAAGCCTAACCCATCGATTTCGTGGGAGGTGATCTTGTCAAAAAAGGATGGAGCATGTTTCTTCATTAGGGTACCTGTGGCGTGGCAGGCGGTTATTGAAAAACAACTAGCCACAATCTGGCCGAGGGCGACCATAACTGATGCTGAAGATCCACTCGCTCAAATGCAGCCAACTTTGGTCAATCGCCTTGAACTCGGCCAGCACTATCTTTTCAGCTTTAAAGTCGACCGCCGCAACAATGGTCCATTGCCATCCATCCTTGATACCCTATCTATTATCGGTGACAAAAGTTCTGCCGCCCTTCAATTCATCATGGAACCTGCTCCACCGGATTGGTATTCGGGGGCAGAGGGTGCATATCAAAAGTTCTGCCAGGGACGAATGCCGCAGAAATTCGGCCTGTCTGGAAAAGCAGTGCGACGGAGTGCCGTCAAAGTCGCTGCCGACATTGCGGTCGGGGCGACGGATATTATCGCCGAACTATTGTCCGGCGAGGAATCACCAAAGGATGGAGACGATGCTTCAAGGGTAGAAGCACTCAGAGAAAAGCCAGGCATGAGGGCAGCGGTAGCGGAGAAGCTCAAAGGAGATGCAGTTCGGGTGACCTGCCGGATTGCAGTCGAAGGATCACAGACTGAGGCAGAGGCGATCACCCGATCCCTCTGGTATGGACTCCGATCCATGGACGGCGACCAGACTTGGGCAATGAGACAGGAGAAGGACTTCGAGGCGATGTTGGCGAGGAAGTCAGGGTACTCAATTACTCCCGATTATTTATCACTTAGGGAAGCAGGAGCCCTTTTACAACTCCCCACTGGTCCGCTTCAAGAGGAACATGGGCTTGTCTCAGTTCGCCATAGGGAGACCTCAATCCACCCTGATATAAAAAGGAAGGATGGTATATATATCGGTGACGCTACCGATCATGGCGAGTCTATACCGATCCATTTTCCAACAGTTGATCTAAACGACACCTGTTTGCCCCGAGCCTTTGTTGCAGGGATGGGGGCGGGCAAGACGACGACCGTTACCAATCTCGCTAAAAGAGTAGCCACCAAAGGATGGACAGCAGTGGCGATTGACCCGGGTAAGGGAGAGGTGGGAGATCGCCTTATGAAAGAGCTTGGCCCAGATCGGGTAACCCGGATCACCTTTGGAGAGAAGCCGATCTCCCTGGATATTCGAGAAGCTTTCCATTCTCCAGCAGGGCGTAATCGATTGGCGGTGGAGTTACTATCGTTCTTTGATGATGATTCTGTCAATCCATTAGGTGCCCAGACGGCTAGGTATCTCAGAGCAGCGGCGAAGGCGGCACCCAACGGTCGACTCGTCGAACTCCATCAGGTGCTCGAAGATGAAAAATACCGGGCTACCTTATATGAAGAAATGGGCGAGAGGGAATCAGCTCTATGGAGCAATTTCGATAAGGCGACAGCGGCTCGCCGAGCTCAGTTGATCGAGCCGATCTTTAACCGTTTGGATACTTTTCTGGGGGATGATTACCTTGAGAGGTGTATGGATTCGACCGACGGTATCGACATGGTGGAGTTACTGAAACCAGGGAAGGTGATCGTTTTCGATCTCCCGGAGCGGTTACTCGGAAAGATGGGGGTCAATGTGATTGGTGGTATTTTGACAGCGAAATTGAATGTCGCCATGCACGTCAGGAATACAGATCACCCGGTGTGGGTGTTGGCCGATGAGCCGCATCAGTATATGAAATCAGCTCGAGTATGGGAGACGGCGGTGGTGGAGTCGAGGAAGTTCCGTTTCTGCTATTGCTGGTTTATGCATGATCTTCCACAGATGGGGCGCGGGTTAGTGAGACGAATTTCAGCAGCGGGCGCGCATTGGGTGATCGGGAAGACATCCAAAGCGAATCTCAAAGAACTGGCCGAGGAGATTAGTCCTTTCACCGTCGAAGAGGCCTTGGAGTTGTGGAGATCCAAGGAGCATAAGCATAAGGCTATTGGATTGATTCAGCCTTATGGGAAGCCAGTGGTATTCCAGATGGCTAAAAAATAAGACCACCCATTGTTGGGTGGTCTCTTGGTTTAGATATTTAACCTCCGATAGGATCAGATACACGCAATCCACCTGGTTCCTCGGCATGATAAGTACCGCCAGGGCTATCCTGATACCCGCTACCTGGTTTGCCAGCTACACCACTTCCTGGTTTATCTTGCATTGCAATCCCTCCCATATTAGTTATGGTCCATCCGGAATGGCGATTGGGAGCATCCTAGCTAATCTTAATGCAATAGGGCTCATAAAGATTTACCTCCTATGGGCCTGTGGGCTCAGCATGAAGTTTCATTGGATACCCGCCCCCTTTTCACTATTATACTAGTTGAAGAAATATATGGATAGGTGGCTAGGGGTTTTCAAAAAAACACAGATAACCTCAACAAGTAATCTCATTTCCTTGTGGAGGTTATCTGTGTTAAATTCTTAAGGAGAGTTTCAAGGTGAATTGATCGTTTTTCTGGTGTTGTTCCTTACGATAGGTTGCGTGGGAGAGGACACCTTTAAGAAGGGTGTTTTTCTTTTTGGGGTCATTTAGGAGAGGGTACTGTTCTAAAACACTTTTTACTTTTGGAATTTTTTTTGAATATGCTTCTTCGCGCTTTTTTTCATATTCAATTACACGCTTATTTTCTTCAAGTGATTTAGAAACTTCACTAATTCGATTTGCTAAATTACTTGATCGCTCGAGGTAGGTCTCCTCATTGTAAATTCCTCTTTCTAAGAAATCGTGTAACTTTCCTTTTTGTTCCTCTAGAGTACTTAGTTCTTGTTTTAGATTTTTTATTGTGTTTTGGTGTGACTCAATCTTAATGGAGGCGCTAGTTTCATCACCAAATTCTTTCTCATTCCACGATAGCTTAATATTTTCTACCCACTGTTCAATGGCTGTGAGTAATCTTTCTTCAACAAAAGTGAACCGAGTGCTTTTATTTTTACAGTAGGTATTTGAACAGATAAGATGAGCTTGTTGTTTTGTATATGAGCGATATACCATTGTTTTATTACACATTTCACAACGTACTAAACCGGCTAATGGGTTTGTTATACCATTCAGTTGATATGGAATATGGTATTTACCTTTGAGTTTGTTTTGTGTACTGTCCCATATGTTTTTAGATATAAGAGGCTCATGTTTTCCTTCCACATCAATCCATTCATCGGTTGGGCGGGCTTTGGCTTCTCTACCGACAGGTAGCTTCTTATAGCTTTTTTTCTTCCACTGTATTCTTCCTACATATACAGCATTCTTTAAAATTGATAATACAGAAGAGCCGTGCCATCGCTTTCCTGTGTAAGATAAATACCCGAGGCGATTTAATTCTTTCGCTATCTTACCAGCACCAGATAAAGGTTCGTTGTATAAATCAAAGATCATTTTAACCACAGGTGCCTGATCGGGATGGGGCATTAAATAACGTCCTTTTTCATCATTGGTAATGAGATACCCATAAGGAGGACGAGTTGCTATATAGTTGCCTTCTTCGACGGATCGAATACGCCCTCCTTGTAATCGACGGGTAATAATTTTCAATTCCTTCCTAGCCATAAAAGCTTCAAACTCCGAATACTCTTCATCCCACTCATCGTTGAGATCATACGTTTTTCTAGGTGTGATGATCTTTGTTTTTGCCCGCTGAAACGTTTCTAATATAATACCTTGTTCTTGCATATTACCTCTTCCAAGACGGTCCATATCCATAACCAGTACTCCATCATAAAGCCCCGATTCCACTTCATTTAATAGCTCCATCATCTCCGGTCGATGAATTAAACTCTCCCCAGATACAATTTCTTGTCGGATACGAGTTATATTAAGGTTTTGCTTCTTAGCTACATCTAATAGGGCCTTTTTATGTTTGGCAAGAGTTTCACCTTCACCTCGGGCTTCAGCTTCCATATCTGCACGGGATTTGCGCAGATAAATACATATTTTATCCAAGTTCATCCCTCGCTTAGGTAATTGTTATTAGTGTTGTCCACTCTCTACAGGCGAATAGGTTGTAACGGGGGGATGGGATATGAAAAGTGTAACCTATAAAATTGGAAACACGACGATATATATTGAAGGTCCTGATATTACCAATGAAGAAAGAGAACAAAGAATATATGAAATCAAAAAAATAATTTGGGAAAATTGGTGTGAAATGAGAGTTGAAACTCAAAAAAAAAGCCGGACTTAAAGTTATCGTCCGCCAGGTTCGGTACTATTAGTTGTAATTGTTTTTTGCTGTACCGAATCAATTGGCAACGACAATGAGAAAACCAACAGTGCACTTAAAAGGATGAGTCTATATATTCGCATGGAATTACCTCCTTGCTACGAAATTCCAATTGTAGATCTAACAGCCTCTCTGTATACAAATGGAACAGTCTTGTATCTTCAAAATTACCTCTTAAACGATATGCTTCAGCTATTTTCATGATAACATCAAATTCCACATGGGAGTAGCCCCACGATTTGGCTATTTCCTCTGCTTCACGATATTTGTCTATCGCTTTATCTAAATCATTCATGCACAATAATAAATTACCACTTGCTAAAAGGGCTTTAGATAACCTAAATAAATCTTTTTCTTTTTGAGATACTTTAATGGCTTTTTCAATCCACTGTTTAGCTTCATTGAGACAGTTTTTTTTCATGTAAAGAGTGCAAAGTTCAACATAAACAGGTGTTAAAATACGTTGGGTTACCTTGTTCTCAAGACTGAGGGCTGTGATAAAGCAGTCCTCTGCTTCAGCCCATTTTCCCATTTTGAAATACACATTTCCTAAAGTGGTCCATAGTTCAAACAGTCGGTTGTATTGATAATTTATTCTTGCTAGTTCAATTCCTTCAAGTGATATTTGGATGGCCTGTTGATATTGGGCACTATTTGAACATAGACCGATTTTTAGTTCATATAGATTCAACAACATGTCTATGGGTTGAATTTCTTTAGTATTGGATGACCACAATTTATTTACTATGTTGGCTGCTTCAGTGAAATGCCCCAATTTATCAAGATAGATAGCTTTGTTGATAGGAACAGTGTAGTGATAATACTGTTTAGGACCTCTACGGCTTAAATTAGCTTCTGCTTTTATTATGTAATGAAGAGCTTTATCAAGATCATTTTGGAGGTATTCGCACCTACTTAATTCATTGTAACTAACTGCTTTGATATTCATTTCAAATGGAGTAGCTTTCTCAATTGATTTTTCAAAAAAGTGTTTTGCTTTATTAAAATCTTTATCAACTAAAAAACAGCTCCCCTTCAAATACAGGTATGTACCAGGGTATATATCCTTTTCTATGTCTTTTAGTAAGCTTAAGGCTGATTTGGTATTCCCACTGTCTATAACAGTATCGATTCTATCTAATTTCGTTGCAATCTGATTAAATACCGCCGTTATTGTATTTATAGCGTTAGAGTTTAGTTCAAGTACTTCTATAAGAACTTCGTATTTATTTCCATTAGAAATACCACGTTCAATTTTACTGATTGTACCAGTGGAGACTTTACTCATTTCCGCTAAATTTTCAATGGATAGTCCTTTGTAATTACGCCATAATCGCAACAGTTCTCCTATTTCATCACTTGAATATTGCAAAGGATTTTTGTGCTCCAATTTAATTCCAACCTTTCATATTATGTGCGTTCACTAAAATTGAAATATTCAAAATCGAAAGAAGTCAATCTTGTTCATTTTGAAGTTAAAAATCAACTAGTAATTGTGGTGTATATGTTTTATGGGGATGCGTCCATCAGTTTTAAATGAATATTTACTGATTGCTCCGTTTGTTGGTCGGAATGTAAAATATAGGTGAGTGCTTTTGGGGTTATAGATAAGGGGCGTAGATAAGATGAAGATTACCGAAAAGGAACATATTGATCTAAAATACCTTCTGGAATTATATCTGATCGAGGGCATCATTAATGAAAAAGCATTTCAAGTATTACATAAAATCGCTAGTCAGTCCTCAACATAATCATCAGAGAAAAGCTCTAATATTTTACTCATTCTCTGTATTTGTTTCCCAGAAAGTTCTCGTCCGTCATAAGTAAATTTTTTTCTCATCTCGGGGTCTTTCATGGCATCTATGAGGGATTTAATGTCAAACTCTAGCGTGTCAGAACTTGATTGTGAATGATCTCGACCTAATAAGTAATCTGCACTTACATTGTAAAAGTCTGCAAGCTTTTGAAGAGTTTCAAAGTCGGGTTCCCTATTACCATTTTCATATCCAGTGTAGGTCGTTCTTGGTATTCCTATGGCTCTTGCAACTTCTTCTTGGGTTAACTTTTTTGATTTCCTAAGATAACGTAGCCGCATATGTCTCACTCCGAATCGAATTGTGGGTTTACTTTATTATAATGGCGCAATAAGCGACATTAAACAATTGTTTCAAAAAGAGTCAGAAAAGTCTTTACAGACTCATTTTGAGTCTATATAATATTGTTATAGTCGCATATTGAGACGAAAGGAGCAATTAAATGCGGACTATTCAAAGAAGTTGGCTTGTAAAGTTAAGAAAAGAGAAGGGGATGACGCAAAAAGATGTAGCGTGTAAAGCAGGTCTATCTAGGAATTACTACTCAGAAATCGAGAAAGGCATTAAAACACCAGCGGGTAAAACAGCAAAGAGGTTAGGTAATACTCTAGGATTTGATATGAGCCTCTTTTTTTAGTCATAAATGTCTCAAAACGAGACATTTATAGGGAGGGAACGAATGAAAAGTGTAACTTATCAAATTGGGAATACCACTGTTCATATTGAAAGCCCTGATTTAAGCGAAGAAGAAAGGGAACGGAGAATTACTGAAATTAAGAAGGTGATCCGAAATAACTTCATTTCTATGGCACTTGAAAGGAGGTGAGCCTATGTATTTGCCCGAGCTGGAAGTGTGCTCAAACTGTGGTGACCAGTATGACGCAAATGAGATTTCCGAAGGACTGCAACGGTTTTGCTCAGCGGATTGCTTCATTGACTTTCACATACCCGAAGGAGATGGAATATTTGAAACTCTATGACGTGGACTCAACTCTAATTCCGGATTGAATAAGGAGGCACTTATGTTTCAGCCAGCCGGTAAGGTTAAGAAATCTCTCAAGGTAGCAGTTTTCGGAGAAAGCGGGGTCGGGAAGACATGGTTCGCTCTTCAAGCCCCTGGTCGCAAAGCAGTAATTGATACGGAGAACGGAACGGACTTTTACGGTGGGAAGTTTGACTTTGAGGTTATCAAGACACGCCGGTATACCGAGGTAATGAAAGCACTCGACTACATAGAAGCGAACCCCGAAAAATACGAAGTGCTTATCATTGACCCGATCACAAACATCTACCAAGTGCTGAAGGACGCAGGGCAACTTTCCGCCGAGCGTAGGGCAGAGAAGAAAGGCAAAAGTGGGGAAGATGCAGCCCTCACGTTCAGGGACTGGGGGATCATCAAGAACAAGTTTAACTCACTCATCAGCCGACTTTGTAATCTCCCTTGTCACGTCATCATGACTGGGTGGCTCAAGGATATTTACGAAGGCTCTGGCGACACCATGAAAAAAGTTGGAGCGCGGATCGACGCAGACAAAAAGGTTGAGTATCAACCCGATGTCATCATTCATTTAGAAGTAGATCGCCAAGGCAACCGATTTGGGGTGATTGAAAAAGACCGAACAATGACCCACAAGATCAAAGAAAGAGTGAAGGACATCAACTTCAGCGAATTTCTCGCCGCTTCATCGCAGGAAGGCGAAGCGAGTTCCCTCCAGATCGATAGTGAGGTGGCTGAAGCTGAGGCGGAAATAACAGTTGAGACAGCGGAGGAAATTAAGAAAGTATGGCTCGAGAAAGGGTTGAAGCCACAAGCCTTAAATGCTCAAGTTCGTAGGATCTATCAGTGTGGTTTTGCCGACATGACCCAGTCACAAGGACAGGAGTTTTTGGACAAGCTCATCTCCGCGAAGGAGGTGGAGTGAATGGACTGGGAGTGGGAGATGGAACACCACTTTATAGAAGAGGACGAGCTATACGAGGAGTTGATGTACCTCGAGTATGTCGTTTACCCACAGATGGATAAAGAAGAACAAAAAAAAGAGCCCACCGCATAGACGGAAGGGCCTGAGAAAAATTAGATACCGGAATCATACCACGGCGCACCGGGCTGCTACAAGCCCGGACATAAAAATTAATTATGAAAATGGGGGACTGAAAATGGGAACATATTTTGATTCGATTGCCCCATACTTTTGTGCTAATTGCGGCGAGAAGATTAACTTTCATAATAAGTACGCTAGGCAGGATTGGATGGCGGGCGCTTCTCATAACTGCTCCTGCGGTGCTCATTTTATCCATTTGCCCAATGAAGAGGTTCCGAATAAACAGCGAAAGGAGTTGGATTACTACCTATGATTCGGCGTTGGAATTTAGATGAGGATTGGGTAAACACGATCATATCGGGCGTAGCTTTCATTGGAATGATAGTGATTTGGACATGCCTATTGTACCTGCTAACTCTATGAAGAAAGTGGTGCCAATATGCTGAAAAAGGGAGACAAAGTGGTGATGCATTCCTCGGGGATTTCCCATAGCTACTCGGGCAAAGTTTGGGTATGTCGTAGCGATGAGTGGGCACATCCCCATGGCGGTCGAGCGATACTTCTCGAAGGATACAGCGGAGGAGTATCGGTAGAGGGGCTGGCGTTGGTAGATTGCTCGTGCGGAGGTGATGAGGATGAACCGAATCACCAAAGAGACAAGACGCGAGTCATATGAGTTGGTACAAGGTTCTCTTGAGAACCGCCAACAAGTGGTGTTCCAAGAACTAGCGAAGTGCCCGAGGCTTACTGCCAATGAATTGGCGGCTAGGCTTTGGCGACAGGGGAAGGTACCAAAACCAGATAGGAACTTTGTCCATCCCAGATTAACGGAACTAGTCAAGACGGGACAGGTGGCAGTGGTGGGCAAAAAGACATGTACCATCTCATCTAAGAAATGCGCGATTTATGTAGCGGTTAGTGAGCGGGGTGGTAAACAAGGCAGCTTGTTTTAGGGTGTATAGGGCAGGAGACGGCTTTTTAAGGGGGATGTACTAACCCGTGAACTACATGAAAGAGTTGAACGCGTTTCGGAATTGGGTCATGTTAAACCGCTTGTCCACTGGACAAATTGCTTTGTGGCATACACTGATGTCCATCAACAATATGTCCGGCTGGCAAGAGTCGTTTACAGCACCCAATCAAACGCTTCAACTCCTGACTGGATTGTCCAGGCAAGGATTAGACGGAGCACGAAACGGTTTAATCCAAAGTGGTCGAATCCGGTACAGAAAAGGTAAATCCAATCAAGCAGGCACCTATCAGATGATCTCCCTTCTGTCATTAGAATCTGAGTCTGAGTGTCAAATAATAGGCACAGGAGTAGACGAAGTAGTTGACAAGGGAGTAGACACAGAAGCGGCGCAGGTGTTGACGCAGGAGCGGCGCGGAGGTAGCACATTATTTAAACAAAGACGTAAACCGAAACAAGACGAAGAATTATATGCACAGGTGTTTGAGCAATTTTGGTCGATCTACCCGCGACGAGTCGGAAAGAAACGAGCCTACGCGCAATGGCAGAGACGGTTGAAAAGCTCGTCCTACTCAGAACTTATGATGGCTACTCAGAATTATGCTCAGGAATGCGAACGGCTTGGGACAGAGCCTAACTTCATCAAACACCCCAGCACATTCTTGAGCGACAAACTGGACTATCAGGATTACCTTGATCCACCTGAGCAGCAGAAAACAGAGAAGCCAGAGGAACGAAGGGCGCGCTTGGAGAGAGAGAAGCGGGACAGAGAGGTGGCATTTAATCGCTGGATGGCTGATGGAGGTGACCCCGATGATTTTGTCTATCCCCCTAACGCAGAACCTTGAAGCTGAGTCAGCCGTATTAGGAGCTGTTCTGATAAAGGCCAGTGTCATCGATGAGATCGCACACTTGGTGGACCCCAGGGATTTCACCATCCATGCTCACCAGATGATCTGGAAAGCCATGAAACATCAGTACCAGAACAACAAACCCATCGATATCGTGACTCTTAGCCACATGTTACAGACCTACAAAAGGTTGGAGGAAGTTGGTGGCGTTACATACCTCACAGAGCTGGCTCAAGCCGTACCGACCACCTCCAACACCGCCTACTATGCAAACATTGTACGCTCCCATGCCATTCGTCGCCGGGGGGCTGAGGCAGGGGAGAAGATTATCCAACTCGCCTCGGGTGGGGAGATCGAGGACGACGAGGATTTCTTTACCCAGGTTGAGCAACTGGCATTGAACATCCGACCCCAGACCGCAAACGGTATGAAATCGATCAGGGACGGGAGAGAGGCCTACATGGAGCATCTAAGAAGACAGGATGAACTAATCCCTACTGGGTTCAAAAGGTTCGATAACTGGTCAGGCGGTCTAGGGAGGGACTGGCTCTATATACTCGCTGGTCGTCCGAGCGTTGGGAAAACGGCGAAGATGCTCCAGATGGCACGAGGGATTGCTGAGCAAGACAAGGGTGAAGTGCTGATTTGGAGTCAGGAAATGAGCCGGGAACAGTTGATCAACCGAATGATCATCCCCATTACGGCAATCCCTGCAGGGCGGTTTCGACGAAGGAATTTCCAACCGGGGGACGAGCAGAAGATCAGCGACGCATACGATTGCTTGGAAATGCTACCGCTGCATATCGAGGATGCATCCAATGTCAGCATCGAAGAGATCCGGGCAACGGCCAGACAAATCAAACGTCGTCATGGGAAGCTTGCAGCTATCTTTGTCGATTATCTCACGATCATGAAAATCCCGCAGGAGAAGGGGAAAACGTGGTCGCAAGCTGTTGGTGAAGTGACGAAGCAAGCGAAACACCTTGCCCGAGAAATGGACTGCCCCTTCGTCTTGCTGGCACAGATGAACCGGGAGAGCAAAAAGGTTCAAAGACCCGGGCTAGAACATCTCAAAGACAGCGGGAACATTGAGCAGGATGCGGACGTGGTCGAGTTCTTGTGGGAAGACCCGGAGGACCATGATCCGGGGTACGGCAACAATGGCGCGAAAGTGGTCCATTCGGTGATTGCTAAGGGTCGAGACATCGGAATCAATGATTTCCGCTATATATTCAAGGGTTGGCTTCAGAAGTACGAGGAGGGTTGATGATGACGGATCGTGAGTATGAGCAGCTACTGACAAGGGCGGTGAAGGGGGCTGAATACTTGGACAACCCTCTGATTAAATCGGATGACTGGAAGCGGGGCATGAAGTTGTATGATGCGATTTGCGAGGAGATCTTGCAATACAAGGAGCTAACCTAATGAAAGCGAAACGATGGGATGTCTATGACTGGATGAAACATAGAACGATGATTACGGGACGGATACCAACGGAGGAAGAAGTGGCTATCCACTTTGTCAGGTATGCCTCATTGGGTGAGATGATGCAAGGGATATTGGATTTTAGGGAGTCAGTGCGACAGGCAAGATAGACCAAGCGCTCAGACGTTTTGTGGATATAATATCCGAATGTTCGGTCTTTAAAAAGGGGGACAAGCCCAATGAATAGATTCGAGCAGGCTAATAGACTTCGGTGGGCACTAGAGCGGAACGGACAGTGGGTGTACTCCGACGGGACGGTGGCTATCGAGCTGAATGGAGTCAGGGGAGAGGGATTATGCGAAGCGCGGGCGTTATCAGATTGGCAGAGGAAGATGGGGCGAAGGAGAAGGGTGGTGGCGAGGTGATTCGGATTGAGGTCCCGGGGATACCGCCAAGCCTAAACCAACTCAGGAACACTCATCATTATGAGTGGAATCGGCTTAAAAAAGAGTGGGCGGGAGTGGTATCGACGGTAGCGCGACCTGCTCGGCCCCCGACCCCCTTCCGGCGAGCAATAGTGACTCTGATATACCACTTCCGTGATCGGAGGAGACGCGACCCTGATAATTATTCGGGTAAGTTCATCATGGACCCGCTTGTGGAGTTGGGCTTCCTGGTGGATGACAGCTTTGACCATATCGAGTTGCGTCATAGACAAGGGGAAGTGGACAGGAAGAATCCGAGGGTAGTGATCATGATAGAGGAGGTTGTGTAATGAATGCGATGCAGAGGCGGAGACGACGGAGAGTTAGAGCATTACTAGGGCCAAGGTGCTCCACATGCGGTAGGCAGATCCGATGGGCAGAAGTTGAAGGTGAATCAGCGACAGGGATTTGTACTCCGTGTTGGGATGAGGAGTTGGACATGAAGCGGAAGGAGCGATACTGATGGAGGATCTGGTCGAGGAATATCAAGGATCGCTCAAAAAGATTCGTGAAGCAAAAAAAGGCTATCCCGCTAAACATGAAAGAGACGGTCAGCAAGATATTGACTTTGGCCTTCTTTCCAGCATGGAAAGGGATCTGCAATTTATCTTAAAATGGCTCACTACTGGCCGGCAACCGGGGACATACCAAGGGGTTGAGCGGTTGGCGGATTATCAAAAAGAGGTGCCTGCCAATCCACAGTGGTTTAATCAGGGGAAGTTGGGTCATCCTTTGAAGCTGCCTGCGTCAAAAGAGTTGGAAGAGCCCGTTCGCTTTCGAATCGATGAAGCCCTCAGTTTGCTGACTGTTAGGGAGAGAGAGGTGTATGAATTAAGCCGAGGAGAGGGGTTTACCTCTGTGGAGATTGGAGAAATGTTAGCGATAAGCGAGGGGGCTGTTCGTAAAATGATTCAACGTGGAGAGGAGAAGATCAGAGGCACTAAGGAAAGTAACCTGTTTCTTGTCAATGGTGAAGGGATATAAGTGCATAGGAGCGTATTCATAAAGAATAGGAGTTTTGACGTATTCTGCGAACACCCCTAGCGTCGGAATAGACCCAAGGGGTGTTCGCAAACGCTGTATACGTGATGGAATAAGGGATCGAGCCATTGTCAGATATCTCTTAGCGGAGAAAAAGTAATGAAAAGTGGAGTTTTGGAGGAGGTGTTCGCAAAATGATGAAGAATAGTATATATGGAGAAGGATACAGCGCACGCCGTAACAACGCAATGCACCTCAATAAGAGGATTGAAACCTGTATCCACTCCCGTAATTGTACTTCTAAGTCCGAGTAACAACGCAATGCACCTCAATAAGAGGATTGAAACAGTCGTTGGGGTAAAGATGGTCGCCACATCTTCGGTAACAACGCAATGCACCTCAATAAGAGGATTGAAACATACAATAACCCCGGACGGTTAGATGTCGACTGGGTTGTAACAACGCAATGCACCTCAATAAGAGGATTGAAACGGAGAAATAACACTTAGTGAATTGTACTCTCTTATAGTAACAACGCAATGCACCTCAATAAGAGGATTGAAACATTGATGCAGCAAACCGTCTAGCAGATGAAGGGATTGAGTAACAACGCAATGCACCTCATTAAGAGGATTGAAACTATTAAGGTGAATACCCCTTGTTCTTCCTCGGAGAAGTAACAAAGTAATGCACCTCAGTAAGAGGATTGAAACATACAATTGAGCTACACCTAAGCTTTACCACGGCCTTGTAACAACGTAATGCACCTCAGTAAGAGGATTGAAACAGTTTGAACAGAGGTATAAGAGAGTACAGTTCGCGTAACAACGCAATGCACCTCAATAAGAGGATTGAAACTCGTGGTAATTTGCAATATCAATCTTTTTCATCTAAGTAACAACGTAATGCACCTCAATAAGAGGATTGAAACTGGACTGGCTCATATTCATAAATAGCAAATCCATGATTTGAGTAACGAAGTAATGCACCTCATTAAGAGGATTTTTGTACACGCTATGCCACTATATAGTGAGGGAATCTTTACCCTCGCCCACGGGTCGATCTCTCCCGTGTCCTTATATCATCAATGTGCCACCTTCGGGTGGTTTTTTTCTATGCTGAAACTGGAGCGACGGATGCATTTCTCTTTAAATGTAAAATAGTCCTTTTAGTCTATACCGTCTATAGGTTCATACCAGATAAAATAGTACCACCGACTAATTCTTAGGAAATAGAGGTGGTTATTTGAGGTTTTTAAAATCATTATGGAAAGTGTTTCGAAGCAAAAAAGGTGCGGAAACGGTTGAGTACGTCATCATTATGTGTCTTGCGGTTGCTTTGGGTGGTGCGCTGGTATCCGCGGTTAAGAGTGAGCCCGTTCAATGTAAGATGAAACAAGTCATTGAACAATCTCTCCCAATGGAATATAGCGGGGATAAATCAGAGTGCGGGGAATTAGC
>NZ_FPAA01000011.1 GCF_900116235.1 Marininema halotolerans | reverse complement strand
GGTTAAATACAAACCGACTACATCCAATGGATTTGTTAATGAGAATGGCTTGTTCCTTTGTTGGATACAAACGAAATTGAAACGCTTTGTGCATGAGTTCACCTCCCTTGTACTTAATTATATACGGGAATGGTTAGACTTACGAGAGGGGAAAAACATCCCTCCCTCGTCTAACGCGCCGATTCATCCCCCACTTGTAGAAGTTGGGAGTATTCTCGGCGCAATTAAGATAAAAAAAGCCCAATCCGATGGGAGATTGGGCTTTCTTTATTTAGGAAGGGATTATAAAGAAAATGGATCTTTTACGATAGTGTTGGATCTGAGCGATGAAGAGAATGGCGCATGTAAAGGCGAATTTGTCCTCCCTTTCCGCGAATGCCTTCGGGTTGTTTGAGAACCCAAAGACAGAGGAGTGCAGTGCCTCCTGCAAGGACAGCATTGCCAAAGAAGAGCCACCATTTGTGCGACGCCATCGCGCTAAATACAGGAGGACCCATGGCAACACCAAGGAAACGCACACTTCCATACAGGGAAGTGATCATCCCGCGCTCCTTGGAACCGACTGCGGAGGTGATCAGGATATTCAAACAGGGGAGAACCAATCCACTGCCAGCGCCAATGATGAGAAGATTTGCCAACAGGAGATACGTATTGTGAATGAGAGGAACAAAGCCCATTCCCAGTGCAATGGCGATTAACCCAATGACAATTAAGTGCTTCATCAATAATGTTCTTTCTTTAATGTGGTTTCCAGTAAAGTAAGAAATCCCACTCATCGCAAGTAGAGGGATGGCCAATACGAGTCCTTTTGGCACGCCATTTAACCCATACCGTTTTTCCAGGAAATCAGAGAGATAAAAGAGCACACCAAACAAAATAAATAACGTGACAGCACCTGCTAAAAAGGCGACAAGTAACCATGCGCCCTGTCGTTTCCAGGTTTGGGTTAAGCTTTTTCCATATTGTGATAAGGGGATTTTTTCGCGGTTTTTTGGCTCATGAATAAAAAAAGAAACGGCAATGGCTACGACCACGCAAAAGATGGGAAAAAGAAAAAAGAGCGAATACCAGGCGATGAGTGCAAGTAATGAGCCTAGGATCGGGCTAATAACCTTCCCCATTCCATTGGAGGCTTCTATGATTCCTAGGACCTTACTCCGCTCATGATTACGAAAAAGATCACTGACGAGGGCCATGGCAATTGGAGCGGTTCCAGCGGCACCTAGCCCTTGTAGTATACGGCCAGCTAACATCCAGCCATATTGTCCTCCGTTCCAAATAGCGGCTAGACCGGTGATCAAGCCACCTGCACCATAAATGAAGAGAGAGATAACAATGACCCACTTCCGACCAAAGCGATCCGACAGAATTCCAGCGAGGGGGATAATTACTCCTGCAGTGACAGAAAAAAGGGTGATAATCAGGCTTACTTGAAAAGATGTAATATGAAGCTCACTTTCCATGGTCGGCAAAACAGGGATTAACATGGAGTTCCCTAATACCATGATCAAAGGAATCGTCGATAAGGTAAGAATGATACTGGTACTGGCCTGTTGGTTTTTTATTGGTTCTGCCAAGTCGCGTTTCGCCTCCTCAAAAAACCTTCTTTTAGCGTGTCCAAAGATTGATGAAAGTATCGAGGTATTTCTAAGAGAGTAAGTGGGCACACTGTCACGGAATACTGAGGAAAAGGTGGGAGTGTGGCAATGGAAGCAGATAGCAATCAATTGCGCCGGGATGTAGCTTTTATACAGGGGTTAATGGCTGGAAGCCAAGGATTAGAACAAACTCCCCAAGGGATCGTTTTACAACGTATGGTATCCGTTTTGGATGAGTTGGCTGCGGAAAATGAGCAACTGCAATTAAGAATGGATGAATTGGAAGAATATGTGGAAGCGATTGATGAAGACCTAAGTGAAGTAGAACTCGTCGTTTATGATGAAGATCTATGGGAAAATGATGAAGCATTTGCTTCTGAGATCGACCTTGACGAGGAAGTTGACCCGGAGGAATTAGTGACGCTGGATGCAGATGACGCCAGTTAATCTGAAATCTTTCACACTTACATAAAGGAATAGGGATATATAAACGATTTGATAGAGAGAACCAGCTCCTTTTTTGCGGCGGGTTCTTTTTTGTGGTGAGCGTCATAATGATTGTCCAATAGCCATAACTATGGAATAAAACCAGGTTGGACAGGAGGTCGCCACATGAATTCTTCTATATGGCATCTGCTCCCGTTGTCCATCAAGGGTATGATAGAGAGCTTGCCGAACCGTATTCGATCCCAACTAGAAGAGATTCGGGTCCGGGAAGGGAGGCCACTCGAGGTAATTACGCCTATTGGATCGTGGTTTATTTCAGCGGAAGGGCGAACAACATCTCGACCGGAAGAAGGATATTGTCCCAATCGAGAAACATGTGGCAAGATGCTCAATTTAATCAGTAATCATTCTCTATACGCGATGGAAGAAGAGTTGCGTCGCGGCTACGTCACAATTCAAGGGGGACATCGTATTGGGTTGGTTGGGAGAGTGGTGGTAGAAGGTGGCCAAGTACAACATTTACGAGAAGTGACCGGCTTTAATATACGCATTGCAAGACAAGTCAAAGGGATCGCCGAGCCGCTTCTCCCCAAGTTAATGCCTCGAGGGAGATTAGTGAATCTCCTTTTGATCTCACCACCCCAATGCGGTAAAACCACATTGTTACGAGATCTTGCCCGGGCAGTAAGTGTCGGGACACGTTCTCTATCTTCACAAAAGGTAGGCATTGTGGATGAACGATCAGAAATAGCTGGTTGCGTGGGAGGAGTTCCCCAACATGATGTGGGTCCGCGAACCGATGTATTGGATGGGTGTCCGAAGGCGGAAGGGATGATGATGATGATTCGCTCCATGTCTCCGGATTTGCTTGTCGTCGATGAAATCGGTAGACAGGAGGATAGCGAGGCAATTTTTGAAGCGATTCATGCGGGGGTTCATTTGTTTACCACCGCGCATGGTCGTTCCATGGAGGAGGTTTGCCGTCGCCCCGCGCTTGCTCGTTTGGTGGAAGAGGGAGTGTTTGGTCGTTATTTAATTCTAGGTCGTACCCGAGGACCTGGAACCGTAGAGGCCATTTATGATGAGCGAATGAACCACCTGGTCTATAAAGGAGAGGGCGTAGGATGATGAAATTAATCGGTGCTACGTTAATTCTCCTATCCAGTAGTGCTGTTGGCTTCCATATCGCTCACCGCTATGCAGAACGACCACGCCAAATTCGTCAATTACTCGGTACGTTTTCTGTATTGGAGACGGAGATCACTTATGGCGCGCGACGCTTGGATGAGATCTGTGAACAATTAGCGCGACGTGAAAAAGAACCTGTTCGCTCCCTCTTTGCTCAATGTGCGAAAAATCTTTCAACCCTTGATGGTGTATCCACTTATGAATGTTGGCAACGCGCAGTTGAGTCTATGTGGCCAAGTACATCGATGAAAACACCAGAAAAGGAAGTATTAATTGACTTTGGTAAGACCCTCGGTGTGTCGGATCGAGCGGATCAAATGCAACATATCCAACGAGCAAAAGTGAATCTAGCTACTGAAGAAGGTCGGGCCCTTGAGGCGCAAGCACGATATGAAAAAATGTGTCGTAGCTTAGGTATCTTAGCAGGCTTACTGATTGTCATTTTGATCTATTAGCAAGGGGGAAGGCTAATGCCGTACAACGTCGACGCCATTTTTCAAATTGCAGGCATTGGCATTATTGTTGCGATGATTCACACGGTTTTAAAGCAAATGGGAAAAGAAGATTTTGCGAATTGGGTCAGTTTAATCGGCTTTGTTGTCGTTTTGTTTATGGTTGTTGTCCGATTGCAAGATTTATTTCAGACGATCAAGAGCGTCTTCTTATTTAATAGTTAAGGTTAAGGGGGCGGTCCACTTGGACATCATCCAGGTGGTGGGGTTGGGGTTAATCTCGACCTTCCTCATCCTGGTCGTCAAAGAACAAAAGCCCATTTTCGCTTTTTTGCTGGCAACGTTTACGGGGTTAGTCATCTTTTTGAGCTTGATCGGCAAGATTTCCGATGTGCTTCAAGTACTAACCACGCTCGCGCAAAAGGCCAAAGTGAACACCCTATTTCTTGAGACGATCTTAAAAATCATCGGGATTGCCTATATCGCTGAATTTGGCGCTCAAGTGACTCGCGATGCTGGGCAAGGGTCCATCGCCTCAAAAATTGAGTTAGCTGGGAAAATATTGATCATGGTGATGGCCATCCCCATTATTACCATGATTATCGAGACGGTTGTCCAAATCCTACCTGCGTGAGGATGGTTTCCATGGTGCATTGGTTACGGATCGGTGGACTCCTAATTCTCTTCTGCATCTCATCGTTGGGGTCACCATTGGGAGCCATCGCTGCGGAAAACGGCAATGGTTTGGAAGAAAAAGTGATTCGGTCTCAGTTGAATCAGCTGCATACCGATCAGGTGGAGCAGTTTTGGAGGGAATTAAAACAAGAATATGGCCACTTTCTGCCTCCAGGGGTGGGGGATGATCTCTTCGATGTCATCCTGTCCCAAGCCAAAGGGGGATGGGATTGGAAAGAATTCTTTCTCAGTTTTATCAAATATCTCTTTCATGAAGTGCTCTATAACGGGAAGCTTCTTGGAACAATCATTGTATTAACGGTGTTTAGTATGTTCCTTTCGACCTTACAAACCGCCTTTGAACGGAATCAGGTGAGTAAGATTGCCTATGCGATTTCCTTTTTGGTGATTACCATCCTTGCCCTTAATAGTTTTTCCGTTGCCGTTGATGCAGCGAAGGGGGCCATCAGCCGAATGATTGATTTTATGATGGCGCTTGTCCCTCTTGTGCTAACCCTCCTCGCATCAATGGGTAATTTGGGATCGGTGGGGATGTTTCATCCGCTCATTGTGTTTATGGTCCATGTGATTGGGACATTGATCTACACCATCGTTTTCCCCTTGCTATTCTTCTCGGCAGTATTGGCAATAGTAAGTTGCCTTTCAGATAAGTATAAGGTGAACCAACTGGCCAACCTTTTGCGTAATGTGAGTGTTGGTTTACTCGGTAGTATGCTGACCATCTTTCTTGGAATTATCTCTGTACAAGGAGCTACCTCAGCAGTAACCGATGGGGTGACCATACGGACAGCAAAGTACGTAACCGGTAATTTTGTTCCCGTTGTGGGTCGGATGTTCTCTGACGCGGCGGATACCGTTGTTGGAGCCTCATTATTAGTTAAAAACGCAGTAGGGATTGCAGGCGTGGTTATTCTCTTGTTTATCAGTGCATTTCCAGCCATAAAAATTCTATCTCTGGCGTTTATCTATAGTTTTTCTGCAGCAGTCATGCAGCCTTTGGGTCATAGTCCCATTATTGAATGTCTAAATATCATCTCGAAGACGTTAATTTATGTATTTGCCGCCTTAGCTACAGTGGGGCTGATGTTTTTTCTAGCCATTACCATCATCGTAGCCGCTGGCAATATCTCGGTCATGATAAGGTAGGTGATTCCGGGTGATTGAACTCGTCGCAGACTGGCTGAAGCCGATTATTATCCTGGTGTTACTGGCTACCTTTATGGACCTGCTTTTGCCTCACAATGGGATGGAGCGCTATGTCAAGTTGGTTATGGGTCTGCTTATCATTATGGCCATTCTCTCACCGATCCTTCAATTCTTACAGAAGGATATCCAATTATCGGATATTGCGTGGGATTCACAGATAAATGGGCAAGGGGAAGCCTCACTTACTTCGATCCAACAAGAGGGTAAGAGGATGGGAAAAAAGCAAGAAAAAATGATTCAATCGGAAGTAGAAAAAAAGATGGCACTTGCCATTCAACAGGATGTGGAGAAACGGTTCAAAGTGGAGGTGACTACCGTGACAGCGCAAACAACAACCCATGCCAAGAAAGAGCCATCGGTTCATAAACTTTCTCTTCGTTACCAAAAACAAAAGGAGCCGAACACATCTCAACAAGTGGATCCCGTCGATGAAGTAAAACCTGTCCACGTCGAGCTTTCAGACCATGATTCGCGTAATGAAAGTAAGCCGAAAATATCCACAAAAACCGATGCCTTGGGTCGAAGAATTCGACAGTACTTATCTGAAACGTGGGGGATACCACCAGATGCAATAACCATAAAACAGGAACCAGAGGCCTGAGGAGGGGGGGTTCGATGATTAAGCGTCTGGTTGATCGGATTGAAGCGGTACTCGGGGGAGGAGAGAAAGGAGAGGGAAGAGTTAACACCTTTCGTTGGCTAATTTTGATCGGATGTGTGGGGTTGGGAATCATGATTGTTTCTTCCTTTTTTGCCGATCATCAACAAGGATTCCCAACCACTGGACTGCCAACAAAGGACAAGAAGGAGGAAGTCTCGTCGACTCAATGGGGTAAGAACTCTGCAGAGATCAGCATGAAAGATTATGAATCGATGTATGAGTCTGAGCTATCAGACATGCTAGCGAACGTAGTTGGTGTACAAGAAGTTACCGTGATGGTGAATCTTGACTCCTCCGAGGAAGAAGTTTACCAACGGGATCGCCGTAGCCAAGAGCAGTTGACAAAGGAAACAGATACCCGCGGAGGCAATCGACAGATCAGGCAGTCGGATCAGGATGAAAAGGTGGTGTTGCAACGAAAAGACGACGGTGAACAAGTTCCCATTGTCGTCAAGAAGATCAAACCCTATGTCAGAGGTGTATTGATTGTTGCCAAGGGAGCAGAAAACTTGCAAGTGAAGGCAGCGATTATTGAAGCGGTACAGCGGGTGTTAGACGTTCCTGTTCATCGAATTTCCGTTTTACCAAAAGGCTAAGGGAGGGTTTTTTGTGAATATGAATAAGCAGACGGTGTGGCTCGTAACCATGTTGACCTTAATGGTGGTATTGTCGGCTTACTACATTGTAACTGGCCCAGTTGAACCGGCAGATAAGACGGCGATGGAAGATAAGGTTCTGGATACAACGAAGGTGGATGTAAAAACCAAGGAACTTGAAAAGGGAGACAAGGAACAAAAAACGGCAGGGAAAGAGTCAAATTCAAAGGTGAAAGAGACGACGACAAAAGGAGAGAATGACTACTTTGTCGGCTATCAATTACAACGGAACACGCTTCGTTCAAAGTTAACGGAAGAATACATGAAAGTGTTGACGGACCCACAAGTTTCAAAGAAAAAAGCAAATGAAGCCGAGGCAAAGATTAATGAATTAACGAAGGTGGATAAAACCGAATCTGTCATGGAAGATTTAATTCGAAACGAAGGTTTTCAGGATGCTGTGGTGATTGAAAATGCGAATAAAATGGTCGATGTGATCGTGCAAAGCAACAAATTAACCAATGCCCAAGTGGTCAAATTAATCGGAATGGTGAAACAACAAATGGATGTTCCTGCGACCAAAGTATCGATTGCTTATAAGCCATAACTTTCGAGTGGGGTCGCCTCCTAATATAGGAGGTTTTTCTTTTTATGAAAAAGGGGTGGTACATCGTTCTTCATGGTATATTGGATAGGGAGTCGATGAAGGATTTGCTTCGTCGTACAGGACAACGTAAAATATAACCAGATGACGTTGATCGGTGATGTCCTCTGGAAGGCATCAGAAGGTTGAGCGGAGGCACCCATTTCGATAAAATGAACAAGCCCCGCCCCGATCATGATACACGAGAGGAGTGCACTCTACTAATGAAAATGCACGAGATTCGCGAGCTAATTCGATTGGTTGATGAATCAAAAATTGAAGAATTTGAGCTGGAGAACGATGGCACGAAAGTTCTCATTAAAAAAGCGATTGCAGGTGCTAAGGAAGTAAGCATTATGCCACTTGCACCCGAGGCGTCTCCTGCGCCTGCAGCACCCACTCATGCTCCATCTTCTGTGGAAGTACCAGTAGAAGAGCCTGTCAAAAAAGTGGAAGAGCCTGTAAAGGAAGAAGTGGATTCCGATGCGAGTCTACATAAAATTGTTTCTCCAATGGTCGGAACCTTTTATCGGTCTCCTTCTCCGGATTCTGACCCGTACGCTAACAGCGGTGATCGGGTAGATGAGAAGTCAGTGGTTTGCATTGTTGAGGCGATGAAATTGATGAATGAGATTGAAGCAGAGGTGCGAGGAGAAATCGTTAAGGTACTCGCCGAAAACGGGCAACTGGTTGAATACGGCCAGCCGCTGTTTCTGGTGAAAGTGGACTAAACAGCGGAAGGGGAGATGCCTGATGTTTAAAAAAGTGCTGATTGCTAACCGAGGAGAGATCGCCGTTCGCATTATCCGTGCTTGTCATGAGCTGGGTATCCAAACAGTTGCTGTCTACTCCGAAGCCGATCGGGATGCTTTACATGTTAAATTAGCGGATGAAGCTTTCTGTATTGGACCCGCTTCTTCGAAGGATAGCTATCTCAACATGACCAATTTGATGAGTGTAGCGACCTTGGTGGAAGTGGACGCGATTCACCCAGGTTATGGATTTCTAGCGGAAAATGCGGATTTCGCTGAACTCTGTGCTGCTTGCAATATTACCTTTATCGGTCCCAGCCCTGAGGCGATTATTAAAATGGGTGATAAAACCACAGCGAGGGATACGATGAAAGAGGCAGGTGTCCCTGTTGTCCCTGGTACAGAGGGCATTATTGAAGATATGGACATCGCTCTTTCGACTGCATTAGAAATTGGTTTCCCAGTGATTGTGAAAGCCACAGCGGGTGGTGGCGGTAAAGGAATGCGTGTGGTACATAGTGAAGATGAATTGCGACGCGCTATTCAGATGGCACAACAAGAAGCAGCAGCGAACTTTGGTAATTCAGGAGTATACTTGGAAAAATATCTAGTCGAACCTCGTCACATTGAAATCCAAGTGTTAGCAGATGGGAAAGGAAATACGATTCACCTCGGTGAACGAGATTGTTCTATCCAACGACGCTATCAGAAATTGATCGAAGAAGCCCCTTCTCCGGCCCTTGATCCTGAATTGAGAAATCGCATGGGGAAAGCGGCTGTAGCAGCCGCAGAAGCGGTGAATTATGAAGGGGCAGGTACGGTTGAATTCCTTCTGGATAAAGCCGGGGATTTTTATTTTATGGAGATGAATACACGAATCCAGGTAGAGCACCCGGTAACGGAATTAATTACAGGGATTGACCTCGTCCAAGAACAGATTCGAGTGGCGGCAGGAAAAGAATTGATGGTGAAACAAGAGGAAATCCAAATTGAGGGTTGGGCTATCGAATGCCGAATCAATGCGGAGGATCCTGCTCGGAAATTTATGCCGACACCAGGCACGATTCAGTTCTACCTTCCTCCCGGTGGCGTGGGTGTACGTGTCGACAGTGCAGCATATCCTGGATACCGTATTCCACCTTTCTATGATTCCATGATTGCGAAGCTGATTGTTTGGGGTAAGGATAGAGATGAGGCGATTCGTCGTATGCAGCGTGCACTTGCTGAGTTTGCAGTGGAGGGCATTAGTACGACGATCCCCTTTCATATGAAATTGTTGGCTAATCAACGCTTTCGTGATGGTGATTTTCACATTCAGTTCCTTGAAAGTGTTAATTTAGAGGAGGAATGATTCGATGGAAAATGAGATTCTTCATCATGAAGCTCGTGTAACGGACCTTGGAAGAGTAGAAATTGCTCCCGAAGTGATTCAAATTGTAGCTGGCCTTGCAGCCCTGCAAGTAGAAGGTGTTGCAGGGACAAGCGGTGGCGTCGTTAGTGATATCACCCAATTTCTTGGCCGGAAAAATCCGAAACAAGGCATTAAAGTGGAGTTAACGGATGATGCATCGATTACCGTATCCATCATTGTTCACTATGGATATTCCATACCGGATATTGGTAAACAAGTCCAGGAAAGCGTTAAAAATGCTGTGGAAGCGATGACAGGACTTGAGGTCGCTTCAATCTCTGTCCGTGTTGTTGAAGTGAAATTTGTTGCTGAGCAAGAGCGGTCAATGAAGGAAGTCGACTCATCCCAGCGTGTGAAGTAATTGGATGTTACCGAACATCTGGGAGGAGGTACAGGTGATGAATCGTCCTAGGCATCGGCTCCTCTTGACATTTTATAATTTCATTCTATTGTTGTTATCGGTGCTTGGAATTGTCGTGTCCCTAAATCGATATCCTGAGGCGGAACAAGTTGTTAGCGAGTGGATTGGGGAATTTTATAGGGAGCCAAGTTTGCGTTGGCCTTTGTTAATTCTTTCGACACTCGTGCTCATCCTTACCCTTCGACATATTTGGGGAGTTGTCTATCGGCAGCCAGATTCTCATGGTGTGGATCGTCTCACCGAGTTGGGACATATCCAGATCTCATTGCAAACCCTCGAAGCGCTTGCGACAAAAGCTGCTCAACAAGTATCGGGGATCCGTCAACTTACAGCGCGTGTTCGTCAAGATAGCCATACATCCTCAGTAGGAATTGGACTAAAATTGACAGTCGACGGAGAAACTCCTATTCAAGCCCTGTCTGAACAATTACAGTCTACGGTTAAAAAGAATGTAGAAGAGATCTCTGGAGTCGGCGTCCATCAGATATCCGTCTATATTGCTGACATTGTACAACCCGAGCGGACACCCATCCGTGTGGATTAAGGGCAGAGGGATGGACGCTGGCATATCCATCGTTGTGGTTTACTGGGGATCGGTATTGGGCATTGTTCGGGTTTATCGATTGTTTTGTAGGTTTTATCCGAGGGCAACAGTTTGATAGGCAAGATGATCTGAAGGAAATCCTCGATGAGATGATCTTAGTTAGTGGTTGAGGAAATAATTCTTCCCGGCCTTTATGGTCCGGGATTTTTTATCGAAGGGAGGCATTCTGATGAGTCGTAGACAAGCACGTGAACAAACACTACAGACCTTGTATCAATTGGAGATGAACCCCGAAGCGGGTGAGCGGGTCGTAGCGGAAAATCAGGAGCGATTGGCAAAGGGTGACG
Source organism: Marininema halotolerans (assembly GCF_900116235.1). Classification (GTDB taxonomy): domain Bacteria; phylum Bacillota; class Bacilli; order Thermoactinomycetales; family DSM-45169; genus Marininema; species Marininema halotolerans. The sequence continues at coordinate 100,057 of NZ_FPAA01000011.1, read as the reverse complement.
TAGAAAAAGAGGATATTGCTTTCTTTTTAGGATTGACTCAGGGTGTGCGTCAACATATTGAAACACTGGATCCGATTATTCAAAAGTACTTGAAACAGGATTGGACCCTCTCACGCCTGTCTCTTGTTGATCGCACGGTACTCCGCATGGCAGTGTACGAAGTGCTGTTTGAACAGGACATTCCTGTCGGCGCATCCTTAAACGAGGCGGTTGATTTGGCAAAAACCTTTAGTACAGAGGAGTCTGCTCGCTTTATTAATGGTGTTTTGGGTAATTTAACAAAAAATCTGGATGACATTCAACGTTCATTGAGTCAATCATAAGTGCTTATTGAGATGGGGCGTTCGGTATAAATTTGTACTTGGCAACCGGGTTCATATCTCCTCAAAAAGATAAAAGACGTATATTAAATGTCCGATGACATCTAATGTTCGTTTTTTGTGCTTTACAGTGGTTGCTACAACCAGTAGAATGAGGGCGAAGTCAACCAAGATGAAGAGGGGTTGGATCCAGTGAATCGGGGACAAATTATCGATGGAAAAGCAATTGCTGCGCAAGTGAAATCAGAGGTTAGAAGTACAGTAGGGGATCTCGCTAAGCAAGGAATTACTCCTGGATTGGCTGTTGTCTTGGTGGGGAACGATCCAGCTTCGGAAACCTATGTTCGTGGGAAGATTCGTGATTGTGAAGAGGTCGGTATTCATTCTGAGCTTATCCGTTTACCAGCAGAATCGACGGAAGAAGAATTGCTGGCTGTGGTGGCTCAATTAAATGATGAGGCTTCCATTCATGGGATTTTGGTTCAGTTACCTTTACCCAGCCATATTCCCGAGGAACGAATTATTGCGGCGATCTGCCCTGAAAAAGACGTGGATTGTTTTCATCCAATGAACGTTGGGCGGTTAGCAACGGGTTTACCAACCTTATTACCTTGTACTCCCCACGGCATCATCGAAATGCTAAAACGGACAGGCATCGAAATTGCTGGAAAACATGCTGTGGTGGTTGGTCGGAGTAATATTGTTGGGAAGCCAATCTCCTTTTTATTGCAACAGCATCATGCCACGGTAACCATGTGTCATTCACGATCGGGTGATCTTGCTTCTTATACACGAGAGGCGGATATTTTAGTGGCAGCAGTAGGAAAAACACGGATCATTACTGCTGACATGATTAAACCTGGGGCTGTCGTAATTGATGTTGGCATGAACCGAGATGAAAATGGAAAGTTGGCAGGGGATGTGGACTTTACTGAGGCGAAAAAAGTGGCTTCCTATATCACGCCTGTGCCAGGTGGGGTCGGTCCAATGACAAGAGCGATGTTACTTGTGAATGCTTGTAACGCGGCAGCATCCATCGATAATCGATAATTCACCTTCATGAAGGAAGAGGTGTAAGTATGCTCGAAGGCGTGGGGGAAGAATCCTTTACAATTACCGATCTCGTACGTTATCTCACGCTCATGGTTGAGAAGGATGAGGTCCTGTCACAACTTCGTGTGCAAGGAGAAATCTCGAATTTCAAACGGCATGCTCGTGGGCATTTGTATTTTACTTTAAAAGATGAACACACACGCATACGAGCGGTGATGTTTGCCGGTAATACACGTCGCCTTCGCTTTACACCGAAGGATGGGGATGAGGTTCTTATTCGTGGGCGGGTGGGAGTCTATGAGCGCGATGGACAAGTACAATTATATGTTACTTGGATGCAACCCCGTGGTGTTGGTGATCGATATGCGGCTTTTCAGGAACTTAAGGAAAAATTAGAACAAGAAGGCTTATTTTCTCCACTTTTTAAAAAGCCATTACCATTTTTTCCGCGACGGGTAGGGGTAATTACTTCTGCTCATGGTGCAGCGGTTCGTGATATTATCACAACGATTAAACGTCGCAACCCTGCTGTGAATATCTTACTTTTGCCAGTACCCGTTCAAGGTGAGGACTCCCCTGGTGCTGTAGCAAAAGCAATTCAAGAGATGAATGGCTTTGATGTGGATGTGATGATCGTTGGTAGGGGTGGAGGATCATTAGAAGAGTTATGGTCCTTTAATGAAGAAATTGTGGTGCGTAGTATCTATGATTCGACGATACCTGTGGTCTCTGCCGTCGGTCATGAGACTGACACATCCCTTGCAGATTTTGTAGCGGATATGCGAGCGGCAACACCGACTGCAGCTGCTGAGTTAGTAACACCTCGCTTGGATGATCAGGTGTCACGTCTATCCGTACTAAAAAATAGCCTCCTCCGTGCTCAACAAAGGCAAATCGACGGCATGAAGGAACGTCTTGCTTATGCAGTGAGCCGGCCGTTATTCCGCCGTCCTCGAACACGACTCGATCAAGAACAACAACGATTGGACTATGTAACGGCGGATCTCATCCGTGGGATACGGTTTCGTTTATCTCGCCAGCAACATGAATTGGATCATCATCGTACACGGATACAGGCGCAAAGTCCGCAAGCGCGCCTAGCGAGTATCTCGGATCGTTTAAACCGGTTGAATCATGGGTGCAAACGAGAGATCCATCGCCGAATAAAGGAACAGAAGGATCAATGGCATCGCCGGGTGGAAAGACTCGATGCACTCAGCCCGTTAAAGGTAATGAGTCGAGGGTATTCCCTTGTGTACCGTCAAAATGAGACAGAATTGGTTCGCTCTGTTCGGCAGATTCAGCCGGGTGATTTAATTAAGGTGAGGGTATCGGATGGGAAATTAAAAGCCCAAGTTTGGGGATGGGAGGAGGTTCCCGATGGAAAGTCCAGATAATATCAAACCAGGGGAGCTAGAAAATCTGCCCTTTGAAGTAGCTATGGAACAGCTGGAAGAAGTGGTTGATCAATTAGAAAATGGAGAAGTTCCCTTAGAAGAGGCGATTCGCCTTTTTGAACGGGGGATGCGATTGGCCCGCTTATGTGGCACGAAGCTGGAACATCTGGAAAGCCAAGTGGAAATGCTTGTTCAGGAGAATGGTGATTGGGTGAAAAAACCCTTTTCACCAGAAGGAGACGGAGAATAAGGTGACTGCTATTCAACAGTATCTACAACAGAAAGTAACCCACGTTGAGAAAAAACTAGAGGCGTACATAGCGGAATTGCCTTTTGATCCCACTCCTTTACGCGAGTCAATTGCCTATTCCTTGATGGCAGGAGGGAAAAGGCTACGGCCGGTGTTGACCCTAGCGACAGCAGAAGCATTGGGGGCAAAGGAAGAAGATGCTCTTCCCTTTGCTTGTGCCATTGAAATGATTCATACATACTCCTTAATTCACGATGATCTTCCTTCAATGGATGATGATGACTATCGTCGCGGCAAGTTGACCAATCATAAAGTTTATGGTGAAGCGATGGCGATTCTTGCAGGGGATGCTCTATTAACAAAGGCCTTTGGTATCATGGCTGAGAGTGTTCTACAAGCCGGCTTACCTCCTGAAACTGGATTGGAAATGATTCGTGAAGGTTCGATTCGTGCAGGTGCAGAGGGAATGGTGGGTGGGCAAGTAAAAGATATCTTAGCTGAGAACAAAAAGGTTGATTTAGAACGTTTACAAGATATTCATCGCGCAAAAACGGGAGATCTTATTACCTTTTCCGTTCGTTTGGGTGCGCGAATAGCAGGCGCTTCATCCTCTCAGCTAGCAGCAGTAACTTCTTTTGCTGAAAGAATCGGTCTTGCTTTTCAAATACAGGATGATATTTTGGATGTTGTTGGGGAACAAGAGAAGCTTGGTAAACCGACAGGCAGTGATGAAGAGAAAAATAAATCAACCTACCCCGCACTATTAGGATTGGAACCTTCTCGTCAATGGGTTCGCGAATTAATTACCGAGGCTAAAGGATGTCTGACCTCCGAGCCAGGGATCAATGCAAGTGATCTCCTTGCCATTGCTGATTATCTAGTTTCACGAGATCGATAGGGATCATCAATCGAGGGGTGATAGGAGGAGGTCCGTCAACAGGGCCTCTTCATTGTCTGTCTGCAAAAAATTGTGATATAATGACCCCAATATAGAGTGGCGCAGTATTCTAGTCGGTTCCTCTCTTCTGAAGGCGGGGCTAAAAATCCGCCAAAGGGCACATCGATGAAGTCCCTGGTGTTGGCTTCTGACGCCCCGTCGGGGGTCGATGCCGGGGGTTAAGGAGGAAGGGCGATCCACAAGGGCATGTGGGCGATGACCCGGCCTTCGCGGAGGCCCCAAAAGTGTGATGAGATGTCGCCGGATATTTTCGTCCCTTTGGGGTATCAACCTGTCTTGCGGGCATTCGACGGCCTAGTAGACAGCGTAGCCTGCCTTGAGTGGTGTCGCGGGGATGGGAGCCTTTGATGAAGGGTTTTTCTGAAAGCGTCACTGCAAAAGAGGATAGGAAGAGCCTTCCGGAACCGTTGGGGAAAACCCCTAGACTGTTTGCTTAATGGCAAGGTGGGTCGGGGATTGAAGTGCGGACTAAGTGGTAATCCAGTCTGGCGAACGGTGACGGCGCTGAGGAAGAGTATAAAGGGAAACCGCCACGATGGCGACATCGCGGATCTCTTCTTGGGAAAACCTACTGGACCTAAGCCGCAATATTTACTCGAACGACTGCCACTCTAACTCGCACTTATACTTATATCTGTCTTTGGTCATCGAAGTCCGTTTGATCGGCCGTTGGCGGGCTGACCTCCATCGCGCCGGTCCACTGGGAACGGAGTGCCGGCCCGTCACCTGGGTCGGCACTCCGCATGTTTATGGATTTTGCTGATGGGGGAGTGGCTGAAGTGATGGTGAGAGAAATCCTTCGTCGATCTCTACGCTGGGCCATAGTCATCAGTTTAGTAACGGGATTGCTATCGATGGGTTTTACCATGGTATCGGGTACTTTTCTACGAGGCTTGCCATGGAGTGGCGGTCTAATCGTTGTCATATTGATTGTCATTACAGGTGTCGCTTTTGATATGCTAGGAATTGCTGCAACAGCAGCGAAGGAAATGCCCTTTCACTCGATGGCCTCGCGCAAGGTACAGGGAGCCCGTCATGCCATAGCGATCATTCGTAAAGCGGATCAGTTTTCAAATTTTTGTAATGATGTTGTAGGAGATATCAGTGGAATCGTTAGTGGTGCAGCAGGCTTTGCCGTTGCCTACTCGCTATTTCTTTCCCTCGACCTTTCTGGTAGTCGTTGGTGGTTGGAAACAGTGGTGATTGGCTTTATCTCGGCGATAACGGTCGGAGGAAAAGCCCTTGGGAAAGCTGTATCAATGCGTTATAGCAATAAAATTATTTTTCAACTTGGTAAATTATTTTTCATATTGGAGAAAAGATTTCATATCCAACTCTTTGATGTAAAGAATAAGAAAAAAAGAAAGCGAAAGCGAGGCGTTCTTCGTGCACCTCGAACAGATAAGCTCGCCTGAACAATTGAAAAAAGTAACCCCGGAAGAACTCCCACAGATAGCTGAAGAAATTCGAAAGTTTCTTTTGGATAGTCTCTCAATCACAGGGGGGCACTTGGGTTCAAATCTTGGAGTGGTGGAGTTGACGCTTGCCCTTCACTATCTTTTTGATAGTCCCAAGGATAAATTTTTGTGGGATGTGGGCCATCAAGCGTATGTGCATAAAATCCTGACGGGTCGCCAAGGGGATTTTCCTACTCTCCGTAAATATAAAGGATTGTGTGGATTTCCCAAGCGCAACGAAAGTGAACACGATTGTTGGGAAACTGGGCATAGCAGTACGTCGCTTTCAGGTGCGATGGGCATGGCTGCTGCCAGGGACCTTCAAGGAGAATCGTACCGAGTCATCCCGATTATTGGTGATGGAGCGTTGACGGGTGGTATGGCTCTTGAAGCACTCAACCACATTGGTAATGAGCAACGAGATATGATGGTGATTCTCAATGATAACGAGATGTCGATTTCACCCAATGTGGGTGCACTGCACAATTATTTAGGGAAATTGCGCACCAATCGTTCGTATCACAAGATGAAGGATGAAGTCGAAGCGCTACTGAAGAAAATCCCTTCGGTTGGTGGGACCTTTGCCAATATGGCTGAGCGAATTAAAGATAGCTTAAAATATCTTGTCGTCTCAGGGGTTCTCTTTGAACATCTTGGATTTACTTATCTTGGTCCTGTCAATGGTCACAATTTAAACGAATTAATGGAGTGCCTAAAACAGGCGGATCGTACCCCAGGACCGGTTTTAGTCCATGTCGTTACAGAGAAGGGGAAAGGGTATCTTCCAGCGGAGACCAAAGAAGATAAACTCCACAGTGTTGCAAAAGGGTATAAACTGGAAGAGAGCAAGTTGACTGAAACCACTGTGAAAAAAGCAGGGGCAGAACCACCTAAATATACGAAGGTATTTGGTGACACGTTGATTCGTTTAGCTGAGGAAGATCACCGCTTAGCTGCGATAACTCCAGCGATGCTAGGTGGTTCCGGAATGAACGAATTTGCTAACCAATTTCCTGATCGTTGTTTTGATGTGGGGATAGCAGAACAACATGCTGCTACCTTTGCAGCGGGATTAGCCACCCAAGGAATGAAACCGGTATTAGCCATCTACTCAACATTTTTGCAACGCGCCTATGATCAGGTAATTCATGATATCGCACGACAAGATCTGGATGTGATGATTGCGGTAGACCGTGCGGGATTTGTGGGTGCAGATGGTGAAACCCACCAGGGCGTTTACGATATCGCTTACATGCGCTGTATCCCTAATATGGTGATCATGATGCCGAAGGATGAAAATGAATTTCAACATATGCTTTATACGGGACATCAATTTGCAGGACCCACTGCAGTTCGTTTCCCACGTGGTGCTGGAATCGGTGTGAAGATGGATAAGGATATGAAGGAGCTGCCGATCGGAAAAGGGGAGATCCTCCGCGAAGGACGTGATGTTGCCCTCTTTGCCTTTGGAACGATGGTGTCGACAGCACAAGAAGCGGCGGAGCAATTGGCTCGTGAAGGAATACAAGCCCGGGTGATTAATGCTCGTTTTGCGAAACCCCTGGATACAGAAATAGTAGATCAGCTCATTTCAGAAGGAATGCCCATAGTCACCATTGAAGAAGGTAGCGCCATAGGGGGTATTGGGAGTGCAGTCCTTGAGTATGTTTCCTCTCAAGATGCAAGGCTTGAAGTGAAAGTGCTGGGCATTCCCGATTATTACGTAGAACACGGTTCCCCTGAAGAACAGAAAAAAGAAGTGGGACTCACAGTTGAAAACATTGCACGGACAGCGAGAGGGTTAACCCCTCGCCGACGACAACGGGCGTGATTTTTTATGGCGAAAGAACGATTGGATGTTTTATTGGTTACCGGTGGGCATTATGAAACTCGTCAACAAGCACAACGAGGGATTATGGCCGGACTGGTAAGGGTAAATGGCGAAAGAGCGGACAAGCCAGGTACTCGGTATTCCTTAGATGTGACAATTGAGGTGGTTGGGAAAGAGCATCCCTTTGTAAGTCGTGGAGGCTTAAAGCTTGAGCGAGCAATAGAAGCTTTCTCTTTAGACCTTTCTCAGAAAACCGTTCTCGATATAGGTGCCTCGACAGGCGGATTTACAGATTGTGCCTTAATGAACGGGGCTTCTAGTGTCTATGCTATCGATGTAGGGTATAATCAACTCGCATGGAAATTACGTCAAGATCCTCGGGTTGTGGTGATGGAACGTACCAACTTTCGTCATATGAAACCTGAAGATTTAACAGGGCAGCCTCCCGATTTTGTCACGATTGATGTTTCTTTCATTTCATTGTCAAAAATACTTCCACCCTTAAAGGGGTTACTCGCCGAACATGCAACCATTGTCGCCTTGGTAAAACCGCAATTTGAAGCGGGGAAAGGTCAAGTTGGCAAAAAAGGAGTTGTACGGGATCCACAGATCCATCGCCAAGTATTACAAGATTTTGTATCCCTTGTGCGAAAGGAAGGCTTTGACCTTCGCGGCTTAATTCCTTCTCCGATCAAAGGTGGAGAGGGGAATGTAGAGTTTTTAGGGTATCTTAGCTGGCCCCAAGGAGGTCAGTCAATTGAAGATGAGGATGCACGGATCACATCGTTAATTGAAGAGGTTCATACCACTCCTTGATCGAGGGATCTTCTTTTCCTTATTAAACAGGATTTTTCGCGTAACAATGCGAATCTGTTGGAGGAAAAGGAGGGAGCTCGATGATACTCCGTGATGGAGATTTAATCGTCCTTTTCCTGTTATTGATGGTCGTTGTTTTTTTCATCATTCGTTGGTGGAAAAAAGCCGATTATCGCCCAGTCCTAACAACATCCGATCGCCCGATTCGCGGGGAAGTCCCTCTCATGCTTGAGGCTGATGGATTTGAGTTAATTGCGGCGAAACAACGTTTACCCATTGCGGTATATGTTGGGGATACCAGTTATGATAGTCGATTGTATGTGGACTTTGTCGCTACACGCGCGGGGAATACGTATCTGGTGGTTCTTGCCAAAGAAAAAAAACCTCTTCGTTTTTCAGGAGCAGTGCTCCGAGACCGATTTCTTGCCCATGTTTTAGCTTTTCGGGCAGACGGTATTCTGTATGTGGAGCCACATCATGGTGTGTATAAGATGGTTTCATTTGACGTTACAGGGGTTCGCTATGCTCCTCGGCGTCGATTGGCCTCCTACTTAATTCCATTTATTTTAGGAGCACTGATTACTCTTCTGATTCGATAATTCTGTTGCATATCATTGAGGTGGAGCCATGAAGACGGTAGGTATTTTAGTCAATAACAGCAAACCAAAGGCACGTTTAATTTTACAGGAACTTGTCACACTTCTTGAAGAACGAGGAGCAAAAGCTTGGATCGAGCCTGACATGGCAAGCGATATTAAGCGGGAAGATCTTAGTCTCGTGGTGGATCGTTTTCCTACCTGTGTCGATCTGGTCTTTGTGTTGGGCGGGGACGGAACTTTATTAGGGGTGGCCAGACAGTTAGCAGGACATGAGATTCCGATTCTCGGATTTAACTTAGGTCATTTAGGTTTTTTGTCTGAAGCAGAACCCGATAATCTCTCGGTCGCCGTTGATCGTGTGTTATCGGGGGATTATTACATAGAAGAACGACTGATGTTGGATGCTGAAGTGGATCGAGATGGCAAAGTTGTGGAGTGGGGAATTGCACTCAATGATATTGGAATTGCCAAAGGTTCTTTTAGTCGCATGATTGAAGGGAAAGTGTTTTTAGATGGGGCATACCTTGGCACCTACTCGGGAGATGGATTAATCGTCTCGACTCCAACGGGATCGACCGCGTATTCTTTATCGTGTGGAGGTCCCATCGTTTCCCCAAATGTTCCATGCATCCTCCTTACTCCCATTTGTCCACATACACTGACCTCTCGGCCTATGGTGCTCCCTGCTGAAGGAATTATCGAAATTAAGGTAAATGCGACCCATCAGGACATCGGATTGACCATTGATGGTCAGGAAGGGTATGTATTAAAAGCCGGTGATATAATTAGGGTCCGTGTTTCTTCTCACATTACCTCGCTAATTAAATGGAGAGAACGGTCATTTTTTGAAGTGGTTCGTAAGAAACTTCAAGGAGAACAAGAAGAAACATCAAGGGTGGAGGGCCGAAAATGAAAGCACAACGTCATATCAAGATTCGGGAAATTATTACCACTCTAGATATTGAAACCCAGGAAGATCTGGTCATTCAGTTGCGCAAAGCAGGTTACAATGTAACCCAGGCAACGGTTTCACGGGATATTAAGGAACTTCATTTGGTAAAAGTACCAACGAATAATGGTTCCTATAAATACTCACTTCCTGCGGATAACCGTTTTAATCCCCATCAGAAATTAAAGCGTATGATGACCGAAGCTTTTGTTGGCATTGATCGTAGCGAAAATCTTCTTGTGATGAAAACGATGCCTGGTAACGCAAATGCGATCGCCGAATTGCTCGATAAACTGGATTGGTCGGACTTATTGGGAACAATTGCTGGCGACAACACGATTCTGATAATCTGTCGAGATAAAGAACGTGCCCCCCAAGTTGAAACACGGCTGATTGACATGCTGTAGAGGTGAAGATGCATGTTGCATGAACTATCTATCCGGGATTTTGCGATTATCGAACAAGTTCATCTTACATTCTCTGAAGGATTTCATGTTCTTACAGGAGAAACGGGAGCTGGGAAGTCGATTCTTTTCGACGCGCTCAGTTTGATTGTTGGTGGACGAGGTTCTGCCGACTTTGTTCGCCATGGAGCAAAGAAAGCCGAGGTAGAAGCTCTGTTTGAGTTAACAGAGGATCATCGAGCTCTTATTGAATTAAAAAAACTGGGTCTTTCTTTGGAAGATGGATGTCTGGTTATTCGCCGGGAAGTCACGCAACAGGGGAAAAGCACCTGTCGTATCAATGGTCAATTGGTTACGTTGGCCATGTTGAGGCAAGCTGGCGAGTATTTGTTGGATATTCATGGTCAACATGAACACCAGTCCCTAATGAGAACCGAGGAACATCTTTCTTGGCTGGATGCCTATGGTGGACCCTCCCTTTCTGAGGCGCTGAACAAATATAAAAAATCCTTTGAAAAATACCAAGAGGTCACTCGAAGGTTAACTACACTGGATCAAAGTGAGAAGGAAATTGCCCAACGAATTGATCTATTGACCTTTCAAAGGGATGAGATTGCTGCTGCTCGGCTCGAGGCTGGGGAGGAGGAAGCGCTCTTTCAAGAACAGAATCGCCTTGCTCATGCTGAACACCTTACCCATCGTTCTGCCAGTGCCTTTGAGCTTCTATATGGTGAAGAACAAGGCGGAGAGCGATTGAACCGAGCGGTTCGTGATTTAGAAGAAGTTGTTCGTTTCGATGAATCCCTGCAAGAAGTTCTGGAACTCGTTCAATCGGCTTATTATCAGGTAGAAGAAGCAGCTAGGCAACTGGGAAGGTATCAGGATGAATTAGAATTTGATCCAGTACGGTTATCTGAAGTAAATGATCGGTTAACTGAAATTGAACAATTAAAACGAAAATATGGCGATACCGTGGAAGAAATTATCGCACATGGTAATGAAGCTGCAACGGAGTTAGAAGGTCTCGAGCACAGCGATCAGGTAAAACAAGAGCTGATGGAGCAGCAAGCCTCTTTATTGACGATATTAGAAGAGGAAGCCGCATCGTTGACCCAGTTGCGAAAAAAAGCGGCTATAACCCTCGAACTACGCGTGGAAGAAGAATTGGTGGATTTAAATATGAAGGGAACACGCATTCAGGTGGCCTTTCATGATCAAGTCAGTAACAATGGATTGCGCTATACCGCTACGGGAGATGATTATGTGGAGTTTCTTATCGCTCCGAACCCGGGTGAACCACCTCGACCCTTAGCAAAAATTGCTTCGGGTGGAGAATTGTCGCGCATTATGTTGGCTTTAAAAACCATCTTTTCAGATTTAGATGGAATCAATACCCTTATTTTCGATGAAATTGATACAGGGGTAAGTGGACGAGCTGCCCAAGCCATTGCAGAAAAAATTACTCGCCTGGGAAGAAACCGACAAGTGCTTTGTGTGACTCATCTTCCGCAGGTAGCATGTATGGCAGATATTCACTTTCAAATCAGCAAAGAAACCCTTGAAGAGAAAACCCGTACGCGTGTGAAAATGTTGACCGAAGAGGGACGAGTGATGGAATTGGCCCGTATGCTTGGTGGAGTGGAAGTGACGAAGACGACCCAAACCCATGCGCTGGAAATGTTGCAGCTCGCTGAGAAAACAAAAGAAAACATGTAAGCCAAACCCTCCGATTCCGGAGGGTTTTTTCTATCCACAAAAGGCTGCACCGGTTTAAGGAAGCATTTGCGTGACATAAAAGAAATCCAGCGCGGACACCTTAAACAATACGATGGAGACATCGCAGTGGAGGTGTAGGTAGGAGCGCAGGAGTGTGAGGGCTTTGGGGCGCAAACAGAGAATAAAATGGACGGGATTGTGTTTGGCTGTGTTGTTGGTATTAGGGAGCATGAGTACCCCTTTCCGACAATATATGGCTTTTCCAACAGAGCTACGGCTGTTTTCTGGAACGCTAAAAGAGATCAGCCTGACCATGCCTGTAGCGGCGACAGCGGTTGTTTCTGACCCAAAGGTTGCAACAGTGAATCGTTCAACCAGTGATCATGTACAAGTTCATCTTAGCCATCCTTTTACCGTGGTACCGAAAAATATCGGTCAAACCCAATTGTCACTTCGGTTGTTCGGGTTGGTACCTGTGAAAAAAATGAAGGTAAAAGTCCTACCGGATATTCGTGTGATTCCAGGAGGGCAGTCCATTGGCGTTAAGATGAAATCGGCTGGACCCATTGTTGTAGGACATCATCTTGTATCAGGCATGGGAAAGTCGCCGAGTGAGAGCTCAGATATACGAGTAGGCGACTATATTTTAGCCATGGATGGAGAACCCATACATGAAATTGCTGAGGTGGCAAAGGTCGTTACAAAGGCTGGAGAGGAAGGACGCGCGATCCAGGTACGGTTGAGACGGGGAAACAAGCAAAAGTTGGTCTCGCTAACACCTGCCTGGGATAAGAAAGAGAAAGTGTTCCGTATCGGGCTTTATATTCGTAATTCAGCGGCGGGTGTGGGTACCCTTACCTTTTATGATCCACAACGAGAGGTATATGGGGCATTGGGGCATGTCATTACCGACATGGACACAGGAGAACCGATTGCTGTGGGTGGAGGAAAAATCATTCATTCCAATGTAACCTCTATCCAGAAGGGTGCAACAGGAGAACCTGGGGAAAAAAGAGCTATTTTCTTCCGCGAAAATCACGTTTTGGGAACGATCAAACGAAATACTCCCTTTGGTATTTTTGGCAGCATGTCACATGAGCCCGACAGTGGGATGATTCGTGAACCGGTACCTGTTGGCTTATCAGAGGAAGTGAAGGAAGGGCCAGCAAAGATACTCACAGTAGTGGATGGACAAAAGGTGGAGAGTTATGACATCGAAATTGCCCATCTCATCCATCAGAAATTCCCTGCTACAAAGGGAATGATCATTAAAGTAACCGATCCCAAGCTCTTAAAAAAGACAGGTGGAATCGTACAGGGCATGAGTGGGAGCCCTATTCTTCAAAACGGCAAGTTAGTCGGCGCAGTTACCCATGTATTTGTCAATGATCCGACTTCGGGTTATGGGACTTATATTGAATGGATGCTTCAAGACGCAGGGGTTTTACAAACGACGGCCTTTCAAAAAGGCCGTCGTTTTTTTGTATTCAAACGGAAATTTACGGAAAGGAAATCTGAAAAAAGCAGGAATGAATGCTTTCGTTGTCGAACCCTTGAACTCAACAGAGTAATATTAGAGAGCAGTGAGAGTGCGTTAAAAAGAGGGAGGGGCCGGATGTGGAGAAGATGCGTGTCATCCTGGCGGATGATAATCGAGAATTTGCGGAATTACTAAAGGATCATCTTAATTCCCAAGGGGACATTGAGGTGGTCGGTGTGGCTTACAATGGAAACGAAGTATTGGAGTTATTAGAGGAACACTCACCGGATGTCTTGGTGTTGGATATTATCATGCCCCATCTAGATGGCTTAGGAGTATTGGAAAAGTTGAATGAACGAGGATCATCCATGCCCAAAATTATTATGTTAACGGCATTTGGGCAGGAGAATATTACCCAACGTGCTGTAGAATTAGGCGCCGCCTATTATATTTTAAAACCCTTCGATATGGATTTGCTAACGCATCGCATCCGCCAGATGCAGGGTCAGTCATTAACGACAACACGTAGCAAATTAACGCCATCAGGAAGTGCTCCCCGGACAGAGAATTTAGATGCAAACATTACCACCGTCATTCATGAAATTGGTGTGCCTGCGCATATTAAAGGTTACCTTTATCTGCGTGAAGCGATCACCATGGTATACAACGAAGTGGAGCTACTAGGAGCCATAACGAAAACCCTGTACCCTCGTATCGCCGAGAAGTACAATACCACCCCCAGTCGCGTTGAGCGAGCCATTCGCCATGCCATTGAAGTGGCTTGGAGTCGTGGAAACATGGATTCCATCCGTAAATTATTTGGCTACACCATCAACGTAAGTAAAGCCAAACCGACCAACTCGGAATTTATTGCCATGGTTGCGGATAAACTACGGATTGAGCATAAGGTGGGGTAATCGCTTAAGTGGTAAGGGTTTCGACAGAATCTGGCTATCGATCCACACTGATAAACTTCTGGCTCTCACAAGGAGTTTTTCAGAAACTATGCCTGCACTCGCGAAAGCGGGTGTTTTTTTTATGCTTGAATTTAATTTACCAATGCACTAAAGGACTTAACAAACGTATGTTTGTATATAATCATTCTACCAATAGATATAGAAGATTTAACTGAGGAAGAGTTAAAAAACTTCCAGCGCTGGAGCACTGCATTTACTCGCTTCTTTTTAGCTCTCCCTCCGTTATATGCCGTCACCTCCTTTTAACTAATAATTGATATAAGCCCTACTATAGCCTCCTTATATATTTTTTTTAAAATGTACTAAAAAATGGACAAAAAACGACATTACTTTACGAATAATACTTATGAGAACATGAAAGGGCTGTTGCCAATGGAAAATAGGAACGATTCAAAAGGGAAACGAAGATTTAAGGCGGGGTGCTTTGGATGTTTAGGATGTCTAGGTATACTCCTCCTTTTTGGTTTACTCATGGGAGCATGTGGAGCCATGATGTCCGATAGTAATGAAGCAGGCTCAGATAAGAAAACCATCACATCGCCTGACAAAGATGACCAAAGTAAAAAGTCGAAAGACTCCTCAAAAGAGACAGAAAAAAAGAACGAATCAAAACCTAAGTCAGATACAAAAGATCCTAAATCTAGTTCTGAACCCAAACCAAAACCAGAACAAAAGAATAAGCCAAAACCAAGTTATAACGGGCGCTACAACCCAAACGGAGCAGATAGGGATTGTTCAGATTTCAGTACCCAAGCGGAAGCACAAGCTTTCTTTATAGCCGCAGGGCCTGGAGACCCTCACGATCTGGATCGAGATGGGGATGGCATAGCTTGTGATACGTTACCATAATAGCCGAATACATTACTTACTTATTATTGTACCTCCGTCTATATAAGGTGGAGGTATTATCTATTCATCCGCCACTTTGATACTTGGTTCGATCATCGTCGTGGTGAGGCGGTACTGGTACTATAATACCTCCGTCACTACCGATTTGATCACCACCTTGGCCTTGACCGCCTATGTCGCCGCCAGTCTGTCCATCACCGTCAGGAATACCACCTCCGTCTCTTCCGGGGTTATCAATCGGTGGTCTCTGTGGTGGTGGACTGGCTGGTTACCAAGAAAATCGCGCAATAAAAAACCGCCGAAAAAGGCGATTATGGTAAAGATGAGTATAACAGCATTTCTCAAAAGACATGTCCTCCTTGTGTATTAATTTCAGCTCAATGCTATTGTAGAATTAAGTTTTTCTGTCCACTAAAACGAAGCTAACTCCATTAGGGAAAAACACTAACTGCGCCAACTGAGGAAACAATAGAGGAGTCGTGGCAACGGATCTATAGTTCGAAACTATCGGAGATTGACCGTGGTAGGTTGGATGAGGTAAAAAAAGCAATGGAAAAGGGTAAGATTACTAGACTTCACGAAGATATGACGACGAAGAGAGGAAGTCCGAAAGCGTTCAGTAAGGCGGAAGCACTGCGGATGTGGCGATGGCTTCAGGAAGCAACCCGCGCAGAGAAATTGCGAGAAATGGTTGCGAATACTCCTTCAAACTACTACTTAGTAAAAGACGAACAAGGTTATCTTATATGATTCGCGAGATTGAAAGAGCAGAGTTGATAGCGGTTGACTTCGAGACATTTGGAGATGAAAAAGGGAAGCTAGTTTTTAAGCTAGAAATGCTCGTTGCAAGGGAGTTTATTAAAGCAGATTTGAGGGGCATTCGTTTTGATACGTACAGAGCGAAGGAGCTAGATAAAACCTATGCAGAGGAGGAAGAAAAGCTAAAAAAAGACATCTTTCGTCTATTAGGAGAGGAGATCAATCTTAATTCCCCTGCGCAATTATCTAAGAAGTTATATGTAGATTTACGGCTACCGGATGTGGATAATGGATTAACGGGCGTAAGAACCCTTAAAAAGTTAAGCAAAAAACACGAAGTAATGCCTAAACTACTAGAGTACCGCGAAGTAGGGAAGTCACGTCAAGCGTTTACAACAAACTACCTGATACTGTGAAAAAGGACGGTAAAATTCATCCTTGGCACAATACTTGGGGAGCGGCAACCGGACGGTTTACATGTAAAAATCCAAACACGCAACAGATTCCCGCTAAAAGACCAGAAGTACGGCACTTGTTTCAGGCTGACGGGAAAGAAACTACACCTGTATCGAAATTAAAAAGTCTAGTAACGATCTATTCTGAGACCTTCAAGATTGGTGAATGCTTTCGTGATGTTATACTATATCATTGGAGATACATATTTATGGCTAAATATTGTAGACTTTCTATGTTGAAGAGCTATTGTAAAAAATACTTCAGTTTGATCCTGAAACAGAGAAGATGAGGAAAATCTTTCTAGCAAAAGATGTTACACCGAAAAGCATGGTAGTTCTTGGAGGTTTTCTCTATGTGACAACAGATGAAGGATATTTATTTAAATTGGATAACCAGTGCAAAGTGCAAAACAAAATTCGAGAGGCACGTGGCGATGATGATGATAAATATTTAAGACAAGTGAAAGCCTCTGGTGAAAATATTTACACATTAGCTCTAATCCCTCGTGGGGAAAAACATTCAGGATATATTGGTGTCTTCGATAGAGATACATTAAAGAGAAAAAAACGCATCTATTTACCAGAAATGGATAATACAGCAGTGAAAGACTTTGTGCTCCTACATAACAAATAAATTAAATGACCAGGGAGGAATCAGCATGAATTTAGAACCTGCAGCGATTGTCTTGGTATATCCCTTGTATTCACTCATAGCAGGGATCATCCTTCAAATTTGGCCGAAACGCCTATGGTTAGGGCCCCTACTTGCTGGATTGTTCCACCTCTATCTATTGTATATCACGCAGGATTCGGATTATGTTATGTATGTGGTATTCAATGTGCTAGTGAGCTTTTGTGGCGCTCTACTGGTCTATGCGATACAGCGACTACTATCGAGGCGTAAAAAGAAGCGACGTGGATAAAATACCCAATCTCGAATCCGCTTATATTTGAATTCATACGATCCTTTTCGCGTGTGTTAAAAATGAAGGCTTCTCGAAATAATGTCACATAATATAGATAATTACAGAGGGTTATTAAATGACGAAATTCCAGTGGGAGCGGTACTGAAGTGAATAGAGAGTTCTTTCTTCGTTGTAATTGTAATAGGTGATGAAACTGGTAAAGCTTAATATGATAGGTACCCAAAAAACACTAATACACCCGTGTTTTTTGGGTATTTCTATTCAAGAAACAAACGTTAGAACCTGATTTCTTGACTCTCATTTTTGAGAAAAAGGAAGTGGGAGTACCAAACATAATAACGTCTGACAATAGGTGTAGGTCACTACACCCTCTCAGCTCAAGAAAAACAGGGTTCTACAAGTTTTAAATATAATCTTAATAATCTGCATTATTACAGAGAAAAACAAGCTTAGAAGAGCGCGCAGAAGGAGTTTTTATAAATTACAATTCAATACCTCCGTACACCCGATCCATTTCATCTTGATTAAAGCCGAGATAGCGGTATGTCTCTCGCTCTAAAACGCCAATATGCCCATGTCTTCCGCAGACTATGGGTATTTATATTGTCTTTAATACCTGCTTTTGTTGCGGCATTCTTCAACGCCCGCCCTGCTTGAACGCTCGTGATGGGCTGATTCATCCCTTTTCGCTACTTAAAAAGAAATTCGTCATCAGTCATCTCAGCAGTTAGAAAGTTGGATAGCTCGCGTTGTATGGCGCCATTCAATAAAAATTTCTTTGGTTTATTTGTCTTTTGTTCGCGGATGGAAAGATGCGTAGCACCGCGCACGTCTTTGACTTTGATCCGCAGGAGATCGGAGATGCGAATCGCGCTATTGATCCCCATGACGAATAGAAGGCGGTCACGTGGCGAGAGATGCCGCTTCATTGCGTTAATTTCTGGCTTGGATCGGATGGCTTCAACGGTTTCCATTATATCACTCGCTCCTTGATCACTATAGAGTTTATCATTTTTTACTAACTAGAGATTGCGTCCAGAGCCGCAGTTCCCGTATTTTATCGTATTAGACGAACCGCACCACTACATCAAAGGGTCGGAAGTATGGAAGGATGCGGCAGTGACAAGTCGTAAGTACCGCGTAGACTACCCTTGGATGTTTCACAATGGGGAGCAAATGCCGCGTGAGGTTAGGTTAATTATTGAATCAACACTGCCGCATTATTCGCTGTACGCGACTTCGAAAAAGACGTTTCTGGATCTAAAAGAAGAAATAGCCCCATATACTGTAGAGGACGGAATGAGGTTAAAGCATTGGCATGCGATAAATGTGATTAGATCGGGCGGTGAAGCGGTTCATCCGTTTATTGCGAAGATGGCGGCACCTCCTCTACTTGATAAAAAATAATTTGTACATTGATGATTTTAAGAGTATAAAGACACCATAGTACGTCCACAAATATCGGAAGGTTATACCGACTAATTAGGCAATAAACGTCGGTTTAACATAGAGGAGAAAGCCCCCGTAAATTATTTGGCTACACCATCAACGTAAGTAAAGCCAAACCGACCAACTCGGAGTTTATTGCCATGGTTGCGGATAAACTACGGATTGAGCATAAGGTGGGGTAATCGCTTAAGTGGTAAGGGTTTCGACAGAATCTGGCTATCGATCCACACTGATAAACTTCTGAAGCTTACAATAACAGGACTTTCAAAAACCTATACCTGTCGGATTAAAAAACCGACCTAATTCCGTTATTTATTGCCTGTATTAAATAAGGTGTAAAGGCGGAATTTTTTTATTGAAACTTTCTCTGTAAGTGTATTCAGCAAACTAAACATTTTTTCGTTATAGAAGGATTCGAATCATAATAACAAGCATGTGGATAGTCATATTTTGGGTGGGGAAAACGACTGGAAAGTTGTGAAGAAATCAAACATCCTTTGTTTAAAGAGAATATAAAGTTTTCCTTTAATGAAATAACACACTTGGCAATGATTGTGATAAAATTGATGCTATGATAACAGAGGTGATTAAATGACAATTTCATACCAATTAACAAAGAAAGATTACCTAAACTTTTATAGACATTATATTTTTTCTGAAAACCCTGGTGTACTTCTTTTACCTGTAGTTGTATTTTTTTTGATTTTTAAATCAAGTGATTTTGATTCCAACTTGAGTAGTTTGATATTTGTGGGGATTTTTGGTGGGTTGCTTGTTTATCTTTTTTGGATTCGAGTGGGCAAGCAATTTGAGAATGTAAAAAAAGCTTTTGTACATTTGGACATGAATTTCTCTGAATCGTGTTGGTTTATAAAAAGTGAGTATGGTGAAAGTACAATTAATTGGTCTTCTTTTAATAAGATGTTTGAGACTAAGCAATATTTTTATTTTCGCTTTCATAGTGGACTTTCTTATATTATTCCAAAACGAGCGTTCCTTTCTGAAAGGCAACAAAACGAATTTCGTCTATTAGCTATTCAATGTATGGAGAAAAATAAAGTTGCGTAAAAGTTGTTGTGCCGTCCTAATAAGGCAGTCTTAGACCAGTAACACTCATGATGAAGGATTCTAATAAATGATGAGATTGAGTAGCCTTTCACCTTGTAATGAGGGATGGAAGGTTTTAATTTTTTTAAAGCTGTTCTTTCTTTAGAGACAAGATCACCGTATTTTTCCGAATCTTGTGCTTAATTCGATTCGGCACGAGATTTATTAATTAGAGAAGGGAATCAAATCAACTCATCAATAAACAAGGCAGTTTACTATTTAATAGCAATTAAATAACATAAAAAAACTTGGATTTTTATTTTTAATTAAGTTTTTTTAATTTAATTAAGTTATTATTAACAAATAATTAATATATTTGGCAATGCATCTTTTTTGTTTTATGGTTTATTTTAATTATTTAATGGTTAGTTCGATTTTGGGTAAAATTTACCGTTTGTTATTTTTATGTTTACCGTTAAAAGTGACCACAAATTTAGGGAGTGAGACGAATAATACATTGGAAGGAAATAATGTCCCTTGATTATTGGGTAAAGTGAGGTTTTATTGGTTTGGATATACTGGCGATTATTTGTTTACTGCTTCTTTTTATTATTGCTGTTCTGATCATTATCAATGATTTTAAGAGAATCAGTATGCTTAGAGAGGAAGTGAAGAGGTTAGAGGTATCTCATGAAAACATGGAAAAAATCTATTTAAGGTTTAAAATAAAGGATGTATATTATGTGATTGGTTCTATATTACTTATAATATTATATTTTATAGAATTATTTTATTAGTATATAATAAAGTATGTTGCTGTAATATGGATAGTAATATAATTTCTTTTGTGTTCAAATTAGTAAGGGATCTTTCTATGGTTGTGATTATTCAATCACTGATTACGTTAAATTAATAAAGAAAAGATATCTAATATTGAAGTGTTGTTAAAATCGCAGGATAAAGCAAAATAGTATACAAAATGATGATTACTCCTTAATATGTTCAAAGGAGTGAGTGTTACTGATCCGTTGTGGTACTTCATATGAAATGAGTGAGAAATATTGGATTTGCTACTAACAATTATTTTAGTTGGATTTGAGATTTTTTCATTACTGTTTGTCGTACAATTATTCCGACTTATGAAAGATATGAAGAAAGAAGTGGCGAATCAGTACATGAAAACAGGCCAATTAAAACTATCTGATGAGTTTATCAATTATAAAATGAGGCGTTTGAAAATGTTATCGTTGGTGGTTCTCTTTCTATCGATTGCGTATGGGATTGTGGGTGTGATCGATTTGTATCGATAAATCGCCGAATGAATCTTGCGGCATTAAAATGATTTTTATATAATTTTATATATAAATAGTATTGGTGTACTATTAAAAAATAGGCGAATTTTTTTGGTCAACCGGATAAATCAACCCAATCATTCTATCGGCTAGCTAATAAGATACATTAGCTTAATGTGAAGGGTGATTAAAATGGCTTCTATAACAGCAAAACCAAATCAGATGGCGGCGAGAAATTCGTTAATATCAGGTGTCTACCAATGTCGATCCGGTGGGATGATTGGTGTTTATTTATTAAACAATAATCTCTTAGCGGCAGGAAGTGGATTGGGCGAGTTAACACGAGTGCGGAGACAACAGGTTAATGCAGTGACTTATCAGGCCCAAGCAATTTCCCGATTATATGTCGGTCAATTGAATACCCCTCGGTTGCGTGCCCAAGGAACCATCAGTACGCCGGTTTCTATCACGATTGTCCTACAAGGTAAAGTGCCAGTTTTACTATTTAAATCCAACTTTGGA
Source organism: Marininema halotolerans (assembly GCF_900116235.1). Lineage (GTDB taxonomy): Bacteria > Bacillota > Bacilli > Thermoactinomycetales > DSM-45169 > Marininema > Marininema halotolerans. The sequence continues at coordinate 78,551 of NZ_FPAA01000011.1, read as the reverse complement.
ACATGCATCGGTTTGAAAATACAATCCTTCCCCTTTTAAGTTTTTATCGTTAAAAATATCTACCAAATCGTCCATCACCGATTAAAGGTTGATGGACGATTTGGTTTTTCTGTAAAGGTTGATCTTGGTGGAAGTGTTGTTTGTTGAAAAAGAAAGAGGAAAAAAGGGGAATGTTATTCAGCGCAGAACTTATAAATAAGAATGAAATGGTAAAATATTGAACTTGATTGAGGAGGAATCGACGTGAAAAACATTACACCTTGTTTATGGTTTGATCAGGAAGCGGAAGAAGCTGTCAATTTTTATCTATCAATTTTTAAAAATTCATGGATTGAACAGACAACTCGACTTGGTGAAGATGGGAATGGGTCCGAAGGAAAAGTCATGACGATTACTTTTTATTTGGATGGGCAAAAATTTATGGCCTTAAATGGAGGACCTCACTTTCAAATTAATGAAGCGATATCCTTCGTTGCAAATTGTGAGACGCAGGAAGAGATTGATGAGCTGTGGGAAAAACTATCGGAGGGTGGACAGAAAGTAGAATGTGGATGGCTGAAGGATCCCTATGGTGTATCCTGGCAAGTTGTTCCAACCGTTTTAGGAGAGATGATGAGTGATACTGATCCAGAAAAAACACAACGCGTGATGCAAGCGATTCACCAAATGAAAAAAATTGAAATTAATAAGTTGGAAGAAGCTTTTGCCCAGGGATAAAGAAGTAGCAACGATATGGCGAGTGAAGGTGTATCAAGTTCATATACTTTCGTTTACCACGCCATAAAGGAGATCCTTACGATGGATCTTCTTCTTTTTGGTGTTTAAATAATTGCGTATCAGACTGGATTTGGTTGATTGGATTAGATAAAACGGTCTTAAATGTAGAACGTGATACGAATAATAGTAGGGAGGGGTTTTTAAGCAAGGGAGTTCCTCCTGTTAAAACACAATGAGCTGACAGTTGCGCATAGTTGTTACAGAAAATGCATTTGGCGGCTGAAGACTATGGGGGTTACACGTTGAGTAAGAAAAAGAAATGGACGATTGGAATTATTGTAGGTGTAGGTATTTTAGGAGTACTAACAGCGCTTTCGATTGGTCTTTTAAATATGGTTTATCAGGAGTTTAAAGACTTTGATCCTGTCGCGATGGAGCAAGAAATGGATGTTGATATGGAGGACTATGCAGATGAGGAGGAATCCTATGATTATGAAGGGATGACAGGGTACAAAATTAATAAATCCAAGGAAGAAGATGATGTCAAGCTAACACTTACTAATCTTTTTCTAAGAAAAGATAAGGCTGTAGTGGAAGTGAAAGTGAAAAATAATACTGATAATGAAATTAGACCATGGATCGAAGAGAGAGGGATGCTCTCTTTGGATGGAAAACAGCTAATGCCCAATTATGAGGATAGCTTCTATACCAATACGGTGTTAAAAGGAAGCGAAGCGACTCTATATATTTCATTTAAATTACCAAAGAACATTCATTGGAGTAAAGTAAAGCAGGTACAATTTGGCTCTGGATCAATTGATGATGAGGAGGATTATGAGTACGTTAGCAATCTTTCGATGAAGGTGGAAAATGTCGCAAGTAAGAAGGATAAAAAGGTATCCTTGGATGTGGAATCAATTGACTACCCCTGATAACAAGTAAACAATGAAAAAAATCATGTCTTTTACACGGATAATCCCCTCACCTTTTAAAGTGGGGGGATTATCCGTGCGTACCCTAGGCATTTCCATCGGTCATCAGACTTACGAGAGGGCTGTTTTTTTCTTTCGCAAGTCTGAATTTCTTTGTAGATTCATTTCGTACAGAGGAGATGAACCTATGTACAAAGCCTTTTAATTTCGCATGGATCCGACGAACAATAGATTCTCATCAATTAATCGGTTGGATGCAGAGCCGGTTTTATTCGACTTCCCTAGTTTAATAGGTGTGCGCCAGTAGCAATTTTCTGATTGAATCATATTATATATTGTTATAAAGGGGAGGCGTTTTAAATGCATAGATTCTATGATAGAATTATAATGCCAATAATATCTTCATACAAAAGTGAAAAAATAGTGGAGATAGGTGCTGATTTAGGTTATAATACATCGAAAATATTAGAATACTGCAAGGATTCAGGTGCACAATTGACAGTAATCGATCCTTATCCTCGATTTGATGAAGAAGAATTGAAAGAAAAGCATCCTTATTTGTCAGTAAAAAAAACATTAAGTTTAAATGCATTAGGTGATATTGATGATTATGATACGATTTTAATTGATGGAGATCACAATTGGTATACGGTTTATCATGAACTAAAGTTGATTGAGCAGAAATCAATGAAAAAAGGTAAATTTCCGCTTATTTTTTTACATGACACGGATTGGCCATACGCCAGACGAGATATGTACTATATACCTGATAGTATTCCATCAAAATATCGACATTCTTATGCTAAGAAAGGATTAGTTCCAGGTTCATTATCATTATCCGATGATAGTACAATAAATCCATGGTTTAATCACGCATTGTATGAAGGAGGAAAGCGAAATGGAGTCCTAACAGCTGTAGAGGACTTTTTAGAGGAAACTCCCCTTCCATTCTTTTTTCATAAAGCTTATTCCAATAATGGCTTAGGCATTATTATCCCTGAGGATCAACCACTAAATAAGATTGTCACACGGATAGTAGAGGAATCTGGACTTTAACTAGAAGAAGCTACCCATAGATGATATATCATCAGCGTCAGTCGGTATTCCTGGGTGCACATAACTGGGATACCGACTTTTTTATATAGACGACTAATACGATGCTTAATTTAAACGGATCAATACATACGCGTGATCGATTCAAAATCTATTCTATTCTTCTTGAAAAGGGATTACAGTGATGGTGAAGGTCTCGTTACTGGTATTGCCGCTGCTATCAGTGGCGGTACAGGTAACGGTGGTGGTTCCTACTGGGAAGAATGAGCCTGAGGCTGGTGAGCAGTGAATAGTAATGAATCCGGGGCAATTGTCGGTGGCGGTTGGGTCGGGGTAGGTAACGATCGCTCCGATCTCGTCCTCGGTGAAAATGTCGATCTCATTGAGGCCAGAGAGCATTGGCGGTTCCGTATCATTGACTGTGACGGTAAAGGTGCAGGATTCACTGTTTGTGGGATCGAGCGTGCTGGTAGCCGTGCAGGTGACTAACGCGGGGGAGCCAACTTGCACGGTAGCAGGGCTACACACGATGGTCACATTGGAACATTGCACGGTTGATGGCGTCGGAATCGTCGCTATGCAGGTCCCAGGGTCATTTTCTAGCGTGAGATCAGGGCAGGTAAAGGGGTTGACGCAGCTATTGAGTAACAGCGATACAGTGGTACTATTGTTATTGGTAACGGCTAGATCAGGGCTCCCATCCTGATTAAAGTCCCCTGTTGTAACACCAAACGGGCCATCGCCCACAGTAAAGGTGATCTGGGGTCGAAAGGTGCCGTCCCCATTTCCCAATAACACGGAGATGTTTCCATCGCCATTATTGGCAACGGCCAAGTCAAGATTGCCATCGCAATTAACGTCTTCTGTTGTAAGGAAATATGGGCCATTGCCCACCGTATAGGTGACCTGGGGTTGAAAGGTGCCGTCCCCATTTCCCAATAACACGGAGACGTTTCCATCGTCATTATTGGCAACGGCCAAGTCAAGGTTGCCATCCTGATTAAAGTCTCTTGCCGTAATGCCATTCGCTCTAGTGCCCACAGCAAAGGTGATTTGGGATTGAAAGGTACCATCCCCATTTCCCAATAATACCGAGACGGTGCTATCAACTTCATTGGTCACGGCCAAGTCGGGACGACCATCCTGATTAAAGTCCCCTGTTGTAATCCCATACGGGCCATTGCCCACCGCATAGGTGACCTGGGGTTGAAAGGTACCGTCTCCATTTCCAAGTAATACGGAGACGGTACCTTCACCCCCATTAGCAACAGCCAAGTCAGGGTGACCATTATGATTAAAATCTCCGTTCGTAATCCCATACGGCCCAAAAGAGCCCAAAATATTGCCCACTTCATAGGTGACTTGGGGTTGAAAAGTGCCGTCCCCATTTCCCATTAATACGGAAACGGTGAAACTAAGTAGGTTGGTAATGGCCAAATCGAGATTCCCACTGTTATTAAAATCTCCGTTCGTAATTCCGGCTACAGGTAGTGATTCTAACGCATAGGTGACCTGGGATTGGAAGGTGCCGTTCCCATTTCCCAATAACACCGAGACGTTTGTATCAATTGAATTCACAACGGCCAAATCGAGACTCCCATCGTTATTAAAGTCTCCCGTCGTGATGACAGCTGGAGTATTGCCTACAGCCAAAGGAGGCTGAGGTAAAAAGGCTGGACAAACCATGTTAATCATCCTTTTTTTATTAAAGTTTTTTGGGTGATTCCAGTAGTACGAAGCGAAATATGGAATAGCTTATGCAGGGGTAATTGTATAGGATCTATTATGAGCCAAATGAGTGAACCCTTGTGATAAAGAAAAGCAGCCATCAATAATATGGCTGCTTTTCTTTATACGTTAATAAGGGGTTGGACAGTGAATGATGAAGGTGAACATCCTAGGATGGAATCTCCAGTTGGGTAAAGTAACGCATTTTGTGAGTGAGTCGCTTTACATATGGCTCTCCTGTTGATTAGCCAATGATCTGCCATTTCTTCGGTGAACTTGTCAGCAATTGATATCCAGTGGTGGTAATGAGGACATCATCTTCGATCCGTACCCCGCCAAGATCTGGGATGTAGATGCCTGGCTCGATGGTAAAGACCATTCCCTCCTCCAGAAGATCATCGTTATGGCCATGAACGGATGGATATTCATGGGCTTCTAGTCCAAGTCCATGTCCAAGACGATGGGTAAAGTAGCGACCATACCCTGCGTTTTCAATGACCTGTCGGGCAGCGGTGTCCAAATCTCCAAAGCGAACGCCTGGGCGACAAAGCGCAAGAGCCGCTTCAAGAGCAGCCAGTACCGTATGATAAATTTTCTCCTGCTCAGGGGTACAAGAACGATAACCGAAGGTGCGTGTAATATCGGAGTTATAGCCTTGATGTACAATTCCGAGGTCAAAGAGAACCATGTCTCCTGATTGTAATTGTCGATTCCCTGGGGAGCCGTGGGGAAGGCCTGTCTTTTCACCGAAGAGCACCATCGTATCAAAGGCCATGCCATCGGCGCCTCTCTTTTTCATCTCATACTCGATGAGTGAGGCAATTTCGGTTTCGGTACACCCTTCTGTTAGAGCGGCTTGTCCGATGGTAATGGCTTCGTCTGCCATTTGTGCGGCAACGGTCATGATTTCGATTTCTTTCGTATCTTTTTGTACACGAAAACGCTGAAGGGTTGTCTCAGCAGCAAGGAGGGTGGCTCCAGGGTAATGTTGCAAAAGTCCTTCAGCGCGGGAAAGAGGTAGCGTATCCTTTTCTACTGCAATCTGCTTAGCACTATGGATGCCCCGGGCGTGCAGTGAAGGGACGATTTGTAACCATGGGTCTTCCCCGTCAGGACAGGTGACGATTTCGCTAGCCCACCCGGCTTGACGAGCCCGGTCTTCTTCCAATGTGGGGCAGACCAGGAGGGGGTCTTTATCAGGGAAAAGAAACAGGCCTAAGAATCGTTCATGGGGATGACAATGAAAATCCGTTAAATAATAGATTTGTGTTGGCGAGGTGATCAATGCAAAATCGATTTGCTCTTCTCTCAGCCATCCAATCACGGAATCAACACGTTTATTTGTCAAGGGGACACTTCCTTCATGGTTAGGATACTTCACTACTTTATCATGGAGGGTGATGGGCGGAAAGGTTGTATGTATGGAGGCCACCGACTTCATCCAAACTGTAGGTGAAAGCATACATTTTTCATGGAGGGATGGCCTTGAATATTCAACGTGCAAAACAAATTCTAGAGTCGACCAAGGAAATCGAAGTCCGTTATCAGAACGTACCTGTGTGGATTCAAAACGTAAATGAATCCGCCCAGACGGCCAGAGTATATACTGGCGACCAGCCGGATCATGAAATGGAAGTACCGATACAAGAATTGACCGAGTAAAAAGTTAAAAGGGTCTCCATGCGACACGACAGGCGACTTCTAACCGTTGTTCTACCGCCGGCCAGTTGACCACATTCCACCAGGAGTCGATATAACTTTGTCGTTGATTAGTGTATTTTAAATAATACGCGTGTTCCCATACATCAAGGGGAAGTAGTGGGATTACATCCCATTGGGAAAGGTTTTGATGTTTTTCTGCTTGAAGGATCTCGAGATGGCTGGCACGGGGGGCCCACACTAAAATTGCCCAACCACTTCCCTCTACCTTTGCTGCAGCGGAGGTAAATTGTTTCTTAAACGCTTGGAAACTACCAAAATATTGATTGATGGCTTCGGCGAGCCTTCCACTGGGTTGTCCGCCACCGTGTGGGCTCATCGTTTCCCAAAACAATGTGTGTAAATAATGTCCGGCACCATGGAAGGCGAGTTGGCCTTCCCAGTATTGAATGAATTCAAAGTTGTTGCTTTGGCGGGCTTGTAGCAATGCAAGTTCTGCTTGGTTCAGCCCCTTTACATAGCTAAGGTGGTGCTGATCATGGTGAAGATGCATGGTTTTTGTATCAATGTAGGGCTCTAATGCGTCATAGGGATAGGGGAGAGGGGGGAGTTGGTGCTGACCGATGGGGACGGGAGGCGAACATGGATAGGATTCTGTCTGACTCGAGGCGTCTTCCTCATTTGCTTCGTTTTGAAAAGTAGGTTCTTCAAATTGGGGAGTGGTACTTTTCTTGTCGGATCGGTTAGGTGGGATTGATTTCAGCCAGGTCTCGGTTTTTGAACGAATCTCCCAAGTTTGTTGAGCAAGTTCCTTTAAGGTCCCCCAAGAATCGGTATGAGACTCCTCTTCCATCTGAATCAATTGATCAATCAGGTGGTAGCCTTCTTCTGACGCCTCTTTAAAGAGGGGATAATTCGATTCGTTTGTCTCATTTAATGAACGGTGAATCAAGTGCTGTCCTTGTTGAGCAAATCGTTGAATTTCCCGACGCAGTCGTTCGATATTCGCTTCAGACAAAACAAGACCCCCTTAGGGTTTGTTGGTTACTTTTAGCTTATGATTTTGTTGGGAAGACATATGAATCCTCAAGCCTAAAAAGAAAAGTCGACAAAAAGAAAAAGCCAATTCCCCAGGGGTTGGCTTTTTACAATAAAGAATTACGGGCTACATTTTCGAATTCTTTTGAGCCTGCTTATCAGTCGAAGTGAGTGGTTTCCGGCGTGGTCGTAGCATGGGTTGTATATCATCGTTTTTCAGATCACGGTAGAAAAGAAATCCGCCGATAAACGCAAGGCCTGCTAAAAACAGAATCAGTCCGCCGATAAAGGCTAACCAAGAAAATCCATGTCCAGCTAAGTAATTAAAGATCACATCTTTCATTAAGGTCCATCCATAGACTCCTGCGGCCCCAGGGATGCAGATGAGTACGATCGCAAACATCCGTTGGTAGATCATGGTTTCAACCGCCTTTCCACTCTTATCCTACCTTATTTTCAAGGTCGTCGCCAATGGGGCAAGTCGACACTTTAGCAGTATGATAAAATAAGATCGGTAACGGAAAGGGAGGGGCGGATATGAAACGGTTTTTAATCGTTGGTGGTGGTAAAGGTGGTACAGCCCTTCTTCATACCTTGTTAGAATTGAATCGGATTCAGGTAACAGGAGTGGTCGATATTAATCCGAATGCTCCTGCGGTGGGAGAGGCCATACGCCACGGAATCCCGACAGGGAGCGATCCCTACCCCTTTTTTATCAAGGAACCTCCAGACGTTGTGTTGGAAGCGACAGGGGTTACGGAAGTCTTTGAAAAACTGTGCGAGATCGCATCGAATACAAACACATTGGTTGTCTCTGGTGCGGTTGCAAATCTGATTATCCAGTTGATTGAAGAAAAAGAGCAGTGGTTTGAAGCTTGGCGAATGCGTCAATTGGAATTGGATGCGATTATACATTCGACCCATGATGGGATGATGGCAGTCAATGCGGAAGGAAAGGTTACGTTATACAATCGAGCGGCTCAACGCTTGATTGGACATGCCCCAGAAAAAGTGATGGGGCATGCAATTGAGGATGTATCTCCGAATACGCGTCTGGATCATGTGCTAAAAACGGGTGAAACAGAATTGAATTGCCCGCTTATTTTGCCGAATGGAAAGAAAATCGTGACCAACCGCAAGCCTGTGACTGATCGAGAAGGAAAAGTGATCGGTGCGGTGGCTGTTTTTCGCGACATGACAGAAGTGTTGTCCCTTACGCAACAAGTCGCGGATTTGAGTCATCTGAAAGGACAGTTACAAGCGATTATTGATTCGTCGGATGAAGCCTTTACAGTGGTTGATACAGAAGGAAAAGGAGTACTGATTAATCCTGCCTATACCCGTTTGACTGGACTCTTACCTGAAGAAGTCATCGGAAAACCCGCGGATACCGATATCTCTGAGGGTGAAAGTATGCATATGAAGGTCCTAAAAACGAGAGAACCGGTACGAGGCGTTTTGATGAAAGTGGGGCCAAGGCGGAAGGATGTAGCAGTGAATGTCGCCCCAATCATTGTGGAGGGTGAGCTCAAGGGGAGTGTCGGTACCATACACGATCTCTCTGAGATTAAGCGGCTAAATAATGAATTGGATCGAGCACGCCGAATTATCCGTACCCTTGAAGCGAAATACACCTTTGATGATATTATCGGCAGTAGCGGCGAGATGCAAAAAGCGATTGAAGATGCGCGCAGAGCTGCCCATACGAGAGCGACGGTGATGCTCCGTGGAGAATCTGGAACAGGTAAAGAGCTGTTTGCCCACGCCATTCACAATGATTCGGATCGGAAATATAACCAATTTGTGCGTGTAAACTGTGCTTCCATACCCGAGTCATTACTAGAAAGTGAATTATTTGGCTATGAAGAGGGCGCCTTTACAGGCGCACGACAAGGTGGGAAAAAAGGGCTGTTTGAAGAGGCGGATGGTGGGACGATTTTTTTAGATGAAATCGGAGAGTTATCCCTGATCACTCAGGCGAAGCTGCTTCGTGTTTTGCAGGAGAAAGAAGTGGTTCATGTCGGTGGCGTAAAACCTATACCGGTGGATGTACGGGTAATTGCTGCTACCAATGTCCATTTGGAGAAGGCTGTGCAAGAGAAGAAATTTCGCGAAGATCTTTATTATCGACTCAATGTCTTGCCGATTCAAATCCCCCCCTTACGTAGTCGACGCGGAGATATACGAGCCTTGGCTGATCATCTAGTAAATAAATTTAACCAAGAATATGGGCGGAACGTTGCTCATGTTAGCCCCGATGTGGTTCAAAAATTAAATGGATACGATTGGCCTGGAAATGTGCGTGAACTTGAAAATGTTTTGGGAAGAGCGATGATACATATGCCTCTTCATACACGAGTAATGGAGAAGGATCATCTCTTTTCCTTGGAACCACCGCGTATACAGCCCCCGACAAGTGAAAGCATTCCGAAGATATCGGAGAAGCGATCCCTTGCTCAGATTGTTGCTGATGCGGAAGAACTACACATCCGGAAAGTGTATGAAGAATGCAAGGGGAATAAAACGGAAACTGCACGTCAATTAGGGATCTCTGTACGAAATCTCTATTACAAGCTCGATAAGTATGGGATTGACTCATCGGAATAACCCCGTTCCCTCTACTCTGCAAAAAATTGCAGGAAATAATCATCAATACTCTGCAAAATTTTGCAGAGTATGAGGAGGCAAATCAACGGGACAGCCATCACATATTTTTGCTGACATCTAGAAAATCTAGGGATAATTCTAGGGGAAGGTGGATTCATCAATACAAAAAATCAGGATGAGAGGATGAATAAATTACGGTATGACGGCGTTAAATCAGGATATTTACCGATAGGGATAAAATGGATATTAAGCCTTTTATTAAGATCGGAAAGCTATAATATTAAATAACACCACCATAGAGGGATTTTTGGCATGGAATTTGCTTCTTAGTATGGTGGCAGACCCATTCGACAAAAATAGACTTCGACATGATCGATGAAGTGTCGCTATCTGGTCGGATTGGGGTGCAAAGGATGGAAAGATTACGCTCTTTTGAACAAGTCATTCACCGAGCAGAATCGATGGCTTCCGTAACGGTAGCAGTAGGAGCGGCAGATGATCGAGAGGTTCTAGAGGCAGTACTCGATGCAAAAAAGCGTGGAATTGCCCACTTTCGATTATTTGGTGATCGGGGCAAAATTCTACAGTTGACTGAATCCATTGGTTTAACGCTAAGGGAAGGTGAAATCTTTCATCAACCGGATCCCATGAAAGCGTGTATCGATGCTGTCCGTGCGGTAAGAGAAGGCGATGCTGACGTTGTGATGAAAGGGATGGTTCACTCTGCCGATTTCCTCAGAGCTGTATTAAATAAAGAGGCTGGGTTGCGAGCAGGGAAGAACGTCTTAAGCCACGTCGCCACTTTTGAAGTCCCAGGCTATAATCGACTCATTCATGTGACGGACCCTGCTTTGAATGTTGCCCCGGAATTAAAGGAAAAGGCACAAATTATCCGGAATGCGATTCAACTTTGCCACTCTCTTGGAGAAGCTCTCCCGCGTGTTGCGGTACTCGGGGCGGTAGAATTGGTCAATCCAACGATGCAACCGACCTTGGATGCGGCTGCGTTGGCTCAGATGTCTCGGCGTAAACAAATTCAAGGAGCGCTAATCGATGGTCCCTTTGCGCTCGATAATGCGATCTCAGTTACGGCTGCAAAGCACAAAGGGATCGAAAGTGATGTGGGTGGACGGGCGGATGTGTTGCTTGTGCCCAATATTGAGGCAGGAAACATTTTATATAAGTCGATGGTCTACTTCGCAAAAGCGAAGATTGGTGCTTTGGTTTTGGGAGCCTCTGCCCCTGTGATCCTTACCTCACGGGCAGATTCTCATGAAGCCAAACTGTACTCCATCGCCTTGGCTGTGTTACAAGCAGATTATTGGAAAAGGTAATACTTAAGGAGGGGTCACCTATGCAATTGTTTGACTATCTCAGTAAGTACGATTATGAACAACTTATCTTTTGCCAGGATGAGAACTCTGGATTAAAAGCGATTATTGCAATTCATGATACAACCTTAGGGCCAGCTCTAGGTGGCACGAGAATGTGGACCTATGCTTCTGAGGAAGATGCCATTGTCGATGCCCTACGCCTGGCACGGGGAATGACTTATAAAAATGCCGCTGCGGGTCTAAATCTCGGTGGAGGAAAAACAGTGATTATCGGTGATCCAAAAACCGATAAAAATGAAGCGATGTTCCGTGCATTTGGACGCTTTATTCAAGGGCTTAATGGGCGTTATATTACTGCTGAAGATGTGGGGACAACGGTAGAGGACATGGATCTAATCCATGAAGAAACACGATTTGTTACAGGAATATCCCCTGAGTTTGGGTCCAGTGGAAATCCGTCTCCTGTCACTGCGTACGGGTGCTATATGGGGATGAAAGCAGCTGCAAAAGAGGCTTTTGGTGATGATTCCCTTGAAGGGCGAACCGTAGCGGTTCAAGGGGTGGGTAGCGTGGCTTATCATCTTTGCAAATACCTTCATGATGAGGGTGCGAAGTTAATTGTTACTGATATTAATCAAGAGAATTTAGCACGCGCAGTGAATGATTTTGATGCGCAAACCGTGGACCCAGATAGCATCTATGATGTTGACTGCGATATTTTCTCTCCTTGTGCGTTAGGGGCGGTGATCAATGATGATACGGTGAATCGCTTGAAGTGTAAAGTCATTGCTGGATCCGCAAACAACCAGCTAAAAGATAACGAACATGGAGATATTCTTCAGGAAAAAGGCATTTTCTATGCACCGGATTATGTCATTAATTCTGGGGGAGTCATCAATGTTGCCGATGAGTTGATCGGTTACAATCGTGAACGTGCGATGCGACGAGTGGAAGGCATCTATGGCACCATTTTGCGGGTATTTGAAATTGCCAAACGCGATCGCATTCCTTCATATTTGGCGGCTGATCGCATGGCGGAAGAACGGATTGCCTCCATTCGTCAATCACGGAGTCCCTTTTTACAAAACGAGCGCAACATTATTAATATGACCTTGCGTTAAGAACGGAGTGGAATAAGTGAGCGAGCCGATGAGGATACTGGCGATCAATCCTGGGTCAACGTCGACAAAGATCGGGGTCTACGATAGTGAAAAAAGAATCCTCGAGGAGACCCTTCGACATGATGCTGAGGAATTGGAACAGTATCCCAGTCTGTTTGATCAGTATCCATTTCGAAAACAAGTGATCTTAGATACATTGGATCAGGAAGGGATCAATTTGACCCGCTTATGTGCAGTGGTGGGTCGAGGTGGATTATTACAGCCGATTTCTGGCGGAGCGTACCTTGTGAATGATAAAATGCTACAGGATTTAACTTCAGGGAAGTTTGGAGAGCACGCTTCCAATCTTGGTGGGGTGCTTGCATATGAGATCGCAGAAAAGCTGCATATCCCTTCATTTATTGTTGATCCGGTGGTTGTGGATGAACTTGAGCCCATTGCACGTATTTCAGGGGTTCCCGAGATTGAACGCCGAAGTATTTTTCATGCATTGAACCAAAAGGCAACCGCTCGGCGGTTTGCCGCGCAAAAAAGAAAGCGCTATCATGAACTTAACCTGGTGGTTGCTCATATGGGTGGCGGAATCACTATCGGGGCTCATTGCCAAGGGAAAGTCATTGATGTGAATAATGGTTTACACGGTGAAGGCCCCTTTTCACCCGAACGAGCAGGAACGTTACCCGTGGGTGACTTAGTTGCGTTGAGCTATTCGGGTAAATTTTTTGCCAGTGAAATTATGAAAATGATTGTGGGTCGAGGAGGACTTGTTGGCTATCTGGGGACAAATGATGCGCAACAAGTTGAGGAGAGGATTGCAGCAGGGGATCGAGAAGCCCAGCTCGTCTATAGTGCAATGGCTTATCAAGTGGCAAAGGAAATAGGGGCGTATGCCGTCGTATTAAAAGGGAAAGTAGATGGCATTATCCTCACGGGTGGTCTTGCCTACGGAAAGAGTTTTGTCCGTGAGATTGTGGATCGTGTCTCATGGATTGCAGAAGTTTGTGTATTTCCTGGTGAAAATGAGTTACAAGCATTAGTTGAAGGGGCCCTTCGGGTCATGCGTAGAGAAGAGTCAGCAAAGCGATATCCTGATGGGATGTTGGTGGAGGGAGTGGAGATCACCCATGGCAGAGAACTATGACCTAGTCGTATTGGGAGCAGGACCAGGGGGGTATGTTGCGGCAATTCGAGCGGCTCAACTGGGATTGAAAACGGCGTTAGTTGAAAAGGAGAAGGTAGGGGGCATCTGTTTACACAAAGGATGTATTCCTTCAAAATCTCTTCTTCGAAGTGCAGAGGTTTATCATGAAATGAAAAACAGTGAATCCTACGGGGTTCGTGTCGGGGATGTCCAACTGGATATCGACCTGGTTCACAGTCGGAAAAATAACATCAAGGACCAATTGCACAAAGGTGTTCAACACCTCTTAAAAAAGAATGGGGTCGATGTATATACCGGTACGGGTCGGATTTTAGGGCCGTCTATCTTCTCTCCGCAACCAGGTACCATCTCTGTTGAACGAGTAGATGGAAAAGAGAATGATATGCTCATTCCACAACAGGTCATTATCGCGACAGGCTCACGGCCACGTAGCCTCCCAGGGCTTGAAATTGATGGGAGCCATGTGATGTTTTCAGATCATGCCTTAGAAATGGAAACCTTACCTGCATCCATCGCGATAGTAGGTGGGGGTGTCATCGGAATCGAATGGGCATCGATGCTGAATGACTTTGGAGTGGAAGTGACCGTCATTGAATTTGCTGACCGGATTCTTCCCTTTGAAGATGCCGATGTAAGTCGGGAAATGACACGACTCTTGAAAAAACGCAAAGTGAAAATTCTTACGGGTGCCAAATTACTAGCAGAGTCTGTAAAAGTATCTGAGCAGAGCGTTCAATTTTCTGTTGAGAAAAAGGATGGAACAACGGAACTATCTGCTGAACGGATGTTGGTCTCAGTGGGCCGACAACCGAATACAGAAGACATCGGTTTGCAAAATACGGCGATCCAATTAAATAATGGATATATTCAGGTGAATGAGGTTATGCAAACGGCAGAGTCGCATATTTATGCCATTGGTGATGTGAATGGAGGATACCAATTGGCCCATGTTGCTTCCCACGAAGGGGTATTAGCCGTCGAACATATGACGGGGGAACATCCTCATCCCTTGGATGTGACGATGATTCCACGCTGTACCTATAGTCGTCCGGAAGTTGGGAGCCTGGGCCTTTCTGAAGCGGAAGCAAAGGAGAAGGGGCATACGGTTCAGGTGGGTAAGTTCCCAATACGGGGAGCGGGTAAATCCCTTGTATTTGGTGAATCGGATGGCTTTATTAAATTAGTGATGGATCAAGAGACAGAAGATTTATTAGGGGTTCATATTATTGGTCCTCATGCAACCGAGTTGATTGCTGAAGCAGGGCTTGCCAAAGTGCTTGATGCAACGCCTTGGGAGATTAGCCAAGTGATACACCCTCATCCAACGCTTTCTGAGATCTATGGTGAGGGAGCCCTTGCAGTTCTTGGTAAACAAATTCATGGATAACGAACAAGATTCGATAGGACGAAGAGAAGGAATGGGATCGGAGGAATCCGTAATGGAAACATCTCGTCATGAAGCACTCGGTTTAAGTGATGAACACGTATTAGAGATGTATCGCACCATGTTACTTGCTCGCAAGATTGATGAACGGATGTGGTTACTTAATCGTGCAGGTAAAATTCCTTTTGTGATTTCTTGTCAAGGGCAAGAAGCCATTCAAGTCGGTGCAGCCTTTGCCCTTGATCGAGAGAAGGACTGGCTCTGCCCTTATTATCGCGACTTAGGTATGGTATTGGCCTTTGGTCAAACGGCTAAAGAACAAATGCTATCGGCTTTTGCCAAAGCAGAAGAGCCCAATAGTGGAGGACGGCAAATGCCTGGTCACTACGGCGATAAGCGTTATCGGATTGTGTCTGGCTCCAGCCCTGTTACGACTCAGCTTCTTCATGCAGTTGGGGTGGCGCTAGCTGCGAAAATGGAGAAGAAGGATTTTGTCTCCCTCACGACTTTTGGTGAAGGTTCGAGTAACCAAGGGGATTTTCATGAGGGTCTTAATTTTGCAGGTGTTCATAAATTACCTGTCATCTTTATGTGCGAAAATAATAAATACGCCATTTCTGTGCCGATTGAAAAGCAATTAGCAGGGGGAAGTGTGGCAGCTCGAGGGCAAGGGTATGGTATGCCAGGGATTTCTGTGGATGGTAATGATCCGCTAGAAGTGTATGCGGCAGTACGAGATGCTGCTGCTCGTGCTCGTCAAGGAGAAGGACCTACCTTGATTGAAGCAACAGCCTATCGCCTTGTCCCTCACTCCAGTGATGATGATGATCGGACCTACCGTGAGATGGGTGAGGTAGAAGAAGCGCGTAAGAAAGATTCCTTGGTCTTGTTTAAAAAATATCTACAGGAGGCAGGCGTTTTGTCTGCTGATAAAGAAGACGCGTTGGAAAAAGAGATTCGTCAACTGGTTGATGAGGCGACGGAATATGCTGAGAATGCACCGTACCCTGATCCATCTGAAACCTACACCCACGTATTTGCGGAATAGGAGGAATCATCCATGCCGGTCATTTCCTATATTGATGCTGTAACCCAGGCGTTGCGAGAAGAGATGCAACGAGACGAGAAGGTTTTCGTTCTTGGTGAGGACGTTGGTGTCCGGGGCGGAGTCTTTCGCGCTACGGATGGTTTATATAAAGAGTTTGGAGCCGAACGGGTGATTGATACGCCTTTGACTGAATCAGCGATTGCCGGTGTGGCAATCGGTGCATCGGTTTATGGAATGCGTCCCGTGGCAGAGATGCAATTTGCTGACTTTATCATGCCTGCGTACAATCAGATTGTCTCCGAAGCAGCGAAGATGCGCTATCGCTCTAATAACGACTGGCATTGTCCTTTAGTCATTCGTGCTCCCTATGGTGGAGGAGTACATGGAGCCTTGTATCATTCCCAAAGTGTAGAAAAACTTTTTGCAGGAGTGCCAGGGCTTAAAATTGTGATGCCTTCCACTCCTTATGATGTAAAGGGGTTGCTAAAAAGTGCGATCCGCGATGAGGACCCGGTACTTTTCTTTGAACATAAACGATGCTATCGACTGATTAAGGGAGAAGTTCCGACGGAGGATTATACCGTGCCGATTGGAAAAGCGGAGGTAAAGAGAGAAGGGGATGATGTGACAGTGATCTCCTACGGCCTCAGCCTCCATTTTGCCCTGAAAGCCGCGGAGGATTTAGAAAAAGAGGGAATTAGCGTGCACGTGTTAGACCTTCGTACCATCGTTCCCCTGGATAAGGAAGCGATTTTAGAGGCGACTGCTAAGACAGGGAAGGTCCTGATCGTGCATGAGGATAATTTGACAGGTGGATTTGGTGGAGAAGTTTCTGCTTTCATTACAGAGAATGCCTTTTTTGAACTGGATGCACCGATTCGCCGTTTAGCGGGTCCTGATGTACCAGCAATGCCCTATAGTCCCCCACTTGAAAAAGAATTTATGTTAAACCCTGAAAAGGTGAAGGATGCCATTCGTGAATTAGCAGAATTCTAAGGGTGTCCCTAGCATGCTGGATAAAGGAAGCACTTTGGGTGTTTGTGAGGAGGTAAGTAGCTGATGGCAACGGATATTACTATGCCCCAATTAGGGGAAAGTGTGACAGAGGGAACAATTACCAAGTGGTTGAAGGCACCAGGAGATTCCGTTGATAAATACGAACCGCTGTGTGAAGTGGCTACCGATAAGGTGAACGCAGAAGTGCCCGCAGTGATGAGTGGTACTATGACAGAGATTGTAACAGAGGAAGGAGTCACCGTTGCGGTGGGGGAAATCATCTGTCGCATCGATGACGCGCAAGGCAAAGGTGGAGAAGGTGCTTCGTCTGCAAAAAAAGAGGAGCCGGCTTATGATCATGCTGGAACAACAGCGAGATCAGATTCAGCAGCCTCACATACAGAAACGAATAGCGATTCTTCGATGAAACGACGCTACTCCCCTGCTGTGTTACAACTTGCTGAAAAACATCATATCGACTTAGAACAGGTGGATGGGTCTGGTCGAGGAGGGCGTATTACTCGGAAGGATATTCAAAAAGTGATTGAATCCGGTGGTACAAGTCAAAGGCAGCCATCGACTACACCGGAAGTTCCATCCATGAAGCAAGATGAAACGAAAGAAGCAACCCCAACCTTTAATCAAAAAGAGAGTACACCGGTTCAAACGTCAACTCCTTCCCATGGACTTGAACCAGGGGATACGGAAGTTCCCCTGTCGAGTGTCCGTAAAACCATTGCCCAACGTATGGTGCAGAGCAAACACGAGGCTCCCCATGCGTGGACAATGGTGCAAGCGGATGTAAGTGGGCTGGTGAAATTGCGAGAAAAACTCAAAGGCGATTTCAAAAAGCAAGAGGGGATATCTCTTACCTACATGCCCTTCTTTATTAAAGCGGTTGTCGATACTCTCAAAGAGTTTCCAAAAGTGAACGCAGTCTGGGGTGGCGATAAGATCATCCTAAAAAAGAGAATCAATATTTCCATTGCGGTTGCAACAGATGAAGCTCTTTATGTGCCCGTGATTAAGGATGCCGATGAAAAGAGTATTCTTGGCATTGCAAAGGCAGTGCATCATCTGGCGGAAAAAACACGAGCGGGCAAACTAACCATGGATGATCTTGCGGGTGGCACCTTTACCGTCAATAATACAGGTTCCTTCGGATCGATTGCTTCCCAACCGATTATTAATCAGCCCCAGGCGGCGATTATCTCGATGGAATCAATCGTGAAACAGCCAGTTATCAAAGACGATATGATTGCTATCCGTGATCTCGTCAATTTGTGCCTCTCCCTAGATCACCGTATCTTAGATGGGTTAATGGCAGGACGGTTCCTTGCGCGTGTGAAAGAGCGGCTTGAAGCCTATACGCCAGAGTCCACGATCTAAATGAAATAAGCAGGAAAAATTGAACTGAACAACAAAAAGCCTTTCTGATTTAAATGAAAGGCTTTTTGTCATGGTTACTTCTCTGGTGGAGAATCGTAAGATCGATTTTTCAACAAAAATTTACAAAATATTATACTTTTTTTGGTTGATTATGTCTGATAAAATTGTGAAAATAGCTTTAGTAGAGGGGAGTGATCGAGGACAAAAATGAGGTCCATGAATGCAATATATTGATAGAAGATTCGGATAAGGAGTGATGAGTATGATGCGTAGGATTGCGATCGGGTTTCTTCTCTTTTTTTTGGTAGGTTCACATGGAGCGTTAGCAAAGACAAGCTCTGTGAAATCCTCTTCTTCAAAGGAACCGCAACAATTGATCGAGACGTATGCACCTCGCTTGATCTTTGATCAATCGGAAAACTATTATCCGTTATCAGTGGATAACTCATTTATGTATTTGGAAAGAGAGATGCGCGATGGACAGTACTCACTACGGACCATCGAAAAATTAAAATCAACAAATTCAAAACTTTCATTCTTTAAAGGCGATCTCTCTGCATCAAAGGTTTATGCCTATTATATCAAGCGTTCCGATAAGGTTGTGGATATTGTCTATTGGATATTCTATCCTTACAATGAAGGGAAAAAAGTATTTTGGTATACGATCGGTAATCATGTTGGTGATTGGGAGCACGTTACCGTACGGTTAACGGATCAAGTTCCGACCCATGTGTATTTCTCAGCTCATAGTGGTGGAGAAAGCATGTCATGGAAGGATACGCCGAAGACCCAGGATACTCATCCGGTTGCCTATGTAGCACGTGGCTCCCATGGCATGTATAAAAATAAGGGCAAACATGTTTATGGCTTCTCGCTTGGACGGTTGATCGATGTTGTGGATTACACAAGTGATGGGGTCATCTGGAATATATGGGAGAAGAATGGGTTATCAACCTTTACCTCAATGGATAACGGTCAGACATATAGTCCGAGCCCATCGTGGATGAGAAGGGACTTTTCCTCTACCATTGAAGGTAAGAATGAGAAGGATCCAACGGGCGGTGCCATCAATCGTTGGGGGAATGCATCACAAGGTACATGTTTTGGATCAGAATGCGAGTTAAATTCTGGTCCGACGGGCCCCTCAGCGAAGGATTCAATTATGCGGAATTCGCCAGATAATCCCGTGAACTAAAATCCATATCGGCTGCCTGTCCCCCTTGAGATACAGTGAAAATCTTCTAGTAACTGTATCGTTAAGGGGATTTTTGTGAGGAATTTTTTCGTATAGGGTTTGATATAGTGAGGAAGAAGGAATGTTCGAAGTAATAGGGGAACCTAGGAAAGAGTGTAAGAAGGCAGGGGAGCAATCGGGTGCAGAGCTCTTATCAGAGGGAGGGGTTATCCATGGCATTGGACTACTTACTTGATGAGACGGAAAAACCAGTTGTGCGTCATGTCTGCCTTGCTGCAAAGGTAAACCGTTACGATTTTTCCCTGATTTACACCCATAAGTTTTATGGTGGAAAAACCATGGTTGCGTGCTTACAAAGTGGTAAACTCCTGTTGATGGATAAGGATGATCTTTTGACCGGCGATTGGGTAGAGAAGCTCGGGGTGGAAAAAGATGATGTGGAGGTCCTAAAGGCGTTTCTTGATTCAGCATTGGATGAAGAGATGATGCGGCAGGAGTATTAAAGTAGATCCACAATACAAGAATTTGTATACTGATACAGATCGGGAGCTGTAATATGGCCCCCGATTTTTTATTGGGTAATTGTCCCTACTAAGTTCGTTTGGTATTGTGATTTTTTAATTTCCTATATATTTTTCGACTAATCATCTTAAATGGTTTATAGTTTGGGTTAGCAATATTTATTTCATAAATCCATAATTTATAACGTTTATCTATTCCTATATCAATACCATATTGATTACGATTAGGATAATACTTACTTATAACCTTAGAGGCTTGTAACGAGAGGTTAATTAGTTTCTTTTTCATTTTCTTTACTGCATGCGGTTTTAGATGAAGATGGTACGATAAGAACTCTTCCAATTGCATGACGAATCCGCTTTCGGAAGGATCAGTCAGCTGGTCATCTTTATAGGTAACTCTAACTAACATGCCACCTATTCGCCAACCTTCACGATGGCGTATTGTATGAACGCGTATATCAAAAGGGTCCCCACTAATGGTTCGACTTGTAATTCCTTGCTGAATGACATATGAATTTAAATGATTTCGATTTAATATCTTGAATAATCTTTTTTTGTTGGGTAGGTGCATGATATTCTTTGCATTAGGTGTCCTTAGAAGAAATGACTGATTGGATGTGCATTTAACCACAAAAATATTTCGCCCACCATAGCCAACTCTCTTTTTTATATAAAAATATTTATATTGATGGATCACCTTATTTAAATTACTTTTGTTCATAATTAATGTTAACGGAAAATGCCGTTTTGTGATGCGGTTCTGAGTTAAAGCTTTTGCTTGAATATACTTATCTCGCAATGGATATGACAAGATTTTTTACCTCCGTGTTAGGCTAGCGTTGAATACACGAATTGATTTTGTGCAATATTAAGTATTTTGCGCTTCCAATTGATAAATTAGAAGCGCAATGAGTAAAAATGGTGGGTAATGAATTTTCTAATTTATTTTTCCCACCATTCAAATCCAATCCTTGCTGTTACTTTTTGCGGGCTACTTAGGAAAAAGAGATAGGATGTCCCAGGTGTTATTATCACTTTTCCACTAATTTGACCACTGGTTACAGATTGATTAGAGGGTACTTGCCTGTCGATAATGTTTAATCCGCCTCTTGGGAATTGTGTCACAGAAGAATTGAATTGAAATTTACCTTTAGCGGGCCTTGTAGTATCTAGCTTTAGATTTCCAGTTTGTATAGGGTGAGGTTGTCCTGGAGGGGTGGCATTAGCAAAACCATTTGCAGTAAAGGGTGAAGTAGAAAGATTAGTGAGGTTGAAAAAATCTAAAAACAGACAAACCTTGGAGTTAGCTGGGTTAAACAAACGAGCCCAAGCAAAAGTTTTTCTTCCAAAGGTTAACAGGGGAGTTAATCCTATATAATTTCTCCCTTTTGAAGATTCGAAAGAAGATTCAGGTATACTCACGACCTTTTTAGAGCGAATAACCTTTCCCAATAACAACCCCTCCAACTTTTTAGCGTGTTAGCATAAATCCTTGAACGGGTCTTCTACCTACAGAAATGGTGTCAATCACTCTGGGTCTCCCAGGCACACGAATTACTGAGACAGTATTTGAACCAGCATTCGGAATATAGAAAAATTTACCATCTGCTGTGAAACGCCCGATACCAGGCCTTCTACCAACTTTAACAGTATTGATTACGTTGTTTGTTGAAACATTAATGACTGAAATGGTATTTCCTCTCGTATTGGCCATGTAATACAGTGAACCATCTGGGGAGAAGATTCCTACACGAGGGGCTCTACCCACTCGAATCGTCTTAACCACTCGTAATGTAGAGGCATTCACAGCAGATATTGTATTCGCAAGGGTATTACTTACATAGATCGTTTTACTGTCGGGTGATACGTAATTTTTTGTGGGTCCTCTACCGACTCGAATTGTTTTAATTACTTGATTGGTCGCTACTTCGATTACGGATAAGGTGTTTGATCTTCTATTACAGACATATACAGACTTCCCATCCGGAGAAACTCGAGCTTGAAAGGGACCATTACCCACTCGAATTGTCTGGAAGAGCCTACTTCTCGCTACATCGACGACGGAGACGGTATTCCCCCCACTATTTGGGACATAGTAATACTTCCCGTCAGGTGTAAAACTGGAGGTTTCAGGCCTTCTACCCACTTTAATCGTAGCGATGACGCGACCTCTTGCAATACTAACGACTGAAATATTATTTGACCCTCGATTCACAACATAAATGGTTTTCCCATTTGGGTTAAAATCGATGTCGTTAGGAGTTTTTCCTACTGCAATGGTGTTTACTACTTTATTGATTCGAGTGTCGATAACAGAAATATTATTCGAGCCTCTATTGCCGATATATAGAAAGCGTAGGTTGGGGGATTCAGTAATATCATAGGGACGTCTTCCGACTTTTAATGTCTTTACTACACGATTGATGGCAGTGTTAATGACTGATACATTATTTGACCCGGCATTATTCACATAAAATATCCCTTTTCTTATGTTCATTCATTAACCCCTCTTTTTTAGGATGTATCCTTCTGTTCTCCTAATATATTCAGAGGGGATCCACTCTCTTGTACTAGTAACTAGTTTTGTAAGTAAATGATCTGCCTAAATTTAGATAAATATTTTGCATAATTAATAAAGTCTAATTAATTATGCAATAAAAAGACGACCCCATTATGGGGTCGCTTCTCGTCGTTCATTGAATCCCGATGATTTCATCATAGACGGCAATGCATGTGACAAGTACCAATAGAACTGTGAAAGTACCGCCGATCAATAGGCCCGGTTTGTTGCTCATTTTTATGTTCTTCCGGGTGCCCATGACGGCTAGGATGCTGAGGAAGACCAGGATTACTGTCATATACATGGTTGTTCACCCGCTTTCCAGTCCACATTTCAAAAGTTGAGGGAATCTACAGTCATCGGAAGAGGTGAAAGCGCTTCCGAATCCACGCAAAAGAGAGCGCAGAAGGCCCTCTACTCACTATTTGCATTATACCCAAAACCTGCGAACTTTCAATAGCCAATCAGCTTCTCACGTATTTTTATCCAAAAATGAAGAATGTACTCGTTAAGACGGTAGAGATCAGTAAGGTAAAGACTAAGACAAATACGACAATTCTTATCCAGCGTGGATTCATTTTTAACCACCTCAAGCCTTTATTTTAGTGTAGAAGGTACAGGTTGTCCATCATAATACTAAGGGGAAATCCCGGCAAAGGCATGTGATTTTTGATATATTAAAACTGATAGCGCTTTACTCGTTGGAAGAAGGCCATTAATGAATGTATGCTGATGGTAATTAAGAATGTTTCAACCAGGCCTGATTTGATTAGTCATGGAATTTGGAAGGAGAGAAATGGGTGACTACGAAATCCTTTACGGAGTTGTACAAAGAATGGGAAGAAAAAACCCGTCAACTCCTTCAAAAATATCCAGAACAAAAAGAGCGTTTTGAAACGCTTTCTGGAATTGAAGTGGATCGGCTTTATACCCCCAAGGAAGTATCCGAACATTTTCAAGAGAACATTGGGTTGCCAGGAGAATTCCCGTATACTCGGGGGGTTCGTCCAACGATGTATCGTTCCCGACATTGGACGATGCGACAATACGCTGGGTTTGGCTCAGCAGATGAAACCAATAAGCGATTTCGCTATCTTTTAGATCAGGGGCAGACGGGACTTTCAGTAGCCTTTGATCTACCGACACAGATTGGATATGATTCTGATGATCCAATGGCGGCGGGTGAAGTAGGGAAAGTCGGCGTTGCGATTGATTCCTTAGAAGATATGGAGCGCTTATTAGCAGGGATTCCGCTTGATCGTGTCAGTACATCCATGACCATCAACGCCCCGGCTTCTGTTCTTTTGGCAATGTACATTGCAGTCGGTGAGAAACAAGGGGTTCCGGCAAATCAATTAACCGGTACCATTCAAAATGATATTTTAAAGGAGTACATTGCAAGAGGGACGTATATCTATCCACCGAAACCCTCTATGCGATTAATTACCGATATCTTTGCGTATTGTGCAGAGCATGTTCCGCGCTGGAATACGATTAGTATCAGTGGTTATCACATCCGCGAAGCAGGTTCCACCGCGGTACAAGAAGTGGCATTTACGTTAGCGGATGGTATCGCTTATGTTCAGGCCGCTTTGGACGCTGGCTTGGATGTCGATCGCTTCGCACCCCGGCTCTCATTCTTTTTTAATGCACACAATCATTTCTTTGAAGAAGTTGCAAAGTTTCGTGTGGCCCGACGGATTTGGGCACGTGTCATGAAAGAGCGCTTCCATGCAAAGGATGTCCGATCGCTACAGTTACGCTTTCATACCCAGACAGGCGGCTCCACCCTTACCGCCCAGCAACCGGATAATAATGTTGTGCGCGTGACGATGCAGGCACTTTCTGCTGTACTCGGGGGAACGCAAAGTCTTCATACCAACGCTCGGGATGAAGCGCTGGCATTACCTACAGAGGAATCGGCTCGCGTTGCCCTGCGTACCCAACAGATCCTCGCTTATGAAACCGGTGTCACCGATACGGTCGATCCATTGGGCGGCTCTTATTATGTTGAAGCCCTTACGGATGCAATTGAAGCCGAAGTACAGGCTTATCTCGATCGGATTGATGAGATGGGCGGCGCTGTGACCGCTGTGGAACAGGGATACATGCAACGTGAAATTCATCAAGCTGCACTCACCACGCAAAAGAAAATCGAATCAGGTGAAGAAATTGTGGTAGGGGTCAATCGTTATCGTTTGGAAAATGAGCAGCAACCTGCCTTGTATAAACCCGATCCTGCCATTCAACATCAACAATTAGATCGGTTACAAGTCCTGCGTGAAAAACGGGATAACGAAGCAGTAGAAGAGGCGCTTACCAAATTGAAACAAAGTGCTACGAGTGATGTGAACTTGATGCCGCTCATTATTGAAGCGGTTAAAAGTTATGCGACGGTAGGCGAAATTTGTAACAGTTTGCGAGAAATTTTTGGCGAATATCAACCGAATGTGTAAGGGTAAAGGAGTGAATGAAAACGATGAATCGACCGATACGGGTATTGGTTGCAAAACCTGGGTTGGATGGTCATGATCGAGGGGCCTTGATCATTGCCCAATCCTTACGGGATGAAGGAATGGAAGTGATCTATACCGGGTTGAGACAAACCCCTGCTCAAATTGTTGCCACAGCGATTCAAGAGGATGTGGATGTGATTGGACTCTCTTGTTTATCCGGGGCACACAATGAACTCTTTCCTGAAGTCACCCGTCGATTAAAAGAAGAAGAGGCATCGGATATTTTAGTGGTTGCAGGGGGCGTCATCCCACAAACCGATATCCCTTTCTTGTTGGAGCAAGGTGTCGCGGGGGTATTTACTGCCGGGACTTCAACAAAGGAGACCGCTGATTTTATTCGCAAAGCGGTTGCAGAGAGAGGAGATCGACAATGAGCGAATCCCTTGACCTCAAAAAAATTGATCATATCGGGATCGCTGTTCGAAGTTTGGAAGCGTCGCTTCCTCTTTATCGCGATATCATGGGGTTAACTTATCTCGGAATGGAGACGGTGGCGAGTGAGCAGGTTCGCGTCGCTTTTTTTAAGCTAGGAGAAGCCAAATTGGAATTGTTGGAGCCGACCTCTGAAGAAAGTGCGATCGCCCGTTTTATTGAAAAAAAAGGGGAAGGACTCCATCATGTGGCTTTAGGTGTAGAGGGAATTGATGGGGAACTGAACAAACTATCCGAGGCAGGTCTTCGTCTTATTCATGAACAACCGAAACGTGGTGCAGGGGGTGCTCAAGTCGCTTTTGTGCATCCTCGTTCAACCGGTGGGGTGCTTTATGAGCTATGTGAACCAGTCTTAGACGATCAATCGCGTCAGAAAGGGTGAACAGGAGACGATGTACAAAAAAATCGATGAATTACATGAGCGCCGGCGGCGTGTCGAATTAGGTGGAGGAGATCGTCGCATTCGTGCTCAACACGATAAAGGAAAATTAACCGCTCGGGAGCGGATTGATCTGTTGCTAGATGAGGATACCTTTGTCGAATTAAACCCCTTTGTAGAGAACACCAGCACGGACTATGGTGAAGCACCGGGAGAAGGTGTGGTTACCGGTTATGGCAAAGTGAATGGACGCGATGTGTATCTGTTTGCCCAAGATTTTACGGTGTTTGGAGGCGCTCTTGGCGAGTACCATGCCCTTAAAATTGCGCGTATTATGGATCTTGCAGCGAAGAATGGCGCGCCTATTATCGGACTCAATGATTCAGGGGGTGCACGTATTCAAGAGGGGGTTCTTTCCTTAGATGGGTATGGCCATATTTTCTATCGCAATTCCATTTATTCAGGAGTAATCCCTCAAATATCAGTGATCATGGGACCTTGTGCTGGAGGAGCGGTCTATTCCCCTGCGATTACCGACTTTGTGTTTATGGTGGAAGAGACTAGCCAGATGTTTATTACAGGTCCAAAGGTAATTGAAACCGTAACAGGTGAAACGATCTCCTCAGAAGATTTGGGTGGGGCTAAAGTCCATGGTAGTATCAGTGGAAATGCCCACTTCACCTCTTCTTCAGAGTCTGAAGTGCTCAATGAAGTTCGGCGACTGCTCTCGTTTCTTCCGCAAAACAACGTGGAAGACCCCCCGCGAATTTACGCGAAGGAAACAGACGATTGGGTAGAGGAATTAGCTGAGGTGGTTCCGGTAGAAGGAACCAAAGTCTATGATGTTCGTGGGGTGATTGATCGCGTAGTGGATGATGGCGAGTTTATGGAAGTGCAAGAGAAGTTCGCCAAAAACATTGTGGTTGGATTTGGTCGCATCGGAGGTCGTCCGGTCGGTATTGCCGCAAACCAACCAAAGGTCATGGCAGGAGGGTTAGATATTGATTCCTCTGATAAACTAGCCCGTTTTATTCGCTTCTGTGATAGCTTTCAAATCCCTGTCATTACTTTTGTTGATGTAACCGGATTCTTCCCGGGCGTCAATCAAGAACATCGAGGCATTATTCGCCATGGGGCGAAAATCCTCTATGCATACTCTGAAGCAACCGTGCCAAAGATTACCGTGATTACCCGAAAAGCATTTGGTGGTGCCTATGTGGCGTTAAATTCCAAAGCGATCGGGGCGGATATGGTTTATGCTTGGCCAGGTGCTGAAGTGGCAGTGATGGGGCCAGAAGGAGCCGCCAACATTATCTACAGTCGTGAAATTGCCGATTCAGATAATCCGACGGCTACCCGCACGGAAAAAATCGATGAGTATCGTGAGAAATTTGCTAATCCTTATGTCGCGGCATCAAAGGGCATGGTGGATGACGTGATCGATCCTCGTGAAACGCGTAAAAAACTGAAACAAGCCCTTGAGATGTTAAAGAATAAGCGAGAGACGCGTCCAGCGAAAAAGCACGGCAATATCCCATTATAAGGAAGAAGGGGGGTACTCCATTGGCACAGGAAGAGAAGCCGCTTGTACTACGATTGATGGATCGAGGCACAGGCAACGAACCTCCCCGCTTGCAACATCGAAAAACAACCGGAGCAGTGATGATTCGCCCCCGCCGCAAATTACGCATGTTACGGGCATATGATATCAAATTTATCCGCGGACCACAGGATCGCTCTCCTTGGAGAGAAGAGGGGCGTTATGAAGCTCACCGCCAACGAGATCTGATCCAGCGTAAAGAATGGAAGGAAAGGACTCGATTCCGATGCTCTCCCCATGGGTGGAGGGATTCACTTCAGGGCCGTTGGTAAGAACGAGGCAAGGATGAAAGGGTGGCTCACTTTTAGCCGAGAAGGATATGATACTTAAGTAGGGTGAAGGAGTGTACACATACATGATTGATGAAAAACGACTGCTTGATGAATTTATTGAACTGGTAACCACCGATAGCGAGACAGGAGAAGAACGTCAGATCTGTGATCTCATTACGGAAAAGTTGCAGGCACTCGGCTTTGCTGTAACGGAAGATGATAGTGCGAAACAAACCGGCCATGGCGCAGGGAACCTGATTGCTACCATAGAAGGTACTGAACAAGGTGCACCTTGCATTTATTTCACCAGTCACATGGATACCGTTGCCCCAGGGAAAGGCATTAAACCACAAATCGAAGATGGATGGATCACTTCGGATGGAACGACGATTTTAGGAAGTGATGATAAAGCAGGGTTAGCAGCGATTTTTGAAGGTTTACGGACGGTCAAAGAGCAAAACCTTTCCCATGGTAAAATTCAGCTCATTATTACAGTAGGAGAAGAGTCTGGATTAGTAGGTGCCAAGGCATTGGATCGCAATTTGATCGAGGCGGATTTTGGTTTTGCAATGGATTCGAATGGTCCAGTCGGCGACATTGTTACCTCAGCGCCTTCACAGGTCAAGATTTTGGCTAAAATCCACGGAAAAGCGGCTCACGCAGGCGTTAACCCTGAGAAGGGGATTAGTGCGATCCAGGTTGCCAGTCGAGCCATCAGTAGAATGCCCTTGGGCCGGATCGATGAGGAGACGACTGCCAATATCGGTTGGTTCCGTGGCGGTACGGCTTCCAATGTGGTAGCTGAATATGTAGAGGTTTTAGCAGAGGCGCGGAGTCGCGTTCAAGAGAAGCTGGATTCGCAAGTGCAAAAAATGACCAAAGCCTATGAGACGGCAGCTGCAGAGTTTGGTGCCATTGTTGATTTGGATGTCGATGTCATGTACCCCGGATTTAAATATGATGAGTCCGATCAAGTCGTACAAAAGGCCATTGCTGCTGTTGAAAAAGTGGGTCGAAAGCCAAAACTATTGGCAAGCGGTGGTGGCAGTGATGCAAATGTCATCGCAGGGCATGGAATTCCTACCGTCAATCTAGGAATTGGTTATGAGAACATTCATACCACCAGTGAGAAAATGCCGATCGCTGAGTTGAACAAGGCGGCAGAATTGGTTGTTGCCCTGATCGATGCTTCGAAAACGAAATCATAACGACTTCTTACCAACTTCTTAGGAAGTTGGTTTTTCTAGACAATTACAGGCGTTATAGAGGGAGTGAGAAGACGTGACATCTTTTAACAGTGAAGAACGAGAATTGTTACATCGGATTCTTCGTGCACGTCGAGATATCCGTCACTTTCGACCGGACCCAGTGCCAGAGGATATGTTAGCACGGATTTTGGAAGCGGCTCACTACGCACCCTCCGTTGGTTTTAAACAACCATGGAATTTTATCTTAATTCGCTCGATGGAAGTGCGGAGCCAAATCAAAAATTTATTCGAAGAGGCAAATAAAGAGGAACTTGAAAAGTTGTCTGGGGATGAACGGAGTGATTTATATTCCCGCCTAAAGTTAGAGGGCATTATGGAATCACCCCTCAATCTAGCAGTGACTTGTGACCGAGATCGTGATGCTCCCTTTCACTTAGGTCAAGGTCAAATGCCCGAGATGGATTTATACAGTACCTGTCTTGCAGTGCAAAACTTATGGCTAGCTGCTCGGGTAGAAGGGATCGGGGTGGGATGGGTAAGTATCATTGATCCAGAAAAGACAGCAAAGATTCTTGGGCTTCCCAACCACATTCAATTGGTCGCCTATCTTTGTGTGGGCTATCCCATTGAATTTAAAGATCGACCCATGCTTGAAGAAGCTGGCTGGAAGTCCCGCCTAAACTTAGCGGATTTGGTATATGAAGACCGTTGGGGACAGCCTGCGAAATAAAGTCGATTTATCGGCGCTGATGACATCGTCGGGAAAGCCATTCCTCTAATGTCAAGGGATGCTTTGCCATTTGTCGCAGAAGGGCTCTTACTTGCCAGCCCTTGCCGACCACACAAAAATGTTTTTCATCCATGATGGTTTTCATGATCTATCCCTCCTGACGAAGCGATCTTGTTCATCAGCTTATCGAGGGAGGGGTTTTTTTATACCCATTGAGCAGTGAGGAGGAAATAAAATGAGTCAGTTTGAAGAGAAGACCATTCAAAGTGAAACGATTTTTAAAGGGAAGGTGATCCACGTCCAAGTGGATACCGTTGAGCTTCCCAATGGGAATACTTCCACGCGAGAACTTGTAAAGCATGCAGGTGCTGTGGCAGTCATGGCGATCACTGAGGCGAATCGTATGGTATTGGTTCGTCAATATCGTAAGCCGCTCGAAAAAACGATCCTGGAAATCCCTGCAGGTAAATTAGAACCTGGGGAAGAGCCTGATCACTGTGCACGACGTGAAATGGAAGAAGAAACCGGCTATCATGCCGCCAGTTTAAAGCAAGTACGTGCCTTTTATACCTCACCAGGATTTGCAGATGAGATCTTATATCTCTACGAAGGAACTGGTTTGACCAGAGGGAAGGCCAACCCTGATGAAGATGAATTTGTCGAGCGCGTGGAGCTAACGTTGGATGAAGCTTTTGCAGCGATGGATGCAGGGGAGATCTGTGATGCAAAGACGGTAGCGGCTCTTTATTTGTGGAAAAATAAGGTGCTAGAAGGGCGGTGAACTTCCCACGGATTTTTGCCGACCTACATATTCATATTGGCTGGACAGCCAATGGGCTTCCTGTAAAAGTAACGGGATCACGCAAGCTCACCTTTGCCAACATTCTTCAGGAAGCGTCCCATCGGAAAGGGATGGATATGGTTGGGATTATTGATGCCCATTCACCTCCTGTCATTGCGGAGATCGAAGAGGGTATTGCCGATAGGCGTTTAAAAGAACATCAAGGTGGAGGGCTTCTCTACCAAGGGACGACAGCAATTTTAGGGACAGAAATTGAGTTGAGAGGAACTCAAGGTCTGTTCCATGTGCTTACATATGTTCCTGATTTGATGGCGATGAAGGAACTCAGTCACTTTCTCGCTCGCTATATGAAAAATCCACAGCTATCTACCCAGCGCTTTCACGGTGGGATTGATCAATTGGTTGAAAAGGTACAAAAAGTGGGGGGGATTGTTATCCCTGCTCATGTATTTACCCCTTTTAAAAGCGTGTATGGGAGTGCATGTCATCATATAACAGAGCTTTTTGAGCCAAACACCCTAGCCGGCATTGAATTAGGATTATCCTGTGATACTGCGATGGCTGATCAAATTGAAGAGTTAGCGTCATTCACATTCTTGAGTAATTCAGATGCCCATTCCCTTGGTAAAATTGGTCGTGAATATAATGAAATCGCGCTGAAAGAATCTTCCTTTAGTGAATTGAAAATGGCTTTGATGCGCCAGGATGGTCGTCAGGTGACAAAAAATTATGGCCTTGATCCTAAACTGGGGAAATATTATCGCACACGTTGCGCAAATTGCGGAAAGCGATGCGAGACAAGTGAGGTGTGCTGTGCTGTTTGTAAGAGCCCACGCATCATCAAAGGGGTATCTGATCGAATCGCAGAAATTGCTACTCCTTCAGCAGTTCCCCCCTCTCATCGCGCTCCCTATATCTATCAAGTGCCACTAGAGTTTATTCCGAAAGTTGGACCGAAAACCCTTGATAAGTTATTTACCCATTTTGGTACCGAAATGACCGTGATCCATCGAACGCCCCTGGAGGCGATTGCTCGTTTAGTCGGTGAACCGATCGCTAAACAGATTGGGCTTGCGAGAGAGAACTGCCTTGTGTTGGAGGAGGGCGGAGGTGGAGTTTATGGCCGCATTGCAAAGAAGTGAATGTAAATCTCGTAAATGAAGTCTATTTATCCAACCTCTTCATAGAAATAGAGTAATGAGTGAGGAGGGCGGATATTATGATGAAAAAACCAATGAGAGCTCGTGGTAGTGCTTGGGGTCAATCGCTCCGTCTACATGTACAGAATCAAATGTCACTGTATCTATTTGTGGCAGTACTTTTTATGATGGGTGTTATTTTTGGCGCGGTGATTGTTAATACAATGTCGCCTGTACAAAAAGAAAATCTCCTCGGTTATTTAGGACATTTCTTTCAAGGGATGAAAACCGATTCAGTGGCAGATCCACGAACGGCATTCCAACATAGCATGGGTGAACATTTCAAAACGATTGGATTGATCTGGCTGTTGGGTGTTTCTGTAGTCGGGATGCCACTGATTTTACTACTGGTGTTTCTAAAGGGCATGGTAATTGGTTTTACCGTCGGCTTTTTAGTGAATCAACTATCCTGGAAGGGCTTGGGGTTTGCTTTTACATCGGTAGTGCCCCATAATCTGTTGGTGGTTCCTGCCCTACTCGTCGTCTCTGTCAGTGGGATGGCCTTCTCGATTCTACTTGCAAAAAATCGTTTGATCCAACGGCGGGGTTCCATTTATCCGCAATTTTTATCTTATTCCGTCCTGGTGACGATGATGGCAGGGGTAATGGTTATTGCATCGCTCTTTGAAGCCTATGTATCTCCGATGCTGATGCGGGTTGCACTACCTTGATTATAATCATTATAATGTGAGAGTTTTTATCAATTAATTGACTTCACTTAATTTCCTCCCATATAATGAAAAGAGGGCAAGGGGGGGTATTGAGATGGAAGAGCGTGTGAAGCAAATCAAGCAACAATTATCCGGCCACAGCTATAAACTAACCCCCCAACGGGAAGCGACGGTCCGCGTGCTCCTGGAAAATGAACAGGATCATCTCAGTGCGGAAGATGTCTACCTGTTGGTGAAAGACAAATCACCAGAAATTGGTTTGGCAACGGTATACCGGACGCTAGAACTACTAAGTGATTTGTCGATAATTCATAAGTTAAACTTTGGCGATGGCGTTACCCGGTATGAATTTCGTGCTGAAGATGCTGAGCATCATCACCATCACTTAATCTGTCTCCATTGTGGAGCAGTGGATGAGATTACGGATGATTGGCTTGGGCCGATTGAAAAACGAGTGGAAACAGAATTTGACTTTCAAATTATTGACCATCGGTTGACGTTTCACGGGATCTGCTACCGGTGTAAAGGACAAGTTAAAGATCCTAAAAAATTGATTGGTTCCAAAGTAACGTGAGTCCCTTCCTCCAGGGATCTCGCGTTTTTTGTCGGATGGAGTATGAAGTTATGTACTCCAGTGGTATGATAGTGGATGGAAAAGGGGGAGTAGCAAGTGATCATCGGCGTTCCCAAAGAGGTTAAAAATAATGAAAATCGACTAGCGATTACACCAGCGGGCGTAGATGCGCTTGTCGCAGCAGGCCATGAAGTCCTCGTGGAGAAAGAAGCTGGGCTGGGCTCAGGTTTTACGGATGAAGCGCTTTCTTCCAATGGTGCGAAAATGGTGGATCGAGCAGAAGATGTCTGGCGTTCTGCTGAGTTAATCCTGAAAGTAAAAGAGCCGCAACCAGAAGAATATCAATATTTCCGTGAGGGACTCAATCTGTTTACTTATCTCCACTTAGCGCCAGAACCAGAACTTACTAAAGCGCTGATGGAGAAAAAAGTGACAGCGATTGCATATGAAACCGTTCAGTTAGATAATGGAGCTTTACCCCTTCTCACTCCGATGTCTGAGGTGGCCGGTCGCATGGCTGTGCAAATCGGTGCTCAATTTTTGGAGAAGCCCAAAGGTGGTAAAGGGGTCCTCTTAGGTGGTGTTCCTGGAGTTTTAGCAGGAGAGGTTGTCATCATTGGTGGGGGGGTTGTAGGGACCAATGCTGCAAAAATCGCTTTAGGTATGGGGGCAAATGTGACCCTTTTGGATTTAAACCCCGAGCGGCTCAGGCAGTTAGATGATATCTTCCATTCCCGCATCCATACGTTGATGTCGAATCCCTATAATATTGCTTGGGCGACAAAAAAAGCAGATCTTTTAATTGGAGCCGTCCTCATTCCAGGTCACAGGGCTCCTCGTTTGGTTACCGAGGAGATGGTAAAAGCGATGTCTCCTGGATCGGTGATTGTGGATGTTGCCATTGATCAAGGGGGCTCCATTGAAACGATTGATCACATTACCACCCATAGTGACCCTACCTACATCAAACATGATGTTGTGCACTATGCAGTGGCGAACATTCCTGGAGCTGTTGCACGTACCTCTACCTATGCGCTGACCAATGTGACAATTCCTTATGCCGTCATGATGGCGAACAAAGGGATAGAGCAAGCGCTTAAAGAAAATCGCCCACTTGCCCGTGGTGTCAATGTATATGGTGGCTATGTGACCTATCAGGCGGTTGCAGATGATTTAAATCTTACTTACAAACCGTTGGACGAGCTGTTAGGAGGGGCACAACAAAGCTAGTTGCCGTCATATGGAGTTACCTCCTTCCATAGGATGAGAGTATATTCCTTAGGAAGGGGACGAGTCCGATGGTTATCTCCTTACAACGGCTCGCTGGGTGGGCGAAGTTTCTCACTGCATTTGTGGTGCTAACTTTGATCCTGTATCAGGTGATTGCGTTCTTCACCCATTGGATCCAGCCATCTCATCGGTATGGTGAACCGAAGGGACGGGCGGTGAAGGTGTTTGCCCTTTATGGACAACCCGGTGAACAAATAGAAGAGGTCAGCTTTTTAGAACGACTTCGTTTATTCTATTGGTTGGGGGAGTGAGGACGACCGCCGAGGATCTTTCCTTGTGCGGCTTTTTTGTTTCTACTTTGAGATGAGGTGAACAAGTATGCAACGATTTGAACGGATTGCCATGATCGTATTGGACAGCGTCGGGATTGGAGAATTACCTGATGCGGATCGTTTTGGTGATGTTGGGGCCCATACGATGAAGCATATTGCTGAAACCCGAGGATTGAATATGCCTCATTTAGCAGCGCTTGGCTTGTCTAATATTGAGGCGATTCCCGGAAATGAACCCGCTACCTTACCAAAAGCCCATTATGGTAAGATGGCTGAAGTATCTGCCGGAAAAGATACAACCGTGGGGCACTGGGAACTGATGGGGGTACATACACACAAACCATTTAAAACGTATCCAGAAGGATTTCCTGAAGAGTTAATTCAAACGTTCTCCGAGAAAATTGGTCGAGGAGTTCTAGGGAATAAGCCTGCTTCAGGTACAGAGATCATTGATGAATATGGCGCTGAGCATATGAAGACCGGTGCGCTCATCGTCTATACATCTGCAGATAGCGTTTTTCAGATTGCTGCACATGAGGAAGTGGTTCCCCTCGAGGAGCTGTATCATATTTGCGAAGTTGCCCGGGAGTTGACACTGGATGAACGCTTCTCGGTGGTGCGGGTAATTGCTCGTCCCTTCATCGGACAACCCGGATCCTTTGAGCGAACAGCCAATCGGCGGGATTACTCCGTAGAACCTCCTCACAATACCGTGATGGATGATTTAAAAGAGACAGGACTCGATTCCATCGCCATCGGGAAGATCTCCGATATCTATGCAGGAAATGGCGTAACCCGCTCCATTAAAACCAAAGACAACATGGATGGTGTGGACAAACTCCTTGGGGTAATGAAAGCAGGTTATCACGGGCTTGCCTTTGTCAATTTGGTTGATTTTGATGCCAAATTTGGTCACCGTCGAGATCCAGAAGGGTATGGAAAGGCCTTGGAAGCATTTGATCAGCGTTTGCCAGAAATTTTGGATGCGGTGGGAGAGAAGGATCTATTAATCATTACGGCAGACCACGGGAATGACCCCACTCACCCGGGTACCGACCATACTAGGGAGTATGTACCATTATTTGTTTGGAGCCCTGGATTAAAAGAGGGGATCCACCTGGGTGTGCGGAATACATTCTCCGATATCGGAGCCACCATTGCCGATAATTTTGAGTTGCCGCAACCACGCCATGGCACCAGCTTTTTACCTGAGTTGCATTCAAAGAGATAAGAGGAGGAGATATCATGTCGTCGGATGCCATTTTGGAAAAAACAAAGCAAGCAGCGGACTTTATCCGTCAATCCGCTTCCGTTCAACCGAAGCTAGGGCTTGTTCTCGGTTCAGGTCTAGGTGTATTAGCCGATGAGATTGCCGATGCGCAAGTCGTTCCCTATGGACAAATCCCGCATTTCCCTGTATCAACGGTAGAGGGACACGCAGGACAGCTGGTTCTTGGAAAGCTGGAAGGTCAACCAGTGATTGCTTTACAGGGACGATTTCATTATTACGAAGGGTATAGTATGCAGGAACTTACTTTCCCTATTCGTGTCATGAAGGAATTGGGCGTGGAATCGTTAATTGTGACGAATGCTGCAGGTGGAATTAATAAGGGTTTTCAAGCGGGCGAATTGATGTTGCTTCGGGATCATATCAACTTTCAATCGAATAATCCGCTGATGGGTCCCAACCATTCGGAGTGGGGTGTTCGTTTCCCAGATATGTCCGAAGCCTATGACCCTGCTTATGCGCAGTTGGCTAAACGCGTTGCTGAATCCTATAATATCCCCCTTCAGGAAGGGGTCTATCTTGCTGTGACTGGACCTTCCTATGAAACCCCTGCAGAAATACGGATGTTTGGAAAGATGGGGGCAGACGCAGTCGGCATGTCGACGGTACCGGAAGTGATTGTCGCTCGGCACGCAGGGATTCGCGTATTGGGGATCTCTTGCATTTCCAATATGGGTGCAGGTATTCAAGGGCAGGCACTGGCTCATCATGAGGTGATGGAAATCGCTGAAAAGGTAAAACCTCAATTCATTCAACTGGTGAAAGGTATTGTCCAGGATATTCTTCATATCTGATGGGCAAGGTGAGAATGCGGGGGCTCCCGTGATTCTTACTACAAGGGAAGTCGTACTTATTTTATAAACGTAACCCACGAAATGGCTACACCCGATAGGTGTCTACTACATCATGAGATTAAAGTAAGGGAGATGTTCTACACAATGGCAACCACTGCATTTGAACGGATTGAAGAAGCGAAAAATTGGATTCAACAAAAAACAAACCATGTACCACAGGTTGGTCTGATCCTAGGTTCTGGCTTAGGTGATCTTGCAAATGATATAGCGGACGCAGCCGTCATTCCTTATTCCGATATTCCCCATTTCCCCGTTTCAACGGTAGAAGGGCATGCGGGTCAATTAGTGATCGGTCAACTTTCCGGAAAAACCGTTATTGCGATGCAGGGTCGTTTTCATTTTTATGAGGGATATCCCGTACAGGATGTGGTCTTTCCTGTGTATGTGATGAAAGCCCTTGGAGCTGAAATGTTAATTGCTACGAATGCTTGTGGTGGAATGAATGCCTCCTTTGCTGCGGGCGATCTAATGTTGATCGAAGATCACCTTAATATGACGGGTGCGAACCCACTGATTGGTCCCAACGATTCACGTCTTGGGGTTCGTTTCCCGGATATGTCTGAAGCCTATAATAAAGAGCTTATATCCCTAGCTGAGCAAGTTGGAGAAGCCCAGGGTCTCTCCTTGAAAAAAGGAGTTTATGCAGGCATTAGTGGCCCGACGTACATGACCCCTGCTGAGTTGATCATGTTGCGTAATTTAGGTGGCGATACAGTGGGGATGTCAACGGTCCCTGAAACGATTGTTGCAAACCATGCTGGGATGCGGGTTCTTGGCATCTCATGCATTACGGATATGGCGATTGGTGAAAATCTAGAGCCCCTCACTCATGAGCAAGTTGTGGAAGTTGCTGACCGGACACGCCCTCGTTTTATACGATTGGTGAAGGGAATCCTAGCAGAGGTATCACTCTAATGCAAACGGTAGAATTGATTCATAAAAAAAGAGATGGCAAAGAATTGACGACAGAGGAAATTCGTCATTTGGTACAAGGATATGCATCTGGAACCATTCCAGACTATCAGATGTCTGCTTGGGCGATGGCTGTTTTCTTCCAAGGAATGACCTCCCGTGAGCGTGCGGCGCTCACAATGGAAATGGTGCATTCTGGAGAGGTTGTAAACCTGGATTCGATTCAAGGGATTAAAGTGGACAAGCATAGTACAGGTGGGGTTGGAGATACCACAACCTTAGTACTTGGACCCTTAGTGGCGGCAGCGGGTGTTCCCGTGGCAAAACTATCGGGTCGTGGACTCGGTCATACTGGGGGCACGATCGATAAATTGGAGTCCTTTGAAGGTTTTTCTACTTCACTCACCACTGATGCCTTTGTCAAGCAAGTGAATGAACTCGGGGTTGCCGTGATGGGTCAAACCGCAGATTTGACCCCTGCAGATAAGCAGTTGTATGGTTTGCGAGATGTAACAGCGACGGTGGATTCGATCCCACTTATAGCAAGTTCCATCATGTCAAAAAAGATTGCTGCAGGAGCCAATGGGATTGTCCTGGATGTAAAAACGGGCAAAGGTGCTTTTATGAAGGATGAGGAGCATGCAGTTGAACTTGCCCAGGCAATGGTTGAAATCGGGTCTCATGTGGGACGGAAAACCGTGGCGATCATCAGTGATATGGAACAGCCTCTAGGGTTGGCTATTGGCAACGCATTGGAAGCAAAGGAAGCCATCGATACCTTAAAAGGGGAGGGCCCTGCGGATCTGACAGAAATCTGTCTCACCTTAGGTGCCCATATGGTTGTGATTGGTGGCAAGGCGAAGACTGCCGAGGAAGCTCGCCACCTCCTTGAGGAGAAAATTGCTGATGGATCGGCTCTTGCTAAATTCCGCGAATTTATCGAAGCCCAGGGAGGCAATGGAGGAGCGATTGATGATCCATCACAACTTGCCCAGGCTCACCACCTTATCGAGGTAAAAGCACCGGCTGCGGGTACGGTTGCTGCATTAGAAGCTGAGGAAATTGGGATTTGCGCCATGATGCTGGGAGCAGGACGAGAAACCAAGGATGCCGTGATTGATCATGCAGTGGGGATCGTCTTAGCAAAGAAAGTAGGAGACCGTGTTGAAGAAGGAGAAGTATTGGCGGTGCTCCATGCGAATGATCAGAGCAAGGTGGCGGAAGTAAAAGAACGTTTCCTAAAAGCCGTTACGCTATCCGATAAACCTTCAAGCCCTCCCCGTTTAATTCGGGCATTAGTCACCGAGCAAGGCGTAACCACATTGTAAATCGAAGGAAGCATATATGAAATCAGTTAAGAAGGTAGCCTAGTAGGGCTACCTTCTTTATTATTTAGTTTTTGATTTCCTTAGTTGGAATAATCATCCTCATCATCGCTCAGACTATGGTGTACGAAGATGGGAGGGATTACGCGATGCGATCACGTATAGGCTTGGTGACGCTCTTGATCTTTTTCTGTTGTCCTTTAGTAATGCCTTCAATGGCCTGGGCTTCTCAGGTAAGCGAGGGAGGATTGGCTCCACAATCCAAGTCTGCTTTGTTATTGGATGCAGATACAGGCACGGTGTTGTATGAGAAAAATAGCCGGGAACGACTTGCACCAGCAAGTATTACAAAGATCATGACGATGCTACTCGTCATGGAAGGATTAGATGCCCATAAAATTTCCTACGAGGATTCTGTGCGCGTGAGTGAACGGGCGGCCTCGATGGGAGGATCCCAGATCTTCCTTGAACCGGGTGAAACGATGAAGTTGAGTGAATTACTTAAAGGGGTGGCAGTAGGGAGTGCTAATGATGCTTCAGTAGCATTGGCAGAACATCTAGCTGGGACGGAAGAGGATTTCGTGGCACAAATGAATAAACGTGCCGAGCAACTCGGGATGAAGGATACGCATTTTCAAAATCCAAATGGGTTACCCGCGTCCAATCACTATAGTACCGCCCATGACATCGCGATCATGTCTCGGGAATTATTAAAACATCCCGAAATCACTCGTTTTACACGTATTTATGAAGACCATTTGCGAAAGGATTCCAAAAATCCTTTTTGGTTGGTCAATACCAATCGGCTCGTGAAGTTTTATCAAGGAATGGACGGATTAAAAACAGGCTTTACCGCTCAAGCGAAATTTTGTCTTTCAGCCACAGCGAAACGGAAAAATTTTCGGGTCATCGCTGTGGTCATGGGAGCGCCAAACGGCAAGACACGTAATCAGGAGATTACCCGCATGTTAAACTTTGCTTTTAGCCAATATACCAACCATGTGGTGTATAAACACGGCGAAAAAATTGCGACGGTTCATGTGGATAAGGGGAAGAAAAACCATATGATGATCCGGGCGCCCCATCAGTTTAGCTTAGTGATTAAAAAGGGGGAAGATCCCAAAGGGTATGTAAAACGTGTGAAGTGGAATAAATTGACGGCGCCTTTGAAAAAAGGTCAATCCCTCGGAAGCATTCTTGTCGAAAAAGGGGGCCGAGAAGTCGCACGAATGGACTTAGCTGCAGGGCAAGAGATCCCGCGGGCCAATACATGGCAATTAACCAAACGAACCTTAAAGTGGATGTTTTTCTTGCCGGAGGATGTGGAACCTTCCCAAGGGAACCCTTCCTAAATCGCTTTGACAAAATCGGGAAAGTCCTGACGGGCTTTCCCGATTTTTTGGTTCTTTTGTCAAGGAGGAGGAGACTGTCCAATGATCGTAGAACACATTAGGATCAAGTCAGTAAAGCGGAGGGGGAAGGGACTAAATGGGTCTGTATGTCGATGTGGCCCGCAGACGAAACGTGCTGATTGTCCGTTTGTCTGGGGAATTGGATCATCATACGGCTACACAAGTGCGTCATCGTCTAGAAGATGAATTATCCAAAGGGATTGATACCAATCTGGTACTCAATCTCGAGAACCTTACCTTTATGGATAGCTCAGGTCTGGGTGTTGTCCTCGGAAGATATCGTCAAATTTCCCAACTGGGAGGGAGAATGGCTGTTTGTTCGGTTCAACCATCGATTCACCGCTTGTTCGAAATGTCTGGATTATTTAAAGTATTTTCCTTTTTTGAAGATGAGGAACGTGCAATTCGAGCCTGTGGGGTGGCATCATGAGCGAAGTACATAAAAATTTTATGGAACTCTCCTTTGCGAGTCGATCAGAAAACGAATCCTTTGCCAGAGTTGCCGTCGCTTCTTTTATCTCGCAATTGGATCCGACGATGGAGGAACTGACGGATATTAAGACGGTGGTGTCTGAAGCGGTAACAAATGCGGTGATTCATGGGTACGAAGAGAAAACAGATGGTGTTATTACCATTCGTACGTGGATAGAAGGACAGAAGGTTTCCATTGAGATATCGGATCAAGGGTTGGGAATTACGAATGTGGAGGAAGCACGCCAACCTCTTTATACATCCAAGCCTGA
This sequence comes from Marininema halotolerans, assembly GCF_900116235.1. Classification (GTDB taxonomy): domain Bacteria; phylum Bacillota; class Bacilli; order Thermoactinomycetales; family DSM-45169; genus Marininema; species Marininema halotolerans. The sequence continues at coordinate 37,625 of NZ_FPAA01000011.1, read as the reverse complement.
ACTCGAACGATCCGGTATGGGTTTTACAATTATGGAAAATTTCATGGATGAAGTGGCGGTGGATAGTCGAGAAGGACAGGGAACAACCATTCGATTGGTTAAGCATTTAAAAACCCATCAGCAGACCTTGCAACACTAGGGGCGGTGTCTATGGAATCCGATGTACGTAATTCCCGTCACCCCCATTTGTCAGATAAGGAAGTAAAACGATTGATTCGACAGAGTCAAGAAGGTGATGCAGCATCACGGGATCGATTGGTCAGTCATAATATCCGACTGGTATGGTCTGTCGTTCAGCGTTTTTTAAATCGGGGCTATGAGGCGGAGGATTTATTTCAAATCGGGTGTATTGGTTTGCTAAAAGCGGTGGACAAATTTGACCTAAGTTATGATGTGAAATTCTCAACCTATGCGGTACCGATGATCATTGGAGAAATTCAGCGATTTTTACGGGATGATGGGATGGTAAAGGTAAGTCGATCCCTCAAGGAGTTATCCAACCGCATTCGCAAGGCAAAGGATGATCTAACGAAGAGGTTAGGTCGTTCACCAACGGTGAATGAATTAGCGGAAGCGATGGATGTTAGTCCAGAAGAGATCGTCTTTGCCCAAGAAGCCAACCGTGCTCCCACGTCGATTCATGAAACGGTTTATGAAAATGATGGGGATCCCATTACATTGATGGACCAAATCGCCGATGAATCGCAAATGGCTTGGTTTGATAAACTCGCTCTTAAGGAAGCGATTAACCGGTTAAATGAACGGGAGCGTTTAATTGTTTACTTGCGCTTTTTCAAGGATCAGACACAATCCGAGGTTGCTGAACGGTTAGGGATTTCACAGGTTCAAGTCTCCCGCCTGGAAAAAAAGATTATCCGACGGATTCGTGATGAAATCGATGAAGAGGAAGAAATATAAAGCTTCACCCCGACTCGGGGTGAAGCTTTTTTGTATGGGAATTGATTGAGAACACATACTAAGTGAGGCAACAATGTGAAAGGGGGGCGCGATGTGGCGATCTCAAAGGTGTACGTTCAGATGAGGAAGCGCATCACAGCCGTCCCTGGCCAAGTTCTTCGTGTGAAAGATATCGCACGACTTCTCGTGGATGAAGAAGAAATAGCGTTGGAAGAACTGCCAGTCCTTCGCTATGAACAAGATCTTGGAAATCTAGCGGTTGTTGATTTAATGGATGTATTGCATGTGCTGAAGCAAGCGAAGGACCAGGTGCAAGTCGAAAGTGTGGGGCTTACTCATACCATTGTCGAGATGAAAAAAGATCGAAAAGTACCTGTGTTATTGTATGCGACGCTTGTCTGGATTCTACTTTTTATCGGTTCGGGTCTTGCCATTATGAATTTCCATGCGGATGTGAGTATGGAAGATGTTCATCAACGAATTTACTACTTGATGACGGGAATGAAAAATGCTCATCCGCTGATTATGCAAATTCCTTATTCCTTTGGAATAGGGATTGGGATGCTTTTATTTTTTAATCATCTGTTTAACCGAAAGTTTAATGAAGAACCAAGCCCCCTTGAGTTAGAGGTTTTTCTTTATCAAGAAAACATGGATCAGTTTGTAATTGATCATGAAAAAGCAAAAAAAAATGGGAAGGGATCACCTGATGAGCCTCATCGATAATGTGTTGCTTGCTTTTATTGGTTTGGCAGGGGGATTAGCCGTGGGAAGTGGCTTTGTTGCATTTCTTACTGTGTTGGATATCATACCGCGTTTAACCGTAATTACCCGCACACAACGCTACATTCGTTCTTATGAACATGCGTTGATACTCGGCGCCTTCTGTGCAACTTGGATGGATTTCCGTGGGTGGACGGTACATCTGTCCCCGATGGGGTTGATTCCCATTGGCTTAATCGAGGGATGTTTTATTGGGTTATTAGCTGCTGCATTAACGGAAGTGATTAATGTTTTACCGATTCTTGCAAAGCGAATTCGCTTACAGGATCATGTGAAATTTCTTCTAATGGCGATGGTTTTTGGCAAGGTCATCGGGTCATTGTTCCAATGGGTATTATTTACGGTTCATTAAAAGTATCTGGGAGGCTTAAACACATGAAACCTTCGTTGATTCATGAAAGAGGGAGGAAGGAAGATGGGGTCATTTTTAACAGCGTTTATTATCGGGGGCCTGATCTGTGTCATCGGACAAATACTTTTGGATTTGACGCCCTTGACCCCCGCCCATGTTCTGAGTGGGATGGTCGTCTTCGGGGCCATTCTTTCTGGTTTTGATCTTTATCAACCATTAATTGAGTTTGCGGGGGCAGGCGCTACCGTTCCAATCACCAGTTTTGGTCACTCCCTTGTGAAGGGCGCTTTACAAGAAGCGAGAACAGATGGCTTGATTGGTGTTTTATCAGGTATTTTTGAAGTGACCAGTGCGGGTATTTCTTCCGCGATTATTTTTGGCTTTTTTACAGCGGTCATTTTTCGGCCGAAGGGATGAGAATCCCTTCGGTTTCTTTGTTTTGAACAACAAGCAGTCATGTTTGTGAAAAATTGCAAGTGCAATCTGGGTAAATTTCCCTTGGCAGAACGATGAAGAATATGTTATCCTCCAAGGAACGAAAACCAAATAAGACCGGCTCTGAATGAGTAGAGGAGCGAGGACGCATTAGTATTTTTCCGGAGAAAGGCATCGATGATGGAAAGAGAAAGGGTGTCTCGCCGAAGCGTAAGTGAATGCCATATTCACTATGCTGATCCCTTGTGTAAATAACCTGGGGATTGCCGTAGCAGATTGTTACGGAGAGCTACCGTCAGGAGGATGGCGTTCTAGGCAACAGACGCATATTCGTCCGTTGCTTTTTTATATGCAAAAAAAAGGGAGAAAGGAGACGCGATCATGTACTTACATGGCACAAGTCGGATCAATGAACAAGGTCATTTAGAAATTGGAGGGTGTGACACGGTCAAGCTGGCCGAACAATACGGTACCCCTCTATACATGGTGGATGAAGCTCACATTCGAAACCGGATGCGTCAATTTGTCGATGCATTTGAGCAAACGTGCCTTTCTTATCAAGTGGCTTATGCAAGTAAAGCCTTTAGTACACTGGCGATGTGCCGAATTGTAGATGAGGAAGGTCTCCTTTTAGATGTGGTATCGGATGGAGAACTGTATACGGCTTTACAAGCAGGCTTTCCACCTGAGCGGATATATTTCCATGGTAATAATAAAACCCTGGCAGAACTGGACATGGCGTTAGCCGCAGGGGTGGGGCTGTTTGTCGTTGATAATTTTACAGAATTGACTCGGTTAGATCGGATGGCAACCGAGCAAGAAAGTAAAGCTCGCATTCTACTTCGAACAACACCAGGAGTTGAAGCCCATACCCATGATTACATCCAGACGGGACAGGAAGATTCAAAGTTTGGTTTTGATTATCAAAGTGGTCAGGTGATAGAAGCCGTTCAATACGCTCTCTCTTCAAGTGGGTTAGAACTTCTCGGTTTCCACTGTCATATTGGAAGTCAGATCTTTGAAACGGAGGGTTTCTCCCTCGCGATTGGAAAGATGGCGGATCTATGTAAGGAGTGTTTAGAATCCCTCGGTTTTCAAACGACCATTCTAAATCTCGGTGGTGGTTTTGGTATCCGATACAATGATCAGGACCAACCTCTTCCCGTATCCAACTATGTGCAAGCGATTGAAGATGGTGTGAGGAAAGGATTTCAAGGAAGGGAAATTCCGGAGATTTGGGTGGAGCCCGGCCGTAGTATCGTGGGTGAAGCAGGTACCACCTTATATACGGTGGGAACGATGAAAGAAGTGCCTGGGGTGCGCAAATATATTGCAGTCGATGGAGGCATGAATGATAACCCACGTACGGCACTCTATCAAGCGAGCTATGAAGCCATGTTGGCTAACCGCGGTGCAGAGCCGCCTACTGAGACGGTATCGATTGCTGGAAAGCTATGTGAAAGTGGCGATATGTTGATTTGGGATGCAACGCTCCCAAATGTGAAGGATGGGGATTTACTTGCGGTGAGTTGTACCGGTGCATACAACTACTCCATGTCCAATAACTATAACCGTGTACGTCGCCCTGCTGTTGTCTTTCTCTATGAAGGAAAATCGGATCTTGTTGTGCGTCGCGAAAGTTTGCTGGATCTTTTGCAAAATGATCAATTGCCCGATCGGTTAAAGAAGGGCCAAGCCCCACATCATCAACCGAATCCGATTTTAGAAGTGGAAGGAACAGGTTCGGAATAACCCGATCGATGTCCAACCATACATGAAAAAGCCCGATAGCTACACCAAGAAATGCTTCGCGATGTTGGCGACAAGTTAGGTGAATAGCGGGGGCTTTTTTATTGTGACTTCACGTAGAAATTGTAGTGATAGTAAAAATTGATTGACCAATGGGTCAATCCGACATACAATAACATTGACCACTCGGTCAATGTTATTGGTAATCGATTGCAAGCGATGATAAGGGGAGGCTTCTCTGTGCCAGATGTAACGAATATGCCGTCAGATAAGCGTGAAGCGGTACTTCAGGCGGCGATTAATGAATTTTCGGAACGGGGGTATGAACAGGGGTCAACCAACCGAATTATTCAGCAATCGGGGATATCGAAGGGGCTGTTATTTCATTACTTAGGTAGTAAAAAGAATGTCTACCTTTTTGCGTTAGATCATTGCCTGCAATACTATGTAGACTATGTCTATGCCAAGATGGTGAATCTATCTCCGGATATAATGGATCGGATCATGCAGATTAGTTTGTTAAAGATACGCATGTGTACAACGACTCCACAAATGTATCGGATGGTGGTATCCGCATGGGTGGATACTCCTCCAGAACTTCAGGAAGAGGTTGCGACGCGTCAAGCGAAGCTTGCGGAGGAGCACTTTCCACGTTTAATGGTTGAAGGGATCGATTTTACGCGTTTTCGAAAAGGACTGGATGTACAAAAAGCGATTGAACTTCTTTACTCGATGTTAGAGATGATCTCCAATAAACTAATGGATCGTTATGCGAAAGAGGAAGACCGCGGATTAAGTAAGTTGGACGATATGAATGAAGAGTTGAAACAATACCTTGAAGTTCTTCGGTATGGATTGTATGAACAGAAAGAGAACAAGCGTGACGAGTAAATTAGGAAGGGACGAGTGGGATGTCATTCTTAACTCGATTTAGCCTGAGAAATGTCACAGCAGTGATTATTCTGGCTTTGATGGTAACGATGGGTGGGGTTTATGCAACCACAAAGTATAACGAAGAAGCGATGCCAGATATTTCGATCCCGTATTTATTTGTCTCGGATGTGAATCCAGGGGCATCACCTCGGGAGATGCAGACGGAAGTGACCCTTCCTCTCGAGAAGGCATTAAAAAACGTGGATGGCGTAAAAGCGATTTATTCCGACTCTTCTGCGAATGTTTCGAGTCTTCGTCTCGAATTTGACTTTGGAGAAGATATGGGTGAGTTGAAATCACGGGTGGAAGAGGCCTTGTCTGGGGTAACACTCCCCCCTGAAGCAGAAAAGCCCAAGGTGAATCAAATCACGACGGATTCACAACCCATTATTTATAGTGCGGTTACCGCAAAAGATGGGAAAACGTTAGCGGATCTTCAATCCCTGGTAAATGATCGAATTGTGCCTACGTTAAAAGGGGTCGATGGAGTAGGCAATGTGCAAGTGATTGGGGCACTACCGGAGGATGTAGTGATCGAGCCGAATCTCACACGCTTAAAGGAGAAAAAAATCCCCCTTGCACAATTTATTCAAACCTTAAAAGGTTCCAATATTGATTTGCCAGCTGGCCAGCTGAAGGATCATGGGCAGGAAAAGCCTGTGCAAATTAAGGGTAGAGCAGCGTCGATTGACCAATTAAAAAAACAAGTGATTTCACCTGTCGGAAAAGTGGCGTTACAAGATGTAGCGAAAGTGACTGTGGGTTCCGGTGAAATCGAATCCCTGACACGGATTCAAGGCAAACCCAGTATTGCGATCAATGTTACGAAAAATAACGATGCCAATGCAGTGGATGTCGCCGATAAGGTGAAAAAAGAGATTGCAGACTACACGAAACATACCGATGGGATCTCCTTCAATGTAATCTATGATCAGTCAAAGGAAATTAAAAAATCGGTTAATGGGATGGCACGAGAAGCCGGTCTCGGGGCACTGTTTGCGAGCCTATTAATTCTTTTGTTCTTACGAAATATCCGAGCGACCCTGATTGCGATTGTGACGATCCCCCTCTCGATATTTCTTGCATTGGCTTTGTTAAAATACATGGTTCCTGAATTAACACTCAATATTATGACCCTTGGTGGGATTGCCATTGCGGTGGGACGCGTGATTGACGATAGTATTGTGGTGATCGAAAATATCGTTCGTCGCTTGCAAAATGAAAAGGTGACAAAGGAGATCATTGCTGATGCGACCAAGGAAGTGGGAATCGCCATTGCTGCTTCCACTTTAACAACGGTTGCCGTCTTTGCTCCATTGGGTCTAGTGGGTGGGTTGATCGGGCAAATTACCACGCCATTTGCCTTGATGGTCGTTTGTTCCCTACTCGCCTCCCTTTTGATTGCAGTCACGGTCGTACCAGCCCTTGCTTATCTGTTGATGCGTCGCGCAACTCCCAAAACGAAGAAGGAAATGTGGGTGAGCAATGGCTACCACAAAGCATTAAAGTGGACGCTGAATCACAAGGTGATTACCCTCATTTTAGCGACCCTTTTGTTTTTAGGAAGTTTGCCTTTGGCTGGTTTAAATGGCTTTACTTTTATGCCCGAACAAGAAGAGAAGTACCTCATTCTCAATTTAAAAATGCCCCATGGCACCGATTTTGAGCAATTGAAAAAAGAAGCATTACAACTGGATCAAGCGCTACGTAAAGATAAAGACGTAGAACTTTCTCAGGTCATGATCGGTTCCCCAAAGGGTGAGCTCGACGTATTTTCGATGTCAACGGAGGGGGCAAAGGCCAATTGGTTGGTGAAATTGCATTCGGATGCCGATACAAAAGCATGCATGAAGCGTTTGAAAAAGAACGTAAAACCAACAGACGATCGGGCACGCTTTATTGTGCAGGATCAGGAGAGTACCTCAGGCGCTGCTGCTCCCATTCAAATTACGGTCACAGGTCAATCAGATAAAAGCATTGCTGAAGCAACCAATCAGGTAACGGATGCCGTGAAAAAAGTAGACGGTACCGATAATGTGGATAATACCCTGGTATCGCTAATGGATGGAATTGATGTGCAAATCCGTGATGAGGATGCCTTAAAGTATGGACTAACAACGGCACAGGTATCCAATTTCATCCGTCCTTACTTAGCTGGGGAGGAGGTAGGAAAGGTCGGTTCAAAGGGGGACTTTCAGCCGATTAAACTGAAACTTGCCGCCAAAGACATGAATCGCATAGACGATCTCAAAGAGTTAGAAATTTCGACCCCTATGGGAAGAGATATCAAACTAAAAGCGATTGCTGATGTGAAAAAAGTGCACTACCCAGCGGTACTGCAACTGCGGAATGGTGAGAAATATGCAACGATCTCTGGCGATATTGTAAAAGAAAATACAGGGGGTGTCCTACTGGACATTCAAGCCAAGTTAAAGGATTTGGATCTTGCAGAGGATGTGGATGTTTCATTAGGTGGGAGTAATGATCAGATTAACGAATCCTTTAAGGATCTGGGAATTGCCATCCTACTTGCCATCGGTTTGGTGTACATTGTCATGATGATTGCCTTTGGTGAAGGGCGTGCACCCTTTGCAATTCTATTCTCGCTTCCCTTTGCTGTCACGGGGGCATTGTTGGGGAATTATATCACAGGGCAACCGATATCCTCAGCGAGTTTTATCGGAATGTTAATGTTGGTGGGAATTGTGGTTACCAACGCCATTGTTTTAGTGGATCGGATTCAACAACAGGTGAGAAGTGGGTCGACCATTCGGGAGGCGATTTTAGAAGCGGGAAGAACACGCCTTCGACCTGTATTAATTACGGCCATTACCACCATATGTTCCCTGTTACCACTCGCGGTAGGGGTGGGTGAAGGTGCGATTGTTTCCAAGGGATTGGCAGTGGTGGTGATTGGTGGATTAATCACTTCAACGGTACTCACCTTGGTCATTGTGCCGATTGTGTACGAATTACTACATCGTAAGGAGCGAAAAGCAGAAATGAAACGCGCGTAGGTTCATCGACAACCGACGAAGCATGCCACAGTGAAAAAAAATGAAAGTCCCTGATGTCTGGAAGGCGTTACTTTCCACGATGCTCAGGGACTTTTTCTGTGGAACTATGGAGAAATTGTGCCTTTTATCGATGGATGCCTGGGTTTAGCAAAGCCTATGGTAAGATGATACTGGAATGGATTGATTCAAAAGGAGAAATGGCGATATGAAACAACTACTTCGCATACTAGCTGTTTTTGCCGCAGTAGGGAACTTTATTATTCTCATTCAGGGAGCCGTCGTGACAAAAACAGGTTCTGGAGAGGGTTGTGGGAACACCTGGCCCTTCTGCCATGGGGAGGTATTTCCCACCTATCAAACGCTGGAATTATGGATTGAATATAGTCATCGCATTGTATCGGGTATGATTGGATTGATCGTCGTCGTTCTCACGATTTTAGCTTGGCTTACCTATCGCAAACATGGAAGCGTCAAATTGTTTGCGTCAGCCAGTTTGTTTTTCATTCTTCTACAAGGGTTAATGGGAGCCGCAGCGGTAATTTGGAGTCAATCTGAGGCGGTACTTGCGCTTCATTTTGGATTGTCCTTATTATCCTTTGCTTCTTCGACGCTTCTCTGTATTGTCCTCTTCCAATTAAAGCGGTCAGGAGAGACGGCGGTAGAAGAAAAGGCAGATGTGTCACAAGGCTTGAAAATGGGGATTTGGGGGCTTGCTGTTTATACCTATGTCGTTGTATACACAGGTGCCTACGTACGGCATATGGGTGCAAGCCTAGGTTGTTCACAATGGCCACTTTGTGGAGGGGCTTGGGTTCCTGATATGAGTACACCCCAAGGCATTCATCTCATGCACCGCCTCTTTGCGGGGGTTCTTTTCTTCCTCGTGCTTGGTCTATTGTTTGTGATTTATAAGGGGTATCCCACACGTAGGGATTTGAAGCGAGGGGCCTGGTTTGCTTTTACCCTCGTTCTTGCCCAGGTATTTACAGGGGGACTGATTGTACTTACGCAATTGGAATTGTTGATTGCTCTTCTACACACCACACTGATCGCCGCGTTTTTTGCATCCCTATGCTACTTGGCCATGCAAGTGGGCTTGCCTTGGAAGCGGAAGGATATGATTAACCGTTGATCGTTAATCGATCGGTGAAATTCAATATCAAGAGTTTAATATCAAATAACAGCCACCGTCGGTGGCTGTTATTTAATGTAGTGAGATTTAAGAAGGCTTGTCAGTTATGGGAATGAGAACGCCCTGTCCACATCCGTATAGTTCCGGTCAAACAAAGGAGAAGAGGATAACCCCTTCATGGTAAAGGAAGGTTGCTATGAATCTATGCTTTCGGACCCTTTCATTCACACAGACCAATAAAGAAGGTGATTCGTATCATAAAAGAGGAAGGAGTGGTTTTTTGAATATTCGAGAGATACAAAAAATACTGCGCATGGATCGAAGTGAACGAAAGAAATATGGGGTTAGTGTGGAGACAAAACGACTGGATCGCACCCCCGATGTCAAAGCTTCGCAACGTATGCGATGTTGTGAAACAAGTGAAATTGATCAGGGATGTACTTGTACAGGAACCAATCGGGTCACCTGTTTTTGCACTTGTGATTTTGATTCCCCCCAGGTCGGATGTAGTTGTGCCCAGCTATGTGGGGTTAATCCACGATCCATGATTATTGTCAATGCGGATGTCTCTACCATCTCGTTTACGAGAAGACAATCGCGGTATTTTCTATTTCCTGCGAGTCTTACACAGTTCACCGTTGTAAGAAAATCAATGGGTGTAACTCCGAGAATTTCTCTTTCGACCTTTGTAACCAGGAGAACAAACCCGAACCAACAACAGGCATTTCTTTTTACACCCCGATTAGCACGAAGGATTCTTTTCCCGACCCCCACCAGTGGACTGAGATTAGTACCATTCACTCCCATTCGCGGTTAATTTGGAGGCATAGGAAAAATAGCGCCGAATCAAAGGGCGCTATTTTTGTTACGAGGCCCATCATTCTCCTCAAGGTCACGATCAGCTTAAGTGAGGTGGGTAGATACCATGATAACTGTTAAATCATCAACGTCTAGCAATCCAATTCTTTGGTTCCTCTCGATGGGAAGACCCATAACAAACGATCGATTAACCAGTAGGATGAGGAGAAGATAAGGGCTATCAGATAAATGGAATAATGTCCATATGGATAGAGAAACTCAATGTCTAATTGACCGGTTAATATCAGTACGATAGGTGGGAAAGCGAGAGCTCCGATCCAACATAAAAAGAACGTATATAACAGATGGTTATTTGTATAATGTTCAGCAAAGTAAGAGACTCCACTACCGTATATTAAATAGATTGGAAGGACAAGATTAATACAAAACAAGATCGAAGATTGTACATCATTATGGAGAAGGATCGATAAAGTAAGAAAAACAAGCGAACAAATGATACTGGTAATCACCTTTCTCCCAATAATATTCACGTAAACGAAACCCCTTTCAATTTCAATGGCAGAGCCTCTTTTGCCCCTCGCGCACCTCCTTTTACTTCCCTAATAAGGAGTCATTAGGTCTGATCGATCAGATGTTATCCTTTCAATAAAAGTATAACTACGATTAATAAATTCACAAGATAATTATACGATATCTGGCGTATATTGAAAATGTGATAAGGGAGGTTTATTTCTTTTGCCTAAAATATAATGATTTAAACTGATTAGTTGCGTAAGAATTAACTATCATTTTCTAAGAAGGTAATAATCAGTGAGTATCAAATGGAGTAGGAATCCACCCATCGGGTGGCTGTTGATCCATGTTCGTGAGAAGGAATAGCCAATCATCTTTTTGGAGTGTAAATCCATGACAGAGAGTTTTCTCGTTCCCATTATCGCCTTGATCGACTCATATGCTGGTTAATCAACATGCCTGTCATTGCTTATGTAAAACTCCCCCGGTTTGGGGCAGCTACTCAACTGGCTTTACAGGTCGTTTAGAGTGGGCTAACCCGTATCAGAGACAAGGTGTCCCCCCTTGAGTTCGATACATATGCCTGCGTTCCATTATTAAAAAATTTAATATCGGACGGCCCTCTGCCTACACGAATTCTTCTGGTTAAGGTGTTGTCACGGGTGCGAATGACTGCCACTGTCCTCCCACCATAATTGGGTACATAGACATGACCACCATTTTCAGAAATTGCAAATCCCCTGGGTCCTCGCCCCACAATGATGGTTTTGATCACGCGATTGTCTAATGCACGAATCACCGACACCGTATTCTCCCCGGAATTGGAAACATACACATAGCGATTATTTCGTGTAACGACGCTAGCATAGGGTTCATTACCTACCGCAATCGTTTTAATCACAACATTATCAAGGGTTCGGATAACCGATACCGTCCCTTCCGTTTTATTCGTAACATAGGCACGCAATCCATTTGGAGCAACAAACACATTCCCTGGACCCGCACCCACTAAAATCGTTTTGATTACCTGATCATCGCGAGTACGAATCACCGAAACCGTATTGCTATCAAAATTAGGAACATAAAGGCGTCGTTGCAGAGGAGTAAAATCCATATTTATAGGTGTTTTTCCTACACGGATTCGCTTGATAACAGTATTATCCGATGTGCGAATCACAGCTACCGTACGCCCACCTAAATTACCGATATAAATTTTTTTTCCGTTTTTAGCAACCTCAATATCTACTGGGTTTCTTCCTACTCGAAGTGTTTTTACGACTTTATTGTTACTAGTCCGAATCACGGATACCGTATTCTCACCATAATGTCCAACATAGAGGAACTGATCATCCACCGAAAGTTCAGCATCCAAGGGACTCTTTCCCACTGGAATGGTATCAATCACGGCTGAATCACGAATACGAATCACCGATACCGTATCACTTTGTTGGTTAGCTACATAAGCACGACGTTCATCTTTTGTTATGGCAATTTCACTGGGTCCTCTTCCTACTTTAATGGTTTTAATCGCATTCACTTTTAAAAGAGAAGACATACACCTATTCTCCTTAAGATAGAATTAAACTATTATATGGTGTTTCTCTTGTAATGACACTGGTAGAGGACTCGCTATTTTTTAAATAGGTATGAGTAATTAAGTTTATCTTTGCATGCAAATGCATATGTTTACGCAGGGAGTGAAGAGAATCAAAGATCATCAAGGGTCAATCGGCTAGAAGATGGGCGGTGCATTAATCTCATATAAATTGGAGCAGGGAAGTAGTCTGGAACCGTATGGGTTTCTTGAAAAGGCAGAGCGTATGAATGCCCACATAGGTCAGGCTATATTGAATAAAAGAAAGCCACTCGATGGGTGGCTTGTGGTCAATTTAATAAGGGTAATTCCCTAATTTCAAGTTGTATCCATCGGTAGTGCCATTGGGGCTGGTAACAAACAAAGTATGATTGGATGGAATGGTTTTGCTAAGAGGAAAGAAGTTCGTAACGGTGATTCGATCACCACTCCCATTGTTTTTAATATTGACGAAGGTAATTTGCGTTCGTTCACTGGCGGTGAATAGATAAAGCACGGGGATGGTTAAGCCGCGAATGGGTAAAAAATTAATGTTATACAGCGTTAATTGTAGTGGGCGTTGATTGAGTAATCCCCTCGGTAATTGCGCGATGACATCGGCAGGGCATACAGGGTGTTTTGCGGTAAATCGATAGGTGATGGGGACGCCTCGCACTAAATTTCGATATTGATTTTTCATCGGTTCCTCCTACTTATTCTCTATCATTCATTTTGTCATAGAATATGCAGTTGGGTGTGATTAGCTTGGATGAGGATGGATTTAATGAAAAAAGGGCATCTTGTCTTAAATTAAATGAAGAGTATCCTCATAGACACGATACTTTGGGTGCTATATAATATTGGAATATAGATGACCATGGAATGAGTTGCCGTGTGTCTCTGTTAATCCTTCGGGGCAGGGTGAAATTCCCTACCGGCGGTGATGGTCGCAAGACCTCAGTCCGTGACCCGCGTAAAGCGGTGGACCTGGTGCAAATCCGGGACCGACAGTAACAGTCTGGATGGGAGAAGGATGAGCAGGACAGATGCAAGATGCCTGATCATGACCTGGCGAGGTAGAGAAAACGGGCGGAAATGGCCCGGTTTATTTCCTGTGGAATCAAAGGTTCTTCCTCCTCCGGTCGTGTGGGAGTACAAGACATTGTCCCGTGTGACAAGGTCTCTCCTGCTATGCTTTTTCAGGCGGCGTCTTTCTTGTCTGATCCAACCAAGCCCCCGAATCCCGGGGCTTTTTTTATTGAAGTTAAAGAAGGGGCGTGAGGCGTGGGTGAGGGATCGTGATGAAGAATGGATGCGCTTGGCCTTAACTTTCGCACAATCGGCCCAAGGACAAACGTCACCCAATCCGATGGTGGGTGCGGTCGCCGTAAAAGAGGGGCGCATGATCGGATTGGGTGCACATTTGCAAGCAGGAACACCCCATGCGGAGGTTCATGCGTTAGCGATGGCAGGTGCTGAAGCAGAGGGTAGTACGTTATATGTGACCTTAGAGCCATGTAATCACTTTGGGCGCACGCCTCCTTGTACAGAGAAAACAATTGCCTCTGGTGTCAAACGGGTCGTCATCGGTTGTATCGATCCAGACCATCGTGTGGCAGGCGAAGGGGTTAACCGTCTGCGTGAGGCAGGGATTGAGGTGGTTGTAGGGATACTCGAGGCGGCGTGTCTTCAGCTGAATGAAGCGTATTTCCATCATCGGAAAACCGGCCTTCCCTTTGTCACTTTGAAAACCGCTGTCACGTTGGATGGAAAGATTGCAACAGCGACTGGTGACAGTCGCTGGGTAACAGGGGAGGCCGCTCGCGCTGAGGTGCACCGACTTCGTCATATCCACGATGCGGTGTTAGTGGGATCGGGTACAGTATTAGCGGATCGCCCTCAGTTGACGACTCGACTTGCTGGAGGGGGCATTCATCCCCTGCGTGTGGTGATTGATAGCCAATTACGCCTTCCTTTGGATACGCCACTAAGTGATGTGTCTGTGGCGCCCACTTGGGTGTTTTGCACCGAAGAAGCCGATAGAAAACGGGAACAGGAGCTTGTAAAACAAGGACTGCGTGTGTTTCGAATGGGAGAAGAAGAGGTAGATTTATCCCGTGTATTTAAAACATTAGGGTATGAAGGGATCCTCTCAGTTCTAACGGAATGTGGTGGTGAACTCAATGCCTCGCTACTTCGGGGCAACCATGTTACCGAAGTAAAGGTCTTTATGGCGCCAAAGCTTTTGGGTGGGAAAGAAAGTGCTACTGCTGTATCCGGAGAGAATCCTTTGAAGATGGCGGAAGCGATCCATCTTACAGACGTCAAGGTTGAGCCGTTTGGTGAGGACTTATGTATTACTGGAAAGCCACTTCACGAGGAGAAGGGAGCGAACCACTGATGTTTACCGGCTTGGTAGAAGAAGTTGGAACAATTCGCATGCTCGACCGGAAAGGGATGGCCATGCGGTTGTCAGTCGAAGCAGAGAGCGTGCTTAAAGGGGTGGCGATAGGCGATAGCATTGCCGTCAATGGTGTCTGTCTAACGGTCACTGATTTTGCTTCGGATCGATTTGCCGTGGATGTCATGCCAGAAACGATGAAACATTCCAACCTCGGTCAATTGAGTCCAGGAGCGACTGTCAACCTGGAACGTGCATTAGCTGTGGGAGATCGTTTAGGAGGCCATTTTGTACAGGGCCATGTGGATGGTGTTGGCAAGATTCGCTCCCGCAAACCGGTGGAAAATGCAGTTCTCTTTCACATCCAGGTTCCAAGAGACTTAACGCGTACGATGGTGGAGAAAGGTTCAGTCACAGTGAACGGGATCAGTCTAACCCTCGTGACAGTGGAAAAGGAAGCGTTTACGGTATCCATCATTCCCCATACCCTTGAACATACCCAGTTACGGGATGCGAAACCAGGTGATGTGGTAAACATCGAAACGGATATGCTGGGTAAAGTCGTTGCGAAGTTGATGGGTGAAAATAACCACAAAATGACCGCAGAAAGCCTCTCCGACTTTGGGTTTTGAGCATGGAAGGGAGGTCTATTAAGCCATCAGGAGGGACTTATGATGCGAACCTTTGATACGATTGAAGAAGCGATGATCGATTTGAGCCAGGGTGGTATTGTTATCGTGGTGGACGATGAAGATCGAGAGAACGAAGGGGACTTTGTTGCCCTAGCAGAAAAGGCAAGCCCGGCTGTTATCAATTTTATGGTGACCCATGGTCGGGGCCTCGTCTGCACGCCGATTTCAGAAGATCGGGCATTGGCGTTAGACTTACCGCCGATGGTGAGTCGCAATACGGACAGTCATGAGACTGCTTTTACCGTTTCGGTTGACCATAGTTCCTGTACCACTGGCATCTCAGCCCATGAGCGTTCCGCTACGATTCAAGCGTTAATTGATCCCCAGAGTAAAGCAGAGGATTTCCGACGCCCAGGCCATATTTTCCCCTTGATTGCTAAAAATGGCGGCGTACTTCGCCGTGCGGGTCATACGGAAGCGGGGGTTGATTTGGCACGATTGTGTGGGGCTTATCCTGCGGCAGTGATCTGTGAGGTGATGAAGGAAGACGGCTCCATGGCACGTGTCCCTGATTTGTTGGAATTGGCAGATAAGCATCAATTGAAGATCATTACGATTCAAGATTTAATCCAATATCGCAATCGTAAGGATCGGTTGGTAGAGCGTGTGGTAGAGACGAAGCTCCCTACGGAATTTGGCGAATTTATGGCTGTGGGTTATCGAAATGAGGTCGATGACAAGGAACACATTGCGTTGATTAAAGGCACGATTCACTCGGATCAACCAGTGATGGTTCGTGTTCATTCGGAATGTTTAACCGGGGATGTATTTGGTTCGCATCGTTGTGATTGTGGTCCTCAGCTCCATGCGGCCCTCAGTCAAATTGAAGCAGCAGGATCAGGTGTCCTCCTTTACATGAGGCAAGAAGGACGTGGTATTGGCCTGATTAATAAGCTGAAAGCTTACAAGTTACAGGAACAAGGGTTGGATACGGTGGAAGCCAATTTGGAATTAGGGTTTCGACCTGACCTTCGGGAGTATGGAATTGGAGCGCAGATTCTACGCGATCTTGGTGTGAAGAAGATGCGACTGTTAACCAATAACCCCCGGAAAATCACTGGCTTAAAGGGGTATGACCTTGAAGTCACGGAGGTACTACCGATTCAAATGGCGGCGGTAAAAGAGAATGAACACTATCTAAAAACGAAGAAAAGCAAATTAGGACACATGCTTCATTTCTAATAAAGGGGAGTGTTAAGGAATGGCGAAGGTGTATGAAGGTAAATTGACCGCAGAAGGGTTACGTGTAGGGATTGTTGTGGGTCGATTCAATGAGTTGATTACTGGAAAGCTGTTAGCAGGTGCACAAGATGCTCTCCTTCGTCATGGCGCTCGGGAAGAAGATATCGAAGTGGCTTGGGTACCTGGCGCTTTTGAAATTCCGATGATTGCAGACCGGATGGCAGCCTCTGGTCAATATGATGCCATTATTACGCTGGGGGCAGTGATCCGGGGTGCAACGCCTCATTTTGATTATGTCTGTTCGGAAGCAGCTAAGGGAGTAGGGGCGACATCGCTAAAGCATGGACTTCCCGTCATTTTTGGGGTATTGACGACCGATACCATTGAACAAGCCATCGAACGTGCAGGGACAAAGGCTGGCAATAAGGGCTGGGAAGCAGCAACAGCTGCGATCGAAACAGCCAATTTAGCTCGTGAATTAACCAGAGCCTATCAAGGATAAAAACAATTGAGGGGGCAGTCGGACCGTGGATGTAAAGATTAAGCTCGATATGTTTGAAGGCCCACTCGACCTCCTCTTACATCTGATTGATAAAGCAGAGGTAGATGTCACAGAGATCCCCATAGCACGTATTACGGATCAGTACATGAAAATTCTATCAGCAACACAGGAACTCCAATTGGATGTAGCCAGTGAATTTTTGGTCATGGCAGCCACTCTACTCGCAATCAAAAGCCGGATGCTACTTCCAAAGGCAGAGCCTGTCGAACTGGCTGATATGTTCATGGACGATGAGGATGGGATCGACCCGCGGGAAGAGCTTGTCCAACGATTATTGGAATACAAACGGTACAAGCGCTTGTCGGATAATTTACGGGAACGTGAAGAAGCACGTAGTCAGGTATATACCCGTGAGCGAATGGACCTCTCTCCCTATGCGCCGACAGAG
The DNA here is from genome assembly GCF_900116235.1 of Marininema halotolerans. Taxonomy (GTDB): domain Bacteria; phylum Bacillota; class Bacilli; order Thermoactinomycetales; family DSM-45169; genus Marininema; species Marininema halotolerans. Next base: position 20,176 of record NZ_FPAA01000011.1, on the reverse strand, counting down.
AATCCACTTCAGGGTGTGACCCCAGAGGATCTGCTTCAGTACTTTGTTGATGCGTTAACCAATCAGGTGGAGACCGAATCCGATTTTACTGAGATGAGTCGAGAGGAGATCTCTGTCAGTGACCGGATGGAAGAGATTGCGTTGCGAGTGTTAGAAATGGGAGGCAAACTTCGTTTTTCGCAGCTTTTTACCTGGAAAAAATTAACCAAAGAACGGGTCGTAACCACATTTTTAGCGCTTTTGGAGTTGATGAAGACCCATCGTGTAAGGATTCAACAACATCATCTCTTTGACGATATGGAAATCGAAGTTACACCTGCAGGAGGAGGGTCTTCTATTGAATAACGACAATTGTAAAGCAGTCATCGAAGGACTCCTCTTTGCTGCTGGCGATGAAGGATTAAAGGTTGCAGAAATTGCTGAGATCATCGATTTAGATAAACGTAACGTACGTGCGTTGTTAAAAGAGATGATGCACGAATGGAAAGATGCCGGGAGAGGTATGCAAATTGTCGAAGTCGCTCATGTCTATCAACTGACAACGCTGCCTGAACATCAGCGCTATTTTGAAAAGTTGGCTTCCTCCCCGACGCGTTCCCAACTTTCAAGAGCAGCATTAGAGACCCTTGCGATCATTGCATATCGGCAACCCATTATCCGGGTAGATGTGGAAGAGATTCGTGGCGTCAAATGCGAAAAAACCATCTATTATTTGAAAAGGAAAGGGTTAGTCAAGGATGTGGGTCGCGCAGAGGGGGTTGGTCGACCGATTTTGTACGGTACAACGAGTGCGTTTCTTGACTATTTTGGCCTCTCTAAGCTCGAAGAGCTACCACCAGCAGACTCCCTCTTCAATTGGGCGGAATTAGAGCAGGAGAGAGAAGCCCTTTATCAACGATTGGGGGTTGAACCCGTATCAGAGGAAGTCAAAACCGAGGATTCTATGGAAGAAACCTTAGCGTTTAAATCATTGGAAACAACTGAAAATAGATAAGATGATAAAAAAACACCGCATCCATCGGATGCGGTGTTTTTTTATCATGAGGGATGAATCATCGGTATGATCTTTCTTCTCCCTGTCCATACTGACGAATATTGGAAGGGGGGAGGGCGTCATGTCTTGGTGGCTCATCCTGATAGCAATTTTAGTCGTTCTACTCAGTCTACTCCCTTTAACAACCCTTCGTATTCGGATCGTGTACCAGCGCCGCGAAGAGAATGACGAAGCAACCGTTACGGTTTATTGGCTATGGGGATTGATCCGTTATCGCTGGAAAGCTTCGCAAATTGAATGGACCAAGGAAGGAATCGATGTAAAAGAAAAAATGAAAAGTAATATTCCAAGCCCCAAAAAGAAACTTCGTGAACGAATTAATTTGGCTTCAATTCAACGAGCCAGTCGATCCTGGCGTTACTTGCAACAAAATATTGTGCATCTATCCAACATCATTCGCTTCTTTTTTAGCCGGATGGTATGTGAAAAATTAGAGTGGACGTCCCGGTTAGGGACAGGAGATGCTGCCGAGACAGGAGTGTTAACAGGAATTGCTTGGGGTGTCAAATATGGTGTTGTGGGCCTAATCGATTCCCATATTCAATGGAAAAGCGCGCCTTACATTAACGTATCACCCCTGTTTACGGAAGAGCGCTTAGAAACCGATTTCGAATGCATTGTGCGCTTTAAAGTCGGGCACGCTATTCGTGCTGGTGTGCAACTATTTCTGCGCATGAACAAAGGGGGTGAAGGGAAATGGCAGAACACCCTATCCAAGGCTTGATGACCACAGCAATGGAAAACATTAAGGAAATGGTGGATGTCAATACGATCATTGGCGATGCGGTGGAAACCCCCGATGGAAGTATCATTATCCCTGTTTCTCGTGTAGGCTTTGGTTTTGCTGCAGGGGGTAGTGAATTTGGAGGAAAAAAGAGTGAAGGAACCGGAAAGGATGGTTCCGGCAAAGGTGCTCCAGAGTCAAGTAAAAGTGATTCTCTACCGTTTGGGGGAGGAAGCGGGGGAGGGGTTTCCATCACTCCGATTGGATTTCTGGTGGTGAGTGATCGGGGGATCCGAATGCTCAATATAGAAGGATCGAATCATCTCTACGACCGTTTAATTGATTTAGCCCCAAACCTGATGGAAAAAGTACAGGGAATGATGAAAGGCGGCACTAAAAAAGGGGATCACGCCGCCTCCAAACCATCCTGTTCAAAGGAAGAGGCAAAGGAAGAATCATAAAAGAGAAAGACCGTCTCTTATAAAGAGTCGGTCTTTTTTTATGGTTTTTCATAACCCTGTCCCACCCGCATATAAATGGGATTAAACAAGCTTGAAGGTGGGAAAGTGATGCGATACCCAGCCATTCTGATAGCGGTAATCCTCACCCTCCTCTTCTGTACCCCTGGGGTGCACGCAGAGAGAGGAGAGGAGTCGCCACCAGAACTTGCTAAGGATCTAAGTGCCCATGCAGCAGCGGTGATTGATGTGAGTAGTAATCGCATTCTATTTGAAAAAGAAGCACAGAGGCGGATGAGAATTGCTAGTTTAACAAAGATCATGACGGCAATTGTAGCCATTGAAAATGCCGATGTTGATCAGAAAGTGACGGTGAGTCCTGGGGCTGTTGGAGTGGAAGGGTCATCGATCTATTTAAAACAAGGGGATCAGGTACCTCTTCACACGTTACTTTATGGTCTCATGCTGCGCTCAGGAAATGATGCCGCTGTCGCCATTGCCGAGAGTGTGGGCGGGTCAGTACCAGGGTTCGTTTATATGATGAATGAGAAAGCAGCCTATCTCGGATTAAAAGGAACGCATTTTGAAAATCCACATGGGCTGGATAGTGATGACCATTACTCCACAGCAGAGGATATGGCACGATTAACAGCCTATGCGCTAAAAAATCCAATCTTTAAAGAGATTGTCTCCACACCTTTGAAAACAGTGCCATGGCCAGGAGAAGATTGGAAGCGTACATGGAGAAACAAAAATAAAATGTTGCGTTTGTATCCGGGCGCTGATGGTGTGAAGACGGGCTATACGAAATTATCGAAACGGACACTTGTCTCCTCAGCGACAAGAGATGGACGGCAATTGGTAACGGTTACTTTGGATGCTTCGGATGATTGGCACGATTCCATGCAATTATTGGATTATGGGTTTACCCATTATCAACCGATGGAGTTGGTTCAAAAGGGAGAGAAGATTGCTCCCCTAAAGAGAAAAAAATCTGCTTTATCCATCATCGCAGAAAAATCATTTATCTATCCCTTAACCGAAGAGGAACGGAAAACCATTGAGGTAAAACCCCTACTGACCTATCCTCTTGCTAAAATTAATAAGGAAGGGTTGCGAATAGGGAGTGGACGGATCTATCTCAATGGAAAATTGATCGGAAGTGTCCCCCTAACCAGTGGTGTTCCTGAGGAAGAATCTGCACTTCAAAAATGGTTTCAGGTAATCGCCGAAGTGTTCGGTCGGGGGGAGAGATAACGTGGTTAATTATATCTGGCTGTTTATGATTGTAAGTGGTGTGGTAGCTGGAGCGATCCAGGGTGAACTTGATTTGGTCACGATGGCGGCTTTAAAGGGGGCGAAAGACGGTGTTGCTGTTTGTCTGGGGTTAATTAGTATTCTCGTTTTTTGGTTGGGGATGATGCGGATTGCAGAGGACGCTGGGTTACTTCAGAAATTAGCCAAGCTACTCAATCCCGTTGTTCGTTTTCTTTTCCCTGGTGTACCCAAGGGGCATCCCGCATTGGGGTACATTCTCTCCAATATGAGTGCCAATCTATTTGGCTTGGGAAATGCTGCAACGCCTATGGGATTAAAAGCGATGGAGGAGTTACAAAAACTGAACCCCGATCCGAAAACGGCAACGCCTGCAATGTGTACACTTCTTGCGATCAACACATCCAGCCTTACCTTAATTCCAACAACCATTATTGGAATGCGTATGGAACATGGCTCCGCAAATCCCACGGATATCATCGGCACAACGATATTTGCTACCCTATGCTCAACAATTGTGGCTATTTTACTGGATCGTTGGTTTCGTCATCGCCTTGAAGCTACAAATAAAACCAATGCATCTTAAATCGGCAGTGGAGGAAAGGGGGAGGTCCGGTGCTAGCGATTGTCACACAGATTTCTCAATGGATGATTCCGATCATCCTTGCGTTTATCCCTCTCTATGCAACTGTCCGACGGGTGCCTGTTTATGAGAGCTTCATTGATGGAGCAAAGGAAGGGTTTCCTACAGCCATTCAAATCATTCCTCATTTGGTAGGGATGATGGTGGCTGTCTCTATTTTTAGAGAAACGGGGGCGTTGCAATTTTATTTGGGGGTTTTTAAGCCCTTACTAGCTAGGGTTCACTTTCCAGAGGAGGTTTTCCCTCTTGGATTGATGCGACCCATTACCGGTGCAGGTGCTTTGGCTTATGTGGAAAGCATCTTTCGCACCTATGGTCCGGACTCTTTTCTTGGACGATTGGCAGGAACGATGCAAGGCAGTACGGATACCACATTGTATGTGCTAACCGTCTACTTTGGGGCTGTGGGCATTCGCCGTTCACGATATGCGTTAAAGGTGGGCTTGATGGCAGACTTTGCTGGATTACTTGCCGCTTGGTTCATTGTTCGTTTGCTATTTGGTGCGTAAAAAGACAGCCAACTTTTCAATAATTGGAAATTCGGCTGTCTTTGGCGTGTTTTTCGTGTTCTTTTTGTGACACGGAGGGGGATTTGCTTGTGAAGGGGTTGTTGGATGGATAAGATGTGAATGAGGTGACAAAATGGAACGATTACAAAAAGTGATGGCGACAGCAGGTGTGGCTTCCCGCCGCAAGAGTGAAGAGTTAATTTTAGCTGGTAAAGTGAAGGTGAATGGACAAACCGTTACCGAACTGGGTACTCAAGTGGACCCCTCTTCGGATTGGATTGAAGTGAATGGGCGTGGGATTAAAAAAGAAAATAAGCGTTATTTTCTTTTCCATAAGCCCAGAGGTGTAATCACGAGCCTCTCGGATGAACGAGGACGGAAATCCGTCGCTGATTTTCTTAAAAAGATTCCTGAGCGTGTCTATCCTGTAGGACGGTTAGATTACGATTCAGAAGGGTTATTAATTCTGACCAATGATGGTGAGTTAGCCAATCGACTAACGCATCCTCGTTTTGAAGTAGGGAAAACCTACCGGGCAACGGTTCAAGGTTCACCTAAAGAAAAAACGATTGAACGGTTGGCGAATGGCGTTCGTTTGGAGGATGGTTGGACAGCGCCTGCGCAGGTTCAAGTGGTCAGGACGAAAAATGAAGGACACGATGCCGTGCTTGAATTGACGATTCAAGAAGGGCGAAATCGACAAATCCGACGGATGTGTGAAGCGGTGGGACACCCTGTCAAACGGCTGGTTCGTACCAAAGTTGCATTTCTTGAGTTAGAAAACCTCACGCGTGGGCAGTACCGGGTCTTGACCAAGGAGGAAATAAGTCGACTCAAGGAATTGGTTAAGCTCTGATCTTTCAAACAATAGTCATAGGAAGCGTTTAGAGCCCCTGCGAGTAAACGGTATAATAGAGGGATGATTGATCATTGTTTTCGGCAAACCATGGGTGTGTCGATGCCGAGTAGGGGGTGGCGAATTGGAAAATACCAAGTGCGAATGCGGACATAGTAACCCCGTAGGTACCACACTATGTGAGTATTGTGGTAAACCGTTAGAAGAAGAAAGTGCCTCTGGTCAACCGTTGGAGATGCGTTATGACGGGAAAGCACGCCGATCGCAGACGAAGAATGCCACCTGGGTAGATCATGTGTGGAATTTCTTTTCCTCTGTAAAAGTGGCAATTTGGCTTATTTTAATTACGCTGATTATATCGGCTCTCGGTACAATCTTCCCTCAGGAACGAGTCATCCCGAGTGGTAATCCAGATGTTTATTACAAACAAAAGTATGGAACATTAGGGGATTTATATTACAATTTGGGTTTATCTGATGTATTTAACTCTCCTGTTTTTATGATTCTATTAGGGATGATTGGTATATCGCTCGTTGTTTGTAGCCTGGATCGAGTCATTCCCTTATACAAAGCCCTTAACAATCAAAAAATCGAGAAAAATCCTGCCTTTCTTACCCGACAAAGGGTCAGTCGTACCGAATCCGTCTCTGAGGCGGATCGGGGTGAGGTTTTGAAAGCGCTATCTCAGGCGCTACAGAAGAAGCGATACCATGTTCGAACCGAGGGGGAATCGCTTCTAGCAGAAAAGGGCCGAATCAGTCGGTGGGGTCCTTACATTAATCATATTGGTCTTATTATCTTTCTTGGGGGGATTTTGCTACGGATATTGGTTCCTGGATGGTATCTGGATGAATCAGTGTTTGTCCGCGAAGGGGAGACCAAAAAATTACCGGAAGTGAATTACTACCTTAAGAATGAGAAAGCAACAATGGAGCTATATGATCAGACCGACTCGCGTGAACAAGCATCAAAGGGACAGCCCTTAGTGAAGAAGTATGAAACCAAAGCGATTGTCTATCAAAAAGATCCGAATACGGGCAAGTTAAAGGAAGTGAAGCGGGGTCCGATTGTTGTCAATCACCCGCTAAAGGTGGGCGATATTCTTCTCTATCAAGCGGACTTTGAAGCGAATCAGACACAAGCGATTCAGTTACAACTAACCGATAAGAAAACCAAGGAAGACTTGGGGAAGTTTCGTATCAATCTTTACGATCCTGCTAAGGAATATGCGTTGGATAAGGGAATCAAGGTGCGAATTCTTAATTATTTCCCTGATTTCGTCATGGAGGGGAATCGCCCTACGACAAAATCAGAGAACCCGAATCGCCCTGCCTTTGTTTTTGAAGTAATGGGACCCAAGCTGAAAAAATCGGAAAAATCTTGGATGATTGCTGGGACAAACTTGGATGATATCAGTAAATCCAATCGTTATGCGATCGACTTATCCCGATTAGAAACGGTCAATACCTCGGGATTGATGGTACGAATTGACAAGAGCCTGCCGATAATCTTTACAGGGCTTGGCATCTTTATGGTCGGTCTATCAATGGGATTTTTTTGGTACCATCGCCGCGTGTGGATACGAATTCAAGATGGCACTCTTTATGTGGGTGCACACACCAACAAAAACTGGTTTGGGCTTCGAAGGGAGCTAGAGCAGGCCACTCAAGCAGCAGGTCTACCACTCTCTTTCTCTCCTGAACAGAGACGGGAGGAATGATGATGGAAAAAGCAATGGAGTACGCTCTTTTCGCCGCGTTTTTTTTCTATTTATTTTCAACGATTGCCTATGTTGTAGCGGTAACAGGAAAAGCTTCTCGCGTAGGAAAAGAGGTCCATATCAAGCGTTGGGGGAAGCGTGGGCTTATCTTAGCGATGATCGGCGGGGCATTACATATCCTCTTTACGGTGATTCGCATTGGTATCAGTGGTCATTTTCCTACAAGCAATATGTTTGAATTTACCGCTTTCCTATGTCTATCCATCGTGATCGCGTTTATCATTATCTATTTTATTTACCGTATTACGGTGTTGGGTGCCTTTGTTATGCCGTTAGCGGTAATTATGCTGGCATATGCTGCAGTGTTTCCAACGGAAGTAAAACCGCTCATTCCTGCCCTGCAAAGTTATTGGTTGGGTGTTCATGTGACAACGGTAGCCATTGGTGAAGGGGCGTTAGCTGTTGGTTTTGTCGCTGGGCTGATCTACTTGCTCTGTTGGGTGGGGCAGGGAAATCGAGCCCATACTCGTACCGCGTCTCTACTTGAGGGTGTGCTGGCGATACTCCTGATGCTCGTTGGTTTTGTCCTGTTGTCTGCGAGTTTTGGTGGGCTGGGTTATCAAGCTTCCTTCCAACATACGGTCGATGGAAAGCCAGTCGTTGAAGATTATTCGATGCCTCCTGTGGTTAGTCCAATCAATAGCAAAGTTGTTGCGATGGACTCCTTTCCAGGGTTGGATAAAGCCCTTTTTGAAGCCCCATCATGGCTAAAGGGAGAAAAAGCGGCGAGTAAGTTAAATACTGTGATCTGGTCGGTTGTCTCAGGGTTACTCCTTTATGGACTGCTTCGTTTAATTCTTCGCCGTCGTCTTCACGTATGGTTATATCCACTCGTTAAAAACCTCGATTTGGAGATGGTGGATGAGGTAAGTTATCGGGCGATTGCAATTGGTTATCCGATCTTTACACTGGGTGGACTCGTTTTTGCGATGATCTGGGCCCATGAGGCGTGGGGACGTTTTTGGGGATGGGACCCCAAGGAAACTTGGGCGTTAATCACCTGGTTATTTTATAGTGTCTACCTTCATTTACGTCTCTCGCGTGGATGGCATGGATTACAATCTTCATGGATGGCAGTGGGGGGCTTTGTCGTAATCATGTTGAATCTCATTGCGGTCAACCTCGTACTGGCAGGGCTCCATTCCTATGCCTGATACAATCATGAAGATTATGGTATGATAGGAACAATCATTTTTTCCAGGGATGCCAAAGAGGTGAGTCAAGTGGGTAAACAAGAACACATCTTAGTTGTGGATGATGAAGATCGCATTCGCCGGTTGCTACGGATGTACTTAGAGCGAGAAGGATACCGTATCGATGAAGCGGAAGATGGCGAAGAGGCGATGATGAAAGCCTTGGAGTCAGATTATGACTTGATTCTTCTTGACTTAATGTTGCCAGGAGCAGATGGGTTGGAAGTGTGTCGAGAAATTCGTAACAAAAAAGCGACACCGGTCATCATGTTAACGGCCCGTGGAGAAGAGAGTAATCGGGTGGAAGGGTTTGAAGCGGGGACAGATGATTATATCGTCAAGCCATTTAGCCCGAGGGAATTGGTGCATCGGGTGAAGGCCGTACTCCGCCGGGCTTCTGCAACTGCTTTTCTATCGACAGAGACGGAGACACACAATGTGATTGTTTTCCCTGAATTGACCATTGATCATGATGCCCATGAAGTGAGAGCAGGTGGTCGAGAGGTTTCTTTGACACCAAAGGAATATGAACTCCTGCACTACTTGGCTTCCTCTCCGGATAAAGTATTTACGAGGGAAGAATTACTTCGGGATGTGTGGAATTATGAGTTCTTCGGGGATCTTCGTACCGTGGATACACATATTAAGCGATTACGTGAGAAGCTGAACCGTGTATCAGCAGAAGCGGCATCCATGATCAATACGGTTTGGGGTGTGGGTTATAAACTCGAGGTACCGAAAGAGTGATTCTGCGTAGTGTCGTTGGGAAGCTTTGGTTGACAATTATTATCCTTGTAACTGCGGTTCTATTGGTCCTGTCGCTTTTTTTGACGGAACAGATTATGACCACCTACTATGAAGCGGAATTGCATAGTTTGGATCAATTAGCTGTGCAAGTGAGAAATACCCTTGAGCATTCAACAAAAGAAGGTCAAGCAGAGTATCTACGCTCCGTCTTAAATGTAGCGGACCTATATGATACGTATATGATTGTTTTGGGACCAAATGGTTCCGTAAAGCCAGCAGAGGTATCTCCCAATGTACCGGACCTTCCTTGGCAGGATATCTTGGAACAAACCGAGATCGATCAGGTTTTTCATGGGAAAAAGCAAAAGTTACGCGGACGCGTGATGGTCGGGGAGAAGGGCAAAGCAACCTTTCCCCTTTTTAAAGACGAGATTATGATGGTCGCTTATCCCTTGAAAGACACTCAGGGCAAAGTGAATGGAGCCGTGGTGTTTTATCGGACCCAGGAGCAACTCTCTGAGAGTGAGATTAAAAAGCTAATTTTCTACTCTGCGTTGATTGGTATCTTTCTGACTACGATCTTCGCATTTTTCCTGTCGTCACGGATTACGCAACCCCTCATTCAAATGAAGAAAGCAGCAGAGAGGATGGCGAAAGGCCAATTCTCTGTACGGATTCCCGTTCGTTCCCATGAACGAGATGAGATCGGTGATCTATCCGTTACCTTTAACCGAATGGCAGCTCAATTGGAGGAATCCATCCACGCCTTGTCCCAGGAAAAAGAACAACTGGCCAGCATTTTGCGCAGTATGGCAGATGGTGTGATTACCCTGAATGCGCAGGGACAAGTGATTGTGACCAATCCGCCTGCGGATCGATTGCTCGAGGAATGGAATAGTGATCGAGAGGGTCAGGGGTCTCGTCATGGATTACCCTCCCATTTGGATGATTTCTTTTTGACGGTGATTGAAGAGGAGAAAGAACGCTTTGGAGATATTCCCGTCGATGGTCGCACGTGGGCAGTAGTGATGGCTCCGCTCTATGCACGAGGGGATGTGAGTGGGGCAGTAGCGGTTCTTAGGGATGTCACAGAAGAGCGTCGCCTTGATAAATTACGTACGGACTTTGTCGCAAACGTCTCCCATGAACTTCGGACTCCCCTTGCGATGCTCCAAGGGTATAGTGAAGCGCTCCTTGATGGATTTGCTCAAACCCCGGAAGAGCAAAAAGAGATTGCAACCGTCATCAACGATGAATCACTACGAATGGGGCGGTTAGTGCGAGAGCTTTTGGACTTGGCACGCATGGAAGCAGGGCATATGAACCTCCATCCTGCTGCAATCGATGTTCCTGAACTTGGGCGAAGGATTTTGCGTAAATTTCAAGCGATCGCCCGTGAGCAAGGAGTATTGCTAGTCGATGAAATTCATCCCACCTTAGCTGAAGCGATTTGGGATGAGGATAAAGTGGAGCAAGTATTAACCAACCTTGTGGACAATGCGATACGCCACACCCCTAGTGGTGGTCAGGTTACTTTATCCATTCAACAGCTGGGTGAAAAGGTGCAACTGACGGTTAAGGATACCGGTAGCGGAATTCCAGAGGAAGATTTACCCTTTGTCTTTGAACGTTTTTATAAAGCGGATAAAGCACGGACGCGTGGTCAATCGGGTGGTACAGGATTAGGTCTATCCATTGTGAAACATATTGTGGAAGCCCATGGTGGGTTAGTGACCGTGAAGAGTAAGTTAGGCGAAGGGACCCGTTTTGTTGTACAACTCCCTCTCCCAGGACCAGAAAAAAAGGACTAACTGTTCGATAGAATGACTGACAAGGGTGACCATGAAAAAGCGTGTCGATAGGAATGAAGTTCCTGTCTGCATGCTTTTTCTTTTGTCATCATGGACAAGAATGGAAGCAATGGAATGCGGTTGCGCATAGATTGTGAGGAAGAGTGATGGAGTAGATCGAAGGGGAAAATTAAATGAATCAACCGGTCATCATGCCAAAAGTGCTTGTTATCTCAGTGCCTAAAAGTGGAACGCATTTGCTGCTTCAACTCATGATGGGGATCCCTGGAGTAACGATGCTCCAAAAGGATAATCCGTGGTGCTATGAAACGGATTTGGCGCAACTTCGTATGATGAAGCCTGGACAAGTTGCGCTCTCACATTTTCCATATGCTCCACGCTATTTGCAGTTTTTTAGGAGACAAGGAATTAAGGTGGTTTTTATTAGCAGAGATCCACGAGATGTTGTTGTTTCCTTAGTTCATTTTATGATGAAGCCGAGTACAGTCTTTGGGAAGAAAAATCATAACCGCCACTTTATGTATCGGTATATGCATCATTTACCCAACCAGGAACAACGGTTACTTGCGGTTATCAAAGGCGTTCGTCCGAATCGGAAGCAAGTGAAACGCCTTGGCAAGTGTGATTGGCCCAACTTTACTCAATATACTTCAATGAACTATGATTGGAGAGGAAAGCCAGGGATTTGTTCGGTTACTTTTGAAGAGATGATGCGAAGTGGGGGTTCCCGAAATCAAGCAACATTAAAAATGGTGGATCATATTTGGGAAGGCAATGTCCCTGTCCCCTTCGCGAAAAAGATTATGGCCCGCAAGATGATGCAGAACATAAAGCCCTCAGAGTCATCAACCTTTCGCAATGGACGCATTGGTAATTGGCGAAGTGAATTTACTCCGAAAGTGAAGCAAGCATTTAAAGAGGAGACGAGAAATCTTTTGCAGCGACTTGGGTATGAAAGAAGTAGCAATTGGTAGGAAGGAAAAAAGCCCCGTGTTACCTCACCGGAGCTTTTTTTATTGAAGTAAATTGATATCGATGAGGGATTTTACTAAAAAATCCCTTCTATGTACCTAACGAAAACGAAGGGCATTGGCCCGGTAAATTCCTTAAAATCTCTAGGTGAGTGATCATTATCTAGCAGGGTTATTGATACTCAGGAGGTACTTGTGGACGCATGGTTATATTACTGTAGATCACACCCTTAGGTGCAGTGACCATCATCCAGGCAGTTTCAGCGACCTGTTCAGCAGTCAAGGCGTAGTCCTTCGGGTTGGCTGAGAAGTCGGTTTGGATGGAGCCAGGGGAGAGCGTATTCACCTGAACTTCCTGTTTTTTTAATTCCTGGGTGAGTACATCGGATAGCGCCATCATGCCAAACTTTGAAGCGCAATATCCACCACCTCCTGGGAAGGTAACGGAACCAGCCACGCTGGAGATGTTGAGAATGTGCCCTTTGCTTTTTATAAGATGGGGAATCGCAAATTTGCAAGCAAGAAATGTTCCTTTTAAGTTGACTTGGATCATTTGCTCCCAATCTTCGACAGAGAGATCCTGCACAGGGGCAAAGCGCCCGATTCCGGCATTGTTTACTAGGATATCCATGCGATCAAACTCTCGTACAGTATGGTTGATTAAATCCTGCACTTGGTCAGGATCCGTTATATCACAGGGGACTGCCAAAATTTGATCTGGGTATTCGCGATGGAGAGCTTCAAGTTTATCTCGACTACGAGCAGCGGCAATCACTCGTGCACCGCTTTCTACAAAACGGCGAGCAATGGCTGCCCCTACCCCCTTGCTTGCTCCAGTGACGATCGCCACTTTTTCATTGAGATCAGTCATAATATTCCCCTTCCAGTTGGTTGATTAAAGCAACCTTTCATCGTCCTCTTCATTACCTATTACCCAAGGCAATGGTGATCATAACAAGGAATCGCAAAGGATATAAGAACGCCCCCTTTAGGGGGCGTGTGCTTATCGATTCATTTATAGATCGATGGCGGTGACGGCTTGAATTTCTTCGAGTTCTTCCAGTTCGATGATTAACGCATCTGGAATTTCTTTATCCACGGTTAGCATCATGATAGCGCGTCCACCCATATCGGTTCGACCCACTTGCATCGTTGCAATATTAACATTGCGTTCCCCAAGGATAGTCCCTACTCTACCGATTGCACCGGGACGGTCATGATGGTGAATCAGCAATTGATGGCCTGTTGGTTGTACATCAACCGAATAACGATCAATTTTAACAATGCGAGGACCAAAACCATTGAGGAGAGTTCCTGCGATGGTGTGTTCATGTTGAGTATCCGTTTTGAGGGTGAGGGTCACTAAATTAGTAAACCCCTGGGCTTTGGATACTTTTTGCTCGGTGACGCGAACACCACGTTCCTTCGCCAGATGAGGGGCGTTTACATAGTTGATGTCGGAAAGGTAATGGGAGAGTGCCCCCTTTAAGACAATTCGGGTAAGGGGAGCCGTGTCCCAGTCACTCAGTTCACCTGAGTAAGTGATGGTGATTTCATTCAGTGCGCCATGGGTTGTCTGGCTAGCAAAATGACCCAGTTTTTCAGCTAAAATTTGGTAGGGTCGCAGTTTTTCCACCAATTCGGGTGGGATCGAAGGAAGATTGACTGCATTTTTAAAGGGCTTATCCCGAAGGATATTTAAAACCTCTGCAGCAACATCGATGGCTACATTCTCTTGGGCTTCATGGGTAGAGGCGCCAAGGTGGGGAGTGGCTGTCACCTGTGGTAGAGAAAGAAGGGGGTGGTTTCCAGGAGGTTCGGATTCAAAAACATCCAAAGCAGCTCCTGCTACTTTCCCCGATTGAATGGCATCATAAAGTGCTTCTTCTTGAATGATTCCGCCACGGGCACAATTGAGTATGCGCACACCCTCCTTCATGCGGCGGAAGGCATCTGCATTGATGAGATGACGGGTTTCCTTGGTCAATGGCGTATGCACGGTGATGAAATCGGAGGAGGCGATCACATCATCTAAAGTCGCCTTGGTCACCCCAATTTTTTGTGCCCGTTCCTCCGTAAGATAAGGGTCATAGGCGAGTACGTTCATATTAAATGCTTTTGCGCGTTTTGAAAGCTCGGTGCCGATACGACCCAGTCCAATGATACCCAGGGTTTTATGATTCAGTTCGACACCTACAAAGGCTTTACGATTCCATTCGCCTTCGACGGTTGAGCGATAACCTTGGGGAATGTTACGTGCCATGGAGATTAACATGGCGAAGGTATGTTCCGCTGTGGAGATGGTGTTGCCATCAGGGGCATTGACCACCACCACACCATTGTTGGTTGCGGCTGGGATATCAATATTGTCAACGCCAACACCTGCACGTCCGATTGCTTTTAGTTGCTTCCCTGCCATGATGACCTCTTTGGTGACCTTGGTTTGGCTCCTTACCAGTAGTGCATCCATCTCTTTAATGGCTTCGAGGAGTTCGCTAGGGGTTAAAGCGGTTTGAATCGATACTTCAACATCAGGTGCCTGGGTCAGTTGTTCAAGTCCTTGATCACTCAAAGGATCAGTTACGAGTATGCGATACATAAATAAGTTCCTCCTCGGCTGCTTGAATGCCCGCTCCTAGTTGAACAGGGAGTTCGAGTCGTTTGGCAGCGACTTCGATGGTTGCAATGGTAGTAAGAACATCGATGGGGTCACAGTAACCCATGTGTCCAATTCGAAAAATTTTACCTTTTAAATGTTGTTGTCCGCCAGCGACTCGGAAGGATAGACGACGAAGTTCTTTTCGTAAAGCATCAGCGGACCCGTTATCGTCTCCCATGACGGAAGTGACAGTGGGTGAGGCATGGGTATCCGTAGTCATTAAAGTAAGGCCCATTGCCCGGATGCCTGCTCGTGTCATGCGCATCATCAATTGATGGCGCTCAACCACTTGTTGAAATCCTTCTTCTTCGATCATAGCTAATACTTCAGCAAGACCGAAGAGCAGGGAAACCGCAGGGGTAAAGGGAGTGGTTTCCTTTGCGATATTGGTTCGATAGGTTTGAAAATCTAAATAAAAACGAGGGCGGGGGTTTTTCTCTATGATCTGCCAAGCTCGTGGACTCACAGCGGCAAAGGATAAACCGGGGGGAAGCATGAGTGCTTTCTGTGAACCTGTGACCAGAATATCTAAGCCCCATTCATCAAAGTGGCTCTCGACACCTCCGATACAACTGACTCCATCGACGATAACTAAGGCATTCGTTTCGCGATGGATCACAGCGGCTAACTCACCAATCGGGTGCAATACCCCTGTAGACGTTTCGCAATAGGTGAGAAATACTGCTTTAACTTGGGCGTGTTTTTGTAGGAAACGGGCCAATTGCTCGGGTTGACAAGCCTCGCCCCAGGGTACATCCATCTGATGAAGCGTAATATCGTATCGGGAAAGGATTTTGGAAAATCGATCGCCAAAGGCACCGGAGACGATGACTGCCGCTTCATCGCCAGGTGCAAGGGTATTGACGACGGCAGCTTCTAAGGCAGCGGTTCCACTTGATGCAAATAAGAGAACGGGCTCTTTTGTCCCAAATAAAGGACCAAGGCGTTGACTTAGTTGAGCCACCATGTTGGAACAATCTGGGTCACGGTGTCCAATCATCGGTTGATTCATGGCTTGTTGAACACGGGGAGGGATCGGTGTGGGACCAGGGATCTGTAGTCGAAACTTATCGGGTAGCATAATTTCTCTCCTTCGTTTTATATGTCAAGTGAGCGCCTCATGTTTAGGCGAGCACTAAACTGCGGCAACAGACAACGGATAAAGAGGAGTAAACAAGGATTGAATAGGAAGAAGAGCAAACAAAAAAGCCCTTCATCCACACACCGCAGATATACGGTGAGGGGCGAAAGACTCGCGTTGCCACCCTCATTCGCCCGGGCTTCACAGCGCCGGGCCTCAGCAGGTCATTAAATAAAAGACCCATAGGATAACGGTTCTCCGATCCAGCTTACAAAAAGGGTTCGGCTGGATGACTCTAGAGTGGACCATCGCTTCTGAAACACCGGTTCTCAGCAACCCCGGCTCTCTGAGGTTCCATCAAGCGACTTGGCTCTGTCATAGTCGGTAGGATATGGTTAAATGTTGCTCACTACTCTACCATGGTAAAGGGAGGGTGTCAACAGAAAAATTTCAACTTTGTTAAGCTCATCATCGGAGGGAATATGGTACGATCATAGAACTGGAAGAATTATAAGAAAGGAGCGAAGGAGAAGCCTATATGACAATGATTTCCCAGGCAATTTCCACTGTAAAACTCCACCCTGATCAGATGAAAGCCATTACAGCCGGTGAAGGAACCACCGTGGTTTTTGCAGGTCCGGGCAGTGGGAAAACGACCGTACTTACCCAACGAGTATGTACCCTGTTAGAACGGGGAATTTCTCCTGAACAGATTCTGGTTGTCACTTTCACACGTGCAGCGGCAGGTGAAATGCAACATCGTATTACGACCCTGACTAATAAGACGAGGGGGCTGATCCTTGGCACCTTTCATTCCATTTTTCTTCGTCTCTTTCGTCAAAAAGGGGTATCGATCCCGCACCTTCTCAATGATCGTGAACAACGCATGTGGATTCGAGAGCTTCTGAATGAAAAGGAACAGCCCTCGGATGAAGAAGGGGTAGCAACAACCCTCAGCCAGATTGGATTTTGCAAAGGAAATATGGTACTGCCCGAACGAATGAAGGTGAAAAAACAACAGAATCAACTATTTCGTGATCTCTTCCAAGCCTACGAGAAGAAAAAAGAAGCACAGAATGTTTGGGATTATGACGATATTTTACTAGCATTCTGTGGTTGGTTAAAGGAAGAGCATAATCCTCTACGTGGATCATTTTCACATATTTTAGTGGATGAGTTCCAAGATATTAATCGTGTGCAATATGAATCTTTAAAGCTTTTGCTAGCAGATGAAGGGAGTCTATTTGCTGTAGGAGACGATGATCAGTCGATCTATGGATTTCGTGGAAGTGACCCAAGATTTATGCAGGAGCTAAATCGTCGCCCTAAAAGTAGACAAGTTGTTCTCTCGGTTAATCATCGTTCCACGGATGTGATTGTTGCTGCTGGCCAAGAACTGATTCGCCATAATCGAATGCGACAAGAAAAAAAACTAATTGGAACCGGACAGACTGGGAAAAAACCAGACCTTCTTCAACCGATTGATGAAGAAGAGGAAGCGGCAAAGATTATTGCCTCCCTTGACGATTCTGTCAAAACCGCTGTGCTCTACCGCACGTCAACCCAGGCTCGAGCCGTAATTGATGCGCTGGTGCGAAAGGGAATCCCCTTCGCTGCATCCATGGGGGATGCACTCTTTTATCGTCGTTGGCAAATAAAAGATCTTTTTGCCTACCTTTCTTTGGTAGAAAATCCGAATGACCTTGATTCCCTCGTGCGCATTATGAATAAACCCAAACGATACCTTTTTGGTGAAGAATGGATTGATGCAGTTTGGAATCAATCGCAAACGATGAGGGGTTCCCTGTTAGATGCTTTACCTGAAATACCAGGGATTGAAACCTATCAAAAAAAGTACCTGAGTCAGCTTAAGAAACAAGTCACCTCACTCCAAGGACTCGGCGTCGGGGAAGCAATTCAGCGAATCCGACAGGATATTGGATATGATCGTTTTCTAACTGCCTATGCAAAGGATCTAGGACAGGAAGTGATGAGTCTCATGGAGCCAGTGGAGGAGCTGGCTGTTGCGGCTCGATCTTTTCAGGGGATCCAAGAACTTCTTGACCATGCGAACCGAGTTGAGGAAGCCCTACGCAAACCTGCATCGCATCCCCGCATTCATTTAATGACCCTACATAGGGCAAAGGGATTGGAGTTTGATCGTGTATTTCTAATTGGTCTTCATGCAATGACGATTCCCCACCGAAGGAGTATTCAAGTGGCAGAGCATCGTAAAAATGCTGCTTGGGAAGAAGAGCGCAGGCTTCTCTATGTAGGAATGACCCGTGCTAAACAAGAACTGCTGCTTTCCGTTAGTCGTACACGACAAGGAAGGCGTGTGGGTCCTTCTCCTTTTTTGAAAGAGATGGGTTTTGGTGAAGAAGTGCCAGCTAAAGAGGAAACATTTTCACCAAAATGGAATGCTCAACGGATTAACCATCAAGGGTCAAAGGAGCAACCCCAACTTCAATATGCAGGGGAAGTGCTCACCATTGGTTCGAAGGTATCTCACCAGCGTTGGGGAGAGGGAGAGGTTATCGCTGTAGAAACGTTGACAGGTTCAACACCAGGGAGAAAGGTTGCTCTGCGATTTCAACAGGAAACCATCTCTCTTCATTATGAGCTTTCCCGTCAATTGGGGCTCATCAAAGTGCCGTCAAAATAAAAACCCTCTTTATTTCCTTCACGAGAGTCAAGGAAAAGAAGAGGGTTTATGCATGGAAGCGCTTTCATTGTGGATAGCAAAAGGAGCTGATTGCTATGTTGCGGTATCTAAATATTATTTTTACTATTTTGTTGTTGGTTTATTGTGTGTATTCCTTTTTATACAAACAGGAAAGTTTTAAGAACAATTTGATCGTCATTCCCTTGGGGATCATCTTAATCCTATTGATTCAGATGGATCGAAGGGGATAGGGTTAGGGTACTAAAGGCGCATAGCCCAATTTACGAAATTCCTTCGCGATCACTTCGTACCCTTTATAATTGGGATGAAGGCCATCGATGAAAATGTATCCCTTTGCTCTTGGATCTTCATCGTGTTTGGGACCATTAAAGGCATCATATACATTGGCGGTTGTGTACCCCATTGATTCTTGGTCATGGATAAATTGATTTAAGTCATCCAGATACGGCTTAAATACTTCAAATCGTGACTTTGTTCCATCGTAACTTTTTGCTTTTTTATCGACGGCGATATACGGATTATACAGATCCATCGTGCGGAAATTGGTGTCTTTCCCTTGACGTAATTCGTGGAGAATGGTGACAATTTCGATCCAGTTCTTTTTGACTAACTTAGAAGTTTCCACTAAACAGTCTTCATTTTTGGGGCCACCACAGGTTCCAGCGATGTATTTATTGCGGGCGACTCGAAAATCATTTCCACCGATATCCCAGGAGATAACAGAAGAAACGGCAAGGCGGAGTCGCATTGCTGTATCCGTCTTCACAGCATGGAGTAATTGGGGTGTCTCCCATCCTAGCACGCTTTTGTTTTGTATGTTTACCTTCGAGGAAGTGTCATCCTCCATGTAATCACCGTAACGGGGGACATATCCATGAAAAGCCCCAAATCCAAATCCAATCGAATCGCCAATGGCCGTGTATTCATAGGTTGTGCTGGCTTCCTTTTCTGCTGCATGGGCAACGGAAAGGTTCGTCGTGAAAGGAAAAAACAGAGCAAATACCAGGACAATCATCAGTATGCGAGAAACTCTTGGCATCAAAACAGCCTCCTTCATTATCCGTGATAATTCATGTTATTATGAAATTTTAGAAAAATAACAAAAATATGAGCCTCAGAAGTACGATTTTTGGGGATAATTTCCCATATCCAATGTTTTTTATATGAATTAGAAGGGTTTTATTATTAATGAAGCGAATATATGTTCTTGATGAAACAACGAAGGGAAGGGATTGAGGCAGATGAAGACGATTCGACTCGTCGTTGATTACGATCAACACGAAGAAGGAATGCGAATGCATGTTATCGCTTATATGAGCAGCAGATTCCCTTTAGTGTCGGGGTGGTCGGAATAAAAAAGTATATAGAGCCGATACGGTCATTGCGGCGTTCGCTTCCTGAAGGGGTGTATGTCTGGATAAATGCCTATAAAGATCGAGCTAACTACTATACTGAAGAAGATCGAAGACAATTGGGTGAGATTGATCCACTCTTTGAATATAATCGGCAGGATTATGAGAGTTATGGGAAAAGGTGTGGCGCAGGGGAGCATGTGTTTTATTTATCTTAATTGCGCCGAGAATACTCCCACCTCAACGAAGTAGGTGGGGGATGAATCGGCGTGACAGACTTGCGAGGGGTGTTTTTTCCCCCTCGCAAGTCTGTCCATCCCCGTATATAATTAAGTGCAAGGGGGTGAACTTTTGCACAAAGCGTTTCAATTTCGGTT
>NZ_FPAA01000005.1 GCF_900116235.1 Marininema halotolerans | reverse complement strand
GGTTAAATACAAACCGACTACATCCAATGGATTTGTTAATGAGAATGGCTTGTTCCTTTGTTGGATACAAACGAAATTGAAACGCTTTGTGCATGAGTTCACCTCCCTTGTACTTAATTATATACGGGGATGGTTAGACTTACGAGAGGGGAAAATGTCCCTCCCTCGTCTAACGCGCCGATTCATCCCCCACTTGTAGAAGTTGGGAGTATTCTCGGCGCAATTAAAATAAAACCCCTTCGTCAGCATCACGCTAACGAAGGGGGTCATGGTCATTATGGAGTTGTTTATGCTTTCATTACACGCTCTGCATGGGTAACCACGTTATCTACATTAAATCCATACTTCTCGAGTACCAGGTTTCCAGGGGCTGAGGCACCAAAGGTATCGATCCCAATGATCGCACCCCTGTCACCGGTTACTTGTTCCCAACCGACGGGATGAGCCGCTTCGATGGCGACTCGTGCAGTCACTGCATGAGGAAGTACTGACTCACGATAAGCCTCTGGCTGTTGCAAGAAGAGTTCACGGCAAGGCATGCTGACCACCCGCACGTTTACTCCTTGCTCAAATAACTTCTCTTGGGCTTCAATGGCTAAGCTCACTTCAGAGCCCGTAGCGATCAAAATTACATCCGGGGTACCCTCTGAATCCGCTAGCACATACCCACCCTTGAGTGCATT
Organism: Marininema halotolerans; assembly: GCF_900116235.1. Classification (GTDB taxonomy): domain Bacteria; phylum Bacillota; class Bacilli; order Thermoactinomycetales; family DSM-45169; genus Marininema; species Marininema halotolerans. Next base: position 312,945 of record NZ_FPAA01000005.1, on the reverse strand, counting down.
GCCAGTAGCTGCTTCCGCAGTGCCTTCAAGAATCGGAAGGTTTTGCCGGGATAGAGCCAAGAGTACAGGTCCATCATGACGATTTAGAGCATAACGGTATGCAGCAACGGTTTCATTCGCATCCGCAGGACGGAACACCTTCAAGTTCGGAATGAGACGCAAGGAAGGAATTTGTTCCACGGGTTCGTGGGTCGGACCATCTTCACCAACCGAAATACTGTCATGGGTAAATACGTACAAGACCGGTAGCTTGCTAAGCGCTGCCAATCGGATTGATGGGCGTAAGTAGTCAGAGAAGACCAGGAAGGTGGCGCCAAAAGGACGGACCCCTCCATGGAGTGCCATCCCGTTTAACGCAGCACCCATGCCATGCTCCCGTACACCAAACCAGATGTTCCGACCAGCATAATTCTCAGCATGGAAAACACCCTGATTCTTTAACTCGGTCTTATTGGAGGACGCAAGATCCGCTGAACCACCAAAGAAGGTAGGTACCCCTTGCGCAACCGCATTTAGCGCATCCCCGGACGCAGAACGAGTCGCTACCGCTTTATCCGTCGGCTGATATGTGGGAAGGGCTTCTTCCCAGTTTGCAGGTAGTTCATCCTGCATCACCATTTCCAACTCATGTGCTAAGGCAGGGTGAGACTCTTTATACTTCGCAAAGAGAAGATTCCATGCATCTTCCGCCTGCTCCCCAGCAGCTTTCAACCCCTGGAAGTGGTCGCTCACCTCCCCAGGAACATAGAAGGGCTCCTCCCATTCCCAGCCATATGCCTTCTTTACCTCTTCCCGCTCATCGGGTCCGAAGGGGGCACCATGAATCTTATTCGTACCACCAAGATTAGGACTACCAAATCCAATGGTCGTCTTCACTTCGATCAAAGTGGGTTTAGTCGTCTCCTTTTGGCCAGCTTCAATCGCTTGCGAAATGGCTTTAAGATCGTTCTCACCTTCAACGCGAAGGACTTGCCAGCCATAGGATTCATAGCGTTTTTGAATATCTTCACTGAAGGATTCTGCAAGATTCCCATCCAACGAGATATCATTGGAATCATAGAGAGCAATCAATTTTCCAAGCTGTAAATGACCAGCAAGGGAAGCAGACTCATGGGAGATCCCCTCCATCAAATCCCCATCCGAACAAATGGTATATGTAAAGTGATCGATGACAGGGAATTGATCTTGATTATAACGAGCAGCTAAATGCGCCTCTGCCATTGCAAATCCGACTGCGTTGGAAATACCTTGTCCCAAAGGACCTGTGGTCGCTTCTACCCCTGGCGTCCCATGATTGGCTTCAGGGTGGCCAGGAGTGAGACTACCCCATTGACGGAAGTTTTTCATCTCCTCCATCGATAACCCATAACCAAACAAATGTAATAAACTATACAACAATGCAGAACCGTGACCTGCTGACAGAATAAAACGATCACGGTCAAACCAATTTGGATTAGCTGGGTTATGTTTTAGATGACCCGCCCACAATGCATAAGCCATCGGGGCAGCTCCCATCGGCATTCCCGGATGACCGGAGTTTGCCTTTTCCACCGCATCGATGGATAACATTCGAATCGTATTGACAGCGAGTGATTCAAGTGAATGATCTCTTGTGTTGGACATGTATAATTCCTCCTTCATTTCTTTAAACAACTTTTCGGTAAAACAATACAACCAACCCTATATAGCATACCCTACCTGTTTGTACCTTGTCCCCATGGGACTATATGGATTCATTCTTCTCACCAGTGCAAGCGTATATCCAAAAATAGAGGGTAAAAAACACGGACCCTTCGAATTAAAGGAGAACGAGTAGAGGCATATCCCTTCAAGGAGAATCATCAACACTGTTATTGGGACTGTCGAGGATCAACGTCACTGGACCATCGTTTACAAGGGATACATCCATCATCTCCCCAAAAATCCCGGTCTCAACAGGTATTCCTCTATCTCTTACGACTTCATTAAAGCGATCATATAATCGGGTAGCCACTAGCGGCTTTTCTGCAGCCATAAAGTTAGGACGGCGTCCCTTACGACAATCGCCATATAAAGTAAACTGGGAAACCGATAGAATCGCCCCACCAGTATCCATGAGGGAGCGATTCATTTTCCCTTCTTCATCGGAAAAGATGCGAAGATGGATTAGCTTGTCCACCATCCAACGAATCTGTTCCTCACCATCTCCTTCTGTAAACCCGACCAGGCAGACCAATCCCGGTCCAATTTTACCCACAACTTCCCCTGATACCGTAACAGCGGCTTCCTTGGCCCGTTGTAGAACAATCCGCACAACCATCCTCCTTCAAAACAACAACCCAATTATTGCATGATCCGCCTAACACTATAGATGTCTCGTACACTTTTCACCTTATCCACAACGGATTGGAGGTGATTAATGTTGCGAATGGAGATACTCATATCGATTTTGGCCAGTCCTCTGCGATCTGCTCGGCCGCTCACCGCCGTAATCTCTACACCCGTAGAAGAAACCACCTGCAAGACTTCATTGAGTAACCCGGTTCGATCCAATCCAGATATCTCAATTTCCACATTGAAGGATTGATCAGGTACACCTTCCCACTCCACTTCTACCATCCGCTCCTCACCCACACCGTTAAGGTTCGCGCAGTCGGAGCGATGAACAGAGACACCCCGTCCTTGTGTGACAAAACCTTTAATCTCGTCTCCAGGTACTGGGTTACAACATCGGGAGAGGCGAACTAGAAGGTTATCTACTCCTTTTACTTTCACTCCACCCATACGACGACGGGTTGGCATCGATTTTACATCGGGTAGAACAGGCGGAGTCACTTCCTCGGAACGAAGCCCTTCAGTCAGCCGATTAACGACTTGGGTGGTGGATATCCCACCATAACCAACCGCAGCATACATATCCGTTTCATCTTGGAAGTTGAACTTGGAAGCAACCTCCTTCAATCGATCCACCGTCAACACTTCATTCGGGTCATAGTCATGTTTTTTAATTAACGCCTCAATCATCTCTTGCCCTTTTGTAACGCTCTCCTCACGCCGCTCTTTCTTAAACCAGTTACGAATTTTATTACGAGCTTGCGAAGATTGGACAATTTTTAACCAGTCTCGGCTAGGACCATAGGAGTGCTTCGAAGTGAGAACTTCCACAATATCTCCGGTTTTTAACTGGTAGTCTAAAGGAACAATTTTATTGTTCACCTTTGCTCCAATGCAGCGATGGCCGACCTCCGTGTGAATCCGGAAGGCAAAGTCAAGAGGTACAGATCCTGCTGGGAGTTCCAAAACATCACCTTTAGGAGTAAAGACAAACACGGCATCAGAGAACCAATCCATCTTCAGATTCTCAACAAATTCTTGGGCGTCATTGGTATCTTGTTGCAGCTCCAAGATCTCACGGAAAAACTTTAGCTTCTCATTAAAGGTAACCCCATCCGCTTGATTACCCTCTTTATAGGCCCAGTGTGCCGCGATCCCGTACTCAGCAATGCGATGCATCTCTTTAGTACGAATCTGTACTTCAATCGGTTCCCCCTTCGGTCCGATCACCGTCGTATGCAGGGACTGGTACATATTCGTTTTAGGCATCGCTATATAATCTTTAAACCGCCCAGGCATCGGCTTCCAAATCGTATGGATGATCCCTAAAACGGCATAACAATCGCGGATGGACTCAACAACCACCCGTACCGCTAATAAATCATAGATTTCATTAAACTGCTTATGTTGTTTCACCATTTTGCGGTAGATACTGTAAATATGCTTCGGACGACCTGAAATATCCGCGGTCAAGTTCATTGTCGTCAAGCGTTCACGTAGGGTAGCAATTACTTCGTCGAGATACTGTTCTCGTTCCGCTCGTTTCTTTTTCATCAAGTTAACGATGCGATAGTATTGCTGAGGATTAATATTTCGTAGCGCACTATCCTCTAACTCCCACTTAATCGTCGAAATCCCGAGACGATGAGCAAGCGGAGCAAAGATTTCTAACGTTTCCTTAGAGATACGTCGACGCTTTTCCTCTGGTAAGTACTTTAGCGTACGCATATTATGAAGTCGATCTGAGAGCTTAATCAAGATCACTCGGATGTCTTGCGCCATGGCAACAAACATCTTGCGATGATTTTCCGCTTGATGCTCTGCATTTGATTTATACTTCATGCGTTTCGACAATTTCGTCAAACCGTCTACGATCTGCGCAACGGTTTCTCCGAATTCAACTTCTAACATCTCCAAAGTCACGCCAGTATCTTCTACGACATCATGAAGAATCGCCGCCGTCAATGTGGTGGCGTCCATCTGTAAGTCGGCAAGAATCCCAGCGACTGCAACGGGATGGTGGATATACTGCTCGCCAGATTTACGAATCTGTCCTTTGTGAGCTTCCTCAGCAAAAAGGTAAGCTCGCTCCACCAATTCAAGCTCTTCTTGTTTTAAATAACGGCCTGCTTTTTTAAGTAGTTCCTCTATCGGCATATCTCACTCACCTAGGGGAGATTTAAAAAACATTTTCCCTATATTATCTACAAATGATTCCTAGAAGTAAAGAGGAACTCTTTTATCCCTCTGAATTATTGGGTTCCCGTTGCTTTTTACGAAGGCCTGCACGTAAACGCAAACGCATGAAAAACCAAGACCCAACAAGCGCCCAGACAAGAAGGAGACTATTTAATAGCGCTTCTCCCTCTTCTCCGCCACGAACCAATAAATACCCCGCCACAACAATACCACCGTAGGAAGTTAGTTCAAAAGCAAGGATTAAGCGTCGCCACACCCGATAAAGATATTCCCTGATTCTAATATCACCAGGGGTAAAAAGTTCCTTAAAAAAAATGAAGACCACAAACGCCATCCAGACAATAAAACCAGTAGTAACCAACCGGGCAAATGCACTAATTAATTGGGTAAAAAAATCACTGATCATTTCCATTTCTACTACTCCTTTTTTCCATTCACCATAATATATCGCTCGTCGATTACCAACGAACCAACAAACTCCAACAACTCGTCTCACCTATTTCCGCGACCAGTATTCCTAAATAGGGTAGGTATCTTTAAAACTTCATCCACGCCTTCCCTCCTTCCGTTTTCATACCATCACGTTGTATGAAAATGTATGTAGAAGGATCTACCTATCATACCATAGCAATCACTTACCTCATTCCTCAATGATTGCTCCTTCACAAATCATTCGATAAGGACAATAGGTGCACCGCTTTCCTGGCTGAGGACGAAAATGAGATGGATCTTCTTTCCCATGTAATAATTGAGCCCAAGTATCTAATTGCTGCCGTGCCTCATCCATCCAGCCCTCTGTGATCTCAAATACAATCTGTTCATCAGGGTGGAGAAAGTACAAGATTCCACGCGTGAGCTGAATTCCCCATTCTTCCCAGGCAGCCAAAGCATAGAGATACAGTTGCGGAAGGTATTCCTTTGCAACCTCAGCTACCCGCGGCCCTGACACATGATTGGTCTTATAATCAACAAGTTCCCATTCCCCTTCCGAAGTACAATGGATACGATCAATGATCCCTTCAATCTCCAGCCCGCGTGTGTGACCAATAAAACGAGCCTCCCGTTTTATACCCGTTTGATTGGAAAGATCACGATAGAAACGACTTCGACGATACGCTTCGATAAAAGGGTCGATCACCTTCATGGTTGCTAGATAATCTGACGGTTTCACGCCCAAATCGGCAAAAGTATTTTGATAAAGAGCGTCTCGCTCTTCCAAGGTGGTTGGTGATGGAGGAAGAATTTCTACCAATCGATGGATGATTTCCCCCTTCATGCGGGGATCAAGCTGAAATGAGGCTCTCTTGGTCCCCAATAGCTCATACCCTTCATGAGCCACCTCATTGGCCATTTCCGGCAATCCTAATAATTTCGCATAATAAAATTTACGGGGGCAATTAGCCAATACCGTCAAATCTGTCACGCTAATCACTTGAGAATCGACTGTCCTCCAACCTCGCCGTACCATCTGTGAAGGAATTTCGGTTTCTTCTCCTCCCTCCTGTTCATTAATGACGACGTCAGCTACTCTCCCCGCCCCTGTATCAAAAAGCTCCTCTAATTTTCCACTTTGCGGGGTCAGCAGCCGAATCGGAGGACCCTCCCACGTAGGGAATGTCCACCACCCTTCTTGTTGATCCATGGTGTTATATCCAAGTACCCCGTCCAACCATTTACTCCAGGTATCCGCTGTGGTAACTATCTCCCCGTGACTTTTTCCGTGATGCTCTTCAGGGGAGCCGCTTAATATTACTCGTTCTTCTGCCCGTGTCACTGCTACATAAAAGAGACGCACAAACTCTTCACGTGCCAGTTGCGCTTCTCGTTTCTTCATCAATTGCCAGCGATAGGTCTCCATACGAGAAAGGTCCACACCTGGCAAACAAAATACCAACCCACTTGCACGGTCAACTTTCACATCGGTTGTATCAGGAGGGAGTTTTCGTGAGAGGTCAGGAATAAAGACAATCGGGAATTCCAACCCCTTGGATTGATGTATCGTCATCAACTTTACACTTTCCCCATCTTCTGCCTCGATTTTCGCCTCCGTTTCCTTGATACCTGCTTGTATCCCTTGCTCAATCACACGACAGACGGACTGTACAGAATACGGAAACTCTCCTTGCCACTGACGAAGAAGTTGTAAAAACTTATCGACATTGGCAGCAACCTGTGGTCCATGATGAAGCCCCCAAGATACATGAAGGTATCCCGATTCGTAAACAGCTCGTTCCACAAGTTCAGCCACGGAAATCCGGCCACATAACCCCTGCCAACGGCTGAACAACTCTTGAAACTGACTCAATTTTCTCTGTTCCTCAGGAAGAAGTCCTTCGCTATCCAACCCTTGTAACCACTGCCGCTCCCATTCTTCCGAACGACTCATTCGATACAAGGTATCATCCGAAATCCCACAAAAGGGAGAACGAAGTACCCCTATGCATGCCAGTCGATCACTTGGATTAGCAAGGTACCGCAACAAATGATAGAGATCCAATATCTCTTGTCGCTGAAAAAAACCATCTCCCTTCGCTACATAGTAGGGAATTCCTTTTTGTTTAAGGGCGCGCTCTATCTCTTTCACATGGGTCATCGCCTGCAATAAGATCGCGATCGATCCGGGTAGTACTCCTTCGGTAAGTAGATCCTTAATGCGATCAGCAATTGCGTAAGCCTCCCACGCTCGAGGATCCTCCTCTACTTGTGTAGGGATAGGGAGAAACTCGATCCGCCCCTCTTCTTCTGAAACGCGATGAGCCCTTGTTTTACGGAAAAAGTTATCATTCCTTGGATCGGTAGACATCAAGCGACTAAATAGGGCATTGGAAAATTCCACTAAGGAAGCTTCTGATCGAAAGTTATCCAGCAGGGCTACCTCTTTTCCTCCTCCCCCCACCATCTCCTCTTTGGTTCTCCCAAAAACGGATACATCCGCCCCACGAAAGCGATAGATTGATTGTTTTGCATCACCGACCACAAACCATTTGCCAGGAATATGCTCCCCTTGGGGACCAGGTAAAAGAAGATCAATCAATTGTTTTTGTGATTCATTGGTATCCTGATACTCATCCACCATCAAATAACGAACGGACCCTCGAATCTTGTGAGCCACCTTCGGTGATTGTTGTAATAATTGAATAGTGAGAGACTGCAGATCATCAAAATCCAGCCCTCCGATCCATTGCTTTTCTTTTTTATATTGCTGATGGAGGCTTTCCATTCCCATAAGAAGATAAGAAGCAATTTCATCTTCTTCATGGATAAAGGCTAATCCTTCAGAAACAGAGAGAAGTTCCATATGAACTTCTTTTAACCGCTCCTTAGGAACGATGATCTCCTCTTTTTTCCCCCAGTTCCCTCTGAGTAGCGCTTTGATTTCCACTAAGGGGCCTATTCGGCCATGCGCATCGCCTTCAGACTGTAACGCTTTTTTTAAACGACCCCACTCCAACTGAAAACGGGTGCATAACTTCCCTCCCTTAAGTGAAAGCATCTCATCCCCAGCCATTAGTACCTGATTCAAAAGCTCCTGCTCAACCATAACCAACTGGTTCTTTGTCTGTTGTATATCCTTCAACGTAAAATCGGCGAGTTGTCCGGGTTCCCATCCATGGCTACTCATCTCTAGAGACAACTGATCCAATCGATCCTTTGTCCCTGTAATTCCCCAACGAAGTAGCAATCGTTCCATAGGAACGGAAGCCGGATGGGATGTCGATAACCATTCTGTCAGCATATTGGTTATTGCTTTCTGCCGTAATTGATGTGCCTCCCATTCATCCAACACACGAAAATCAGGATCAATTTTCGCCTGAACTGGAAATTCACGTAGCACGTCTGCACAAAAGGAATGAATCGTCGAGATTCGTGCCCGCTCCATATCGGAGAGAATTTCATACCATCGATCCCCTTCAAGGGTATGGCCTTTTTCCTGGGCCAAGCGTAATCGTAAGGTAATTCCCTCTCTCACTCTTTTAATCATTTCTGTAGCCGCTTTTTCGGTGAAGGTCATCGCAACCACTTTGGATAAAGGGTCATCCTCCATTAAATGTCGCTGTAAAATCGTCAAATATCGCTCCACTAATACGCGCGTTTTACCCGAGCCCGCTCCAGCCGATACGATGCAATCCTGATCTAAGCAATGAACGGCTTCTTCTTGTTCTGCAGTCATCTGCCATTCCGCCATCTTGGCTGCCCTCCCTTCTAGTGATCATATGCCTTCACTCGACAGATCCCACGGTATGAACAATGGGATGGACACTCCCATGTCGGCTCTACTGCAAAATCTCCGCGACTAACCCGATCCAATCGCTCGGTTACTTGTCCCCGAATCTGATTCATGATTTCATCCCACTCTTCTTCTGAAAACAGTCCAGCAACTCGTCCACTAATCCCAGCTGACTTCGCCTCTTCCTTTCTCCATAATCCTTTATTCCGATTATCCATCGGAGGTTGGCCATTCTTCCCTCTACCTGCCGTAAAAAATGAGATTCCCAACGCTTTTCTTTCATCGAAGGAGAATTCTTTCTGCAGCGCCCATAGATAAAGGGGTAATTGAAGATAAGCGCCGGCTTTCATTTGTGTGACATCCGGTGCATTGCCGGATTTGTAATCGTACAAAATATATCGTCCCCGATCATCTTGATCGACTCGATCCACCTTGCCTCGTAAACGGATGTGCTTGCCATTGGCAAGCCCCAGAGTGATTGGCTCTTCTTTGGAGGCAGGGTCGACCTCCCCTTGGCTCCGATGCACCTCATCCATTGGCATACCAAAGGAATATTCCAGTAGCATCGGCCGAAAATCTGCCACATCCTCTTGTTCTCGCCAATGCCACTCATGTTGAATCATCCCAAGCATTCTCCGTATTAATCTCGATTGTTCGATATGAAGGTGATGAGGATTCCTTGCTTGCTGATCGTTACTTACGAACTCTTGCCATACCCCATGGGAAATCCGGGTAAGAACCTCTTCCGCGACCTCCAATTGCGGAAGTCCGCCTATGCGATATCGATCCCAAAACCGGCAAAGGATACGATGCATCAATTCTCCTCTCTCCATGGGAGTGATCCCCTCGTCGTCGTCTGGGGTTGACGAAGTATGTAGCACCCGTCTCGCAAAAAAATGAAAGCGACATTGCATCAGCTCATTTAATTGGGATACACTCCATATGCGATTCGTCATATCTTCCGTGGTGCCCCACACACTTGGAGAAAGGTAGCCTTGATACACCGAACCTTCTTTTCCATCTTGGCGCTCTTTTTCAACACGAATTTTCTCATCGATTCCTTCCATGTAGGCAGGCATCTTTTCTCGCATCCCTTTGATGATCGAACGAGCAACATCGTGCTCCCTCTTCGATTGGTTACCCGGCTCCGTTTGACTTAGAATAGCAATTCCACGTTCCAATCCTTTATGGAGGGAAGTACATTCTTGCCACGGCAAAGGCATCATCTCCGAGATGTCCAATATTGACTCAGACAAGCCCCCAGGAGGAAACAAACGTTTTACTTCATCGAGGTAGGGAGAGGGAAGGCGTTTCTTTCCTTCACCATTACTTGCTGGATAGGAAAAAACTATCGTTTCTTCTGCAGCACATACACTTTGAAAAAATGGGATTAATTGACGTAAGCGTTGCTCACGGGCGAATGCTAACTGAACCCCCTCGCTTCGCAATCGCTCACGCTCGTCATCTGAGATTAACCAATCCTCTCGAATCGGCCGTGGCCACTCTCCTTCAACGCACCCAAATAAGAAGACCCCTCGATAACGATCCCCACGAATCTGATTGGGTTCAAGAAGATGAACACCCCCTCTTCTACCCGGCTTCCTTTCCACCTGTTTTGCTTCTGTCGCTTGTTCCAACGCAGAAATAAATTGACGATGATCACACAATGGGTCGCCAAATACTCGATGTTCAAACATTTCTTGCCAAGTTACCATGATTTCTTTCAGAGCAACCCATGCCTTCCACTCCTCTGCTAGCAGGGGTAAGAGCATCGGATCCTGTGCTAAAGAACGCTTTCGCTCTGGGTCATCCAGTGGTTTTACCCATCCTTGAAACCAATTGATCCACTCCACCCATGATTGGGGTTGCTGGGGGACTGCTTCCATCCACCGAAATACGTCCGTTAACGCCCTTAATTCTTCAACGCTAATCTCCCAATTTTCCAGCTCATCTTCAGTAACCCCCTCGATGCGCTGCGTCAGCCTCTCACTTCGCACAGGGGATCCTAGTCGTTTCCAAATGACTGTCCAGGATAGCCTCGTCCTTCTTTCGGACAACCACGGAAGAAATGGACTCTCTAGCACAAGGGGAATCCCCCTCTCTTCCATTCCTTGTAAGGATAGTGCGGCAACAATCATTTGTATCAGCGGATGTTCACGCAATGGGCGGGACCAGGAACGTGCACAAGGGATTCCCGCCTCTTCCAACGCAGGAAAGAGAAGCGGAAAATAAATGCTTGCTTGATTGGTCACCAAAGCAACTTCTCCTAATGGCGAATCACTCTCTTCTAACCATCGCTTTAAACGCGCAACCATCGAGGTAACTTCTTGTTCCACCCCTGGCGCTGCCAACACTTTCACGTCTGAAGATTCTACTTGTTTGGGTTCAGACGAAAAAATCTGTTGAGCTAAATGGGTAAGGGAATCCCGTCGCTTTCCTGCTGAATGACAAGACCTCTTTTCCATATGGAATCCACGTTTCTTCAGGCGATCACATAACTCTTTCGTTTCCTTAAACAAGCGAGGTCGCTTTTCATCCCATGCTAAGTGCAATTCTACGGATACTCCAGCGGTCACCAATTGAATCAAGAGTTGCTCTTGTAGGAAAGAGAGATCAGGAAAATGCTCAGCAACTACCCGGTCAGGGAGAGAAATTGCTTGCCTTCGAATCCCATCCATTACTAAAAAGTAAGGTTCCTCATGATCAAGTAGACCTTGCTGCTTTAGTAGACGATCATAGGTTTGAAACACACGCGCCAACTCAGGGTAACCCTCTCCATGGTCTTTCCAAAGTGCCGTCAATCGGTCTGGACGAATACCTGCTCGCTTTAATTCACCGATGCGCGCTTCTACTTTTTTAAGCCATCCCTTATGATCGGTCATCCCTTGAAAATAACCAGGGTTTTCACATATTCCTTCCTCTACTGCACGACGCGCTAACCATTCCTGTTCCATACGCGACATAAAATGGCCCGAAGATGAAGGCAATAAGCCTCTCACAAAGGCATCGAAGGTGGTCAGGTGTACATCCTCTCCAGAGAAGCCCCTGTGATGGAGTAGACGCTTATATTCACCTAATGATTGGGCACTTGGGATGAGATACACAACCCCTTGTTCCTCTTGGATATCTAGATTTGATAAGCTCATCCCGCGAACAGCTTCAATGGCAGGATGAAGTACAATCCGAGCCGACAAACTATTTCACCTCTCTTCTTGAAACCAACTTCTCGATACTGTCTCATCTACACAGGATATCCTACTTACCACGCTGACAAAAGAACTCTTGTACGCCAATCTGAATGATTCCAAATGCATCGCATGTTTCTCTAAGTAAAAAAACCGGTGTAACCCCTTCGGGTTGCATCGGTTTTTCTACCATTCATTCAGAACCATCCTTTTTTATTCCTAAATCACTTGTCGTGTAAAGGGTATTCCCAATTCTTCTAACAAAAACCCTTCACGTTTTTGACAGGAACAAAGAATGACTTGATGAGTTTGTGACAACTCGCCCAGGATACGAAGGGACTCCGTTAACCGTTGATCATCAAAATGAACCAAACTATCGTCGAGGATAACCGGGAAAGGTGTCATATTTTCTGAGAAAAAACGAATCAAAGAGAGTCGAAGTGCAAAATACATCTGATCCATCGTTCCACGAGATAGGGATTGAACAGGTTGTCGTTGACCCGTCTCGGGTACAAAGACGCTTAATTCCAAACCCTCAGCAGGATTAATTAATAGATCTTGATATCGACCACCCGTAATCTTCTCAATCCACCGCGCAGCATATGGACGCAAGCGAGGAGCAATATCCTCTTGTACCTCTTCGACCGCTTCTAATAATACTGCTTTGGCTGTTTCAAGGGATGTCCGTTGATCTTGCAACGTTTTCAAACGTTCCTTGGCTTCTTCCCATCGCACCTCCCCTTCTGCTAATGATGGCATGCCATCCGCCCGAGCTTGTAACCGTTCATCCAGCTTCAATACCTCGACTTCCTTTTGCCGACAAAGGTGACTGACACGACCAAGTACCCCCTCTGCCTCTGAAAGCTCCGCCTTTAAATGAGGGAGAGGAATTCCTTCATCCTCCTTTACAAGTGTGGCAAGTTCTTCCTCCGTTTCCACGAGTCGTTTTTCCCATTCTTCCTCTTCCATGGCTTGAGTTAATTCCTCTTTTTCACGGAGGGTCTCACTGATTTGGTCATTCAACTGTCGTACTTGTTCGCTCGCCTCAATCCATTGTCTCCATTGATTAAAATCCTCAGTGCCAAGTTGTTTTGTCCACTGATCCAGCGCTTGATCGGTTTTTTCTAGAGCACCTTGAAGGTTTTTTTGCTCCTGTGTCAAGGTAATGGTCTCCAGTCGAATGCGCTGTCCAGTTTCACGTGCATGACGCGCCTCATCTGCCAACTTCGACGTTTCGTCCAACCATGCGTTGATATGATAATCTCCCAAGCGTTTGGTTAGTTGATTTTCTTCCGCCCAAGAAACTGCCTCTTGGAAAATTTCCTTGAGTCGCACTCGATACTGTCGATCGAGTTGATTCGCTGTCTCGCGCTCTTGAATCCGACTTCGTTGTTCATCTGCCTTTTTATGAAGTTCCACGAGGGATGATACATTCCAACGACTGTAGATCCCTTCTTGCTCTTTGATAACAACAGCTAACTCATCATAGGCAGACTGCAAAACCGTCCGTTTTTCACTGAGGTGAGTCCGAAGCATTTCAGGTTCAAGGCGACTTCCTTCTTCTTCCGTCACTTCCCTTTCTCTGCGCAATCGCTCCTGGTCCTCTTTCATACTGGAACGCTGAGCTAACCAGTTTTGATGTACTTGTCGGTCGACTCCCCAAAGTCGATAATATCGATAGAATGCCACACCACCGCCAAAGAGGATGAGGCACCCTAAGAATATCGATTGTTGCATCATAAGAGTAGCAATGATCAGACCGCCGCCTCCCATGAATAGCCACTTCGAACTTGCTTTTCCGGGAGGAATTTGCGAATCGACGACTTGACTAATAAATTCTTCTCGTTCAAAAAGATCAAGCCTTCGGGAGAGAGTCGCTGCCTCGTCTTCTAACTCTCTTCGACTACGACGATAACGATCTTCCCGTTCCTGAAGCTCCATCAATCGACGCGTATCCTTTTCTAATTGCATGCCTTTAATGCGATCATCCATGGTCCCCTTGGCATCCGGTACCTTTAGTTTTCCTTCGAGACGAGAAGCTTCATCAAGACGGTGGATCTGTCGCTGCAGGAGTGCTTCATCAAGGATTAGTAGCTGCTGATTTTCCTCTTCAACACGCTTTGTTTCCTTCTCTAAATAAGCTAATCGTTGATGGATCACCTCTAATCGTGTGATTGGAGTATTTCGTTCTTCAATTAAACGCTGCAACTCCTTACATTCTTCAACACTTAAAAGGTGTTGTGGCATCACTTGATGACGTCTCGCTTCTAATTGACGAAATTTAGAAGCCGTCGCTTCCCAACGAGAAAGACGATAGCGAAGATTATCTTCTTGATCTTTCAACACTTGAATACGTTCACTTCGCTGTACTTCGGCTTTCATCTCTGTGACAACTTCCTTCGCTCGACTTTCCTCTTTCTCCACAGTGAGCAACTCTTTCTTCAATGTTGCGAGTCGAGCTTGATCTCCACGTAAATCTTGATATAACTGACGTAATTTCTTTACTTCCTCCCCTAATCGTTCTACCTCCAGCACCGTAGCGCCATAGGGTTTACTTTTCGATTGCTCGGTTTTTCCAATCCGTTGAATGGCTCGTTCAAGCCGCTCGAGGGCCGGCTTTAAATCCGTCTCTTCCCCTTGGGTAATAATTTGCCGAATTCGTTCCACCACATGCCGGTCATCGCCACTTTTTTGCGATTCGATATGGAACACCCGATTAAACAGATCAGCAGACAGCCCAGTTAATCCTTCAATGAATTGCCGATCCTTCCGTCGATCCATAGCAAATTCTTTGGTCAGTTCTTGACCAGTCTTTCTTACTACCAGTTGTTCAATTTCATCCTCCCACCGTAACGATCGAATCAATCGGTATTCCTGTTCACCGATAGTAAAATCGATCTCTCCCCCATAGTGATCACTGCTCCAGGGTTGGTACACCTCATACCAATCCGCTTTTTGTCTGCGGGTAACCCCCTCTTTCTTCCCCCCATACAAAAGGGCATCAAGACCCTGAATCATTGTTGATTTACCAGCTTCATTAGGCGCTTCCAGAAGATTTAACCCTTCATTAAAATGAAAGGTTCGCTCCACCAATCGCCCAAAACCTCGGAA
The DNA here is from genome assembly GCF_900116235.1 of Marininema halotolerans. Taxonomy (GTDB): domain Bacteria; phylum Bacillota; class Bacilli; order Thermoactinomycetales; family DSM-45169; genus Marininema; species Marininema halotolerans. The sequence goes on along the minus strand of NZ_FPAA01000005.1, from coordinate 297,909 downwards.
AGCGAGTCGTTCAATTTTCAACCTCTACTCACCTCCGAAGCTAGAAGCGCATCAAGACCTTGGTACAATGCACGCTCTAACATCTCACGATCCTCTTCCTTTGCTTCTTTCAAACGTTCCTGCATCCTGCGTAGAAACACTCCGGTTAATCCCTCAACTTGCGCCAATTTCTCCAGATCATAGTCAGGGATCGTCTCATCGACCAATTCTACATAAAAGAATCCTTCCTCCTCCAATTGAAGCAAAAGCCAATCCTCTGAGAGTTCAAAATCAATCTTACGCCGCCCTTGCAATATAAGGCGATAGCAATTGCACCGGTTCTGTTCAGAAGGGGGGATTTTTTCAAGAATACGATCACGAAGTTCCACTTCAGTATTACAACCTGTTACAAGGATTTCATCCATGCAATAACGTCGCTGTTCGATGGGAATCGATTCGATATGAAGAAATTCTTGTGTGAATTGACCAAAAATCACACGACGTTCCCCAGTTTCTTTCCAATTGAGCGCCTCAGGAGAACCTGGATAAGAAACCTTTGTTTTTCGTTGATTATTCAGTTCGATATCCTTTGCCTTATGCATATGACCCAAGGCGATATAATCCATCGCTAATGGAGTAAGTTTTTCTTCTGAAATTGGATAGTATGGGGAATCCTCTTGCATGGGAAAAGTACCATGAAGGATCATGATACGCCGTTCCTCCGTTTCATCCTGGACAACAGGATAGGACGCCACGCCTTCTTCGAATTGGGTAAATCCCCGTCCCCATACTCGAAGGTTGGCATCGGGAAACCATATCGTTTCCCATTCATCTGAAAAAAAATGCGTGTTTTCTGGCCAGGACAAGGTTCGATAATAGGAATCTTCTCGAAAGGGATCATGATTCCCCGGAGAGATCAATATATTCGTATCTGGAATTTTTTTAAATTGATTGATAATCCATGTTGCCGTTTGTCGTCTTGCTTTTGCATATTCTAAAAAATCTCCAGCAATAAAGAGAAAGTTCACCTTCCGTTCCAAGCAAAGCTCCACAATACGAAGAAAGGTTTTGCGATAATCTTCCTTGCGAGTGGCAAGTTGACGTTCGTCCCCTTTCAATCCACGAATCGGCAAATCGATATGTAAGTCGGCTGTATGGATAAAAGTTATATCACGCATGAACGTCCCACCTTGTATAAGAAGTACTGTACAGTCTCTACTTCAAATTTCAACATGGAACCCTTGTTGTATGAATCACCTTTTATTTTCCCAAAATAGGAAGGAATACAAAAAAGGGGGCTTTTCCATGCATCGCTTTTTTGGTTTGATCCTTGGTTTGACTTGCATGCTGTTTAGCATTACTTTACCCGCTATCTCGGATGCAGCAACCCCACCTGCTCGGATTGCAGAAGTCAAGGGTGTTCAAGTCCACCAAGGAAAAGGGAAATCATTTACGGTGAATCGGATCAGCCAATCCGAACTGGAACACGTGTTAGCTGGGGTCGATCGCATGATGGGGATGCGTACCTCCCATTTACCTGATGAGTACGTAAAATTTCGTTTTCCTAAGCCGGTTGTCCTTTCAACCTCACCTGTGGGTCATCCGATCCGAGAGATTATCATCACACGACCGACGAAGGTCTGGGAACCCCCACGCCTTCTCATCAAAAATCAACAACAACAATGGGTTGAATACCATAGCCGCCAGTCATTAATGCCACTCCTGGATCGAATAAAGGCAACTACCCACAAAATCGATTCCCTACATGCCTTGGTTTAATCATCCATCTCCTTAAAGCCCCCCTGAAAATTAGGGGGGTTTTATACAACCCGTTTAAACCTAACCTTTACCAACCCATCATATGAAAGGTTCGCGTGGAGTTCAATGCAAAAATCTCCCGTCTAAGACGGGAGATCATTAAAAACCTTTAATTGATCGATACGATCTTAAATTCGATGGTGCCAGAAGGAGCAGGAACTTTAATGGTATCGCCCTCTCGTTTACCGATAAGTTCAGAGCCAATTGGCGATTCATTGGATATCTTCCCTGAAATCGGATCCGATTCCGCACTACCAACGATTGTATAGGTCTCTTTATCGCCATCGGGTATTTCCTGAATGGTTACCTTTACTCCCACACCAACAAAACTTTTATCTTCCGTATCCGTGTGGATGATTTTTGCATTGCGAATCATATTTTCTAACGTAACAATTCGAGCTTCGACAAAAGCCTGTTCTTCTTTTGCAGCGTCATACTCCGCATTTTCACTCAAATCTCCCTGAGCAATTGCTTCTTTTAACCGTTGAGCAACTTCAGGACGCCTTTTCGTACGAAAGGTTTCTAGCTCGCCTTTGATTTTAGCAAGCCCTTCTTCTGTCAACAGCACTTCTTTTTTTTGTGCCATACCGATTCCTCCTTAGAAAACAACATCTTTCACAGCATAAAATTGTAAGTGTAAGCCTTTTCATGACAGGTTCCAATCGGAGAGTACGGATCCGCCTCTCCTACCACAATCGGTTGTGGTTGAATCATATTCAAACCGATTGGACTCCATCCCATGTTTATCAAATGATCCAACAAATTCTTCCTACTGCGCACGCGAGGGGCTTTACTTCGGTTCCGTAAGCTACCTCTAGGAAGGAGAACTCGGTGTTTACGAGGGAGCAATTGGACTGAGTGATATAGTATCACAAATACTTCCACCTTAAAAGAGAGCGCCCTCTATTTTAAATCCGCTCCGAACGGAAATATTCTCCAAATCCCATGGATCATCGCATCCATTCATCTTGCATTCCCTTGAATCAAGTGTTCATCACATATCCATCCTACTCGTTAAAATTCTGCACACTCTCTTTTCGATTCTCACCAATCTCAGCATCTAATATCCTCATTGATAAATCAGCGACTTTTCGATTGTTCCACTAAATCTCACACCTTAAACCTATCTCGGTATTTTTGATAAAGGAAGGAAATCCCCAAGAGAATTAGCCCTAAGAATATAAAGGACAAAATCCGAAATACCGTATCCAAAAAGGAGAGATCCCATAAGAAAATCTTTATAATGCTGATCCCAGATAGACCAATGGACATCCACCGCAAAATTTTTATGTTGCGAAAAATCCCTATGCCCATCAAACCAAGTGAATAAACTAGCCAAACCCCTGATAAGGTCAGCCCTTCTGCATTAATTAAAAATGAATCCTGTGCCCCGATTTGTAACCGCCCGTAGATATTACTAATCTCTACAGTGACCCAGATAAACCCGAATAAAGAAGGTAACGCTAGACCATACATACGAAGAAACGAGGGAATATCCATGGATTTTTTTATCCAGCGCACCCCCAACCCTATCGCAAGGAAAAAGATCGTAAATGCGGCTCCACGAAGGTTGACTAAGGGTACATAACTCGTCACAGGGAGGGGGGAGATCCATGCAACAACCAATAATGTCACGGTACCTAAACCAAAGGATCCCCCTCCAATCCAGAGGAGAGCACTTGGTCCTTTTTTCAGTAATCCATTGGTAAAAAATACGACACCATACACGAACCAGGTAATGATCAAGAAATACGTCAAAGTAATCCCCTTACTCTCCCCACCATCAAACCAACTGACAATTTCTACTGAAATCATTATCCATAAGAATACCGCCCAGGAACCATGTAACCCATGACTTTCCCAATTGATCGAACCGTTGTTTGTGACTCGTCTAAACCACTTCGCTACAAGCCCCATACTGATAGAAAGGATAATGGTCAGTAGCATGCGACTATTTAGTACAGGGTAGGATTTAGACAACGTACTCAACCCATTGATTACCGTTAAAAAACTTCCGAGCCAAAAAAGGCTCAATGACATGATTCGTAAGTACTTTTTCTGCGCCACATTTGCCCACCAACCTAAGGCGACTGCTGCCAACGTCCAGAGGATAATCAACAGCCAGCTTGAAGATTGATCAAGGTAAAATCCTGGCGGTACGTTACTAACAAGCCATGCGGTTCCCCAACAATACGACACCAGCGCAATGCCTACTCGTAACCCTTCTAAGCGAAGCGAGGAGGTATCCTTTTGTCGGAAAACCAGCCACAAATATAAACCGGTAACCAATAACATTAACCATGCCAGCCAACTCCGTTGGAAAGTAAGCCCCAATCCTTGCATCATGATGAGTAAGACCATTGCATTTGAACCAATCGTAACGATCCCCAGTAATCCAGACGACCGTTGCTGTTCTCCGAAAATACCTATTAACCAAAAATACAAAAGAAAAAGAAGGGGGTATAGCAGACTGGTAGCGGAATTCAAACAAAAAGCACTAACAAAGGAGATCGTAGTAACCTGTGCCAAGAGATGAAGTAGTGACCACTGTTTGCCACGCCCTCCTAGCCAAATCATCCCTGTATTAAACAACATTCCGTAAAGCAGTACCGCCACACTCATCCCACCTGTTGCACCTAGCAAAAAGGGAGACAGAAATCCCCCCAACCACGAGAGAATACTGATTGCTAACGATTGGGCACGAAGGGCACTTATTACACCACTTGCTGTAACAAGCGCCATGAGTAATAAGGAAAATTCCATTGAAAAGAGATGATAAAATTGATTGGCTGCATAGATCGTAACGTATCCAATCGCCACACCTGCCCCCGTAAGACCATGGGAAAAAATCGAGAATTTTTTTTTGCGAAATCGTTCCCCCAATACCATCAAGAAAACGCCTGCTCCTCCACCTAAAGCAATCCGCATCCATTCATGAATCCAATTTTGTTCAAAGGCATATTGGAGAAAAAAAGCAACCCCAAGAAAAAGGGCAAACGCCCCGATACGATTTAATAGTCGTCCACCAATAAACACTTCCCATCCTTCTTTGAGGAAAGAAGACCCATTTTTTTCTTTGGGTTCTACTGGGAGGGGAGCGGGTGCTGGTATATATGGTGTGAATGGCTCAGCATTGGCATATGCTTCGTCATTCCCTTCACTCATTGGCTGAGCCGATTCATGTGTAAGCAAATCATCCTTCACAAGTGGAGAGGGAGAAGGGGGTACCTCCGGTTGAGTAGGCACCCACTCTTGTACAATTTCTATTTTTCTTAAACGTTTCTCCAAATGCGACATGCGAACCACGGTGTAGATGAGAAGTCCACCCATTCCGATTAGAATGAGCCACTGAAATAAAACAATGGCTTGTAGCATGGTTTTTTGCCTCCTTAAAAAACACTCAATATTCAGTTGATCCTATGTTTAATCATTTTCAAAATTGCAATTCATTGCAATTCATTTTTATACTTTTTTCAACTGCGCGTTCTCAGCAAGAGGGGGGTGTTTATATAAATAATAAAAAATATATTTATTATATAAATAAATTATTAATTTCAATATAGACATACATCTAATTAACTAATAAATTATAAATAAGCCCATCCCCTACACTAATCTCCTTCATAGAATGTAGCAGTGATTATTTGCTCTAAAGGGGTGAAGATGAGTGACATCAACCACACAGCTTACTGGGCGCGTTATCTTTCAGGGTGATCCCGGATACAATGTGGCCCGTAAGAATTGGGATCCCCGTACGGATCGATTCCCCAAAGTGTTTGTTTTTGCTCAACGAACAAAAGATGTGGTCAATGCAATCAAGTGGGCCCGTGAAAATCATGTCCCTATCCGACCGAGAGGGGGAAGACATTCTCTAGAAGGTAATTTCTCACAGGTCAACGGGGGCATTGTCATCGATGTAAGTGATATCAATCACATCAGGCTAGATAAAGTCAACGGAACGGCAACGATCGGAACAGGCAACCGTGTCGGAAGAATCGCACACACCCTTGCACGGCAAGGATTTATCATGCCTTTTGGTGATAGCCCTTCGGTTGGGCTTGGGATCCTACCCGGTGGGGGGATTGGTCCCTACCAACGGACGACAGGCCTCATCAGCGATAACCTGCTTGAGCTGGAAATGGTTGATGCGAATGGAAAAGTGATTCGTGCTAACAAAAGCCGTAACGCGGATCTCTTTTGGGCTACCCAAGGGGGAGGTGGCGGTAATTTTGGTGTCTACACGCAATACAAATTAAAAGTACCCCCTGCTCCCGCCAATGCTACCGTCTTTAGCATCACCTGGCCATGGGATCAATTTGAAGAAGTCTTTAAAACATGGCAGGTATGGGCTCCCGCCGTCAATGACAAACTGGGTAGCGAATTATCCATTGGACCAAAAAAAGGGGGCAATGTCTCGATGCTTGGTCTATTTCTTGGACCAAAGGCCGAGGCCGTCCGACTATTAACCCCCATTACAAGCGTGGGCACCCCCACGAAATTCATTCAATTGTTACCCTACACGCAAGTGGTGCGTTTTTTATTACAGCCTGACCCAGTGCTTACTCATCCATTCAGAAGTCAGTTCTCATCGGGCTTCGCTAGACGCCCCTTCCCCGAGCCTGCTATCAAGGTGATGCGCCAATTTTTAGAGAACATAGAGGGAAAAGAAGCAGGATTCTTCTTTCTCAACTGGGGTGGCGCTGTAAGTCGTGTGGCACCTCGGGCGACTGCATTCTTTTGGCGTGATCCGCAGTTTTATGTGGAGTGGAACACCTCATGGCTCAAGCCATCCGAGTCTGCCAAAAATATTGCGATCGTTCGTAATACCCGCCAAAAGTTACAGCCCTATATCGTGGGAAGCTATGTCAACGTTCCGGATCTAGGGATTAAAAATCCTGGGCTCGCTTACTATGGCGCTAACTTCTTTCGATTACGACGAGTAAAAACGAAGTATGACCCTGACAATGTGTTTAGAAACCCGCAAAGCATCCCCCCTCTTCGCAGACCTTAAAGCGATGGGCTACGCTACTCATGTCATATCCATTCATTCATGATACTGGGTCATTTCCATGAAATATTACAAATACACATGCCGTCCCTAAAAACTAGGTGGCGGTATTTATTTATGCCAACCCATTACAGATTGCTTCAGCCATTTTCCCACACGCTCTCCTCCTTTGATTGCCAGATCAAAGCCTAATAAATATTAAATTATAAAATAAAATAATGCACAACCACAAACAATTAAATTTCTCGTCTTAATTTTGTAGGTTGGCATCATATCATAAACTAAGCCCATTCCCTACACTAATCTCCTTCATAGAATGTAGCAGTGTTTATTTGCTCTAAAGGGGTGGAGATGAGTGACATCAACCACACAGCTTACTGGGCGCGTTATCTTTCAGGGTGATCCCGGATACAATGTGGCCCGTAAGAATTGGGATCCCCGTACGGATCGATTCCCCAAAGTGTTTGTTTTTGCTCAACGAACAAAAGATGTGGTCAATGCAATTAAGTGGGCTCGTGAGAATCATGTCCCTATCCGACCGCGATGTGGAAGACATTCTCTAGAAGGTAATTTCTCACAGGTCAACGGGGGCATTGTCATCGATGTAAGTGATATCAATCACATCAGGCTAGATAAAGTCAACGGAACGGCAACGATTGGAGCAGGCAACCGTGTCGGAAGACTCGCACACACCCTTGCACGGCAAGGATTTATCATGCCTTCTGGTGATAGTCCTTCGGTTGGGCTCGGGATCTTGCCTGGCGGGGGAATTGGTCCCTACCAACGGACAACAGGCCTCATCAGCGATAACCTGCTTGAGCTGGAAATGGTTGATGCGAGTGGAAAAGTGATTCGTGCTAACAAAAGCCGTAACGCGGATCTCTTTTGGGCTACCCAAGGGGGAGGTGGCGGTAATTTTGGTGTCTACACGCAATACAAATTAAAAGTACCCCCTGCTCCAGACAATGCTACCGTCTTTCGCATCACCTGGCCATGGGATCAATTCGAAGAAGTCCTTAAAACTTGGCAGGTATGGGCTCCCACCGTCAATGACAAACTGGGTAGCGAATTATCCATTGGGCCAAAAAGGGGGGGCAATGTCTCGATGCTTGGTCTATTCCTTGGATCAAAGGCAGAGGCCGTCCGGCTTTTAACCCCCATTACAAGCGTGGGAACCCCCAATAAATTCATTCAATTGTTACCCTACACGCAAGTGGTGCGCTTTTTATTACCCCCCGACCCGGTGCTAACACACCGGGTCAGAAGCCAATACTCATCCGCTTTCGCTAGACGTCCTCTCCCGGAACCTGCCATCAAGGTGATCCGTCAATTTTTAGAGAAAGTGACAGGGAAGAAGGACGCAGGAATTTTCTTTCTCAACTGGGGTGGAGCTGTAAGCCGTGTGGCACCTCGAGCGACTGCATTCTTTTGGCGTGATCCGCAATTTTATATGGAATGGAGCAGCGCATGGCTCAAACCATCCGAATCAGCCAAAAATATTGCGATCGTTCGTAATACCCGTCAAAAGTTACAGCGCTATATCGTAGGAAGTTATATAAATGTTCCAGATTTAGGGATTAAAAATCCTGGGCTCGCTTACTATGGCGCTAACTTCTCTCGATTACGACGTGTAAAAACAAAGTATGACCCTGACAATGTATTTAGAAACCCCCAAAGCATCCCCCCTCTTCGCAGACCTTAAAAGATGTACCGCCTGTTCGTGACATAAAGACATCGATGTCCTCATTGCTTGCAAATAGGAAAGCCGTTCCCAAAATGGGTGACGGTTTTTATTTTGCTGATCGCTTCAGCCACTTTTTACCCTGGCTGATTTATCTCAATGTGTACCCACCCTGTTAAATTACTACGAAACAAAAGAAAACACGTTTCACTTTTGCGCACAAAAAAAAACCGCAACTCAATGCGGTTAATGAGGTTGTACAACCATTATTCTTGTTCCAACAAGGGTACCTTGCGAATCATCACCCAAGTAATTACCTGAACAAAACTAAAAGGAATGATCAACCAACGCAATTGAATCATGGTGGGCATGCGAGTCACCCACCATAAAAAGACAAGAACCGCAAAGATCCTTCCTATATTCAGAGCCAACTCCCGTGCAACGACATATTCCACACGAAGTTCAGCAGTTTCTTGACTTTCGCCAATGACATCAAATACAGCAGAGGTCAGGGGCACCATATAAATGGGATAAAAGAGCGCCGAACCCACTCCTAAAATCACTAAGGTCCAGGCCTCAATATGCCACACCAAAGGAAGAGCGACAATCCCTAACATCATTGTACCCACTAAAATACTTTCATCTCGCCAACTAATCCTCATATAACGTCCAACGATAAAGTAGGCGATTAATCCGCTTAACGAGGAGACGGTAAGATAACTCCCAAGAGCAAATTCATCCCGGGTAGCCACATAAATCAGAAGGCTGATTAAAAAAGCAAATAGCCCTTCACGCATTCCCTGTGCAATCATCGCCAAATTTACCCAAAACCAATGATTTCCTTTCCCTGGCTTTCTACACAGTTTCAGGATTTCAGATAGTTGGTAATGACCATTGGCACTACGTCGTTGCAACATAAAGCTTACTGCGACAGCCGCCAAGAAAACCAAGAGTGACAGACTAAAAATGATGCGATAGCCTGTAAAGTGATCGATATGAGTAATCACCCACCCGGAAATCAATGGCGCTATAATCCCTGCAATCGATGTAAATAACCCACTAAATCCATTAAAAATATCCCGATTGTATTTCTCTGTGATCTCAAAATAAAGGACATTAAAGGATAACCAAAAGAACCCCGAACCGATTCCCAAAAAACTTCCTAACAATAATACATGGTTAACTGCATCTTTTCCCATTAACAAGACCGATAGATAAAATGCCGCCAAAAGTACAACACCAATACGGATAGCAATCACCCGATCCACTTGCTTTGCCAATCGGCCCGCAAAAATAAAAGTCACAGCCATCATTAGATAATTCGCTAAATGAAACTGACCAATCATACCAAAATCATTTTTGATTTTCCAAAAGTATACATTTACAAAGGTATTGGATAACGCAGTGGATATGGCAAATAAGCCACTGATCAAAAGAAGTAACCATGCTGAACGATCCAAGCGATCTGTATCTCCAAATAAACGCATAGGCCTCACCACCCATTAGTCTACCCAACACCTTTTTGATTACAAAAAAACCGTCTAGGTAAAAACTTCACCTAAACGGTTTCCCTGAACATGTATAGAGACCCAATTAATTATTCATCGGGGTACTCCCTCTGCTTTTCATATTTCCCACGCAATAAGGGACCCGCTAAACACATCCCAGCAAATAACCCACCCAAATGACCTACTAAATCAACGGATGGACTGATCACACTAACCACCAAGTTAATACCCACTAAAGCAAGAATGCTCTTTCCTGCCTGTTGATCCATGGCGCCCCTTCGGAATAAAATCAGATACAGGTAAACCCCAAATAATCCATAAATCGCGCCTGATGCCCCTGCTTTAATGCCGATTGGATTGAGCGTTGTCGATGCAAGGTTTGCAAAAAATCCTGTCCCCATATAAAGAAGGATAAATCGCCATTTACCGAATAACCATTCCAGCTGAGGACCTAACAGATATAGAGCAAAGCTATTGAAGAGTAAGTGGGCGATTCCAATATGGATAAACAACGGGGTGATTAATCGCCACCATTCCCCTTGCTCCAAATGAGCTTGTTCAAGGGCTCCAAATCGTAATAATGTATTGACATTCGTAGAACCCCCATTAAAAGTCATCAATAAAAAGATCCCTAATTGTATCAACAAGAGACAGGTGACGATCGGAAAATAGGATCGAAACCGACGCAATGGCAATTGTGTATGATTAAACATAAATATCCTCCCGACTCCCTATCGCTCTACTTGACAACGAGCAAGGGCTTCACCCATTCGTATGGTATCCCCTGGTTGTAACTGTTTCAGCCATTTCACGCGGTCTGCTTGAAATAAAAGAATCACTGTGGATCCAAACTCAAAACGCCCTAATTCCTCCCCTTTATCAATCCACACAGGTTTCTTATATGTGCGTCGCTCCACTTTCTTTTTCTTTGGGTGATTCGTGTAGACTTCCGGTTCATACGTCACCCGAATACTCCCCACGTTGGTTGCACCCACTTTGATGACAGCAACCTCTCCACATGGGGTCTCCAAAAGAGTAATCAAACGTTCATTCCGTGCAAAGAGTCCATGGACACGTTGTACCCCCAGTTCATTCACAGGGAACAAACTACCTGGAATATAGGTAAACTCCGTTACCTGACCCGATACAGGTGCATGAATACGATGATAATCCCTCGGACTAAGATACAATGTAAGAAATTCTCCGCCAAGGAAACGAGCAGATAACGAGGCATCGCCACCCAACAGGGCTTCTAAAGAATAGGTTACACCTTTTGCCTGTAACAGCATCCCTTCCTTAATCGGGCCACTTTGTGATACCGTTCCATCCACTGGGCTGGTAATCATTTGGGGATCGGAATTAATTGGACGGGCTCCTTCTTTCAACCCTCGCACAAAAAAATCTAATAAGGTGGGATAGGCGGCCACTGGGTGTTCCGCTTCCGCTATGTCCACATTAAACCGTTTGATGTAGTAAGGAATAATGTGACGACTCAAGGATGAACGAGCAAACTTTCCCGTCCATCGAGAAATGGTTTTTTTCGGTAATGCTTTCAAAGCCGTTATCAGTAGCTGGTCCTTCATTGCTGTCCTCCTCAACCAATAAATAGTCGACATTTATATGAGTGATTCCCTTGTTTCGGGACACAATATTAGCCACGGAGGTGATACCCATGGCTTACCAACCAAAAGGGGCATCCAAAACTAACGCCCAACAGGTTCGCCAGCAAAATCAGCAAGCTAGTCAGCAAAACAAGTACAAGAATGAATTTGCTTCTGCTTCAAATGCTGCTTCAAATGCTCAAGCTGCTCAGAATTCACAGCAGAAAGCTGCAGCACAGAATCAGTACAAGAATGAATTCGCTTCTTCTGCTGCGAATGCTAAGCAGTCTGCAAGTAATCAACAGCAGAATGCAGCTCAACAGCAACAACAGTACAAGAACGAATTCGCTTCTTCTGCTGCAAATGCTCAACAAGCTCAACAAGCTGCTCGTAACCAACAGCAACAGTACAAGAATGAATTCGCTTCTTCTGCTGCAAACGCTCAACAAGCTCAACAAGCTGCTCGTAACCAACAGCAACAGTACAAGAACGAATTCGCTTCTTCTGCTGCAAACGCTCAACAAGCTCAACAAGCTGCTCGTAACCAACAGCAACAGTACAAGAACGAATTTGCTTCTTCTGCTACAACGAACGCTCAACAAGTTCGGAAGCAAAACAAGCAGTCTCAAGCAAACAAAGGGAATCAACAGAAGTAACCTCATGATATTGGATCCCACCCCACTTTTGTGGGGTGGGATCTTTCATAATAACGGTCCTTTTTTGTCGGCTAGCTATTTCTTTTCTTTCATAAAGCGTTTGTAATAATTGGTAATTAAACTCTCTGCTATCGGACCTGCACCACGGCCTCCATAGCCTCCTTCTGGAACAATTACTGCTACGGCTATCTGGGGATCATCTGCTGGTGCAAACGCAATAAAAACCGAATTTTCCACGCGCCCACGCCCAGGAATATCCTGTTCAGACGTCCCCGTTTTCGCAGCAACCTTAAACGGAAGACCCCGAAACAAGTGAGACGCAGTCCCTCCTGGTTGGGTAACAGCAACCATTCCATATTTTACCGTTTTGAAGTGACTCGCATCAATTTCTGAGGTGTTCAGCAGTTCAGGCTTAATTTCCTCGATTTTTCCTTTTTTATCAATCTTTTCGACCAATTGAGGCTTCATTCGTTTCCCGTTATTTGCTACAGTCGCTGTATATTGAGCCAATTGCATGGCTGTATAACGTTGGGCCTGTCCAAAGGAAGCTAACACCATTCCACTCAAACCAGAATATCGATCCGCAATCGACAGATAATCCTCTGTCCCATCTGATTCTCCTTTTAACGGAACTTCGGACATGGAACCGAGTCCAAACTGATGTGTCAATTGTTGAAACTCTTTTACACTCTTTTTCCCATCTTTATGATACCACCGACTACCGACCCAAGAAAAAAAAGTATTGGCTGATTTGGCTAATGCTTTTTTCACATTTAACATGCCATAATTATGGTTACTTGAATTTCGAATCGGTGCAGTCGATGGTGCATAATAGAATGCACCTGGATCTTTAAAGGGAGTATACGCTGTAATTAACCCCTTATCCAACCCCATTAGTGCCATCATCGGTTTAAATGTCGATCCGAGTGGAAGTACAGACAGTGGATGACGACGGTATTCCTTATCGGGGTCATCTGCATACCTAGCATCATAGGGAGCTTCCGAAATGGTTCCATTGCGAATGGTATATGCCAATTTATTATAATCTTGCGATGTGACAGAACCGTTCCATATGTTCGGATCATAGTCGGGATAGCTAATCATCGAACGAATTCGTCCACTCTTTACTTCCATTGCCACCGCATAGGCATTCCGAGCATAGGGAGACCGATCTCTACCAGGTGCTTGATTTCGTAAATATGAAAGATGTTGTTCAACTTTCTTTTCTGCCTCTAGTTGCATCTTCTCATCCAATGTGGTGTACAACTTATTTCCAGAACGCGGATTCACTTTTTTAATAACTTCCTGTACTTTTCCTGCTGAATTAACCCGAACAATACGGTACCCGTTTTTTCCTCGCAATTGATCTTGATAGCTATATTCCAGACCATCCATCCCTACTTGTTCCCAATCGAGATAATCGTCACTATCTGACTTTTTGGATGCCTTTTTATACTTTTCAAGGGAATTTTTAGCTCCTTGGAAAGGGCGAACATAGCCAAGCGTCTGAACAGCAAAGGAATCCTTGCGATACTCCCTCAGTGGCTCAAGAATCACGTTCACCCCTTTAAATTCCGAAGGATGTTCAGATAATCGAGCCACCTCCTTCTCTGTTAATCGATCTTTAATCTTTTTTGGATAGTACGGGGGTTGTTTCCGTGCCACTTGCTTGCCCTTCGTATCCAATCCTACATCCATGTTTTTTAATACTTCCTTTAGGGACATCCCCAGGGATGCAGCCAACTTTTTAGCGGTCATTCGTTTTTGTTCTGTGGTCTGATCCGTTTCTAGATAAATGGCAGTATATAGCGGTTGGCTCCCTACGAGAAGTTTCCCTTCATGATCAACGATGTTTCCCCGAGGCGCAACAATGGGGATTTGTTTAAAATTATTTTCTGCTGCTAATTGGTGATAGGTTTCCCCACTACTCAACTGTACCCAACTCAATCGCAGAAGTAAGGCTACGAATAATAGAAATACTGTCAACCACAAAATATGGAGCCGTTGAAAAGTAAATTCTTTTTCATCTCGGCGGCGCTGAGAATTCAACATAGGTAGTCGCTTCAACCTCTCTCAATCTCTGCAATTTACCCCATTAGTTTAACATAAAATTTACTTAAGCAAGAAACACCTCACTAGGCAAACGTGGTTACCTCACAGGGGCTTACGACATATCCTGCTATGAGATGAAATTCATAGATAGGAGATCGATAGAAGATGGCCCTAGCTGAATTCCAATGGATCCGCCAACATGGAAAACGAATGGATTCAGATTTAAGAACCTCTTTGATTCGTCGTTTATCCATTCTCCGCTGGGTGCCTTGTATCATGCACCGCGCGTTCTTACCAGCACTTCAACGCTTTCGTCGCCTTCCTGTTTTAGTCCAGCTCAATGAAGAGACGATCACCAGCAGTGCTCTGCAAAAGAACCTCCAAAGTTCCCATGCTTCACACTCCACCTATTATTCCAGCATTCAAACTTATCGCGTACATCTCACCCTAAAACAGTTACAAGAAACCGTCACATGCCCAGAAGTACGACGAATTTACCTGGATCGAAAAGTCTACACCCTACTTGATGTAGCGACCAAAGCAACGAACGCCCCCATCGCCTGGGAGCATGACAATGAAGGGGATGGGGCAACGATCGCGATTGTGGATACAGGTATTCATCCTCATCCGGATTTAACAAAACCTCAATCCCGTATCATCGCCTTTAAGGACTTTGTTAAAAATAAAACGAAACCCTACGATGACAATGGTCATGGTACCCATTGTGCAGGAGATGCTGCAGGGAATGGTTTTTCTTCTCAGGGAAACTATCGCGGTCCTGCACCTGAAGCAAAGTTGATTGGTGTCAAAGTTCTCGCCCGTGAAGGTTCAGGTAATTTGTCCACGGTGATTGCAGGCATTCAATGGTGTATTGATCATCGTGCACAGTATCAGATACGAGTGATTTCCCTCTCGCTTGGAAGTCGAAGTATGACCAATTACGAAGATGATCCCGTCTCGCAAATTGTTGAAAGAGCTTGGGAGCATGGCATCGTTGTTGTCGCTGCTGCAGGAAATGATGGTCCCGACTCGGGTACGATATCAAGCCCTGGTAATCATCCGCGAATTATCACCGTGGGAGCGACTGATGACCATGGAGAACCCAATGGTACTAAACAAACGATTGCCTCTTTTTCCAGCCGTGGCCCTACCCTTGATGGAATCTCTAAACCGGATATCGTAGCACCTGGAACCGATATTGTCTCCTTACGCGTGAAACGATGTTACATTGATAAGATGTCTCCAGAAACGCGTGTCGGCGAGCATTATTGCACATTATCTGGTACTTCCATGGCAACCCCCATCGTGGCTGGACTCGTTGCCCTACTCATCACTCGTCACCCTGATTGGTCACCGGATCAGATCAAAGAAGCATTAATAAAGCACGCAAGCGATATTCAAGAGGATAAAAATTCCCAAGGTGCAGGAAGTGCTCACTTAGACTCATCCCTTATCCATTAATTAAAACAGAGGTCAGAGCGTCCCAAAAGGGGCTCTGACCTCTGTTTATTTGGTTCCTCATGGTACATACCGCCCCATATACCTTGCCAATAATTGAACCGATCGATGTGCATTTAATAATCCAACATCTGAATTATGTGAAATCGAAACGGTTGAATCCATTAAAATCTTTCGTATCTGATCCGGTGTGAGTTCGGAACGAAGATAAAGGAGAAGTGCAGCGGTTCCTGCAACATGAGGGACAGCCATCGACGTGCCACTCATTTCTCGTGTGCCTCGATTTAGCCATGCGGAGCTTACTTTATCCCCTGGCGCTGCAATGTCCACACCAGGACCTGTATTACTAAAACTTGCAATCTCTCCCCCTCGGTCGGTGGCTGTCACGCCAATCGTCTCAGAGAAGCGAGCCGGATAATCAATCTCCCCAGAGGTTCCCTGATTCCCTGCGGCTGCAACCATTACAAGTCCTTTTTGGTAAGCGGTTCGTATGGCTTGCCCTAAGGTATCGGATACCCTTGCCATCCCAAAACTCATATTCACAACATTCATTTTATTCTCGATACACCAATTAATTGCGGATAACAAGTCCGAAAGATTGGCACTTCCCTTCCGGTTAAATGCTTTAACCGCATACAAATTAACCCGTGGAGCCACTCCTAATAAATCTTCAGCGCGACCTGCAATCGTTCCCGCAACGTGGGTACCATGACCATTGTAATCGTGGGGCGTAAACATCGGAGAGAGGATATTGATTCCGCCCTTGTAATTATCACGTACAGCCGGGTGATCGCTAGCAATTCCTGTATCAATCACTGCTACGTTCACATTGCGTCCTTTGGTATAACGCCATACCTTATGGGCATCGATCCGCTTGACACCCCAGGGAAGCCGATCAGTATTCTCCGAGACCTCTCCAATATAAGGGTCAGTAATCGTCACACGGGAATCTGGTTCCCAGTAGGCAACATCAGGATGACCTTCAAGACTATATAGACCATCTTCCCCATAAAATTCTCCGATCACTACCCCTAACTGAGGAAGTACACGCACCGGGCGTCCACCGCATCGATTCATCTCTCGAAGGCAAAAATTAGGACTCCTGTAGCCTTTTAAATGAAAGATTTTTCTCACCCGTGGTCTACGGTTGAACATCGGTAACGTGCCCGGCAACCAATCGGGCTTCGTCATGTCGACTCATCTCCTTCACTCACTGTTAAACCCTGGCTTGAATATATTGAGACCGATCCAGATCTAAATGATAGGAAGGTGGTGCCATTGAAACCGCCAAAACTGTACACCTCACCCTCACGACCTACTCGGAAAAGAGCCCAGAGAAAAAAATCATCTCCACATCGTAAGACTGTCAACTCTCCTGCCATCTCTGCTTCACGAGAGGTTGCAAAGTCTCCTCGCCTCTCCCAACGGATGGATGATATCCACTCTCTTTCACAACAGATTCGCACTTACGCCTCAAAGATGGACCAATGGCTTAGTGTCGTCTCCAACCTAACTGAAGCCATTCGCGACAAGGATGCATTGCAAAATGTCCTAAAAGCCCTCTCAGAGATTAAACCTGTAAAGAAAGCCAATTCATCAAATGATTCCGATCCAGATTCCAAAAATGAATCGAATCCAGTTGCGAAGAATCAACTTCCTGCGCCACCAAAGCCCTTTTCCAAAAGTGGTGATAGCCTTTATGACCTTCTCAATTCACCCAGTCTGCCTGCATTAGTTGACAAGGTGATGTCAAACAAAAAGAATCGACGATGACATTTTTGAATGGGCTGCTATAGCAGCCCATTTTTTAGCCGCGAATCCCCTTTGTCCCTTTTCTTCTCTGGCGGCGATTCGCTTTGACCGCTTTTCCTTGGGTTTCTTCAACCAATCGTACCGATTCCTCAGGCATATCTGTATGACCAGAAAGTTGTCGGAACGCTTCTGGTGCATTTCCTGCCCCCATTACCGTATCCATCATTTGTTTTAATTGCGTATTCGATAACGGAGCTTGGGTGAGTTGACGAAGATATTCAAAAAATCCATCCAACCCTTGACGAGCATAGCTGGCTTTAGCATCGTGTAATAGTTGATCCATTATTTTTTCGTTGGCTACATTACTCCCAACGGTCTGATTGATCCAATCTGCGAAGTGTTTTTTTGTTAATTCTGAACCAGACATGGGATCCCTCCTCCTTTAATGGGCCTCTCTGACCTTTACACCCTACTTGTATGTCATTCTTGGGGTAATGCACACGTCAGACACCCACTCTATTTAAAAAAGGGCTTTAACCTACTGTATTTTTTTTATTTTATTTAATATAAAATAAAAAACCTCTCAACCAGAGCGGCAAGAGGTTTTTTATTTGATTGATCCCTAAATGTTTTTATCATTTATACCGGAATACCATCGAATAATAAAACGCGTGCAGGGGCAGCTTCTGTATCAATCAATTTGATGGGGGCAGCGACCATAAAATAAATCCCTTCCGGTACTTCGCTTAAACGCAACCCTTCAATGATTACCACACCCGCATGGAATAGCGACTTATGAGTGGGGTGTCCCGGTTGATTCCGCTCAATTCCCAGCGCATCAATTCCTACTCCCCGTATTTTTCTTTCTGCTAACCAACGAGCGCCATCTTCTGCAAGAAAAACGAACTCAAAATCAAAATCATCCCGTTGGGAGTTCTTTGTCTTTAGCAAAAGAAAATCGCCTTCTTCCACTTCAAATCGTTCTAAGTCAGCAGAACCAATTCCTCCAGATATACCCGATAGATCTAACACTTTTGCTTCACCCGTCAATGTTTCTAAAGGAAGAGACTCCATCGTCCCTCCTTCTGGGAGCATATGAAGAGGTGAATCTACATGGGTACCCGTATGTACATCAAGAGAAATACGAGACTCTCTAGCTGAACTGGTATCAAAGTCTTGGATGCATTCAATTGTGGGTTTTTTTTCTGGTTTATTTTTATAAACTGCCATTCCTTCGTGGATTGACATCGAGATATCGTATAGTTTCATCATCGAAAAACTCCCTTCATCTTGCCTTTTTCATTCATTGATCTCCTGTCCATGGATGACTGATTTATCCATGGGATGGTATGGTGAATACCATTGAAAGCCATCTCGATTCAGCAATGCATCCGACTCCTTCGGACCTTGTGAACCTGCCTCATAAGTCGCCAAATTTTCTCCTCCGTCTTTATCCCATGCCCGTCGAATCGGATCAATAAACTTCCATGCTAGGGAAACTTCTTCCCAATGGGTAAAGAAAGTACGATCCCCTTCCAAGGCATCACGAATAAGGCTTTCATAGGCCTCTGGGGTATCCACTCCACAATTATTACAAAAATCCATCACAATGGGAACGACTTGATTCGCCACTCCTGGTTTCTTAGCATTGATTTGCAAGGCAAGTCCCTCTTCAGGATTAATCTTGATGACGAGAAGGTTCGGACCCAAGTCATTGTCTTTATTAAAGTATAAGTTTTTCGGAACATCACGGAACTGAATGACAACTTCAGTTGATTTTTCATCCATTCGTTTCCCTGTGCGGATATAAAAGGGAACACCTGACCAGCGAAAATTATCAATATAAAGCTTACCTGCTACAAAGGTTTCATTTACCGAATCTGCTGGAACATTTTCTTCCGCCACATAAGAAGGAACTTCTTTTCCATCCATCAGACCTCCCGTATACTGTCCCCGTATGATGTAACGATCCACATCTTCCTCATCATAGCGACGCAACGAACGTAACACCTTTACTTTTTCATCATGGATCGCCTCTGGTTTTAATCGACTTGGAGGCTCCATGGCAACCATCATCAATAACTGCAAGATATGATTTTGCACCATATCGCGAAGGGCTCCTGCATGGTCGTAGTAGGAAGCGCGATTTTCGACCCCAACCGTCTCTGCCGCAGTAATTTGGACGTTACTGATGTACCGATTATTCCACAGATTTTCGAACAACGAATTGGCAAAACGAAGCATTTCAATATTTTGCACCATTTCTTTTCCTAAATAATGATCGATACGATAAACTTCATCCTCGGGGAATGAACCATTAATTTGTGCTTGCAAAGATTTTGCTGATTGATAATCACGCCCAAAGGGTTTTTCGATCACTAACCGCTTCCAACCGTTCTCCTTTTCTGTTAACCCACCCGCTTTTAAGTTTTCTGCAACGGTACCAAAAAGTTCGGGAGCCACCGCTAAATAAAAAAGTCGATTGCCTGGCAAAGAGAATTGCTTTTCTTGGTTTGCAACCGTTATCGCCAGCTCTTTATACGAACTTGCATCATTCACATCAACAGGAAGATAATCAAAGCGTTCAGCAAAGGCTGACCAATCATTTTCATCCTCCACCTTGATTCGTGCATACTGCATGACGGCTTTCCTTAAGAATTGTCGATATTCCTTTGTCTCCCGTGGGGAGCGACCCACACCTAACACAGAAAAGTTCTCAGGTAAAAAACCACTTCGATGTAATGTATATAAGGCCGGAAATAGCTTCCTTTGTGCCAAGTCACCGGCACCACCAAATATCACCATAGCAAACGGTTCAATGGAGCTAGATTGAGCATTTGTCATGTTGCTTTCACCCCTGTTCTTGATCCTCTCTTTACTAATGGTTCCCGCTCTTCGTAGGAAAAATCGCTTATTTAATTAATTTCAAGAAAAAAACTGTCGACAAATAGTAGCTTGTCCACAGTTTTTTGAAACCCTTGAAAAAGGAGCACCGTAGCCTTTTTCATTTTTTAAATGAAGAAGGGAAGTCCGGCGGAATGGAACATGTTCCAGACTCAAAGGTAGTATCCCGTCCTGTCTCACCTGCTTGCATCCAAAACTCGGTTACATAATGAAGAGGCTCTTCCACACCCTCTTGTTGAGCAAAAAAGAGGGTTTTTTCCCCTTCTTCCGTTGCAAAGGTTACGTAATAGACAGGATAGCGAATCGTCTGATCGTTATCCACAATAATATCAAAGT
The DNA here is from genome assembly GCF_900116235.1 of Marininema halotolerans. Classification (GTDB taxonomy): domain Bacteria; phylum Bacillota; class Bacilli; order Thermoactinomycetales; family DSM-45169; genus Marininema; species Marininema halotolerans. Next base: position 277,156 of record NZ_FPAA01000005.1, on the reverse strand, counting down.
GCATTTCGTGACTGAGAAGAAGATCATCGAAGGAAAATCGAGCTTCATAAGGCTGATCATCCACGGAACGGGAGGTAACTATAACCTCTCCTGCCTCTTCATTAATTTGAAACCGCTCCGCTTGTCCATATAAATAAACCGCCTCTGCTTTCATATCCAGATGACCGGTTACGACAGAGGAATGCGAATGAATCTGAGTAGAAAGCAGTTGCTCCAACTCTGAAGCCGTCATCTCTCGAACCGAATCAGTAAAGTTAACCACATTACCATGAGGAAATATGCGCATTGTACCCGGTCCCTTCTTTGCAATTCAGAAAAATTATACCCTACGTAACAAGGGGGTTCAAGGAACACCCCATTCTTTTATCATCATTGATCGTGGATGTGTTTAAATCCTTCCATTTCTTGCTCGCGCAATTGAATACGTCGAATTTTACCACTACTTGTTTTTGGTAACGTGGTCACAAATTCAATGACTCGTGGGTACTTATAGGGAGCGGTTAAGGATTTTACGTGGGTTTGTAGTTCTTTCATCAAAGAATCGGACCCTTCTTGTTCTTGTCCATCCTTTAACACGATAAAGGCTTTAACTACCGAACCCCTTAATGAATCCGGACTGGCTACAACCGCGCATTCCTGAACCAAAGGATGCTTCACTAACGCATCTTCAACTTCAAAAGGACCAATCGTATACCCTGCACTAATAATGATATCATCTCCACGACCTTCAAACCAAAAGTACCCATCTTCATCCTTACGTGCTCGGTCTCCCGTCAAATACCATTCCCCTCGAAAGGCGTTTGCCGTCCGTTCAGGATCCTTATAATATCCCTTGAATAATCCAGGCGCTGCTTCATGAATGGCAATATCACCAACTTGACCCACAGGAACCCATTCTCCCTCTTCATCAATTATCTCCACTTGATTCAAGGTTGTAGGTTTCCCCATTGAACCTGCTTTGACCTTCATCCCCTTCATTGTCGCCACTAATAAAGTGTTTTCAGTTTGACCGTATCCATCCCGTACATCGACCTGAAAATAACGGCGAAAGGTATTAATGACTTCCCCATTTAAAGGTTCTCCTGCACTAACAGCACTTCGTAAATCCGATAAATTATACCGTTCCAAACCATCGACTTTTGCCATTAAACGATATTCTGTGGGTGTACAACAAAGAACATTGACATGATATTTTTCGATAAGGGAGAGGGTTTTTTCTGGATAAAATCTTCCTTGATAAGCCAATGCGGTTGCCCCCGATCCCAGGGTAGAGATAAATGGACTCCATACCCACTTTGCCCAACCCGGTCCCGCTGTTGCCCAGACGGTATCCTTTTTTCTTATATCCATCCATTCCTTTGCAGCTACCTGTTGATGAGGAATCGCCCAACCGTGGACATGGATCACCCCTTTAGGCCCTCCTGTTGTTCCTGATGTATAAGAAATAAAGGCGACATCATCCCAGCGAGTTTTCGGTAAAGGTTGCTCCTTTACACCATGGCCAATGCGTAATAAGGATTGGAATTGATCAGTTCGGGTCTCCCCTAATACATAACCCATTTTTACCGTACTCGTGCCCTCGAGTCCTTGTAAGACTTCATTTTCTAAGGATGCGTCAAATACAACGGCTTTTACTTCACCATGCTCAATTCGATATCGAATATCGTCAGGACGCAACATTTCTGAGCCTGGAATAATCGTAAGCCCTGCTTTCAAGGCCCCCATATAGGTCATCGTTGCCTCAGGGACGCGGGGAAGAAGAATGAATATTCGATCCCCTTTCTTTAATCCACTCGCAAGAAACCCTTGCGCCAATTGATCCGAGCGTTGTTTTAGTTCACGATAAGTAATCATGCGTGTAACACCCTGTTCATTTTCCCAACGAAGAGCTACTTGCATGGGATCATGGGCATGACGATCAATATCGTGTGTCATATTATAATATTCAGGCATTTTCATTTTCAAATTCTCCTCCTTACACGAATTTAGGCAATGCTTCAAAAAACTTCGACACTTTTCTAATCCGATCCTTTCACCACGCAAAAGACAGCGGGAATTCCCGCTGTCTCGGCAAAACCAGATTATAGAGTTGTATTACCGAGCACCGCCACCAAGTTGTTGTTCAGCTAGAGCGACAAGACGCTTAGTAATTTCCCCACCTACAGAACCGTTGGCACGAGATGTGGTGTCAGGACCAAGTTGAACACCAAATTCAGAAGCAATTTCGTATTTCAATTGATCAAGAGCCTGAGCAGCACCAGGAACTAGCAGTTGATTGGAGTTGCGTTCACGTTGTTGCATGTCGGTTTCACCTCCTTGTAGATGGTACCTATATCATGTGATTCAAGTCCGATCCCGATGCGTGTGAATTTCTGGGAATGGATTCTTTACAATTAAAAAGAAAAGAAGTGGACGTGGATTCCGTCTCCACGTCCACTTCTTTTTTAATCGCCTACAACCCGTTTTTCCTGTACTTTCTCTGTTGCTAGTTCTTGCCACTGAATCTGCAGAGCTTTTATATCTTCTTTAATTTCATGCAGCTCGAGAAACTCATGGCGTTCCACTGCCTGCTTATATTCTTCTTTCTTCGCTAGAAGCAAATTCTTGATTTCTTGTATTGGATCCTTCATGAAAAACACCTCATTTGTAAAGAGATGGATCGATTTTTTGTGATGTCTGAACCATCCTTTGTTTTCCCTATGATCGATCCTCATAAACCTACAAGCTTCACCCCACAGTACGATCCATCGGTCAATTAGCTGATAAGCAAGGGATCAGCCTCGTACACCATGAAAATATGACACATTCAGGAAAAATACCTGGCAAATCGTCATTGACGATTCCCTAAATTTTGATAAAATGAATGTCACTCACATGATCAAGCCAAGGAATTTGTTGTTTGGAAAGGAGGGTTCCCATGACTGTGGAAACCCGTATAAAACCTTCCTTCCTGGAAGAATTTCGCTCCATGAAGTTAAATTCGATGATTAGGGACTTGAAACAATTAAATACGGATGAGCTGATTCGTATCCAACAGGAGCTCGATCACCTACTCGACTCCACAAAGGAGTAAAAGGATCGGAATGAACTCCCCCACTGAAAAATTATTGATTCAAAGTTACAAACAACTTGATGAAGCGCGCGCTCTTCTTGAAGAGGCCATTAATCGTTTAGGTAAACACCAAACCCAAACCATTACGGATTCTCACCTTCCTGAGGATATTCAACAGTTGGTTCAAATCGCCCTTCACCTTTCTCCAGACCAACGAAAAACATTGCAACTCTTCCTTGAATCCCTGAAGGATCACTAATCATTCTTTCCCAGAAAGCTACTTATTACTACCTTATTATTGACTAACGGATAGGTACCTAAGCAATTGCTTAGGTACCTATCCGTTATGTTTGTTGCCACCATTCCTTGTGGACATCTTACGTACCAACACCGAGGTCCTAAAGAGATGGTACATCCGCGATGCGTCTACTGCTGTCCACAAACGCGTTCCAGCAGACACAATCCCCTCAGAACAACGAATATAGTCATTTTTTGTCAACTGTTTCATCACGCTATTCCACTCTTCATCCGCCCCCAAATGATCCGAAAACATATCCCGTACTTCATCTATCCGAACATGGGGTTCATCATTTTTCTTCATATCAGGATCCAATCGAGGATAAACTAACAATCCCCACAGAATGACAAGAGAAGCTTTTGACACAGCATCCCAATCACGATGAATAGGCCCCTCAGATTCCCAAGGATATGAATATTTTCTAGCAGGTGAAGGTGATCGTGAAGTCAATAGTGTGCTGATATCATTAGCAACTCGGTTCATTTCACTTTCCTCCTTCCTTGTGCTCAACAGGATTACCATCCTTAAATAAAACCCTTGTAAGTTTAATGGTTGATATTATTACATTATATGGTAATTCTAATTCCTATCAGAGTATATTTCCTTTATCGCCATAGAAAGGTAGTTTTATACGAAGTGAGGGACACTTGGTAAAGAAATTCAACTTGATGTTTTTTATTATTTATGGATTTTACCCCGGTTTCATCGGGATCATCTTAGGACTTCATCGAATCTAACTGGACTTCTTTCACTTACATAAAGTTACTTTATCTAATATTTTAGTGGAAATCAGGATTTCTTTTCTGTTATATTAAACAATATAACTAGACCAGTAGGGGAGAGGGATGACATGTTTGATACCAAAAAAGGGAAATATACTGAAGAAGAAAATGAACAAATTATCGGAAAGATCAATGAGGGATTAGCCGAGGGGCTACGCGAACGGGAAATCCTTCGAGAAATTTCCAATGATTTAAATCGTGGATTTGCTGGAATTATGTCCCATGTTCGCAAACTACGAAGTCAATATCCTGAACGATTCCATAACGATAATCCATCAGGCGATGGAGAAAATCGACTCAATAGTTGGTCAGATCATGAAGAAGATATGGTGATTGAATGGGTTAATCGTTGTATGGATCAGGGTCAGTCCTTATCCTCGGCGATTTCAAAACTCGAAAAAGAACTGAACCGTACCCAAGGGGCCATCTATCAACGAATTTATACTTTACGGCGAAAATTCCCAGAACGATTTAACCGGATGCCTGAACCACGCCCCCGCCGCCGTCGTAAGTTAGAAGGTTGGCAAATCCAACGACCCATTATTCGTGATCTTGATGGAAGTGCGCCTGTCTTTCGACCCTTTATCGAAGACAATACTGAAGAAGCCGCAGCCGCTCTGGAAAGAGTTCACCAACAATCCGAGTCCCTACTTGAAAACATAGACGCTACCAGTACCATTTCCGAAGAAGATATGGTGATCAAGGCCTTTGAAAATCGATATGGCCGTCCCAATACAGTCATTCGTAACAAACTGATGGAATTAATGAAAGAATATGGTCACACCCGTGTATCCTTTGCCCTCTTTACCCTCCAGGATAATAAAGAATTTCCCGTTGTCATTACCCGTTTTTTGGAAGAATGTCTCAACAAAAATAAAACCTTATGAATAAAGAAAAAGCGCAGGTCTCCTAGAGACCTGCGCTTTTTTCGTCTTCCTGATTTTCCCTCAAGCGAACCGGGATACTGGCATTTAATACGGTCGTATTATCTCGTTGTCTGGATTGCGGCCGAATTTCAACTTGTCCAACCACATCATAGCCAAAATCATCACAAAGGTCGATTAATCGTGCCTGGAATTGCTTCAACTTTCGTTCATCAATATCGGATCGCTGATAACTGAGCACGAGGGAGAGGCGGTCATCCGCCGTCGCCGCTGTAGGGCGCTCTTTATCCTTGCCAAACATATTTAAAAAGACCACGACATTCACCTCGTAACTTTAATCAGGCGATGTGAAATATACGCTTGATGCGATGGATGAGGCTGCCTTCCTCTAATTCCAGGTAGGGAACTTCTTCACCATTAATCCGCCGAGCAATATTATTAAAAGCCCGACCAGCCAGGGACTTCTCATCTAATACGACGGGTTCACCTGTATTGGAGGAACGAATTATTCGTCGATCTTCGGGTACAATTCCCAACAAATTGATTGCTAAATGATTTTGAACGCGTTCTACACTTAGCATATCGCCATCTTTTACCATACTTGGTTGTACTCGATTCACAACCAAATCAATTTTTTCGAGATCTGCAGACTCAAGTAACCCAATAACACGATCAGAATCCCTAACCGATGGAATCTCAGGATTGACGACTAAAATCGCACGATCCGCAGGAGCAATCGCATTACGAAACCCACCTTCAATCCCTGCTGGCGAATCAATCAATATAAATTCAAATTCTTTCTTTAAATCATCGACCAACTCTTTAACCTGAGCCGGTGTCACCTCTTCTTTATACCTTGTCTGCGCAGCTGGCAAGAGTGCAAGATTTGGAAATTCTTTATGCCTTACTAAGGATTGACGCAATTTACTTGTTCCCTCAATGACATCTACCAAATCATAAACAATGCGATTTTCCAAGCCCAACATTAAATCCAACTTACGAAGACCAATATCTGTATCCATCACGCAAACCTGGCGACCCAACTGTGCCAATGCAAGGCCAACGGATGCAACAGTGGTAGACTTTCCCACACCACCTTTTCCGCTTGTCACGGTAATCGCCACGGACTTCTGCTTCATCACTCGTTGCCCCTTTCCCATGTCCTACTGTCTATCTTCGACCTTAGGAAACCATTGCCCTCTTCTCGTTCATCGGGATTCTCTGGTCTGTACTCCCTCGATTAGCCCCTATGTAAGCGACCCATGAAAATCAACTTATTGAGTGAACCAAATCCGTTGAGGATGACTCTTGTCAGATCAGGTTTTACCACGAATTTGGGGAATGTATAATTCAGTAATAATTTCAATGATTTTGTTATATTGACATAGCCCAACAAGATTCCCTATTATTGTATCAAACTTCACCCCATAACAGAAGCAAAAGAAAACCTTTTTCCTCAATTCCTCTCACTATCTTCATCATCGCATTTCTCCTCACTATTTTGAAGCCGTCTTTCAAAGCGGTCCAGTTCACCTGCAAGCATTTTCCATACGATTCCAACTGCCGCAACATCATCGACATAACCCGCTATCGGGATAATATCTGGCAATACATCACTTGGAATAATAAAGTACAGTAACGCAGCACCCGCCAATGCTTTTTTTGTACGACTTGTGGCTGGATGTCGAAAGAATTCATAGAGTAATTTTAACTTCCCTATAATCTTTTGAATCCCTCCAACACGATCCACTTTCGCATTAAAATTATCAAGGATTCGACGCGATCCTTCTGGAGTGTCTGCTTTTTTTGTCAAGGAACCTAGAACCCACTTTACTTTTTGCTCCAGTTTTCTTGAAGCCATTTGCTCTCACCCCTTTAAAAGGCTACACGCTAACTATAGATTTCACCTTGGCAATGTAGACAACGTTGCTCTGTATCCTTTACCTCTTTTCCGCAATGCGGACACAGGAATATACCTTGTCCTTCCCAAGATTCCCAAGAAGTTGAGGACGGCTCTTGATTCCATGCCTTATTCGTTTGAGCAGGAACATTCTCATTCTGTACCCCATGTAAGTGGGATTGAATCGCGGTGACTTCCTCTGTATCATTGGTTCTTCTGCTATCTTGGAGTTTCTCGTCGTTTTCTGGTAAAGGAATGGTGTGCCTTTCAGAGTAAGAAATTGTCTGGGAAGTTTGTGGAGAAGGTGTAGCCGTCCGATTTAAGGTAGGATGTGAAGAAATCGTCTGCTCTTCTTCTTTTCTCAACTCAGTTAATTGGTCCTCCATCGATTGAATAACTTCTCGCAAATCCTTGATATTATAAAGTAAGGAACGAGTACGATCTGTCATCTCTAAATTCCCATGGGAATCCCAACGGTCATAGAGGGATTGCCCAAGTCTCATGTGCAACTCATTCTCATACTCTTTTTTTCCCCGTACTTGCAAGGTTAATCGACTGATATCTAATAACTTTTTTGATTTTTGACTGGTCGCCTCATAACCTTTTCCCAATTTACTCTTTAAATCGTCAAAAATACCCACAACGACTCCGCTCCTTTTTCTCCGTACCATCTCTTCCCTTACATTGTAAGGGATTTATGACGGTTCTTCCAGCAAGATAGCGCAAGAATTCTTCATTGTTTTCAAAAAAGCACACACCTCCTTCATGAAAAAAACGGCCAGACAGGCCGTTTATCCATTAATAGGTAAAACAAAGGAAGATTTATCCTATTCTTTTGCTTGGATGAGTCCCTTTTACCAGATTCCAGGCCCCCCCCAGCCACCACCAAAGCCGCCGCCACCAAAGCCGCCACCCCAGCCGCCACCAAAGCCGCCGCCCCAGCCACCGCCAAAACCGCCGCCGCCCCAGCCACCGCCAAAACCGCCGCCACCACAGCCACCGCCAAAACCGCCGCCACCACAGCCGCCGCCCCAGCCTGCGCCCCAGCCGCCGTCACACCCTCCCCAACAGCCATCGCCGCCGTAGCCAAAACCATAACCGCCACCAGGGCCGCCAAAACCAGCACCATAGCCAAAACTATTGATGCCAGCACGACCAGGGCGACCCTGACGATAACCTGCTTTTCTTACACCTTTCATACCAAACACTCCTTTAATAATTTCCACTGTCAGGCGAATCCCAACAATGTCTTTCTTTTATATTTCTATGTCAACTAGGTGTCATAGGGTTGGACATCCTTCGCCTAATTCTGTGATTACCAAAAAAACCTGATCGCTGTTATGCGATCAGGCTGAGGAAACATGACGTGATACCCTCTGTTTTGATGTCTGCCGGTTATGATTCAATCCTATCTTTAACCACCAAGATCCTAGTAAAAGCATAACCGCCGTCAAAATAAATAGACCGCGAATGCCAATAACCCCTGTCATAAATCCTCCAGTGATGGGCCCAAGCATATTACCAAGAAATGTCGCACTCGTACTATATCCATAGGCTGTACTCTCTTTTCCAGCGGGAGCATATCGACGAATCAACGTATTTAATGAAGGAAGAAGCCCACCTACACATAAACCCAATATAAAGCGGAGCCCAAGCAACTGCCATACCCCAGTAACAAAGGCATGGGGAATAAAGACAACCCCTGCTCCTATCATGGAGTAAAAAAGGATGCGCTCAGGCCCATACCGATCACCAAACCTGCCTAAAAAGGGAGAAGCCATCATATTGGCTATCCCCGTAACTGCGGTCACTAGGCCAGCAAAAAATGCGATATATCCCCCTGGAGCCCCGAGTTCCGATACAAATAAAGACATTTGTGGCATGGGTGCTAACATCGCAAATTGCAATAAGAAGCCCACGCTAAACAAGAACACAAGGGGCTTTTGATGTAGAACAAAGGAGCCCTCTGAAAAGAACCCTTGTCGGGGAGCTGAGGGATCAGGTTTTACTTCTTCCTTTACAAAGAGAAGGACAACAACCGTTGCTATAAAAACAACCATACTGGTGAGAAAGAAAATCGAGCGAAACCCAATAATTTCTGCCAATACCCCACCAATAAAGGGTCCCATAATGCTACCCGCTACTCCACCTGACTGAAGTAAGCCAAGTGCATAGCCAGATTTTTCTTTCGGGGTGTTCGTTGCAGTCAAAGAAATCGAAGCGGGTATAAAACCGGATACCGTACCATTTAGTAGACGTAATAAAAGAAGCTGTAACGGGCTTGTAGCAAGCCCTGTCAGCAATATCACAATGGACATACCAAAACCAGATCGGAGCACCATAATCTTACGTCCTACTTTATCCGCTAAACTTCCCCATATGGGAGCCACCAAAAAAGCAGATAAAAAGTTGATCCCAAAGATTAATCCCGCCCATAGCTGCGTTTGACCAGGATCTTTCATACCTAATTCCCTGAGATATAGTGGGAGAAAGGGAATAATCATACTCATGGCACCCATTACCAGGAATTGAGCCACCATCAAAATGTACAAATTTCGTTTCCATGTGTTCATATTACGACCCGCTTTCTTCCCTTTAAAGAATCTGTTTACCAAAATTACGATACACGAAACATATCCATGAAAAAAAGTAGCCCTCTCACGTGTAGAAGCCCACCACATCCCTTGGAATGAATCAATCCCCGCCTATTGGGTCGGGGATTGATTCAGTTTATGAAATTCCGTTGACAACTCTCGGCGAAGGGAACGTTGTACACGTTCAACATAATATAATCGCTCGATTTTGCGAATCGTCTGCTCGGCTTTCTGACCATCAATATACAAAAACACATATTTTAGCCGCTTCGACACGTAGTGGATATTACCCATGCGCCCCAACGAGCGGGCTGCCTTAAGATCCTTCACCCATACGGCCAAACCAAGCCGTTCCGCGATAATCATCGACATGGGGTCGTGTCTCCTTTATTAATACTTCTTCCATTGTTAGGAGAATGGTTGCTATATCAGTCATCCTTAAACAAGGATCCTACTTTATGGTAACACGCTACACCCAATAAAGTAAACCACCTACTAGACTTTCTCAATCTCATGCTTACCCACAACTTTTTCGCCGTTTCTGGTTCGCTTCACGCAACGCCTGAATCTCATCATTAACGGGAACTTTAATTTCAGTTGATACAGAATGGGCAATGCGTTGGCTCACTTCATAAAGGATTCGATCCACTGTCTCCTCTAATTCTAAGTACTCCTTAATTAAGGGATACTTCTTCATCTCCGTCAGAAAAGCTTTCGCTTCATCTTTTGCACGATGATAATCAGGGTGAAAATGGCCAAAACGTTGTGCTTCAGCAAAGAGTTCTTTCTTTGTTTGAAATTGCTTGATGAGCTTCCGCGCATCCCCATCTTCGGATAAGGCCCGTTTTACTTCGATAAATCGGTGTACTTCCTCCGATTCGTTGATTCGATCAGCCAATCTATATGCTTCAGACAATAGTTCTGTCATATCCAACGAATTCATAACGATCCCTCCTCTTCCATGTTAACACAATTCACTCCATGGAGTTAAACACCCTTTTCCGCCATCCTTCTAACGGATTTTATTCTTCCCAGGGCAAAATCACTTGAATTTGTTCCATCGCCTCCAATGGAATCGATTGGCTAACTTGCCTCTGCTCATCTTTCCCTTCAGCCAACCACCCTCCCTTGGTATGGTACAAACGTTTCGTGACAAACTGATGTGTTTGCTTCTCCTTATCCAACCATTTTATAGGCAACCCCATCTGTGCTGACTTCTCCAGTAACTCCCGACGCATCGTCGGATGATAATTGCGTGGGGCCGACGTCCACATGCGAGGAAGTTGTTCAACACCTGGAACGGCTTCTTTCCACGCTGGAATGCGATTTTCGATCGTCAGCTCCCCATAACCCTCCAGAGCGTCATGCTCACTCCCTTTGATATCAGTGCCATCTCTAGGCCTTTCACCGATTTCTAGCGCTGGCGTTCCTCGCGCCTCCAAGCGTTCTCGGATCACAGACAAATCATCAGGATGGAGCAAGAACGCCATAGGTCCTACCCTCTCACGTATATGATTGGACAGCATCGAATCTTGCATCAATTCATCAGCGAATTGGGAGCTTGCAACTTGGAGAATGACCTCTGTTCCAATACGTACGCGGGAGTGTTGCTCTCTCCATAGCCGTAAACTATGTAGGATATTTTCAGGGGGAGGAAATGCAGATATCTTGAAGAGTACTTGTTCCATTTCATTTATAGAAAGTCCCCTCTCCAATCCTCTACGAATGGAAAAAGGAGTTAATTCATAATGGGCATAGAATTGTTCTCCCCCCATATAATCTGCAAATTGTGCCAATGCCCTGCGTTCAGTGGCTGCAGAAAACACGGGAACCAACACTTCAAAGTCAGGTTTTACATAAGCGGATAGTTGTGGAAGTCCTCTCGATACGGAAGGTGACCAGTCAGCCCATTTCCACCAATCTTCGCCTCCCTCTTGCCCCATCTCTATCCAACCTAATGATTGTAAAGGCCGGAGCCATTTGCTCTCCCACTCCTCTAACCGTGAGGTCGACCCTGACACGGATTTCCATGCTAAAAAAGTATCTTTAAGGAGCGTTGCACCTTGACCATGACGCTCCATCCAGTACCATAAACTATCCCACTCTGGACGGTTATGGAGAAGTTCTTGCTGTACAAAGGAATACATCCTCTGTAACCGCTCCTCCCAGGAATAACCGATCCATTCTCTTGCCTTATCTTCTATTAATCGAAGTCGTCCATCGGAATCGGTTAACCACCCTTCCTTCTTTGCATAGGAGAGAAGGAGAGAAAGCCGAGGAAACTTATCCGATCCCCATGGAGATTCTTCGAGACCACTATCATCTAAATCCATTTCGGCAATCACCTTCCGAAGAAATGACTGCTTCATTTTTCCATTGGCTGTGAGGGGAACGGGCTCCCGATCTACCATACATAAACATTGAAAGACATCATTCCAAAAACCACCAATCGGATATACCTCATTCAAGGACACTCCTTGTCGAGCTGAGGGAAGATGAGGGAACCATACTGATAAACAAGCCTCACGAATCTCATGTGGACACCAAAGTAGTACCTCTCCCCATGGCTTACGAAAAGAATACAGAAACCCTTTTCTTTGAAGACCGATCCACCCCATACTCATCTGAAGAGAAGAATCTTCTCCTGTAATCATCTCATCCCTTATCGAAAATAGGCGATTGCCACCGCGAAAAATCACCCGCCGTAACATTCTCGCCTCTACCCGATTCCCTTTGGCGACATCGGTGATTGCTTCTACGATCCGCGCTGCCATGGTTGTTGGGTCCTGGGTTTCTTCCTCTTTCCATCCATGTTCTTTTGCAATGCAAGCACGTACTTGAGGAGATAAGGAAGTTAAACATCCCATTAAACGTTCCATGATATCCGCCTCCACTGTTCTTCCTCAATCACTTGATAAGGATAGCCTTGCTCCACCAGAAATCGTTGTCGATGAAGAGCATATTCTTGATCCACGGTATCGGAGCTAACCAGATGATAAAAATAGGCTTGATTGTTTCCATTTTTCGGTCGCAAGATGCGTCCCAAACGTTGTGCTTCTTCCTGCCTCGAACCAAAAGTACCCGATAGTTGGATGGCGACATTTGCATCAGGAAGGTCAATGCCAAAATTAGCGATTTTGGATACAATCAGCACAGGAATTTCACCCTGTCGAAATGCTTGAAAGAACGTTTCTCGTTCCTCCTGACACGTCTGTCCGGTTATCAATGGAAGCTGTAATCGTGTAGCCAAGCTTTTTAACTGCCGCAAATATTGACCAATCACCAGCACTCGCTCTCCTTGATGGTGAATAAGAATTCTTTGTACAAGGGCCTCTTTAGCAGGATTTTCAGCAGCGATCCGATATTTATGTTTTTTGGCTGCATCCGCATAAATCATTCGATCCTCATGGGATAATGGGGTTCGAATTTCAGTACAATTGGCCTCTGCTAAAAAGTCCTTTTCCTCTAGTTCTTTCCATGGAATATCGACTCGTTTTGGGCCAATTAAGCTAAAAACTTCTTTCTCTCGTCCATCTTCTCTAATCAACGTTGCAGTTAAACCAAGACGCCGCTTCGCTTGTAGATCCGCTGTCGCCCGAAACACAGGAGCAGGTAATAGGTGGACTTCATCATAGACAATAAGCCCCCAATCCCGGCGATTAAATAAATCCATGTGAATAAATTCGCCCTGTTTGTCTCGGTGGGTGAGAATCTGATAGGTAGCTACTGTCACAGTCTTTACCACTTTCTTCTCCCCAGAGTATTCTCCAATCTGGTCTTTCCGTAGGGTCGTCTTGTCCAAAAGCTCACGCACCCATTGTCGAACCGACGTAGTATGGGGAGTAAGAATTAACGTAGCCCGCCCTACCCTCTCCATCACACCCAAGCCAATAACAGTTTTCCCTGCACCACAAGGTAAAACAAGAACGCCATGCCCATCTTGATCTCCCATACAATAGGCCTCAATTGCTTTTTGTTGATAGTCTCGTAAAGCAAAGGATTCACCCGACCGCGTTTTCGTACACAAACGAAGGGAAAGGGCCTCTCCTTCACTAAAACCAGCTTGATCCCAAACGGGCCACCCTAAATGAATCAACTCTTTTTTCAACATACCACGTGCTTCTGGTGCAACAACCCATTGACCATCCGAATCACATTGAAGATAGCTTGTCAATTTTTTCGACTGTGTCAGGGTTAAAATGTCCTGTTGGTCACCTTTTAACAACAATCGATGATCCTTTTGGATGATTCGAATCCGTCCAAACCGTGAAAAACAAGCTTCAATCTCCTTACAAAAGGCAGGGGATAAAGGAAACTTGCTATACTTCTGCAAAAAGGAAAGAATCTCATCTACTTGCCAACCCACTGCCGCCACATTCCATAGCGAAAGTGGCGTGATCCGATACGTATGAAGATACTCTGGGCTCTTTACTAACTCTGCAAAGAAAGACAACCCTTCTCGTACTTGATCATAGTCCGGATGGTCAACCTCTACCCATACCGTCCGATCATTCTGTACAATTAAAGGTCGATGCGGATCAATCTCCACCCAAATTCCCTCCTTTTCGGTTAGCTTTTCTAAAAATGAGGGAAAACATAACGAAGATCCACTAGCACCTGTCTGTTGCAAAAAATCTACCCCGAAAATTTTTTGCAACTTTTCAGCAAGATCTCCCGTCTAAAAGACAAAGAATCAGACAGGAGGCAATAAGGATGCGAAAACGGAAGGTGATTTCAGTGATGTTAGGCTGCACATTATTATTCGGTACAATGGGTTGCGGAGGTTCCTATCTTTCTCCAGAAAGTAAAGCAGGAGAAGCTCATCACGCGAAGGACGAACACACTGTCCCCTTTCAACAAGAGTCTCTTGATAAGTTGCCCGATAAGGTAAAAGACCAATGGGCGAAAGCCAAGACATCGAAAGAAGAAAAAGGGATCCAAGCAAAAGTCATGGATGAAGGTCGAACCTATCTCTTTCTCACCGCTGGTAAAAAAAATACGGGTGGATGGACGATTAAAGTGAAGGAAGTCACACAATCAGGGGATCACATCCGTGTAAATGCCGAGGAAGTTCCCCCAAAGAAAGGTTCCTTAAACACCCAAGCCATTACATCCCCGATGACTGTCATCTCCGTGAAGACCGCTAAAGATGACCTTGAATACACCGCACATATTGACAAAGGCGCGATGGCTGAAGCACCTTCAAAAAAAGATGGCATGCCCCCTAGAGATGATGATGTACAAGGGAAAGTGTTAACAAAGCAAGTTGAAGCCGGGAAATCCCTTCCCGAAAATGTGAAAGCCAAATTAACCGATATGCGCTCCTCCAAAAAGGGAGGAGAAGTGCGAGTCAATTATCACGATCAAACCTATCTGATTATCGGCCTGGGTGAACGCCGCACAAGCGGTTATCGAATTAACATTGATAATGTCATTGAGAAAGACGGCAAAGTTCATGTCTACGCCCAAGAGATTACACCCAGCTCAGATGGGATGGTCACTCAAGTAATTACCCACCCAACCCAAGTCATTGCTGTCCCGCGAATCGATGATGACATGGATATTGAATATCACATCAAAAAGCAGTCATCGAAAGGCCAACCCAATTTTTAAGGCGGGTAGGTTGTCGTTCACATAAAAAGGTCCCGCGAAGCCTAGCGCTTCACGGGACCTTTTTATTTCAAAGAGTCAATTTGACTGAGCCCTGCGCATTACGCTAGATGCCTTCGTTCATCATCCTTCTCTCTTCGCCGACGCTCATTGGGATCTGCCCCACGTTCCGGTTGTTCCGGAGCTGTCGTTAGGGGTTCACGAGGCGTCGTAATCTCTGGGTCACGACGGGTCTCTTCTTCGATTCGCATCCACCTCACCCCTTTCCATGCCATTTGGCATCTGATAGCTTTCCCAGAACACTGGATATGATGAGTCTCAATTCCCTACGGTTTAGTTGCTGAAGACTCTTCCTCCTCAGGTACAAAAAACCAGGGAGATTCGGGTGACTCAGGTGATTCCCAAATGGGTTCTGCTTTTTTAATGGGTATTTGAACCGTTCTCGATGAGCCCGGTCTCGGAGTCGGGGTCGGTCTCGGTTGAGAAGGCAACCCAGGAGCAGGTCCTGGGCCGGGTGCTGGAGCAGGGCCTGGGCCAGGCAATGGATCAGGTGCAAATAGGGGGCGTTGGAGTGGATACATTTGCTGAGGTGAAAAAGGGAGTGGATGAGGATGATAAGGAAGCCCTGGATTTGGTATGGGTGCTGGGCCAAAATACGAAGGAGCTCCTACCGGCCAATGAGTTGGAAACTGCGGCATTTGAACGGGTTGAGAATACTTGGGGGATTGCCTGGGAAACCCGGGTGCGAATGTTTGTCTTGGGTGTTTTGGCTCCTGAGTCGGCTTGCGTCCTGCCCACGGATTCCAGTCAGGGGGAAGCCACCCAGGAGCATAGGAGTAGGGGTATGAATCAGGGTACGCATTTGTGTAGGAGACTTTCCCCCCCGAGACCATGGGAGGGGGCCAGCCTCCTTTGAGGGAGCGTTGATCAGGGGTCTTTGAAGAAGTGGTTGGCAAATACGACCCATCTCCTTCAGGTGACACCACACCCATCCCGGGTTGGCTTGGAAATGACCAATGACTTGTTGGTTGGCCAAAACCTGGGGAATAATAAACCATGATTATCCCTCCCATTTTGTATCCTTCTTCAAGTATATGGGCAAGAAGAGCAGGTAATTAATTGTCCACACAAAGGCCTTGATCAGATCCTTAATAAAAAGGGACAGTAACGCATTCATTCACCAGCTTCTCCGTTTGCAAAGCCCTTTTGATCTGTTATGATGATGAAGATTTCGAACCCCTGTAGAGAGGAGGAAACACGCGATGACTGATATGGATGAACGGCAACATGAACACGCAATTGATTTAGATACCATCAAGTTAGCCCTTCAAAAGCGTGAACGTCGTTATCTTCGCCCCTTGATCGAAGAGCTACAACCCTACGATCTCGGCCAAATCTTTTTCAAACTGAAGGGGATCTACCGTCATCATTTCCTTCAATTGTTGAATGCCGAGGAAATCGCAGAGTTGCTTGAAGAACTTGAAGCCGATGAACAGCAAGAAGTATTAGCGAATGTAGGCGCAGAAAAAACATCCAAAGTCCTTAATCGGATGTCCTCCGATGAAGTTGCCGACCTGATGGGTGAGATGGACGAGTCCAATGTACAAGATCTACTCCGTGGAATGGAGCGGGATGAGGCGGACAAAGTTCGCGCTTTGCTTCATTATCCCGATGATACCGCTGGCGGAAAGATGACCTTGGAGTATGTCAGTGTCTACGATTACTACACGGTCGAAGAGACCATCCTCTACTTACGCAGAGAAGCACCCACTGCCGAAACCGTCTATTATATTTATGTGATCGATGCGGATGACCGGGTAATTGGTGTCGTCTCTCTCCGCGAACTACTGATTGCACAACCCCAAACAGCCATTACGGATATTATGTATGAACGGATTATTTCAGTTCCCGCAGATATGGACCAAGAAGAAGTTGCAAAAATTATGGAACGATACGACTTTCTAGCGATTCCCGTAGTGGATGATGAAGGCCGACTGCTCGGGATTATCACGATTGATGACGTTGTTGATGTTTTAATTGAAGAAGCACAAGAAGATATCGCAAAACTTTCCGCCGTAGGACAAACTGAAATGGATGTATTAACTAACCCCTTTTCTTCTGCACGGCGTCGAATTCCATGGCTGCTTCTCCTTCTTTGTATTGGGATGTTGACAGCCAACCTCCTTGGTTTTTTTCAAGGAACTATAAAAAAAGTCGCTGTCCTGGCTACCTTCATGCCCTTAATTTCCGGTATGACTGGAAACACCGGCACGCAATCCCTCGCCCTGGTCATCCGTGGATTCTCCACTGGTCAGTTGACCCGGGATCGATACTTTCAGATCCTTCGCCAAGAAGGAATCGTCGGCATTATTATTGGAATGGTTTGTAGCATCTTTATCTTTGGATTGGTCACCGTTTTAGAAGGTGATTGGATTCTCGGTTTAATTGTCGCAGGGTCACTACTCATTACCTTAATCCTTGGTACGCTGGGCGGTACATTCATTCCTATCTTATTGCATGGACTGAATGTGGATCCGACCGTCGCATCAGGACCTCTCATCACCACCATCAATGATGTGATCTCATTATCGATCTATTTCGGATTAGCCACCACATTCCTTCACTATATCCAGTAACCTCTTCTTTTTTCAGAAGAGGTTTTTTGGTTAAGTGAATCAGGGAATAGTATAAAGGGTGTATGGCATCACCTATGCTCATCTATACAGTTTATAGGCTTTCTGATAAGCTTGTGAGTATCTGTAATTAATTTCGCCTAGTTTCGTGCAGGCTAATCGCACGAAGTAAACTGACTTCAGGAGGTCGTTGTTCGCTTGGGAAGTATTATCGAGATCGCATGGAATCTATTCCTTGTGTTCTTCCTCGTTTTTCTTAATGGCTTCTTCGTTGCGTCGGAGTTTGCCATCGTCAAGGTCCGTGCGACTCGGATCGCACAACTGCGCGAAGAAGGACATCGTCGAGCCAAAATAGCTGAAAAGCTCATTAACAAGATGGATGCCTACCTTTCCGCAACACAGTTAGGAATAACCCTAGCCTCCCTTGGCCTCGGGTGGGTAGGGGAACCTGCCATTGCCCATATGATTGTCATCCCAACGCTTCATTTAATATCGCCTAATATACCCGACTTGCTCGTCTCTACCTTGTCATTAACAATTGCTTTCGTCCTTATTACATTTCTTCATATTGTTTTGGGAGAAATGGCTCCAAAGTCCTTAGCCATACGGCAAGCTGAAAAAACCACCTTGTGGGTAGCTGCTCCATTGAACTGGTTTTACCAGATTTTTTACCCATTCATTTTTGTGTTGAATAGCTCAGCGAATAAGGCCTTGAAATGGGCGGGCGTTGAATTAGACCCGGATCATATACAAGGACATACCGAAGAAGAAATTCGGATGTTGATGGCTCAAAGTCAAAAAAGTGGACACATCGATGAAACGGAACTTTCCTTGTTTGATAACATCTTTGAATTTGCGGATCGCGTCGCTCGTGAAGTCATGGTTCCTCGTGTGGACATGGTTTGCTTATATGCAGATGATTCACTGGAAGAAAACCTTACAACCATTCGGGAAGCACGCCATACCCGATTTCCTCTCTGTCGTGAGGACAAAGATGATATTGTAGGAATCGTACACATTCGTCATGTTTATGAAAAATTACTCAGCGGGGAAACGCCTGATTTAAAAGAATTAACCCGTCCCTCCGTCATGGTTCCTGAAACAATGGAATTAAAAGACGTCCTACGTGTACTACAACAAAACCGCTCCGAAGTCGCAATTGTTGTCGATGAATACGGAGGAACTGCTGGACTGGTGACGACTGAGGATATCATTGAAGAAATTTTTGGCGAGATTCAAGATGAATTTGATGATGAGCGCCCCTTTTTCCAAAAGCAAGGCAATGAAACATCCATTGATGCGCGCTTGTTAATTGAAGAAGTAAATGATTACTTTGGCTGTACAATTGAAGATCCTGATAATGATACGATTGGGGGATGGGTCTTCTCCCAATTAAACGAGGTCCCTGAGGTGGGTAACATTGTTCCTTATAAACAATTTACCTTTAAAGTACAAGAAATCGAACAGCGCAGTGTCAGCCGTTTATTGGTGAGCCAGTCAATCGAAACGGAAGAAACCCTTGATGAAGAAGAGACAGTTGAAGAAAATGAAAATGGAGAACATAAACATTTTCAAAACAACCGGTGAGTCACACGTGATAATGAGAAGGATCCCTATCCCTGAAAACAGGATAGGGATCCTTCTTTACTATGCTCATATTAAAAGTGCTAGAGCTATTCATATCCCTTATCCAAATACGTATTTACAAATTGTTGCCTCGCTTCCTCAAATCCATTTTGTACATTCACAACACCACAGTCATGGATACACCAGGGTTTTTGCTGATAGGGAACCATCACCTCATACCCCGCTCGAATAAATTCTTTTCCTTGGGAAAGATCATAGAAATGCCAACCAGAAAATAAATCCTCCCTCCAAGGCCGATCATATTGCGTTGCCATCAACAAACCATCCACTGCTTCTACCTTAGTATGAACCTCGGTGTCCCCTCCAAAGGAAAGAAGCTCCATTCGTCCTGTATGGCTATCATAAACTTTACCCACAGGGCGCTCCCCCTCCCACCATATACCATTACAAGGAAGACGAGTAACGCCCACCATCCCAAGCATGCCGACTTCTTGATTCTTTTGAAAGAGGGAAACCATATCCACCAAAAAATTGCGATGAATAATAAGGACATCTTGATGCAGATACACCTTGTACTTCGCATCCGATTTCATCATCCCTTGATTGTAACCCGATGCTAACCCCTTTGCTCCCTTTATCCACTGTTTTTCAATACGATACCCCTCAGGAACAGTGAGGGCATCCACGTAACGTTCCGACTCACGAAACCAATCTTCATCATTCACACACCAAATAAAACAAACCTTATAGGGATTCATCAGTGACCGCCTTTCGTACACGAGCCATCAACTGTTGTGTCGATTCATCCATCTTCTTGATTCTCTCTAGGTAAGCAAGTGCTTTCGTTGGTTGATGACGTTGTTGCCATAGCAG
This sequence comes from Marininema halotolerans, assembly GCF_900116235.1. Lineage (GTDB taxonomy): Bacteria > Bacillota > Bacilli > Thermoactinomycetales > DSM-45169 > Marininema > Marininema halotolerans. Next base: position 256,943 of record NZ_FPAA01000005.1, on the reverse strand, counting down.
CGCTAAGTTATAGAGTGTGTCCGAATGATCGGGGGCTAGGCTTTCGGCGTTTTCCATTAAGGAAATCGCTTCATCCATCATCCCTTGTTCATAGCAACCTTGAGCAATTCGATGCAACATTTCAACTTTATCAATCATGTCCATATGGATGATCGCAATCACTTCTTGGATTGAAATTCCTTGACTAGTTACTTGGCGAAGGACTTCTTGAAGGCTCGCCTCTTCATCCAAATGGTTTTCTATTCGTCGAATGAGAAATTTCAAATGCCGCACATAAGCTGCCTCTTCTCGTACTGCACGTACTTGATACTGAAAACAAAGGTATTGCTCCTTCATCGCCGGTGAGGTTAAAGTAGCCAGCCTATCTATCCATTGCTCCTCTTCTTCAGAGGACTGCGGTAGAGTAAGTCCCCGAATCATTACTTTCTCAAGACCTTGGGATTGAAAAAGCGTATGAAGAGATTGTAGCGTAAATCGATGACGAGGCCCCTCTACCCACAACCCTTGAAGCAACTGAGATAGCACGCCATAATGACATAGATTAGGTAGCGTCGCTGCCATAATCCCTCCTCTTTTTAAGTGATGCTTCATCCGTTGTAGCCATTCTGCTGGATTTTCCACATGACCAAGGGAATCCCCAAGGAGAATCGTATCAAAATATTCCTTCGGCCAAGGAATGGGCGCATCAACTTCCTGGTTCATCACATTTCCCACATGAGTCGCCGCTTTGGCTGCGTCACGATGAGGTTCAACCCCGAAACAGCTAACTGATGGAAGATGGTGTTTGATGGTTAAAAGGGTAGCACCAGAGCCACACCTCAGATCCAACACCCGTTGTTCGCCTTTACCAGTCAAGTTCAACCAATCCAGCGACTCTGTTTTTACATGAAAGAGGATAGAAGGATCCACTCCCCATTTCTGCTCAAAAACCTGACGATTCTTTTCCAATAACTCGGCAAATCGCTGTTCTTCCCTACCAAATGAGACACTTCCATGATGATGGATAAACGTATCCTGACATAGGATCAATCGATAACCCAGAAGGCGTGCCCGGAAACACCAATCATCATCTTCAAAATTGCCTGGGGTGAATCGCTCATCGAATTCTCCCACTTCCTTAAGGACCTCACGGCGGGTGAGGAGACAATAGCCGATCAATTTTGCACGCTCTTCCCATCGGGTTGGATCCGAGCGATTATACTGATCAGCAAAGGCAGGTAACCCCTTTATATCGTTATAGGGAACCGATATGGCCGTTCCGTAGGAAGCATGATTGGTGACAGGACCAACTGCTCCAATATTTGGGGCACTTTCAAGGGAACAGACTAATTGCTCCAACCATCGAGAGGTCACCACTGTATCGTTGTTAAGAAAGAGGATACGCTCCCCCTTCGCCGCATGAATCCCTTGATTGCATGCCTTGGGAAATCCTTTGTTCTCATGATTTCGAATAAGGATCAGATCCTGTTGTGCCTGCAACCACTGCATCGTAACATCCTCTGATCCATTATCGATCACGATCAATTCATAAGTACCCTCTTTTGTATAGGCTCGGATACTCTCAATGCACTGTTTGGTATAGGATAGTTGATTTTGTACAGGAATGATAATGCTAGTAATGGTCACACCTTCCCCCCTCCCGTTTCCGGGCGGGTAGCCACAGTAATCCCCTTTTCCAAATAAAATTCTAACTTTTTCTTATTGTTTAATACTTCGTGATCGTTAGGTTTATAGGAGCGAACAATCTCATTGTGATGATATGCCTTTTCGATCTGACCCAGTGCCCCATAGATCACAGTTAATTGAAGATGGGGTAACCAGGTATGAGCCGCTTCATTAATCATCCCCCAATCATGAAGGTGTTTGATTTGCGTGGCATGATTATACCAACTGATTGCCTTTTCCAATTTGTTGTGGGCATGATACCAAAAGCCTAGCCGACAACAAAACTCCACTCGTGGGGCATCGTAATCAAAGGATTTTAATAGATATTGTCGTTCCTCCTCGCCTCTCCCCAACAAATGACAACAGTGTGCCGCATAGCCACATGCCGAAACATTATCCTCTGTATAGGGGCTATCCGCAGCAAAATATTTTTCATACTGTACCAACGCTTCTTCTAGCCGATTATTTTCCATCAATTCATTCCCATAATTATATAGATCCCGTGGCGAGAAAGTTTCTCCCTTAGCCAACCGATGTTCATAGATGGCGAGGTTGCGTGCCTTATTAAACTGCAATTTACCGTGATGGACGGCAATGTCACTATCCATGATCTTTCCATGAATCTCTAAATACTCGTGAACAGGGTCATGCCAACGATAATTACGGGCACGCTTTACCAATCGCTCCCGTCGAATACGGCTAAATACATTTCCCTCGTCATCATAGTGCAAATGATAATACATCGACACTTGATCAACGGATGAATCCAAGGTTTTCTTCAACTCGCGAAATTTCTCACGATCCTTCTCTTTAAAGAAATCATCTGCATCCAGCCATAGGATGTATTCCTTCGTCGCTTTACTAAAGGAGAAATTGCGTGCTGCAGCAAAATGATCAATCCATGTAAAATCAAAGATACGTGTTGTATATCGACGAGCAATTTCCTTCGTGGCATCCGTCGATCCTGTATCAATGATATTAATTTCATCCACGATATCGAAAATAGAAGCGAGGCATCGGTCTAGGGTTTTTTCTTCGTTTTTCACAATCATACATAAACTAATGGAAATCATAGTGTACCTCCTTTACATCAAACCAATCTTTCAATTTCAAAGAGTGGTGTTATCATACGGTATGTCCATCCTTTACCTTTGCCTGGACCTCTCACATAGGAAAGCCGCATATTTTCATAGCACCAAAAAACACACAACCAATCGGTGTGTGCTTTTCATTCTGTAAATTTAAGAACCGGCTGGTAAGCTACCATTTTGCGCGATCCCTTGAAAGGACTCCGGCCCAACCCGAGTGGCGGTTGTTGAGGCATAGGCCAGCATCGTGTATATCGTTTGCGTGGCTGCCGGTGCTAATAAGTCTGCCGCTGTGAGATTCAGAATCATATCACCGATCGTGGGGGAAACACCATCGGGGCCAATGGTGGAAGTTGGGATGCCATATACCGCTGTATAAATCCGCGTTCCACTCGTCGGGAAAGTGGATCCCCGAGCGAAGAGAATCGTTACCGTATAGGGAGTGAGGGTATTGACCCCAACCTCCATCGTTCCATCTAGCTTGACAACGGGTTGCGATACACTTCCCGTTTGCAAGCCGATGACTCCGATTAAGCTAGGGGATGTCGAGAAGGTACTCAGACTTGCCGTGATACCCCCAGTCAAACTTGCATTTTGCGAGGTGCGCATGTCCAAAAATTTGCCCACGAACTTCTTCACCTCCTTTTCTAGTCATACAATACGATATGGATTAATTTGCTAATTCGCTTGGACAAACCCTTACCAATTTCGGTATACACCCATGGTGCACCTTATCGTATGTCACTCTGCGATCGTTGCGGATTACTGGCTATGACAAGATACATGTGTTCATCCCAACAAAAATACACACAACGTCCTGTTGTGTGTGATCTCTTCTACAACGATTAGGAACCGGCTGGTAGACTACCATTTTGTGCGATCCCTTGAAAGGACTCAGGTCCAACCCGTGTGGCTGTCGTTGAAGCATAGGCCAGCATCGTGTATATCGTTTGCGTAGCCGCTGGTGCTAACAAGTCTGCGGCTGTGAGATTCAGAATCATATCGCCGATCTGGGGACCATCGACTCCAAGAAAGGTAGTTGGGATGCCATATACCGCTGTATAAATCCGCGTTCCACTCGTCGGGAACGTGGATCCCCGAGCGAAGAGAATCGTTACCGTATAGGGAGTGAGGGTATTGACCCCAACCCCCATGGTTCCATCCAGTTTAACAACGGGTTGCGATACACTTCCGGTTTGCAAACCAATGACGCCGATTAAGCTGGGGGAGGTCGAGAAGGTACTGAGGCTCGCATTGATACCTCCAGTCAAACTTGCATTTTGCGAGGTTCGCATGTCCAAAAATTTGCCCATGGACTTCTTCACCTCCTTTTCTAGTCATACAATATGATATGAAATCATCCGCTAATTGCTTGGACAAACCCTTACCATGTTTGGCATACAACCAAGGTACACCTTATCGTATATCACTCATAACTCTTCGATCGTTGTGGACTACCCGCTATGACAGCTACATATGTTCATCAACAAAAAACACACAACCCTTCGTTGTGTGCGTTCCCTTCAATAACGATTAGGAGCCTGCTGGTAGACTTCCATTTTGCGCGATCCCTTGAAAGGACTCGGGCCCAACCCGTGTGGCTGTCGTTGAGGCATAAGCCAGCATCGTGTATACCGTTTGCGTGGCTGCTGGCGCTAACAAGTCTGCGGCTGTCAGATTCAGAATCATATCGCCGATTGCGGCTGCACCATTAATTAAGGTGGTAGTTGGGATGCCATATACCGCTGTATAAATCCGCGTTCCACTCGTCGGGAACGTGGATCCCCGAGCGAAAAGAATCGTTACCGTATAGGGAGTGAGGGTATTGACCCCAACCCCCATCGTTCCATCCAGTTTAACAACGGGTTGGGATACACTTCCGGTTTGCAAACCAATGACGCCGATTAAGCTGGGGGAGGTCGAGAAGGTACTGAGGCTCGCATTGATACCCCCAGTCAAACTTGCATTTTGCGAGGTGCGCATGTCCAAAAACTTGCCCATGGACTTTTTCACCTCCTTTTCTACATATCACCTTTATTGAAATCCAACTATTCAAGTGGATTAAAGACTCACTCTCTATTTTTGAAGACGTAGTATCATATAATATGTCATTTTTCGATCTTTGGCTTGGACGACCCTGATAATAAAGTAAAATGTTCCCATAACAAAAACCACACAACGATGGGTTGTGGGTTGTATGTTTTCTTTGTGTAATTTAAGAGCCTGCTGGTAGACTACCATTTTGTGCGATCCCTTGAAAGGACTCGGGTCCGACACGCGTAGCTGTCGTTGAGGCATAGGCCAGCATCGTGTATACCGTTTGCGTGGCTGCTGGCGCTAACAAGTCTGCGGCTGTGAGATTCAGAATCATATCGCCGATTGCGGCTGCACCATTAATTAAGGTGGTAGTAGTTGGGATACCATATACCGCTGTATAAATCCGCGTTCCACTTGTCGGGAAAGTGGATCCCCTGGCGAAAAGAATCGTTACCGTATAGGGAGTGAGGGTATTGACCCCAACCCCCATGGTTCCATCCAGTTTAACAACGGGTTGCGATACACTCCCTGTTTGTAAACCAATGACACCAATTAAGCTAGGGGATGTCGAGAAGGTACTCAGACTTGCCGTGATACCCCCGGTCAAACTTGCATTTTGCGAGGTCCGCATGTCCAAAAATTTGCCCATATTTTCTTCACCTCCTTTTCTAGTTATACAATATGATATGAAATCATCCGCTAATTGCTTGGACAAACCCTTACCAAGTTTGGCCTACAACCAAGGTTTCACCTTATCGTATATCACTCTTAACTCTTTGATCGTTGTGGCCTACCCGCTATGACAGCTACATATGTTCATCAACAAAAAACACACAACCCTTCGTTGTGTGCGTTCCCTTCAATAACGATTAGGAGCCTGCTGGTAGACTTCCATTTTGCGCGATCCCTTGGAAGGACTCGGGCCCAACCCGTGTGGCTGTCGTTGAGGCATAAGCCAGCATCGTGTATACCGTTTGCGTGGCTGCTGGCGCTAACAAGTCTGCGGCTGTGAGATTCAGAATCATATCACCGATTAAGGGTTGAACATCCTGATCACCGGTGGTAGTTGGAATACCATATACCGCTGTATAAATTCGCGTTCCACTTGTCGGGAACGTGGATCCCCGGGCGAAGAGGATGGTTACCGTATAGGGAGTGTTGACATTGAGCCCAACCCCCATAGTTCCATCGAGTTTGACAACGGGTTGCGATACACTACCCGTCTGTAAACCAATGACACCAATTAAGCTGGGGGAGGTGGAAGAGGTACTGAGGCTCGCATTGATACCCCCAGTCAAACTTGCATTTTGCGAGGTGCGCATGTCCAAAAACTTGCCCATGGACTTTTTCACCTCCTTATCTACATATGGGTAATCATTCTTATTTATTGAGATACGATCATTCTATTTTTGAAAATGTTGTGATCATATATTATGTCAATTTTCGATCTTTGGCTTGGACGACTCTCATTAAAAATTGAATATTCTCATAGAGTAAAAACCAAACAACAGTGGGTCGTGTGTATCATACAACCAAGGTACACCTTATCGTATGTCACTCTGCGATCCTTATGGACTACTGGCTATGACAAGACACATAGGTTCATCACAACAAAAAACACACAACGTCCCGTTGTGTGTGATCTCTTCTACAACGACTAGGAACCGGCTGGTAGACTACCATTTTGCGCGATGCCTTGAAAGGATTCGGGTCCAACCCGCGTGGCTGTCGTTGAAGCATAGGCTAACATCGTATATACCGTTTCTGTGGCTGCAGGCGCTAACAAGTCTGCGGCTGTCAGATTCAGGACTGTATCACTAAATACGGCTCCTGGTGCAATGGAGACAAAAGTGGGAATTCCATATGCCGCTGTATAAATTCGCGTACCACTCGTCGGGAAGGTGGATCCCCTTGCTAAGAGGATGGTTACGGTAAAGGGCGTGGTGGTATTTACCTGAATCCCCATCGTCCCATCGAGTTTAACAACAGGTTGCGACACACTTCCCGTTTGCAAACCGATAACACCGATCAAGCTGGGGGACGTTGGAAAAGTGCTTAAGCTAGCACTGATTCCCCCGGTAAAACTTGCATTTTGTGAGGTTCGCATGTCCAAAAATTTGCCCATGGTTTCTTTCTTCACCTCCCTATCTATATCGAATTAACAATCCTACATTATTAATAACTCACTCTCATTGTTGGAGAAGCGATCTACTTTTACCATATGTCATTCTCTGATCTTTGCTTGGACCCATCTCATAGAAAGGGAAGTTTTTTATACAACGACCTCGTTGTGTGTTTGTAGTCCATTAGGAGCCTGCTGGTAAGCTACCATTTTGTGCAATCCCTTGGAAGGACTCGGGTCCAACACGCGTAGCTGTCGTTGAAGCATAAGCCAGCATCGTGTATACCGTTTGCGTGGCCGCTGGTGCTAATAAGTCTGCCGCTGTTAGATTCAGGATCATATCACCGATTGAGGGGTTACCCACATTGTTTACAACGGTTGTCGGTATTCCGTATACCGCTGTATAAATTCGCGTTCCACTCGTCGGAAAAGTGGATCCCCGGGCGAAGAGGATGGTTACCGTATAAGGAGTGAGAATATTTACCCCAACCCCCATCGTCCCATCCAGTTTGACAATGGGCTGGGATACACTTCCCGTCTGTAAACCAATGACTCCAATTAAGCTGGGGGATGTCGATAAGGTACTCAGACTCGCATTGATCCCCCCAGTAAAACTTGCATTTTGTGAGGTTCGCATATCTAAAAATTTACCCATGTTTTCTTCACCTTCTCTTTTATTAAACACGTTAATATGAATGCTCTCTCAAACATTTGAAACAATCTTTGACATGCGTGTTACAACTAATCCCATTTTAGAGACTAGGGTTGATCTTACGATATGCTATTTTGCTGTCCTTGCTTGGACCAATCTCATAGGAGTTTCACATATTTTCATAGCAACAAAAAACACACAACAAAAATGTTGTGTGTTATCTACTCTTTCAATGTTAGGAACCAGCTGGTAAGCTACCATTTTGCGCGATCCCTTGGAAGGATTCGGGGCCATTACGTGTTGCCGTCGTTGATGCATACGCAAGCATGGTGTATACCGTTTGCGTAGCCGCCGGCGCTAACAAGTCTGCGGCTGTGAGATTGAGGATCGTATTACTCGTTATAGCTACGCTGGTTGGAATGCCATAGACTGCTGTATATATTCGTGTCCCACTGGTCGGGAAGGTCGATCCCCGAGCGAAGAGGATCGTTACCGTATAGGGACTGACAGTATTTACCGCAACCCCCATGGTCCCATCGAGTTTAACAACAGGTTGCGATACACTTCCCGTTTGCAAACCAATGACACCAATTAAGCTGGGAGACGTTGAGAGGGTACTAAGGGAGGCAGTAATTCCCCCCGTCAAACTAGCATTTTGGGAGGTTCGCATGTCCAAAAATTTGCCCATGGACTTTTTCACCTCCTTCAATCTAGCGATACTATATCATATGGATTATATTACCAAATGATTGGGCAAACATTATCAACCAGTGTGGAATTATAGATTAATAGTCTCTTTTTTGTCGTATCCGATAGTCTGTTCCCTACACCAATTCGCTACCTTTCCATAGAATAATTACAACTTGAATTTCTCTCATGCTCGACCTCATGAAAGAGGTGCCTACCCTCATGAAAGATATTTTTACAGATATTTACCAAAAGAATCGGTGGAATGGTCCCGACTCCGTATCGGGAACCGGTTCAAGCCTGGCCCAGACACGTGTCATTATTCGATTATTACCGCGCATACTCCGCCAGTACCATATTCACTCCATGCTAGATGCCCCTTGTGGTGATTTTCACTGGATGAAAGAAGTCGCCTCTCACGTTCCCCACTATATCGGTGGAGACATCGTCCCAGGCCTGATTCGACAAAATCAGCAACGCTATACCACACGAGATTGCTCCTTTCGTCTTCTTGATATCACGCGAAATCGCATCCCCCGTGTCGACCTCATTTTTTGCCGTGACTGCTTCGTTCATTTCTCCTTTGTCCATATCAAGCGTGCCCTTACCAATTTTAAGAAAAGCAACGCTCGTTATCTCCTAACCACAACCTTCCCCCAACGCAAACAAAATTCCGATCAAGCCACAGGACATCATTGGCGTCCTATTAATCTCCAACTCGCCCCTTTCCACTTCCCTCCACCCCTGGCCCTGATTAATGAGAGGTGTACCGAAGGGCACGGAAGGTTTATTGACAAATCTCTGGGCTTATGGAAGCTAGCTAATCTTTCATGATCTTCATCGATAAAAGAGCAGAACCCGTATGGGATCTGCTCTTTTCCTGTCTTGCATTAATGTAGTTTCTTATAACCGTTTTGCTAACCGCTCCAACACAGTAACAATCCGCTGACGAAAATGTGCATCACTATATTTGGATGCTGTTTTTAATCCTGCTTTGGATAATTGGAAGGCTTTTTGGGGGCGAGTCATCACCGTCAACATCCCCTTTGCAAGGGCACGGGCATGCTCAGGTGGCGTTACGATCGCATTATGATTGGCACGGCAAAACTGCATGACTCCCCCTGAATTGGTCGTTACCACAGGAACACCACAAGCCATGGCTTCTAACACGGGTAACCCAAATCCTTCACTTTTTGAACTTGAAACATATAAATCGGATCTACGATATAAATTTGCCATTTGAGCAGGACTTTGCGGACCAATTACATGGGATCTTACACCTCGGATTTGCAGCGGTCGCTCTGGGCAAATGAGATCAACAATAAACTCGCCTTTGTACATGCGTGAAAATAGCTGAATCGCCCGCGCAAAGTCGCCAAACCCTTTCATATGGTAGCCTTTTGGTTCCCGGGCAATATACAAAATGCGTTTGATGGCCGATTTTTTTTGACCACCCGGTCGAGGATGAAATATCGTACGATTCACTCCGAGAGGAACCACTAATCCTCTTTTCCGAGTCGCCTGAAACAGCTTATTATCTAGCCACTTTGAAATGCTGATGGTCGGTACCCCACGACGATACGTCCACAAGGCAAAATTCCGATCCTGCACCCAATCCGGTTCAAATCCTTGACATAATCGAACGCATTGGCGTGGCCATGCCTCGAAACAGGGTTTAAACGTCTTATAAAAGTTAGTAAGAATAAGATCGCCCTTGGGTATCCATTCCTTCTTAAATTGAGGAACAACCGTCACCTTACAACCATGTAATGGGTAATGGACAGGCATCCCCTTAACCACCACGACCTCGACCTGATGGCCTCGAGACACTAATGCATTCGCAATATTTGCTAGAGATTTGGATCCTCCCGTCAATCCCAAGGCAATCGCTGGAATGATCACTTTCATCTGCATATTCCTCTCCATCCATTTCCTTCATCATAAACACCAAGGAACTCATTTGATCTCCTCATTTACCATCACCTGATTAAAATCAACAAATAACCATCTTTCTCCACACGGGATAACACCCTGAACCTGTCTGCAAACCCTTCCATACAATAGAATAAGTGTATTTATCGATGCAGAAAGGGGGGATCCTCTTTGAAAGTGGTTACCATTCTTGGCACACGTCCCGAGATCATTCGCCTAAGTCGCATTATCCCGAAGTTGGATCGCTTAGCTACCCAGCACGTATTGGTGCACACAGGACAAAACGATGCACCCACACTGAGTGATATTTTTTTCAAACAATTACGTTTACGCTCGCCTGATTATCACTTTACATCAGGCGGACAAACATTTGGTGCCCAAGTAGGGGTGATGTTTAAAGAAGTAGAGAAGGTTTTTTTGAGGGAACAGCCCAATAGTATCCTCGTTCTAGGGGATACCAATAGTGCACTTTGTGCCATCCCAGCCGCACGTATGGGAATCCCCATTTATCATATGGAAGCAGGTAACCGATGCTTTGATCCCCGTGTGCCTGAAGAAATCAATCGGCGCCTCATCGACTCCGTCTCTACCTTTAATTTGCCATACACTGCTCAAAGTCGAGAAACCCTTCTTAAAGAAGGATACCCATCGCAACGTGTATGGGTGACAGGGAATCCCATTTATGAAGTGATTAAGCACCATACACAGGAGATTAATCAAAGTTCGATTTTAAAATCACTTGGATTAACAAGCAAAAAGTATATTCTTGTAACTGCCCACCGTGCGGAAAATGTAGACCAAAAAGAACGCCTAACCCATTTAATGGACGCGCTTCAACGAGTCGCTCAAAGTGAGGACATCCCTGTAGTTGTCAGTGTACATCCACGGACACGGGATAAAATTAATCAATTTGGCATTCTCCCCACACACCCTGGCATTCTCCTCTCACCGCCCTTTGGTTTTTTTGACTTTATTCATTTGCAAAAGCATGCTCGTTGTGTCATCACCGATAGTGGAACCGTACAGGAAGAAAGCTGTATCTTAAAGGTTCCTGCAGTCATCATTCGAAACAGCACTGAACGCCCGGAAACCATTACCTGTGGCGGTGCCGTTGTTTCAGGCTTATCTCCTGAACAAATTCATTTTAGTGTAACGATGATGACCGAAGGTCAACGAAATTGGTCCCCTCCTGTGGAATACACAAGCGATCATGTATCGGAGATTGTAGTCAACATGGTTCTAGGAGGCTGCTCTCATGTCTGATGGAATATCCCCCCCTTGGATTCGTCTTCCTGAAATCCTCCCTGGTTTCCCTGTTTCAAAGGAATTTTCACATCCAACAATCCATGACCCTCACCTACGAAAAGGTAAAAACCCACGTATCTTTGTTCCCAAAAAATTAAGTGTTACCCACAACGCTCAACGACCCAGCATCCTTTTTTTTGCACATCTTGCGAAGGGTGGCCCCTTATCCGGCTCAGAAAAGACCTTACTTACGATGATGCAAGAACTTGCTCCCCGTTATGAATGTCATTTAATCGCACCAGGTGCTTCCCCTCTAACGAAAGTCGCCCACACACTTGGTTGTAAAGTCACGCTTCTCCGTTATCAATCCTTCAGTAAGGTATTGTCCAAACAAGGCTACCCTGATGGAGCCCTTGAACAATTTCACCGCCATCAACCCGTCAAACAGCTCATCCAACTGATTCGTACCATTAACCCTCGATTAGCCATCGTGAATACTTCAGTAAACACCGTCCCTGTACTCGCTGCTCATCATGCAGGAATTCCTGTATTATGGTGGTTACAAGAAGTCATCCCCCATTCCAAATCACTCCCTAACTTTCTTGGTTTTATGGCGAATCATGCAACAGCAGTTCTAGGAATATCAGACAACACCCTTGGATTTCGACCCTACCTAAAGCGTAAACTCCCCACCTACCTTATCCCTCCAGCATGGAATGACAAAGCTGAACAGGCGGTCAAAACATGGCCTCGCTTTCGCAGGCAGATACGATCCCGTTTAGGGCTGACAGAGAAAGACCTTGCCGTCGGATTTGTCTCCCTACGTGCCTCCCATAATAAAGGCTATTCCGAATTTATGCGGATCGCTTCTCAGCTCCCCTTGGAACAGCTACCTATTCATATCATCGTTCGTACCAATCTGCCTGGGGGACTCGCCCAGTTTAAAAAACAATGTCGTCAAATCGTAAAACCCCCCCTTGTTTCTCGTTTTCACCTTCTTCCACCCATTGAAGATCTTCGGCAAATCTATCCAGCCTTAGACCTTCTCATCGTTCCCAGTCTAATCAATGAGGGATTTGGTCTGACTGCATTAGAAGGGATGGCATTTGGTAAGCCTGTCATCGCTTATCGTTCCGGTGGGCTAGAAGAAATTTTTCGAAAAACAAACAATGGACGCTTTTTAGCTGAGCGTGGAGATATCGCTTCCCTTTCTCAGAAAGCAACGATTCTATTACAACGTACAAACCTTCGCTCGCATGTTGGATTACGAAATCGTCATACGATTCAAAGGGCTTATGGTATGCAGCTCTATCGTCAACGCCTGTTCTCGATGATAAAAACACTCCTCACGATGAGAAAGGGTTGAAAATCCGATGGATATCGGCATCGTCATGCCTATTTATAACCAAGTTCCTGCATATTTGCGGCTTGCACTCCAATCCATTCTCTCGCAAAATTATCGACACTTCCGCTTGATCATCGTATTGGATGGCGCCAATCGACCTACCCAACAGATCGCTCAGCACTTCGCCAAAAGAGACCCACGTGTTTCCATATTGCGCAAAGCGAAAAATCAAGGAATTGCTAGCGCGCTCAATGATGGGTTTACCTTCCTTAACAAAATGCCATCAATCCGTTACCTAACATGGGTCTCTAGTGACAATATCTACTATCCAAGCTTTCTTCGCACTTTGCGACAGGGAATGATCAAAGCGCCTGCCAAAGTCGGCCTCGTATATAGTTCTTATCGTTACATCGATGCGAAGGGAAAACCCATGTACTCCCCTGCCTTTTATCAACAACTTCGTCAACGGCAACGATTACACAAAAGGCACCTTCTACAACATTGTTTTATCGGCGCCTCCTTCCTCTATCGCAAAGCCGTTGCACAAAAGGTAGGAAAATATCGCTTAACACCTGTAGAAGACTATGATTATTGGTTACGCATGTCCGAGATTTGTGATATTCGATACCTGTCCCCTGTCTTAATGGCCTATCGTCACCGCTCCCCTCAAAGTGTATCCACCGAGTTAGAATCTCCCGAAGGCAAAATTCGATTTCAAAGGGCACTTCAACGAGCCTTGCGGGAAGCAAGGAATCGACGAGGGATCGCTCACCATGAAATCTCCCAGGGCGAAATGCAAGTAGAAGCTACCCTTCCTTCGGAAGACAATAAGACCATGTAAACCGACTTTCATGCGATCATCAGCCTTTTAAAAGACTAGCACCCATCCAACCTTTTCGATATGCTAGAACATACAAAAAGTGATAAGGAGGATCGTCATGCAAATCTTAAACAATCTATCTCCTGGTACCTTTGATCTGCATATTCATACCACTGCCTCCGATGGCACCTTACCCCCAGCAGAGATCGTCGCACTGGCGAAAACAACAGGACTATCCACCATCGCCATTACGGATCATGATACACTGCTGGGTATCAAAGAAGCTTCCGCAGCGGGAGTACTCCATGGGATAACGATTATCCCTGGTGTGGAATTAAGTACGCGCTATGAAGGGCAGGCCATCGATATCCTTGGATATAACCTTGATCAATGTGATGACCTTGAAAAAACACTCCTACATTTCCGCAACAGCCGAAAAAATCGAGCACAGGCGATTCTCGACCGTCTTAAAGAAATGGATATCCATTTAACCATGTCCGACATACTTGTCTTCGCAGAAGGAGGAAACATTGGTCGACCGCATATTGGCCGTGCCCTAGTTCATCATGGATACGTGAATGATCTTCGTGATGCCTTTGACCGCTACTTAGCCGATGATCGACCCGCAGCTGTACCGAAGCGAACGCTTCATCCCAAAGAAGCAATCCAACTCATTCATCAAGCAGGCGGTCAAGCAGTCATCGCACATCCTGGACTCATTCGAGACGATCCCCTTGTACACACTTTATTGCAGTCCCATTCCTTTGATGGAATTGAGGTATGGCACCGGTCTCATACCTCTGATGATGCCGGTCGTTATCAAGCGCTAGCAAAGGAGTTTAATCTTCTCGTCACAGGTGGCTCCGATTTTCATGCCCCTCCACACCAACTTGGAAAGATGCACCCGTAAATCAATAAAAAAGGGAGCTGCGTCAGGCAGCTCCCTTTTTTATTGATTTAGTGGTTCCCCCTCATTGAGGAAATCTCCATCTTGTGGACTTTCTATATCTTCAAATAAGCCATCTTCCTCCGATGTGGTACGAACCTTTTGCATGTGGATCCTTAACTGATGCAGAAAGCCCCGCATTTTTCGGGTGTAGGTATGATCACGCAAGGTTCGACGATAGGCACGTATTGCAATTTGTTCCCGTTTGGCAGGATGCTTTAAATAGTAGTGAACCTTTTGTTTTAATTCCACAAGCCCTTTATACGAGACAACCTCGTGGCCCACTTTTAAAAATCGGTGTAAGTCCCGACGATGGCTCACCAACTGAAATGAACGACAAGCTGCAATATCAAAGGTCCGATTATTGGGTGTATTTGCTGGCATTCCATAAGGATTCCCACGCACATCATTTTTGGTACGGTGAATGTTTAATACAATATTGGCTCCATTATAATACTTGGCGGTTTCCGTTGGGGGAATGGTCTGATTAATAATGCCATGTTTTAGTCGATGATAGTTTTTTAGACGCTCCCACCAGCGACCTACTAAAATGAATTTCTTCCCTTGCAGAAAACTAGCGATTGTATCGATCGTTTTGATCCGTGCGGGTAAAGCACTTCCTACAAAGCAAATATCCGAGCGATAGTGCGGAGCCACTTGGAGCGGACGATAGGTTTTTTCATTTACACCTAACGGCAAATAAAAGCATGCTTTTTTTCGCTTTCGATAGAAAGAGACACAACTCGCCTCTTGGGTCACCATAAAATGATAGGGTACCACTTGACGTTGATGCAATTTAAGAAGATAGGGATCATCGACGATCCACAGACCCATATAGATCCCCATCTTGCGAAAATGCATCACTTCCTGGGGGGTTAATGCCCCCCGTAGCGATATAATAACCTCTGGGCGAAAGGAGCGGATCAAGTGTGTCAATTGGCTGCGACTCTCTTGATTGGGCTGATACACTTGAAAATGAAACCAATCCAGCTCACTTGCAAGTTTGCGAAAGGTCTGGATAAAATTTGGATCGAGATCGGAATAGGAGTGTCCCCCTGAAGCGATATAAAGAAAACGCATGGTGGTTACACCCCTTCATTTTTTTCGTTTCTTCTTTAACCGGTATTTCACTCGTCTCTTTGGTTTACGCTTATACGTGGTGAGATAGTGATGTAGAATCCGATATAGGCGACGGACCCTTACATCGTAGGTATGCTCTCGAAGCGTATGCCGAAAGGCTCTTTCTGCCATGACTCTTCTTTTTTCAGGATGGTCAAGATAAAAATCTAGCTTCTTCACCAAGTCCACAGGCGTATGATATGAAATTATATCCGATCCAACATGGTAAAATTGATTGAGATCACGTCGGTGACTCACCAATTGAAATGAACGACAAGCTGCGATATCAAAGGTCCGGTTATTGGGGGAATACGCGGGGATATTTTTAGGATTCTTCTTAATATCATTGCATGAACGATGGATATTTAGGACAATCTTTGCTCCATTATAATAGCGAACGACCTCTGCTGGTGGAACCTCTGTATGCTGGACAAACCGTTGCAACGATCCGTAGTTTCTTAAACGATCCCACCACTTGCCGATGAGAACAAGACGTTTCGTTTTTAAATAAGGAGCTAATTGGTCGACAATCTGAATTCGGGCGGGAAAGGCATTCGCAATTAAGCAGATATCACTTTCATACTTCTTTTCCACTGTCATGGGGCGATAGATGGAGGGATTCACCCCTAAGGGTAGAAAATAACACGGTTTTCCTCGTGATCGATAAACGGGTGCGCAACTTGCCTCTTGCGTAATTGCAAAGTGGTATGGGCGGACAATATGAAAACTATCCGTTAGATGATAGGGATCATCCGCCAACCAAACGCCAACTGGGATTCTCTTCTCACGTAGATAATGAATGAGGGAAGACGGCACTGCAAAACCTCGCATGACTAAGGCGATATCCGGTCGTTGGCGACGAACCACCCGATCCAACTGTTTTTTATCAAATGTAGGAAGCGATACGAGCTGAAAGCTAGGCAGCTCCCGCTCCAACCGACGGAGGGCTGTAATCATATTGGGGTTAAGATTGGCCAAAGAACCAATCCCTCGTGAAATAAAGAGTAGGCGCATAAGCACTTCCCTCTCCATTAATGAAAAGATCTATCGCGCAGCTCTGCGTCGCAGACGTGGCTGAATTGCTTTCCAATCGCGTAAAAATTCAGTGAGACGAACACGATAGGTATGATCCTTCATCGTTCTCATCCGCGCCTTACGGGCCATTCCTTCCCGAATCGCGTCATGTTGAAGATAGTAACGAGTTTTTCGTTCCAGCTCTGCCAAACCTCGAAAAGAGACAATCTCCTGATTGATTCGGTAGTATTTCCCTAAGTCTCTTCGATGAGAGATTAACTGAAAAGCGCCACATGCCGCAATTTCAAAGGTTTTATTATTGGGTGTACATGCGGGAATCTTCTGTGGATTACGATTTACATCATCGGAAGCACGGTGAAAATTCCAAACAATTTTGGCGCCACTATAATACCGGGCCACTTCATCAGCAGGAAGCGGATGATTAATAATCCGATCCTTCCAATCTTTATAATGACGTAAACGGTCCCACCAGCGACCAATAAGGCGAAAACGGTGTTGTTCTAAGAGACCCGCCATCCGATCAATCATGGCCACTCGTGCATCCGTCGCACTTCCTACAAAACAAATATCAGATCGGTAACGATCATTAATCAGTTGGGGTCGATATTTAGAAGGATTTACCGCCAACGGAAGATGAAGACTAGGGATCCCACGGCGTTGATAATAAGGAACGGCACCTGCGTCCTGGGTGATAATGCAACTGTAAGGTTTCGCCATTTTAAGATGATTGGTATATGAATAAGGGTCATCCACAATATATAGCGCAATCGGGTATCCCATATTACGTAAACGCCAAACGGCAGCAGTAGGTAGTTGACCCCTTAGAGAAAAAAGACTATCCGGTCGAAACTTCCGTACGAGATGAAATAACCGTTGAATGGGTTGTTTTTTAGGTTGGAAGACCGTAGCCTGAAAATCAGGACGTTGTTTTGTAAGCATCTGAAAACCATTAATCAGATTCGGATCCAAATCAGCAAGGGAGGGGATCCCTGAAGCGATATATAATAAACGCAATCGATACCACCTGCTTTGTGATCAGGTTGGATTTATCTTTTCCTCTTCTGCAAGTATCCGTGTAAAATCCCCACTAACTTGCGCATACGGGCAACATACGTATGCTCCTTCAGGGTGCGGCGATACGCACCTCTTGCAATGGCTTTTCGTTGATGTTCATGCTGAAGATAATAGATCATCTTCCGTTTCAGATCCTCAATCCCCAAGTAATCTACCATCTCTTTGTTCATTTGATAAAATCGGCCAAGATCAGCCCGTTTGGTAGCCAATTGAAAGGAGCCGCAAGCTGCGATATCAAAGGTCCGATTATTAGGCGTTCGGGCAGGTAACTTGCGTGGATTTCGACCCAGATCATCGGATGTACGATGGATATTCAAAACAATTTTCGCTCCATTATAATAGCGGGCAACTTCATCCGGAGGAATCTTTTTACTGATGATTCCTCGCTTCAATTGTTGATAATGCTTTAGTTTCTCCCATCCATCACCGATGATAATAAATTTCTTCTGCAGTAAAAACGGGTGCAAACGGTCAATGACGGGCAATCTTCCTGGCCATGCACTGCCAATGAAACAGATGTCTGACTGATACGATAAGGGTACATTCATCGGTCGATAATCGGCGGGATTCACTGCCAGAGGAACATGAAAGGAAGGCCTCTTCTTCACCCTCCGATAGTAGGGGACACACCCAGAATCCTGGGTAAGCATAAAATCATAGGATGAAACCATCCATTCATAATCCTTTAGATGATAAGGATCATTAACCACCCAAAGTCCAATTGGAATTGTTGGGGCCCACTTGCGTATATGTGCCGTGATTGGGTGAGCATCTTTACAAAAAACCAAGGCAATATGAGGACGAAACCGTTTTATTTTTTCTGCTAAGGAGGGTAAAGAGTGCGAAGTTGTATAATGAGGCTGAAAACTAAAATTCCTCATATTTTTTTGCAGTTTCTCGAAAGCACTCACAACATTTTCTCCCAATCGGGACATTGTCTGCAGACCGGAGTAAACGAATAACAGCCGCATTCCAGTCACTTCCCACTTTCTCCATAAAGTCAGTTATCACCCTATGGTATTTCCATAGGGGATTTCCTGTTCGCCCGAAATTAGTAATCAAGTAAAAAATCAACTTTTGCGCAAGCACTGTCCTCTTTGTCCAATCATATGGTAAACAAGGATGTTGGAAGGAGGTCGGACTTCGCCTTGGTATCACAAAAACCCCGTGCGATCTGTATTCTCGGAATGCACCGAAGTGGCACTTCATTACTGACTCGTGCTGTTAACTTATTAGGTCCCTATGTAGGAACACCTAATCTCCTAATGCCCCCTCATGAAACAAACCCCACAGGCTTTTGGGAACATCTCGAAATTGTACAGATTCACAAGCAAATTATGAAGAAACTAAAAAGTTCCTGGGATACAACTCGCCCACTTCCCCCTCGTTGGTGGATTACCAAAGAGATGCTTCCTTATAAAGCCCGTCTAAAAAATATCATCGTTCGTGATTTTGCTGGTAAAACCCTTTGGATGTGGAAAGATCCTCGAACCTGCCTTCTCCTTCCCCTATGGAAATCCATTCTTAAGGAGCTTGGCATTGATCTACATTGTGTCCTGGTCGTACGCAATCCGATCGATGTAGCATCCTCTCTCTTAAAAAGGGATCATATTTCAGTAAAGAAGTCCCTACACATGTGGGCTTTACACACTCTCAATTCTTTACAATATTCCCAAGGCACTCGTCGTGTGCTTATCCACTATGATCGTTTCCTCGCAAATGGACATGGCACTCTATACCATATTGCGAAAAAACTTGACTTACCTTGGCCCGCTAGTGACCTCCACTTAAAACAAACCATGGGTCGTTTGATTCAACCTGATCTACGCCACTCCTTCTCTTCTGTCGATGATCTCATTAAAAAAGGAAACGTAGCGCCTCTATTACTCACACTCTATCGAATGTGCTTGATCATCAATCGCTTTCCCGAACGAATGAACTCCCCATGGATGGCCAAAAATGTAAAACGTCTTTGTGATGCCTACTACGGCGGGAAACCGCTTATTAAGGGCTATCCATCTCCAGTCCGAAGAAGAATCAAAAGAAAGAGAATAAAAAGGAGAAAATGATCTTCGCCTCTATTGACGTCTGTATCCTTTCAGGCGTCTCTTTGCTATCTACACTACTCCATTCTTCAAAGGACAGATGCCTTTTCTTTATCTTCCACCCGTTACCTACCTAGTCTTTTTCCAACCCTGTGAATATAGTATAGAAGCTTTAATACTACCCTGAAATCCAAAAGGTTGGCTGTATGTACTGTACCAACTTATGCGTCATATATGTCTAACCAATTCTTCTCACGCTTACAGCATTAGGAACCCTCATTTGAACAACCTTTAGCATAGGAGGATTATCGATGTATACAAATCAAATCATGTTAATCACAGGAGGTACGGGTTCCTGGGGAGAACATCTTGTCAAACGACTTCTTCACACAGCGGCCAAAGAAATCCGTGTATTTTCCCGGAATGAATTCTCACAAGTTAAAATGCAACGTTCATTACCTGTTAATGAAAACCGAGTGAAGTTTATTATTGGCGACGTCAGAGATGAAGATGCAATATATGAAGCCTGTAAAGGTGTCGATATCATTTTTCATTTAGCAGCACTAAAACATGTTCCCATCTGCGAAGATCAACCTGATGAAGCATTGAAGACCAATGTAGTCGGTACAGAAAATATTATCCGTGCAGCCATTCGTCACAAAGTAAAAAAAGTCGTTGATGTTTCCACTGATAAAGCATGTGATCCAGTCAATTTTTATGGCATGACCAAGGCCATTGGTGAAAAATTAATCATCCGTGCCAACGATTGGAGTCCTCATACTCGCTTCGTTTGTATCCGTGGAGGTAACGTTTTTGGCACCAATGGCAGTGTAGTTCCTCTCTTTAAAGACTTGCTACAACGCAGACAAGAAATTCCACTCACTTCTGCAAAGATGACGCGCTTTTTTCTCACCGTCAATGAAGCCATCGACCTATTAATTGAAGCTGCTCAAGCTGCCAAAGGTGGAGAAATTTTTGTGATGCGGATGAAATCTTGTCGCATTCTGGATCTTATCCGAGTCATGGGTAAGCATTTTGGTGTTCCCAAGCCCACCATTCGTGAGATTGGAATTCGACCGGGTGAAAAAATTCATGAAGTCCTAGTTTCTGCTTATGAAAGCCAATCCACCTATCAATATAATGAGCAATATTATGTTATTCTTTCGCCTCACTCCTCTCCCCTAGTGCGTCAACAATATAGCCACTTTTCCGCAGCCACATTTAGTAGCTACTCTTCGGATCAATACTTGATGGATGATAAAGGAATTGAAAAACTCTTAAAGAAGGGTGGTTTGATGTAATGAAAATCCTGGTGATCGGAGCAAATGGTATGGCCGGTCACATGATCCAGGATTATTTGATCCAACACACCTCCTATGAAATCTGGGCCACTTCTCGATCTGAAAAATCAACACACCGCCGGCTCTTTTTAGATGCCTTGGATACCAACCGGCTCAGTGGACTGCTACTCACACTTAAACCCGACCTGGTCATCAATGCAATCGGTTTACTCAATCAAGATGCTGAAAATCACCCTCAATGGGCAGACCAAATTAATGGAGAGCTACCACAACTGCTCTCTAACTACGGTATCGCCCTTGGTTTTAAACTGATCCATATTAGCACCGATTGCGTTTTTTCAGGCGCTTCTGGTGACTATCGAGAATCTGATACACGCGATGCTAGCGGTGTCTATCCAGAAAGTAAAAAGCGTGGAGAAAATATTGATCCCAGACATCTCCTTATCCGCACCTCGATTATTGGTCCCGAATTACGAAAAGGAATCGGCCTTTTTCACTGGTATATGAATCAGAGAAAGCCAGTACAGGGTTTTCGCAATGTATGGTGGAATGGTGTCACTACCTTAGAACTTGCCAAATGTATTCATTGGGCAATTGAACATCCATTATCCGGTCTTGTTCATCTTTGTGTGCGCAAAAAAATATCGAAGCACGATCTTCTCCTCACCATCCAAGACATCTTTCCTGGTAATCGAGCACCTATTCAACCGAATAATGCGCCATGCTCAAACAAAAGTCTCGTAAATACCCGTTGTGATTTTCCATATGTGCCCCCTGATTATCAAACCATGTTAGTCAACTTGAGAGAATGGATGGAACTGGCTCCTCCATCGCGTTACGCTCAATATGATTGGGTGCGAACCTCCCCTTCTCATCCTTCGATACCCACGCCTAAAAAGAAGCTTGACCCATAGATCATCTCTTATGCCCAGCATAAAAAAACAAGCAGCTTTTATAGCCGCTTGTTTTATTTCTTTTCCATGGGTGAGACGTACACAATCGCATCCCAGCGAACATGAATTTTGCGATCATCTTTTTCTACAATCATATGGTCAGGATGGATAGAGATTACTTCTCCTTCTAAGCTCCCAACGTAAGTCTCTATTTGTACATCTTGACCAATCACTTGGGACATGTGCTGAGCGAGGAATCCTCTTCCCCTTCGTCCACGTCCACGAAACATTCGAGCAAGGGGCGATTTAAGTCCACCCTCTTCTTTTCCTGCTTCAGGGGGAAATGGAGGCATCAATCCAGGACCCATAGGAGGCATTTCATCCATGAATCCCATGGGCATCATTCCGGGCATCATCCCAGGTTGCATTCCGGGCATCATCCCTGGCTGCATTCCGGGCATCATCCCAGGCTGCATTCCAGGCATCATCCCAGGTTGCATTCCAGGCATCATCCCAGGTTGCATTCCAGGCATCATCCCAGGTTGCATTCCAGGCATCATCCCAGGTTGCATTCCAGGCATCATCCCTGGCTGCATTCCAGGCATCATCCCAGGTTGTGTCCATGGTATTCTGGGTTGCATCCCAGGTTGTGTCCAAGGCAATTTAGGTTGATATCCCTGATAAGGAAACACGGGAGCATTCAGCTGTCCATTTCCTCCTCCTGGATAAGAGGAGGAAATGGACGATGCTGGCAATTGTGATTGCTCAACATCCGATTCATTCGTCGTCACATTTGTCACCCCATTTGGTAGGCTCTCTTCTAGCCTATGCAGGTGCCCACCATTAGGAACCACTTTGGGGACGATTATCGGTTACTGAATCCCATCACTTGCAGGGAGGCTAAATCATCCATTAACCCGTGGAAGTTTTCTAAAGTAAGGGACTGCGGTCCATCTGAAAGTGCCTCTTCCGGTTTAGGATGAATCTCTACCATTAATCCATCCGCTCCAGCTGCAATCGCCGCCCGTGACATGGGAGCCACATATCGGCACACACCCGTTCCATGACTTGGATCAACAATAATTGGCAGGTGGGATAAATGTTTAATGATTGGAACCGCGGATAAGTCCAAGGTGTTTCGGGTGTGGGTTTCAAATGTCCGTATCCCTCGTTCACATAAAATTACATTGGGATTTCCTTCTGATAAAATATATTCAGCTGACATTAGCCACTCTTCAATCGTCGCTGATAATCCGCGTTTTAGCATCACCGGTTTATTTGTCCGACCAATCTTTTTTAATAAATGGAAATTTTGCATGTTCCGTGCACCTAACTGCAAAATATCCACATATTCCGCAACAAGATCCAGGTTTTCAGGATCCATCACTTCCGAAATAATTGGCAATCCTGTCTCTTCCCTTGCTTCTGCTAACAGTTTTAATCCTTCTTCACCTAATCCTTGAAAGGAGTATGGTGAGGAACGTGGTTTAAAAGCTCCTCCACGCAGGATATGACCTCCCGCTTTTTTGACAGCATGGGCACTTTGTAGAATTTGCTCCCGACTTTCTACAGAACATGGTCCAGCCATCATCACCGGACTCCCATTACCAATCTCAATCCCTCGAACAGAAATCCGACTCGGTTCAGGATGAAAGCTTCTACTTGCCAGCTTAAAAGGCTCGCTCACATGAACCACCTTTTCCACTCCAGCAAACCGCTGGACAGGTATCTGCAATAACGTTTGTTTATTTCCAATCAAGCCAAGGATGGTTTTGTCGACTCCTTTAGAATAGTGGACCTGTACCCCCTTCGCTTCCAATGCCTCTACAATATGATCCGTTTGTTCTTTGGTAGCATTTTGCTCTAAAACAATGATCATCCTGCACATCCTCCTTTCAAAGCCATTTATTATGATAGTTAAAATCCAAACAAAAAATCCCCGCCCATAAGGGACGAGGAGTCTCGCGGTACCACCCTTTTTGAACCTCACGGTTCCACTTAGGGTTGCATACCCCATATGGGCATACAACATCCTGTTAACGGTGGACGGCCGGAGGGAGTTCCGAAGAGACCCCTCAGCTCCGAGGTTGTATTTCAGAAGAGGGACCGATATCGGCTCCCAGCTACACCGACTCTCTGGTATCGGAAAGTTCCACCCTTCTTACTGATCCCCTTCAACGCGTTTAAGCGTATAAGTGAGAAAGTATTGACGATAACGTACCATACATTTCGAGAATGTGTCAATATACTTTTTTTATGAAGTGCCTTCGATGCGTATGCTTTCTTGTAATCCTTCCCAAATCATCAGACCTTTTTCTACTCGAAAATCCTTTTCACCATGACTCTGATCTAGCCAAGATAATAACTTTTGTGCGGTTTGAACTTGGGCTAACAATAATTGATGTCGCACATTTTCAGAGTATAGCTCCTGCTCTTTTTTAGTAATCATTTGATGGGTTTCCATTCGTTCTTGTAGGGGCTCCGGACGAAAAAAAGGTGCCCCTCCCTCTCGAAGGTTTCCCTGCATAACCATCCCCTGCCTTTGAACGTACTTCAAGGTATGGTTTGAATGCCTAAAAGGTGATTAATCATAAGGATTAACACATTGAACCTTCTGGAGAGGGATCCACGGGTACAACCTCTACCATCTCCTGGCTGGTCAACGGTTGTAAAAATAAGTGAGCTAACGCATCATAGCCTAGCTGATTAGGGTGAACCTCATCTGCAAAATAATCATGACGGTGTAAAAATGCTTCGAAGGGATTTACCATGTGTACATCAAACTTACGGCATAATTGTGTATAACTAACATTCATTGATTGAAGCGCCTTTGATGCCACTGCAAAACCTAGTTCATAAGCGGGTACGGGTACATAAAAGCCCATCATGTGCATCGAAGCTTCCGGATTAAGGCGCCGAACTAGTGTTAGTATTTTTTCTGCATGGCTCCGAACACCGCGAATGGTATGAATTAAACTTGTCAACCCTGCTCCTTGTTCAAACCAGTCAATAAAATCACATCCACCCGTTGTAATGGTGATATGTGAAGCCCTAGGAATCGCTTTTAGAAGAGCCGCCGTTCGTAGTAATTCATATAAATCCTTCGATGTAAGACCGGAAATCCCCATATTCTGCACCCGACAGTGATCCGTTTTTCGTATATTGCTAAATAACTGAGCTACCAAATGACGATCCGGTCGTTCCGCGCCAACTCCCTCCGTCAGTGAATCACCAACCGCAAGGTATGTGATCGACTTATTTGATTCACTCATTGCCATTCCTCCTCTCCTGATGATCAATCCATCTCCAGTGTTACAGCATGGGCCACACAGGGGATCGATTCCCCTTGTTGATACGTAACCGGGTTCATTAATGCGCCTGTCGCCACAACCATCACACGAGAAAGTTTTCCTCGCTTCATTTCGTCAATGAGGTGACTGTAAACCACTAGCGCACTACTTGCACAACCGCTTCCCCCAGCAAAACTTTGTTGATCCTCTCGATAAATCATCAATCCACAATCCCTAAAATTCTTCCCCATGTTATACCCTCGATCAGCGAGAAGATCCGTTGCGATGGGGTGACCCACACTGGCTAAATCTCCAGTGACGATCAAATCATAATCATGGGGTTGGTTTCCTGTATCGTTTAAGTGCGCCTCAATCGTGTCAACCGCAGCAGGTGCCATTGCAGACCCCATATCAAAGGGATTTTTTAAACCCATGTCTACAACTTTACCGATCGTAGCAAAACGCACCCTGGGACCTGAGCCTTTTGTCCCTAACACACCCGCTCCTGAACCTGTTACCGTCCATTGCGCTGTATCTGGCTTTTGCCCTCCATATTCAGTTGGATACCGATACTGCCTTTCTGCTGTGCTATTATGGCTACTTGCAGCCACAACGGCAATATCACAAAAGCCTGCCTCTACCATCATGGCTCCTGTGGTCAAGGTCAACATGGATGCAGAGCAAGCACCAAACATGCCCATTAAGGGAATTTGATGCGTACGTGCGGTGAAGGAGGCACTAATATTTTGATTAAGAAGGTCCCCCGCTAAAAAGATATCAATCTGATCATTGGATAACGAAATCTTTTTGATGGCCATCTCCACAGCATCTTCCATCATTTTCTGTTCAGCTTTTTCCCAGGATTCTTGTCCTGCATAGTTATCTGGATAGATACGGTCCAACTCAGAATGTAAAATCCCCTCTCCTTCCTTTGGACCCCCGACCGCAGCGGAGGAAATCACCCTCACTCCACTCTCGAAGGAGAAGGTTTGCTGACCAATACGCTTTTTTGCCATAACTTCTCCCTCCTTAGGTCATCATGGTGATTAAGGTCCGTATAACGCCAACAACAAAA
Source organism: Marininema halotolerans (assembly GCF_900116235.1). Lineage (GTDB taxonomy): Bacteria > Bacillota > Bacilli > Thermoactinomycetales > DSM-45169 > Marininema > Marininema halotolerans. Next base: position 230,572 of record NZ_FPAA01000005.1, on the reverse strand, counting down.
GCGGAAACCGTTCCCCATACAATCACCGAACCGGCTAACTTAAACATATTGCCGCCTACACCGAGTACATATCCTTCGGTGTAGTGTTCTAACGCCGCCGAAGAAATGGAATTTGCAAATCCTGTAACAGGAACCGCTGATCCTGCGCCTGCCCACTGACCAATTTCGTCGTAAATACCTAAGCCTGTCAGGAGACAGGATAAAAAAATTAATGTAGCTACAGTAGGATCCCCAGCCCTGTCCGGAGCAAAATCAAACCATTTAATATACATGATTTGCACCAATTGACCCAGATCACAAATAAGCCCACCGATAAGGAATGCTTTGAGGCAATTAATCAATACCTTTGGCTTTGGGCGATACTTGCCCGCAAACTCTTGATAATCTTTCTGTTCTTTCTCTTGTTGTGAGTTGGTTTTCTGCTTGTGATCCGTATCCGTCATCTTCATGATTGCCTCCCATCATTCATCGCCTTTCTTAGAATTCGAAGTTGCCTTGTCGATTATTCAATCATCCAAAACCGGATACTACCGTCCCGTCCGCAAAAAAAACCGGAGGACCTCCATCCCTCCGGTCCTTCGTGTATTAATCGACTTCTAGATCCATCTTCATCCACTTTCTACGGCAAAACATCCATCCACTCATCCACAAAAATGCCATTCCAAAACCAAAGACTGTCCAGCCCATTCCTTGTTTACAGCGATGTTTTGCCATCGCCCTTTCTTCTACAAACAAACGACACATTCCCATAAGTGCCATGATTGCTCCTAAGAGCACAATTTTTTTTCCTTTCCTCATCGTATCCCTCCTTGTGCTCTTACTATGACCGGTTAATCTCCCTTTGTTGAATGGAACTTTTACCCACAAAAAATACGGTCATGAAGCGGTAGACGCTTCATAACCGTATTTTCAAACAGGGTTTTAAGTAAGTTGTTCCCCAGGCTCAGGATCTGGTATATTACTTGAAATGTTACTGAGAGCGACACCAGCGTGCCCTGAAAACGTTTCTCGGGCAGCTAAATCGCCAAGGGCTACAATCCCTACAAGTTGATTGTTTTCGACAACCGGCAGTCGACGAACTTGGTTCTCTGCCATGAGGCGTGAAGCATCATCAACGGACATATCCGGGGTACCCGTAATCACATTGGCTGTCATTACGTCAGCAACCATCGCGGCAGCATTATTATTCGCTACCGAACGGAGAACAACATCCCGATCCGTTACCACGCCTCTAAGCATTCCGTTCTCTACTACAGGGATCACACCAACATTAAGTTGACTCATCAAATTAGCTGCCTGCTGAACCGAATCCTGTGGTGTTACAGATGCTACTTGACTGGTCATGATATCACGTAATTGGCTCATACATACTCCCTCCTTTTCACGTTCTATGATTTTTATCTCCCTCACTTTTTATACGCCTTCTGGAAAAAACTTAAATGAAGACCCCCTCAATCCTCTCGCTTATCTACATAAAGCTCCCCATTGGTTTCCATCGCCGCATAAAACACATTGCGTAAAGAACCGACCGAGGCATTTTTACGCAACTCCTTCATCAACCATTTACCGTCCTTTCCAAGGTGTCGCAAATTTTCATAGATGACTTGCCCATCCACAACAAGTTCCATTGGTGTTTGCAAGGACTGATTGGCGTTTATACCTAAATCTTTTCCGGTTATTGGTTGATACTCGGGTTTTAAGAGCACAGACATTTCTCCTGAACTCTCTAATACGGCCAATTGCACATTGGAGACATCAAATACATCTTTCTCTCTTAACAATTGCATGATCTCACTAATCGTAAATCGGTTTTTACGAATATTATTCTCAAGAATTTTCCCATTGGATATTACAATTACAGGTTCTCCCTGCAACCATCGACTGGCACGACGACTTTTTAAAGAAAGATAGGACAAGCTAAAGGTTAAGAGCACAAATAAGACGAGACCAAAAAAATGAACCAATGTATGATCATCAATATCCGTTGCCATATCGGCAGCAATCGAACCGAAGGTGATCCCATTTACGTATTCAAAAAATGTCATCTCAGCAATTTGTTGTTTTCCTAAAAATATGGTCAAAACAAGAATCGTTGCAAAGGCTAAAATGGTTTGATAAAACACCTCAAAATACATCAAAAGGAGTCACTTCCATTTCATTATAGTGAAGGAGGATATCCCCTATTATTTCCCAAATATCCAGAAACAATCGTTTGTTTGAAACAAATTGCATGGCCTTTGCAACCCACTATGTTCTGGATAAAAAATCCAATTGACACGATCCGCGCCCTTGTGTATTATTACATTAGTACATTATTGAACTAGGTGATTAGTACACTGTTATTATGACTTGTGACACGCTATCCTTAGTTCCTAGACACTTTTAAGGGGGTTACGTCCACATGTCACCCACGCTGGGAATGTTAAAGAAAGATTTTCGAATGATTCGCTTCCGCTTTATTATGTTTACTATTTTTCTATTCCTGAGTATGTTTACTCACTTCCAGTGGAATAGCGGAATTCACTTGGGAGCCTTCTCGTTATTTTTTTACTTATTTTATGTTCCTGCATTCGTTTGGGCAGGCCTTCATACTGAAGGAAAAAATCTTCATCAATGGCTTCATAATCCTTTGCCCGCCTGGCGACTACTTAGTTCAAAAGTCTTCATTGCTATCCTCACTTTCATCCCACTGTTGATCGGAAGCATTGCGATTACGCTGTTTCTTAACAACCAGGATCATAAAGGGTTCTATTCAATCAACTTCCCTCCATTCACCACATTTCTTTATATTGTCGCTATTGTGTTATTAATTACCTTGTTCTTAGTATCCCTAGTCTGCCTTTTATGGACAACGTATCATGGCATCCGTCAATTCACTGAAAAGTGGGCGTGGGTTCTAAATGTCCTTTTGCTATTTATTTATAACTGGATCTTAGTTCGTCTTGCTCATTCAGCAATATCATGGATTCCCGTAGTATATAGCCAATGGAAGATCGGTACTCACTCTTATATCAATCTCATTGTCCTAGGATTCATCACAATGTTGACGATCATCCAATTTGCGATTGCTTGTTGGATTTTAGACCGGAAAGTCGAGGTGTAAAACCTGTGGCTGTTCAATATGATCAATCAAGCCCGATCTATTTACAACTCGCCGAAAAAATACGAAGGCGAATTCTTCGACATGAACTCGACCCTGGTGATAAAATGCCCTCCGTTCGTGATATGGCAGTCCAATCCAATGTCAACCCCAATACCGTTCAACGCACATACAGTGAGTTAGAAAGAATGGGGATTGTAGAGAGTCGACGGGGACAAGGAACATTTATTACAGAAAATGAAGAACGACTTGAACAACTCCGGGATGAGATGCGCCAATCTCAAATTGCATCCTTCGTCGAAGGGATGAACGAGATGGGATTTACTTCGAAGGAAATCCTATCAGGATTAACCCACTACCTAGAACAACATGAGGAGGCGTCTACCCATGATACAACTTGAAAATGTGAGTAAACGTTACCTGCGAAAAACCGCACTCACGGATATTACATTCACAGTACCCCCAGGGTCAATCACTGGTATAATCGGTGAAAATGGTAGTGGTAAATCGACCCTATTAAAATTGATGGCGGGTCTCGTTCGACCTAGCCATGGTACAGTCTCTTTCCATTCAAAAAAAGTCACCCGCCAAATTGCAAATCAAGTCGCTTACCTATCCGAGAGAGAGCTCGCCTATTCTTTTTTTACTATTGGCGAAATGATGAATTGGCAAGCCTCCCAATTTGTTGATTTTGATCACACATTAGCCCATGAGATTCTAGACTTTATGAAACTGGATCCGAAAACAACCATTAAGCACCTATCCAAAGGAAATCAGGCGAGAGTTAAAATTCTGCTCACTCTTGCCCGCAAAGCTCCTGTCATTCTTATGGATGAACCACTCTCCGGCTTAGATCCTATGGTGCGCGATTCCATTATCAAAGGCTTAATCTCTTTCGTAGACTTCGATCGGCAAACACTGGTGATCACCACCCATGAAGTGGACGAAATGGAGCCCCTACTTGATCAGATCATCGCCATTCGACAAGGGGCACTTATCGAACAAATCGCCGTTGAAGATTTACGTTCCCGGGAAGGTGTCGGTATTCGCGAATGGATGAACCAAACCTATACAAAAGCCACAAATCATTGATTGACCCATCATTTAAAATAAAAACCACCATCATATAGGAGGTTGATCATGTCACAAAAACCTGTCTTACACGCGCAAGGGTTAACAAAAGTCATTGGCAACAAAAAACTGGTCAACAACATCGATTTAACGATCTATCCAGGGGAAATCTTTGGGTTCTTAGGACCCAATGGTGCGGGTAAAACAACAACCATCCGCATGCTTGTAGGATTGGCCGATATGACAGCTGGCAAGGTAACCATTGCTGGGTATGATCTAGAAAAACACTTTGAGAAAGCAATTTCTCATGTAGGTGGGATCGTTGAAAATCCTGAAATGTATAAATTTTTAACAGGCTATCAAAATTTGATTCACTACTGGCGCATGTGTAAAGGGGTTCCAAAATCTCGGATTGATGAAGTCGTTAACCAAGTGGGATTAGAAAAACGAATCCATGACAAAGTAAAAACCTATTCTTTAGGCATGCGGCAACGACTCGGAATTGCCCAAGCGCTCCTTCATTCTCCCTCCTTGCTCATATTGGACGAGCCTACGAATGGCCTCGATCCAAAAGGAGTCAAAGAGATGCGTGAGCATTTACTCCAATTAGCACGTGAAGAAAATATGGCTGTCCTGGTCTCCAGTCATCAACTTGCAGAAATGGAGCTCATGTGCGACCGCATTGGAATTATCCAAAATGGTTCCCTTATTGGTGTAAAGGAAATGCGTGAATTCAGGGATGAACCCACACGCAAAATTCGCATCATCGCAGATCCCATTCAAAAAGCTCATCAACTTTTGCAACAATTTCTTAATACCCCAGTGGAACAACAAGATCATGCTCTTATCATGGAAGTTGAACATGAAAAAATACCAGATATCAATCATTTTCTTGTTAATGAGAACATTAAAATTTATGCCATTATGCATATCAATCAAACCCTGGAAGATCGCTTCCTTGAAATGACAGGGGGAAATAGCATTGCCTAATTTTCTAAGACTGCTACAAAATGAAAATATGAAAATCTATCGTCGAACAGGCACCCTTGCGATGATCGGCATTTTGATTCTGGTCACCATTGCCTTTGCCTCTATCACCAAGTATGATGAGAGCGGCTATCTCTTTGGAGCACCCACAAAACAAAATAATTGGCAAACAGAACTTCAACAGCAGATCACACACGACAAACAAAGTCTACAAGAAGAGGATCTTCCTAAGCCTTACCTCGATTCCCTAAAGGAACAAATCGCACTTAATCAATATCGTCTCGATCACGATATATCTCCGAATGAGGGAACGTTATGGGGATTTATGGTAAATACCGACTCCCTTACTGCGCTTATCGTATTATTTACAATCATTGTCGCATCGATTAGTGTAGCAGGAGAGTTTACTTGGGGAACGATCAAACTCCTGATGATTCGTTCATCCACCCGGTCTAAAATTCTTTTGTCTAAATATCTAGCCACCTTGGGTTTTGCTGTCTCAATGTTAATCGTACTTTTCCTCTTTTCACTCACTTGTGGAGCGTTGCTTTATGGTGTAGGAAATTTATCCTCCCCATATCTCGTGTATGAACATGGGGGAGTTGTGGAAAAAAGCATGGTGCTGCATATCTTTACGCTTTATGGTTTAAGGTGTGTGAGTCTTCTTATGATGGTAACCTTTGCCTTCATGATTTCAACGGTCTTCCGATCCTCATCGTTAGCGATAGGACTTTCAATATTTTTAACCTTTACAGGGAACACCATCGTCGGAATCCTAAGCGGAATGAATGTATCCTGGGCCAAGTACATCTTGTTTGCCAATATCGATCTCACTCCTTACTTTCAAGGAAGTGCTCCCCTTGAGGGAATGAGCCTTTCCTTTTCCATCATCGTATTATCTATCTACTATCTAATCTTTATGGCGCTCACCTGGATTCTTTTTAACAAACGTGATATTGTCTCTGGGGATTAAGAAGAAAATCAGTTGTTGATCACTACAATCGTAGTAGAAAACATTTGCTTTCTATTCCGTATCCTTAGTAGAATAAATGAGAGGCTTGAGTTGCAATACTGCAATCTCAAGCCTCTTTTATTTCACAGATATTTAATGGTCAGCAAACAAACGAAATCTCTGACTGAGTAAGTATTTTTAATGGAATCGGAGGTAATCCCATTGATCAGTGCACTTGGTATACCCGGCTTAATACTATCAGCCATCTTGATAGTGGGAGTTGTAGTTTTTATCTATTTCGCAACTAAAAATTGGATTGATTTTTTTCGTAACCGCCACCACTGATTTAAATTTGCTATAAGAAAATCTTAATTTCGAGGGATTTATCAAGATTAGGAACGCGAAAGATTTTGAACAATGGTTTGATCATGGGTAGTTAGATAATCGATGCCACTACGAATTAATAATTCAGCGGATGTTTTCATGACTCGTTCATCAAAGTTAAAGCGAGGATGATGATGCGGATAAGTATACCCCTTCTCCTCATTTCCAGCACCCACCATGGCAAAACAGCCAGGAATTTTATGCAGATAATAGGAAAAGTCCTCGCCCGCCATTAAAGGTGAAATCTCCCACGTATTTTTATCCCCTATCATCGATTGGGCAACCTTGATCATTCTTTTGGCTTCTGTCCCATCATTAACAACCGGTGGATACCCCCAATCATATTGAATCTCACACTGTGCACCCACCATTTCGCAGGTTTGCTTGGTGGTGCGTTCAATTTGTTCTTTTAGCATTTGCCGTATGTCTGGATCAAAAGAACGTACGGTTCCATCGATTACACAACGTTCAGCAATGATATTGTAGGCCTTTCCTCCATGAACATGCCCCACGGAGATGACACCCGATTGTAGCGGATTAAGGCGACGACTAATAATCGATTGTAGATTAACGATGAGATGAGAAGCTGCCACAATCGCATCCGTTGTGGTATGTGGAAGTCCCCCATGTCCACCCTTCCCAATCACCTCAATATGAAAGGAGTCCGCAGCTGCCATCAGTCTACCTTCACGTAAACCGATTATCCCATAAGGAAAAGGGGTCCATAAGTGAACACCATAAATTGCATCCACACCATCTAGGGCATGGTCAGCAATCATCGCCTGTGCACCACCTGGAACAACCTCTTCTGCGTGTTGAAAAAGTAGGACAAATCTTCCCGCTATCTCCTCACGTATTTCCGCCAGAATTTCAGCAACGCCAAGGAGTGAGGCCGTATGACCATCATGTCCACAAGCATGCATGACGCCCGGTACACGGGATCGATACGGACAATCTTCTTTTTCATCCTGGATCGGAAGGGCATCCATGTCCGCTCGTAAAGCCACTGTTTTACCAGGCTTGCCTCCTTCTAATATACCGACTACCCCTCTTCCACCCACATTTGTTCGTACATGAAATCCTAATTGTTGCAAAATTTCAGCAACGCGACGCGGAGTGTTCTCCTCACAAAATGATAGTTCTGGTGCTTGATGGAATTCTCTTCGCAATTGAACCATCTTAGGGAATATTGCTTCGATTCGCGCACGCAAATCATTCATCGAATGCATATTCAATCACACCTTTCTTTCCTTATTTCCTTAAATGATTCACCCAAAATTCTGATCGTAGATAACCCTTCGACAACCTCCGTCATATTGCGTGATTCCTTGGAAAATACTATGATGATAAAGAATCCCCCGTGGAAAGACTACCCAGAGGAGGAGTAAATCCGATGATCTTAGCAGATACCGGGATAAAAGGCATTCGAGGTACTTTTGGTGATGTAGAAAAAACCATGCTCAAGGCAGGTTTTGTACGTTGGTCCTGGGACTATGGAAAAGCAAATTTTGATATGAAATTCTCCAACGAAGAATCGGACTACTATTTGCGTATTCAAGCTCATACTACACAAGGGGCACTAGAGAATCCAAAAGCAAAAGTGGTTCTTGATAAGCCCATTTTTGTTCGACACATTTTTCCACACGGCCTTGATTCATCAGCATCAATCCCTGAGGCTTTTCAAGAAAAGATCGATAAAGCCATCGCCTCCATTAAAGAAGATTTATCTTAATATAGTAAGTATATCGAAAAAAGCCTGGCAATATATCAGCCAGGCTTTTTAATAATTTATTTTATAGAACGCTCAGGTTCAGTACTCTCTTCTTTGAAGTAGACACCTTCTACTTTCACATTCACTTCAACGACAGACAGTCCCGTCATCGTTTCCACTGCTTCCTTAACATTCACCTGTAAATCACGAGAGAGTTCATGAATTTTTGTACCATAATCCACAATGACTCGCAAATCAATAGCTGTCTCCACTTGACCTACTTCGACGGTAACCCCTTTAGTAACGTTCTTTCCACTGACACGTTTTGCCCATCCTTCAGTGATTCCGCCTGACATCCCAGCAATGCCTTTCGTTTTTGTAGCCGCTAAGCCTGCAATTACTGCGACAACATCATCTGCGATGCGGATAGCTCCCTCGGATCCATATTCAGCCATTTAAACAACCCTCCCTTTGCTCTACAAGAAAACACCCTTTCAATGACACCGATCTTACCAAAGTACCTTTATTATAACACAATCAATCAACGATATCTGTGGGCCTTTCGCCGATCACACGATACCCAGCAATACGTAACACTTTACGAACTTGTGGATGTTCCATGTTTACTTGGTAACCATAATAAATATTTCCATCAACTGCAATTTCATAAGGTTCTAAATATCTTCCATGAACTAACTTATTAAAAAGTGATGCTGCATCTTCCTCCGATATCCCAAACCGTTTAACCAAATCCTTACGAATCCAACTGGCTCCATAACTTTTACCGCTATTATTCGGATCCTGATACCATTCATAAATTTGAACCAATCCATCATGAACTAAACGATCCATTTGCGATAGGTTTTGGAATTGACGAATATGAAGGAAGTCAAATAAGTTGTAAACCTCATCGCAAAAGTCTTCCATTCGTGCTGTTTTCGACCAACTTTCATCTTGTAAACAAAAGAGTTCAACACGTTTACCGCGGGACCACAATCGATCAAGTAAAGGTACCATATCCTGATCAGCACTGACGATGACGAACGTATCAATCTCTGGAATTTGATGCAAGATATCCATAGCATCCAAACATAATTGAATATCGGCAGCATTTTTCCGTTCATCACCCCCCCGTCCATTCCCATATACCTGATGGATATGGACATGCTTCTTTTGAAGGCTATTCATGGATATCTCTTGATTTAGCACATCAAAATCAGCATAGGCTTCCATCATCCTTACATTCGTTCGCCCATAATGTTCCCTCAGTTGAAGAAAAAGATTGTGTCGGGGCTCTGGATGATCAGGATCTACGTGGTATTTTTTCAAACCGTAAAATACGTTCTCATAATCAATTAATATCGCGACCGACCGAACCGGATGAGACATCAGTCATCCTCCCAAAAGGCTCCTAGAGCAATCATGGATTCTTATTCAACAACAAACTTTACAAACTCCCTGATATCAGGGCAATCAGTTACCCAAGTGCCTTCGATTTTGACAACCTTCGATTGCTCCTGCCTACCTTTGACTTACAAGTGGTACAATTACCATCTTACTCTCAGCACTCTTCATCTTGCAACATTTTAAACAAGCATTCTCCACCTTTCTCTCTTGCAAAAGACATCCTGCCCAGATCGGACAAGATGCCTTTAATTAATTAATCGTTTTAATTCTGGATTAATGAGCTCCATCCTTTTTTCCGAACCTTCTTTACCGTTTTTTTACCATTCTCGGTTTGCAAATAAGCGGCTGTACCAGCTACTGCAGAGACCAGCCCACCAATAGCGATTCCTGTTGTTTTTAACCAGGTGGAATTTTCCTTTTTTCGTCCATTCGTAAACCACTTGCTTTCCTTTTTCTTCTTTTGGAATAGTTTATCAAACTTCATCCAATCACTCCTTTAATATTGTGCTATATTAGCGAATTACCCTTTTCCCAAAATTTTAAACATTTTTATTTTGGTTGTTCCGACCGTTGCATCATCCATAATGCAACTGCACCTGTCACCATCATGCCAGTAGCAATGGCTTTTTTCCATGGAAATGGTTGAATTCGAGGTGGATTTGGGGTCAGTGTCTGACTTAACACTTCGCCTACCTCTTCTCCCATTCCATCCATGACCGCTAGGTCTGCCAAGGTAATCAGACCGATGTATTTTCCTTTGTCGACTACGGGTAGCCACCGAGTATGGCGCTTCTCCATCTGTCGCAAAGCTTGCTCTGGTGTCATCTTCAACTTAGCAACTGGAGGACGACGATTCATCACCTTTTTAACAGGTAATCGATATCCACGTTTGCCCACTGCCCCAGAGAGCATCATATCCCGGGCAGTTAACGTACCCACCAATTTTTCGCCATCACAGACTGGCATGAATTCCAACCCTTGTTCCGCCATTCGATCCACAACTTCGCCGAGTCGATCCGATGGTGTACAGCCCTCCACCTCTTTATTCATTTGATCGTTGAGTGTTGTCATGAGCCACTCCCCGCCTTTACTATAAACATGTTATCGTCTTCTTTTGTTCCATCATCTTCTACCATCTCATTGGATGGTACTCGCTTCGGACTCGCCAATTCAGTGAAGGATTGAGAAGCATCCATTCCCTCAACTCCCCAATCCGTTGAAAGTTGTCCCATGAACTCTTCCGATACTTCTCGGGCACGGCGCGCCCATTCGGGCTTCCAGATCAAAGCGGCTCCAACCGCAATCCCACCCATCGCAATTCCCATCCACAATAAACCTTTATTCTCCTTCGCCATCAGCCCCGACCCCTTCCACCAATCAATATCGTAACACCTTAACCGTCAACCTTTGTTGGTTATGTAAAGTTCTCTTCATTCGACCTGGTGTTCTTCAGGCCATTAAGCATTTTGATAATTAACGTCAACCAACACCCAGAAAATTATACAAATGGTTGCTGATCGTTGCACATGGATTGTAAGGAGAACCCAGCGGAATTGAAGGTTTTCTATACATAGAAAATCACCATTCACATTGTGATCGTACCTTCACCCTCTCTTCATTGTGTTCATCAATTAAAGAAATGGAGGAAAAACTCCTCCATTAATCACGAGATTTTAGCGCTAACAACGCACCTGCCCCTAATAATACGCCTGCAACCATCATGCCTACTTTATAACCCGACTCCTTTTTTTCACCTTTACGAGAAAGTTGATGATAAGCTTGCCCTGCCTCGTGCGAAAGGGATTTTTCCGCTGCAAGATCTGCTAACGTGACGATCCCGGCTACCTTCCCATTATCCACCACTGTCACGCACGCGGTACCATGCTTCTCCATGAGCTGAATCGCTTCTTTCGGAGAATCCTTTAATCCTCCGACAGGAGGCTTCTTCCTCATCAATTTATGGATGCGTTGCGTAGGACCTTGATTGACCATTCCTTCGAGAAGATCTCGATCCCAAACGATCCCGACCAATTTTCCCCCTTGGAATACAGGAAGGTATTCTACCCCTTTACGCTTCATCTTTTTAAGTACTGCCTGGGCGCGATCAGTAGGTTGACAACGAAGCTTTTGTCCCACTATTTTCCCCTTAATAAAGTCCCCTAAAGCAACCTCACTCGACTTTCCACTGCCGCTTATGATTCCGTTGCTCGCTTTGGAATGAATCATTTTGAATCATCCTTGTTCGTGATTGCACCAAGGGGCTCTTCTTCGGATGATTCGGAAGGTTCTGCAGTGATTTCGAGGTATTTTTGTTTATCTTCTCCAGCCATCCTCTCCGAGGAATCTGATGAAGGGTTTTGTCTACTATTTCGTAAATGATTTACCTTCCAATAAAGATCCTTCGAAGTATTTTTCACCTTTGTACGTGCCTCTGAATTGAGCAGAACCGCCGCACCTGTTGCTAAGGTCCCTACAGCCATGCCAAGCAACAAGCTACCTGAATTCCATTCTTGTTTTCGCTTCTTCCTTAACATCAAACCCCTCCTAGCAATAATCAGAATCTTTACTCCTTCTTAATCTCTTCCTGATTTGCGAGAGGTTAAAACATCATCTTTCAACTCCAACTTTCTCTATGAAGTCACTTCTCGTTCTTTTTCACACATCAATTACTACTTTTATTATCAAATGAACAAACTATCCTATAGGTTCTACATAAAAACCCATCAAAGACTTTGATTTTTATTTTTTAGTTGTGGACCGATATATTCAGATTGAGGACGGATAATACGATCCATCTTGGCTTGTTCAAAGATATGGGCACACCAACCTGCGATACGACTGGCTGTAAAGGTAGGTGTATAGAGTTCCCTTGGAAGTTTCACAGCACCTAATACGGCAGAAGCATAGTATTCCACATTGGTATATAAATTTCGTCCCGGCTTTAACTCTTGGAGGACATCCAATGCAACCCTTTCCACTTCCAATGCAAGCTGAAATCGTTCTTCCTTACCCGCTAGTTCCTTTGCCACCTGTCGTAAGGCCTGGGCCCGTGGATCTTGGGTTTTATAAATTCGATGTCCAAACCCCATCAACTTTTCCCCTGCTAGGATTCGATTTCGTATCCACTGGCCTGCCTGGGAAGGTTCATGGATCTCATCAAGCATGCCCGCCACTTCAGATGGTGCACCTCCATGAAGGGGTCCTTTCATTGCACCTATCGCTGCGGTTACACATGAAAAGATATCGGAACGTGTGGAGGAAACCACACGGGCTGCAAATGTTGATGCATTGAGTCCATGCTCCACAGTCAGAACAAAGTAAGCATCTAAGGCACGCACATGTGCAGGATTTGGTTCGATCCCCTGAAGTAGGTATAAAAAGTAAGCAGCATGGGAGAGATCACTGCGCTCTTTCGGATAGGGATTTCCCTTAAGAAAATGATAGCGGTAGGCAATTATGGCTGGAATTTTCGCTAAGAGTGAGAGACCCTGCTCCCACCTAGGGGGCCAAAACTTATCCCCACCAGCTTGGGCGGATACGACTGTTCGTAAAACATCCATCATTTCCATCTCACGAGGAAGTTCCTCCAACAGTCGGTGAAGAAAAGGCGAAAGAGACCGATTACTCACCCATGCTGCCCGAAACTGATTGGCTTCCTCTTGAGTAGGTAAATGCCCATTCCATAACAAGTAGACCACTTTTTCAAAGGAGTGGTTTGTTGCCAACCAATCTGCTGAATATCCGTGATAAATTAATTCCCCACGCTGACCATCCACGTGGGAAAGTTCCGTTTCTGTTGCCACGATTCCTTCAAGTCCAAGTGCTTTTTTCACTTTGGATCACTCCTTATTCTCTGTTAACTCCATCCTACTCGAGACGATTACCAAAATCTAATTTAACTATTTTGTCACTATGATAAAATATTTTTATCAATCATCTGGAGGATCCTATGAATCTCACCCTCGCTCAACTTCGTACCTTTCTTGAAGTCGCTCAAGCAAAAAACTTTCGTCAAGCCGCAGATCACCTCCAATTGACTCAACCAGCGGTAAGTGCTCAGATTCGCACCCTTGAGAGTGAACTAAATGCCCCACTTTTACACCGCCAACGTGTCGCTCTTACACCTGCTGGAGCCACATTCCTCCCCTTTGCCCGTCAAATCCTTGCACTTGCTGAGGATAGTCAACAAGCGGTGAATGATTCTGTCGGGAATACCAAAGGGCGTATCACCCTTGGAACTTCCTCCAGTGTTGCTACTGCGATTCTCCCCCGTCTCATCCGCTATTTTCAGAAGGACCACCCCGATGTTCACATTACCGTGCATACCTTACCTGAAGAACGCATCTGGCAAGGCATGATGGAACGTCAACTCGATTGGGCCATTCACTATGGTCCTTTGCCGCCCATGATTCATAAGGAAAAGTGGGAGCCATTTCTACTCTATATGGATACCCTCACACTTGTTGCTTCCATCGATCACCCCTTGGCGAATACAGCCTATGTTTCTTTAGATCAACTCACTGAGTCCACCCTCATCTCCTTCACCCCTGAAAGTCCTGAGAGAAAGGTAATTGATAACTTATTGCATGAACAGCACCCACCCCTAAAGATGAGTGTGGAATTATCAAGTGCCGAGGAAATCAAGCGGATGGTTCATTATGGACTGGGTGTTGCTTTCATTCCTCGCATGAGTTTAGACCCTCAAACGGATCAGGGATTACGTGTCATTCGAGTACCCGCACTCCATCAACAAATTCCGATTACACTGATTCGTCTCAAGGAGCGGTATCACTCACATGTCATGGAACGTTTTCTAGCCGATATACGCGGAATCTATCCACCTGAATGGACATAACTGCATACAAAAAAACCGATTCGTCTCGAATCGGTTACGTATCGTCATTCTCGAAGATCCACTTATCGATCAACCCTGTTGGTTAGGTGAAGGAAGAACGAGTGAATACAATTGGGCTAATTTTTGCTCCAACTCACTGAGAATTTCCTTCCCATGGGTACGGGTAATCAATCCAGCACGAACGGCGAAATCAATTTCGCGGGAGAGCCCAAACATTTGTGTGTCCAAAACCTCCTCATAAAGAGGACACTTTGGAGCTGTTAGATTCTCAAGTTGTACCGCGATCAACTGTTCTATTTTATTAGCATCATCCCGCAACAATTGCTGGGCGCGCTGGGACAGATCGGTCTGAGTAGGTGTCGTCAACGTTACCCCCCCAATCAACAATCAATCATTCCGAACCATTTCGACGTACACTACTGCAAGTTTACCACGCCCCCCTAGTATTTGCAAAGAAAGGAGAGCCAGCATTCGTAGACGTTTTCATGCCCCGATTTGTCTGACTTACGGATTCTTAGTATAATGGGAAATTACACGGACATCTTGTTAGGTCAGGAGAGTTTTGCCGATGGAAGCCATTATCCTAATTACAGGGAAAGTAAATCATACAGTTACCCTGGATCCAACACTATGGATTTTTGATGAGCGTCGATTTGAGATGAAAGAATATTTCCCTGATATTGACGGTTTAGGGATGGAATTTGCCCCGTTTCTCGCCCATGCTGAACCCCAAGTGGATGCGGATCATGTGGTTCTTCATCAACAAGATGGGACCCAGATCCCCCTCTCACTCAAGGCAGCCCAGCAAGCCATTCTTCAATTTGCTGAACAGGGAAAGCCCATTGGCTCTGATGGACCTGCTCTTTTTTATTTAAATGATGGATCGCATAGAAATCAACCCATTGGATCGATTAGAAAAGTCGAAGTAAAGTAGCAAAAAGGGGGGCCATAAATTGGCCCCCTTTTTGCTAAAGGTATGCTCATTATGATCCCCGATTGGACCATTTCTGAATGGCAAACGTTCCTGTCGTAAGTGCGATTAATGTGCCTCGTTCGTTTTCCACCCGGCAATCAGCGACTGCTAATGTCTCTCCCAAACGAATCAACCTTGCGGTTGATATCAACTCTTGGCCAAGTCCAGGTTGCAAATAATTTGTCTTCATCTCCACGGTGACAGCAAACTTTTCAGAAGGTAAACTCCTATTAACAAGAGAACCCATCGTTGAATCGGCAATGGTTGCTGTAATCCCACCATGAACAATTCCACCCCGATTTAACATATAGGAGGTAATTGGTACTTTGAACTGGTACTCCCTCTCGCTAATAAACTCCCCACGTAGTCCTAAAAATCCAGAGGGGTACGCGCTTTGTCGTTCTTGTTTCTGTTTAATGGCTTGTACAGCCAGACCCATTATTTCAAGTTCTTCAGCTGTACCATTCGATAGAATATCTAGCACCTCTTTTTTCAAGTCCATTACATGCCTCCAACCGAATCGCTTCTCTTAGAGCGATTCCGTCTGAATATAATGATAGAGTAGGCGATACGTATGATGAAGGGCATCCATATGAGTACGCTCATTTGCATGAGAAGCATCCACACCCGGCCCCACTAGCCCATGAATAAGGTCATAGCCCGCTCGGACAGCAGCACTTGCATCGGAACCGTAGTGAGGATAGATATCCACATGATAGGTAATATCGTGCAGTTCTGCGAGATCGATCAACTTATTACGTAACCCAAAGTGATAGGGCCCACTGGAATCTTTGGCGCAAATCGATACACAATATTCATCCGTGGTCAACACATCCCCAATCGCTCCCATATCTACGGCTAGGTATTCTCGTACGTTTGCAGGAATACTGGAATTAGCTCCAAATCCCACTTCCTCATAGTTACTAAAGTAAAAATGAGTATCTAATAACGGCTTCTTACCTTCTCGAACGAATTGAATCAACAGCTCCAATAATATTGCCGCACTTGCTTTATCATCCATGTGACGTCCCTTAATAAAGCCGGATTCAGTCACTTCAACACGTGGGTCAAACGATACAAAATCACCCACTTCAATTCCTAAGCCCCGCACATCCTCGGCATTTTTTACACGGGCATCCAAACGGACTTCCATATTTTCCTCTGTTCGCTTTTGATCCCTTGCGTCATCATAAACGTGAACCGATGTATGAGTGGCCAACAAGGTCCCTCGTATCCGTTTGCCTTTCCTTGTTTCTACCGAACAATAAACTCCCTCGGCTGTTGTCCAAGCAAAGCCCCCGATGTTTGTCAGTCGGAGTCTACCATTCCCTTTGATTTCCTTTACCATACCACCCAAGGTATCGACATGAGCTGTCAAAAGACGTGCTGGGGAATTTTTTTCTCCCTTAAGCGTAGCTAATAACCCTCCCTTTGCTGTTCTTTCCATCTGAATCTGTCCTTTATAGGGGGTTAACCGTTCTTCTAAGTATTGAATCGCTTCTTCCGCATATCCCGTTGGACTTGGGATATTTACCAGGCGGACAAGGGAATCCACAATCGACTCTTGAGGTACCTTTGTCATTTTCACATAGCCTCCTCTGTATTAAATTCTTTTCATATCGATTATAGCAAGCCCGTCCACCTACGTACAAAAAGGAAGCCCAATAGGCTCCCTTTCTCTCTTCTCTTCTTTCTATCTTGGAACGAATTAACTACCCTCGATGGCGGATCCAAGTTCGTAAAGACAATCCTCACAGACGTTTTTTTGTCGATATTGCATCACTTTTTCCACTTGGCCACAAAAGATGCATGATGGACTGTATTTTTTCAAAATCACATTCGTGCCATCCACATAAATCTCTAAAGGATCTCGAACATCAATGTCCATTGTACGCCGGAGCTCGACTGGCAAAACAATGCGACCCAACTCGTCCACTTTCCGTACAATTCCCGTCGCCTTCATCCTTCCACCTCCATAGACGGAACTATCCTATATATACCACGATATTCCTTATTGAAACCCACAAACCCCCTTTAACTCTCTAGGAAGAATAGCCATGTCTTAAACCATGATTATCTTCTATATATTCTGAATTGCGCATCTAATATCCTCTGAATTTCGACATTTTTTCAAAAGGATACATTATGGATCTCTCCGATTTTTCCACCATCCAAAATACCCAATGCTTCCCATGAGGGTGAATCCCCCTCCTAGCAGTGCCACCCACACCGTTATGCCAATGACATTTAACCAATAAAGACTGGGAGCGACGTTAATCCAATGGATATCCTCACCCTTTTGTACAATCGCTACCTGAGAAGGTGTCAATCCCATCGCTAAAATAAATCCGATTATCAAGCTAATCAACGTTCCCTTTCCTACAATGGTATACCATTGACGATGCATTTTCTTCACATGGATCCCCTCTTTCATCTCTCCTTTCTCTACTCTATGAAAACACTGTCACATCTTTCCCTCAAAAAAGGCGATCAGGTTACTGATCGCCTTTTCTTTACGCCTTTAAGTTTTCAGGATTCAGTGCGAGCAAGTCTTCACTTACAAACATTCCATCCTTACGAACTAACTCCCCATCAAAGTACATCTCGCCCCCACCATAATCAGGACGTTGAATGTTTACGATATCCCAATGGATGGCCGATTTATTCCCGTTGTTCGCTTCTTCATAGGCTCGCCCTGGGGTAAAGTGAAAACTACCGTTAATTTTTTCATCAAAGAGCGTATCATTCATGGGATGATGGATATCCGGATTCACACCGATGGCAAACTCACCAATGTATCGAGCCCCTTCATCGGTATCTAAGATTTCGTTAAGACGTTGTGAATTATTGGAGGTCGCCTTGATAATCTTCCCGTTTTCAAACTCAAATCGGATACTGTCGAAGGTGGTCCCTTGATAGATCGTTGACGTATTGTAGGTTAATACCCCATTCACTGATTCTCTCACGGGTGCGGTGTACACTTCTCCATCCGGTATATTACATTCCCCTGCACATTTAATCGCAGGAATTCCTTTAATCGAAAAGGTTAGATCCGTACCTGGGCCTTTGATTCGCACCTCATCCGTACGATTCATTCGATCCACTAAGGGTTGCATCGCTTTTTCCATCCGTTGATAATCCACGGTACAGACATTGAAGTAGAAATCTTCAAAGGCCTCTGTGCTCATCTTGGCAAGTTGTGCCATGGATGGATCAGGCCAACGCATGATGACCCAACGCGTATGATTTACCCGATGGGTATGAACTAGATTTCCGTAATTCTCCGAGTAAAGCTTCATTTTATCCGCAGGCACATCAGCCAGTTCATTGATATTAAAGCTACCACGGATCCCAATATAACAATCCATTTTTTTCATTCGCTCATAATCAAAATGAGCCATCCGATCCATATGTTCTGCAGTCATATTTAACAACTGTGCACGCAAGAGGGATTGATCATTTAAGTTAAAATGTGGATATGCACCCACTTGATAAATTTCCGCAATTAAGGCACGGGCCAAATCCCGCCCCCCACCAAACACATCAATCAGGACATGTTCCCCTTTTTGCACCGAAATGGAATGATGGACAAGTTGCCGAGCCATTTGTAAAATCCTTTGGTCACGCATTGGTTATCTCCTCTACCTATGTATTGTTTGGATAATCCCAAACCCTATTTGTTATTCTAACATGAAGCCTTTGTCAGTGCAGGTCACCCCTTATGCTTTTCCTATCAAATTGCCACTCATTCAAGAAGCGAGTAGAATGGGATATATCCTATATAAAGAACAGGCTCTACTGTAATGAATCATCAACGAACAAAGTGAGGTGCTCCTCTTGCTATCCATTCAACAAGTAGAGGGAGATAAGAACTCCCGTTACGAAGGTATTTTTAATCAGGCGAAGGGCCTTTTTCACGACGAGAGGGATTGGCTTGCCAATATGGCCAATAGCGCCTCTCTTCTTTACCATACTTTAGGAGAGGTCAATTGGGTGGGCTATTATCTTCTAAAGGAGAATGAGTTGGTTCTTGGACCCTTTATGGGTTTGCCTGCTTGTATTCGAATTGGAATCGGGCAGGGTGTATGCGGAACGGCTGTCAAAGAGAAAAGAACACAACGGGTTCCGGATGTTCATGCCTTTCCCGGCCATATCGCTTGCGATGCTGCGACGCGTTCTGAAATTGTTATCCCTATCCAAGTGAATGGGAACGTACTTGCTGTTTTAGATATTGACAGTCCCCAACCCGAGCGATTTGATCAGATGGATCAGCAACACCTAGAATCCTTTGTTCAATTATTAACGGAAAGTACAGATTGGACACACGTTCCGACTAAATAAGCGAAGCCCACTGGGGCTTCGCTTATTTAGATACAACCTATCACTCCATATAGATACGGTAAGCACGACGAATCTCTTCTTTCATCCACTCCGGATAAGGAGACGTGGAAAGATCACCCATCGCTGTCCATTGATAACTTTCATGTTCAGAGCTTAACCGAACCTGTCCCTGAGGTTGTTGACAAGCAAATTTAATAATGATTAGATGCTTTTCCTCTTGAAGATCATCATAAATGTATGCCGGCCCAATAACTCGAACCGATAAACCTGTCTCTTCTTTCACTTCTCGATAAAGAGCATCCATCAAAGGTTCAGAGGGCTCAAGTCCCCCACCTGGAAAATCCCATCCATGGTGATCTCGCGCACTTCGTTCTGCTGGAGACTTACGTAATACCAATACGCGATCTTGATTAAAAATAATTGCCTTAGCGGCAATTTTATACGGTTTTTTCATTGTTGATCCTCTCCACTTCTTGACGGTGCGAGGATAATCAGCTCTGGCTGAAGAACGTACTAGAAGCTCGGGCGATCAGCTTTTCTTCCTCATCCCACACTTTCGTCTCCATGACGATAATGGTGCGCCCTTTCTTAATAACCTGAGTCTCTGAAGTAAGCCATCCTTCCATTGCTGGTTTTAGAAAGCTCACATTTAAATCCAGTGTGACAGATCGACGCTCGGTACCCACTTCTTTAAATACCGTGGAACCCATTGCGGTATCAATAAAAGTAGCCGTAATTCCTCCATGGAGCATCTTATATCGATTTCTCAATTCATCAGTAACCAACATCCGATGACAGTGAACCGCTCGTTCCTCGTCATAACCGATGGATTGGAAATTCATCACTTCTTCAATATAAGCCAGAGGGCTGATCCGCGCCCGTTTTAAAGCTTGTACTAATTTATGAATCGTCTCAACTTCGTTCTCATTAAGATCTTGCAACTCTTTCCATAAACCTTCTAACGTCATAATCAATTCCTCTTTCTCACACGGTTGTCGGGAAAGTCCCCTCTCAGGTGATCAATAATCTCTTCATACCATACCACATCTTATAGATAAGCGAAAACTTCTCACCCCAAGGTGTACAACGCCTTCCAAAAGGGAATCTAAAAAACGATCATGACCGTAAATAGAAAGGGTGGAAGTTATGCAGCGTGTTGCTCTCATCCTCAATCCCTCAGCGGGACAAGGACAGCTTATTGAACTACTCGATACCATACTTGCTCAATTACAGGAACACTTTGAGCAGGTGTCCCTCTATAAAACCACTCAGCCAGGAGATGGCGCAAAGAAGGTTGCCGAGATTGCCCAGGATGTCGATGTCATCATTGCCGCCGGAGGCGATGGAACGGTTCACGAGCTTGTTAACGCCGTTTGCGCTTTAGATAAACGTCCCACTTTTGCAATCTTACCTGGCGGAACATGCAATGACTTTTGTCGCGCTATCGGGATTAGTCAGGATCCTTTAGTGGCTCTCGAGCAAATTCTACGTAAAAAAAGCCTTCAAGTTGATGTTGGCCATAGTAGCCAAGGCCGTTATTTTCTCAACTTTTGGGGAATCGGTTTAATCACCCAGGTCTCCGAAAACATTTCTAATGAACAAAAGGAACGACTCGGGCGGCTTGCCTATTATTTTAGTGCCGCACAAAATATTCTTGACCCTACTCCTTTTCACCTCAAAGCAACCATTGGTCAAACGATTCAATTTGAAGGTAATGCCACGATGATTATCATAGGAAATGGATCCTTTATTGGGGGAGTTCAAGGATTCTTTCCCCATAGCCGTATTAATGATCACCGCCTTGATGTCCTTATCGTTAAAGAAAACTCCCTGGCAAGCATCTGGTCGATGCTTCTTTCCAACTGGAAAAACGACTGGCCAGAGAGTGAACACCTTCAATACTTTCATACTGATAAACTTTCCATAACGACATCTCCAGATCAATCCATTGACTGTGATGGAGAAAAGGAAGGAACTACTCCTGTCGACATTCAGGTTCTTCCCCATCACCTTACGGTATTGGTCGGCGATATGGAGGAAGAAACCCGAGCTGTTGACTCCTATTAATTGTAAAACAATAAACCATCCCTTAGGAATAATGAGCAACAAATCGGTCAATTAAAGTAACCAAATAGTCCCATATCCCATGAAAAACCTCTCCATATGAGGTTTTTCATTTTCTTATCCAACAATAGCCTTCATAAAAACAATATTCTCAACACCAAAAACACACTTTCCTACGAATAATAGAGTAGAAGGGAAATGAAGCAAACAAGGAGACACGTTATGAACATCATCAGTTACAAGGAAATGAGAAAGCTTGGAAGGGATGCACTTAGGGGAAATTGGGGGTTAGCTATCGCAATAAGTATACTCCCTCTGTTAATTTCTTTATTTGCATACTCCTTTTCCAAACACCCTTTATCCATCCAATTTCTTATCCTTCAATGGGCTAGAAGATCTGCTGACTACACTTCGATCGATTATTTATCTATCCTCTGGGACCTCATTGTCTCAGGTTCTTTAATCATGGGAATCTACCTTATCTTTATCCATCTGGCTCGCGGAAACACCACCTCTTTATCCCACTTATTTCGCTACTTTACAGATGGTCAATTGTATTGGAAAGCTACTTTTTTATATGGATTGACCTGGATCTATATCAACTGTTGGAGCCTTCTCTTATTCATTCCAGGAATCATTAAATACTACGCCTATTCCATGGCACCTTATATCCTCATCGACCATCCAGAATTAACGCCTAACCAAGCCATCACACAAAGTCGCAAGATGATGGATGGTCACAAAGTGGAATTGTTTGCGTTGCACCTAAGCTTTTTAGGTTGGGGGATACTATGTATCCTAACTCTTGGGATTGGATTCCTTTGGTTAATCCCTTATATCAGCGCGACTGACGCCCAGTTCTATCGGAAAATCCGTGGGGAAATGGACCCGATCGATCCAACCGACCATCCCCCCCTTTAATCGACACCCTCCGCCACCTGAACCCCTTAAGACGACTCATTCATATCGAGAAAAGACGACCCAGTATCGATCTAGGTCGTCTTTTTTCATTGAAAATCCTGCTTCTTCATCTACTTCTCTTCAAATAAATGATCTCCCTTATGAAGGCGCCAAGCGATATCTGCGATGTGAGGAATTTCTCTCGCCGTGGGAGCATGTGCCGCTAGATAACGAGTCACGGCAAGTAAACTGATACGAGTGGCTCGACGAGCGATGACTGAGTCCTCTTTTGCCCATCGATGATACTCATCAATGGAAGCTTCAAGCATTTGAAAGGAATGGAACTCTGCATCCTCTCTAAGAAGTGCGTGACCGAGTGCATTAAATAACGCCTTTGTATCGCCAGAACGATCCAAGTAGTTAGCTACCCACTCGGCAGCTTCTTGTACTTGTTGTTGCGTATTTAACAGCGCTAACAACTCACCAACATCCGATGCACAATCAGATGGGTCGGGATCACCTTTCGGTTCTTTCGCTTTAGGAATATTGAGAAAACGATCCAAGTAAACACTCATCGCACTATGATAGATCCCCCGCACCAATTCTGGCGTACTTGAACGAAGGAGGCCTTTATGAACGGCATGGGCATGGGTAAAGGTGTGTAGCACCGTTATCCAATCCCCGAAATCATTTTGAACATGAAAATGAGCAATACGTTCCATCGCCGCTAGTGAAACGAGCTGTGCTAAACGAGCAGGATCCATCCCCTCTTGCAGCGCCCGAGTCAACTCCTTCACCGTTGTTATCGGATTATCTGCGAGAATGGTATTTACCAAGCCATCTTCATCGATAGCCGCTTTTCTACTTCCAAAAGGTAGATCTTCAATTTTTGAAAAAGCTTCCATAAGGGGGTCTACTAGATTGATAGGGGTTTGCCAGCTATGAACCTCCTCACTACGCTGGGCAGCTCTAAACACCGGAAGGAGTGATGTGAGCACGCGCTCGCGTTCCCCCTCACCCACATGCTCTAGCAATTCGAAGGCTTTATTATGGAAATCAAGGAGATGACCCGTATCCATATAAAAATGGTCCGTTACCGCCGCCATCATCATGTCAGATAATTCCTTATCCGTTGCACCGTTTCGAATCATCGTTAATAAAATGCGCTCAGCTCCCTGTACATCTCGCACTTCAATCGCTTGACGATACCATCGTGCCAAACGATCCTTATTCACTTCATCGTTAAATAGTGGCTCTAGTAAAAATCGTGTACCTCCTCGTGCCGATTCATTTGCAATATGTACCATGCCCTGATAGAGAGCTAAGATTTGTCCCTTCCGGTCTAAATGAGGCAAGATATTCACCATAGCTGTTAAAATGGTCAACCCTGTCCGCCATCCTGCCATCCGATATGTCGTTCCGTAGGTTACGCCAATCCGTGCGACTTCTGCAGGGGATTCTCCCGCTTCGATTAGCCCAACAATGGCTTTCGCGATTACTAGATTAATATTTTGCTCTAAGCCTTCCTTTAAACGTTGACGGTATCTATCGATAGAACGTTGTTGTTTTGGTTTTGAATGCACCCATATGTCTCCATCGCGCACCTCAGTCGCATAGGTGCTCATATCATCTGCCCATGGGTCTAAACATCCGCCTCCGGAAAGGTCGAAGCGCGCATGATGCCATTCACACGTCAAAATCCCATCTTTTAAATTTCCTTGATGGAGAGGAAAGCCCATATGGGGACAGCGATTATCCACCGCATGAATCTGTCCTTCATGAAAAAATAGTGCGATACCGTGCCCTTTCCCTTTGATTACCTTTGTTCCTTTTTCCTTTAATTCCGCGATGGTTCCCCCTGCTATCCATTCCATGTAGAATGCCTCCTTATTGTTGGTCTCCTATATTGTAAGAAGAAATCCACGTTGAGACATCCGCATTGTGGTGGGTTTTTCCCTCGGTCTTTCGCCCCCAGTCAGCCCAGGTACTTCCTAGGACTATCGACTTAGAACAACACAAAAAAACCGACCCAGTCATCAGTCGGTTGTTTAAACGAGATGAGATTCCATAAAGGTTGAGCAAGGGGTACAAACAGCCAAGGCGTCTTCCTCTCTCAACCAATCCTCACACACCTCACATTTTTCTCCGGTTTGACGAGATTCTGAAGGGCTACCCCATACCGTTTCTTGTTCCATCTTCTTGCACCTCCTCTTGCTCTACCTATTCCCCACCTTTCAACAAAATAACCCAATCACTTTTAATAAAAAGAGCACCTTCTACCGATAACATTCCTTTTAAAAATACTTAACATACCCTACCAAACCAGTGAAACAAGCAATAATCAAGCAATTTACGTTCAGTTATTTACTATCAAACAAAATATACGCTATAATATTAGAATCAGATAGGAGGAATTACTAATGAATAAACCAATTTTCCTACAAGGAGAACGGCTTTACTTACGCCCCATTAGCGAAGACGACTCTGAACGTTATTTCTTGATGATGTTTAATCAAGAAACGAGACGGTTCACTGGCTCACAGCGCTCCTTCACTAAAGAACAAATCCAGCGCTATATTGCTGACCAATCCCACGATTCTTCTCGTTTACTTTTACTCATTGCCTTAAAGGAAGACCACTCGGTCATCGGCGATATTCAATTACTCGATATTGACCCCCTAAATCGGAACTGTTATCTTCGGATTTCCCTGGATGATCCACGCCATCAAGGAAAAGGGTATGGAAATGAAGCGATGAAGCTAATGCTTGATTATGCTTTTGGAATATTAAATCTCCATCGGATTGAGCTCAATGTCTACGCCTACAATGATCGTGCTATTCGTTTATATGAAAAGTTAGGTTTTAAAAAAGAGGGAGTGCAACGAGACGCCTTATTCTACGATCATACATATCACGACTCTATCATCATGAGTATGTTAGAAGACGAGTATCGTGAGCGATATCGTAAGTAACTTCCCTTTGACTCGAATCTATTCGTTACGGATATCCACCCTTCCCCTTCGGAACCATTGAAACACCCACTCTCTAATTCTTCCGATGAAGGACAATCCTCTTAACTACCCGCCATAATAAACGAAAGTATCCCTTCTCCGAATGTTGTGGGACCCTCTTATTCTGCTTGCCCATCATCCAACCCCATTGATTGACTCGCTCTATGTGGTGATGGTACTCAGTAATTTTCATATCGATCATTTCCATCCGATTGATCCTCCTCATTTCATTGGTAGAGGCTACATCATTCGCCCCTTTCCCCTTCGATGATACAACGTGTATATTCTTACTGCCTCGACGAAAGGTCCGATTTGTCATTACAAATTTAGTCCTACGACAAAGGGCGAACCCCGTTCAAATAGCTTCCATATATTTTGTAAAAAAAGAGCCTAGGTAAAAGTTACCCAGGCTCTTTTTCTTCGTTATTAACCTTCTAAAGCGTCCAAGTAATTGGAAATTGATTGCTTGATAACCTCATTCCCATTGCCAACTATCGATTTTCCAGACCATGCTCCATGAATATTAGCAAAGTTCCACTGTTCCATTATGGAACGAATTCGCCTGATTTCCCTTGCGGATAAAGGAAGGAAATTCGGGAAGCTATACATAAAACTTACCCGATCTAACCCCGGAGTAATATAGATCGTATCCCCTGTCAAAATGGTTCCCTTCCCCTCTGATCCCTTTGCCCAATGCAAGAATAGGCTTCCCGGAAAATGTCCTCCCAAATGAACCGCAGTGACTCCAGGAGCAAGGAAGAGGCTTTCACCAGACCAAAAATGGACATACGATGTCGGTCCCATCACCCATTCCCGATCGGCCTCGTGAAGGTAGACTGGACAATCAAATGCCTTGGCCCAGTCAGCAAAATTACTATAGTAATGGGGAGCTCGGTGCTGGATCATATGAATGTCCCCTTTTTATGGTCTCTTCTGTTTCTCATCGTAACTTTCTGCTTCAGGCGAATCCTCCTTTATCATAAAGGACGTAAACTTTCTCTTCCCCTACGAAAGGACTGAATCTGTATTACAGAATTCGTCCTAGGACGGGTCTTGTCTTGTTTCATATATTACCGATCACAGAATACACAGTCCCCACATTAAGCGATAGGAATAACCGGTGAATGGTGTATTACGTAAAGTGCACCCTTTGGATAACAATCAGTACAAGTGTTAATATCAAACAAAAAAATAAACCGTCTTGGCGACGGTTTCAAAAATTCATGAACTTTTTGGATCGATTGTTTGAGTAAATATTCTTTCACTTGTTGAATGGCCCTGATATTGCATGAATGTAAAGACTGAAATTGTAATAGTAAGAATAGCAATAATTGCAATAGCTTTATTCATCTTCCAGAATTTCATTTTCCTCACCCCTTAGCGCCTTTTGTGTTTTATACATATTCAGTAGGCACTTTTCAAATTCCTTCTGATCACTATCCTGATAGCACTGTGAAAGCCGATAGTAAAGCTTATATTCCGCCTGTTTATAGTGAAACTTTTGGGCAACTTCTAGCGCTCTTTCATAATAGGGAATTGCTTCTAACTTTGTCCCACTACTCTTCCAAAAATCACCCATCACACGTAATGCATAGGTAAGTTTAGGAGCATTGTCATGTTTTTCTGCATTGATAATCGCTTTTTCAAACATTTTTTTAGCTTCATCTTTTCTATTTTGATGTGAAAGTAATATACCATACCCTGCATAAGCATCCGTAAGGTACGTTTCACTTGTCAATAAATGTTGTGAGGTTAATCCGGTGTTAAAACAATTTTCAGCCTGTTGCCATTTCCCTTTTGCAGTGTACAACCTTCCTAACACGATGAGTATATGAAAGATATTTTGGAAATCCTTATTGGTCTTAGCCAGTTCTAATCCTTTTACCGCATACTGAATGGCTTCATCAATCATGCCAGTTTTTCTGAGGAGATCTGCTCTTGCAACATAAAAGGCCAAAACAGTTTCAACGTCCTCAATTTTGTCCATTTCTTCCCATATATCTTGGATAGCCCTAAGTGCCTCCATATTTCTACCTAATCGAATGAGGTAGACAACCTTATTTCGTATTAGCGTGTATTTAATACTACCCCTTCCATTTCCGTCTATGAATGCATCAAGTCCACTCTCAACAAAATCCAATGCTTTTTCAATTTCGTTTTGCTGATAAAAACATAAACTTAAATCCAAATATGAAGTGGCCTCAAGATTGTCTTTATTCTGATTCTGATGACTCAAACTAATTGCTAACCCATAACATCGTTCCGCTCGATTCCACTTTTTCATAGAAAGAAAAGCTTTTCCTTTCAGGTGTTGAACATATGCTGCACACGGATGATTATCCTCTAACTTCATGTTGTCTAATCGAGTCATTGCATCTTTCGGGTTCCCTAAATCAATTAAAACATCGGTGGTCAAGAGGTTAAACTTGATTTCATTAGACTCCTCCTCTTGTTCGGAAAGGATGTCTGGGATTTCTTCCATGTTGACATCTAATTTTTCTAGTAAATATTGGATCTTAGCTAGGTTGACATGCGCAATCCCTCGTTCAATATTACTTATTGTGGCTGGGGAAATATTTTCATCCGCCAAATCTTCTAGCCGTAGCCCTTTAGATTTTCTGACTCTTCGGATGGCTTCTCCCATATCTTTTATTTTAGAAGGCTCCATAATAACGCTCCTTTACTTTGTATTATACTTTGGTATCAGGGAGTATTGATTATCCAAAAGTTGGAATATAAAGCCATGTAGGAGCATAAGAGACTTGCCATTGACGAGGATATAGAAAAGCTCGGCCGACTGAATGAGCAGATGGCGAGTAGAGCTAATCCCTTTTGGGTAGCAAATTCATCAATGCCGCCCCTAACGCCCTCCCTCATTAAACTCTCCTCTAAGTCAATGGCAAAGCCCTTTTTACCACTCACACGCGTTAATCAACACACCTATGACTGTATACTCACCTGATCCTATTCTACACCAGAATTACTAATTATGAGAACACTTCATTTCTTTCCATTTTTAATAAAATATTTTTTTTGATTTAAGAAACGGAGATTAACAACATTTTTAAATTATTTATTTTTAAAATAAGTTTTATTACTATACAAAAAATATTGCTAGGCATCTGGAACTGGCTCCATTTTTTCTATTTTTGCATAAGCAAAAGTATTTTCTCCAAATTTAAAGGAAAGCAAAGATGATCTGCCTTTTTCAGCAAAAAGCAACCCATTTAAAAAGGTTCATCAAAAACACAAAGTACCTTATTCACTTGTAGAAAAGCAGAACTTCATTGCACTTAAGGATAAATAAAACTGATGCTTATGAACCGAGTTAGGTTTGTAATAACATTTCTCTTCGTCAAGTAAACCAGCCCTTCTTCATGGCATATACAGCAGCTTGGGTTCGATCGGAAAGAGCTAATTTTGCTAAAATACTGCTTACATGGGTCTTGACTGTTTTTTCAGCAATCACTAACTCTGCTGCAATCTCTTTGTTGCTTTTACCGGTAGTGATCTCTTTCAGGACATCCTGTTCACGAGGAGTTAGTGATTCCACAGATACCCCGTTTCCATTCGTCTCCCCTGTCACAAATTGATTGACTAATAAGCCAGCCGCTTTCGGATGAAGTTGTGTCATTCCTCGATAAGCTGCCCGAATGGTTTCTGCTAATTCATCCGCTTCAATCTCTTTTAATTGATAACCAACTGCTCCTGCACGAATCGCTGGAATCACATGATCCTGATCCGCAAAACTCGTTAGAACAATAATCTTTACTTCGGGTAAGCTTTCGTGGATTTGTCGTGTCGCTTCAATCCCATCCATCACTGGCATCATCAGATCCATTAGGACAACATCCGGTTGCACTGTCCGAACCAATGTAATTGCTTCTTGACCATTACTTGCCTCACCTACAATCTCCATATCCTCTTGCATCTGCAAAAAAAGCCGCAATCCCTTTAACACCATCGGATGATCATCCACAAGTACTAATTTCATCATCTTCTTCCTTCCCCTCTGTGTAGGGTAATGACACTTCCACAATGGTCCCAAGACCTGTTTCACTATCAAAACGGAATGATCCGTTTATCAATTGCGCCCGCTCTTTCATGCCTATAATACCAAGTCCACGTTTCGGTTCCCCAATCGGGTTTACACAACCTCGCCCATTGTCTTTGATTTGTAAACAGATTTTCTCGTCTCTAACAGAAAGATAAAGATATACCTGGTCAGTATCCGCATGACGACTTACATTATTTAATGCTTCTTGACCAATTCTCCATAGCGTCTCTTCTACATTGCGAGATAGGCTAACTACGCCTTCGACAACAATTTCCAATGTTAAGCCTAATCGAGTCCCATACCGATGAAGTGCTGAGACGACCCCATTCTCAAGTCCTGCAGGACGCAATTGCCAAATGAGTGAACGCATTTCCTTTAATGCTTCCCGTGAGAGCATCTCCATATCTTCTAAAGCTTCATGGAGCATCTCATTTTCTTTAGGAGCCACCCCCTTTGCAGTTCTTGCATTGAGTGAAAGGGAAAAAAGTTTTTGATTCACCGAATCGTGTAAATCTCGCGCAAGGCGATTTCGTTCTTCTGAAATGAGCAATCGTTCTCTTTCTTCTTCGAGGCGCCCACTCTCTATCGCTAAGGAAAGATGCTCCCCGAGCGCTTTTAATACATCCAAGTCACTGATATCCAAATTACGGGGATGATCACTCCCAATGACAATCACACCAAATGACTCCCCTCTCATAGATAAAGGAGCCGCGGCAACCACTGAACAATCCGGCCATAGAGAGGAAATACCTTGTAGCTCATCTGTTGAAAGAATAGCCTCTTGCTGAAGAAATGATTTCCCCACCGCACCAAGGGATTCCGTTGGTGATTGGTTTTCTGGTTGAGTCACCTTCCTGTCAAGGGAAAAGGTATGAAGCTTTAGTTGCTTTCCTTGCCCTGTCCACAAAGCAATCAGTGGCCAATTAAAGGATGTTGCCACAAGGTGAACGACTTGTTCAAGTAAGTCATCTTCACTACGAAAACTCCAAATTGCTCGACTCACTTCATCCAGCTGAGAAAATCGTTCCGCCCGCCGTTGTTGGGCTTCAACCAGCCATGTTTTCTTTACAGCTGTCCCAATTTGATAGGCCACTCCTTGCAACAAGGCAAGTTCCTCATTTGTAAAGTTCTCCTTCCCTGGTGAAGCTACATTTAACAAGCCAATCACTTCTCCCCCTGCCATCAATGGCACCGTTGCATGATGGGTAATTCCCCATGTATCCCCCCATTGGTATTTCACAGCGTCATCCAGGCGTTGACATCCCATAATATTTACCGCTTTATGTAGCCTCCCATCCCATACCCGATCAAGGCACCAGCACCTTCCTTGACACATGGGACGTGCTTGATCCGTGGTAAGCGCAGGGGGTAAGTGGTGCATAGCAACGGTTGTATATTCGGGCTCGTCTTCAACGAGAAAAATCCACCCCGTACTGAGTCCTGTCACTTGAAGCAATTCCTTTAATACCATCTGTAACAGGGGGCGCACATCCTCTGACTGATTTAACGTCTCAGCAATGCGGCGTAGTGTATCCCACTGTTGATATTGATTCTGAACTTTCCCAACCATGCCGACTTCACCTCTCTTTTTCTCTCCATTCATTATAGCGAAAACGACAAGGAAAAAAGCCTCCTTCAAATAAGGAGGCTTGTATATGGTCAGGGGATTTTGTAGGATCATCCCCTGTAAACCTCGACAACAAACCAGTTCATGTTTTACCAGCCTATTATCTAACCTATATCTTCATACCTTAATATGCTATGCGGTAAACCTATTTGTGAACACATCTTGTCAGGATCTAGCACTCTTTTCTTGCAACCAATCAATTTGTGGGATTTTCACTCCAAAAGCGCCTTTCACTCGTTCTGGAAAATCACGTAGTAACCCATATTTGCGTTCTTCCAGATCCACCGTGGCAGAAAGGTGACCCTTTGCTTGATTCGTGGGAATCCGTTGTTCACGATAGATTTTGTGTAAACTTTGAAGTAAACGATGGGGGAAAAGTAATTGTGCATAAATGAGACCATACTCATCATTTTCTAATGGAGCGATTTCTTGATAGCCTTTTAATACCGCGATTGGGGCATTAAGATCACCGGTATGTCCATAAGCATATAGACACAGTCGCGCTAAATCACGGCTACGAACATCCAAGGTAACACAATTCCAATCGATAAAGTGTACATTGTCCCGGCTATCCCATAGCACATTTCGCCGATGGATGTTGCAATGAGCAATTTCTCCCCCTTTGCGAGAGGCAATAACTGCTTCATCGCCACCCACCTTTTCTAAGTACTTGTGAGCGTTTTCCATCATTCCTTCAGCAAAGGAACAGTGTCGTACCCATACCTGATCCACTGGAGACATTTTTTCACTCAAATCGGCAGCCATTTTCAACATATTTAAGTTCTTCTCCATCTCCCCCCACAAACGTTGCCACTTTCCAACATGATTGAGAGCCATCGTATTTTGAGGCGGAGTAAAACCTCGACTGTCCGTATGAAGTCGAGCGAGAGAAAGTGCTACTCTTGGCCAATGGGAGTCACGATGCCACTCCCTAATCTGTGCATCAATCCAAGGCAACAGCACATAACGATTGCGCAAACCAGCAATGGTTATTGCTCCCTTACGCGTCTTAATCGGTGCTTGAATGCGGCGTTCCCCTGATTCGGAAAGATGATGGGCTAATTTACGTAAAAGTGTCCAACGAGGCTCTTCTCTCTCCCTTACTCGCTTTAAGGCATATTCGCCATGATCGGTCCTTAGATGAAGCACCCCACCGATTGGCGAAACTTCTTTCATTCGTACTCCATAATGATGTTCCAGGATCTCAGGCAACCGAGGTTCCCCGGTCCAATCCTTTAAGGTTGCTTTCAAATCGGCCATATCGATCCTCCACCCTCATTCGTCATCGTAATCTATGTATAAGCACAACATTCATTTCCTATGCAAATCACAAACAAAGCCGATGCCTAATTGCGGCTCGGCTTTGTTACCTTGACACATCAACCATCGGTTATTCCTTCACCTTTGATACGGGATGAATAACGTCTAGCCCACCAGTCACATGAATTACATTCCCCGTCACAAAATCAGATTGAGGTTCACATAAAAACTGAACCACCCGTGCGACATCCTCACCAACCCCAGGTCGTCCTCTTGGGGTTTCCTCATCTTTTGTTCCCAATACTTCGTGAATGCGCTTCTCTTTGTTATCCCCGATGATATCACCAGGGCACACCATATTCACCGTAATTCCATAGGGGGCTTCTTCTACCGCTAGGGTTTTAGTGAGAGAAACAAGCCCTGTTTTCGCTGCCGCATATGCTGAACGGTCTGGCCAAGCAGGAGCTTCATTCACACGCCCGAATCCAAAGAAGATTACTCTTCCATGCCCACTGGTCCGCATAGCAGGTAAAGCCGTATGTACAGCATATAAAGCACTTTTAAAATTGCCATTCACCATAGACTCAATCTCTTCTTGCTCTAAATCAATAAAATGCTTTCGCTCTCGAATAAATGGACCCACCGCATGAACAAGAACATCTAGCCTACCGAAGTTTTTCACCGCGTTTGCAACAACATGAGCCGTCTCCTTTGGACAATTGAGATCCCCACCAAAAACGGCGGCCTGCCCACCTGCTTCGTTGATGCTAGCTTGCAAGGACTTCGCAGCTTTTTCATTTTCTTTATAATGGATTCCGATTGCCCAACCATTTTCTGCAAGAAATTTGGCAGTCATTTTCCCAAGTCCTCTTGAACTTCCAAGGACAAGAGCAACCCCCCTTTCCTTACGTGACATATTGATCCTCCTTTAATAAATTCCCCTTAACTTTTTTCATTGTAAATGACCCTCACATCTATTTTATCCAGTCATATTCCCTCACAAGTCGGCAACAATAAACCCATCACATGTTGCCACTCAGGAGGAAGCCATTTTGGATAATGATTTTACACCTGTGACGGAAGAAATGATTCATCAGACAACACTCACCTGGTTAAATGAACGCGGCGTAACCTTAGATTCCATCGCCGAGTTGGTTTATGTACTCCAACACTCTTTCTTTCCTGATATCACCCTAACGGAATGCCTAGAACACGTCCAGCATGTTTTAACAAAGCGTGAAGTTCAAAATGCCGTGATGACCGGGATTCAATTGGATATTCTCGCAGAGAAAAATTTAATACAAGAACCATTGATGGATATTATCCGACGAGATGAAGGGTTATATGGTGTCGACGAAACCTTGGCCACTGCCATTTTAAATGTGTATGGCAGTATTGGTTTAACCAACTTTGGATATATCGATCGTGTGAAACCATTAATCCTATCTCGCCTAAACAATCATCAAGGAAGTGAAATCCACACCTTCCTCGATGACATTGTTGGGGCCATTGCTGCAGCTGGTGCAGCCCGATTGTCCCATAATCGGAAGCAACAACATGAAACTGAACCTCCGTTGCCGAATCCATCACCCTATCCAAATGAAAACATTCTTTATTTTAGCCAAAAACCATTTTAAAAGTTGCCACGATTCGATGTGAATCGTAAATCAAACAAATGGAGGGGCAAACCCTTTGATACACCCAAGGGTTTGCCCCTCTATATTTCTTTACTCACCATTATACATGATCACGATGTTCTCCTTGAAACTGCCGCATATATTCCAGTACACGCCGATCGACCACCGGATCATTTTTCCATCGATCATCGAAATTCTCCCGTAAATAAAAGGTTTTAAGTGCCTCTTTCGTTTTACGATCATATTCCACTCCAGCTCCTGGAGTGTATCCAGCCTTACGGAGTAAATCTTTTACTTCCTCTAAATTTCCCCCGTTAAGCGGGAGAAAGTCTTCAGGTTCTGAACGCTGAAAATAAAGACGATGCAATTTTAGGATACGTTTAAGCTCTGTAATCGGGCGATGATGCTCATCGACACGCAAATCAATCATGCGGTCATTCCAACCACCATACCCTCCCTCTTGTTTCACAACCAACAACGATGCCGATTGCATGCCACGTTTATCTCCACCCGCTTTTTGTCCTGCTTCCAGTACACCCATTAATTTTTCAGCCAGTGGCATGTCATCAGAGGAACGATAGCATGCTGCCATACTTTCAATGACATCCTCACCCGTCAATATATTTCCTTG
This sequence comes from Marininema halotolerans, assembly GCF_900116235.1. Taxonomy (GTDB): domain Bacteria; phylum Bacillota; class Bacilli; order Thermoactinomycetales; family DSM-45169; genus Marininema; species Marininema halotolerans. The sequence continues at coordinate 195,604 of NZ_FPAA01000005.1, read as the reverse complement.
ACAAGAAAAACCAGGTTCCGCAATGCCACCTGCCCAAGTTAAACAAGAGGATCCTGTAAAAGTCGCGCTACGACCTTGTGCATCAACAATGCCCACTTGACGCAGTTGACGATCAGGATCATCCGCTAAAAGGTCCCATAATACCGCCTCGGGTTCTTTTCCTTCCGCCAACATACGAAGGCCCCGTGGCCCGAAAGAAGTGTTCGCAAAACTTTGGGTAGCAATTGCACCTGTGTTCGCTACCGCCCAAGGGACTAAGGCTCCGGCCGCTAGAAACTTTGACTGTACAGCGATTCCCCATTCTTTTTCCTTTTCATCAAAGGCTACGATGGAAAATGTTGCAACGGGGCGTTCCTGTGATTCAACCAACCTTTTCATCCCTACTTCACTCCTTTCGTTGTCATGCTATTGGATTAGGCATCGACGAGTAAAGATCCTGCTCAGATATGAAAACACCCTTTCCTAGAGGAGGAAGGGTGTTTGTTATTAACGGTAGTAAACCCAGTGTGCACCATGCTTTTCCCGTTGGACCTGTCCATTTAAGCGAAGATACTCCAAGTGGGCTAATGTTTCCGATAACGCAAAACGAAGATTATGAACGGATAAGTTCTTACCAAACGTACGGAAACAAACTTCTGCCGCTGTAAGGGGTTCTTTCATCACCCAATTTTTCATCTCAGCAAGTCGATCCATATGATGCTGAATTAATTGTTCAATACGCTGTTGATAATGGTCAAATACTGGCCCATGGGAAGGAAAGATCCGTTTTACCTCCAAGGGCTTCATTTGCTCTAAGGTGTTCAAGAACGAATCCAAGGGGTTTGGGTCGCATCCTGGCCACAAACTGATATTAGGAGTAATTTTAGGTAATAAGAAATCCCCCCCGATCAGGAGTCCCCGGCTTCCATCATAAAAACTCAAATGACCATCAGCATGTCCTGGAGTATGGAGAATGTCATAACGAGCATCTCCCAGTTGAATCGTCTCTCCCGCTCGAATAAATGTAGGATTGGGATGAGGCTCAACCCACTGACTAAACCCGCGTAAATGGGATGGTATTTGTGTGGTCCACTCATCAGGCAGACCATTCTCTCCATAAAAACTGGCCATCTGATCAGGCTGTTCACTGCCCCGACCAAAAAAGAGTTGTGCCTGTTGGTAATCCGTCTCTGACATAAACACAGGCGCTTGGCTTCGCTCTTGCAAAAAGCCAGCCATGCCATAATGATCGGGATGATAATGGGTCAATACAATCTTTTCTACGTCGGTCCAATCAAATCCTATCGCCTTCCGAGCATGTTCCCATGCTTCATGGGCTGCTTCATAACTTAATCCTGTATCTACCACTGTAAATCCATTGCTTCCTCGTATGACATAGGACTTGATTGCCTTTAATGCAAAGGGTAAGGGTAAGGAAACCTCGTAAATATCATCCCAGCGGTTCATAAGAAATCCTCCTCCTTAAATAAATTGCCATAACGCTAGACTATCGTGAACATACGTCGCTGAAATTTCCCCCTGGTTATACTCCTCGAGGGTCGTCACACCTGTGGTAACAAATAACGTATCGATGCCACCATTGACACCCGCTAAAATATCCGTCTTCACATTATCACCGACGATCAATGCCTCCGACTTAGAGCAATCCAATTTTTTTAGCGCGACTTCGACAATCGGTCGCTGCGGCTTCCCTATCCATATCGGGTCCACACCTGTCGTAATCGCTACTGCCATTGCAAGGGAACCACTCCCTGGCAATAACCCTTCTTCTGTAGGAAGAACACGGTCTTCATTCGTCCCAAAAAAACGCGCACCTTGGCGGATTGCCAATGCCGCCTTTTTCATCTTGTCATAGGAAAACCCACGGTCCAAACCCACCACTACCGCATCGGGGTGATCCGATGTCATCTTACACCCAACCTGCGTCAACGCATGAATCAGCCCCTCCTCCCCTATCGCATAGACCGATGGAGGCGAATCAAAGGTTCTTCGGATGACCTGAGCCGTTGCCATGGCAGAGGTCACCACTTGTTCAGGGTGTGCCGGATAACCAAATTTCTGAAGTTTTTCCGCCACCTGTTCCGGACGACGTGTTGAATTATTTGTTAAGTATAGGAAGGAAAGCCCTCTGTTTTTAAGCTCTTGTACAAATGCGAGACCCTCTTGAATGACTTCCTCTCCCCGAAACAATGTTCCATCTAAATCAATCAGATAACCTTTATAACGAGCCTGTTTCATGCTGGCACCCTTCCTGTAAAGATCATCCGCTGACTATCGATTTCGTTATAGGAACTTCCTTTAAAATCTCCAGACACCGTTTCAATTTGAAGCCCTGCTTTTCCCATCATTTCTTCCATCTGTTCACGGGTATACATCTTTACACGTTCTTGATAAATCTTTTCTTCGCCATTTTTTTTGGTCAGGGTGATCTTTTTACGAACAAAATCCCCTTCAATCCAACGTTCCTCCAAGATATGAATACCTTCATCCATTCGTTCACTTCTAGGAACAAGATTGTTAATAACGGTATTTCGATTAAGAAAATCGATAAGGAAACGCCCTTTTGGTTTAAGAACGCGTTTAATTTCTGTCATCACTTTTGCATTCTCTTTATCCTCCATAAAATATCCAAAGGAGGTAAATAAGTTAACCACCGTGTCGAAGGATTGATCCGCAAAGGGAAGCTCTCGCATATCTCCCCGAACATAGTGAATGCCAAGTTCCTCCGGCGATGATTTGGCATGGCTTAGTAATACTTCTGATAAATCGATCCCCGTCACTTGACAGCCCATTCTCGCAAGGGACCGTGAATGCCGACCTGTTCCACAACAAAGATCCAATACGGTCTCTCCCTTACTCAAATCAAGCCATTGAGCCACCTCTTGTACCTCTTGATCTGCATGCTTATTATCCCGATGACGATACACGAGTAAGTAATCTTCTCCAAAACTCTCTTCATACCAAGACATCGATCTTTCCTCCTGTCCCCATTCCAAACTCAACTCTTTTATTATAGCAAAGCATTGGGCTCGTCAATTCTCCTGAATCGACCCGTATGTATACGCCTCACCTAGCTCTTGTTTGAGATACGAACGGATCCATGTTACACACTCTTGAAACACGGCAACTTCCTTTAATTCTTGATCCAGTTCCTCTTCACTCACTTCGACATACCGACGTACTAATCGATCACGAATCTGAATCCATCGTTTTAAACGAATGGCTCCCTCTTTTGGGATCACCTTCTCATCTTCCAAGATATCAATAATATCCGAGTATCCACCAGGATCTCGCATAATAAATCCATCAATTAGCGCATCCCCCGCATCAATGACGCACTCGATTGCAATATGTAATGCCCGGGAAACTGCAAAAAAAGCAACTTCATTTTGCTCTCTAAGCGATGCAGAGGTCTTTTGTAACACCTGTGTACAACGCATTAAATAATCCAGCTGTTGGTTAATTCGTTGGGTATCCACTTCATAAAACATTGTCGCTATCGCTCCTTACCAAATAGTCACTCTCTCACAAACAAAGGGTCATTCATTCTCTTCCCTTAGTATGCGCCCAATTCTTTCGATCTGTCCATGAATAGAATCGGAGAAACTCCAAACACTGATAACTGAATCAAAGGGAAAAGGGAGGGTTTTTCGTGCAACTAACCAGCAAAGATTTAAATTATCTAAAGGACGAGATGTCCTGGGAGTTACTTGCTTTTAAAAAATGCTTTCACTACTCGCAAGAATGCACTGATCCACAATTAAAACAACTTATTGACCAAGTGGGTCAAATGCACCAACAACATTATCAACAACTCTTAGCTCACCTTGATCCCAACGGGGTAGGCAGTGCAGCCATGCCCCCACAAGGCATGCTAAACAATAACTCACTACCCCAATAAGGAGGTTCATTATGCAACCACAAAACCAAGGCACTCCACAAGCATCCACTGGCCTCCCTCAGGTGAAGGGACCAGAAATGAATGATCGTGATCGAATTAATGACGTACTCACCACTGTAAAGTACCTGACAGATGGATATAATATTGGGGTAAACGAGGCGAGCAATGATCGTTTATATCAAACCCAGATGAATATCCTGACGAACCTGCATAATTGCCAGCGAGACCTCTACCATATGATGCACTCCAAAGGATGGTATAAAACAGAACCCGTTGAAATGCAAAAGGTGACGACCACCTTCCAACAGTTTAGCAATTACTCCACTCAATTTCCCTACTAAATTACTGAAACAACCGCTCGAGGAAACTTTCCCCGAGCGGTTGTTTTATTGTTTGTTCATTCATCGATACGACATAAACATTCGTTACTGTTTAAGTACTAGTAATTTTACCCTTTTCATTTACTCTAGCCATTCTTATCTTAAAAAAAGACCTTTGCTGAACCCTTGCCCTTAAACGGTTAATTTCATATAGCAAGATAGAATTCCTTCACAATGACTAACAGACTCCCTCCGAATGTTTATGGACGACCTTAAGAGGGGTATGTTACCATGTAGCCAATTGTTCTTGACAAAGTAAGGTTTTAGCGATCTTATATTTGGTTATAATTTAATCCATTATTTTCATTAGGCTTCACTGAAGAGGTCTATGTTAGTGAGGGGGGATTTATCCAACATGAGTAGTAATACAGAACGGACCCAAACAACATCCAAGCCACGAAATTATTATTTTGACAATCTGAAGTTCATATTGATCCTGTTGGTTGTCCTAGGCCATGCGTATTCGACACTCAAAGACGATAGCCCACTTGTAAATTCTGCCTATCTAACTATTTACACCTTTCACATGCCTTTGATGATCTTAGCTTCAGGATTCTTCGCCAAAAACATTCATCGAGAAGGGCAATCAAAAAAATTAATTGCTACCATTCTTATTCCGTATCTCATTTTTGAAACTCTGTACTCTGTATATGACCATGTTATTTTTAATACGGATGCCCTTGATCTATCCATTCTAAAACCCTATTGGATTATGTGGTTCATGTTTAGTCTTTTTCTATGGCGGTTAATGTTACCCTACTTCGTTAACTTAAAGTATCCATTAATAACTTCCTATGCATTGGCCATTCTTGTGGGATACATTAATGATGCCGATAAATTATTGAGCCTATCTCGTACAATTGCCTTCTTCCCCTTCTTTCTTACTGGGTACTATCTACAGAATCACCACTTAGAAGTGCTATTTTCACGTTGGAAACGCGTTTTCTCATGGATCGGATTAGGGCTTTTGTTTGTAATGTATTGGTATCTCGTTTTCCATACCTCAATTGATTTAAACTTTCGCAAATGGCTATACTTTGTTTACCCTTATGAAAGCCTAAATCATTCTGAATGGTATGCTGGAGCTATCCGACTCGGTTTTTTCGGCCTAACTTTACTAGCTTCCATCTTCGTTCTAGCTATTACACCGCGTCGAAAAACATTTTTTAGCGAATTGGGTAGCCGTTCCTTATATGTTTATCTCCTTCATGGTTTTTTTATCAAAGCATACAACGGTGCCCATCTGGATGATAAATTCGCAAGCCCGATATACTACATCATTGTAAGTATTTGTGCAATTGCTCTGACCTTTTTACTCTCTTCCCGCTTTGTGCAAAGAATCGGACAGCCCTTGTTACAACCTAGGGTACAATGGCTATTTCGAAGTAAAAACAAGCGGCAAAAACAAAACCTCAACAAGGTTCCTGGATAAAAAAGTGCCTGGTCTTTCATCCAGGCATTTTTTTATTTCCATCCAAGATCATTCGCTTTCTTTGTCAATCAAAGGCCTTGTTTGTCACACAATGACATCCTTTGTCGGTAAGGAAGGATTCCGTTAGGCCTCCCCGAAAATACATGTTTAACACCAAATTCTGGGGAGGTCGTCTTGTTATGACCGAAGAGGCGCGCATATCCACCCGGGAGGCCGCCCAACGCCTCCATGTCCATGCTAGGACCATTCGCAAATGGATCGACTCCTTTGAAGAGTACATCGCTCCCGAGGCTAATGAACGGGGACATTATAAGTTAACCGAAGAAGGGTTCCGTCGGTTATCAGATATTCAACAGCGGTTACAAGAACCCAATAAAACCATGCGACAAATCCGCCAGGATCTTATGAAGGAAGGTAAATGGGAGGTGGAGCGCGTCGTTTCGGAATCGGACGCCTCAAAGAAAGAAGAGGAAGTCCCCAAAATGCCTTTTGGTAGCGAAACACCCGTTCATCGAATTATTGGGAGCCTCGATGAAATCGGAGAAATGATGGAAACGGTATTTGCACGTTTGGATCATTTAGAAGACCATGTCTTCACAATGTTTGATGTCATGGAGCAAATGGAAGCCAAGATCAGCTCTCAATCACAACAAAGTATGGTTCCTGCAACGACTGTACAGCAAATGATGGATGAAGTGAGTAAACGTCAAGAACAACTCCGCGCTGAACTACGCAATGCCACCTTTACCCACCGTTTGGCATCCGCCACTTCTGAAAATGCCATGACTCCTCCTCGCCGTCAAAAACGAACCCGTTTCCTTGGCATCTTTTAATTCACAAGAATGATCACACCACATATTTAAATTCATTGCGTTATAATGGAGGGAAACGTTGAACAAAGGGGTAATTCCAAATGTCCAACGAGGACCTCTTTTTTTTATATGATGAATCTGAAGATACCCGAACACGATTTGTTAGTTTTGTTGGTCAAACAAGCCGCTTCGATCTAGGAATCACGGTAACCAGCCGATTTTATGGAAAACTGTTGGTGTCTAACCTACAATCCAATCGATTTGCAATTATTGGACATGATGATTTAGAAGAACCAGGATATCTTGAACATGTTTACAACCTGAATGAGGAAGAAGCCCAGGAATTAAAAGATTTTCTTTATACACTCTTCTAAGTCATTTACGCGTCATAATCTGTTCATCATCGAGGGAGAATAGGGGCGAGGTGATGGAATATGAGGAAAAAGAAGTTTACGGATGTTGGAACCGTAGAATCCCAACGCAATGATGTCCTTCCGGAGGAATTCCCTGAAGGTTCTTATGGATCGAGTAGAAATGAAGCAACATTAGGGAAACAATCGCCATGGTTATCCACACAACACGCCGCCCCTCGTTTCACCTATGAAATGCGCCGTTTCCATGAAGGCATCCCTCGCCAGATTCCAGGAAGCCACCCAACCCATGACGACCCGAATCAACATGACGAGCGCTCTTCTGATTCATAACTTCATCCAAAAAAGAGTCTTAAAGGGACACTCCCTTCAAGACTCTTTTTTTATGGGCGGCTACTACCCGAACGGGATACTCTTCGTTCTTTTGGTTTGCCCTTTTTCTCTCGAATACCTTGACTCCCTTTGCTGACACGCTGTAACACAAAATAAGCACATCCAAAGTTACAATACTCATGAAGATATTCTTCCACATGGGTGATCCGAGTCTCACGAGTCGCTCGGGGGTGCTTTTCTGAAAAGAATCCCTTTAATCGAAGCTGTCCATAGCCCCAATCTCCTACAATAAAATCGTATTTCCCAAGAACGTCACTATAACGCTTACTAAATGCATCAGGATTCCATCCATTTTTATGGTTCATGACTAAATCAAAAATGTTTCCCTGAATTTCCACTTGGCTCATGGGCACAACCTCTGCATTTTATTAACTTTACATGGGTGAAAGGGGGGTAATCCCGTATTCGGTACCCTTCATAAAAAAACCTTCTCATCCCCATAGTTTCCAATTGTCAACATTTACAAAAACGGTAATTGGTTAAAAACAGCCTTGTCCACGATGGAACAAAGGCTGTTTTTTTATCATTGACCCGCAGCAGTCGATTGTTGGGCAGACTTTACTTGCTCATGGGCATGGTAAGAACTTCTTACTAAGGGGCCCGACTCTACATGATCAAACCCACGCGCAAATCCTTCTTTTCGTAATTTGACGAACTCTTTTGGCGTATAGTACTTGTCAATATTTAAGTGTTTTTTGGTGGGCTGCAAGTATTGACCGATGGTCATAATATTGCAATTGACCCCCCGCAAATCTTCCATTGTTTCTAGGATTTCTTCCCACGTCTCTCCTACTCCGATCATGATACTTGATTTTGTCGGAATATCGGGTTGCATTTCCTTTGCTCTACGCAATAGCTCCAGTGTTCGTTCATATTTTGCTTTAGAACGTACACGATCCGACCGACTTCTCACGGTTTCCAAATTATGATTGAGGATATCCGGTCGTTCATCCATCACCGTTTTTAGCGCTTCCCAATTGCCTTGGAAATCAGGAATGAGTACTTCAACACTCGTAAAGGGGTTTCGCTCGCGAATGGCTCGTATTGTCGCTGCAAAAATTGCCGCTCCACCATCGGCTAAGTCATCTCGTGCTACTGAAGTCACTACGGTATGCTTTAACTTCATTTGTTCGACAGCTTCCGCTACTCGTTCTGGCTCTTGCCAGTCTAGTTCTGTGGGTAAACCCGTCTTAACCGCACAGAAGCGGCATGCCCGTGTACAGATATCACCTAAAATCATAAAGGTCGCCGTGCGGTGAACCGCCCAACACTCATGGATATTCGGACATTTCGCCTCTTCGCATACCGTATGTAGTGTCTTTCCACGCATCATCTTCTTGAGTTCACGATAATTATGGTTAACATTTATTTTTGTTTTCAGCCATTCCGGTTTTCTTTTATGTTCGTAAGGCAACTGACTTCCTCCTTTTTTGACTCCATCCGCTCATTGTTATATCGATCTACCGTTATCATACCACAAACCAAATGGGATCAGCCTTCTTCTCACCGGAAGTTCAGCACTTCAATTTTTTCAAAAAAGAGTGAATCCAATTTTCCGTTACCTAGGATATTAAATCCCACTTATCCACAGGAGCATGTGGATATTGTGCGAAAAGTTTGTCGAATGAACCCACCTCCTCTTATTACCATTTTTCTCATGTAAGAAGCTTCCTTGATCTTCACAAACTAACGTTGACTAGATAAGAAAGCGGTGGTGGATGGATGAGGATAAAAGTCATCACGTGTCTCCTCTCATGTATTGTATTTAACTGTATAGTGCCCTCCGCCATGTACGGAGATCCTAAGAACCTTAACCAACAAGAAGATATCATGGAACGTCAGCGTCTGCTCGAAAAGATGGAAACGTTGACGGGGATTCCATGGGCTTATCTCGCGGCGATTGATCAATATGAACGGAATATTAAGCGGTCCCGTCGTCATACAAAAAAGCAAGATCCGGGATTGATTGCCATCACGATCCCTCCTAATAAATGGTGTGGGATCCTTAACCCTGATCAAGAGGATACTTCCCCTGCTTCCATTCGTTTTTTTGGTGGGATGGGCATGGATGGTGATGGTGATAAAAAAGCGGATCCAAATAACGCGTTTGATGTGTTATACTCCATGACCCACTTCTTACAAGAACGCGGCGTTTCTAAAGACGATATCCGCATTGGTTTATGGGATTATTATCAACACCCGGTTGCCGTTGATGTCATCACCCATTTGGCGAAAATTTATACCGTATTTCATACTATGAAATTAAATGAACGATCCTTCATTATGCCTTTACGTTCTGATTACAGTTATCATAATACGTGGGGTGATCGGCGTGGATTCGGGGGGCTTCGTATCCATGAGGGTACCGATATTTTTGCTGATTATGGTACACCTGTCCTCTCCACGAGTTATGGTTATGTTGAGCTAAAAGGGTGGAATCGTTTTGGAGGGTGGCGACTTGGAATACGTGATGGACAGAATAACTATCATTATTACGCCCATCTGAGTTCCTTTAAAAAAGGGATTAAACAAGGTTCCGTTGTTAAGCCAGGAGATGTCATTGGTTACGTAGGTTCTTCAGGCTATGGTCCACCAGGCACATCTGGAAAATTCCCACCTCATCTTCATTATGGAATGTACAAATTTAATGGTCTTACCACCTATTCCTTTGACCCTTATCCCTATTTAAAATCTTGGGAACGTAAGGCATGGAGAAAATTGCGTGCTGGACAAAAGCATCGCAGAAATCATGGATAAAAAAAAGATCCCTTAGGACAAGGGACCTTTTTTCGTTAAATGAATGATCAATTTCTCAAGTAAATGCGCTTCTTTTTGATACTGCTGAATATACCATCCTTTTCCTTGCCCAACCAGAACCTTTCGATGAAGGTCCTCATATCGTTGTCGAAAACACCGCAGGGCTGTTTCCCACTCTTCTTCGGTAAGATCGATTTGAAGGTTCATGGGAGAACACACTCCAATCACAGCACAGATTACCACTATCCTATTCGTTCAAGGATTGCTTTATTTAACAAATAAAGACCAATTCGCTTGCGCGAATTGGTCTTCAATGATCTGGACTATTCCTGATTCAGTTTTGATTTGCGGCGAGAATACACAAAGTACATGACTAAACCAATGATTAGCCAGATGAAAAATCGTTCCCAAGTCTCCCATTTTAACTGACTCATCAAATAACCACAGAAGATGATAGCCAGTGCTGGAAGATAGGGAACACCTGGACAACGGAATTTCCGTTCTAAATCCGGTTGCGTTTTTCGAAGAACAATTACGGCAATCGAAATGATCACAAATGCCGCTAAGGTACCTAGGTTTACAAGGTTCGCTAGTTCATCCAGCGGAATCAATCCTCCCAGTAAGGCAGAGGCAATACCAACCACCCAAGTAGAGGCAAAGGGTGTACGAAGGTTACTGTGAATTTTAGAAAAGAATCCAGGAAGTAACCCATCCCGGGACATGGAGTAAACAATTCTCGTCTGTCCATAGAGCATAACGAGCATGACTGTCGTCATTCCGAGAATTGCCCCAATGCTGACCACACCAACCAACCAATCTTGTTGCGCAACACTCATTGCATAGGCGACTGGACTATCAATATGACCCCCAAAATCTTTGTAAGGAACGATCCCCATCAAAACCAGGTTGATCGCTACGTACAATACACCACAAATGCCAAGGGAATATAAGATCCCCCGTGGAAGGTCTTTCCCAGGGTCACGAGTTTCTTCAGCTGCAGAAGACACCGCATCAAATCCGATAAAAGCGAAGAACACAAGAGCTGCCGCTTGAGAAACACCCGAAAACCCTTCCGGTAGAAATGGCGTTAAGTTGGCTGGTTTCACATAGAACATACCTACACCAATAATCAGTAGAACAATCAATACTTTGATGATCACCATGATATTGTTGACTCGTTTTGACTCTCTAACCCCAATCGAAATCAAGCCTGTTAGCAATAAAACGATCACAAATGCAGGCAAATTAAAATATGTTGTCGTGTTCTCTAACCCACCAGGTGCTGCTGTTAATTCCGTCGGAATAGTGATTCCAAACCCAGCTAAGAGGGTTTTAAAATATCCCGACCACCCCGCCGATACCGCACTCACACTTAACATGTATTCCAATATAAGATCCCATCCGATAATCCATGCGAAAAACTCACCAAGTGTCGCATAACTGTAAGTATAAGCAGATCCCGAAACAGGTACAGTAGAGGCGAACTCTGCGTAGGCAAAGGCAGAGAAGGCACATGCTAGACCCGCCAAAATAAAAGAAATAATTAACCCAGGTCCAGCCATTATGGCCCCTTTACCCGTCAAAACAAAGATCCCTGTACCAATAATCGCACCAAGACCCAGCATTGTCAGATCGAAACTGGTCAAATCTTTACGAAGCGTTTTTCCCTTTTTAGTACCGGCAATCAAGTCAGCGATGCTTTTTTTACGAAATAGTCCGTTATTTTTATGCCCAGGCAGACGTTCCATTGGTTGCCCCATCATGACTCCCCCTTGAGAAGAATAAGCCAGATAAATTTTTTAAAAAAATTCAGATACTTTTGTCATCGCCCTATCCTGGTATGCCTATCTAACTTGTTGTACCTACTCTCTAATCTCACCACCTTTCCAAAAATGCAATGAACAAGTCTTCGGCATTTATGAAAAAAATCCTGCCTGTCTAGCTATATGTATAAGTTACCATTTCAATGCCCTTCTTCTTTCGATCCGATACCCTCGAAAATGAGGGAAGTTTGACACAATATGGTCCTGAAGGTATAGTAAAGACAATTATAATTGACAGAGTTGGTCGATTTGATAGACTTGCTTGAATTTGCATAATCCATGTTTTTATCCGATATATATGCCGGGGGGAGATCACCTTGATTCAATTTGAGCAAGTAAACAAATATTTCGGCGACTTTCATGTGTTAAAAAACATTGACTTGAAGATTCATTCAGGGGAAGTCGTTGTCATCATTGGTCCGAGTGGCTCCGGTAAGAGCACGTTACTCCGCTGTATCAACCGATTGGAAACGGTTACTGGAGGAAAATTAATTGTCAATCAAACTGATCTAACTGACCCACGGGCAGATATTAACCGCCTACGCCAAGATATTGGAATGGTATTCCAACATTTTAATCTTTACCCGCATAAAACCGCTTTGGAAAATATCTCCTTGGCTCCAAGAAAAGTTCGCAAAACCCCAGTGGATGAAGCAACGAAACAAGCAAAGCAATATTTATCCAAAGTGGGCATCCCAGAAAAAGCAGATGCTTATCCAGCACAACTTTCTGGAGGACAACAACAACGTGTTGCCATTGCACGAGGTCTCGCTATGAAACCGAAGATTATGCTTTTTGATGAGCCTACCTCCGCTCTCGATCCTGAAATGATTGGGGAAGTGCTTGATGTCATGCGCGACCTCGCACGAGAAGGCATGACCATGGTTGTGGTGACCCACGAAATGGGCTTTGCCCGTGAGGTAGCTGATCGCGTAATCTTCATGGATGAAGGAATGATTATGGAGGAAAATGCCCCTGCTGAATTCTTCCAGAATCCCCAAGAAGAAAGAACCCGGCGTTTTCTCAGCCGTGTCCTTAAACACTAATTTAAGATAACAAGGGGGAATTTTGATGAAAAAGAAATGGCTATCTTTACTGATCGTTGCGATCCTCGCTTTTACCCTAAGTGCATGTAATGATAACGATGCTGCTAAAAATAGCTCACTCGATGCTATTAAAAAACGCGATAAATTGATTGCAGGTGTACGGTATGATGTAAACCTATTCGGCTTTAAAGATCCTGCTGATGGAATGGTGAAAGGGTTCGAGATTGACCTGATGAAAGAATTAGCAAAACGAATGCTAGGCAGTGAGAAGAAACTTGAGTTAAAGGAAGTCACTTCAAAAACACGCATCCCATTACTCGAAAATGGCGATGTAGACATCGTCGCATCGACGATGACCATCACTGAAGAGCGTAAGCAACAACTTAACTTCTCCCATGTCTATTTCATGGCAGGGCAATCTCTTCTCGTCAAAAAAGGATCCCACATCAAGGGAATCAACGATTTAAAAGGGAAGATTGTTATGACTTCCAAAGGAGCAACCAGTGGGCTTGTGCTTAAAAAATTAGAACCTAGCATCAAATTGAAGGAGTATGAAAACTATGCCGATGCCTTTACCGCATTAAAAAGCGGCAAAGGCGATGTAATTACGACGGACGACAGTATTTTGATGGGGATGGAGCAACAAGCTCCTAAAGATTTTGAAATCGTAGGGGGTTACTTTACGCAAGAGCCTTACGGTCTTGGTATGGCAAAAGGGAATAAAGAACTAACATCATACGTAAATAAATACCTCAAAGACATTCAAAACGATGGAACCTATGAAGAGATTTACAAAAAGTGGTTTAAAAAATCCCCTCCCAACGATATTCCCGAAGAAGCTGTCCAAAAAGTTCTTAAAAAATAGGGATTGTTTACAAAAGGGAGATGGGGCGCTAGCCATCATCTCCCTTTTTCCAACCCATTCATGGTCATCATGATGAAAGAGGTGGATGATTTATGGGGGATTTTTCTCTCCTAGCTGCATATAAACAAGAATTTATTGATGGTTTTCTAACGACACTGTCTGCTAGTCTGCTTGCTCTGGTTCTCAGTCTCTGCGTCGGGACAATCATTGCCTGCTTGCGGCTTTCCCAAGTACAACTATTGGAGTGGATCGGAACCGCTTATGTCGAGTTTTTTCGCAATACTCCCTTAGTCATCCAAGTTTTCTTTTTTGCTATGGGTCTTCCCAGCCTCGGTTGGAACATCTCTGAATTTACCGCAGGAGCCATTGGTTTATCAATCTATACTGGCGCCTTTATTGCCGAAGCACTTCGCGCGGGGATCCAATCGGTTCCACGGGGGCAAATGGAAGCCTCTCGCTCCTCAGGTATGACTTACATTCAATCCATGCGCTATGTCATTCTCCCCCAAGCCTTCAAAATTGTCATCCCACCTCTCGGTAACCAATGTGTCAACCTCGTCAAAAATTCCTCCGTGTTGGCGATCATCGCTGGAGGCGATTTACTTTATGCTGCGGATACCGTTAGTTCACAGACGTTTCAGATTAACCTGACCTATCTCTTCGTCGCTGCCCTTTATTTAGTGATCACCCTTCCTCTCAGCTTTGGTGTGAACCAACTTGAACGTCGCCTTGCCCGTCAATCTTAACTGAAAGGGGGCTATCCACCTTGGATTTTGCCAATGCTTTTGATCCTACCAACTTAACCTTTCTATTGCAGGGGTTCCTCGTCACTTTAAAGATTGCATTCTTCGCCATTCTACTAAGTTTTGTGTTAGGAATTGTGCTAGGGATTTGTCGGTATACCAAGCTACCTGTGTTATCTCACCTTGCTGCACTCTATATTGAGCTCATTCGAAACCTTCCACTATTACTCGTGATTTTCTTTGGTTACTTTGGATTAAGAGAATGGGGAATCAAATTACCCGTTACCATGTCGGTGATCGTAAGTATGACCTTATTTACATCGGCTCTCGTCGCAGAAATTGTCCGAAGTGGACTCAATTCCGTTGATCGCGGGTTAATTGAAGCCTCGCGGGCACAAGGTTTTACCTATATCCAGACCTTGCGGTTTCTCGTGCTCCCCCTTGGCCTCAAACGAACCATCCCGCCTATGGTGAGTCAATTTATCAGCTTAATTAAAGATACTTCCCTTGCTGTGGTGATTAGCTTACCTGAAATGACTCACAATGCTCAAATCATCTACAATAAACATTTTAATGCCACGATCCCGATTCTCCTCATTGTCGCTTGCCTCTATTTTGTAGTGAATTACTCTCTATCCTTAGCGAGCCGTCGTCTTGAGAAAAAGCTAGTAGGCTAAACACGTTCTTACTTAAACTAGAAAAGTTGATGACTGAAGAATTCGTCATCAACTTTTCTTTTGGGGCAGGTTCACCTAACCACTTATTTTTTCTTTCTTTTCATGCGTTGCCATGCAAAATACAGCACCAACGCAATACATGCGACAATCGCTATCGGTTGAACATAAGGAGCTGCCTTCTCTTTAATATGATCATAATTATGCCCTAGTTGGATTCCCAAGTAGATAAAGAAAACCGACCATGGAATGATCGCCAAAGTGGTATATAAGAGAAACTTACGCAGCGACATCCCTGCAATGCCCGCTGGTATCGAGATCGCATGACGGACAACCGGAATAAATCGCGCTCCGAATATAACACCTGTACCGTATTTATTAAACCAATCCTCAGAAAGATTGACATGTTTCTCTGTAATGAATAAGTATTTCCCGTACTTTGTCAGAAACGGTCGTCCTCCATAATAGCCAATCCAGTACAAGAAAAGCTGAGCTAAAGTCCCTCCGATTGTCCCAGCAATCACAGTGCCCACAAAGCCTATTTTTTCTTGACTGACTAGATATCCTCCATAGGCTAACACGATTTCACTAGGAATCACTTCAATCATTAAACCAAGTGCCACACCAATATATCCCAGATCTGCCAACCAGTTTAACACTGCATGAATAAACGCTTGCAAAGGTTGTGCCTCCTTTAATCAAAGCCCTAGCAAATCATGATGAAGACTCTATATCATGCATGTCCTTGCCCCGTATCTATACTACCAAGAAGGGGATCGATTAGCGAATATAATCTCAACAAAAAACCGACCCACTCCTTCGGGGTCGGTCACCTTATTATCTTGATTCTTGCTTCTTTTGCTTCTCCGTATCCTTATCCCCATCCATCATTCCGGATGTGGCATTCTTAAATTCGCGAATGGACTTACCGATTGATCGGCCAAACTCTGGTAACTTATTGGGGCCAAATAACAGCAATGCTACCAAGAGTATGAGAATAATCCCTGCAATTGATGGAGGATGCATCCTCTGATCGCCTCCTTCCGTGCTAAAGCCAAGTCATTTTTTCAAGTGAAAGGGCACCGTGGAAACAACAATGTCTTTCCGTGTCAAAAGGATCCATCGAATCACTAACGCAGTTTTATTGTGTAGAAGACGATGCCACCACCGTCGTGGGATGAATTGGGGAATTAACACGGTCACTTGTCGGTCACCTACGTAATTCGGCAACTTCCCAATAAACTTAAGAAGCGGTCGAATGATACTGCGATAACGGGAATGCATGATGATTAAACGAATATCAGGACACCATACTTTCCAGCGATCCCGCATCCGTTTGGCATCATTTTCATCAAACGCAATATAAAGAGCGACAATATCCACATTTAATGAACGAGCATAGGCGATTGTATTGGATACGACCTGGTTGATTCCTCCCACAGGTAGGACAATCATCTGCTTCTTAATCTGAGGCTTTACAGTCGAGATGTCAATACGTAATTCATCCGCAACTGCTTCATAGTGTCGATAGATCTTCGAAAAAACAAAAACAAAGATCGGTAGAATCACAATGATAATCCAAGCACCCTCAGTAAACTTGGTGATGGCAAAAATGAGGAGCACGATAAAGGTCACGATTGCACCCGTCAAACTGATCGCTAGCTTCCCCTTCCATCCATGCGGCTTATGTTTAAGCAACCGCTGAACCATTCCGGATTGAGCCAGGGTAAAGGAAGTAAAAACGCCAATGGCATAAAGAGGGATCAGCCGCTCGGTATGTCCCTGAAAGAGACTTATCAAAAGCATGGCGGCAAATGAGAGAACCATGATTCCATTGGAATAATTTAATCGATCCCCCCGTGCAGTAAACATTCGTGGCATCATTTTATCCTTGGCCATGATCGAGGCCAATAAAGGAAACCCCGAATAGCTTGTATTGGCGGCAAGGATTAAAATCAAGGCCGTCGTGGCTTGAATAAAAAAATAGGGAATCGTCCGACCAAAGGTCTCTTCTGCAATTTGCGAGATGAGGGTTTCTTCTGGCAACGGAGTCATATGGTAGAGATAAGCGAGTACGCTAATTCCACCAAATAACATCGCTAACAATGCCCCTAAAATAACAAGGGTTCGACCTGCATTGATTCGTTCTGGCGCCCGAAAGGTAGGCGTCGCATTGGAAATTGCCTCGATTCCAGTCAATGCAGAGCAACCTGATGAGAAGGCTCTTAGTAGAATGAACCAAGTTAAGCCTTCAGGAAAATGACTCGTAATGGTAGGCGGCGAGCCTCCTTTACCAGCGAATACTACTTTAAAGGTACCCACAATCACCAACATCACAATACTAATAATAAAAAGATAGGTAGGGACAGAAAAAATCGTTCCCGACTCTCGCAATCCACGAAGATTTAATATCATGATGATGAAAACAAAACCACAAGAAATCGCCACGCGATGATCATGCAATACCGGAAATGCTGAAGTAATCGCGGCAGTACCTGCTGTCACACTGACAGCAACCGTTAAAATATAGTCGACTAGCAAAGAAGCTCCTGCAACAGACCCCGCAAACCACCCCAAGTTGTCCATCGAAACAATATAGGCACCCCCACCACCAGGATACTCATCAATAATAAGGCGGTAGGAAATGATCAATAACGTGAGTAGACCTACAATGGCTAAGGATATGGGAAGTGAATACCAAAGCGCAAATGCTCCTGCTACTACGAGAACCCCTAAAATCTGTTCCGTACCATAAGCAACTGAAGAGAGTGCATCGGATGATAATATCGGAAGTGCCTTCCAAACCGGTAGTTTCTCTTCTTGTAACTGCTCGGTTTTTAATGGACGTCCAATAATCGACGCTTTAATTTTAGTCAGCATGTTCTCTCATTCTTCACCTTCCGAGTGAGATCGAAAGGCAAAGCCATTAGGCTGCCTCTGAACTCGCTCTCAATTCGTTGATATAGTTCTTTCCTTGATTCTCGTCATACTCGCCTTCCCATTTGGACATCACAATCGCAGCAAGGGAATTTCCGACTACATTAACCGCTGTACGTGCCATATCCAATATACGATCAATTCCAAGGACAAAAGCCATTCCCTCAAGTGGTAGCCCCACGGAAGATAGCGTAGCTAGTAGAACCACTACAGAAGCACCTGGAACGGCGGCCATTCCCTTCGACGTTACCATTAGAATCAGTAGAATCGTCAATTGTTTGCCAATCGAAAGATCAATGCCATACATCTGAGCAATAAAGACCACTGCAATCGATTGATACAAGGTAGAACCATCCAGATTAAAGGTATAACCTGTCGGAATCACAAAGGATGTAATCCCCTTCGGACAGCCAAATCGCTCCATTTTCTCCATCATTCGAGGGAGTACTGTTTCCGAACTGGCAGTTGAATACGCCAACAACAATTCACTTTTAAGAATACGAAGAATGTCCATCAATTTCACCTTCGCCAAACGCGCAACCAAGCCCAGCACAACAAACACAAATAGAATCATCGCACCGTAGACCACTATCGTCAGCTTACTAAGAGGGATGAGCGATTTTAACCCAAACTTTGAAACTGTAACCCCAATCAAGGCAAATACCCCTAGGGGGGCTACTTTCATCACTTGGTTGGTAACATAAAACATCGTATCTGCTACGCCTTGGAAGAAACTAACCACTGGTTTTCCTCTTTCTCCAATGGCCGCCACTCCTAAGCCGAAGAGGACAGAGAAGAAGATAATCGGCAACATTTTCCCTTCAACGATCGACTGAAATACGTTTTGCGGTACTATGCTGACTAAGATCGAAATAAAACCATGATCCTCTTTCTTTTCCGCATTAGCTGTATCCATATAACTACTGAGATCCCCTTTACTAAGGGAATCCATATCGACACCGGTTCCAGGTTGAAAGACATTTGCCAATAGGAGTCCGACCACAAGCGCCACTGTGGTGATGATCTCAAAATAGATGATCGTCTTCAGACCCAGTCTTCCAAGCTTCTTATTGTCTCCAACCCCTGCTACCCCCACGATTAAACTAGAGATCACAATGGGGATCACGATCATCTTAATCAGATGAATGAAGATATCTCCTATGGGTTGCAGGTATGATACGACCGCTTCACTTTTATAGAACACGGCACCCACAATAATCCCTGCAATTAGACCGATGATAATCTGCCACGCTAAACTAATTCGCTTCATATGTGTTCACCTCGATGGATATAATACCTTCTAATCTCTATTTCTTGGCAAATAAAAAAACCACAGAAGTGGATATCTATGGCTTTCCATAAACGAATACACCACTCCTCTATCAACGCCTACGGGGTTAGCTGACGGGTTCGGGTTTGGAAGAGTTCTTCCCTATCTGCATCATCCTGCAGAATTCACCCCTATTTATCGGGTCCCCCGCTCTTTACAGATTTGGCGATTGAATGGATTTGATAGTCTGTTATTCGGTTAGCAACACTCTTTCCATTATAGTGGGTTTCTCTGAAAAGAGAAGACTTCTCTTGAAAAAAACCATAGGCATCCAGTTATTACTACATTTATACTTGAGGGACGTTTTCATCCGCTATTTGAAGCCTTCGATATTCAACCACAACAAACATGCCCCTCCTTAAAGGAAGCGGCATGTTTGTAAATCCCATCGATATAATTGGCAATCAACGCTCCAGTGCTTGTAACAATTGATCCGTTCGCAAACCGTGAATCGGGATTCCATTGATCACTGTGACAGGTACACCAAGAAAACCCATCTTCTTTACTTCTTCTAAATAGTGCGGCTCACTTCCACAATCTCGTACCTCGTAGTTTACTTTATGATCGTTTAAAAACCTTTTGACGAGATTACACTCGATGCAATGAGGTTTTGAATAGACGATTACTTCCATCGCAACTACTTCCCTTCTATTAACTACTTCTAGTTTTATGCCAATAGTGTTCTATTCCCATCGCCGATACCGATAGGTCAAGGTCCATGATAGTAAAAACATCATGGCCTTCTGGCATTCCCTTCTCCAATAGATAAGAGTGATAATGATCTTTTAACCTTTTTTCGATCCCTTTCGCACCCTCATTTTGTTGAAGAGCTTCCATTGCTGTATCGATAAAATGATTCAGCCCCCTTCGCACTTGATTAAATGCAACCCGTGGATCCTCCATCATGCCAAAATGACCAAAGAAGAGGCGTTCAGGCTCCATCGCTTCAAATCGAGCAATGGAATGACGCATGGCATCGGGATCGAATTGATTGGGTGAAGTGGAAGGCAAACAAAATGAAAATCCGTATTCCAACGTTTGATGATAAAAGATCCCTGCAGTATCCCCTGTAAATATCCCCTTGGATACTGGATCAAATATACTAAAGTGATGGGCCGCATGCCCTGGACTATCGAGAAAGGTCAGATGATGCCCTTTGCCAATATCAAGGGTCTCTTTATCCTCTCGAATGATTAATCGATCGTTGTCAATGGGTACAATCGGATCAAAGAGAGATTGAAATTGCTCACCATATACCATCTTAGCCCCTTCGATTAAACGACTCGGATCGGCTAGATGACGAGCCCCTCGTGGATGGACAATCACACGGGCATTGGGACAATGTTGTAGGAGAAGTCCCGCACCCCCTGCATGATCCAGATGAATGTGAGTCACAATCACATTTTTTACCTCTTCCAGAGCATGGCCTCGCTTTTTTAACCCTTCAAGAATGTATGGAACAGAGGGGCTTGGACCTGTTTCCACAAGCGTTAGCTCTTCACCTTCAATCATATAGATTCCTGTTCGTCCTGGTAACCCCAGATCATAACCCTCTACCATATGGATATCAAAACCCCAATCAACCATCTGTATGGGTTGCAAGGGCATCGCCTCCTATCCGATCAACTTCTCTTCATCTTAACCCAAGTCACTCAGTCCTTAAAGAGAGGATCCCTTGGTGAGGAAGAATAAAACCCAGCGCTTATCAAGCGCTGGGTTTTATCAATTACTGTTTCATTCGGGGATCCAAAATATCACGGAGTCCATCTCCCAACAAGTTAAATCCAAGAACCGTAAACATAATCGCTAATCCAGGAAAAATCATTGTCCAAGGGGCTGATTGAATATACTGTCGGCAATCCGAGAGCATCTTTCCCCACTCCGGTTCGGGTGGTTGTGCACCCAAGCCCAGAAAGCCGAGCCCTGCTGCTTCAATAACAGCAATGGCAAAATTAAGCGTTCCTTGTACCATGATCGGCGTCCAGGAATTAGGGAGAATGTGCGTAAAGAGTATGCGACGGTCCTTCATCCCAATCGCCTTGGCCGCTAGCACAAAATCCTCCTGCTTTACAGCTAATACCCTCGATCGCATTAAACGACCAAAGGTCGGTACATTAATGATGGCAATGGCGTACATCGCATTTTTAAGACTTGGACCCAACATGGCTACAATCGCAATGGCTAACAAAATACCTGGAAATGCTAGTAGGATATCAAATATACGAGAGATCAGTACATCGAGCCAGCGTCCATAATATCCTGCCAATAGTCCCAAAAGGGACCCGACAACAATTGAACCAGAGACGGCAAAGAAACCTACCCAGAGGGATATACGTGCCCCATTGATCACTCTCGCAAACACGTCTCTACCTAAATCATCCGTACCAAACCAATGTTCAGCTGAAGGAGCAGCCAGCCGTGAGTTTGCATCAACCTCGTTATAGCCAAAGGTTAATAGCATCGGTCCAATAATGGCAATCAATAGAATGACAAGAACAATTCCCGCACCGATTACAGCCGATTTACTCTTCAGGAAACTACGCCATCCCTCATGAAGTCGGCTAGTCCCTTCGATTTTCGGCTCATTCTTCTTAGGTACAGGGCTTGGAGTTGGTGTAGGCATCGTAGTATTCGCTGACATACTTGGCTCACTCCTTCCCATATTGAATGCGTGGATCAATCCAGGCATACAACAAATCCACAATGAGGTTAATCATAACAAAGATAAAAGCAATGATTAAAATACCCGATTGAATAACGGGATAATCACGATTATTAATCGCTTCATAGACATACCGCCCGATACCTGGCCAACTAAAAATCGTTTCTGTTAAAATGGCTCCTCCAAGTAACAGACCCATCTGTAGTCCGAAAACCGTCAAAATCGGAATAAAGGCGTTTCGCAACGTGTGCTTATAAATGATAAGAAATTCACTTACACCCTTTGCCCGAACCGTCCGTATATAATCAGAGCGCATGACTTCTAACATGCTGGAACGGGTCATTCGAGCAATATACGCCATTGGGATCGTACCTAATGCCACCGCAGGCAGAATGATATGGCGAAAAGCATCGCCAAAGGCTACAAAATCACCTTGAATCAGGGCATCAATAAAATAAAAGTTGGTAATCGGTTCAAAGCCCATTCGAGCATCAATTCGGCCATTAGAGGGTAACCAGCTGAGATCTTGTGCAAAAACCCACTGTTCCATTAACCCTAGCCAAAAAACAGGAACGGATACACCAATAATGGCAATTACCATAGCGGTATAGTCTACCCCGGTATTATGTCTCCAGGCAGCTAAAATCCCGAGATTCATCCCAAAGAAAACCGCAATTACCATCGCTGCAAAGGAAAGTTCCATGGTTGCCGCAAGATAAGGACCAATTTCCTCTGCTACAGACGTTTTTGTGATAAACGAGGTACCCAAATCTCCGGATAGAATCCCCTTCACATAATCTACGTATTGAATGAACAAAGGTTTTCCTAACCCCATACTCTCTTTCAATTGTGCGACCGCTTCTGGAGTTGCTTTCTCCCCTAATATCGCCTTCGCTGGATCACCAGGAATAGCATGAACAATCGAGAACGTAATGATTGACATCCCAATCAATACTGGGATCAACATGAGTAACCTACGAAATGTATAGGATAGCACCGCCGTTGCACCAACCTTTCCTCAACCATCGATATCCAATAACTAGTGCTCGTCCTAGTTAGAAAAAAAGAACGGCATTGCGCCATTCCGCAACGCCGCCCCTGTTCTTTACTTCTGGATGTCCATTTTTACTAATTTATCGTTATTTAATGGATGAGTGAAGTTTCCATTTTTCACATAAGACTGATAGGCAATCCCCGGTGTTGCATGAACGAGTGGTACCCATGGGGCATCGTCTTTGATAATTTCTTGTGCATCTTCGTAGAGTTTCGTGCGCTCATTTTTATCCGTACTACGTTGCGCTTTGATCAAGTCCTTATGCAACGAGTCACTCTTATAGAAGGAGATGTTCCCAGCATCGGGTGTACGCGTATTATCTTTATCTAGCAACACATATAAGAAGTTATCGGGATCCCCATTATCTCCACTCCAACCAAATAGAGCGGCTTCGTGTTGTCCCTTACCTGTTCGATCTAGATAGGTTTGCCAATCGTAAGAGACGATCTTTACATCAACACCGATTTTTTTCCAATCGGATTGGATCACTTCAGCTACTTTCCGGCCATCCGGCATATAAGGCCTTGGGTCGCTAGGTGCGTACAGTTCTAATTTAAATCCTTTTTCATAACCTGCTTCTTTCAGTAGCTTCTTCGCTTTTTCTAAATCAAAGGAATAATCCTTCACATTTTTATTGAATCCCCAGATGGAATCCGGCATCGGATTAATCGCAGGAGTGGCAAGTCCGGCATACACACTTTTAATGATCGACTGTTTATCAACCGCATAGTTCAATGCTTGACGCACTTTCTTATCCTTCACCGGTGTATCTTTATCCATATTGAACGCGAGGTACGCTACATTCATGCCTTGTTGTTCGCTCAATTTCAACTTGCTGTTTTGCTTCACTGTCTTGGCATCATCCGGATTTAATCCATCCATGACATCAATCTCACCTGATTGCAAAGCGGTAAACCGTGCGCTATTATCTGGCATCGACTTAAAGATCACTTTATCAAGTTTAGGGAATCCTTTTTTCCAATAGTCTTTATTCTTTTTCAGTGTGATCGTATCGTTTTTCTTCCATTTTTCAAAGGTAAAGGGGCCGGTCCCTACAGGATGTTTCCCAAGGCCCTCTGGATCCTTTTTAATCGCCTTCGGAGAGGCTATCGCAAAAGGAGGCATCGCTATGTTTGCCAAAAATGGCCCTTGGGGCTCTTTCAGGGTAAACTGAACGGTGTTTTCATCTACCGCTTTCACTTCGTTGATCACATGTCCCTTATCCCCTTTATATCCACCAAACATATAGCCGTAATAAGGGAATTCCCCTCCCTTATGGTAGGGATTCTTTTTATCCATCCACCGTTCAAAATTGAAAACCACTGCTTCGGCATTAAAATCCGAGCCATCCTGGAATTTAACCCCTTTTTTCAAGTGAAAGGTCCATGTTTTTTGATCTTTAGAAGTTTCCCAACTCTCAGCAAGCCCGGGCTCCACTTCCGTATTCTCTTCTTTATAATCAACCAAGGTATCGTAGATATTTTTCGTCACCTTCAGCGACTCTCCATCAGTCACTTGTGCAGGATCCAAGGATTTTGTATCCGCTCCCCGACCCCAGATAAGGGTTTTTCCATTACTGCTAGCATCCTTACTACCACAGGCAACCAAAACAGAAGAAAATACAAAAATTAATGCAAGTCCAATTACCGTCGATTTACGCATATTCATCAGTCGATCAACCTCCTAAACGTTATAAAGATGGGTATTTCTTTGATGGGATGAGTAATTCCTTCTGAACATTTTTATTTTTCCAATAGATGGCAAGCTGCGAAGTGATTCCCACCATAATTATTGAAGGAGGGTCGCACTTCACGGCAAACATCCATTACATGGGGACAACGTGTGTGAAAAGTGCACCCTTGTGGAGGGTCTGCCGGGCTTGGAACATCCCCTGAAAGAATGATACGCTCACGATTTGCCGTAGGATCAGGTACAGGTACAGCCGAAAGGAGCGCTTGAGTATAGGGATGGAGTGGGTGATCATAAAGTTCATCACGATCCGCTAACTCTACCATTCCTCCCAAATACATCACGCCAACTCGGTCACTGATATGGCGAACCACACTAAGATCATGAGCGATAAATACATAGGTGAGGTTAAACTGATCTTGAAGATCTTCCATCAGATTTAATACTTGGGATTGAATGGAGACATCCAGTGCGGACACTGGTTCATCAGCGACAATCAGCTTGGGTTGCACTGCTAACGCACGTGCAATCCCAATACGTTGGCGCTGTCCTCCACTAAATTGATGGGGGTATCGCTCACCATGATAGGAATCAAGCCCAACTACGGAGAGTAACTCTTTCATCTTATCCCTTCGCTCTTGTCGGTTCCCTAACCCATGTACCTCAAGGGGTTCGATAATCGCTGCTCCAGCTGTCCTTCTCGGGTTCAGCGAAGCAAAAGGATCTTGAAAAACCATTTGAATCTCTCGACGCATACGACGCATGTTTTCACCAGAGAGATTAGTCAGTTCTTCATCTGCAAAGCGAATCGAACCGGCAGTCGGCTCTTCTAAGCGAAGAATACTTCTTCCCGTCGTCGACTTGCCACAACCGGATTCCCCAACAATTCCAAGGGTTTCCCCTTTTCTAACAGTAAACGAGACATCATCCACTGCTTTGACTTCCCCAATTTTTCTTCCAAAAACGCCCCCGTGGATGGGGTAGTACTTCTTGAGGTGTTTAACTTCTAACAACGTCTCGACTGCTGTCACGATCCACATCCTCCTTCTCCGTACCATGTAACCAACAACGACTGGTGTGATCCCCTGTGGTTATATGAAAAAGAGGAGGCTCTCGATCCAGACAAATCGATTGCACATGCTCACACCGTGGAGCAAACCGACACCCCGTCGGCATCTGCCGAGGGTTCGGCACATTTCCAGGTATGGAATACAACCGATCACTCCGCTTGTCCAATTGTGGAATTGAGCGGAGTAAACCGGCAGTGTATGGATGTTTTGGGTTGGAGAAGAGGGTGTTTACATCTGCCTCCTCAACCACTTGACCCGCATACATCACGACAACACGGGAACACATTTCTGCCACCACACCAAGATCGTGGGTAATCATTAAAATTGCTGTTCCCTTCTCTTGGTTGAGTCGCCGCATCAAATCCAATATTTGAGCCTGAATGGTTACATCCAAGGCAGTGGTTGGCTCATCCGCAATCAACAACTTTGGCTCACATACCATCGCCATCGCGATCATCACACGTTGTCGCATACCCCCTGACAACTGATGAGGATATTCATCCAAAATACTATCCCGAGAGATTCCTACTTCACGTAAGGCTTCCCCCGCGCGATGGCGAGCCTCTTTCTTTCCAACCTGCCGATGTTGGCGTATCGCTTCAATCATCTGACTCCCCACTGTAAAAACCGGATTCAGCGACGTCATGGGTTCTTGAAAAATCATTGCCACTTCATTCCCACGTACTTGCCGCCATTCCCTTCTTTTCAATCGAGTCAGATCACGCCCAGCAAGTTGAATCGAACCTGCCTCCACTTTACCAGGAGGCGTTGGCACTAAGCCCATCACAGAAAGAGAAGTTACACTCTTCCCACAACCGGATTCCCCTACCAATCCAACAACTTCTCCTTCATTTACGGAGAGGTCAATACCGTCAACTGCCTTCACGACTCCTTTGTCTGTGTGAAAATGCATTTTGAATTCCTTAATTTCAAGTAAGGTTTTTGTCATGAAGACACCTCAAATCCAAAGAAAGTTCATACAATAAATGCCAGTTTAAATCTGCCAATGATTATGAATTCTTATTCAAATAATTATATTCGATATCGGATTGGTGAACTCCTCCCCCTTTCAAATACTTAAATTTACCAATAATAATTCCTTTTCTCCATATCCATTATCTTGCTACTTCCCTTTAACACTTTTTATGCACCGTGGCTTGTCCAGTAGAACAGCTTGTTTCTCACTCCGTCTTCTTTTTCCCAGGGTACACTCCCGTTCTCTTATCTTGATGTAGATGCCTTCATCCACTAGAATGGAAAGACAGTTTAGTCACTGACATGTAAGCATTTTGGTCTCTCTTCCTCTTCCTTTTGAGATATCCTTTTGCTACATAGAATCACCCTAGGAGGTACTATGATGACCACTTTAAATAATCACTCCCCTGACCTCACCCGTTACGTGTCCAATTTGGATCAAGATGTCTACGCCATCTTCAATCTTCCTGAAGAAGTGATCGCTGTTATTTTTGCATACGTAAGCCGTAGCTCCGCCAGTTTTCGGGACAATCTTGCACAATTGATGCAGGATGATGAATTAGGTGTAACTGCTTCAGCAGGAGGCATGGCCACCAAGTATTCCGAAAAAGCCGCTCGTTTTCATGAGAAGTGGGTTGTAGGATATGGTCACTCCAGCGTTGCAGAACACGCCACGGCTCACCTTGGAGTAGAAAACATCAGTCGATTGGCTTCTGCCGAACTTGAATTGGCCAATACTTTTAATAGTTTTACCGAATACAGCCAACGTTACCAACGACCAAAACGGGGACAATTCTTCACACCCCTTGAATTAAAGAATCATCCCTCAGCGAAGGAATCCTACCTTACTCTGCAAGAAAAAGCGTATGACACCTATGAAGCTTTATTAGATGGGTTGATCCCCTATCTAACGACAACCTTGCCCCAGGAAGAAGGGGAAAATGAACGCCGTTTTCGTTCTCGCGTGGAAAAAATCGCTTTTGAGGATGCCCGTTATGTACTCACATTAGCTACTTCTACAAGTTTGGGGATGAGTGGAAATGGAAGAGCGTTACGAGATACCATCGTACGGCTCTTATCGAGCTCTCATCAAGAATCACAGAACCTCGCACGGCAATTAGAGAAAGAAATTTCTCAAGTAATTCCTACGCTATTAAAGCACGTCCGTCCCAATGATTATTTGCTAGAATCTCGGACAGCCCTTCGTAAAAAAATGATTGTTCCGGCCAACCATCATTTACGAGGACACGCCCATGAGGGTCCGATCGCTCAATTTGTTCAGCTACCGGACTATGACCAAGCGCTTACCCTACTCTGTCAACAGATTCTGATTAGTGAACATCGCCTCTCCTATGAGGAAGCAACTACACTTGCCAACACTTGGAATCGTACTGACAAAGAACATTGGATGGAGGAAGCATTCTCCCGATTACGGTTCTTTGATAATCCGATGGATATTTTCAAGCATCTCTCTTATCACTTTGAATGCTCCATCTCAGAAGCAAACTGGCATCAGCTATTACGACATAACCGAGGGACTCACTTCACCTTTGGTGAACCCACCATCAATTTAGGCTATACCATTCCGCCCCACATTCGGGAAGCTGGCTTAACTCAACATTTTCAATCCTTTATGACAAAAGCTGAGGAAGTGGCACTAGGATTAGAAAAAGAGTGCCCAGAAGCTGCCCCTTACTGTATTACAAACGCCCATCATCGCCAAGTTACCGCTACCGCTAGTTTGTGGGAGCTTTATCATTTAATCAACTTACGCACTTCCCCTGAGGCACAGTGGGATATCCAACAGTTGTTTGAACAGCTTGCTCAAGAACTAACCATTAACCATCCTGCCCTCGTTCGTCATGCGAAACGGCGTTTATAATCTTCGACTTTTTAAAGCCCTGCTCTCATAGGGGCTTTTTTTATTTTATTAAGAAAGATATCGCAAAATTTTTATTTCATTGATATTAAATTGTATGTATAATGGGTGTGCAAACCTTTTGTTATATATTTTTTTCCATATTAAAGGAGGCTTATCATGTTACTCAAGAAGAAGTGGTTGCTTTCTCTCCTGCTTGCTGCGGCCCTTATTATCCCCTTCGCAGCTACTTCCCACGCTTCACCTGCATCCCTCGTTGGTGATCAAACCAGCAAACACGATGTTACCGCACAAGATGAGGAAAAAACGGTCGTCACTGTTACAGGTACCATTGCAGAAAATCGGGGATACGATGAAGACAAAGAACACCAGCATTTGCTTGTTAATAACTTAAATGTGGAAGATATCGAAAATGGAGATGCCTCCGAAGTCCCTGATCAAGCCTTTGTGTCCATTCGCATCGATGATCAGGGTACCGATGGTGAAATCCCTAATCTTCAAGCAGGTGAGCCCATCAAATTAAAAGGGGAATTCATCCCAGCCGATGAGGCCTATGAAACTCCTCACAATTGCTGCGATGCTGTGATTCACTTTGTTCACGATCCACTAGGGTATGTCGAGTACGGTGGTACTGTTTATAAATAAATCAATGCATAAATAACATATTACCGGCCGGGATTGTATCCTAAGCCGGTTTTTTTGTCGACATTTAGGATTAATTGTCATTCTATTGACAATTAATCGAATTATTTAATAGAATGCGAGGGGAGGAAAAAATTCACAGTTGGAGGGACCATCATGCAAAAACGTTACTTTCGAGCTGGACTTGTTGTTACCCTCGGTATAGGGATGCTTTTGACTACATCCGCCTTTGCAACGCCTATCCAAACCAATCAAATTGCCGATGAGATTAATAAAGACCGCATTTACAAACATATTGCTAAGCTAGCTAACAAAGATAATGCCCGTGTTACTGGTTTTGATGGAGAGCATCACGCTGCGGATTACATTCAGAAGCACCTGAAGAAATCAGGAATCAAAGTGGAACGGCAAACCTTCCCGATCATGGCCTATCTATCCCAGGGTTCACAACTAAAGGTGGCTGGAAACGACATCGAATCCCGTCCCTTTTCCTACTCCCAAGGAACCGATAAAAAAGGGATTACGGCTAAATTGGCAACTGCTGGTCTCGGACGGGCAGAAGATGTGCAAAATCAAGATTTGAAGGGCAAAATTGCCTTGATTCAACGGGGTGAAATTACTTTCTTTGAAAAGCAAAAGCAGGCAGCAAAGGCTGGAGCAATCGGGGTTATCATTTATAACAACGTAGAGGGTAGCTTAAATGGCACCCTTGGATCCCCTGGTGATATCCCAGCCCTCGGAATAAGTAAAGCGGATGGTGAAGCACTTCTTACGAAAGTGACCACAGAAGCTTCTGTAAAAGCGACCATAAAAGCGGATATTGAGATGAACCCCAGCTATTCACAAAATGTGATTGGGACCATTAAAGCGAAGCGCGGAAATAAAGCCAAAGCAAAAACCATTGTCATTGGCGCCCATTATGATGGTGTCGATGCTCCCGCTGCCAATGACAATGCCTCAGGCACCTCAACCCTGCTCGAGGTGGCTAAAGCTCTATCCGATGAAAAACTAAATCACAATGTAAAAGTCATTTTCTTTGGTGCTGAAGAGGTTGGGCTGGTCGGCTCCGCTCGATATGTCAACTCGCTTACTCCTGAAGAAAAAGGAAACATCGCAGCCATGATCAATATGGACATGGTTGGCGTCGGAGATACCATGGGACTGATGACGGCAGATCCCAATGCGACATCCTTCGTAGCAGACAGAGCCGAGGACTATATTCAAACTTATCGTTTCCCCTATGAACGCTCATCCTCGACACGGAGTGACC
Organism: Marininema halotolerans; assembly: GCF_900116235.1. Lineage (GTDB taxonomy): Bacteria > Bacillota > Bacilli > Thermoactinomycetales > DSM-45169 > Marininema > Marininema halotolerans. The sequence goes on along the minus strand of NZ_FPAA01000005.1, from coordinate 164,899 downwards.
ATGCCTCCTTTGAGGCTGCGGGTATCCCCGTTGCATTCCTCAACTGGCACACGGATCCATATTATCACTCGGATGAAGATACCATTGATAAGATCAATAAAGGTAATATTGACAAGATGGGAAAACTCGTTACCTTGCTTGTACGAAATATGGCCGTTGAAAAAAATCTTCCTTCCCCTGGTAAAAGTAAGGTGAAAAACCTTGGCAAATCTAAGTTCCCTGTTCCTGGCGAACAAGCAAAGTAACCCATGTTTTTCTTCATCGAAGAACATAAAAAAACGAGCGGAAAAATTCCGCTCGTTTTTTATTTCGACCGTCCGTAGTAATCATAGCGATCTCCGTTGACAGGATCACTCGGATCAAATTCTGGGGACCCCTTTACATTATCTTTGACAAGATCGACATGGATATAAGCATCTTCAACGCTCACTTTAACAATCGAGGTTTTATCAATCATCACCTTTTTGCTAGATAACCAGTTTCCTGCATCAACAACAAGATATTGAATGCTCCAACTATGATCGTCGATGATAAAATCATGGACTTGCCCTAATTCCCCATCATGCGTCTTTAAAGTATAGCCAATCATCGCATGAACCGTGAGAAGCTTTGAATCATCCAATTCCTTATCCATATAATCGAAGTCGTTTGGATGGGAAGTTTTCCTTTCACCTTCAACAGCAGCGGTGGGGTTTAGTAAGTCACCTGGAATCATTCCTCCGCCCCACAACCCTGTTCCTCCCCAATAAATCGGCCATCCGTAGTGATGATGTAAATCCTTTTCCGTCCGCCGTGTAAATGGTTGATCTGCATCCACTTCCGGACTGTTCTTCACCTGTTCCTCAGTCAAAGTGAGAATCACTTGTTGTTGTTCCCAATCTACTTTATCAATAGCGATGGGGGAGATTAACACACGTTGTCGATGAAAGAGAGAACCGACATCAACGACGAGGTAGCGCATTGTCCATGTATCATTATCGATCCAAAAACCATCCACTTTTCCAATCTCGCCATCCACACCGGATACGGTGGTTCCTCCAATTCCTTTCACACTGACTAACATCTGCCTCTCCTCCTTTTATTTTTCCTTTCATGTACTCACATCGTTATCGTTCTACTGTTAGAGGTTGTTTTCCCCTTTATATATTTTGCAAACATTTTATCACTTTCTCATCCATCTATTGGTAACCCTTGGCTGTATGATGAAAACAAAAAAACAAGTGCTTATCGCACTCGTCTATTTCACCACACAGGCTATTGGTTTGATTCTTTGATCAACCAAGGAAAGAAGCGGTGACGTCTTCCCATCATTTCTTTATAATGACTCGCCTCTGTTAAAGCACTTTCCTCAACAGGAATTCGTACAAAGAGAAGAATCCATCCATTGAGTAAACTGATCCCAACCGCAGTCCACCAAGCATTGAAGATCAGGGGGAAACAGAGTAATTCAACCATGACAACGAGATAATTAGGATGACGAAGATAACGATACGGACCACGTAACACCGGCTGATGACCTGGAATTACAACAATTCGGGTGTTCCAATATCGTCCGAGTGATGACAATGACCATAGGCGGCATCCCTGCGCCAACAGAAACACCAATAACGCAACGATTCCACCTTTCATTAACGGAGGGCTTCCCCCTCGGGTTTCCCATAGGAGGCTGAAAAAGAATAATAGATGAACCCCCACAACTAGCGGATAATGCCCTTTCCCTACCTCATATCCTCCCTGGGCAATCGCCCAGCGAGTATTGAAACGAGCAATGATTAACTCAATGATTCGTAGTAACAAGAGGACACCCACCCAAAACCATGCCCAACTTGCCTCCATGACATTGCTCCCCTTTCTTTTTCACCATTGCAGTAGCATCATTTCGGAACTAAATCCTGGACCGAGTGCCGTTAATAGCCCATAACTTCCTTCATGATGTTGTTCTGCTAGTTCTCTTTCTAAGACAAATAAAACCGTAACCGATGACATGTTCCCAAATTCTCCTAATACCGAACGTGAAAAACCCAACACCTGTGCATCAAGTTCAAGGGTTTCCTCATAGGCAGAAAGGACTTTCATGCCTCCTGGATGAGCAATTACCCTGTCTAATTCCCCTAACCCTAACCCTTGTCGCGATAAAAAACCCTCTACCGCTGGACGGACTTCTCGCCGCACAAGATTGGGAATATCGCGGGAGAAAACCACCCGCAATCCATTATCATCCACATCCCACCCCATCACATCTAAGGAATCTGGCCATGTTGTGCTTAGGGTGTCAATAATTTGTGGACGGTTCTGTGTGGGCAGAGAAACTTGATCCCCGGTAATTAAAACAGCTGCTGCTCCATCTGCAAAAAGCGAGGTTGCTACTAGATTACTTTTCGTCCGATCTCCCCTGCGAAAGGTAAGGCTACATAATTCCACGGCTAATAACACAACACGACTTTCAGGAAAAGCGCGTGCATACTCATATGCCCGTGCCAATCCCGCGGCACCACCTGCACACCCCAGCCCCCAAATGGGAGTCCGTTTCACATGAGGTGAAAAATGAAGCCGATGAACCAAGCGTGCATCAATACTCGGGGTAGCAATCCCTGAAGTGGAGACAAAAAACAGATGATCCACTTCCTTCGCTTGAATTCCTGCTGCCTCCAAACATCGTTGTAATGCTAATTCTCCCAATTGACAAGCTGTTTCCGTATACGCATCGTTCCGTTCAGAAAAGGGTCGCTCTTCTTCAAACCACTCGCGCGGACGTGCGAGCCTTCTCGTCTGTATGGATGTATGTTCAAAAATGGGGAGATACCGATCAATATTAGTGAATGCATCTTGAAACAATTCCTTTGCAAAAGCGCGAGCTTCATCCTGCTTCAATGTATGATCAGGGACAGCTGTCCCCACAGCCATGATACGAGGCACACGAATTCCCCCTAACTACCAATCATTCTCACCAACTGTGCCTATAGCGTATCCCGTCCATTTAGAAACATACACGAATTAATTCCTTACTTATATCTTCTCAGGCTGGTTGATGATCCAAAAGGTAGAGCCGGAGGTTCTGAGGGATCAGTTAAAACTGGACCACTTATGAAAAAAAGTGCTGCCGGCAAAGAAGCCAACAGCACCATAGAGTGAATGCTACACCCTAATACCACTCTATCCAAAAGGATGATTGATCCTTCACATCCTTCACCGCCTATCTTTCTTACGTTGATGGATACTTTCTGCAATAGCATGAGCCTCTTTAATCAATTGCTTTGTTCTTACGACATGATCACCATCGGGGTTAAGGATACAGACAAAATGTTGAGAGGCATAGTGAGGATGGGGTAGAAACACATTTACCATTGAAAAGTCAATTTCGCCATCGGGTAGACAAGAATTGAGGTCGTTAAACGTCGCTTTGCTTACTCCGATATTGAGACGAAATACACCTTCACGATCAAGGTTGGACACATTATCAAAGTCATTGTCTGAATGGGCAATTGATACAAAGGGTAAGCGATGATCATCACCAACAAAGAATAACGAATAGCCAAAGTTCTTCACGCATTGCACATTGGGTAATGCCATCACAAATGTTTCAAAATCCGCGCTATTCATTACCATTCCTCCTGTCTTTCAGATCATCCGATTCAGTGCAGGTCCAAGGTAACCCTCCACGACTTACCTTCTATCCAGCCTTGTAGTACTTTCTCAAAGAAGGTGGTTGTTGCTTTTGCTATTGAACAATTTGCACAGCTTCTCTCTCTTCTTCCGTTGCAAAGTCCGTATTAATCGGTAACCATAAGGTAACGGTCGTACCCTTTTCTAGCTCGCTATCAAAGGTAAGGATGCCCCCATGATGATGAACAATTTGCCGAGTCACCATCAACCCGAGTCCTGTCCCGTCTTCCTTCGTGGTAAAGAATGGATCCCCTAACCGCTGTAGATGATCAGGAGCAATCCCTTTTCCTTCATCTGTAATGGTCAAAGTCGCCCCTTCACCATCTCCTTGGAGACAAACATGAAGCGTACCGCCTTCTTCCATCGCCTCCATCGCATTCTTCAATAAATTCATCACCGCTTGTTTCACCTGATTGGCCTCACACCGGATTCGAGGAAGTGGCTTATCAATCTCTGTAACAATCATAATACGTTGCAGGTGCGCTTGACTTTGCAATAACGTAAGCACATCCGTTAATAAACCATAGGGATCTTCTTCTGCGACCCTAATCGATTGCGGTTTTGCTAATAGAAGGAATTCTCGGGAGATGCACTCAATTCGATCCAACTCCTTGAGCATAATCTCTCGAACCTCTCCTTGTTCAAATTGGAGTTGCACAAAACCACGCAGAGCTGTTAAAGGATTGCGAATTTCATGCGCAACGCCTGCCGCCAATTGGCCAACCACCGTTAATTTTTCCGATTGCCTTAGTCTTTCTTCGGTTTTTTTACGCTCGCTAATATCACGGACGATACAGATAAAGATCCAGTTTTCAACCTTACCTCCGAAGCTGTAAGCCATCTCGACGGGTACCAACGATCCGTCTCTTCTCATCATCTGTATTTCAGTCAAACAACTTGGATATACAATATGGTTCTCACTCCATTGACGATCTAACTTCTGTTGGTATAGCTCATGAAGATCCTCAGGCAATAGCATAATAAAAGGCTTTCCGATCACTTCTTCTTCTGTATATCCAAAGAGAGTCTCCGCCCCGTTGTTCCAAGAGAGGATGCGTCCATTACAATCTCCGAGAATGACGGCATCCTGTGCCGATTGCACAACCGACCCAAATTTTGTTTCAGAAAGGGCCAGAGCCTCTTCTGCTAGTTTGACATCCGTAATGTCTTGAATTGTACCCCAAGCCTTACAAGGATCTCCATCGCAACTCCATTCAACCTCTCCGGTTTGCCGCACAACTCGCAATTCACCATCCGGACGCCAAATGCGAAATTCCAGATCCAGTCCACCCCCATTAATCGCAGTATCCAACTGCTGAATTACTTTTTTCTTATCTTCAGGGTGAATCAGTGAAAATGCTTGTTTCACAGGAATTTTACGATCATGATTCTCCTCAAACCAGCGTGTAATCTCCTCGGAACAAATCAGATAATCACTTTTAAAATCCCACTCCCAGTTGCCTAACTGGGCAAGGCGAGCCGCTTGTAAACGTGCTCTCTCACTACATCCCTGTGCTTCAATGGCTTCCACTTCACAGGTTACTTCTCGTAAAGTTACCAGTGTCCCGTCTTCGTTATTTGTTACTTTTTGTGTTCCCTTCAACCAACAGAGGGTGCCATCCGGGTGGTGAATTGGTACTGGCTCTGATAAATAGCCCACTGGAAGTAATTCGTCCACCCGCATGCCACCCAATTCTTTACTTCCTAAAAAATTACTCGCTGCCCGATTTGCATATAAAATTCTTCCTTGGCAACTGATCCAAAGCACACCTTCTGACATCTGTCGCAAAAAACTTTTCCCATGAGTAAGCAAGAACTCCTCTTCGCGATTCCCCTCCGGTTTCATCGCAACCCCCCGTCTTTCACTCTTTTTTCATTATAATTTACGTAACTTCACACGCTCAATTGAATGGTTATGACCTTTCTCCAATATTAAACGTGCTCGATTTTTTGTAGGCAATATATTTTCCTCAAGATTAGGTAGGTTAATTTCATTCCATATTCGATTGGCCAATGCTTTTGCTTCCTTTTCAGATAGATCAGCATACCGACGAAAGTAAGAACGCGAATCTTGAAATGCCGTCTTTCTCAGAATTTGAAAGCGTTCCACATACCATCGCGCAATATTTTCCTTAGCAGCATCCACATAAATCGAAAAATCGAGGAAATCGGACACAAATAGAGAGGCTCGCTCTTCACCCTCCACGTCCAAACTTTGAAGAATGTTTAACCCTTCGACTATCACAATATCAGGTTGGCGAACAATCTTTTTTTCATCGGGCACAATATCATAGGTCAGATGGGAATACACAGGGGCCGTTACAACAGGTGAACCCGACTTTACATCCGACATAAAACGAAGAAGTGCTTGACGATCAAAGCTTTCAGGAAACCCTTTACGATGCATAATTCCCCGTTCTTCTAAAATCGCATTCGGGTACAAAAAACCATCCGTCGTGACCAATTCAACGTGAGGATGATCCGGCCAACGGCTTAATAACGCTTGCAAAACGCGAGCCGTTGTACTCTTGCCCACCGCGACACTTCCCGAAACACCTATTAAAAAAGGAACTTGCGGACTGATATCGCCTAAAAACAATCGAGTGGCTCGATAAGTATCCTGATTCTGTGCAAAAAGTACATTTAACAAGCGTGATAATGGCAAATAAAAATCGGAAACTTCTTCTAGGGAGATATTTTCATTAATCCCTCGTAATTTCTCTAAATCCTTTTCATCTAAGGTTAGAGGCACCGACTCACGTAACGACTTCCATTCTTCACAAAAGAAGGTGAGATACGGTGAAAAAGATGAATAGGCAGGCATACAATCGTCTCCTCATCAGTACATTCCTCGACGGACCGGCCGTCCATATTTCTCCCCGTATTCTACCATTACTTATGTAGTTATAGGAAACCATCCTTTGATTCAGGGATATATTTTTCCCACATCCAGTATAAATCTTAAACTTAGTAAAAACAAAATATTAATATAAATAAATAATGCTTCAAGAAGGGAGAAATATTTGTAAAGGATTAAAAAAACGGGGGGTTTAATCGTAAACCCCCCGTTTTTTTAATCCTTTAATCCTTTATGTGGCGAAGTCAGAAGAGGACGTACCTATCGACTCCCCTCATTTACTCGTAGCACCACTTTTCCGCCCCCTTTTTGATAACATAACCGATGACCTTCTCCAGTCGGCCAACAAATTTCCGCGTCATGAAAAGGATCCGCTGTCCCATCTAAATGGATCTGGGTATCACTGAGCACTTCATCTAATGAACGGCTAAATTCCGTATCTGAAAGAAAATGTCCATTCATCGTACGCATCGCAATACGAGTCATCTCTTGATAACATTCCCTCACTCGATTCGTCAGATCATCCATCAATGCCTGATCGACACTCGATAGTTGAAATTGCTCTGGATTTCCCTGCATGGTATCCCTCCTTGGCACTCAGGATTCCACCTACCTCTGCCCTTTATACAGTTGAGTATCGGCCTTCACCAACCATTACTCCAAAATTATTCATGAACACCCCTTGAAAGTCAGAAAAGGTCAGAGTATAATAAGCCTATCGAAAGTCAAAGTTAGTCAAAGTCAATGTGTGTCATCCAATGAAGGAGGTATGTCACATGAAATGCCAACAATGTAACCAAGACTCGGCAATCGTGGAGCTCCATCTTCAAGTTAATGGAAAACAAACACATCTTCACCTTTGTCAAGATTGTTATAACCAAGTGAAAAATCAATTTCCTTATCCAGCTGGGTTCCCAGGTGACCACTCTTTACAGAATTTCTTCCAAACTTTTATGGGGCAACCCTCAAAATTCGCCTCTGATTCCCATAAGAACAACGCCACCACTCGTCCATCGACAACCGGTCGTGGAGGGGGGTTACTTGATCAATTAGGAAAAAACCTTAATCAGGCAGCGTCACAAGGACTGATCGATCCTGTGATTGGAAGAGAAAAAGAAGTGGATCGCGTCATTGAAACCCTAAACCGGCGGAATAAAAACAACCCTGTCTTGATTGGAGAACCTGGAGTTGGAAAGACTGCGATCGCAGAAGGATTAGCGCTACGCATCACCCAAGGCAACGTACCTCAGAAACTAAAAAACAAACAAGTTTATCTATTAGATGTTTCCTCCCTCGTTGCAAACACAGGCATTCGAGGTCAATTTGAAGAACGAATGAAACAGCTCATTACCGAGCTACAAGAACGTCAACAAGTCATTCTATTTATCGATGAAATTCACCAATTAGTAGGTGCAGGTTCTGCTGAAGGTTCCCAAGATGCTGGTAATATACTAAAACCCGCTCTTTCTCGGGGAGAACTTCAAGTCATTGGAGCCACCACGTTAAAAGAGTATCGGCAGATTGAGAAGGATGCGGCCCTAGAACGTCGTTTTCAACCCGTTATGGTGAATGAACCTTCGGTTGAGGAAGCCATCCGTATCCTTCAAGGATTGCGCAAAAACTATGAAGACTATCATCAAGTCGAATACACAGAAGAAGCCATCCAAGCTTGTGTACAGCTCTCACATCGTTATATCCAGGATCGTTTTCTACCCGATAAAGCCATCGACCTTATGGACGAAGCGGGATCCAAGATCAACCTGTCTCACGTAACAGATTCGAGCGCTGAACTTCGAGAGCAGCTCGCTCAAATCACTGCTGAAAAAGAACGAGCCACTCAGCTAGAAGAGTATGAACGTGCAGGTCAATTACGGGATCGAGAACGGCAATTGGAACAAAAGTTAGAGACTGCTGAAGAGCAATCCCAACGAGCGATTGTCGATAGCGAAACCATCCAACATCTTGTGGAATTAAAAACCGGGATCCCTGTTCGTCGCCTACAAAAAGATGAACAGCAGAAGATGAGGGATTTGGCTGAACGGTTAAACGCACAAGTAATCGGTCAGACCGATGCAGTGACAAAAGTGGCGAAAGCCATTCGCCGCAATCGTGCCGGTCTTCGAAAAGGCTCTCGTCCAATCGGTTCCTTCCTCTTTGTGGGGCCAACCGGTGTTGGGAAAACAGAGCTTGCTAGAACCCTTGCAAAGGAACTTTTTGGAGATATCGATGCGATGATTCGCTTAGATATGAGTGAATATATGGAGAAGCATACGGTCTCCAAACTGATTGGTTCTCCTCCAGGTTACGTAGGACATGAAGAAGCTGGACAATTGACGGAACGTGTTCGCCGCAATCCCTACAGCATCTTGTTGCTGGATGAGATAGAAAAGGCTCATCCTGATGTGCAACATCTCTTTTTGCAAATCATGGAGGATGGACGTCTCACCGATAGCCAAGGCCGTACCGTCAGCTTCCGTGATACCCTGATTATCATGACCAGTAACGCGGGAGTAGACATGAAACCAAAGGCAGCCATTGGTTTTGACAATGATCAGACAGAGGAATCCCACACGGAAATCCTCGATACACTTTCCGATTATTTCCGGCCTGAGTTTTTAAACCGACTCGATGGAATCATTCCTTTCCGCTCCCTTTCCCAACCTGACTTGCTGCAAATTGTTGAACTCATGTTAAAAGACGTTCAAGATATCGCTCAAGAACAAGGGATTAAACTTTCCATCAGTGACGCCGCCAAAAGTAAATTGGCAGCTCTCGGTTATCATCCTTCCTTTGGGGCACGACCCCTCCGTCGTGTCATTCAAGAAAAGGTCGAAGATGGCATTGCTGACCGAATGCTTGACGATGAACAAGTGTCAACTCTTCTTATTGACATCCATGATGAAGAACTGATGGTCAGGACTACCCCCTAATCACTGACTGAACCGCCGCTTACTCAGCGGCGGTTTTTTATTTGCCAAATAAACTGGAATAAATCGCATTTTTTTACTTTTTATATTATTTATCATTCGATATAATGGGGAGGGTTGGATTTTAAATGATAACCCTTCCCCGAAGATATCCCAAGTTCACGAATTCAAATTTTTGAAGGAGTGATTCCATGTTGAAAAAAAGCGCATGGATTAGTGGATCGATTGCAACAGTGACGACAATTGCCGCGGCTATTGCGGTGATACCTGCTTGGGCCGATTCAAACACGGCTGCAAGTCATCATCACACACCTAAAAATGTCATATTGATGATTGGAGACGGAATGGGAGCAGGACATCGACAAGCGATACGTCTCTCTAAAGTGGGGTTAAATGGAAACTTAGAAATGGATAACCTGCCGATCAGCGGCCTTGTCCACACTTCCCCTTCTGATTCCTCAGCAACTGTTACTGACTCGGCAGCTGCTGGAACCGCCATGGCAACGGGTGTAAAGACCTATAATGGTGCGATTGCAGTCAACCATAACAAACAACCCATTCCTACAATCCTTGAGCGGGCAAAACAGATGGGAAAAGCGACTGGTTTGGTTACCACCAGCCAAATTACGGATGCAACGCCTGCTTCATTCGCTTCTCATGTAACTAACCGAAAAGAGCAAAGTGAAATTGCTCGACAGATGATCGAAGAAAGCCAACCCGATGTCCTTCTTGGCGGTGGTGAAGATTACTTTTACCCTGTAGGCAATCCGGGGAAGTATCCTGATACGGATAAACAAAAAAGTAGTGCACCTTCCCATTTGGTAAAAGAAGCGATAAAAAACGGTTATACCTATGTATCCAACCGAAAAGAGTTGCGACAAACAACCAGCAAAAAAATTCTTGGCTTGTTTGCCAATGAAGAAATGTTCATACAAGCTCCTGAGGATGAAGGAGCTACATATCAACCTGTCGTCCCACTTAAGGAGATGACTAAAAAAGCCCTTTATACCTTAAACAAAAGTAAGAACGGGTTCTTTCTTTTAATTGAGGAAGAAGGCATCGACGAGATGGCCCATAACAATAATTCTGAGCTTACTTTAAAATCTGGACAAGCCTTTGATCGAACAGTCGGAATCGTCAAGCATTATGCAAAAAAACAAGGGGACACACTGGTCATTGTCGTTGGCGATCATGAAACTGGCGGGATGACGATTGAGGACGAGGGGGATAGCAGTCATCCCGATGAATCCGGGGATGGATTATCCCAAGAAGATGGCCCTTTTCCAATCGCCCATTCGAGTAAAACCTTCATCATCGACTGGACAACGGGAAATCATACAGGTGTCGATGTTCCTCTGACTGCCATGGGACCTGGGTCAAAACGACTAACCGGAATGTATGAAAATACCACCCTGTATGATGTTATGTACCAAGTACTCAGCGACCGTTAAAAGTTCATTCTTCATACACAGGCAGATGCCACAAAGAATCTTTGGCATCTGCCCTTTTTTATGCACACACCCAACGTTCTTTACAAATAATTAACCTTTTTTCCACGTTTCCCATAAACTCTTATCCCTATAATGAACATGGCTTATCCAATCATCAATTTTAGGAGTGATCCAATGTACCGGAAACGCGCATGGATTAGTGGATCGATGGTAGCGGCAGCAGCACTTCTCACCGTCTCTATCACCCCTGCATGGGCTTCATCCAATCCATCCATTTTTCATCATTCAAAGCATCCGAAAAATGTCATTCTCATGGTGGGTGACGGTATGGGCGCCGCTCAACGTCAAGCCATCCGCCTCTCCAAAGTCGGCCTGAATAACAATCTTGCCATGGATGACCTTTCCAAAGCAGGACTTGTTCACACCTCTCCTGATGATCCCAAAAACCTCATTACCGATTCTGCTGCATCTGCGACAGCAATGGCTTCAGGTGTTAAAACCTATAATGGTGCAATCGGTGTCAACGGAAAAAAACAACCTGTCCCTACGGTCTTGGAAAAAGCCAAAAAAATGGGGAAAGCGACTGGACTCGTCACGACAAGTCAAATCACTGACGCCACTCCTGCCGCATTTGGCGCTCACGTTGAGACGCGGAGAGATCAAAGCGAAATTGCCCGACAATTCATTGAGGTAACAAAGCCTGATGTTCTATTAGGTGGCGGAGAAAATTATTTTTACCCTGAAGGTACACCCGGTAAGTTTGCCGATGATGATGATAGCAAAAGCATAGGCAAAAGCAACCTAATCAAAGAGGCACAAGATCATGGTTATGCTTACGTCTATGACCAAAAAGGGCTTCAAAGAACCAAGAGCAATCGCATTCTTGGCCTATTTGCCAATGAAGAAATGTTTACATCAGGAACGGAAGGCGATCCGGATGCCACATATAATCCTGCTGTTCCTTTAACAAAGATGACCGAAAAAGCAATTTCTACACTTTCTAAAAACAGAAATGGATTTTTCCTAATGGTGGAAGAAGAAGGAACCGATGAAATGAGCCACAGTAACAACGCTAAATTGGCTATCCAATCAGGCATTGAATTTGATAATTCTGTAGCCATCGCTAAAGCCTATGCAGAAAAACACCGTGATACCCTGGTCATCGTTGTAGGCGACCATGAAACCGGCGGCATGACCATTGAGGATACCAATAAGTCCGATGAGTCGGGTGATGGCATCTCCCAAGAAGATGGACCCTTCCCTATCGCTCATTCTGATAAAAGCTTTATCGTGGATTGGACAAGCACCAGTCACACTGGGGTTGACATTCCTTTAACATCCATGGGCCCAGGTTCTAAATTCTTGACAGGAACTTACGAGAATACGCATATTCATGATGTTATGCTACGTACGCTAAAGGGCTACTAATCTCAACTTCAAGAAATGGGTGTCAGTATAGAGATTACCTCTCAAACTGGCACCCATTTCTGTTATGCTGATTATGCACAGGGTCTTATCGACTTTCTTGGTCCTAATTTTTCCACAACTCTCTTGATAGAAAGGTTGTTGACTATGAATAAGACATGGAAACAAGCGGGTATTCTGTTTACTATTCTGTGTGCTACCTTTACTACAGGGCTAACACCAGCCCATGCGGAGGGGAAGAAAGTGCTAAATATCGCTCATCGAGGCGCCTCTGGTTATGCACCCGAGCATACCATGCCCTCCTACAAATTGGGTAAACAGCTGGGTGGCGACTACACTGAGATCGATATCCAAATGACAAAAGATGGTCAGCTCATTAACATGCACGATGAAACATTGGATCGTACAACCAATGGTACTGGCGCTGTTAAAGATCACACCTTAGCAGAAATTAAGAAACTGGATGCCGGTTCCTGGTTTAATCACACATATCCTCAACTGGCTCAATCCCGTTATGTTGGACTAAAAGTGCCAACCCTTGACGAAGTTATTGACCACTTTGGTCAATCTACAAACTATTACATTGAGACCAAATCTCCTGATGTTTACCCTGGAATGGAAGAAAAACTACTACAAACATTAGACGCCCATGGACTTCTTACACCAAAGGCCCTTCAAGAAAAACAAGTCATTATTCAATCCTTCAGCGCAGATAGCCTAAAAAAAATACATAAAATGAATCCCCATATCCCACTCATCCAACTCCTATGGTATGAAGGAGAAGGCAAGGGAAAAATCACAGGTAAAGAAATACACGAGATTAAGAAGTATGCCTACGGAGTCGGTCCGAATTTTAGTAAAATCGATCGCCATTATGTTCACAAAGTACGCCATCACGGCCTGGATATTCATCCCTACACCATCAATGACCCCCAGCAAATGAACCAAGCAATTGAATGGGGAGTTACTGGGATCTTTACCAACTACCCAGACCAGCTAAAAAAAATGGTGCATCGCTAATCGACCAGCACCCACCTGAATAATTTGTGAATCTGCTGCTATATCAAAATGCCGCCAAGAATTTTACTGGCGGCATTTCCTTTATTTCCTATATCAAAAAACTACCAAAACCTATGTATAACCTTATTTGGAATTGTTATCCTTCCACTTAATGTTACACCCAAGGCTTGGTTTCTGCTGGGTTGGAATCGGTGTCCCTGCTAATTGATGATCAAGCGCTGCTCGTATGGATTCTCCCGTAACGGGTTTATCATTACCTGGACGAGAATCATCCAATTGACCACGATAAACCAATTTCCATTCTTCGTTAAAAATAAAGAAATCAGGAGTACAGGCTGCCTGGAACGCTCTTGCAACTTCCTGAGTCTCATCAAAAAGATAAGGGAAGGGATATCCCATTTCCTGTGCCACTTCCTTCATCCGATCAGGGGAGTCCTCCGGATACGCTTTTGCGTCATTTGAATTAATGGCAATAAAATTAATTCCTTTTTGCTGATAATCCTTTGCCAATTGAACTAACTGCTCCTGTACATGAATGACAAAGGGACAATGATTACAGATGAACATGATCACCTGAGCTTGTGCAGACCCAATACTTTCTCTGGATACGATTTTACCTGTCACGACATCCACCAATGAAAAAAACGGGGCTTCACTCCCTAGAGCAAGCATTGTTGATTCTGTACGTGCCATCTTCTATCACCCTTTCTATTTCTCACTTCTTCCAGTATAACAAGGAAAGCCCATCCCCTTCCAATCCCTTCTCGCTTACTCTTTCATCATCCCTTTACAACCACCCAAATAACCAAACATTCTCAATTTAAAACCCATTTAGATCCTATTATTTAATGGGTTAACTATCGATATAAAATAAAGTTATTGCCATTTCTAAAAAAAGTGTTGTCAAATCTCTCTCTTAATCGTAAAATATTTTAGAAAATTGAGTTTAGGAGGCGACTCGATGTTGCGTAAAAAAGGAATGCAATTGGCTCTCATCACTTCTGTCTTTTCCATGCTGGCTCTAACGGTTGTCACCCCTGATATTGCTGCCGCAAAAGAACGCACTAATCATTCAACGATTACTTCTGCAACTGCTAAAAAAGCTGCCGATAACTATCTGAAAAAACACACAAAGAAGTACAAGCTGAAGAAAAACATTTCTGATTTGAAGTATATTCGAACAATTCAAACGAAAACAGCAACTTTTGTTCGTTATCAAGAATCTATCGATGGTCATCCAGTCTTCGGCAAAGAAGTAACCGTAACGATCAACAAAAAAGGCAAAGTAGAATTAGTTGTTTCAGGTTACGTCCCTTATAAAAAAGTCAAAACCATCAAAAAGAAACTAGCCCTCAAAACCGTAGAAAGCAAAGCCTTGAAACGAATCGGTGCCAAATCAAACGATACCTTTGCACCCACCGCCAAATCCTATGGGTATACCATTCAAGATGGACAAGCTATTCCAGTCTATCGTGTCGTCTCCCATACGAAAAAACCTTATGGTACATGGGAGACCATGGTTCAAGCCGATACGGGAACCGTCCTTAAAAAGAAAAACCTCAACCAACAAGCTACCGGGGTAGGAAAAGTATTTCGCCCCAACCCGCTCGAATCCTACGGAGCAACCTCCAGTTTTGCAGATAACAATGATGCAGATTCTAGCGCACTGACCAACCAGCTAAAATCTGTCTACTTGTATAACCTCTATGGAACTGGCTATCTTAAAGGATCCTATGTCAGTATTTCATCCAAAGCGGGTACGTACTCCTCTTCAAATACCTTTAATTACACTCGCTCTCAGGATAGTTTTGAAGATGTGATGGTGTATTACCACATCGATGCGATGCAACGCTACATTCAATCCCTCGGGTTTAAAAACATCAACAACCGTTCGATCGTCGCAAATATCAATGTAGATGATGAAGACAATTCCGTCTATTCACAAGGTACAAAACAGTTGTACTTTGGATCTGGTGGTGTTGATGATGCTGAAGATGCTGGAATTATCACCCATGAGTACGGTCATTCCATTCAGGATAACCAAGTCCCAGGATTCGGCTATTCATCACAAGCTGCTGCTATGGGTGAAGGTTTTGGTGATTTCCTAGGTGCAACCTATGAAGATTCTCTTGCCCCCTCTTCCTACGGAAAGGCTTGCATAGGAGAGTGGGATGCGGTAGCGTATTCAAGTGCTAGCACACCCTGCCTTCGTCGTCTAGATAACGATAAAGTGTACCCCAATGATCTAGTAGGCGAACCACATGAGGATGGCGAAATCTGGTCTCAAGCCTTGTATGATATGTCCAATTACCTTGGACGTGATACTGCTACTACTATAATTCTTCAGTCCCACTGGTCCCTCACCCCAAATGCTTCGTTTAGAGACGGGGCAAAAGCAATCGTTGCAGCAGATAAATCGATTTATGGTGGTTCTCACAGCTCAACCATTCAATCCATTTTTGCTCAACGTGGAATCTCCACACAGTAACGAATTCATGAATGAGTGATGATCTACACGGAACCATTCCCCTCTAGTTATTTCCCGGGGAATGGTTCCATTCTTTAATAAGAAGATGCCTCTCCCACCTTATCACGATTGAAAAAAGTAGGCTTTCATCATACGCGACCATGTGAAACTAGCAAAAAAATTTTCAAAATACTCTCGTAAGCTATTGCTAATAGACTCGTATAATTGTAAAATATTTTTGAAAATTAAGATTAGGGGGGCTCGACCTTGGTTCATAAAAAAGGCTTTCGATTGGCTTTAATTGTGTCCGTCTGCTCCGTCCTTTCATTGACAATGGCTGCTCCAGGAACCTTTGCTGCAAAGGGAGACGCATCAAAAAAGGTAGGCATTGCCTCATCCAGTCAAATAAAAAAGGCCGCCGACAACTTTCTGAAAAAACACGCAACGAAATATCAACTGAAAAAAAATCTATCCGATTTAAAGTATGTCACCACCATCCGAACCAAAGCCGCTTCCTATGTACGTTATCAAGAAACGATTAATAATCACCCTGTCTTTACGAAACAAGTCACCGTTACGGTCTCTCCTCAGGGAAAAGCAAAACTTGTCGTCTCGGATTACACCCCCTATAACGAAGTTGTCGCCATCAAATCCAAACTTTCCGCGAAGGCCGTTCAAAGTAAAGCCCTGCAACGAATTGGTGCAAAGGAAAAGGATCAGTCTGCTCCTGCCACTCAAAACTATGGGTATACCATTCAGGATGGAAAGGCCATTCCAGTGGTTCGTGTGGTATCCCATACCAGCAAGCCCTATGGTGCTTGGGAAACTTATGTCCATGCAGAAAACGGGAAGGTCTTAACCAAGAAAAACCTCAACCAAGAAGCAACCGGTACAGGGAAAGTTTTTCAACCCAATCCCCTCGAATCCTATGGGGCCACCTCCTCTTTTTCAGATAACAGGGATAGGGATAGTACCGCACTGAACAATCAGTTAAAAACGGTATCCTTATTGGGGTTAAACGGAACAGGATATCTCAAAGGATCCTATGTCACCATCTCTTCAAAAGCCAATACTTACTCTTCAACCAACACCTTCAACTATACTCGTGCTAAAAATAGCTTTGAAGATGTCATGGTATATTATCACATCGACACCATGCAACGGTATATCCAATCCCTCGGCTTTAACAACATCAATAATCGTTCCATTACTGCGAATGTAAATACGATCAGCGATGATAACTCCTACTACGATCCTTCTAACAAGAAACTCACCTTCGGCTCTGGTGGTGTAGATGATGCAGAGGATGCAGGAATCATTACCCACGAATACGGTCATTCTATCCAAGATAATCAAGTACCTGGCTTTGGAAACTCCTCTCAAGGCGGGGCCATGGGTGAGGGTTTCGGTGATTTCCTAGGAGCCACCTACGAAGATGCAACCTCTTCCTCCTCATATGGTAAAGCATGTGTTGGTGAATGGGATGCAACTTCCTACTCTTCAAGTAATCCCCCTTGCCTCCGTCGCTTGGATAACAACAAAGTTTACCCTGCCGATTGGGAAGGCGAAGTCCATGCGGATGGTGAAATTTGGTCCCAGGCGCTATATGATATGGCAAGCACCTTCGGCCGCGATACAGCCACGAAAATTGTCCTTCAATCCCACTGGTCCCTTACTCCGAATGCCTCGTTTAGTGATGGTTACAAAGGCATGCTAGCTGCGGATGCCTCCCTCTATGGTAGTGCACATAAAGATAAAATCACTGCGATATTTGCTGCTCGAGGAATTAAATAAAAAATCCACTTGTTCTCTACCTCTACCCTCAAATCTTCCACCATACACCTAAAAAGCGACCCTTTTTTCACAAATCCATAACCTTAGCAAACTTCACTTGTGACTATCTCCCCTTCTCTACTGATAGAGAAGGGGGTTAGTTTTTTTGATCCAAAAACCGATTCCGTATATCCGGTGTGGGTATCATACAGGTTTCCTGTTTACCAAACCAACGGTAACGATTTCGGGCAAACCACCGATATATCCGATCACGAATAAATCGAGGCACCAGGATCAACCCATACAACCCTTTCCACCAGCCATCTAACCCCCTGCATATCCGCAACACAGCCGTTGATTCCATCGATACCCTCCCATTCTCCAGCAGGATTATGGAATCTGGCAAAGTCGAAGGCAAGGAACGTTCTTTACTCAAAGCGTCAGCCACTTCCGATTGTAATGATGCGAAATGAAATTTCCCTTGCTTATCATGACGAATAATCCACTGTACAGCACCATTACACACATTACAAACTCCATCAAATAACACAATGGGGTGCCGCGTATCGAAATGATTTGGTGTCATGGACGCCCCTCTCCTTACCTTTTGTTACTTCCAATCTTACCAGACTGTTCTTTCTTGAGTCGACCATGGTTCAAGCTAAGCATCGACAAAACAGGCATTTGACCCATTACGACCGCGGATAGACGGGCATAAGATACCATGGCAAAAAAACTACAAGGAGTGATTGTGCCATGGCAGAACGTAGACCCAAAAAGAAGTACAATCTTCCACCGATGCCTGCACCGGAAATGCCACAACCCGCACCGATGCCCCAAATGCCCATGCCGCAAATGCCGCCCATTCAGCCTGTACCCGAACCTGTACCCTATCCGGTACCTGTCCCTGTGCTACAGGAATACTGTTCAGTTGATCCTTGGCAGCTTTGGGAAACCTATCGTTCCAGTCGACATACGACGAAAATGCTCAAACAGTTAATCCGCCAGTGCCAGACTTGCTGCCCTCCGCCTCCCCCACCCTGTGACGGACCTTGGTCGGGAGTTTGCAAAACACCAACCAATCACACCCCATAAAAAAAAGCGTCCCATGATGGGACGCTTTTAAAAATGATGCCCTCCCCCTTGGATGCCAGCAAGGGGAACAGAGTGGAAGATGCCAAACGCAGAACCCTGTACACCATATGCTTGTCAAACTTTCCATGACACCGACAGGCTTCCTAATCCATTATTTTTTGGGTTCCATTTCAAGGAGTAGATCTTCTGCTTCAATCGGCTCCCCAGCTTTGACATAAATGGCTTTTATCGTACCCGAGAAAGGAGCCTGAACCGTCGTCTCCATTTTCATCGCTTCGGTCACAATCAAGTGTTCTCCTTTTCTCACTTCATCCCCTGGTTCGACCATAACTTTGAGTACATTTCCTGGCATGGATGCCCCAATTTCTCCTTCGACGGTACGATCCGCTTTTCGCCGGGTTTCTGATGTGATCTCTGCTGCTAAATCGGCTACAGTCACTTCACGAGGCTGACCATTTAGCTCAAAGTACACCGTACGTTTACCATCAGACCCTAAAGCGCCTACTGATATGAGTTTAACCATCAGAGTTTTTCCTTGTTCAATGGTAACCGCCACTTCTTCACCCAGTCGGAGACCGTAGAAGAAGGTAGGTGTATCTAACACCGATACTTCACCATAATCCTGGGTAATCCGTTCTTTATCTAAAAAGACTTGGGGGTACATGATATAGGACAGGACATCCTCTTCCGTCACCGGTCGATTAATCTTCTCCGATAGTTCCTGTTCCACCTTTACAAAATCAATCGCAGGCAAAAGCTTTCCTGGACGACAGGTGATATGTTCACGTCCTTTAAGGACCACTTTTTGTAATCGCTCGGGAAATCCACCTGGAGGCTGTCCAAGATATCCCTGAAAGAATTGAACCACGGACTCAGGAAAATCCAAGCGCTCCCCTTGCTCATATACATCGGCCTCACTCAAGTTATTGCGAACCATAAAGAGCGCCATATCCCCAACGACCTTGGAGGAGGGGGTCACTTTGATGATGTCGCCAAACATCCGATTCACCGTGGCATAGGTATCCTTCACCTGATCCCAGCCGGCTTCAAGTCCCACTCCCTTAGCCTGTTGGTGCAGATTCGTGTATTGTCCACCAGGCATCTCATGGTGATATACATCCGCCGTCGAGGATTGAATATCACTTTCAAAGCCTTCATAGTAACGACGCACATCCTCCCAGTAATCGGCTAACTTTTGCAGGGAAGAGGCATCTAACTCGGTTCCTCGATCCATTCCTTCAAGGGTCGCCACAATACCATTTAGACTTGGTTGAGAAGTTAGTCCTGACATCGAACTGATCGCCCCATCAACGATATCCACACCCGCTTCGTATGCCTTAAGCAGCGTAGCCATTTGGTTCCCACTGGTATCATGGGTGTGTAGATGGATGGGAAGACCGACTTCCTGTTTCAAGGTTCGTACCAATTTCTCCGCTGCGTAGGGCTTTAACAAACCGGCCATATCCTTAATCGCAAGAATATGAGCGCCCATGCGTTCCAATTCCTTCGCCAACTGCACATAGTATTGCAAGGTGTACTTATCCCGCTTAGGATCCATGATATCCCCTGTATAACAAAGGGTCGCTTCTGCGACTTTATCCGCTTGGCGAACGGCATCGATGGCCACTCCCATCCCCTCTGTCCAGTTGAGACTATCAAAGATTCGGAAGACATCAATGCCCGTGTCCGCAGACTTCTGTACAAATCGTTGGATGACATTATCGGGATAATTGGTATACCCCACTGCATTCGCGCCTCGCAGAAGCATCTGGAAGAGAACATTAGGAACCCGTTCTCTTAAGAGTCGCACCCGTTCCCAAGGATCTTCACTTAAGAAACGCATACTGGTATCAAAGGTAGCTCCCCCCCACATTTCCAGTGAGAACAATCCCGAGGCAAGTTTTCCTGTAGCTTCAGAAATCTGAAGTAGATCCTGGGTTCGCACTCGTGTTGCAAAAAGGGATTGGTGAGCATCCCGAAAGGTCGTATCGGTTAATAGTAACCGTTTTTCATTTTGAATCCACTTTACCAGTTCATCAGGACCTAATTGATCTAGGATCTGTTTGGACCCATTTGGATAGGGTTGTTTGACCGATGTTAGGGGAATTCGCGGAGTCGCAAAGGTGGGTTTTTTAGCCTTAGGAAGGCCCGGATGACCATTCACCACCGTCTGGGCAATATAATTGAGCAGTCTTGTTCCCCGATCCCGTTTTTTCGCATAGGTGAAGAGTTCCTGGCGGCTATCGATAAAGGAAGTATCATATTCACCACTTAGAAAGTCGGGGTGTTGCACGACATTCTCTAGGAAGGAAATATTGGTTTTTACCCCACGAATGCGAAACTCACGCAACGTACGTAACATTTTATTAGAAGCTTGGCTGAAGTTTAGTGCCCAAGAAGAGACTTTTACAAGCAACGAATCATAGTGGGGCGTAATGTCTGCACCCGGGTAGGCATTACCCACATCGAGCCGAATCCCAAATCCACCTCCTGAACGATAGGCAAGCAATCGTCCTGTATCCGGCGCAAAGTTTTGTCTGGGATCCTCTGTGGTAACCCGGCACTGAATCGCAAAGCCATTGGTCGTAATGTTTTCTTGAGAAGGGATTCCTAATTCAGGATCCCGGAAGGCATACCCTTCTGCGATACGAATCTGGGTTTGCACAATATCAATCCCGGTGATCATTTCAGTAATGGTATGTTCAACCTGTACCCGTGGATTGACCTCAATAAAGTAGAATTGATGATCCGGTGTAACCAAAAACTCCACTGTCCCCGCATTCACATAACCGGCATTTTTCATTAACTCCAATGCTGCATTGCAGATGCGAAGACGCAAATCATCCGGCAATGAAACACTCGGCGCTACTTCCACTACCTTTTGGTGGCGACGCTGAATGGAGCAGTCCCGCTCAAACAGGTGCAGAACTTTCCCCGTGTGATCTCCTAAGATTTGCACTTCGATGTGTTTCGGTTGCTCCAAAAACTTCTCAATATACACTGCGGTATTTCCAAATGCAGAACGGGCCTCGGAACGCGCACGGTCCAGCGCTTCCTCCAATTCTCCTTGTTCGCGTACGATCCTCATCCCACGACCGCCGCCACCGGACGCCGCTTTAATAATAATGGGATAGCCATGTTCTTTCCCAAAAAGAATCGCCTCTTGCAAGGAAGCAATGGGTTCAGGTGTTCCTGGAATGACGGGGATTCCTGCCGCAACCGCCGCTGCCCGTGCATCCACCTTATCCCCAAACATCTGGATATGTTCAGCAGAAGGACCAATAAAAACGATCCCCTCTTCTTCACAACGCCGTGCAAACTCCGCATTTTCTGATAATAATCCATACCCGGGGTGAATTGCATCCACATCATTTCGTTTGGCTACTTCAATGATGCCTTCAATATCTAAATACGCCTCCACCGGACCTTTTCCCTGACCAATCAAGTAAGCCTCATCCGCCTTAAAGCGATGGAGTGCCGTATGATCCTGCTCCGAATACAAAGCAACCGTACGAATCCCTAATTCCGTACAAGCCCGAAAAATACGAATCGCAATTTCTCCTCGGTTAGCTACTAACACTTTGTTAAATGTACGCATTGTTCAAGAATGTCCCCTCTCTCGTCGATAGGATGAACGTGCTTCATTTAAAAATGAATGAGTATCGAAAAGCTTTATCGCCTGATACAGGGAGTAACCTCTTTCGATCGAGCACTCATTCTTTATACGACCATCAAAATGTACCCTTGCCATGATCGTGCTGTTCCCTTCATTGTACTAAAGATAACGACAAAGTAAAAAGCCCTCGCAAGAGTTTACCCTTGGGAAGGCCGGTTGAATCGAGATTAGAAATCATAGCCGACAATTCCATCGGCTCTCTTCGAAACCACTGTCTACTTCTACTTAGGCAACATGAATGGTACCCGCACCTACCTTGAGGGATACGAGATGCCCCTCCACTCCTTGTGTCGTCCTTACTTCCTTGCGTTCCCTTGGGGCACCTTCCTCCATCTGGCTTCCGCAATACACGTGTCCCAGCCGCGCTCTCGCTTCCAGTCCGTAAGGAGCTCCCTCAGGCAAATCTAGAAAAATCTCACCTGTCATGACATGGGCTTTGATCGGTTCGGTCAATTCTGACCACCCTGCATGAAGTGTCCCTGTGGTAAGATGCGCATCCAATCCACCTGTACATTGACTGACATAAGCGGTACCCGTTGTGATATCGAGTTCCATTTTTTTCGTCTGTACTTTGTGCAGGTTCACCGTCCCCGCGACGACACGTTGGATCAATCGGGTTGCATGAAGATGATTAATCCGTGTATCGCCTGCCTCTACTCTGATCTTCAATTCACGTAATGATGGTTCCATTGCTTCTTTTAGCCCTTGGAAATTAAACCGTCCGGCACGAATCTCTACCGACAACCGATGGCGATAGGTTTGAGGAAGACGAATCTCCAACTTTGGTGCAGCACCTGTTATCCACTGGATGAATCCCTTCCGAGAAACATCGACATGGTATTCCTTCCCTTGCTGGTCCATTGTTAGTTGGGTACGATGATCTCCGATACATTTGACCTCAAAATCTTCACGGTCTTCCTGAATAATCAACATATCCCCTCGTGGTAAAACAATTTGGATATCCTCTACTTCCGACAACATCGATGTTAAGGTTTGCGTCCGTTTCACAATGAATCCATCCCTTCCGTATTTCACCATTCATATGGATTACTCTAAGGATAAAGGATGGATCATCTAGCGATAAGGAACGCATGGAGGATATCCACTCCGTCTCCAGACGGAAAAATCAATTATCTTACACGGACAATCATTTTCCCTTGTACTTCACGGGTTTCAAAGGCCTTATAAGCCTCTTGTATTCCTTCCTCTGAGAAGGGCACTTCTTTATAGATCTCAATGGAGTAGTCCCCATTATTAAATCCATCAAGCAGTGGAGATACTGCATATTGCAACGCAGCAGGATGTTCAAATACTTTTGTTAAATTCATGCCGCCAACCATGACATTTCGACTTAATAGACTTAAAACTGGGAAAAAGGGAGAGCGTAGAAGATCAATCGCCCGAGTCAATCCATTTCCTTGCGAAAATGAACTGGAAACACCAAAGGTAATTAATTTCCCGAAGGGGTGCAGTCGCCGATAAAGCTTGCGCGAACCGGGTCCCCCTTGTGGGTCTGCAATCAAGTCAAAGGTACGGTCTCCCAGCGCATCGTCGATGGTCGCTGACTGGCGATAGTTGATCACCTCAGCATCTGGGAAGTCTTGTTTGAGGGTGGCAATCTTCTCCTCACTCCCCACCAGGGCCGTTACCTTCGCTCCCCTTTTTTGGGCCATCTGCATCATGGCACGCCCAACACCCCCCGCAGCGGATTGAACCAATAAGCGATGATCCCGCTGTAAGTTCCCCATATAATCCAAAATATAATAAGCGGTCGCATAATTGACTGGAAATGCACCCGCCTCTGCAAGGGTCATTTTCTCGGGCTTTTTAAAACAAAACTCTCCAGGAACATGCAAGTGATCTGCATAGCATCCCATGGAGTTTACACCCCAAACCTCATCTCCAACCTCCAGTCCAGCTACTCGCGATTCCGTCACCACTCCAGAAAACTCATAACCTGGAACAAAGGGACCTTTGGGAGCGTTTAGGTATTTACCAAAATAGGCTTGATAATCAGCAAAGTTGATGCCAAAGTAATGAACATCCACAGCAACATGCCCCTCTTGAAGCGCCTCCTTTGGACGTTCATTCATCCGAACCCCACCACGTTGATCAAATAGCAGTTCTCTCATGTTTTTCTCATTACGAGCCGTTGTTTCATTCATTCTCTATCTCTCCTTTCAGCAATGACAAACATATGAGTTCTCTCCAATAGGCCTGAAAGAAATCATTCTTCTCACTGTATCACAAGTCAGAATTTACCGTATCATTGTATGATAGCGTTTTCATATCAAGCCAACATCATTGTATTCCCCCTCCAATGCGATAAATAACATAAAAAAACAACACGTCCCCTTCTACCGAGATACGTGTTGTTTCATATCTTTAATTCATGGTGAGAACGGCTCGGAAACGTACTTGATTACTCATCATATGTTCATAGGCTTCTGCCGCTTTTTCTAACGGAAAGGTTTCAATTAACGGAAGACTTTGTGTCAGTGCACTAAAATCAAGGGCATCCTCTGAATCCTTCCCCGTACCAACGGTCCACCCATTGATGGAGCGATTGCCACGAATCAATTGCACAGGGGCGACTTCAATCGTGTCGGGTCCTGCTGCCACGATGCAAAGTTCGCCATCGGATCCCAATCCATCCACTAATTCCGCGATCGCTTTTCCATTGGGAGCGGTTGCTAAAATCACCTTGGCCCCACCCAATTTTTGCAGCTCTTCTGCACCATTGTTTTCCTTCGTATCAATGTAATGATGAGCGCCTAATTTTTGGGCAAGCTCTTTCTTTTCTTGTCCACGTGAGACCGCAACCGTTCGCATTCCCATTCGACTGGCGTATTGTATTGCCAAATGCCCTAAACCGCCTACACCTTGAATTGCGACTAGATCCCCTGCTCGCGCTCTCGTATTACGAATCGCTGTAAATGTCGTAACCCCTGCACAAAGAAGGGGAGCTGCCTCCACTAAAGATAAATCATCCGGGACCATTGCAAGTGCAGAGATGGGAGCGATCATATATTCTTGATAACCCCCATCATAGCTAATCCCAGTCACCTTTTTATTGATACAATTTACAAAATCTCCGCTGCGACATGGATCACACGTGAAACAATGCCCCCCATGCCACCCCACACCAACTCGTTGACCAGCGGTCCATGAATCAACGCCTTCTCCCACTTTATCGATGATACCGGTGACTTCATGCCCCGGTACTCTTGGATAGCGAATCCCAGGATAAGTCCCTTCCTTTATAAAGACATCGCTGTGGCAGACCCCACAAGCTTCCACCTTCACACGGACTTCATTTGAGCCCGGTTCAGGAATCTCCCGTTCAACTAATTCAAATTGATGATCTGCATTGACTTGCATGGCTTTCATCGTTTTCATAAGACCCCTCATTTTCCAATCAAAATCGAAATGTCAATCTCTCTGTACTCTTACCTACCTTGCTCATCGATAAACCTACGATTTCTATTTATCAAAGATTACCCATTGTTTTTCTTGACTAACCACTGATCCATACCCGCCATTAAAGAATACTAGAGTACGTCACCCCCTCATGTTAAAATGGTAAAAATAGCGAAGATTAGGAGTGGTCAACCATCAATACAATCGACCTCATTCTTCTAAATTTTGAAACAACACGAAATCACTCGATGCAAACCTGGCGTCTGATCCCTGATAACTACCTCGATTGGCGACCTGATCAAGAAGCTTATTCCTTCGGTGAAATGATCCGTCATGTCTGGGTAGGTGACTATGAATATTTACATATCCTCAAAACTGGGGGTTTGGACCCGGAGGAGGACATTTATCAAAATGTACCGATCACTTCGGTAGAACAGGAAATCGAATACTCTCACCCTCATCGACAACAGCTACTCGATTGGATTCGGAACCTCCCCCCCGAACAACTGATTGAAAAAAGTGTGGCTCGTCCAGCAAAAGGTTACCAACGGCCCCTTGGTGATATGTTGATGCGTATTGCCTACCATGACTCTGTCCATATCGGTTATTTTAAGCAATATCTACGCATGGTACAGTTGGAACAGCCAAATATGGCACTTGCCTATAACGAAGAATGGTAAGGAATTCATTGGACGGAGGCGTGAGGATATGAGGCCCATTGATCTTATGGTTTTCCATTTGGAAGAGGTACGAAGACGTTCCATTAAGACATGGCTAGGCGTACCCGAAGGCCATGATCACTGGCGACCCGACAAGGAGGCCTTCTCCTTTATTGAAATGGTCCGCGGGATATGGAAAAGGGATACTCAATATTTGCAACTTCTTCGGTCAAAGGGGGAAGACATTCCTGACGAATCGTTAAGTGAACCTTCATTGACGACCATTCCCCAGGAAATTGAATTCTCCTTTGCCCAGCGACTGAAATTGCTAAACGGGGTAAAATCCCTTCAACCCCTTGACTTAGATAACCAAAGGATCACACGAACAACCGGAGAATCGCAACCACTTAGCGAGTTCCTCCTTCTTATCGCTCATCACGAAGCGGTTCATACCGGGTACTTTATGCAGTATTTGCGGATGTTCCAGGCTGATCGTCCAAATATTTGGGATTAAGCCATTGATGAAAGAATCCAGGCCGTTCATGCGCCCTGGATTCTTTCATCATCGTTGATCCATATCATAGGGACACTTTTCCGTCATCTTACCTGTACGCGCATGGCTGGATCATTCCGATGTTCCTTAAAAAAACGAACCATATTGGGGATATACTCGATTAAATCAGGGCAGTGGATCCCACCGTCTTTCAACACGTTACTCGCCTGGGTGGAATCATACACAGAAGGATGATAGACATAGGCGACCGCTTCTGGATCCAGCCCCAAATAGCGACGTAGGGGACCGATTTTTAACAGGGTTTGTGCGATACCCAAGGGACAATAAAAACTGGGTTCCTTGCCTAGAAGTTCACGACTGAATATTTTGTAAATTTCTTGACTTGGATACGTCGCGCCTCCTGTAAGATGAAAGGTTCCGATACCTTGCTCGCTTTTTGCTAGATAGATTGTCGCTCGAATAATAAAATCAATCGGCACTACATCTAATGGTTCATCCCCTTTTCCGATATAGGGAACGGGGCCAAAGGAAAAGTGATCCAAGAAACGCAACATAAAATAGGGTCCATCAAATTTAATGGTCTCACCAGTCTTAGAATCCCCTACGACAACACCCGGGCGAATAATCGTTGTAGGAACGCCTTTCATGGCGGCTACCCGTTTTTCTGCTTCAAACTTGGTTTCCTCATAATGATTTTTAAAGGTTTGCCCCTTATCCAATTCTCCTTCGAGTATCCGTCCTGTTCTTGTTCCTGAAACATAAGCCGTACTAAAATATACATAACGCTGTAACGAGCGAAGTGTCCTTACAAATCGATTCACGTTTTGGGTTCCAATCACATTAACCTGGTATGCCAAATCTTGTGGAACCGCCAAATCATAGATGGCCGCGAGATGAAAAAAATGAGTCACTTTGTCTTGTAATGAAATTTTATCCGCCTCAGACATGCCTAAATTCTCCTGCGTGATATCCCCAGGGAGAATCGTTACTCGTTCATCTTTATCCGTCAGATGTTGTGCTTTTTCTACTTGTGTGGGATGAACGAGTAAGATAAAGTTTGTAGCTGGATCATCCTCGATCAACCCTCGATATAACCGCTCACAAATAAAGCCTGGAAAACCCGTGACCATAATCAATTTCTTCATATGCATCCCCCTACTCTTTTCTATAGTCTATCGTCACATAGAGTATCGGATGTCTTCCCAACCAAAAATCCCGCACAGGGCGGGATTGGTTAATGGAAGCCTTTTCATTTTATATAACGTCAAATCAAAAGGAAGAGGCGTCATATTTGCCAAGCACGCTTTGCAGTTTCATCGCTTTACTCAAATCGCCCTTCACTTTGAGTTTCCCAGTCATAAAAGCACTCGTGGCATTTAAATTCCCCAACAGCATTTCTTTAAAGTTCTGATCACTCATTTCGATAGTGCAATTCGCATCACCATTTTCTCCTGCTTTTACTTCAGCCAGTCCATTATTCAAATGAAGTTCATAGACCCCACCATCATCCCCTGATAAATTGAAGCGATAGGTCGTCTCCATCCCTTCGATGGGCTTTGGGTCTTCTTTCAATTTACTTTCAATCACTTCGAACATCCGGGAAGTCGTCATTTCCGCCATGGATTATACCCCTCTCTTTCATCAGTAATTATAACCCTTCTGATATTACTTTCTTCTGAATCTGCGTAGTCCCTTCATAGATGGAAAGAATCTTCGCATCCCGCATCCACTTTTCAACAGGGTAGTCTCTCATGTAGCCATATCCACCTAGAATTTGGACGGCATTCGTTGTTACTTCCATCGCGGTCTCCGCTGCAAAAGCCTTTGCCATGCTTCCTTCCACGGCACAGCTTTCTCCACGATCGGCTAGTTCCGCTGCTCTCCAAGTTAAAAGGCGGGCTGCATCGATCTTGGTTCGCATATCGGCTAACATATGTGCAATGGTTTGATTTTTAAAAATCGGCTTCCCAAATTGAACACGCTTTTTCGAATATTCCAATGCATATTCATAGGCGGCACGGGCGACGCCCACTGCTGCGGCTGCAACTGCAGGACGAGAATACTCCAACATTTGCATAGCACCAAAGAAGGCAAAATTCTCCTGCCCTAACAAATGATCCGCCGGGACTCGAACATCTTCGAGGATAACATCTCCTGTATGGGACGCACGAATCCCCATTTTTTTCTCTTTCTTACCTCCGCTAAGGCCTGGTGTATCTCCTGGAACAACAAAGGCAGAAACCCCTTGATAACCTCCATCAGGGTCCGTTCGAGCAAACACCACATAAAGATCCGCAATACCACCATTGGTGATAAAGCATTTGCGTCCATTCAGGACCCACTCATCCCCATCCTTCACCGCACGCGTTTTTAACGCATTCACATCAGAACCGGCTCCTGGTTCCGTCAGCGCCATCGCACCCAACCGCGGATGTTTAGCATCACATAAATACGGAATCCACTTTTTCTTCTGTTCCTCAGAACCCATATAATAAATTGGCAGACCAGCCAAGCCAATCACAGACAATGAAGTTGCAATCCCTGCACATCCCCAAAACAATTCCTCACCGATAAGGCAGGCGGTTAACACATTGGTTAACCCCCCTCCTCCATATTCAGTAGGGCACGCATAACTGGTTAAGCCAACCTCTGCAGCTTTTTTGAAGACATCCATCGGAAACTCTTCCCGCTCGTCATACTCCATCGCTACAGGACGAATCTCTTTTTCAGCAAAACCATGAGCCCACTTACGAAGCTCCTCCTGTTCTGCTGACAATTGAAACGATAACGAACCTTGAGATGAGCTTTGGCTGAGCATCGATTCCCCTCCTTATCCATGTGTACTGGTGACTGATCATGCCATTCTCACCCATCATCCTGCTGACTCAGTACTAACTTGGTGAAAGAACCCACCACGATACGATTCAACAGTCGGGCTAATTCATCGATCTCTACCTTTTCTTCTCCATCGGAAATTTGCTGGATGACCACTTCATTTACTGCACCAACCATCGCTCGCGATACCACTTGAATCGATGCATCAGAAACGGTGGGTGGCATGCCACGTTGAGCGGTTTGAAATATCATTTGGGAGAAATGGATATGCGCTTGACGACGCACTTCCTCTACCTGGGTACTCACACCTACCGATGACACCAATAAAAACTTGGCAACTGCCTCCTGTTCTGTACACAACTGAATGTACCGCCGAATCCCGGCATATCCTTTGTAGGAAAAATCCCTTTCTCCTTCAATGGCCTTGTGTACCTCTCCCAGGATCTCATCGACTAATTGCTCAACGAGTACCGTGAGAAGTTCTTCTTTACTTGAAAAATATTGATAGAAGGTCGTTTTGGATACATGAGCGTGCTCTACAATTTCCAAGATGGAGATCGCATTATAGCTTCGTGCAGTAAAGAGTTGCAAAGCGGCAAACAAAATTTTTTCCCGAGCATTGCTAGGCATAGTCGATGTGAATAGCAACAATTTCATAAAATAGACACCCCTACAGTACCAGTACGTACTGGTATTGTAATCC
This sequence comes from Marininema halotolerans, assembly GCF_900116235.1. GTDB lineage: Bacteria > Bacillota > Bacilli > Thermoactinomycetales > DSM-45169 > Marininema > Marininema halotolerans. The sequence goes on along the minus strand of NZ_FPAA01000005.1, from coordinate 134,414 downwards.
GATCACTTTCTTTTTGTCAATGGATCACTCCCTATCCTTCTCTATATCCTACGTACTTGTGATACACTTTAAGTACAATCGATCTAATTTACGTCCAGCAAATGGAACGCACCAAAACGGAGGTGGACTCATGACTTCAACATCTATCCCCACCATTGTAAAGAAACAAAAAGAATTTTTTCATACGGGAGAAACAAGAGATGTTGCTTTTCGCAAGCACCACTTACACCGGCTGCGTGAATGGATTCGCTCCCATGAAGCCAAAATATCGCACGCATTAAAAGAGGATTTAAATAAATCAACTAAGGAAGCCTATACCACTGAGATCGGAATCACCTTAAAAGAGATTCATACCGCCCTTAATCATGTAAAGCAATGGTCTCGGCCTCAACGCGTCCCTACTTCACTGATTCACTTCGGGGCTAAAAGTTGGATTCAACCTGAACCCTATGGTTCTGCTCTAATCATTGGACCATGGAATTATCCCTTCCAACTCCTTGTTGCACCCCTTATTGCAGCCATCGCCGCTGGCAATTGTGCCGTCATCAAGCCGTCGGAATTAGCTCCCCATACCTCGTCACTAATACGAGAAATGGTAGAAGAGTTATTTGAAGCAACCTATATCAAGGTCATTGAAGGGGATGCAGAAACCAGTACAGAGTTACTTGCTCAGCCCTTTGATACGATCTTTTTTACCGGCAGTGTCCCTGTTGGGAAAATTGTAATGGAAGCAGCAGCCAAACACCTTACTCCGGTTACCCTTGAACTCGGTGGAAAAAGTCCTGTTATCGTCGATAACGATGCCGATATCTCCTTGGCAGCGAAACGGATTGCCTGGGGCAAAACCATCAATGCAGGGCAAACATGCATTGCCCCGGATTATTTACTTGTTCATCGAGACGTAGAAGAGCCCCTCATCAAGGGGATTCAAGCGGCTATTCGTGAAAACTTTGGTGAACATCCTCTCCGCCATCCGGACTATCCCCACATTATTAATCGTCGTCATTTTGATCGCCTCTCCCACTTGCTTGAAAATGGTGAGATCCTTTCAGGAGGCGTCATGGATCCAAAGCTACCTGCCATCGAACCCACGTTAATCGGGGAGGTCAGCTGGGATGATCCAATCATGAATGATGAAATTTTTGGTCCACTGTTGCCGGTCATTCCCTTTGATAACTTGGATGAAATGATTGAAAAGGTTCGTTCCAAACCAAAACCACTCGCCCTATATTATTTCACTTCTTCCAAAGAGAAAGAGAAAAAAATCCTTGAATCCTTACCCTTTGGCGGTGGTTGTATTAACGATACCGTCATGCACTTTGCTAGCCCCTACCTTCCCTTTGGTGGTGTAGGACCGAGTGGGTTAGGAAATTATCATGGAAAACATGGATTTGACGCCTTTTCCCATCATAAAGGAATCCTCAAACAAACCACTCGCTTTGATATGCCCTTTCGCTACCCAAAAAGTAAAGTTGGCTTATCCATCATTCGAAAACTTCTACGATAGTCCCCCTACGAAAAAAAACCGGCAACGATGCCGGTTTTTTTCGTGGGGTAATCACTCGATTTGACCCCGCTTCAACCACTTCTCTCTTGCGTCGATTCTTCACCATCACAGTCAAAACAGAGGACATTGCCGTCTGCCTGTGTCACCCCATTGATAAACCCATCCGTACAAAACACCTGTTTACCACAGCGAACACAGTATCCTGCCAACTCGACCAAGACAGCCACCTCAACCTTCGTCCACAAATTTCCCAAACCATTATGCTTTATAACCGATTTTAAGGGATGGAAAACCCCTTTCTGTTCTATTGCACAGCTCCATAAAAACTATTACAATCCAATGAATGTACTTGTTATTATTGGTTAAACATTTAAGATAATTATTCGTTTTAAAAAACAAACGAATACAATAAGTAAAAATTATACTTTAATAAGCATTTAACTTGTCTTATTCACTCAAAACACAAAGGTATCCGGAGATATTTGTCTTTTTCACTAGAAACGATAGATAATATTTGGTATGATGTTTTCGTGATTTGAAGATGGTTGGTTCTGATTTTAAAAGAAAGCAGTAGCGGTTTTATTCAGCTGAATTATTATTTAAGAACGGAACTATTTAATACTGAGGAGGTAATTTATTAATATGTCAAAGATGAAATTTGGTTTTTTTGTACTTATCTTTTCGCTTCTATTAAGCGGTTGTAACATGCCTATCTCAAATGGATCAGCTTCTGGGAATAATGCAAAAAGTGAAGCGTCAACTTCTTCTGATAATAAAACACCAGCCAATGGCTCCTCTGATGCACAAGAAGCAAAGGGTACCAATGATGATGATACTTCTGGTGCTCAAGCAGCGAAAATTACCAATGAACAGCCGTGGTTTGAAGATGTCGACAGCACTGTTCCCAAAATCAGTAACACCGGTGGCGTCTGGTATTATAACGAGGAAAGGATCCAGGGGACATCGATGAAGATTTTGAATGGGATGAATACGATGTATTAAAGCTACAAGTGAGTGACAAGGAATATAAAAATCGTACTGCATGGACAAGAGCCATTGAATTCCTAGATAACGATGTCGTACGTATCACCATCCATTTAGGTACCGATGATGATAATGAATACGAACCTCCCCGTACGTACATTAAAGTCGAAAAAAACACAATGGTTGGGAAGAAATTTATTGTTGTTACCGAAGGTGGGGATAAACTAAATATTAACTAATGGAGGTATTTATGATTAGGAGATGTAAATTATTCATTCCATTACTTGCATTTGCACTACTTTTTAGTGGATGTGGGTTTGAAAGCTCCGATGGTGCCACTGCTTCCAATGAGGAGTCCTCTTCCAGCAAAAATACCAATAAGAACTTTGAAGTTCAATACGAATTTAATAACTGGGATACTCCTTGGAAATCGGAAGCAGGGGTTTGGTACTTCACAAAGGAAGATCACCCTGGAAACTTAGAAGACTATGAAGATTTCGAAGACGAAGATGTTCTTCTCATTCAAGTGGGAAATAAAGAATATCAAGGATATGAACTAGAACCGGTTTCAGTACAATTGGTGGATGCAGAAACTGCCAAAGTAGTTGTTGACCTTGATAAAGGTAGGGATTCTGAAGATCATTCTCCACCACGTACATTCCTTCAAGTAGATCGCGGAGTGTTAAAATATAAGAAGTTTCTTATTGAATCCGAAGATGGAAAACAATTAACTACAAACTAAAATAACAAAACCCTCGCTGTTTGCGAGGGTTTTGTTAACTTCATTTATAACATATGAACTTTGTTGCAGGCGTGTTGATTAGCCTGTTTATGCAAACTGTAGGAGACATGTGAGAAATAAAGGGCTTTGCCATTGAATGGGCGGAGAATTCAATGAGATCGGGCGTTTATCCCGAAGGAATTTTACCTTGCCCATCCTTAGTGAATTCGAAGCGGGCAGTGTTTTTTACATCCTCGCCAATGGTAAGTCTCTTGTGCTCCCACACGTCCTCCGACATCCAATGTAAAGATAATTAACACGCCTAATTCAGTTCGCATTTTCTATTTTTTGATTAAGTTTATCTTGTTCACTCTTCTCTGTTTCCTCAATCTCATTCAGTTTTTTATTCTCTTCTTGAATAAGAAGGGGCTCAATTTTATTATCTCTATCAATAAAATAGGATTTAATTTTATTTTCTCGCTCCGCTATTTTTTGTTGCAGCTCTAAAATATTTTTTGTTTTATTTGCTTTATCCATCAATTTAATCGCTTGATTTAGGCGATCTTTTTCACGGGATTGCAAGCCTAATGCATCCTTATAAATTAATTTATACAATTTATCTTGATTAACTGTATCACTGTTATCTACACTTGTCTCACTTTTCTTTTTCCAAATTTTCCATTGTTCACGCAACCGTTGGTATTCTTCAGTGAAATACTCGGAAAGATCTTGTTCAGATTGGGCTGTTCCATATTTACCACCACCCGCATCTGCAACTTTCTTCAATGCACTTTGTCCTTTATCATCCACATCAAATCCAATAATATTGACAATTGCCTCAACCCCACTTGTATGTAAGTTTTTCGCCGCTTGTGCAGGGTTTCCGCCACAGGTTTCTAATCCATCACTGACAACATAGACCACTTGACGAGCACTTTGACGATGATTAATTCCTTCTTCTGTTGCTTTTATTGCCGCTGCAAGCGGAGTCCAACCTGTTGGTTTAAATTTATTTAATGCTTTTTGAAATGAGCTCGATTCATAATTCGCAAGCGAATATACCTCTTCATTACTCTTGCACGATTCTGCTTTATCTTGTTTACTATTGCTCCCTTTATGACCATAAATACGCAGACTCAGCTTCGTTTCTTTAGGTAACGAAGAAGCAAATTCTTTGATGGATTCCTTAGCAATATCCATCTTGCTCTTACCACCTATTTTCTCTGCCATACTTCCACTGGCATCTAACAAGATGGATACATTTAGTTCTTCAGATGGTGCCGATGGTGGTGATTGAACCCCTCCTGGTTTTGTTGTCCCTACCTTAATCGTTGGATCAAACTTATCAATTTCTTTATCAATGGGTTGGTAATCCTCTGCCAAAAGAGAGATGAGTGCACTATACGATTGATTCGTAGTTAGCCCACTAGGTAAGTTTTTGATTTCTTGCACTAATTTTGCATCTTCAAGGTTTTCTCCCGCTAATTTTCCGGGACCTTCTTTTAGTATATCATTGATATTTGTAGCTACTTTCTTTTTCGTTAACTCATTACTATTCTCTGCAATTGTATTACCTGTAAGTGAACAACCAGAGGTCACTAACAAGCAAATGATTGCAATAAATCCTAACTTTTTCATCCAGTAAGACCACCTTTCTAAAATTTACTTTCATGAAGATGGTACCTGTAATTGTCGATAATGTCACGAAAAATGATGAAAAATACGTATTTATTCTAGAAAATTGTTAAGCCATTTGGTATACTTTTCCCGTAAGTTTTCTCGATCTCCCTTTATTGACCAAGTCTATTATTTTAGAGAGGTGTATTCGTTGATGATTATTACTAAAATGAAATGGTTGTCCGTCGGACTTATATTCGTTGTTATGTTAAGTGGTTGTTCACTAATCCCGAGCAATATGAATAATGCACAAAAAGCCTCTGGCACCAATTCTGAAAGCAATGCGAATAATCAGGGAGCTTCAGCCGATAAATCAGATGATGCAACAGCACCCAATGGCGCTCAATCAGCCAAAAGCTCGGGTGAGCAAATCTGGTTTGACAAAGATCAGCCTCTCTCCTCTGTTCCTCGGATGTCCACTGGGGGAATTTGGTATTATACCCAAGACCAACACCCCGGTAATATTGATGATGAATATGAGTGGGACGAAGTGGATGTCTTACATATTCAAATCAGTGACAAAGAATACTTAGGATATAAAATGGAACCGATCGGTATTGAAATGATCGGGGGCAATACTGCCAAAGTAATTATTAAGTTAGAGGAAGATAAAAGCGATTATGAAACCGATGAAGAGGAAGCACCTCGATTGTATGTCAAAGTTAAGCAAGGAGCTTTAGAAGGCAAGCAATTTATTATCCAAACAGAAGACGGTGAGAAATTAAATACAAATTGATTTAATTATCAATAAATTATAACGCTATATTAATAAATAACAAAAGACCTTACAAGGTCTTTTGTTATTTAAATAGTTAATAATACAATTTTATCTGTCGCACGGCAATTACACCCATATTTTCATCCGCTCTTCCAGTGTGCCTGTAAATAGCTCCAATTGCGTGTGATCGGGATCCAAAAAGTTAATCACGTGTCCGCCTCCGCGTTCTTCTGGTCCTCGCACAATGTGAACATGAAAAGCTTGTAATCGTTGCACTGCTTCGCTAAAATCCTCTTCTGCAATCGAAAAAGCCACATGATCGACCCCGATGGTTTGATCCGATCCCCTGACTGCTTCTCTTTTTTCAATGAGACAAATCCAAGCATCTCCCCATTCAAGATAGGCATCCCTTCTACCTCGGTGAACCACATTCATCTGTAAAGTGCCTTCATAAAAGTCCAGGGAGTTCTCTAGATTCGCAACGCGTATCGTAATATGATTAAATCCGCGTACTCTCAACTTAGACACCCTTCCTATCCATTTCTCCCCTTTGTCATCACATCAATCTCATAGGTTCCTTTGCCAATATGCTGCCCTTGTCCATTGACGAGTTGATACGGAATAGCGATTGGGAAGGGATCATCGATGATGCCAGGGGCAAATTGCAACTCCGAGTGATTGTTCCAATGGGGAACAAGAGTCCAATCGTTATAGTGGATCCCTTCTTTATACCATGGATGTTGATTGTGTCCAGGGGGGTTGAGACAGAGAAACAATGACAGATCATCACATAATCGGAGAAATGCTAACCCTTCTGGGAGAAGTGATCGCTCCTCCTGTGACATTTTCTGTTTTAACCTCGCCTGCCGATCTTCCTCTTCCTGAAGAAATCGTAAGGCCTCAGGTTCTGATGTCCCTTGGAAAAATGTAGCGTAGTGCAGACTACATAGACACCCCGCCAACGGGTCCAACTGTTGAACATGATCTAATCCGTGTCGATAGGCAGTCAGTTTTTCACTTAGGGGGTAATCAATAAAAGAGTAGGGTTCTTCCGCCTCTGGGTCCATTTTCACCCTCTGATCAAGTTCTTCCCAGCCAACATCATGCCACCATGCGGCCGTTCGTAATGATTTCCCAGGTCTTCCCCCTAAAAGCCAGTGATCCGCAAACTGTCCCGAAACTTTGCCATGATCATGTTGCTTGATCAAAAGAAAACCCTCTTCGATCCTACGGACAATCATGTTCTCACACCCTTTACAAGTAAATTAGTACTCCATTGTTGATGGATGATCTCATTGTAACAACAAGGTGTTGTTCAATCTTTTTGCGAAAAGGAAGATGGAAGTTTTAATGGACAAACAAGAACGGTATTCTATCACATACATTGATGATGTAGGCATTAGATTTTGATCGAGGAGGAGGTCCCATGACCAAAGAACAACCATCATCAAAGAAAAAAGCCAAGTCCTTTACGGATCAAGTAAGAACCAAAGGGCAAGAACAACCCGCACAAGAGTTTCCTAACCAAGAATTCTCATCTCATAATGGAGGCGCTCAGGATTTTAGTAAAGTCCCTTACCCCTATGGATACGACTGGGCTCACCCTGCTGTGAGCCAATACGGCCAAGGGCAGGAAGCTGGCGATCCCTATGGGTATGCCACACACAACCAGCAAAATTTCGCTCCACCCACCCCTAGCGGAGAGGCTACACCTTCCAATTATGATTACGGCGCAGATGCTTCTCAGTATCCCTATTATCCTCCTTATCCACCCCCACCACCTGCTTATCCAGGCTATGGTCCCTATTATCATCGTCCTTTACCCTATTATCGCCCAATGCAACCTTACTACCCTCGCCCTTATCCACCTGCTTATAATCCATGGCGCCCTTATTAACATCAAAAGCCCCCGGAGGTTTTCCGGAGGCTCTTTCTTTATGGGTGGGATAGGGTTACCAACGCACGCTTTTTTTCAAAATCAGTATCGGGATAATACGCATTCGCTACTAATAGATTGGGCCCTGTGCAACGGGCTTCTGGACAATAACAGTGAATCCGCTTGGATAGATCATGCGCGAGCCACCGATCAAATATCGTATCCAGTCGATCTGTATGAATATTACCTAAAGGGGGAACATCGCCAAAATCAGTGACAATGACTTCCCCATTAAACACATTCACATTTAGACGATTCCGACCATCTGGATCATGGCGAACCGTCACATTTTGTTCTTGATGAAGACGACGCCACAGTGCACGATCATCTGGATTCTCACTACATGGGTAGAAAGGCAAGGTACCAAACAAAATCCAGATCGATGGATCACGGTTGTCTAATAAGGATCGAATGGTTTCTCGAAATGAATCAAGGGAGATCAGTTCCATCCCCTTCGCAAAATCACTTGGATATAAAGGATGCACTTCATGGCGTGCACATCCCATCTCCACAATGGTTTGATGCATCTCGCTAAGATAAGGCGATGTAAAGGGAGATAACAATGTCTCAGCAGATACAAACACACCTTGCTCAGAGAGGGCACGAGCATTCTCCTTCATCCGTTCAAACAAACTCATTGCAGCTTTTGGCGTAACATCCCGGCCATATTTTTCAAAAGCAATGCGATGAAAGTCAGCTGCATCTCGATAATTCCAAGAAATATGTAACACATCGAGGTCTTCAATCCATCCCTGGTACCGACTTAAAGGCAATGTCAGATTAGAATTGAGTTGGGTATAGATTCCGCGAGAGCGAGCATAACGTAGCAAAGGTGCGATCGTCTCTTTTACCACTTTGGGATTTAAAATCGGTTCGCCACCTGTAATACTTAAGGTCGTCAGTGACTCCACTTCATCTAATCGCTTAATCAAATCCTCCACTGGAATGGAAATTCCCTCTTCGGTCACCAACATCTCACCAACTGCACAATGTTCACAGCGTAGGTTGCACAGTTGGGTCACTGTAAACTCCACACTGGTTAGCTCATACTTACCCTTTTCACTTCGATTAAACCAGGGATCCCATGGGTCCTTGTGTAGCATATTGAGTTGCTTTGCGTGCGTACTGCCCTTTCTGGTCATTCAAGAAACCCCCGTTTCTTCACTATAAAACAATGGATGAGTATACCCTACAGTGCGTCCATCCGTCAAACGGGATTTCTAACCATATCCTAATACCCATTCTTCCAAACCTCAACGGTAATACTGGGTTCACTTACCGTACAAAAGGATTAGAGGACATCTTCCTTCTCCAAAAACGCTTGTAATCCTCTCCCTCCCCTTTCGAGTCCACGCATCCCTATGCAAAATTGATTTCCATTCAATTCTACTAGATGGGCCGACCGCAACATTCGCAAATGATGATGCACCGTAGTTTTAGGTAGATTCATCCCCTCTGCAAGCTCCTGTAACGACCGGTGTTTTTGTTGTAACATTTTTAAGATACGAAGGCGCTTCTCATCTCCTAACGCCTTATGAAAGCGGATTAAGGTAGAGGGAGGTGCATAAGGGTCTTCCTTAACAAATAGCGATTCATCCGATACTGGATAGTAAAATATGCGTGTCCCTTGCGCACTTCCTTGAATGGTCCAGGGTCGATAGACAATATGGGGAATGAGTACTACCTCATATACGGAAGGCTCTGGGGTATAGGCTATCCCTGTCAATTCCTCTACAATTTGTTCGGATGTAAGAGACTCCATCCGCGATTCTCTAGAATGGATCTCTCTCTCTAAGATTTCATTTAACCAACTAGCATGTGGAGCAATTACTTCCTGATACCAATGTTCTACCAATAGGTTCAATTTCTCTTTTAACGGATCGATCTCCACTTCAGTCATATGACGAATATAGGACGGAAACATGGGATTTTGTTTCCCTGCTTGCACCAATGTCGTGACGGCAACCTCATCCCCTTGGGCCGCTTGTTTACGAGCATCCTCCCACTCCTCTCCAAGATAAGGCAAAGCATGATAACGAAAAATTTTAGGATCCAGTCTTTGCATCCACTCCAAAAATGCTTTTACATCGTGAGATTGACTGTAGAATACCAAATGCAAAAGGGTCTTCCATAGATTGTGCTGCTTCGCCTCTTCAAGGGTAAGTTGTAAGGTGTTAGAGAATGACTGACTCGAATTTTTCCAATAGGAGGTTGTCGTCTCTAAAGTAGGATGAATTTCTGTATAAGTCACCGCAGCAATCCCTAAGACCGTTTCCCATAGCAGTGATTGATCCCATCTCACCTGATAGGTATGGCGTTCCATCCCCCAATCTAACAAATGCAACGTAACTCCTCCTTTTTCCCCTAGACAGGGACTCATTGTTCAGGATGGATTCATCTTAGATTGCTTTTCTACCAGAGTATCCTACTCAGATATGGTATTAGCTACATTTTTCACGCATAAAAAGAAAAAAAGAGTCTGCCCTAAGGGGGAAGCACTATGTCTACATTTCACCAAATTCCTGGACCCAATCCTGCTTCCACCACTGAATCACAGGATCCGACCTGGTCGTATCTTGTTGACCCACTCGGTCATATGTCTACGCTTTATCAACATTATGGAGATGTTGTTGCCTTTTTACGTGGGGGAAACAAAGGGCTGTATCTTCCTAGTGAAAAGACCCCAGGCACTGTCTTCGCCTTCGGACCAAAACAAACGGAAACGATCCTTCGCAATCCCAGTCTTTTTCATTCTCATTCCATAATGACGCCTCTCTTTCCCGAATGTGAAGCAGAAGAAACTGCGCTGCGACGAATCACAACAGGGTTATTTAGTTACAACGGATCCCCTCATCAATGCCAACGAAAAAAAGTAATGCCCGCCTTTCATCGCTCCACAATCGAGCGATACACACCGGATATTCTCCGTATTACTCACGAAATAAGTTCCACATGGAAACCAGACGAATGGATGGATCTTGCAAGAGAAACGACGTCCCTCTCCCTCACCATTTTATGGCATATTTTTCTTGGTAAAACAGGAATGGGGCACCCCCAACATTTGTCCAATGCGCAAAGTTGGTTAGAACACCTTCTCGATGCCAGTCGAGGTATCACTTTAAATTTACCCGATAACCCCAAAGACCGAGTCCGTGAGGAAGCTTCCTTTATAGAAGATACTTTCAGGCGCTTTTGGCAAGAAGCATCGAAGGAAGATCAGAGTGTGCTCACCCAACTCTGTCATCATGCTCCAAAAAATGAATCGCTTACTGAAACCGAGGCAATCGGTCATCTTTTTACATTTGTAATGGCAGGATATGAAACCGTCGCTTCTTCCATCCTATGGACCCTTTTCCTTCTCGCAAGTCACCCCAAGGAGCTCCATAATCTAACTGAAGAAATTAGCGGCCCATTCAATGGGGATTCGATCTCTGAGGATGAAATTCGAAAGTTGACCCATTTGGACCACGTTGTCAAAGAAAGCTTACGCCTTCTTCCTGCTGCACCGATCTGTTGGCGTGTCGCCCAGCCCGGGGCATTTCTCAATCCTTGGGAGGTCCCTCCTGGCACTGAAGTTATTTATAGTCCATTTCATACCCATCGCTTACCTGAGTTATATGACCAACCTCAACGATTCCAACCCAGTCGTTGGGCTCACATACGACCCTCTCCCTTTGAATACCTTCCCTTTTCAGCTGGACCCCGTAAGTGTATTGGTGCATCCCTGGCAACCCAGGTAATCAAGGGTGTTCTTATTACCCTTTTACCTCGTTATCATTTTCAACTTCCCCCTACGATTGACGTCAATCTTCGGGTAGGGATCACACTCCAACCAGATATGGATTTTCCTGTAAAATTAATACCCCACCACCTAGCCACTCCTACAATCCCTGAAATCAGAGGGAGTATTTGCAATCACGTACAATTTCATTGACACTCCCACGGCTGAAACCAGTGGGATTCTTGAAAGCTCCCATCACCTGACAGGATCCACCCCAAGCTTAGACGGTCTGCCCAACCGCAAGTACACGAAGTCCTTCTTGCAAGATGTTCTTGGATGCATTAATGTCTCGATCATGGTGAGCCTCACACGTGGGGCATATCCATGCTCGTAAGTTGAGGTTCTTTACATCCTTGTTACGGTAGCCACAGGAAGAACACAGCTGACTGGAAGGGAACTGTTTCCCTACTTTCACCACGTTTCTTCCGTACCATGTTGCCTTGTAGGTGAGCATAGTTACAAATTCTGACCAGGATGCATCGGTGATGGATTTGGCTAGTTTGTGATTCTTCACCATGTTCTTGACAGAAAGGTCTTCGATGCAGATCGTTTGGTTTTCACGAATCAGCTTCGAAGACAGCTTATGGAGAAAGTCATGGCGAGCATGACTGATCTTCTCATGAATGCGGGCGACGTTAATCCGTGCTTTGTGCCAGTTGGAACCGCCCTTGGTGCGACGGCTCATGATCCTTTGCGCGTGGGCTAACTTCTTTTCATACTGGCGGAAATAGCGGGACGGTTTGACTTTGGTTCCATCGGTCAGAATGGCAAAGTCTTTCAGCCCCAAGTCAATGCCGACGGCCTTCCCTTTAGCCACAGGGACAACTGGACACTCGCTGATCTCGCACAGGACGGATACAACGAACTTTCCCGAAGGATTGCGACGGATGGTGGCGGAAAGAATCCGTCCTGCTACTTCACGCGACTTAGCAAACCGCACCCACCCCAGTTTCGGAAGTTTGATCCGATTGGCTACCACCTCGACCGTGGGTTTCCCTTTTTTCGAATAGTTGCACTGACTGGTGTAGGACTGGACACGGTTTCGTTTGCTTTTAAAGCGTGGGCGATCATTTTGCTTTTTAAAGAAACGAGCGAAGGAATCCGCTAGGTGTTTCAAGGTATTCTGAAGCGAAGTCGAATCCACTTCCCGTAGCCAGTCGATCTCTTTTTTCAAAGCAGTCAGTTGGGTAGAACAAGAACCATAGGTGAGACCTTTTCCCGTTTGATCGTAGGTTTCGTTCCATTTCGCTAGAAAGTAGTTAAACGTGAACCGACTACAGCCGATGGATTTATTGATGAGAATAATTTGTTCCTTGGTTGGATACAATCGAAATTTATACGCTTTGTGCACGACTTCACCTCCCCGATACTTAATTATATACGGGACGGTCAGACTTGCGAGAGGGGAAAAAACGCCCCTTCCTCGTCTGATGACCGAAGGAAATGCCTGTGGTACGCTCGCTTTCATCCCAACCCTGAAGGGCTGGGTTTTCCCACTCGCAATCTATAAGTGTGATTGCCTCCTAGCATGTTTATTTTCAAACTCTTCGAGCGCCTACTCGTTGACAATCCATGCTCCGAGTAGCCACACAGTTTCAACTCCTCCTCTACACTGATAACCCCTTGCCATCATAAAAAACACAGCAAAGGTTCAAGCATTCTACGAACCACGGCTGTGTTTTTTATGATCGCTATTTAGCTACTGTGAAAGCGCCGGATATCTAAAATGGACTGAATTTGTTCACGGGAGGTTTCTGCAGCCACCTGCATCATGGTCCGTACTTCTACCGTTCCATGCTCAGACACCAAATGCTTTGTTAACGAATCAGGAATTCGTTCACATAGGGTGAGGATATGATCCCTCAGCATGCGAAGAAGAGATACTTCGACGTGAATGGGTCGAGAAGCATAGTCGAGTGTCTCTGCCCACTCCTCTGCTTCATACAAGGGTAGGGGATAAGAACGACCGGACTCTGCCAACGCCCATTTGATCCGTTGAGCCATTTCCATATCGAAATCAACCAGTTGTAGGATCGTATGACGGATTGTGGTTCCCTCACGCGTCACCATGTCAAGTTCTTCCTCTGTCATCCCAATAATGGCGCCCTCAAGTAGATCCACCCCTTTTTCATAAAGGGAAAACAATTCCTCTTGATTAAGGCGCCGATCCTCACAAAAAGCAATCTCGTATCCGTCAGGATCTTTGAGAATCAACAACTGCTCCACACCGGGGTACTCCTCTAACAAGAGATCCACCAATCCGAGATGGGTTAAACGCTCTTGATGAAAAAGCAGATTTTCCCCAGGAAACATCAAACGCTCTCCCTGGCTAATTTCTTCAATTCGAAGTGTATTAGCAGAGAAGGACTCTTCTTCAGGTGCTATCGACTCAGGGGAATCATCCTCCGCAATTTCCCCAATTAAATCTTCGGCATAGACCTCCTCCTCAAGGTCATTTTCCTGTTGATCTACTTCCTCCAAGGGTTGGTCCATTGCTTCCACTTCTTTAGATTCCGCCTCATCTACATGGGCTTTCGATTCCACCGCTTCTTCATCAAAAGATGGAGTCTCCTCCTCATGGTATGGAGCAGAAAAAGGTTGAGGGGGTGGTTCGTTGATAAATGCCTCAACATTTAATTCTGGGTTTGCAGTCACAAGCAAGCGATCTCCCGTGGTGGTAAATAACACGGTTTCTCTTTCTAGATCGCATCGCTCCACTGTAAACCCAATTTTATCTCTGTAAAAAAGTAACGATGTATGAAAGTTATTTACTCGTAGTAGTTTCAAAGGAGTCTCCTCATTCACCGTAAAATCTCTCCTTATATCAACATTGACAGCTCCGGGAATTACTAAACCATCCAACCTGTCAATTCATTTCGGACACACGCTGGGAACGATACATCCTCAAGCACATATCAGGACTAATGTATCAGAGCCAATACAACCCATCAACAAAAATGAAAAAAAATTAAAGAGTTCACGGCTGGTATTTGATGGAAAAAGACGCCGATTCGTTCTCGGCGCCCTTAGTCATTCGATTCGTTCTCTTCCGAACCATAGAAGAATAGAAATCATGACAAATGCAACCAAAGCCAACAAAGGAATCGTAATAAAACCAAGCCAATTAATATAATCCGAAGAACAAGGAACCCCTTGTGTACAAGGTGCCACAGAGGCAAATCCAGGAACCTTTTGCTCCAAGTAATGGAAAAGCGAAACACTTCCACCAAGTACACTCATCGGTAAGGTATACGCAATAATTCCACGATCTCCACGATAAGAAGCAATACCCAAAATGAGAGCCAACGGATACATAAAAATCCGTTGAACCCAGCACAGTTTACAGGGAACAAAGCCCGCTACTTCACTAAAGTACAAACTTCCGCAAAGAGCAAGCAATGCAACCAACCAAGCCAGATATAGGCTATATTGTCGCCACTCCCTCACTGGACACGCTTCCCTTCTTCCTCAATCAATTTTTTCAACTTAGGATAGTCAAAGGTAATCTTATTATCAACGGGTATTCCATTGATAAAGATTGCAGGTGCAGCGGAAACCCCCGCTTTATCTGCCATTTCTTTATCCGCTTTTACTTTGTTCTCGTAGGTTCGTTCCTTAATATCCTTCGCCAATTGTTTATAATCTAGGCCTGGAACATTTTCTTTGGTCATCTCAACCATGTACTCAGGGGTCGCCCATGTCTGATTTTCATCACCCTGGTTATCATAGATGGCATCGTAAAATTTCCAAAATTTTTCTTTATCCTGTGCGTAAACGGCTTCGCCTGCAATCCCAGCGGTAATCGAATCTTCACCAATAAATTGATTATTGATAAAGTACATACCCGCCTTATTGGTATCCAAGAAATCTTTCTTTAATTGCGGATAAATTTCTTGCTTAAATTTTTTGCAAACGGGACATTTATAATCCCCAAATTCAGCAATTTTCACCTTTGCCTTTGGGTTTCCTTCGACTGGTTGCTCATTATAGTGAAAGACTGAGGCAGCTACACGGTTTTTATCGGCGTCACTGGATGTAGACTGCACTAGAGCAAAAATTCCTATTGCCAACGCAAGCACAATTCCGGTAATTAGCGTAAGATCTCTCATATTTCGTGTGCGCTGTTGCTTGCGCTTTTGTGCCATCTGTTTCTTGGAATTTTTGTTACTCTTTTTCTTCTCCATCCTTCTCCTCCCGTTTTGCTTACTTTATAACATCCCTTACTATCAACCATAATACCCTTGTCTCCGATCCTTTTCAACGATGGGAAAACTTCTCTTATCACGATAACAATGATTTACTCCATTAACATAACCGAACATCATACACATGATTATTGAAACAAATTATTCCATATATCTAGAGAACAAAAAACCATCGCCCCTATTTCTTCAGAAGCGATGGAAAAATAAACCACTGTCTATCGAACAAAAGAACAAATTTTATTGATGCGTAATTTCCGTTTCTTCTTTTATATCCGCCGCTGTCGGACCAAAAACCTCATAATGAATCTGATTATTTCTTACACCGATCCTTTTTAAGTCCGTTGCCATCTTTCTCATAAAGGGGACCGATCCACACAAATATACATCCACCTCTGTACTGGGTAATAGTTGACGAAGATGGTCTACCTCGATTCTTCCTTCATAATCAAAACATTTGGATTCACGATCGATAGGGGTTGGATTTTCATAAAAGGTATAGGTTTTGATATTCTCTTTTCCTTTCCCCCACTTCTCTACTTCCTTTGCCAATGCATGAACATCTCCATTTTGTGTTGCATGGATCCATACAATTTCACGACTTGAATGGGACAGGACAAGCGATGAAAACATCGACAATAACGGAGTTAATCCAACCCCCGCACTTAGAAAAACAACGGGGCGCGAAGAGGACTTCTCCAATACAAAATTCCCCGCCGGTGCACTTAACCAAAGGTGATCGCCCTCCCCTACTTTCTCATGCAAGTAGGTAGAAACCCTTCCATCAGGATCAGCTTCTCCTCCCATCTCATGTTTCACAGAAATGCGCCAAAACGCTTCATCCGGCCCATTTGATAAACTGTAATGACGGTTATGCGTATAGGGGCTTCCTGGGATGCTCATTTGTAGCGTGATATACTGTCCAGGCTGAAAGGTAGGTAAGGCTCCATGATCAGCCGGGGTCAGATAAAAAGAAGCAATCACGCTACTTTCTTGGACTTTTTTCTGAACGATGAATTCCCGAAATCCGCTCCATCCTCCATGTTGATTAGCCGCTTTAGCAGTCATTTCTGCCTCTTTGCCAATGAAAACCTCGGCAATCACACCATACGCTTGTTCCCAAGCTTTCATTATCTCATCCGTAGGAGAAAGCCCTAGTACCTTCTGAATTGCAATTAACAAATTTTCGCCAACAATAGGATATTGTTCTGCCTTTACCCCTAATGCACGATGTTTGTGAGCAATGCCTTCGACCATTGGGAGCACCTTTTCTAGTTGGTCAATATTTTCCGCTACTGCCCAGACTGCGTTTGCTAGCGCCTGTTGTTGACGACCTTGCCTTTGATTTGCTTGGTTAAAATAATTGAGTAACTCTGGGTGACGATGAAAGAGACGTTGATAAAAACAACGTGTAATTTCTTCTCCATGCTCTTTAATTATCGGAGCCGTACTTTTAATAATTTGGATGGTACGCTCATCTAACATCGAAATCCCCTTCTTCCGTAAATTTATTTCTGTTCGGTTTCAGGATACAATGAAGATGGGATCGATGACTGTGATTACAATCACACGAACCGTGACAAAGGAGTGAACATCATGATCCTACGTCAAGGGGAAATCTTGTTTCGGCAGGGAGATGAGGGTCGTCTCTACCGTTTAAATAAAGGATTGTTGAAGGTCATTCGGCTTCAGTCCGATGGGTCCCCCCTGTTATTTAACTTGCTATCCGAAGGAGAACTTTTCCCCCATCATTCTCTTCTCTCGCCACAGCCTTGTTATGGCACCGCAATTGCCATGACAGATAGTGACGTAACGATCCTCCCTGCTAAGGACTGGTATAACGAATTAGAGCAATACCCAGAAAAATACCGTGAGGTTGCCCTTTCCTTGCAAAACACGTTACGTGGTATTCAACAACGTGTGGGTTTTTTAACCGCACCCACGGCTGAACGCATTCCTCTTCTCAGAAATTGGTTACATCAACGTTTCTCGGAAGCGTCTATCGAGCAGCTGCTAACACAAGAGGAAATCGGCCAGTTACTTGGACTCACACGTGAAACTGTCAATCGATGGCTTCGGAAAGAGCGAAATACTATGTAAGGAAAAGAAGATCCATTTTAACAGAATGAAAGGAAGTGATTTGATGAAACCCCACTCAGCGTGGATCTTATACACCATTCCAATAAGTTGGGACAACCATACCATTGAGGAGGTATTAAAGGGACCTCTGCAATTATCCAATCGCATGATCAATCGATTAACCCATCGAAAAGGCTTACGTCTCAACGGAAAAAAGACGTGGCTCAACAAAAAACTGCGAGAAGGCGATCAGCTCCACGTAGCGGTTCGCCCTCCAGAGAAAGCCGATTTAGTGGGTGAACCCGTTCCTTTTACAACGGAATGGGAGGATTCAGATTTTCTCATCGTCAATAAGCCTGCCGGAATCCAGGTCCATCCAGTAAAAAAAGGAGACAAGGGGACACTCGCTCACGGGATCACCTATCAATGGCAACAAGAAGGCTTTCAAGCAAAGGTACGGCCGGTCCATCGCTTAGATCGAAACACCTCTGGGCTCCTTCTCGTCGCAAAATCTGCCTACGCCCATCAATTAATGGATCGGGAATTACGGGAGCACCGACTAAAGCGTCAATATCTCGCAATCTTATCAGGAAAAACCGAAAACAATGTAGGGGATTCAGAAACCATTCGCGCCCCTATCGCTCGTGATCATAGTCACCCCCTACGTCGACAGGTAAAATCAACCGGAGATGAGGCCATCACCCATTACCAGGTCATCGCACAAACAAAGGACGCTACGCTGGTTCAAGTCGAACTACAAACGGGAAAAACGCATCAAATTCGTGTTCATTTTTCCCACTTGGGTCACCCTCTCTATGGCGATGCGTTGTACAATGGCCCCATGACACACATTCGTCGACAAGCCTTACATGCAAGTCACCTTGCCTTCACACACCCCCTCACCCATCAATTAGTCGAAGTAAGTACACCACCACCAAAGGACCTTACTGATCTCATGCAATCAGTTGGACTTCCACTCCCTATAAGTGATTCTTCACAGTCACTTCCATAAGGCATAACAAAAAGCCCGTGCAATTTACGGGCTTTTTCTTGTTCAACTATGCCTTTGTCGTTCCCCACTCGAGGTCAATTAATGAACGAGACTCTGCATCAAGAATGAGTTGTCCACCCATTCCCCTTCCCTCCACTTGTGCACGATAGACCCATCGTCCCTCTCGCCTCTCGCTTTTTAACGCTTTGACTTGACTCGAGGGATGGAGTTTACTGACAATCAGGCGCTGCGCTTCATCCATCGTCAGTTTAGGAGAGGTAATCGGAGTTTCAATGTTAGTCAAAGTAAAAGCCGTAGCTTCTGATCGAATGGGGGCTGAATTTCGCTCAAATTCCGCCTGACCGTCTTCCTGATCCCGACTAAAACACCCATCTCGTATTTGTATAATATTACAAGTGCTTGTGAGGGTTGATGTACTGAGTACAAAAGCAACCGCCATTCCCAGCCATTTTAGTAACATATTGTCCTCCCCCCTCCATTGTAACTGAGGTAACTTCCTTATTGAAATGAGGGTATGGCAACCCTGTGAATTGAAATCCTAGCTCATCAAACCTTCTTTACGTTCTTAACGAAGACACGCTCATCTTCGTTTCATTTTTAACAATAAAAAAGGCACCTCTTCAGGTAGCCTTCCACATCGGTTTTCTATTAATGATATCGGGCAGAATTGGAGGAATCATCCCATTCGGTCAATTTTCCCTCTTGCGCCATTTTCATCTTTAACATTTCTACTAAATAGACGCCCACCATCTGTAATACTTCATCATCGTCCATCTCTTTAATCAGATTCATCATATCATTACGGGAATGGTCTTCCAAAATACTAAGTACCACGGATACCGCGTTATCTTCATCTTCACCCAATTGATCTCTATATAAAGAGTAAATATCTTCTACAAACCGCATAGACAACCTCCCTTTCTTCCGATATTGTAACGTAACTCTGATCCCCATGCGAGAAGAACCTTGTGCGTTCGTTAAACTACCCTGAGAAAGGGAAAAGCATGCTAGAATGATGGGCATACTACATTCAAAATAAGGAGGTACTCTCATGCCTACACGACACCTGACCACCATTGCCCTCATCGCTGCCATCTATGCGGCCCTAACTTTAGCGCTCTCCCCATTCTCCTATGGCTTCATCCAGTTTCGCATCTCAGAAAGTTTAACGGTACTGCCATGGATTACTCCCCTTGCCATTCCAGGCTTGTTCATTGGTGCAATCATTGCCAATTTATTTAGCCCAGTGGGACTTTATGACGTGCTCTTTGGCAGCCTCGCTTCCCTTATAGCCGCTTGGTTAACAGCAAAAATGCCAACCCGTTGGCTTGCCCCGCTCCCTCCCGTCCTTATCAATGCGATCATCATCGGCATTCTACTTGGAACAGTAAGTGGTCTACCCGTGACGATTCCAGCTGCGATGCTCTATGTAGGCATCGGGCAATTAATCGTATGCTATGGATTTGGACTGCCTTTTCTCCGCTTGATTGAACGCTTTCGTGATCAAATTCCAGGGGCGAGATCCCGTTAATTGATCCTTTCATGTTATACAATTGGATGCCAACGTCGTTTCCATGCATTTTGAATCGCCCCGGGTTGTTGTAACTGATGGGCTAGCACATCCCGCAGGAATTCAGGAAGACAATACTGAATGGGCTCACCCTTCTGCATTTCTAAATAGCCGACACCAAAGGTAAACATATCGATGGTCGCTACTTGATACTGCCGATCATCTTCTAACGGGAAGCCATTAATCATCACCGAGCGCAAACGCTCCATCGGCGGCCTCGACCCATCATAAATCGCCTCGATCCCCGCCATATTGATCGTACCGAGTTGCTTCCCTCGGAAGCCAAACCCCTTAATTCGTCGATTCTGAAACTCCTTAACCACTGCTTGTTCTAATGTGAGTCGTATACGTTCACCCGTTAGGATCATCCGGCAAGGGTTAATCGGATGAGGGCAAATTTCATGTAAACGAGCACGGGAGACCCCACCTCGCTCTAAACCATCCAGTAGTTGTCCTGCATTCACCATGGCACAGTCTGCATCGTCCATCCACGCTAATAGTCCATCGGCTAAAAGATTACCCAAAGGGGACTCATCATTCCAATGAATTGGCAATGGATCCGTTAATGTGAGGAGGGGCTCTGCTAACGCCGCTTGCGCCTTTTGACGAAAATACAGGATATCTTTTTCCATTCCCTGATCTGGTAAAAATTCTTCAACCGGCACACATTTAGCTGTCATCTTACTAATCCGCCGGGTACCTTTATCCAACTCCATCGTCACATGACCAAGATATTCTCCAAATTGCCCTGCTGCAGCAATCATGGTAGAGCCTACCCACTCCGGGGTTCTCAACAGATGGTGGGTATGTCCTCCGAGTATCACATCAATCCCAGGGATCCGTTCTGCTAATCGTCTGTCGTTTCCCAACCCTAAATGAGAGAGCAGAACAATTCCATCTACTTTTCCTCGAACCTTCGCAACCTCAGTTGCGAGGACGTCAAAGGGATCCTCCACATTCCAACCTAGTAACTCATACACCGTTGGAAAAGAGATCGTCACCCCCAAAAAAGCAATTCGACAGCCATCTATTTCTTGAATGACGATATCACGAGCCCATGAAGGAGTCCCCCCTTCCTTCTCCTTCACATTGGTAGCTAAAACGGTAAATGGAGCGTCTTGATACAACTCCCGCAGCTCGTCCTTTGAGAAAGTAAGCAATTCATTATTTCCCAATGTCACCAATTGATAGCCCGTAGCACACATAATATCTCGGTTGGCTAGCCCATGAGAACCTTCGGTTTCAATGCGAACACGATCCATATGATCCCCTACATCGACTGTAAAGCACGGTTCATTAGAACGATGAAGCTCCTTGCGCAAGGTGGATATGGCTGTATACATATGAGGCATCTTATCAAAGTGACTATGGATATCATTGGTATGTAAGAGATGTACACGGATCCGTTGGTGCAAAAAATCTCCTCCCTTAATGGGTAAATCCATCCACGATCATTTTCAATGCGACTGCGATGATCATCAAACGTAACGCGATCAGGATACCCTGACTACTCATACGGTTAGAAAGCCAGGCTCCTAATTTTCCACCCAGGTAAGCTCCTGGCGCAATCCAAATCACTGCCCACCAATCAATATTCCCCTGAAAAAAATGAACCGTCGATCCCACAATGGAAGATAAAAAGATGATAAACATGGACGTTGCCGTAGCCACATGGGCTGGAAAACGGAATAAAAGCAACATCACTGGCATGATGAGTGCGCCGCCACCAATTCCAAACAGACTGGATATCGTTCCAACGAAAAACGAAACAACGAGGGCCGTCAAATAATGATAACCATATCGGTATATATTCCCTTCTGAATCTTGGAATTCCCGCTGAACACTCCAGCGAATCTCCCCGAAATTCAAGCGATTTTGGAAAGTTAACACCCCAGCAACCACGATCATCAGGACACCGAAACCAATATGAAATTCCCTTGGATTAAAATAGCTTGTCAGGTAAGCTCCAAATATCGCACCTGGCCCACTGCCTAGGAAAAACACCCAACCACTTTGAAAATCGACACGATTTTGTCTGGCATAGGAAAACACAGAGGATAACGCTGTGATAATAATCAGCATTAAGGACGTTCCAACAGCTACCTGTGGGGTAATCTCGTGATAATCGGGATAAATCGATGCTAAAAATAAGAGTGCGGGTACCGTGATAATTCCCCCACCAAGACCCACTAAACTACCGATGGTCCCTGAAAATAGGCCAATAGCTAACAGGATCAACCATTCCATATCGATCGTTCCCTTCCCAATTAAATCGGTGTAGATTTATTTTTAGGTACTGTCTGTTAATTGATTCCCGTACTCTCTCCTACTTACTATCATACAAAAAATCCGCCCACAGCACAGAGGCGGATAATTTCTTATTCTCATTATATCATGGGATTTTGCGGGTGATCCTCGGATCCAGGTAGATTATCATTTTTAATACGCTGATAAATTGATTGTAATAAGGTTTGTTTTTTGTCCCATAAATCCTTGGATAGATCGACATGATACTCTTCTGGATTTAATAAACGGGTATGCTCTTCCCAAAATAGGCCTCGCTGTTCATTATAATACTGACGAATCGAATCAATAGAAGGTAGCTCATATACCTGTTCGCCTTGTAGAATCATTGGCTGCAGTAACTCCACGGCTCGAAATTGATGAACCTCTTTCTTACGATAGGTATGAATCGGATGAAAGAGTGTAAGGGGCTGCTCTTCATCCAATCGATGCCCTTCTTCTAAAATAAGATCCCCTCGCGCCTTGTTGAGCTGACGATCAATTAAACGGAAAACTTGTTTCACACCCGGTGTAGTGATTTTTTCAGGATTGGAGGAAATTTTAATGGTCGGCTGCCACTCTTCATTCTTCTCTCGAGCAACCAACTTATAAACAGCCCCCAAAGCAGGTTGGTCATAGGACGTAATTAATTTCGTACCAACCCCCCATGCGTCGATGGTTGCCCCTTGATTACGTAAGCTTTGAATCGTATATTCATCGAGATCACTCGATGCGACAATTTTCGTTTGCTCAAGACCTGCCTCATTCAACATTTGGCGAGCTTCCTTCGATAGATAAGCTAAGTCACCGCTATCTAATCGAATGCCTTTTAATTCGTGTCCCTTTGCCCGAAGTTCCTTCCCCACTTGAATGGCATGGGGAACTCCACTTTTTAACGTGTCATATGTATCAACCAACAACACACAATCATCTGGAAAAGCGTAAGCAAAGGTACGAAACGCTTCCAGTTCACTTTCAAAGTCTTGCACCCACGCATGGGAATGGGTCCCACTGATCGGAATACCAAACCGCTGTCCCGCTCTCACATTACTGGTAGAATCAAATCCTGCGATATAGGCTGCACGGGCACCCCAGAGTGCCGCATCGGATTCTTGTGCGCGCCGGGTTCCAAATTCCATCAACATCTCTTTTTCTGCGATGGTACGAATGCGAGCCGCTTTTGTCGCAATCAAGGTCTGATAACCGATAAAGTTCAGGAGCGCCGTTTCGATTAACTGAGCCTCCATGACACTTCCCTCCACCCGAAGGAGAGGCTCGTTAGGAAACACCATGGTGCCTTCTTGCATACCATAGAGATTCCCACTAAAACGAAAGCGACGTAGCAACTCTAAAAATCTGGGATCAAAATTCTCTGGTTGACGGGATAAATAGTCAATCTCTTCTTCACAAAAGTGGAGCTGCTCTAGATATTGAAGCGCACGCTCTAATCCCGCAAACACCGCATACCCATTCCCAAAAGGAAGGTTGCGAAAATACAGATCATAAACCTTTCGATCAAGGTGACTTCCATTCTTCCAATGCGCATATATCATCGTTAATTGGTATTTATCCGTATGTAAAGCCGAAAATTCGGATCCATTGTTATTCAATGCCTTCACTCCAGTCAGCTCAGTCAATTCTCCTTAAATGACCTTCACTCGGTACGGTATCGGAAGACAGGTTCCCTCCCGAATGGAAAAAGCCGCTAGATTAGGTTGCTCCTTTAGTGACAAAATCCAACAAGTCAACATCGGATCCGGCCAACGGGCAATGTCCTCAAAGGAGGGATAAGGCTCGGTATTCGGGTGGGAATGAATAATCCCAATCCATTGTATCGCTTGATTTCTGATTTCTTTTAATGCAGTGAGGTAGGAGCGGGCTTCAAAGGAATAGGCATTTGTCCTTTCCTCTTGATTCTTTACTGGGAAAAAGGAAGTAATTTCTCGACCGCTTCCTGCAAGTATTCCGCAGCCTTCCTGGGGGAGTTGGTTAACACAATGCTCCTGAAGCACATGAACCACCTCTGAATGTATCCAATATGTACCCTCTTCTCGACGTTTCCAATTCCTGTTCATCACTTCTTCCCCTTACGATCAACATGGGTCTCCCCTGTTTGATAAGAGAATGTCTTCATTTCCCCATTGTACTTCATCGAATCATGTCAGCAAAATGTGTATCCATCTGAACGAGTAGTAGGGTCCTATGGTACAATGGCGGCACGTATTAGAGGGGGATCCATAATGAACAACCCAATTCAAATTGGTCTTTGTGGATGGGGAGATCACGATATCTACCCACCTAGAACCACTTCCAAAGAGAAATTATCAAGCTACGCAGGTCACTTCCCCGTCGTTGAAGTGGATAGCTCGTACTATGCAATCCCCAGTCCTGAACGAATGGAACAGTGGGCGGCAGATACTCCACCCTCCTTTCGCTTTGTGGTAAAAGCGTATCGCGAATTGACTGGACATGGACGGGGGAAAAATGCGCCCGAAAAAAGTGGCGTGGCATGGTTCGCGGACTTTCGTGAGAGTCTATCCCCGCTAGTAGATAAAGGGAAACTAACTGCCGTACTGTTTCAATTTCCACCTTGGTTTGATTGTAAAAAAGAACATGTTCACTATATTCGTCGTTGTCGACAGGAATTGAAGGACCTACCCCTTGCCATCGAATTTCGTAATCGAACATGGTTTCTACCCGAATACTATGATCGAACGCTTGAATTTCTTAAACGGGAAGAGTTAATTCATGTGATTTGTGATGAACCTCAAGCCGGTATCAGT
Source organism: Marininema halotolerans (assembly GCF_900116235.1). GTDB lineage: Bacteria > Bacillota > Bacilli > Thermoactinomycetales > DSM-45169 > Marininema > Marininema halotolerans. The sequence continues at coordinate 109,161 of NZ_FPAA01000005.1, read as the reverse complement.
AGCGTTCCCATCGTTCCAGCAGTCACTCATCCAGAACAAACACTTCTTCGTTTCCATGGGCGCAATCATCATGGATGGAATCAATCAGGGCGGTCTAATGAGGACTGGCGGGCCGTCCGCTATGCTTACCGCTACTCGGATGAAGAATTAGAAGAATGGAAGGTTCGCATCCGGCATCTACAAAAAGAAACCAACCAACTGACCTTACTTTTCAACAACAATTCTGAGGGCGATGCAGCTACTGATGCCAAACGGATGACAAAGATCCTCGGCATTGATCCCGAAGGACTCGCCTCAAGACAGTTGGACATATTTTAAACATCCAACAAAAAACGCCGACATTATATTTTCTGTCGGCGTTTTCGCATTTTTACTTGGTTATTCGTCTTTAAGAGGGCTGATCCCTTTCTTTACTGGATTGTCATCATAACTGACCCAATCACTCCAGCTACCCAGGTAAAGTCGTCCATGAGGGTATCCCGCATGTTGGAGTGCCAACAAATTGGCGCACGCCGTCACACCTGAACCACAATAGATAATCGGCGCGGTTTGCGAAGAAATGAAGGACCACTCTTCTTTTAACGTTTGAGAAGATTTCCAATGTTGATCGTCCATCAAATTCTCTTTCCAAAAACGATTCACCGCACCCGGAATATGCCCTGCCTTTTTATCAATGGGCTCTTCAATACCTTGGTATCGCTTTGGCTCTCGCGAATCGATCAATAACATGTCTCCCCTTCGAACCTCATCCATTTGAACAAGCTGATCAGGTTCCTTGATATCAGGTTCAAAGTAGGTCGGAATCACCCTGGTAGGCTCACTGGTCACCGGATACCCTGCCTTTTCCCATGCAGTAAAGCCACCATTGAGCACGGCTACATTTTCATGACCCAGGTACTTTAGCATCCACCATAGGCGAGCTGCCATAGCGCCTCCTTGATCATCATAGATCACGACGGTTTTCTTTTGATCAATCCCTTTTTCCCCCAGAAGATTCGCGAATGATGTCCGATCAGGAAGTGGGTGACGACCACCATGGGTTGTAACCGGACCGGATAATTCATCGTCAAGGTGAAAGTAAACCGCCCCAGGAATATGGCGATCATCGTAAGCATTTTTCCCTTCTGAGGGTTTAGCCAAATTAAAGCGGCAATCCGCTAGCACAAGGGACTCATCTTGCAAATATTCCTTTAACCAGGTGGATGATACTAGCACGTTATCCAATTCAACCCCTCCATTGATAAGGCATATCCATGAACTTATTTGAAATTGTCGGAATCCATTCCCATCCCTTGCTATACTAACAGTTGAACTTCCCTTTTATTTTAACAAATCGATTGAATGACTGTGGTTAACGTGACACCCTCTCTTCTTATAACTTCTTAGGAGGTGAACCCCTTATGAACACTCCCTTAAATCGCTTTCGTGTCGTTGGTTGGGCAGAAGGCATTTCCTTTTTAGTTCTTTTATTAATTGCGATGCCGATTAAGTACCTCCTCGGCATTGCCCTTCCCGTTACGATTGTCGGTTGGATTCATGGCATCCTATTTATTGGTTACTTTATCACCTTAGCCCACGTCTGGTATGTACACCGTTGGCCGATCGGTCGCGTATGTGGCGCAGCGATTGCATCCATTCTCCCCTTTGGCACCTTTGTCCTTGCAGCAAAGCTTCGTCAAAGTAAAGAAGATGGCTCGTCGCTCGATCTTCCTAATTAAGTGGAGTCTTGGAATTTTGCAGAAATCTGAATATATCCAAAGATTGGTCCTTGATTTTAAAATCATATCTTGATATGATCGCAATACTCCATTGTGAGAGCACTTATTTATCCGCCACTAAGGAAGGGTCCGTTGGGAAACACATCCAGCGGGTTTTTTCTTTTTTTATGCCCAAAATCGATGAACTGTCGGGAGAGGGATGGTGAAAGGCGCTCCCTCACTTTATTCGCCCATACCCACGATCCTCTACATTAGACGAGGGCAAGGGGCATTGGTCTTTGAAAAACCCTACACCCTCCTCACTGAAGCCCTCATTCGATCACTAGTAAAGCGTTATCTGTCCCTCACACATCTCCTTCTCTCTTCCGATAATCGATAACCCACCTGACTATCCTTATCCCAAATTTATCTAGCGACAATCGCCACTTCTCTTGGATTCCTTCCCACTCTTACCGTTTTGGCAACACGTTGAGAGCGTGCACTGATAACAGAGACCGTTTTGGACCCTGTATTTGTGATATAAATCCACCTTCCATCGGGCGAAATAGTGAGATTCGTTGGTTTCCTCCCAACTGAAATTTCTTTGATCACTTTGCGTTTGATCGTATCAACGATCGAGACTGTATTGGATCCTGCATTTGGAACATAGAGAAGTTTACCATCGGGTGAAAACTCCATATCAATGGGTCGCTTACCCACTTGGATCCTATCGATTACCCGCCCTTTCCTCCTATCAATAACAGATAGAGTCCCTGAACGGGCATTCGAAACATATGCCTGTACTCCATCCGGATGAAATTCTATATCGCGTGGACCTCTTCCTACCTTAATGACCTTAGTAATTTTCAACGTTTGTACATTAAGCACCGAAACATCATTGGAGAGGTTATTCAAAACATATAAACTTCGCACGGGTTCTGTAGGACCATCCCCTTTAATAAGAAAAGGCCCTTTACCGACCCCACGTCTGATCACCTTTATTACATTTAGATCTGGGAATCCAATCACAGAGAGCGTATTCGATCCAAAGTTCGCTACAATTTCAGGACCTGTAGCCGTAACCGTCACTTCGCCGATGATATCTTTCGGTTTCTTCCCCACCGGAATGGTCTTCAGCACCTTATTATCCGATTGTCGGATGGCTGTTACTGTATTCGACCCTGAATTGGATACATATGTCACTCCTTTTAAGGTAACCTCGATATCAAAGGGCCGAACTCCAACAGGAATCGTTTTAATTAATTTTTTATCAGATAACCGAACAACGGACACCGTATTCGAACCTTGATTTCCTACATAAAGCAATTCTTGATTAAAGGTTGCTTTTAAGCGAAAAGGGTTTTCTCCCACACGAAGGGTTTTAATTACGCGATTTCTTCTTCCATCAATAAAGGTAATGGTTCCCGAACCACCATTGGATACCACGACATTATAATTACCCATTCCCATATACATGCCCCCTATGCATTGGTTCATGCTATCCATATGCAAAGGTTCAGTATGATGAAATGGGCAACGATCTAGGTGGTACGCTGTTTTCACTGGCTAATCTAAAAAATCCAAGATCCTTAGGATTCACTGGATAGCCATTATTAAGAAACAAGGTATCTAACTCCAAATAATCCCCCTGTATAAAGCACTGTCACCCACCACAACAGGTGGACCGTCGCCAGAATATCTTCCTTTTGTTTCATACGTAGGTCATCCCCTAATCGAGCACGTTCAGAGATTTCTCCACCATATCGATTGGTTCCGCCTAGTTGGATTCCAAGACCCCCTGCCACTGCTGCTTCAGCGATGCCGCTGTTTGGGCTCGGATGATGTGCCGCATCTCGCTGAACCATTTGCCATGCGCGTAAGGGTGAATGTCTAGTAAAGACGAGAACACATAGCATGACTGGTAATGTAAGGCGTGCGGGTAACCAGTTGGCGATATCATCAAGCCGGGCCGAGGCCCAACCGAAGTAGCGATATCGTTCATTTTTGTAACCAACCATCGAGTCCAGAGTATTTACCGCACGGTAAGCTAATGCAAGGGGAGCTCCACCCACAGCTGCATAAAAAAGAGGAGAGGTAACGGCATCCACGATATTTTCAGCGACAGTTTCTACAGCACCGCGAACAATTTCAGGCTCATCAAGATGCTTAGTATCTCTTCCCACAACCATCCCTAGCTTTTGGCGTGCTTCTACTAAATCCTTTCTGACTAAAGCTTGATATATTCCTACCCCTGCCTCTGCTAACCCACGTGGGGCAATCGTCGTCGCGATCAAAAACACCTCCACGCCACCCCCTAGCCAAGGCGATAATTGGTAGGCTCCCATGACAAGAGCAAAACCTAGCACGTAGGTGCTCCCTACGACGATAATCGGAAGCAAACAACCCAGCATTTGTAGCCCAAGGGAGGAGGTAAGATGAAAATAGATAGCTAGACGGCGGAGCCCCCTTTCCACCATCGATATCCCTTTTCCCATCGCGATCACTGGATGAGGAAGCCAGCGAGGATCCCCGATAAGAAGATCCAATAGCACTGCCAGTACTAGAATCCAAGCCATCATGTTGTTGGCCACTCCTCACCAATCAATCGTCCAGTTTGCAGCAATGCTTCCCGAGTGGCTCGGTAGACTGACAACCCAATCAATCTTCCAAGAGGACTTGCCGCACCGGCGTACTCATGGAGGAATTTATCTTTTCTTCGTTGCGTTGATGCAACCACGATGGTGTCTGTTGTCGTCCCAGTCGCACCCCTCCCCATAGCATCCTGTGCTTTAATATCTTGGAGTGCTGCTGTTTTTGCCTCAGTAGCCATGATCACTGCATTGACCATCGCCGCAGGGGTTAATTCTCCATCAATCAGCAGAATTGTATTGATCGTTCCAGCCCCTTTGCAGCGCCGGTAAACTGGGCCATCGACACCTGCACGTGCTGCGTTACTCAGACCTGCCGTCACAATCGCTGCTACACAGCCTGTGGAATCCTCTTCTTCAACAATTCTCCCTTGCTCTACCCAAGCCGCCGTTAATAAAGCGACAGTCTCTTCGGGATCCCAGCCTCTTTTCCGTAACCATATTGCCGTTTCATTAATCGGATCCGCTTCATCATATCCCTTTTTCACATGACGATTGACAATGTGCTTACCTTTTCTCCACCCTCCGCCACTAAAGGCGCTCGAGAGAATTAAAAGCGGCTGATCCGCTTCCATATGAACCCATTCTTTTTCCCCTTCCAAAATGACTGCGCCATGAAGCAGGGTGTGCCTTCCCTCCGTCTGTTTCATCCCTTTCCCTCCAACATTGCCTGTACTTTTTTCATGTCCAAGTGATCTCGTACCCATTGGGCTAATTCGCTATAAGAAGACTCTTTTGAGCTTATGGGAAAGTCATTTTCGCCAAGGGACGGTAAATTTTTTTTCCCTCGTAACTCCTCGATCCAGCGCCGAAGAAATGCCGGCTGATCAAAAACACCATGCAGATGGGTGCCCCAGATCCGCCCCTCTGCGACGACAGCACCATCGACTTCTCCGTCATTTTGATATAAAAAGGGAACCGCCTCTCCATTGTATTGACTTCGTCCCCGGTGAATTTCATAGCCTACCACCTGAATTTCTTCTCCCCAAAGCGTGGAGTTAACAACTCCCTTGGTCTGCACGGTCCGCTTTCTTCTTTCAAAGTGGATATTGACAGGTAACAGACCTAAGCCATCCGCATGGGGGATATCGGATTCGACGCCTTCCGGATCCACTAGACAATGGCCCAGCATCTGAAACCCACCGCAAATACCCACCACAAAACCATGGGTGGACGCAACCTGTTGAATGCGGTCTGCTAATCCTTTCTGGTATAACCACTTCAGATCCGCCATCGTATTTTTTGTACCCGGTAAAATCACTACATCCGGGTTTCCCCAGTCCGTATCGTTTTCAATCCAGCGCACCCCCACTCCAGGAATACGCATCAGGGGCATAAAGTCGGTAAAGTTTGAGATATGAGGAAAACGAATTAACGCAATGTCGATTGCTTTCTCTGACGGATGCGTAACTATCTTATCCAAGCTAAGGGAATCTTCAGGATCGATCTCGACCTTCTTCCACGGTAGCACCCCAAGAACGGGAATCCCCGTCTTCTCTTCTAACCAATCAAGCCCGGGTTGCAGTAACGAAACATCCCCTCGAAACTTATTGATCACAATCCCTTTTATTCGCTCACGTTCACTAGGATCAAGGATTTCAAGGGTGCCTACAACAGAGGCAAACACGCCCCCACGATCAATATCCGCAACGAGAATCACAGGCACATCTGCTAGCGCCGCTGTCCGCATATTGACAATATCTCGTTCTTTTAGATTAATCTCTGCTGGACTGCCTGCCCCTTCAATAATCAAAACATCTACCTGTTCTGCTAATCGATGAAGGGATTGACTCACTGGCCCCAGCATCTCCGAAATCGTTCGATTTTGGTACTCCCCCGCTTCCAAATCAGCATAGTGCTGACCATGGACAATTACCTCGGCAATCCGCTCTCCCTTCGGTTTTAAGAGAATCGGATTCATATCGACAGTTGCCTCAATTCCCGCTGCCTCTGCCTGGACAGCCTGGGAACGACCAATCTCCCCCCCTTTCACAGTCACAAAGGAATTGAGTGCCATGTTTTGCGCTTTAAATGGAGCCACACGATATCCCTCTTCGGCAAACAAGCGGCAAAAGGCGGTTGCTACCACACTTTTACCTACATCCGAAGCTGTTCCTTGAATCATAATGCCTCGCATCCACGTTCCCCCTTCAACTTCTGTTCATCCTCCTGCCATTCCATGCCGTCTCCGGTAACCTTAAACCAACCCCCATGGGTGAGACCCCGTTCCCAAAAACAATCCGGATTCTTGGCTAAACAATAGGAGAGAAACCAACGAATCGGTCCCCCGTGGCTAACCACTGCCACCGTCTGTCCAGTGTGATTGGCAACCAGCGATGTCAACCATACAGTGAGCCGTTGATCCAACGCTGCCAACGTCTCACCCCCTGGGGGTGAAACCGTCACGGGATTATCCAGCCACAGTTGTAAGGGTGCGGGGCTTTTCTGATGGATCTCGTTATAGGTAAGCCCCTCCCATTCGCCAAAGGAAAGTTCTCGTAAATCCGGCAGGATAGACACCTCCGCCTTGCTCCAACACCCCTTGAGCCCAGCAACTGTCTGGCGACAACGTAACCGATCACTACTGTACACATGATCAACGGCGTGATTTTTCATGACCCGAGTAAGGTCACGCACTTGACGATGCCCTTCCTCATTTAATGGTTCATCCAGGAGTCCACAATACTTTCCGAGTCGGTTCGCCTCGGTCTGTCCATGGCGAATCCAGAGCAAGCAAACCCCTTTTCGCTTCAACTCCCCCACCCCGTTGTCGCTACCCCGAGGAGGAGTACCATGGTTTCGATCCCCTCTGCCAAAGCACCATAGCTATCACCGGTTAACCCACCTAATCGCTTTACCATCCCGTAGGCAAGAAAGAAAAAGAAACAACCTGCTCCAAGGAGCAAGATCATTCCACGCCCACCTGCAATGGCACTTACCACGACCGCTCCAAAGACCAACGAAATCATCCATGCCCACTGTGGAATCCCAGCCCCTAATTGGCTACCTAATCCCTTTTCGCGCAAATAGGGAAAACATTTGATTCCAGCTAGTAATGCCATGCGACCAATGATTGGCGCAACGATGAGTGGGACCCACTCTCCTGTTGCAAAGGATGCGAGACAAACCACTTTTAATCCCAACACGACAATGGCTGCTAATACCCCCATTGCCCCAGTGCGGCTATCCTTCATGATGGCTAACATCTCTTCGCGATCGCGATGCGAGCCCAATCCATCCGCCGTATCCATGAGGCCATCCAAGTGCAATCCCCCTGTGAGAAACACCCATCCTGTCACAACAAGCATCCCTGTGACGGCTGGAGGGAAGATCGACGCGAACATCTGATACAACACTACGAGCACACTACCAATCACCATGCCCACAGCAGGATACCATATGGGACTTGTCTGCCAGGTTTTGCGTTCCATCTTTACTCCTACTGGAATCCGTGTCAAAAAAGAGAGTGCTGTTAAAAAGCTGTTCATTCACCTACCTCCTTTGATGAGTACTGGGATACCTGAAACCACCATCCACACCTGATCGGCTTCTTGAGCGATCCGCTGATTGACTTGACCCAATAGATCTTGAAACAGGCGTCCCAGCCGATTCATTGAAACCCCTCCAAGCCCCACCTCATTGGTAACGAGGACCACGTCACTGTCCTGACAACACCCAAGCAATTCCTCCACCTGTGTAAGCATTTTTTTCTCTATCGAACACCGATGATTCTTTAATGACTCCTCAGGAAGCCCCATCACATGATTGGCTACCCAGGTAGCCAGATCATCAATTAACCAAGCATCCCATTTACCCACCTCCTGTTGTAATACGTCAGGTAGATTCCGTGGTTCCTCTAACAAGCCCCAGGTAGATGGACGACGCTGTCGATGAAAATTAATCCGCTCTTCCATCTCCCCATCCAACGCTACACCCGTCGCTACATAGAGGATTCCTTCCCCTAATTGGCTCGCGGCGCTCTCTGCGAACTGGCTTTTTCCGGAGCGAACCCCCCCTGTAATTAGCCGAATCATGTTCCGCCCCCTTCCTTACACCGATCCACCCCTTCCAGCCCTTTCTGTAATTCCTCCTCAATCGCCTGTAACTGTGTCAATAAGTAAGCATTTTCTTCCCGACTTCGCACGGCAATTCGAATGTAGGAACCATCTAAACCTGGATACCCTGAAGCATCTCGGATTAAGATCCCTCGTTCTCCTAACCTCTGTTGCAACCAGCGAGAAGGGGGAGATTGAATGCCAGGAGAATCCTTTAACTTGATCAATAAATAATTGACCGCTCCGATTACCCACTCTATCAACAAAAGCCCCTTTAACCCCTCGAGTAAGAAAGAACGCTCCTCCTGCAGCCATTTCCACGTGGCATTTGCAAAATCTGAAGTAACCAAAGCCGCTTCGCCTGCCCGTTGTGCCAATCCGTTCACACTCCAGGGCACTTGCATCGCAGAAATCCCCTCTACTAAACCGGGCTCAGCCACGCCAAATCCCAATCGCAACCCTGGCAAAGCGTAGAACTTGGTCATCGAACGGAGTAGAATCGTAGTCGGAAACTCCTTAATGCGGGGAAGTAAACTTCTCCTTTCCCCGTCGGGGATAAAATCAAGAAATGCTTCATCCACCACCAGGATCGTTCCTGACTTCGCTGCTTCCTTTGCTGCGATCTCCAAAAATGACAGCGGCATTAAAAGACCCGTCGGATTATTGGGATGACCCAACCATGCCAGATCCACAGCATGTATCCATTCGATCAGTGCCGCCTCTTCGGGTAGAAAACCTTCCTTTTCACCAGCCGGTAAGTAAATCACTTCGGCTTTTTCCTTGCAAGCACACCTTTCATACTCGAGAAAGGCCGGAGCGGTCACTCCTACTTTTCGAGGTTGCACATACCTTGTCACACCATCGATCAACTCTGCCGCACCATTTCCGATCAAGAGAAATGATTCTGAGACGTTAACGCTCTCAGCAAGCGCTTTTTTCAGTGCCCGGTTAGCAGGATCAGGATAGCGCGCTAACCCAGGCACTCCAACCTCCGTAACGGCTTCTTGCAATACCCGAAGCACCTCAGTAGGAGGACCTAAAGGATTAATGTTGGCACTAAAATCGATAAAGTCCCTGGCTTCCCGTTGAAATAATTCCCCCGCCGTCCATGGATCCCCTCCATGTCCGTACCGTTCAACGATGTCTATTGCCTCTTGTTTGCCTTTCACAGTAAACCATCCTTTCTTCCCACAAAAAAAGCCTACGCTTGTTTACGCAGACAGTGCCCAAAGAAAGCATTTCCACCTTCTTAGGGACACCTCACCATCCGCGTGATCAAGCGGTGTCGTTAAGAAAGGCCGGTATCTGACTCAGGGAAGAAACTTCTCCCTTTACAGTGGCGGGACCGTGCTGGATTTTCACCAGCTTCCCGAACGGGAGCAAAATGCTAATGCTCCCTCCTTTCTCCTATAAAATTGAATCCGATACCCTCATAAGCCCTTCCTTTACAGACCTAAATCCGCAAAGGTAGCCATCTCACGGGCAACAGCCACTGCGCTATCAAACAAAGGAAAGCTAAGAACAGCCCCACTTCCTTCACCTAATCGCATTTTGGCATCAATCAACGGTTCAAGCCCCAACTGATCCAACAATATCCGGTGGGCAGGTTCCACCGAGAGATGGGAAGCAAATAGATATTTTTTCACGTCAGAGGATAGAGCCATGGCCACAAATGCCGCGACTGTTGATATTACCCCATCAATTACCACAGGTAAACGTACAGAAGCCGCCCCGAGCACAAATCCCGTCATCGCGGCAAGCTCCAACCCCCCCACCTTCGCCAACACATCGATGGCATCTGCTTTATTCGGCTGATTAACTGCCAAACTTTTACGAATCACCTTCACTTTCTGCCGCAACATCACATCATCGATCCCAGTTCCTCGACCGACCAGCTTGTCCACTGACATACCCGTCAATGCAGAAGCGACAGCAGAAGTAGCCGTCGTATTCCCAATCCCCATCTCGCCGACACCAGCTAACTGTACCCCCTCTGTCTTTAATTCCTGTGCAATCGTAATCCCAATTGCGATTGCCTCCTCCGCCTCTTCACGCTCCATTGCAGGACCGACTGCCATATTGGCCGTCCCTAGACGCACCTTCCGATCCACCACACATGCTGGCAGCTTCTTCAACCGGCTCCCCACATCCACGACTTTCACATCCGCGCCGGCCCTACGAGAAAGGACATTAACCGCAGCGCCTCCCTTACAAAAATTATGAATCATCAGACCCGTCACATCCGAAGGATATGCACTCACGCCTTCCTCCGTCACTCCATGATCGCCACAAAAAACCACCATCGTCTTTCGTCCAATATCCGGCATGACATTCCCTGTCATCCCAGCTAATCGAATCACGATTTCCTCCAAGTTCCCTAATGCCCCGAGGGGCTTTGTTAACTCATTCATATGATTCCGTGCGGCCAACTCGATGTCTTCGTGGATTACTGGAATGAAAGGAAGTAACCTACGTTTGCTTGTCTCTATGATGATAGCCTCCTTAATTCACCCGTTTCTCTTATTATACAAAAGAGAGAGGGAGTGTTGACCCCTCTCTCTTGAGCAAATTTATATTGGAAATAAAGTTTAGCCCTCCCCTCCTTGGTCTTCAAAACCTCTTCATTAGCGTAAGAATTCTACGTTCGGCTTCCGTATGTACCACAGGTTTTTCAATCAATTCTTCCTTCACTGATTCATATGTATCCTGCAACCCTTCCAGCAAGCGCACTCTCGGTGTGATACCAAGGTGGGCTCTTAATTTAGCACAGTTACCAACTAGGTGAGTATCGCGAAAGGGAAACCACTGTCTCGGATGATGATCACCATGTTTGTCCTTGACTAATTTAATCTCTGGATCTACCCCTACTACTTCCGCACAAATTTGAATCCACTCTGTGAACGATACGACTTCATGTCCTGCAATATTATAAATTTCACCATAGCTTTCTTCTTTCAACATACATGCCACCAATCCATGGACAAGATCATCAATGTGTCCAAATTGAATTTGGGTCGATCCATTTCGTGGAACGAGAATGGATTCTTTTTTGAGCAACCGGTGAAAAATATACTTTTCTCGATTCAGGTTATTCCCTTTTCCATAGATATAGAAAGGGCGGAAGATTGTTATGGGGAAACCACTTTCTAAAAAAGCTTTTCGTAGTAGTTGTTCACATTGATACTTTTCATAGCCATACGTTCCCCAGTTCGGGTTATGGCCCACTGGACTTTCCTCAGTAAATATAACTGGAAACGATTCTGTCCGTAGATAAACGGAGGCACTACTGATATGGATAAAATGCTTGGTTTTCCCTAATAAACACTGAGTCGCTATCGCCGTCTGCTTAGGATGATAGGCAGACCCATCAAAGACAACGTCAAATGAAAGCTCCTCAAACACTTGTGTGATTTGGTTCATATCATTTCGATCCGCTGTTATCTGAATACATCCTGTTGGCGTAGGATAATTCCCTCGATTCAATACATAAACACGGTACCCCGCTTGTACTAATCGTTCCGCTATGGATCTTCCTACGAATACACTTCCCCCAAAGATTAAACATGTTTTCACTAAGTAACCCCTCTTTTTCTCTTAGAATCTACTAACAACCCATGTGCATTAATTCTTTAGAAAGGATAGATATGTTTCCATTTCGGTGAGAGAACAACCATATCACAAATATTTTCATTTTTTCTAATTTCACTATTGCATAACAATCTTCGATCAACTATAATAGTATTTGTAATTAATAGACACGAAAGATATTATCTTCTATATTGTCGGGGAGTAGCTCAGTTGGTAGAGCAATACTCGCCTATGTTCAATAGGCTTTCCCTTTTCTAACACTTGTCTAGATATCTTCTTCTGTATGTGATCGCACCAAAGGGATACGCTCATTTGGTTGTAAGGGGACTTCCCTTACTCGCGTACAGAAGGAGATATCAGGGCCGAATGAATAGGGTTACCGTTCAAGTATCGGCCGCCGGTTCGAATCCGGCCTCCCCGGCCACATGATTGATTTCGATTCACTTTCTGAAAGTACTTAGAACATCCCATATCCTTGTATCCTTTAGCCGGGTCCTTACCCGGTTTTTCTTATCTCATGGCTTTCATTACAAGCGAGGTGCACCCCATGAATTATCAATTCTTTATGCAACCCACACAGACACCCCAAACCGAACCCATCCCTGGTAAAGATATGATTCAAGGTCATTCCAGTGGATATGCCTTTAAGACCAATCCCTTGCAGATGATTCGCCGCTGTCTTATCTCTGGAACAACGACGGGTACTTTTTATGCAGGAAAGTTTGAAAGCACCCAGGAATTTGTACAGACCATTCAAGAAGCGATTCAGATAGATCCTCGTAAAGTAGCCGAAGAAATCCGCTATGCTTCAGATGGTCGGGCAATGAGCAATAGTGCCCCTTTGCTTGCCCTTGTTCTCCTTTCCATGGGAGAGTCCAAAGCTGCTAAAGATTCTTTTCTAGAGATCTTCCCTCACGTTGTTCGAACCGCCTCGCATCTCTATGAATGGCTGGCTTATACAAAAGGAATGCGCGGATTTGGTCGGGTTATTCGCCGGGCAGGTAATCGCTGGCTTGAAAACAAAGATGTCCGTACGCTAGCCTATCAATTTCTGAAGTATCAACAACGCTACGGCTATTCTTCACGGGATGTCCTTCGTCTTTTTCATCCAAAACCGAAGACAACATCTCATCACACCCTCTACCAATATCTTACCGCAGGTGCATGGAATTTCGCCGGAGAAGAGAAAGCGATTCCTGAAACATTACAACAAATTCATTGGTTTGAAAGGGTAAAAGCGGACCCCAGCCTATCCTTAGCGGGTGTACAACAAGGGCGACTCACCCATGAAATGGTAGCTCCATTGGGGGGAATGGATCACTCGGTATGGCAAGAACTTTTCTTACAAATGCCCATGGGGGCTCTTCTTCGCAATCTTGGATCCCTGACACAACTCGGGGTACTTACAAAAGAACATATCGCCAATCTTACTCACATTGAAGCGACACTCCTTGATAAAGAACGGCTCAAAAAGGCTCGCATTCATCCCATCGATGTCCTAAAAGCCCTGAAGATTTATTCTTCTGGCGGAAGACGAGGGCATTCAAAGAAAACATGGGAACCGATTCCCTTCATCGTCGATGTGCTCGATCAAGCGGTTGAACTTTCTTTTGAAGTACAGGAACCGACAAACAAGCGTTTCCTTCATGCGGTGGATGTTTCTGGGTCGATGAATTGGAAACCCGTTCCCACGGCCGCGCTTACCTGTGCTGAGATTGCGACAGCCATGGCACTCACCACAGCAAAGGCCGAACGTTTCTATGATATTCGTGGATTTTCCACTGATTTTATTGACCTACAAGTTTCACGTCAAGATAGCTTCAAGGATGCGCTTCGAAAAACTGTAGAATATAACTTCGGAGCAACCGACGCTGCTGTCACATGGGATTGGTTGCTAACAACCAAAACCTTCGTCGATGTGGTTGTATTTTGGACCGATTCTGAGTCATGGGCAGGCTCTCGCCATACTTTTCAGGCGCAACGGGAGTATCGGAACAAGATTAATCCCATGGTGAAAGCCATCTATGTCACATTAACTCCAAATCACCTGTCCTTGGTGGATCCCAATGATCCCCTCTCCTTTGACTTCGGAGGCTTTGATCCTTCCATGCCACGCATAGTACAAATGATTGCTAACAATGACTTGTAAAATGAAAAGCCCACTTGGAGACAAGTCATCCAAGTGGGCTTTTCACATTGATGAGGGTTCAAGAGTGATCCACTCCAGTGGTGAGTAGTCATTATCCCCCATCCAATTGTTTTGACAGGTTCATCACCAAAACGTCATCATCGTCATCGCTTAGATATCTTTTAAGAAAGCATAACTCTCCTTGTCATAACCCATCCGCTCTTCATAAAAACGATGGGCATCCTTGCGAATAAAGCGAGAGGTTAAGGCTACGCGTTCACACCCTTGTGCTCTCCCCCACTCTTCTAATTCGCTCAATAGACGCTCCCCATGACCACAGGAACGCCGATCACTCCGCGTGACCAGATCATGAAGATATAAATGACGACCATTATAAAAATTGGTCATGATTTCGATTCCTGCACAGGCCACTACTTCGCCCTCTTCCTCAATGACAAATAAGCGATAGCCTTCTTTTTGCATAGGCTGCAGCCACTCAAAGTACATGGCTTCAGTAAGATGCGGACGCAATTCGTTTATTACAGGGAATGCTTGGCGAAAATCGGTTTCAGTGATACATTCTTTCACTACAATTGTCTTGTCCAACTCCCTCACCCCTTCTCAATATAGTCTGATCCTACTTCATTTCTGATCCCTTTAACATATCCAGTTTTGATATAATTTCAAGGGTCAGATGAATGCACGAAAAGGAAGGGGCCCATGAATAAATCTCTGCATCAATTAACCCCTCATCTAGATCGCGGGGCACCAACTCCTTTATACCAACAACTATATACCTATCTCAAACATGAAATTGAAACCGGTCGTCTCCCTGCAAACTATCGCCTTCCCTCCAAACGAAAATGGAGCCACTATCTAAAAATAAGCCTGACTACGATGGAAAACGCGTATCATCAGCTACACGCAGAAGGATACGTGATGAGTCGCCCACGGAAGGGGCTTTTTGTTGCGCCGATTGACAAATCACTCCATTTAGTACCCCCTACCGCCCCATCGCGGATCGCTTCTCACCCCAGAACTACACGGTCTAATGACATCCATTTTCATTACGGGAGTGTTGATTTCTCACACTTCCCCTATGAAATATGGAGTCGATTGACCCGACAGGTGCTAAGAAAAGAGAATTTCCCCCAAGAGATCGATCCCTTTGGAGATTTCTCTCTACGACAAGAGATTGCTCACTACTTATATACTTCCCGTGGCGTATCCGCCTCTGCCGAACAAGTGGTGGTCGGCCCTGGCACCCAATCGCTAATCCGTTGGATTAGCCAACTTATCGGTGTAGATAAAACCTATGCCATAGAAGATCCCGGATACCATCGGGCAAAGACCGCCTTTACTAATATGGGGGTAACTTATCGACCCGTTCCCTTGGATGAGGACGGCATTCACCTACGAAGCGTTGAACAGAATCAAGCGGATGTCGTTTATGTAACCCCATCTCATCAATTTCCCACAGGCATTGTCATGCCATTTGCGCGCCGTCAAGCTCTACTCGCATGGAGTACTCAAGGAGAACGATGGATCTTTGAGGATGACTATGATTCTGAATTTCGCTATAAGGGGCAACCCATTCCCTCTCTGCAAGGAATGGATCGAAATCAGCGGGTAATCTATCTCGGTGCCTTTTCAAAAAGCATCCTCAACGAATTACGCCTCAGTTATGCAGTACTGCCCTTTCCTTTATTAGATAGGGCTCACCAACACCAAGATCTTGAAAAATTAGACGCTTCCCGAATTAATCAGCTCACTCTCCATGCCTTCATGGAACAAGGGCACTGGCAACGACACTTAAACCGTATGCGTACCCTCTATCGAAAAAAACATCGTACCCTGATTGAAACAATTAAAAACACCTGGAATAAAAGCGTAACGATTATCGGACAGGATGCTGGTCTGCACCTACTCATACAAGTTCATTCGGCGCATTCCGAAGAAGACTTGGTCGCAATGGCTCATCAAGCAGGGGTACGCATCAACCCCTTGAGCGATTATTGCAGCCTCCCTTCCCCCTATCCTGACCCTGTCCTGCTACTCGGTTATGGCGGATTATCGGAAGATGAAATCCGTGAGGGAATTCGTCGGTTGCAAACAGCATGGTCACTTTCACTTTCCACTTGATCCATCCAGTGAAGGAGCTTCCATGGATAGAACGATCACATATAGTTATCCATGGGAGCTCCTTCAATTTTCGTTGCGTTTTTTCGCTTCTCTCTTTTTCGCCCAAGCCTTTTTAATAAGGAAGTAGATGGATGCCACTATAGATAAAACCAACAATTCTGAAATATCTATCAAATAGTAATACCCTACACTTTCAATAGGGTCAATATATAAGTTCATTTTCTTTAACAATATATGATAGATACGATGGCCAATTGGCAATGATAAAAAAAAGAGACCATATAAAATCAATTGTAGCTTTTCACGTCGATTCATAAGTATCCCTCTTTATATAGTGTAGTTGGAATAGAATTGTCTCTCATCAGAGAAAGATGGATCTACACTCAGTCGCTTTAAAGGACACTTGCAAAGCCAACTGCATACGGCAACCTCGATTGAGCGATTACCCATGAGAATACCGATAGTGTATCAATTTTTATCAGAAATGGAAATGGAACCTTTACCCAAGCGCCAGGCATTCCCTTTAACCGTACCGGTGTTACCACTGCAGGCATCGTCATTGAAGATGTTCATAACAATGCTATCTTGATCTTGCCATTACTAGATGATTCTATTTCTTCCCTGTCATTCTACCTTGTAGGTCAGCATAGTAACAAATTTAGCCCAGGATGCAATTTACATCTCAATAATAAATTTCATTTAAAGTAAATCGAAAATCGCGCCAAAAGGTCTACTTTTTCAATATATATCGTTTCGGGGCACCTGCTTCTTGTTCAGATTCAAAGTAGACTAATCGATCTGGAATGCATGCGATGAGGGAAGGTAACCCATAACCGATGGATTCGGTTAAAGCATCCTCTAAGGGACATTTCTACCATCCAACTCACTATTGAAGGAAATAACATAACATGACGAACCCGCTCCATATACGGTTAATGAATGGTGGATATATTGCTGAAGATCGTCCTTTTTAGGTATCTCCACCATCTCTCTGTCGCGAAATAATTGCGTATAATTGTGGCACAGGCGATTCAATGCATTTACACGTTTCCTCTTTGAAGACAATTCAAATAGGAAACGATCTTGGAAACGCTTTGTAACAAAAGACCGTACAATTAACTCCTCGATCTTCACATCCATGCCACTCATCCTCCCCAACGTCCTTAATGGTTTAATGGATATTCCTATGCATCCCCCACCCTCAAAAGTTAGATGTTATATCTCGCCGGTTACTCTAAAAGGTGAATCCCTATTAATTCATCCAACATCCTCATGACTATTTCTTTCGTTTCGTGATCACAAAACTCTATCTTTACTGTTAAATAATCCGTTACTGAGATGACCATCTTTCCCTGAGTTAGAAACAATAATGGAATGCCCTTCACAGCCATTTTTTCTAATGCGATAAACTCATCATAGGAATGAAGTGTAGCCGCCCGATAATTATCTCTTAACACTGGCTGATTTGTAATGGTTGATGTTAGGATGAGAAGTTTCTTATAATGCTTATCATCATTTTGCACCCATTTTCGATGCATTACCCCATTAGGCTCCTTATCATCGAAGTAACACCACCAATCATGATTGAGATAGGGTGTGGCGATGATCTCGTCTTCTTTCAACCAACATTCAATCGCGGGTTGTAACCATGAAAAAAAAGACACCTCCAATGAAATCCAATTCTGCTCATTAAGAAACAATGGTGCATGGGGATTATCAATTGCATCAAACCCCCACCAGGAAGGATCATATATTTGATGAGCAAGCGGGTGTTTAGACTCTGGTATCGCCAGATTGACCACGCTTTTTTGTTGACTATCTTGTTCATTGTCCCAATCAAAGAAGGTATAGGGTTGAATTATCTTGAGCAGTTCACTTGTTCTTAGCGCTTTCAATTCTTCTCCCTCCTTTACCATCCAATATCGTTATCTACCAGAACTACTACGCATCGGATTTATCGCTAAACAACTTCTTTTCAGCATTTTTTTCTTTTTTATTTTTCTGATAAAGCACATCCCTTATTCCATCTGCAATCGTAATGATTAAGCATGCAATAAGCGCTGTGAACCAGTCAATGTCAAATAATTTGAATAAATAGGAACTTGTAATAACCACAAATAGCATACCCGCAAATTTTAAGATTGATTTTTTTAATATCCCCATACTATCGAATCCTGATAATAGGATATATTTTTTAAAATTATTTTTTTGCTCTTTTTCCATAGGTTTATCATCCTCATTAACAATTTTAATAATTTCACGTACAATAGACATCACTTTAGGTGGTAAGACTTTATTTAAGAAATTAACAACAATACTAAAATCCAATAAAAATAAGATATACGACGGGATGATCACCACAATCAAGAGGAACAAATTAAAAATGCCCATCAAAAACTGCTCATTCACAAAATTGAATACGATTTCGATTATGAAATCACCGATCATATACGTATAAAAAGGAACTAAAATGATGGTTTTCAGAAAAACATTTTTACTGGTGTAATTTAACCAATTTAAAAAAAGTACAGATGAGATAATGAAAACCGCAATAAATATATATAGAAGAATGCTAATGCTGTCCATCGTGATATCCCCTAGTTTTCATAGTAAAAAGGCTAGTAAAAAGAGGTCAATTACATTGGTTGTCAAAAAGCAATGCTAGTATTTTTTCATCAGTCGTCCTCATGTTCAGTTTCAAAATATCTTGGAGAAATATGAACGACCCACCATCGCTGAATCCCTGATCGTTTACGCAGGAAATCTCTACAACATCATCTCCAATTTCCTTTACAAAACCAACCAGGTCATCTAACTCACCCGTATCGTCAATGGATAGCGATACAATATCCCTGTGCTCCTTCGCATGTGTAAGGCATTGAAGAATTAGATTGACTTCATTTTTCTCATGTACATCCGGCAATAGTAAGTGATCATGGGACTGGCCTTGAAGTGTATAGAGTTGTTTTAACCTTTCTTCATATTTACCTTTCACATCGATTCGAAAGATATCATCCACTCTTCTAACAAGATAACCATCACTTAACCCATCGGGTGTGACATGCCTCATCACAATATGTTGATTCGATAATGCTGTAATGACCCCTGCTGAAAAACTACTTGGGTCATTTCGATCGGTGTACACAGAAATGATTTCATCTGCTTTCATTGAATTCGCTAACACGGATTGAATTTGGCTGTTACTCATACTGATCACTCCTTCGCCATCTCTATTTATGTAAAATCGTTAGCACGGATCACATTTTGTATCTCATTGATAATGTCCTCATCTCTTTCGTTGATCAATCTCAACTTTAGTTGATGAACGATCTCTCTATTATCCGCAACCATCGCTATATCGCCTAAATAATCAACAGCCGTCATTCGCACAGCGGAATCATGATGACTTAAGAAGAAGAAAATACTTGAAAGCATGTGCTTATCGCCTAAACAAAATAATCCATAATGCATCCTTAACCGGGCATGATCCGAAGGCTCACAGGCTGCACTCTTTCTAAGCTCATGGGTACTTGAATGCGCACCCAATTTTCCTAAAGACGCACCTGCGTATCCTCGCACATTGGCACAAGTGTCACTTAATGCAGCAATCAAATGTTGAATGGCACTGTAGTTACCCTGTGCTGTAAACCCCAAACACTGTGCAGCAAAAATTCTAACCATTTCTTCTGCGTCTTTAAGCCCCTTGATACTGGCTTCTACTACGTCATTCCCTGCAAAATTAATTAGCGCACAAAACGAATAGGATCTTACTTTCAGATTGCGACTCTGCGTACACTGTAGTAACAATTTTTTTGCTCGATGATAGCAATTAAAGTATGAAAGAGCATCGATGACAGCTAATTGAAGGTCCAATATCTTCGAATCAAAGAGTGTCACTAATTTATTTAGATTCCTTTGAGTTACATGCTCCGTCATATCTTCGATGTCATTGCACATGTCATCAATAAATTCATCAACCATTTTTTCAGACTTCGAATCAGCTTCTTCTTCATCAAAAGGATGATCATGTAACCATTGTTCGTAATGAACCACTTCGTGTGCGAAAACTTGTAAATACGCGTAAATTCCCATTCCTTCTTCACAATCACTATCGATACTATTAAAGTCTCCTGTAGCAACCTTAATATAGGGTTCTTCATTTTTATCGTAGGGGGCGAAAAATAATCCCGCTACTTCTTCACCCGAACGATTTATAATCCAGTCCTCTTTGTACAAGTAAACGACTACTCTAATTGGAAAAGAACGTTTTTTTCTTATCCATTTGGCAAATAACTGAAAAGGAATTCTAAATTGAGCCTGAACTTCCGGGTAACTTCTTGTATATATCCCTTCTCGAGGAACTACTATCATATATGACTCCTTACATTCTCATTAAAAACTAGCATACGAATCTCCTACTCTCCCTACCATGATGATGGATGGAGATTTTCATGATCCCTACTTCAATAGATAAAAAACAATCGATAGTAAAATGGATAGGATCAACAAACAAATACAAATCCCTTCAACAACAGATACTCCATATCGCTCTATCCATCGTGATGGTTTGTTGAATAGCGATAAAACAACTAACAGCAAAAAAATACCGACAATGAAAATGATTAAATACATCGCTAACCTCCAGAATTAGAGATAACAGATGTTATGAAAGTCCTCATTGAAATAAAAAAGTAAGGGGTATATCAAGTATTTTCGGCTGATCCCCCATAGGGCTGTATCAACACTGTAAGTGCGATGCTCAATTAAACCACCAAGAAATGCATATTCTTTTACACTGCTTCTTGTTGGTTTGTTGGTCAGCGTCCCTGATCCCCCATAACATACAGAATATTGAGTAATCCAATAATGATGGGGAAAGCAATTACTACACCCAAGGTTACAGCCAACCCCAAGTTCCTCCACCATCGTTGTGAGGTTGTAAATTCCTCTACACTTTCCCACTCCTTACGCTTCCAAGCCCATTCACTGCCCTTCGCCCCTAAAATGAATGGGATTACAATCCCCACAATTGGAACAAACACCAGCAACGAGAGATATACTCTGTGATAAAGTCCCCATACAAACGTTAAGAAGAACGCACCCCAATTCCAATTTTTAGCTTCATTTGGTACTTTCCTATCATGATCATTACCATAATCGTTTCTCATGTCGTTTCCTCCAATGAATCATCTAGGTCAATCTTTTATTAACCCCATACAAGGAGTGCTCCCCCGAATAAAGCCATCACAAAGAAAATCAGTCCAATGGAAAAGCGATCATTCATGCAACAAAGCGATAAAAGAAACTCGATCAATGCGATTGAGGCATGATGCTTCTCTTCAAGGAACTTTGGCTTCCATCTCACAATCCAAATAGCATACATACCGATTAAACCGATCACGAGTAGCACAAGACCCATTAATTTGACTTCCCACATCGTCAATCATCCTTCGATGCCTTACTTTTATGCCTCTAATACTTAATTCGATGGCGATTCCAATTTTAGTGTCACTTTCAGAGCGGAAAATAAAATAAATACATTCTGAAATATCAAAATAGATCCCCTGACTTCTGGCTGATCCCTTCAAAAGCCAGAAGGGTTGTTCACCATTCCTCATGTTTTATACGGTAAGCGTACTCATCCTCCACACAGTTTCTTACTAACCACTCCCTAAAAAATCTTATTTGTTATCCATCAATTCCCACCACTCAAGTGCCTAAAAACTTGATAAAACGAACGTAATCAAGCATATCGATCATTTATATACGCGTTAACTTGAAGCCACGTACCAACTACTTACTTAAACACTAAAGCCCAGCAAAACATATGTTTCGCTGGGCTTTAGTGTGATTAATCAAAAAACTCACTAGAGCATATTGACCTTATCATCATGATAAGGTCTAGACTAAAAAATGATCGCGATTGATTTATTATAAAAGGAGTGGGTAATATGAAAATCATTTCATCAGCAGTATCCGTAACGGTTAAAGATGTGAAAGCGTCCAGCATGTTCTTGAAGAAATATTTTTGTTTTACTGAGAAGTGGAGTGCAGAAGGATTTGCCTATCTAACTCATGAAGGAAATACGATCCCCATAGTTTTTTTAGAACAGGGTAATGAAATTCTACCGGAAGGTATTCGCAGACAATTTGTATCGGGTCTTATAATCGCCTTTGTTGTTAAAGATATCGAGGCGGAAGAAAAGCGTTTGAAAAAGGAAGGTGTAGTTATTACTGCGGAATTACAAGAAGACCCTTGGGGAGAACGTCTTTTTCAGGTAACAGACCCAAATGGTGTTACGATTCAGATCGTAGAGTTCGTAGAGCCATCAGACAAAAAATATGCTAATGATGACTGGATAAATGAACGTTAAACTCGTTTCAACCAAGGCTTAACCTTCAGGCAATCAGGTGGAGTAGAATCTCCACCTGATTGATATTCCCATCTCAAATAATAGAGATTTTAGAAAGGTGGTAATCATTGTGTTTAGAATAGGTGAATTTTCAAAGTTGACAAGGGTATCTACACGAATGCTAAGACACTATGATAAATTGGGGCTTTTTTGCCCTGCGGAAATTGACCGATATTCAGGATATCGTCTCTATAGTGCATTTCAAATCCCTTTGTTAAATCGTATTGTCAAGCTTCGTGATATGGGCTTTTCTGTTAATGAGATGATTGAAATCATTGATAAATATGATAATAATGTATTTTTACAATCTGTCCTTAATTCGAAATTAAAGCAAGTTAGAGATAACATTGATGTTGAACACCTCAAACATGATCGACTAACTAAGGCTCTTAATGAACTGAAAGAGGATAACATGAAATATTTAGTCGAATTAAAGAAGTTACCATCAATTAATGTATTATCATTAAAGGATATTATCACCAGTTACAGCAAAGAGGACGAACTGTGGAAACAACTAAATTCTTTTTGCTCCGAACATAATGTCAAAACAAAAGATAACGGCATCTATTCAATATATTATGATGATGAACATAAAGAGAGTGATGTTGAAATTGAAGTTGCTGTTCCTGTAGAAGAAATGCGTGAAGACCAGAACAGGTTTGCTTATAAAGAATTACCGGAAATACCATGCGCAGCAACTATTAAATACACTGGCGCTTACGAAAACATTATGCCTGCAATGACTGCGATTGCGGAATGGATAGAACAAAATAATTTTGAACTCATTGGTTATACAAGAGGTTACGGTATTAAACATCATGAAAATGAAAAAAATCCACATCATTTCGTTACAGAGATACAAATTCCAGTTAAGAAAAAATAAAATCCAACAAGTATTGTGGTTATTGATACGAACACACATTTAACGATTGCTAAAATAGTGTGATTTGTTATCCATCAATCCCCACCACTCAAGTGCTTTCTTCTCCAATTCTTTGATTAATCCATCCTTACCATCCATATAGGCACCGATGTCTGTGGGAAAACGCTTTGCTAGCTCCTTCTTCAACTCTCCATACTGTTCAGCTTCTGTAGGATGATGGATTAAAAAATCGCGGAAAGCGAGATGGCGCTTGATATCTGGATGCCCCTGGGCAAACACATGCAGATGATGCGTCCGTCTATCTCCTCCTTTATTAAAATACCTCCGTCCTGGAATTCCGTATTCCCCCCAGGATTGATAACCAAGTGCCTCTATCTTTTCGACAAGAGCGTCCACCCGTTCAATGTCTCGCACTACAATCAAGATATCCAGTATGGGTTTAGCGGCTAACCTAGGAACCGCTGTGCTCCCAATATGGTGACCCGCTATCCATTCGGAACCAAAGGCGTCTTGAAGTCGATCACGCTCCTTTTGAAAGCGTCCCTCCCATTTAAAATCGTCCTCCACCACTTGCACATTACGCATCGCACTCGCTCCCTTATGTACCTTTATCATTCATCTCTTTTTCATTGTAACTTAATCTTTCATCGTTATTGTAATTCGAAAGTACGAAAAAACACCAACCGACTTAGATCACGGTAGGTGCTTTTAGATGCTTCTTATCCATAAACGGGAGCATTACGTCATCCCGCTTTTCTTTACTTTTCTTTCTTCTCGCAATCACACTGACAACATCCGTATAGGGTTCCTGCTTTATCCGAATCAAGATAGTCAATCACTTCATCACAGGTCTTGCAAACCAGAACCTCCATCGGTCCACCCTCCCTGTAAGCGTTTCCATTAGTATGTGTTATTTATTTTAATGTGTTATACGATTAATGTCAATGGGCTGACTAATGGGCAAATATGGATACCCATTCCCTTCGCCAATGACCCATATAAAAAGGGAATCCCTTAAGGGATTCCCTTTTTATAACATCACTTCTTCATTACACCGTACGTTCTTTCTTACTTCCTATTCCCTTCTCCTTCTTCACCTGTTTCGCAAAGAAGAGCTCGTACATAACAGGGATAATAATCAGCGTTAAGAGCGTAGAGGTGGTTAGCCCACCGATCACCACTACGGCAAGGCCCTTGGAGATTAAAGTGCCTGTCGATGTACTCAAGGCGAGTGGGATCAATGCAGCAATCGTAGCAAACGCCGTCATCAGAATCGGGCGGAGACGGGTTTTCCCAGCTTCCATCAAGGATTCATGAATGGTCATCCCTCGGGCTTGGTTTTGTCCCACACGATCCACCATCACGATGGCATTTGTCGTCACAATACCGATCAGCATCAAGACACCAATCATGGCACTAATGGAGAGCGGTTCCCCCGTCAAATAAAGGCCAAGAATGCCTCCTACTGGCACAAAAATGAGGGAGGATAGAATGATAAAGGGAATCCGTGCTTTCCCAAAGGTAACCAGCATCGTTAAGTAGACAAGACCGATCGCCACCAACATGGCTAGCCCCAAGTCTTTAAACGTATCGGTCGTCTCCTCACTTCCACTTCCTGCATCGAGTGAGACTCCCTTGGGTAGGTCTACCTTCCTTTTTATATCACTGATTACATTTTGGGATGCTTGTTGGACGTTCTTCCCTTCCACTTGCCCTGTTACACGGGCATATACATTGCCATCCAATTTTTGAATTGCAGTCACGCGATCAACGGCTTCTACGTTAGCAATTTTGGATAGCTTGATCATCCCACTTTTACTTGGAACTTCAATGTTAGCCAAATCAGAGCGCGTGTTTGGGGTTTTATCATAGGTTAATTTTACGTCACGCTCTTTCCCGGAAAGCTTCATATCCTCGATAGTAATGGGGTGTGTTCGGTCAGAAATGAGTCCCATCACTGTCGCGCCAGAAACTCCGGCATCGGAGGCTTTTTTCGAATCGATCTGAACTACCCATTGCCGCTGCTTATCTTGCAAGTTGTTGGTCACATTTTTCATATCATCGCGGTCATTCATCAATTTTTCTACATCCGCAGCAGCTGTTTGCAATTTGTCCGTATCATTGGAGTAAAGATCAATATCCACATTCGTATTGGTTGGAGGACCACCTGATTGCAATTCCTGCAGCGAGACAATCCCCTTTGGTGATTCGCTATGAACAATGCGGTTCATTTCTTTTTCCAATACCTTGATCTCGTGATTGACATCCGCATCCTCTTTGAGGGTGATAAAGTAATTAGCTTGGTTTTTCCTATCCAGTCCCGTTTGGAAATCTTGGCTACCGACACCCGTTGAGACCGCCTCAATGCTATTCTGTTTTGCTAACGCCTTTTCAATATCCAAGGAGACGTTATTGGTTTTTTCAAGGTCAGTTGCTGCTGGTAATTCTACCTTTCCGATCACCGTTTTCTGTGTCTCGTCCGGTAAGAAAGTAAAGCCGAGGCTTGGAATCAAGGCCATCGTTCCTACTAAGATCAGGATAGAAAGAGCGATTACCCAGCCCTTATGATCCAAGGAAGTACGTATGACCTTTGCATAATTCTTCTGCAGCCAGGTCTCTTTTTTCTCCTCTTTCACCTTGGTGAAGGAGAAACGACCTAAGATC
Organism: Marininema halotolerans; assembly: GCF_900116235.1. GTDB lineage: Bacteria > Bacillota > Bacilli > Thermoactinomycetales > DSM-45169 > Marininema > Marininema halotolerans. The sequence continues at coordinate 82,943 of NZ_FPAA01000005.1, read as the reverse complement.
GGCACGATGGTGACTGCCACTAACAATGAAGCGAGTAATGCAGCGACCACTGTCAAGGCAAAGGGTTGGAAGAACTCACCGGTAATTCCCCCCACGAAACCTAATGGAAGGAAAACAACGGCTGTTGTCAGAGTGGACGAGACGATCGCCTTTAATACCTCGCGAGTCGACTGTGCCACAATTTCCGTGCGATCGGCTTCCCCATCTCTTTGTCTGATGCGCCGGAATATATTTTCGATGACCACAATGGAGTCATCTACCACACGCCCTACAGCAACTGCCATTCCTCCTAATGTCATGATGTTTAGGGTAATACCCTGTTGGTTAAGGAAGATGGCAGACATGAGCAGGGACAAGGGAATGGATATGATCGCGATGATGGTCGCCCGGATATTCCGTAAGAAAAGTAAGACGGCCAAGGAAGCGAATAGGGCACCAAATAACCCTTCCCGAATGAGCGTATTGACCGAATCGGTAATCCCTTCAGCTTGTTCAAAGCCAATCTCATACGTTACACGATCCTTGTACTCACCGAGCACCTTCATCACTTGTTCAGCAGTCGATACCGTATTGGCATCTTGCTTTTTGGTGATAGCAACCGAAAGCGCATCCTTTTGATTAAAGCGGGTATACTCCTCCCGATCTTTTATCACTTTCACGTCAGCAATATCATCTAATTTAACGGAGGTCGGTGAAGGGGTAATCGCCCCAACGCTAGGCATCCCAAGTTGACCGCCACCTGGGGCTCCACTTTTTGCACTGGGTGCACCACTGGGACTTTGCCCACCCGATGATAAATCGATTTTTAGGTTTTTCAAGTCGGACAGGGTCTCAATTTTCTCTTCCACACGGACAGGAATGTTTAATTGATTCGCGGTAACTTCTCCAGCAGGCATGGAGAATCCCTTTGCTTCGATCGCATCCTTTACTTGATTAAGAGAGACTCCTTTTTTCATGGCCTTCTCTTGATCTAAGGTAACTTGAACCTTTTCCTCTGTCGAACCACCTGCAGAGACCCCATTTACACCTGGGATTTTCTCTAACTTCGGTTGGATCTCATCCTTAAAGATCTTTTCTGCATCATTGCCGTTTTTCCCATAAAGAGCAATGTTATAGATGGGGATCGATCCAAAGGAGAATCGATTCACCTCGGTCGTTGCATCTTTTGGTAAGTCTGCTTTTTGGATCAAGGTATTGATCTGTCGTTCCACATCATCCATATCCGTATCGAAGGGAAACTCCAGATTAATCACAGCCGTACTATCAAAGGAGGTACTGTTGATTTTACGAACTCCTTCTAACTTCTCCAGTTCCTTCTCTAACGGAGTCGTAATCTGATCATCCATATCCTGAGGAGGAGTACCTGGGTCCGTTGCTTGCACACTGATCTGGGGAAACTCCACATCGGGAAGCATATCGACCTTTAATTCTTGAAAGGAAAAAACACCTGCTACGATGAGTAACGTAGCTAATATGCCAATCGCGATTGGGTTTTTCAAACTAAATCGTGTCAAAAAGTTCATCTCTTGTCTCCTTTCGCACTGTTCCTATCTCTACTTTAATGGAAGCGCCTCATAAAGCACTCCGCCTTCAGGCGGATTCGATCATCCTACGAAAGCCGGAATCTCACCCATCTGATAGGGTTCCCTGCCATAATTTATCGATGACAAGCTTTTCAACTCCATCATATCGAAAAAACCCTTGCCAAAGGGACATGTCACAAAAAAATAAAAGATGATTCCTTTATGGTCATTGCCATTAGCACCCTGTAGATTTATCTGTCTTGGGTAATATGTAGAGGGACTCATCAAGTTTCCTGTTTGATCGCCCTTGAGCAAGAGGGCTTTTGTCGATGCCTTTAACCAAAATAAACTCCCCGAATCGGGGAGTTTATTTTACATCTTCTTTTCTTATGCGCTAAATTGCTCTTCTTCGGTAGACCCTTTAAGAGCGGTTGTCGAAGAAGTACCGCCTGTGATCGCCATGGAGACCGAGTCAAAGTAACCTGTACCTACTTCGCGTTGGTGGCGAGTTGCAGAGTACCCATGAACTTCATTGGAGAATTCTTTTTCTTGAAGTTCAGAGTAAGCAGCCATTCCACGATCTTTGTAGCCAAGAGCCAGTTCAAACATGCTGTTGTTGAGTGCGTGGAAACCAGCCAACGTAACGAATTGGAACTTGTAACCCATTTCACCGAGCTCATGTTGGAACTTCGCAATGGTCTCATCATCCAACTTCTTCTTCCAGTTGAAGGAAGGAGAGCAGTTGTAAGCGAGCATTTTACCTGGGAACTTCGCATGGATCGCTTCAGCAAAGCGGCGTGCTTCTTCCAAATCCGGGGTCGAAGTTTCACACCAGATGAGATCCGCATAAGGTGCATATGCCAAACCACGTGCAATCGCGGTATCAAGACCTGATTTTTGACGGTAGAATCCTTCTGCTGTCCGCTCGCCAGTCAAGAATTCGTGATCACGCTCATCGATATCGCTGGTGATTAGTTCAGCAGCATTCGCATCCGTACGAGCGATCAAGAGTGTCGGTGTTCCCATCACGTCAGCGGCAAGGCGAGCAGAGATGAGGTTACGAACGGCTTGAGCCGTTGGGATCAATACTTTCCCACCAAGATGACCACATTTCTTCTCAGAAGCCAGCTGATCTTCAAAATGCACACCTGCAGCCCCTGCTTCGATCATGCCTTTCATCAGCTCAAACACGTTGAGGGGTCCACCGAAACCTGCTTCTGCATCGGCAACAATCGGGGCGAACCAATCACGCTTGGCACCACCCTCAGCATGTTCGATTTGGTCTGCACGTTGGAGTGCTTGGTTAATCCGTTTGACAACGTGAGGTACGCTATTCGCAGGGTAGAGACTTTGGTCAGGATACATTTGACCGGAGAGGTTTGCATCCGCAGCAACTTGCCAGCCAGAAAGGTAGATCGCTTTTAATCCTGCTTTTACTTGTTGTACCGCTTGGTTCCCCGTCAAGGCACCCAACGCATGCACATGATGCTCTTCATGGAGGGAATCCCACAGGCGTTTTGCTCCCCGATCTGCCAGTGTGTATTCGATGGGGAAAGAACCACGTAATTTGATGACTTCTTCTGCTGTGTAGCCACGTTCAATCCCTTTCCAACGTGGGTTCGTTTCCCACTCTTTCTGTAGTTGTGTAGCTTCTTGTTGAATTGTCATTTGATCTCTCTCCTTATCAATGTTGCGCATTCATTGCGCAATAATTTATTAAAATTGGATGATTCGCTCTCTTAGTGACGCTTTCAACTAGGCTCTCAGACGCTCATAGCCTGGTAGCGTTAAGAACTCAACAAACTCATCGGCCAAGGTCAGTTCTACGAATAGCTCCTTTGCCTCCGTAAACCGTCCCTTGGCAAAGGTTTCTTCCCCGAGACGATCCTTGGTAGAAGTTAATTCTTCCTCCACTGTGGAAAGGAATAGATCCTTGGTTACATCGCGGCCATCATCCAATATTCCTTTGGGATGGCGAATCCATTGCCAAACCTGCGCGCGAGATATTTCCGCCGTCGCTGCATCCTCCATCAGGTGATTAATCCCGACAGCACCATATCCACGTAGCCAGGCTTCGATGTATTGAATCCCAACACTGATGTTGTCACGTAGCCCCTGTTCAGTAATGGTACCTTCAGGTACTCGGCACAAATCTTCAGCGGTAACTTCCACATCGCCCCGCTTTTTGTCAATTTGGTTAGGGTGAATCATATGTTTATCAAAGATCTCTTTCGCAACAGGTACAAGCGCCGGGTGAGCTACCCAGGTTCCATCATGACCATCCAGAGCTTCCCGCTCCTTATCCGCCCGTACCTTATTCAGTGCTTCTTCATTGGCTTTCTCATCGCCCTTCACAGGAATCTGAGCTGCCATTCCGCCAATACACGGTGCGTTCCGTTTATGACACGTTTTCACGGCCAAAAGGGTATACGCTCTCATGAAGGGCACTGTCATCGTCACTTGGGAACGGTCTGGCATAATCACTTCCGGACGATTGCGAAGACGCTTAATGTAACTAAAGATGTAATCCCAACGTCCACAGTTGAGTCCTGCAGAGTGTTCTTTCAATTCAAAGAGAATTTCGTTCATTTCAAAGGAGGCCATAATCGTTTCAATTAGTACCGTCGCTTTGATCGTCCCCCGAGCAATCTTCAATTCGTCTTGGGCGAAGTTGAAAACGTCGTTCCAAAGACGCGCTTCTAAGTGACTTTCCAGCTTCGGAAGGTAAAAATAAGGGCCCGAACCTTTATGGAGCAAGGTCTTCGCGTTATGGAAGAAATAAAGGCCAAAATCAAACAATCCAGCTGGTACCGGCTTTCCATCCACTTCAACATGCTTTTCATCTAAATGCCATCCCCGCGGACGAATCAAGAGAACCGCCGGAGTCTTTTTTAATTCATATCGCTTCCCGTTGGGAGCAGTAAAATCGATTTGCCGATTCACAGCATCTCGCATATTAATTTGTCCTTGGATGCTATTCGCCCAGGTTGGCGAGTTGGCATCTTCAAAGTCGGCCATAAAAATCTTCGCTCCGGAATTTAGAGCGTTAATGACCATTTTGCGATCGGACGTGGGTCCAGTAATCTCCACACGACGATCCTGCAGATCATAAGGGAGATCAGCAATGTGCCAGGAACTGTTGCGGATTTCTGCTGTTTCCGGGAGAAAATCGGGTCCCTTGCCTGCATCAATCTCTAACTGTCGCTGCTTACGCTTTTCAAGTAACTCCTCCCTGCGTCCACCAAAGCGGCGAACCAATTCGGCAACAAAAGTCATCGCCTCAGGGGTGAGGATGTCAGCAAATTCCTTGGTTACTTCCCCTTTAACATTCACATGAGCGGGATAAGAGGGTGTTTGCGTGCTCACGGGTGCTTTCACTCCCTCGAAATAGGTCATTTGGTGTCGTTCTGTTTAAGTACAGAACGCCTTCGTTGTTATGTATTATATAACAGTGTAATTCGAATTGACAAGACTTTTTTTCAATTCAGAGGATATCGTCAGATATCCCGCTAGGCATAAGGTGATATCTGCTGTTTTACTGCTTAGGAAAGCCTCGTTTATCTGCTTTATCCCACCCTTTTCATCGTTTGTGAGCATAAAAAATCTCTCTGTGTTAATACAGCTTCTCTAAAAGTAAAAGGATGCTATTCTACTATGATCGTGTTTCACTAACCGTTTTGAATGAAACTACCCACCCAATGTGTCATTCACTCAGTCCCATTTCTTGAACTAAAATTAACTTCTCATTAAAGTAAACAATGGTATACTAAGTTTAATTATTTTTAAAACTCCTCAGCTTCAAATTATCATTATCGATTCTGTATCCTATTTAAGCTTCCATAATGTGAAATTGAATAATTTTTCAAATCTGTCCTCAAATAATTTAGAGGGACATTGTTTTTTACCATCCTCGCCTATGGCAAGCCTCTTGTGCTCCCACATCCACCATCCAACTTATAGATAATCAACACGCCTGATATGAGTACGTTATCTATCACAAAGGAGTCTACCATGACTGAACTATTTTCCATTGTGATCATCACGATTTTGGCAACGATTAGTCCTGGCCCAGATTTTGCTATGATTACGCGCAATAGCTACCTGTATGGTAGATCGTCTGGATTGGTTGCAGCCTTGGGAATTAGCTTAGGAGTACAAGTTCATGTGTTCTATACCATCTTTGGAATTGGTCTGATCATTTCCCAGTCCATCATTTTGTTTTCTGTGATCAAAATGGTGGGGGCGCTGTATCTCATCTATATTGGTTTAAAAGCCTTCTTCAACCGTAAAGATCTACCCACCCACATCCAAGGTGGACAGGATTCCCTTTCCACCTTCTCTTCCTTAAAAACAGGCTTCTTAACCAATGCACTTAACCCCAAAACCACTCTTTTTGTCGTCAGTACCTTCACTCAAGCCGTCAATACACATACCCCTTTAGCAATCCAGGTTAGTTATGGGTTGTTTATGTCCATCATCCATTTCCTTTGGTTTGGGTTGGTTGCACTGTTTTTTTCTCAAGAGAATATTCGTATGAAAATCATGTCCTACCAAAAGATAGCCGATCGCTGTATAGGATCCATCTTGATGATGCTAGGCATCTCTTTACTGTTTGTAAATGGAACGAAGTAATGGAGCAGGCATATAAAAACACGGAAGGTCTCCTCTAGAGGAGACCTTCCGTGTTTTTAACCACTAAATCGCTAGGAAAGCTATTTCCTTATTTCTGTTGTTTTCCTTGGATATACGCCCACTTTAACGTATATTCTGGACCAATCGGCAGACGATACAATTGTTTTACATAGGGTTTTTGTACATAGGCTTGGGACTCATAAAATAGAGGAACTACACCCGATTCATCCATCACAATTTTTTCTGCTTTCACCAGATCTTCATTCCGTTGCTTTAGATCGGTGGTCACCTTTGATTTTTCAATCAAACGATCAAAATTGGAGTTACTCCAACGACCAATATTAATGCGGCTTTGGGAATGACCAATCTCTAGGAAGCTCATCGGATCATTGTAACGACCGACCCAACGCACCAAGGAAAGGTTAAACATTCCGCGTTGTTCTGCCTCTAACTTTTGACGTACTGCCCTAGGATTGATACTTACTTCAATTCCTAAGTTATTTTTCCACTGTTCTTGTAGGAACAAAGCAATTTTCTTACGATCATCATCATTCACACTTAATTGCAAGGTCGGTGGGGATGTAATTCCTAGCTCTCTCATCCCTTGATCCATCATTCGCTTAGCTTCTGTCACATCGAACTTCGTCAGATTTCCTGCATCTTGGCGAAATGGCTTCCCATATGCATCATCAATATCATCCGGTACCATCCCTTGGGCGGGACGTGATCCATTTTTTAATACGCCTTTGACCAACTCTTCCCGATCGATGGCAAGGCTGAGCGCTTTTCGTACTTTCTCGTTTTGGAAGAATTGCATGCGATTGTTATAGACCAACAAGAAAGTAGCTCCTCGGTCGACAGAAAGGTATTCATTTCCACTTTTAAACGCTTTCACAAGATTATCTGAAAGTGGGGATAAATCTGTTTTTCCTGTTGTGTACTCATTCATCGCATCAACGGCGTCATTTACAATCTTGACGTTTACTTTATCAAGACGAACCGTCTTGGCATCCCAGTAATTTGAGTTCTTCTTGTATTGATATCCCTGTTCATGATGCCACTTCGAAAGAACAAATGGACCGTTGTACACCATCGTATTTTTGCCACTACCATATTTTCTACCATTTTTTTCGACAATGTCTTGTCGTTGCGGTAGGTAGGCAGCCGATGCCAGCATACTGAGGAAATAGGGCGTTGGATAAGTTAGCTTGACCTCTAAGGTACGATCATCCAATGCTTTCACGCCCAAGGTTGTTTCAGGAAGTTGACCTGTATAATAGGCTTGAGCATTTTCAATCGGGAAAAGGATTACTGCCGATTCGAGTTTCAATCTAGGATTGAGGGCTCTTTTCCAGGCATAGACAAAATCCTGCGCCCGCACGGGCTTTCCATCGCTCCACTTCGCTTCTTTGCGAATTTTAAAGGTATAAAGCTTCTTATCTTGACTCACCTTTGGCATTGCTTCTGCCATCGCTGGCTGGGGTTTGTTATCCTTGTCCAGCCTTATCAAGCCCTCCATCACATTGTTTAATACCGTAAAGGAATCACCATCCATCGCCATGGAGCTATCCAATGTTGGTGGATCCGCATCGGTGGTCATGCGAAGAACTTGCTTTTCTTCTGTGGAGTGCGTCGCTTGTTTCTTCTCACCCCACCCGAAGGCGTCCATACCACACCCTGACAGCATAGCTGTCACCGTTGCCATTACAACCGTTAGAACGACTCCTTTTTTAAACATGATCGTCCCCCCTTAAGATGAACGGAACCGTTGATAAGTTCAGTCAGTCATAAAATTTAAGCTAACAGAATATTAGCGAGAAAATACCCTTTTAATTATAGTGCAAGCACACTCTGTGGAAAAGAGTAGGTGGATCAGATTTTTTCCCATCATATTATGGAAATTCTCATTCTGAGCAGGTTTTAGGATAAAAAACCGTATCCCCACTGGATATGGTATAGTATGGCTGAAATCCTGAAGATAAGGAGGGCAGCCATGCTCCCACACCCACGGTTCATTCTCCTATGGGTTATTCTATTGGGTGGATTGATCCCACTGATCACCATGGGAAATGGAAATCATAACAATGCACATTCCTCCACTGAACTCACGGTACTTGCGGCTGCTAGTATGACCGAAGCGGTCAGCAAACTTGCATCCATCTATGAAAAAAAACATCCAGACATCAGGATCCTCCCCACCTATGCTTCCTCAGGCGCCTTACAAAAACAGATCGAAGCAGGCGCACCTGGCGATCTTTTTCTCTCTGCGGGTGAGAAGGAGATGTCACAACTTGTACAAGCCCATCTAATTCATCAACAATTACATAAGCCCTTGCTTTCCAATCAGTTGGTTCTTATCGTGCCAGCGACAAACACGAAGGTGGATCAATTTGCTGATTTAAAGCACCCCACCGTTAAACAAATTATCATTGGACAACCTACCACCGTGCCAGCAGGTCGGTATGCAAAGCAAACCCTCGATACCCTTCACCTGACTACTTCGATCCACGGAAAACTGATCTATGCTGGCGATGTACGACAAGTGTTTGCCAGTGTACAGACTGGCAACGCCGATGCAGGTCTTGTCTATCGATCAGACACGCGCAAGAAAAAGAACATTCGCATCGTGGATACCGCGCCAGCTGAGAGCCATGAACCGATCCGTTATCCAATTGGCGTCCTCTCTCATACCAAGCACCCCAAAGAAGCCCAAGCGTTTTATAATTGGCTTCAGGGAGAGACCGCACTGGGGGTATTCCATCAAGCTGGATTTCAAATCCGAGGGGCATCGATCTCCCCATGATTCCTTCATACTGGTCGCCAATCCTTACTTCATTGGAAGTAGCAACCCTTGCCAGCATCTTCGCTTTTATACTCGCTCTAGGATTTGCCTGGTGGCTTACCCATCGACCATTTCATGGCAAAGTGATCGTAGAAACCCTGTTTCTCCTTCCCTTGGTTTTACCTCCCTCTGTGGTAGGCTTAGGGTTATTAATCGTCGGGGGAAGACGGAGTCCATTTGGTCAAGGGTTTGAGTATCTTTTCCATCAACCCCTGGTTTTTTCATTCCCTGCTGCTGTCCTTGCGGCAATGGTCGTTGCCTTCCCCCTTGTCTATCAGACATTAAAAATCGGCTTCGCTCGTGTTGATAACGACCTAGAGGATGCTGCCCGCACAATGGGAGCCAAAGAAGCCCAAGTGTTCATTTATGTCACCATTCCCTTAGCATGGCCCGCTTTGGTCACTGCATTGTCACTCGGCTTTGCCCGAGCTCTTGGTGAATTTGGTGCAACCATGATGTTCGCAGGCAATATCCCTGGCAAAACACAAACCATCCCTACTGCTATCTATCTAGCCGTTGAAACAGGGGATACGAAAATGGCGATCCTTTGGTCACTCTTTGCGATTGGGTTTTCTTTTTTATTACTGAGTATAAGTCGTTTTCTCTATCGCTAAGGTTACTTATTTCTCTTCCTCCCTCGAACAAATGGATTCGATTCGTTAAAGACACTGGGTACAATCATGCAAGAAAGGACTACGGTTAACTTTCGAGGATCTTCGCCTTTATGCTATAATCTGAAAGGGTATAATGACTGAACGATTATCTATCGTGAATGGAAAGGGTGTTACTCATGGAACAAATGGATGCCAATCAAATTATCGAGTTCATCCAAAAAAGCGAAAAGAAAACGCCAGTAAAGGTCCATCTCAAAGGAGACCTTTCAGGAATTGAATTCGGAAGCGAAATTCAATCCTTTATTACAGGAAACGTAGGTGTCCTTTTTGGTGATTGGAAAGTAATCCAACCCCTGTTGGATACCCATAAAGAGCAAATTGAAGATGTTGTCGTGGAAAATGACCGCCGAAACTCCGCTATCCCTCTCCTCGATATGAAAAACATTACGGCTCGTATCGAACCCGGTGCAATGATCCGGGAGCAAGTGGAAATTGGCAAAAACGCAGTCATTATGATGGGGGCCTCTATTAACATTGGTGCCGTCATCGGTGATGGCACGATGATTGATATGAACGTCGTCGTTGGCGGACGTGGTACCATCGGTAAAAACTGCCATATCGGTGCGGGGAGTGTCATTGCTGGTGTGATTGAACCACCTTCAGCAAAACCAGTCGTCATTGAAGACGATGTGGTTATCGGTGCGAATGCCGTCATTCTCGAAGGCGTCACCGTGCATCAAGGAGCCGTTGTTGCCGCCGGTGCCATCGTAGTGGATGATGTGCCAGCAAATAGTGTTGTCGCAGGTACACCCGCTAAAGTGATTAAGCAAATTGACGAGAAAACACGCTCCAAAACAGAGATTAAACATGAATTACGCCAGCTGTAATAAAATCATAAGATGGTGAAGAGAGAATGGGCCGTAGCGATACGGTCCTTCTTTTTCAATCGATGATCCCTTGGATTAATCCACTACCGAATTAATAAGGAGGGCGCATGATGAACGACAAATGGGCTACTTTGGATAAGACATACCTCTTACCAACGTATCATCGTTTGCCAATCGCTATTGCCAAAGCAACGGGAAATACGCTAGTGGATACGGAAGGGAAAAGCTATCTGGATCTATTTAGCGGACTCGCTGTCAATATTTTAGGCCACTCCCATCCCAAAATTTTAAAGACGCTTCACGAACAAGCCGAACACTTTCTTCATATCTCAAATAAATTCCTCAATCCACCCGCGATCACGCTTGCCAAGCGATTGGTTGAGAACAGTATTCCTGGCAAAGTCTTTTTTACCAACTCGGGGGCGGAAGCCACCGAATCCCTCGTCAAGCTTGTCCACAAATGGTCTCAATCACAGGGAGAGGGACGGCGAGGCTTTATCGTGATGAAACGAAGTTTTCATGGTCGAACCTTGGGAGCCGTCCGTCTAACGCGACAAGCTCATATTTATCAGGACTTCCCCCAACCCGATATCCCTGTCTATGAAGTCGATCCTGAGGATGTCGATGGGCTCCGTTATTGGTGTGAACATGAACGCCCGGCGGCAATCCTTGCTGAACCGATTCTCGGAGCCGGTGGTGTACAACCTTTACCGATTGAGACTCTTCGCGAAATGGAAAGGCTTTGTCGTACGCATGGGATACTTTTATGTATGGATGAAATCCAAACAGGAATCGGGCGAACCGGAAAGTTATTCGCATATCAACATGCTGAAATCGAACCCGATCTCATTTTGTTTGCCAAAGGAGTCGGAGGCGGACTCCCTCTGGGAGGCATGATCGCAAGACACCCTCTATCTGAAGTATTCCAACCGGGTGACCATGGGACCACCTTTGCTCCTTCTCCGCTATCTGCCGCCCTAGGCAATGCTGTTCTTGAAGTGCTGTTGGATGATGGAGGCATTGAAATGGGGCAACGACATGCTGAACACCTATGGAATGGCTTGCATCATTTAAAAGAGAAGCATCCCCAAGTCATCACTTCGATCAGCGGAAAAGGCATGATGATCGGTATTCGCACGGGACTTTCCGCCCAAACGTGTACAGCGCTTCAACAGCAATTGATGCTCAAGGGATACCTCATTGATATCGCCCAGCAAACGGTGATACGCCTTCTACCTCCACTCACCCTTTCTACCAAGGAAACGGATGCATTTATTAGCGAACTGGATGCCCTCTTTACTCAAACGACAACGGATTAATTCGTTGTCTTCAACCGATCCATCCTTAAAATCCTGACCTGTTCCTTTGCAAAGGAGGAAAACTATGAGCACAAGCAACCTTCACTCGATGATCGAAGTACGACGTCACCTCCATCAGATACCTGAATTGGGTTTTCAAGAATGGAAGACCCAACGCTATCTCTTAGATTTTATCGCCCGTCTCCCCCAAGATTACTTGGAGGTAAAGACATGGCGTACGGGTATTTTGGTTCGTGTACAAGGAACAGTAGGAAAGAGAACCTTAGGTTGGCGTGCCGATATGGACGGACTTCCTTTGACGGAAGAAACCTCCTATGACTTTTCCTCCAGACACCCTGGTCAGATGCATGCCTGTGGTCACGATATGCATATGGCGATCGGTCTAGGAATACTCTCCCACTTTGCCAACAATCCTGTGAAGGATCATCTTCTTTTTATCTTCCAACCTGCGGAAGAGGGCCCTGGTGGCGCCGAGCCGATGCTGGCAACTGACGAATTTACGAGATGGAAACCCGATCAACTCTTCGGTCTTCATATCGGGCCGGACTATCCCGTGGGAACCATTGCGACAAGACCGGGCATTCTCTTTGCCAATACCTCTGAGCTTTTTATTGACCTTGTAGGCACATCCGGACATGCCTCCCTGCCCCATCGTGCCAATGATATGGTGATCACAGCTTCGCAATTGGCGATGCAGTTACAGACCATTGTCTCGCGCAATATCGATCCGTTAGACTCCGCAATTTTAACGCTTGGGAAAGTAACCATTGGCACCAAGCAAAACATTATTCCCGGCTCTGCCCGTCTAGAAGGAACGATCCGTACCCTCTCCATCGACGTCATGGACAAAATCAAAGAGAGAGTCTCCTCTCTCGTCCATGGCATCGAAATCGGCTTTCAATGCAAAGCGAGCATCGATTGGGGAGCCAACTATTGTCAGGTTACCAACAATGAAGCCCTAACTCGATCCTTTATGGACTGGGCGGGTTCCAAAGGAAACGTTGAAGTCATCGAATGTCGTGAGGCCATGGCTGGAGAAGACTTTGGTTATTTTCTAAAGGAGATTCCCGGCTTTATGTTTTGGCTGGGTGTAGATACCCCCTATGGTCTTCATCATCCCCAGCTCGAACCCGACGAAGAAGCCATTCCGATTGCGATTCGATTAATGATTAAGTACCTTGAAACGCAGGCTCAATGACCTAAACAATCCACTACATACAAGTGTACAAGAAAATTTTCTAGCATAAAGAATACGGACAAAACAAGCTTTCTTGTTCAAGAAGTTAATAATAACCGACGATTCGTTTGCAGAAGGATCAAATTCACCGATGTAAACGCGAAAAGAAACTGTGCACAAAAGAAATAAACAACTTTCCCTAAACAGAAGAACCCACCCAACTTATCAGGTGGGTTCTTCCTTTTTTAAAAGCGAACCATTCATGCATACCCTTTTACACTGGTTAAAAGGGCAGAAAGTACTATATCCGCCGTTAAAATGCACGGATATTTCTTGGAGATTTCCCTACCTCAATCGTTTTAAAAACCTTTAGATCCCTCGTCCGAAAAACCGACACGGTATCGCTGCCCATGTTGGTTACATATCCCCGCAGTCCGTTATCCAGTAACTCCACAGCAAAGGGCTTTCTCCCGACCGGAACATAGCGCACACGAAGAGTATCCAATTGGACAACAGCCACAGACCTCCCCCGAAACAGCGTGACATAAAGCAACTTTCCATCACTCGATGTTGCTAGATTAGTAGGATTTGGCCCGACTCGAACGGTATTACTGACCGTATTATCAGCCGTTCGAATAATGGAGACAGTGACGCCCCCTCGATTGGTAACATAGGCTTGTGAGCGGTCTTGTGATAGCGCAATAATGCGTGGTCTTCTTCCAACTCGCAACGTTTTAATCGTTGTATTCGTGTTTAAATCGACAACGGATACCGTGTTACTTCGCTCATTGGTTGAATACAAGATTTGTCCATCATCTGTAATCTCCGTGACTAAAGGTCCTCGACCCACCCTAATTCGATCAACCACACGGTTACTTAACGTGTTGAGAACGGAAATATAGTTACTACCATGGATGGTGATATAAGCCAAATTCTTCTCTCCGAAAAACTCCACATTTCTCGGCCGGGGTCCTACTACTACCGTTTTGATGACTTTAAAATTATCTGGGTCGATAATGGAAATGGTTCGATCTCTAAAATTGGTTACGTAACCGAATCCCTCTCTTGAAAACTTAATATTATTGGGGCCTCGTCCTACTCTGATATGGGTGACGATCTGATTATTTATCGCTCGCAGGACGGAAACCGTTCTCCCCCCCATATTGCAAACAAAAATATACTGTCCATCTGGAGATAAGCGAATATTGGCCGGGCTCGGTCCCACTCTCACCGTTTTTATCACCCGATTGGTCAGGAGACTAATAATCGAGAGCTTATTGCTGCCGGCATTACTCACATATAATTTACTACCCATACCCAATTACCCCACACTCCTACCAAAATTGATTTCTAACACTCTATTCGCTACCGCAGACAAGTGTTCAAATCAAAAGGGTAAGCGTGTACCTATTTTTAGTTTCGATTGATAGGAAAGAGGAATAAGCTCTAAACCAACATTCGCTCAAAAAAGCATTGCAGCCACCGGAGCTCAGGGCGAGTCCCTCCCAGAGGTTTGTTCCCCCCTCCCTACCACCCTCTCTCTAGTTGTGTAGTCCTTTACACTCAGATGTTTATCGATTAACTTTATCCCTCAATAAGAAGAACCCCCTCAAATAAACAATAACTTTTGTCTATCTGAGGGGGATGCACCCAATTATATGATTTTTCTTTTCTACTCTTTAGAGAAAGGAAAACTAGAGCTTGAAACCTTTGGTAAGGAAGCGGCTAGTTTTTTTAATTCCTTTTCGGAGACATTTCCACTAATCCATATGAGAGAATCTCCCTCGCGGTAATAGAGAATGGGATTCCCTTTTGTTCCTAGGAATAGATAGTGTTTACCCATGTTGAGAATAGAGTCCCGTTTGGGATCCTTGGGAGAAAAATTTTCCAACGGGAACTGCAGTTGAGGCTTTCCATTCAGTTTATGATCGAGAGGGGGAATGGGAAACTTCCCTATGGTTATAACGTGCTTTTCATTAGCAATGGCCCATATAACCTTTTTATCGTTGTCGTCTATAGAAAATTTTCCTGAAACAAATTCTTTGAAAGGCAAAGCTAGGCCTTTTGAATCTTTTTCCATTTCTCCAATGGTGACATCCAGAACACCATTTATTGCCCAATAACGTTTTTCTTTTCGATCGTTGTCGGGATCTGTGGAAAAGAGAAAATAGTCGGTAACAGTACAGGAAGGCACCTTTACAGCAGTAACCCCTTGATTACCATAGGTAACACTGTATAGTACGTTTTTCTTCTTGGCTTGAACCACTTTTTTATTCGATAATTTATATTTAACTTGATGTATTACAGCTTCTTCCGGTGTCTTACTTTGCTTAAAAGGAGCGTCATTTACTTCAAACTCTTTAACGCTTATTACATCATTTGATTGCTTTTTTTCATTTGAATCCTTTATTTGCACCTTATTTAATTCATCATTATAACACCCACATAAGATCACAAGTGAAAATACAACATATATATATCGAATTGGATATCTCATAACTTTTTATCTTTGAATACATAAGCATCTCTTCGAGGAAGATAAACGTTTAGATATTTCTCCTTCGTCTTCTTACACCGGTCTGTCAAGTAATAGAGTTCACCCTTCCAGCTTTCTCTCATAGATCCATAGTCTGCCCAACCTTTATAACCAGGATCTATGTAAACTTCCATAGTATCAGATTTTGACACGGTAACTGAATTGGAAATCTTTCCTCCAGATGTAATTTTTGCTCCTACTTCATAGGCAACAGCTTTTATCTGACCACCGACTTCCACTTGTGAACTAAATTCCGTGCCTTGTGTTTTTGTTGTCGTTATTGTAGATGCGAATTTCATTGTTTTGTGACCATAATTGTAACCAACTTTACCATAAGTAATTTTTGAAAAAGCATATTTGGTCTTTGAAGCATTATATTCCCATCCACCAGGACAAGCCGGTGCACGTTCAGGATCATCAATTTCTACTACTGTATGATTGGGACTACCATTGCCCAACTCTACTGAGCCAGACTGCTCAGGGTTTTGAACCTTTTCAAATCCCTTTTCGTCCTTTATATAGTACCCCACTACCTCTCCGTAGTTATCACCAACAACCATCTCCTGGCTATCAGTAGGGGCCTCAGCATCGTGACCACTGTAATATACACCACTTGCAGGGTAATTCAACATGGAGTCCCTTTTAAGATAAAATTCAGCTTTGCCATTCTCTCCATCTACGAATTTATCTATATCGCGCCAGATACAATCACTATGACCAAAACCCAAATCTGATTTCAACTCTACTTCGCAACTTCCTACATAATCATCCTCGTTAGTAGAATCATCCTCCCACAATTCAAAATTAACATATCGATCCTGTTCAGAAATATTAGCATCACGAATCCCTGACACCGTTATGGAAGCTTCAAAGTCTCCCCCTGTAATCTGAACTACTTTACTATTTTCATAAAAAGTGGCATCTGCCCCCGCAGAAACCCATTCACCCCCATCTGCGTATGCTGGCGAAATTGTCAATGAAGATACAGTTAAAATAGATACTAAAGTAACTGCTATTTTTCCAAACGATTTCATCTAACCACTTCTCCATCCTAATATTATTATGTATTTTTCACATAAATACTACTATACCAAATTTATACTTACAGTCAAGAATTTATTTTTCAGTGAATTATGTTGTACAGTTTTTTCAATAGGATTAGATAGGGGTTCGATAGAGAAGTCTCTCTGTTCCAACCTATTTACATGCGTTCTGTATGATTCACCCTCCTCTGATTCCATCCACCTCCACCCTCCTCCGTCGCCGTCTTTCGGTCATGGCAAGACTTGCAGAGGGGCTTGTACTAAGGTATGTCTTCCTATTGGCAACTACATGTTTACTACATCTTTTAATCGTATGAATGAAAAATACACCCACAATGTCACCACCTAATGTTCGTGGGTGAATTGTGGGTGCATTATTCCTGAACAAACAATTACCTTGAAAGGCATGGTTTATCCAATACTACCTTCCATTTCAAACTTGATCAACCGGTTCATTTCAACGGCATACTCCATCGGAAGCTCTTTGGTGAAGGGTTCAATGAAGCCCATCACGATCATCTGGGTCGCTTCCTCTTCCGATAGACCGCGGCTCATGAGATAGAACAGTTGCTCCTCAGAGACCTTTGATACCGTTGCTTCGTGTTCTAACACGATATCGTCGGTTTTGATTTCGTTATAAGGAATCGTATCCGAAGTGGACTGGTCATCAAGAATGAGGGTATCACACTCAATTTTCGCTTTGGATCCTGTTGCTTTTTTACCGAAACTTTGCAGTCCGCGATAGGTGACTTTCCCACCTTGTTTGGAGATGGACTTCGACACGATTGTTGACGTACAGTTTGGCGCAAGTGCCGTCACCTTTGCACCTGCATCCTGGTGCTGACCTTTACCTGCAACAGCAATGGAGAGGACATCCGCTTTAGCGCCTTCCCCTTTCATGATGACAGCAGGGTACTTCATCGTTAGCTTGGAACCAATGTTACCATCCACCCATTCCATGTGAGCACCCTTCTCAGCAACTGCACGCTTCGTTACTAAGTTGTAAACATTTGGTGCCCAGTTTTGAATGGTGGTATAACGGCAACGTGCATGGTCCTTCACGATGATTTCCACAACGGCGCTGTGAAGGGAGTTCGTGCTATAAATCGGAGCGGTACATCCTTCAACGTAGTGAACGAAGGATTCTTCATCTGCGATGATTAGCGTCCGTTCAAACTGACCCATGTTCTCCGAATTAATGCGGAAGTAGGCTTGTAGTGGGACCTCACACTTCACCCCTTTCGGGATGTAAATGAAACTACCACCACTCCATACCGCACTGTTGAGTGCTGCAAATTTGTTATCCGTAGCAGGTACTACCGTACCAAAGTACTCTTTTACCAGCTCCGGATACTCCTTCACTGCCGTATCGGTATCGCAGAAGATCACACCGAGATCCTCTAATTCCTTTTGCATGTTGTGGTATACCACTTCCGATTCATACTGAGCGGATACCCCGGCAAGGAATTTTTGCTCTGCCTCTGGAATCCCTAATTTCTCAAAGGTTTGCTTGATCTCATCAGGTACTTCATCCCAACTACGTCCTTGACGCTCAGAGGGTTTCACGTAGTACGTGATGTCATCAAAATTGAGTTCATCCAGTTTACCAGGCAGAATCGAAAACCACTTCGAGTTTTCACTTGTTGGCATGGGCATTTTATAAAATTGTTCCAGGGATTTCAGACGGAAATCCAACATCCACTGGGGTTCATCCTTCATTCGAGAAATCTCTTCCACAATTTCACGTGTCAATCCCCGCTTGGAACGGAAAACAGAGACGTCTTTATCGTGGAAACCATATTGATAATCCGACATATCGGGCATTTGTTTGGCCACAATTCATCCCTCCTTCAGGGTGAAACAGCCGTTATTCAGCTGATTCTTTAGCGCCCTTCTCAAGGGCCTTCCAGGCAAGAGTCGCGCATTTAATCCGTGCAGGGAACTTGGCCACGCCTTGCAACGCTTCGATATCCTCTAAGGGGAACTCTTCCGTATCAATCTCTTCCCCTTGCATCATCCGAGAAAAAAGATCCACCAAGTGCAATGCACGGTCCAACTTCAGACCCTTTACCGTTTCGGTCATCATTGAGGCGGAGGCCATGCTGATTGAACAACCTTCCCCCTCAAATTTTGCTTCATCAATTATACCATCTTTCACACGCATCTGTACGGAGATGCGATCACCACAGGTAGGATTGTTTAAATCCACCGTGACGGAACCATCTTCAATCTGCCCCCGATTTCTCGGTTGTTGGTAATGATCCATAATAACACGACGGTAAAGATCATCCAAAGACATGGCCGAAATACTCCTTTGTCTTTCTTAAACCCGCGACCAATCGGTCGATATCGGATTCGTTATTGTAGAGATAAAAGCTGGCACGAGCGGTTGCTGTTACTTCTAACCAGCGCATGAGAGGTTGACAGCAATGATGCCCTGCCCTGACAGCGATCCCTTCTGCATCCAGCACCGTGGCAAGATCATGAGGGTGAACAGAATCAAGATTGAAAGTAACGAGTCCGGTCCGATTCTCCCGGGGGCCATAGATCTGAATCCCCTCAATTTCCTCCATCCGCTCCATTGCATACCGAGCTAGATGACGATCATGGGCATCAATCGTATCCATCCCAACCGATTCCAAATAATCGATAGCGGCTCCTAAGCCAACCGCCCCCGCAATAATCGGAGTTCCCCCTTCGAATTTCCAAGGGAGTTCCTTCCAATCCGAATCATACAGCTCTACGGTATCGATCATTTCGCCCCCAAATTCAATGGGTTCCATCGCATTGAGCAAGGATTCCTTTCCGTAAAGAACACCAATCCCCGTCGGTCCTGCCATCTTATGACCTGAAAAAGCAAGGAAGTCGCAATCAAGATCTTGTACGTCCACCTTCATGTGCGGCACACTCTGAGCAGCATCAACAACGATCACACCACCCTTAGCATGCACCCAACTTGCCAATTCCTTTACAGGGAAAACCGTACCCAGCACATTGGATACATGTGCAATGGCAACGAGTTTGGTGCGATCCGTAATCGCCGCCTTCGCTTTCGCATGATCCAGTGTCCCATCGGGTTCTAATTCAAAATATTTTAAAGTAGCACCCGTCTTTTTAGCAACTTGTTGCCAGGGAATTAGGTTGCTGTGATGTTCTGAAGGAGAGATGATGATCTCATCGCCTTCTTTCAGATTATCACGTGCATAACTGGAAGCAATCAGGTTTAACCCCGTTGTCGTTCCACGGTTAAAAATAATTTCCCGGGTAGACCCTGCATGAATAAAACGACGAACTTTTTCCCGAGCCCCTTCATAAGCATCCGTTGCTCGTGATCCCAGTGTATGCACCCCACGGTGCACATTGGAATTCATCGTTTTGTAGTAGTTTTCCACAGCCTCAATTACTTGAAACGGTTTTTGTGAGGTTGCGGCACTATCAAGATATACCAAAGGGTTTCCGTTCACTTGCTGGTCGAGAATCGGAAAATCTTTAGCATATGGGTTCATGAGCTGAGCTTCCCTTCAATGACATTGACAATCCGCTCACGAAGCGAATCAAAGGGAATCGTATCCAACACAGGACCCACAAAGCCAAAAATCACAAGACGCTCGGCTTCTCTGCGAGAAAGGCCACGGGACATGAGATAAAACATTTGAATCGGATCAATTTTCCCTACACTTGCTGCGTGACCTGCTTGAACGTCATTCTCATCAATCAAGAGAATCGGGTTTGCGTCGCCACGAGCTTCAGGGGAAAGCATCAAGACTTTTTCAGCTTGCACCCCGTTCGCTTTGGTCGCACCCTTTTCAATTTTTGTGACCCCATTCAAAATCGTTTGCGCCGCATCCAACATCACACCCCGAGCCACAATGTTGGTCTCGGTATGCGTTCCCCAATGACGGAAAGTCGAAGTAATGTTGGAGCGTTCCTCGCCAGCACCCACTGTAATCGATTTAATCTCTCCATTGGATCCTGAGCCGCGCATATGCGTCGTATTATCGGAGATCGTCCGTCCCCCGTTAAGATCCCCTACCGTCCAATCAAGGTGAGCATCTCGGCCCACTACCGTACGACGGTAAGCAACTTCTGTCGTTTCCGTACCATGGGTATGCAAGCTGGCTACACTTAAGCGAGCATTGTCTCCAAGGAACACTTCAAAGGCACCATTGACGACTGCATCTGAATCCGCGTCGGATACAAAGTTGGCAATCATGCTGGCATTGGCACCGGTTTCCAATACAACGAGCACATGGGGGAAGGTTCCAACCCCTTTACCACTTGCCCAGAACATGGCTTGGAAGGGTAACTCCACCGAAACATTCTTCGGAATGTATAAAAGGAGTCCTCCACTAAATAATGCTTGGTGTAATGCAGACAAACGGTGTTCTTTTGGATCAATTGCATCGGTCATGAAATACTTTTGCACAAGGTCACTATGCTCCCGCGCTGCCGAGGCAAGATCGGTAAAAACAACGCCTTTATCTTTTAACTCAGCAGACAGCTGCTGAAACACAGGACTGGAATTCTTTTGAATAAAGACGTGATCTTCTTTCTCCGCCGATACGAATTGGCGGACCTCCTCTGGCAAAGCATCAATGGACGCTACGCTTTTTTCCCCGCGATAGGGATCAAAGGAAGTAAAGTTCCAACGGTCAATCCGTGTCTTTTCCAGTTTAGGAAGAGAAAGGTTTGCAGCCTCATCCAGAGCGGCAAGGCGTTTTTGCAACATCCAAGTTGGCTCTTCTTGCGCCTGGGAAATTTGCGTAACGGTTTGACGGTCGAAGAGTTGTTCAGTATTGACGCTCATCTCGTACCCTCCTCCGCTCTTAAGCTTGTTGTTCGGCAGTTTCGTCATCGATGCCTAGCTCTTCTTTTACCCAGTCATATCCTTCAGCTTCTAGACGTTCAGCCAACTCAGGACCCCCAGATTTAACAATGCGACCTTGCATGGCTACATGAACAAAGTCCGGAGTTACATAGTTAAGAAGACGCTGATAGTGCGTAATGATCAGGAAGCCTGTGTTTGGATTACGCATCGCATTCACGCCATCCGCCACCACTTTCAATGCATCGATATCAAGACCGGAGTCGATTTCATCGAGAATGGCAATACGGGGTTCCAACATAAGTAACTGGAGAATTTCATTCCGTTTCTTTTCCCCACCAGAGAAGCCTTCGTTGAGATAACGGTTGGCAAAGGACTCATCCATGTTCAATTGTCCCATTTTCTTATCCAACTGCTTGATAAATTTCATAATAGAAATCTCATTGCCTTCTCCACGCTTTGCATTCACCGCACTACGCAAGAAGTCGGAGTTGGTTACCCCTGCGATCTCAGAAGGATATTGCATGGCGAGAAACAATCCTTTACGCGCACGCTCATCGACTTCCATTTCCAATACATCCTCATCGTCTAAGGAAACATCCCCGGATGTCACTTCATAACGTGGATGACCCATGAGTGCCTGGGCCAAGGTGGATTTCCCTGTACCGTTTGGACCCATGATGGCGTGGATTTCGCCACCTTTTACTTCTAAGTTCACACCTTTAAGGATTTCTTTCTCCTCAATGGACACATGAAGATCCTTTATCGTCAGTTTGGGAACCGTCGACATTTGTGCATTCCTCCGTATTCTCTTCACCCTCGGTTTTAGCAGGCGATTCCGCTATTTCCCGTATGCAGGTGGAAATGGTTATGTTACGATAAGCTCAATCCAGGTAAGCTGGTCCGGTTTTTAGACTTATTCTCACCTGATTCTCATTACATTCTATCTTATGCCCCCATATGATTCAAGGCTTCCTTCCGTCGGATCCATTCTCTCCCTAGAAATGATTGATGTCTCCCCCCTGTGAAATTTTGACTGTCACTCGAAGGAGGGAAACCAATGAAACCCATTCGATGCATTGAATGTTACCGCCAACGCCCAGGCGGACGCTGTGACTTTTGCCCACTTCATACTTCCAATCGTGAGGGATATGAATCCATCGGAGATGGGTGGTATGTTCGTAAGGAGATGAAACAGGAGAAGCCTGACGCAAAAAAAAACTCGTCGTAGGATGGAACACCACAAATACCTTCAAGTACCCGTCAGCGCCAAAACACCTTTTCAGGTGTTTTTATTTTGCTTCCGTCATTTGCTATCACTCTTTACTCTTTCCTATATCACAAAAGAACATGAGAGGATGATTGCATGATGTGGACTTTTTGCTATTCGACTCGTCCCCACAACCACCGTTGCCCGAGCCAACCCAGGATAAATAAAGCACCACTGATCCATGGGGACATGGGTATAGTAACAGGAGGGAGCATTTGATGAACACTGTAAAACAGAAGCCAAACCATCAATAGGATTCCAGAAAATTTGATTTTATTCTTTACAGAACTCTCCATTTCCAATAATACAATCTCCTTTTTCAGAACCATAAAGATAATGACAATAGATATAAATACTAAAAATGCTATCTCTATGAATGACCATGCATTAATATTGGAAATCGCATTTTTTATATTTGGAGATAACGAAACCCATTGACCAACAATCATGATAAGAATACCTAACCCGGCATGAATCCCTAACATCCACGTTAAGGATGTCCATATGGTTGTACCGATCAACATCACCCAACTACCTAAGCTTCGCTTTGGTAACGCCGCAATGGTTTCTTTACAAAAGACTTCCGGATGATCTCCAAAAACCTCATCGACTGAACGTCCCTCCCCCTCTGCTTCGATTAAATGTTCTAATATCTCTAGTAATAATTCTTCTCCTTGTTTTTCTGGTACCCAACTACTGCGGATATACACAAGCATCTCTTCATAATAAGATAAACCCTCATCTGACAAAGTCTTCCGACGAGCATTATTCCATTCAATCATTTCCTGTACTGTCATCATCGACGCTCCTTTCTTTTTCATTTATGTATTGGGTTCAAGTACGTTATCCACTGCCCTTTTTAATGCATCCCATTGGTGTGTAAATTCAGCAAGTGTTTTTTCCCCTTTTTGTGTCAGTCGATAATATTTCCTTCGTGGCCCTGATTGGGATGGAATCAAACTTCCTTCAATCAAACCCTCTTTCTGCATTCGTAAGAGTAAAGGATAAATACTTCCTTCACTAATGTGGGGAAAACCATGCTGACTCAATTTTTGACTCAGCTCATATCCATAACGTTCTTTCTGATTGATCATTTCCAGGATACAACCCTCCATAATTCCTTTTAACATTTGACTATAGGTAGACATCCGTCATCCTCCGTTCGCATCACACACTACCTTGCAATGCAAGGTAGTGTGCGTTGGTAATCAGTATATCGATGAACCTCTCTTTATGCAATAAAAAACCTAGGGTGTTTATCCCTAGGTCTTAAAAGCATTCGCTTTTTCTGGATTCGCTCCATCAATGGATATCTCGTTTTTTAAAGCGTCCGCCCTGAACTTCATGCAAATTACCAACTGCCAAAAAAGCTCCTTCGTCTAAATCTTCCACAATCGACTTCAGTTTAGCTTCTTCAAGGCGCGTAATCACACAAAAGATCACTTTTTTATTGTCACCGGTATAGGCACCTTCCCCATTTAAATAGGTCACACCCCGTCCAAGCCGGTTTAAAATAGCATCTCCTAATTCTTCTGCTTGTTCACTAATGATCCAAGCTGCTTTCGTCTCGTCAAAGCCTTCCATGGTAATATCAATGGTTTTAAAAGCAATAAAATAAGCGATTAAGGAGTACATCGTTCGATCCCAACCAAACACAAATCCTGCACTTCCTAGAATAAAGATGTTAAAAAACATAACCGTTTGACCTACGGAGAAGGGTAGTTGTTTATTAAACATGATCGCAAGGATTTCCGTTCCATCTAAGGATCCACCATAACGAATAACCATTCCCACACCGATTCCTAATACAATGCCACCAAATACAGATGCTAAAAGTGGATCATCGGTCACAGGCTCAATGGAATGGAGTAAGGTCGTTCCCACGGACATCACCGCGACCCCAAAAAGGGTGGATAGGGCAAAGGTTTTTCCAATCTGCTTGTATCCTAGAAAAAAAAAGGGCAAGTTGAGAAGGAATAATAAAGCACCTAATGGTACACTCGTGAGATAGGAGAGAATAATGGATACCCCCACAACCCCTCCATCAATCACGTTGTTTGGAACTAAAAAGACCTCCAAACCGATTGCTACAAAGGCCGCGCCTATAAAAATCAGGATGGCTCTCTTAAGTACCTTTACCTTACTTAATTTCTTATGTTGTCTTCCCATCGTTTGCACCACGTTCTGTTCCAAGCTCTCACCTCTTTTGTCTATGTAGTTTATCCTGATCATTTGATCATGCAGGAGGAAACATGATGGCACAGTTTTACTTGATTCGACATGGTGAACCCTACTGGGAATTAACTGATGAAAGACATTTAGTAGGAGTACAACGAGATCTCGTGCCTCTTTCCGTTAAGGGGGAAAGAGAAGCTAAGCAAGCCGCATATGATCCCCGCTTCGCGAAGGCGGATCTTATTTTGTCCTCACCCTATACCCGAGCATTGCAGACGGCAGCGATCATTAGCCGCATTCTCGATTTACCCATTCAAGTCGAATATGACTTACATGAATGGATCCCCGATCAAACCTTATCTTATGATTCCTTTGAACAATTGAAAACACTTCGCGCAGAATTTCAGCGCCATCACGGTGTTCACCCTCCCGGTGAAACACCTATTTGGGAGCCGATTGATAGTATTATCCAGCGAGTCAAAGGGGTTTTGGAACGTTATCGCGATTATCAACACGTGATTGTCGTCTGCCATGGTACCGTCATTCGTTCCATTACAGGTGACATCGATGAGCTAAATCATTGTGGTATCCAGGAATGGCAGTTAGACGATATCCATTAATCCCTTTGAATCGCCACCCACTCTTCGCGTAACATCCCCATTTTGACCGAATCATAATAGTTCCCATCAACGATACGCGCTCTTCGAATTCGTCCTTCTTCGATCATCCCAATACGCATCGCTAATCGGATCATTCGTTCATTCCCCGACCAAGTGGATATCCCCAGACGAGTCGTATCGAGATGGCAAAAAAGATAGTTGATCCATAAGCGAAAGGCTTCTGTTCCATACCCACCTGACCAATAACGGGAATCATAAATCACTAAACCCGTTTCCATCCAATCGGTCACCTCATCAACCCAATAGCGGCTCACTATGCCTTTTAACTCACCGTTAATCTCAATGGCTAACCGCCAACGGGTCTCGTCGGTTTCTTGACGAGCAAGGTGGCCCAACCATTGACTCATAAATTCTTCACGGGTCGGTTTTAGGACCTTATAATACGGGCCATTCCATCGGTGATGTTCTTGATCAGCTGATTCATACTCCCAATACCAAATGGTATCCAGATCCATTTGTGCAAAGTCCCGCAAATGAACACGATCTCCCTTTAACGATATGTACATCTGTACCTCTCCTTAATTAACACATGGATCAACGACCTCTCCCAATGAAGAGGTCGTTGATTTGGTTTATGAAGTTAACGTTAGGAATTGATCGATATCTTGATGAATGAGATTCACTGCATTTTGCCAAAACTCCGGGCGAGTTAAATCAACTCCCAAGTGCTTCTGTGCTAAGTCCTCCGTCGTCATCCGTCCTGTATCCCGCAATAACTCCACGTACTGATCAGCAAAAGAAGGACCCTCTTCCAATGCTTTACTATAAATCCCGGTACTAAATAAATAGCCAAAGGTGTAAGGGAAATTGTAAAAGGGAGCTTCTGTTCCATAAAAATGCCGCTTGGAAGCCCAAAAACGAGGGTGATACTCGGCTAATGAATCCATAAAGGCTTCTTTTTGCGCCTCAAGCATGAGTTCATTTAAGCGATTGACACTAACAAGACCCTTTTTACGCTCTTCATAAAAACGGGTTTCAAAGAGAAAGCGGCATTGGATATCCATAAAGAATGCAACTGCTGCTTGGATTTTATCTTCTAGCAACGTGATTTTTTCTTGTGTGCTCTGGGCTTCACGAATCGCCGCATCGGATACAATCCGTTCAGCAAAAGTTGAAGCGGTCTCCGCTACATTCATGGCATATTCCTTCACCATATGAGGCTGACCGTTCATCATTTCATCATGATAGGCATGCCCAAGTTCATGAGCAATCGTCGCCACATTGGACATCGTTCCTGAATAAGTCAAGAAGATGCGTGACTGCTCACTATCACTAAAGGTGGTACAAAACCCTCCGGGTAATTTTCCTGCGCGATCCTCCGCTTCAATCCATCCTTCTTGATACGCTTTTTCAGCAAACGTAGCCAGTCGTGGATCAAAACGATGAAATTGCTCTGTAATAAAGTGAGCCGCTTCATCGTAAGAAATCTCCTTCCCTTCTTCTCGGCCCACTGGCGCATATAGATCGTACCAAGCTAATTTTTCCACTCCAAGGAGCTTTGCTTTGCGATCAAAAAATTGAAGCAACTTCGCTTTATTCTGATCAATCACTTCCCACATCGTCTTGAGTGTTTTTTCAGACATGCGATTAATATTCAATGGTTCCTTTAGAATCGAATCCCAGCCGCGATGACGATATAAATTAATTCGAAAGCCTGCTAAATGATTTAATGCTGCAGCTACAAGGTCCTCTTCCTTTTCCCATGCTTTCTCAATCGCAGCAAACGTACGTTGACGAACGCCGCGTTCTGGGTGATATAGTTTGTTGTCCGCTTGCCCAATCGATAATTCCTTTATTTCGCCATTCTCTTCAAAAGGAACGGTCAATCGCCCTTCCAAAGAATTATAGATATTCCCCCAGGCATGATACCCATCCACAGCAAGGTCTCCTGCTAAGCTTTCTCCTTCAGAAGACATCTTCTCCTTTGCCCGTAGTCTGCGTTCGGCTAAATTAAAGGAGACTTCTGCAAATCTTTCATCCTGTAATAAGGCAGACCAGCGATCATCATCCATCTGCAAAATCAACTGATCCAATTTGGTCAAGGTGCTATTAAAAGCAGCACCCAACTGCTTATTACGTCCATAGAGGATTGGAACCCCTTTATCTGTCGTATCCTGTGCAGCTAAACATTCTACAAATGCGATGGCTTCCCATAGCTGGCTAGCGATCCGTTGCGACTGTTGCAACATCTCATCCCATTTGGAGAGGTCCTCAGTGGGTGTGCCGGCCTGCTCATCAATTTGCGCATTCAACACAGAAAGAGAAGCTTCTATGGTATTTAAATACTCTTCATACTGGGGCGATGCACTACCGCCAGGAAAAAAGCATTCTAAGTCCCATGTTAAACGAAGTTCTTGCTGATGCTTCGCCATATTCTCACCCTTTTCACTTGATTTACTTGGCTATTATACCATCTATTCTCTATATAATTGACTCTACAATCTTAAAAATTAAGAAAGGATCTCATATGAAGATCCTTTCCCTCATAGTAACTCCCCTTAATTTGTTAACTGTAAAAATTGTTTGATGTCTGCATGAATGACATCCACCGCTTCTTGCCAGAAGGTGGGTTGGGTTAGATCCACTCCCAAATGTTTCTGTGCCAAATCCTCCGTCGTCATTCGCCCCGTATCTCGCAATAAATCGACATACCTGTCTGCAAAATCAGAACCTGTATGTAACGCTCTTCCATATAGACCCGTACTAAAGAGATAACCAAAGGTATATGGGAAATTGTAGAATGGAACTCCTGTGATATGAAAATGCAGTTTGGATGCCCAATACCATGGGTGATAATCGGATAATGCATCCATAAAAGCTTCTTTTTCTGCTTCGACCATCAATTCCTTCAACCTTGCACTGCTAACCAACCCTTTCTTCCGCTCTTCATAAAAGCGGGTCTCAAAAAGGAATCGGGCTTGGATATCCATAAAGAAAGCGACGGACCGTTGAATTTTATCTTCCAAAAGAGACACTTTTACTTCATCGCTCTTCGCCTCACGAATCGCAGCATCGGAAACAATCGATTCGGCAAAGGTTGAGGCCGTCTCTGCAACATTCATTGCATACCGCTGTGCCAACTGTGGGAGGTCATCCATGACACTTTGATGATAAGCATGCCCAAGTTCATGAGCCAGTGTCGTCACATTCGAGGAACTGCCTGCAAAGGTCATGAAAATACGAGATTGACCACTCTTTGGGAAATTGGTGCAGAAACCGCCTGGTCGTTTCCCTGGACGGTCTTCTGCTTCAATCCAACGGTTTTGAAACGCCTTGTTAGCAAAAGCCGCCATCCGCGGATCAAAGCGGTTAAACTGATCGATAATAAAATCAGCGGCTTCCTGGTATCCTACCTGGTTTTCATTTTGACTAATTGGTGCATAGACATCATACCAAGCTAGTTTCTCCACACCAATCATCTTCGCTTTTCGATCCATGTACTGGAGTAACATGCCTTTATTTCGGTCAATTACTTCCCACATCGTACGAAGCGTTTCCCCTGACATTCGGTTAATTTCCAAGGGTTCCTTATGTACCGAATCCCAACCACGATGGCGGTATACATTTAATCGAAAACCCCCAAGGTGATTTAAGGTGCTGGCAAACAGATCCTCTTCTTTCTCCCAAGCGTTATTCAGTTGATCAAAGACTTGTTTACGTACCTTTCGATCGGCACTGCTCAATTTATTAGCCGCCTGTCCAACTGACAGTTGTTGAACCTTACCATTCTGAGAAAAAGGAATCGTCATTCGGCTAACGATGGTGGAGTACAAGTCCCCCCAGGCATGGTATCCATCCACTGCCAAATCCCCTACTAAACTCTCTCCATCGGCTGGTAAGCGATCCGCTGCACGCCGTCTCCTCTCTGCGAGAGGGAAAGATATTGAAGAAAAGCGGGCATCTTGCAATAAGTTCTCCCATCCAGCCTCGCTCATTTCAAGAAATAATTGATCCAACTTGGTTAATGATGAGCTAAAATCAGCCCCCATTTGTGCAAGACGTCCCCGAAGCATTTTTGCATGGGTATTTTTCATATCCTCTGCAGTCAAACAGTTCACATAAGACCCTACCTCACCTAAACGTTGCGAGAGACCTTGTAATTGATCCAACACCGCTTTCCATACATTAAAATCCTCTGAAGGCTTCTTTGTTAAGCGAAGAAGATCACCATTAAATGCAGCGATATCCTTCTCGAGAGTTTTAATATACTGATTAAATTGTGGGGTTTCGCTCCCTCCAGGAAAAAACTCATCGAGGTTCCAATTCATGCTGTACCGTTGTTTTTGTTCAGCCATGTTCTCACCCTTTTTCAAAAAAGTACATTCTTGAGTATACCATCTCCTATTCCCCACCCCACCAGAAAATCACCAAGAAAAGAGTCGAAAACATCGTTAATCCATACAAAAAAAGATGATGGAATTCCATCATCTTTTTTTAATTATTTAATTTATTATACCCCAGACTCTGTAGCTAATCGCTTGGCTTTGCGGTAGTCAGCTTCACGCGCTTCCTCCACTTTCATGCGATTTTCAAGACTACGCTGATATTCTGCATAGGGCATACTGTGTGCGGTTACCATTGCTCTCTCAATCGTCTCACATGTCTTTGGATTACTGATAAAAGTATCTCTCCCTTATACGTGAGTTAGCATAATTATAACAAGGCACGACTCGAACCTCAAATGACGTGAGCACCGCTCTTTCCCTATTCCATGGGATGAGTACGGATGAGATGGAGAGAGCCTCTCCTTATTCCTGCTTTCCTCTAAATGGTCCCCCTAAGCGGTCAATATCTACGACTTCGCTTAAAGGAAGACGTGAGCACCCCGATAAATCAAAATCTCCTGATCCTCTTTTATTTGACTTCTAATACAACCTTCCCGATATTGCGATTCTCCTCCATATAGCGATGGGCAGCTTGTACATTCTCCCAAGAAAACACGTGATCAATCACAGGCGACAGCTTTCCTTGTTGAAAGAGTGGAAGTCCCTTTTGTGCAAAATCTCGCGTTAGTTGCGTTTTATAAGAAAGGCTTCTGGAGCGCAGTGTTGTACCCGTCACTTGCAACCGTTTCGCTAAGAGTGGAACCAAATTCATTCCCTTAATATGTGAACCACTTAATGCACTGATTAAGACCAATCGACCATCCATGGCAAGTGCTTTCATGTTTTGATCCCAGTAGGAGGCACCGATAAAGTCAAGAATCAAATCAAACCCTCCCTCACCAACAACCTCGCGTAACTTAGGTTCAAAGGGGCCTTCTCTATAATTAACACCGACATCCGCCCCTAGCTTTTGACAAGCTGTTAACTTCTCTTGTGATCCGGCAGTTACTGCAACAAAAGCCCCAACATTCTTTGCTAGTTGAATCGCAGCAGTACCGACACCACTTGCTCCTGCATGAATGAGCACACGTTGGTTATTTTGTAGGTGGCCAATCCAAAACAAGGCTTGCCAAGCCGTTAAAAACACCTCTGCTACACCCGCCGCGTCAGTAAAAGAGAGTTCATCCGGAATACGCATCGCCATATCGCCTGGTATAACGGCATATTCTGCATAACCTCCCCCCGACAGCAGTCCAAAAACGCGGTCCCCTTTTTTCCAGGAACCACTGCTCTCACCAACCTCCTCTACTACCCCTGCAACTTCTAATCCAAGGATAGGACTCGCATCAGGAGGGGGAGGATACTTCCCTTCTCGTTGCATAATATCAGCCCGGTTAAGGGCGGTTGCTTGAACACGAATTAATAATTCTTGAGCGGTTGGTTTTGGTTTCGGATACTCACCAAGAAAAAGGGTTTCAGGTCCTCCTGGCTCATTGATTAACACCGCTTTCATTGGACTTCCCTCCTTTAAAGGAACATATCTTTATGGGCTTCCCCAAAATCAGACACCGAAAACCGTACATAGTTAACCTGCTTCATAAGCGATTGCTTCAACCAACACACTAAACCCTTCTTCTAACTGCCCTGCTTGAACGAGTGCCTGACCTTCCTTCCACTTCTCATCGTTTACCCATGTTGCATAAGGGCAAAGGCGATCGAAACTGTTAACTGCTCGCTCCCATGACCCTTCTTCACCGTAAAACAAGGCTTTCTGGTGAATCGCATAACAAAGCCCTGGACCAATTAGATTTTGTCCATCCTCAAGGGGGAGCGCATCAAATCGTTTAATTTCACGCTGAATGATTTGTTCTAATTCATCATGCGCCTCCATCAACTCCCCCATCTTAAACCGGTAATAACTGTGATACACTTCCAGATGGACTTTGCTCATCATATAATCCATGGATTCAGGAAAGGCCTCTAATGCTTTTGCCATGGCATCCTCTGCTTTAACAAAATGGTCCTTCTCCGCATCCATTTCCGCCATTTCTATCAGGCTTCGGACATAAGCAAAATGTCGATTTTCATTATCGCTCGGCCCCAATAATGAAATACTTTTAAAGAGTTCATACGCCAGTTCCTTTTCTCCACGATTCATTAAGGTCACCGCGATGAGCATTCGAGCGTTTGGTTGATCAAATTCTTCAAAAATGGTATTTGGTAACAAATGGGCAACTTTTAATCGTGCCTCTGCTTGAAGTTCCTCAATATCCAGCATGTTCATCCTCCATCAATCTAGGGGTTCCCCTTTTGTTTTTTTTTATTTTATCATGGACAGGAAGCCATCATCGGGAAGAGGTCACCTGATCATTGCTGGCATCCCCTTCCCGTTGTGGAACAATTTTTTATCATTCAAATTAGCCATTGAAAAACCATACCTATCCAGTAAATTGCATCGACCTCTCCGCAATTCTAGGACATGTTCACCAATTAAGGCTACATACACTATACAAAGTGCCCCAAGCCCTATTTTTACCGACTAATCGAAGAATCGTACTACGCATTGAAGGAGGAATCTTTTTGCAAAAAGAACTTGCACCTGAATTTACTTTACCTACTTTAACCGGGGACACCCTCTCCCTCCGTGATCTACGAGGGAAAGCGGTCTTGCTATCCTTTTGGGTAACATGGTGCCCATCTTGTCAGGTAGATTTACCACAAAAAGAGCGCTTTTTCCGCTCCCTCGATGCTGATCATTTTGCTTTCTACACCATTAATGTTACAGGAAGAGAGGCGGATCCCAGTCAGGTGGAACCCTTTGTGCATGAACACGGATTTCACTTTCCAGTCCTCCTGGATCAGGGGCGCACAGTATACGACGCCTTTCAAATTCAATCCGTACCCACATCCGTGTTAATCGACCCCAACGGAAGAATTGTCGGTCGATATGATGAACAAGTTCCTTTTCTTCATATCGTTGAAGTGATTGGAAATCTGATTTAATAACAAGGAGGTCGTGATGGACTGGTTACAAGCGCTGATTCTAGGGATTGTTCAGGGGTTAACGGAGTTTCTACCCGTCAGCAGTACTGGACACCTTTATTTAGGTCGTCACCTTTTCGGCCTCGATGAGGCGGGGCTATTCTTGGATACCCTGCTACATTTGGGTACACTAATTGCCGTATTGACCGTATATCGTCGAGAAGTTCGTGCGGTGATACGCCATCCCTTTGGACCGCTCGCTCGTCTAACCATGATCGGCACAATTCCAACCGCCATCATTGGCCTTGCCTTTAAAGATTTCTTTGAAGCGATCGCTGTATCAGGGAGTACCATCGGATGGGAATTTTTAGTTACTGGGGGCGTTCTATGGTTCGCTGACACCATAAAAGATCGTGGATACAAAGATCTGTCCGCCATTACCTATGGGGATGCGCTGGTGATTGGTACCTTTCAAGGGGCTGCAATCCTTCCTGCCATCTCTCGCTCGGGTCTTACCATCGCTGCTGCTCTTTTTCGTGGCATTGACAAAGGAACCGCTGCTTATTTTTCCTTTTTCCTATCCATCCCGGCCATTCTTGGTGCATCCCTGCTTTCCATCTTGGATTTAATAAGTGGCCAAACAGAGTCCCTTCCCTTATCCTCCCTGCTTATTGCGACAATGACATCGGCGATAGCTGGCTACTTCGCCATCCGGTGGATGATCCGTCTTCTCCAAGAGGGCTCGTTAAAGGGCTTTGCAATCTATGTGTGGATCTTGGGTCTTATTGTTCTCTTCGCACAAGGAACAGGTCTTTTCTAAAGTAAGGATAAACCAAAGGGAAGAGATCACGAATATTGGGGAGAATAACTGTGTATACACCCACTAGATCGATAATAAATCCATTTGACAAGAGTCTACCCTCTCCCGGCACAATAAGGTGTAAAAGCCGATTTACTTATCAAGGAGGCTGTCTCTATTGATTCCATACAAAAATGATGATTGGACCGATTTCTCTGTTTCGGAGAATCATGAAAGCATGAAAGAAGCCCTCGCAAAAATTGAGGGTGAACTTGGTCGTGAATTTCCTTTAATTATTGGTGGAGAACGAATCGTCACCGAAGACAAACTGGTATCTGTAAACCCTTACCAAAAAGATCAAATCATCGGCAAGGTATCCAAAGCCGATCAAGAACTCGCAGAGAAAGCCATCCAGAGTGCTTACAAGGCCTTTGATCATTGGCGTAAATGGCCCGCCCATATGCGTGCAGACATTCTTTTCAAGAGTGCAGCAATCATTCGCCGGCGGCGCCATGAGTTCTCTGCTGCTATGGTGTACGAATCGGGTAAGAACTGGTTTGAGGCAGATGCAGACACCTCTGAAGCTGTCGATTTCTTAGAGTTTTATGGCCGCCAAATGTTAGAACTGGATCAAGGTAAAACCGTCATCTCTCGCCAGGATGAGAAGAACCGCTACTTCTATCAGCCCATGGGTGTTGGTTTTATCGTACCACCATGGAACTTTCCCTTTGCCATCATGGTAGGGACCACGGTTTCCGCATTAGTAACCGGTAACACAGCGGTATTGAAACCCTCAGAGAAAACCCCAGTCGTCGCCGCTCGCTTTGTCGAGGTTCTTGAAGAAGCCGGCTTACCTAAAGATGTGCTGCAATTTATTCCAGGAGATCCAAAGGTAATCGGGGACTATATTGTCGACCATCCCTTGATTCGCTTTATTAACTTCACGGGTTCCCGTGCAACGGGTACACGCATCTATGAGCGTGCTGCAAAGGTTCACCCTGGTCAAAAATGGTTAAAGAGCGTCGTTGCAGAAATGGGCGGAAAAGACACCATTCTTGTCGACCGTGATGCCGACCTCGACCTAGCTGCTCGGTCCATTGTTTCTGCAAGTTTTGGTTTCTCTGGTCAAAAATGCTCTGCCTGTTCGAGAGCCGTACTCCATCAAGATATCTATGATGAAGTGCTAGCGCGTGTCATCGAGCTTTCTAAGAAGTTAAAAGTAGGAAACCCAGCGGATCATGATACGGATATGGGACCTGTCATCGATGACATCCAGTTCCGCCGGATCCGTGAATACATTGCGATCGGGAAAGAAGAAGGTGAACTCGTCCTTGGCGGTGAAACCGATGATTCTCATGGCTTTATGATTCAACCTACGATTATCGCAGGGGTAAAACCGGATGCTCGTATCATGTTGGAGGAAGTTTTTGGACCGTTGCTTGCCGTAGCAAAAGCCAAAGACTTCGACGAGATGTTAGCGATCGCTAACAATACCGATTATGCACTGACCGGTGCTTTACTTACCCGGAATCGCGAACACATCGATCGTGCACGCCAAGATTTCCATGTGGGTAACCTCTACTTTAACCGCGGTTGCACAGGTTCAATCGTTGGCGTTCATCCTTTTGGCGGATTTAACATGTCAGGAACCGATGCAAAAGCAGGTGGTCCGGATTACCTCTTAAACTTCCTGCTCGCAAAGACCACGACGGAAAATCTCTAAGTCTCCATTACAATCACACACCAAAAAGCAGAGTCGAATCCTTCGCCTCTGCTTTTTTCTAATTACCTATATTCATTTCATCAAACCAGAAAAAGCATGGCTAAGATACAGGTAATCGCAACAACAGCGCCCCCTGCAGTAAAGATGATAAACATTCGTGTTCCCTTATCTTCCAGATGCATAAAGGTAAACAGTTGTACTAACACCTGTCCAATCGCTAGGAGAATGATCATCGGAATCAACCATTTTAAGGGTACAAACCCTGTCGATACGAGGACAAAGGAGGCTGCAGTCATGAGTAACATCCAGACAAAAGGAAAGACATACTTTGCCTCTCCCACCTTTTTCTCTGTCGATTGTACTTTCTTTTGTACCGATGGTTGGATCTCCGCCAACGTATTCGCCCCCTATGGATTGAATATTACGATAATTATGCGGGATTGTACTAATATTTGTCAATAGAAAACCAAAAAATCCCCAAAAGGGGATTTCGTCAACCAATTTCTTCTTCATCACGAATAATGGCTCGAATCAGGTGAATCGGGGATAATTCGCCGCCGGAAAATATGACAGCCCCCCACCGGCGATCCAATAGCCGAGAAGCAATTTGTAATGAGCTCTTGCCTTTTCGTCTCAATCGTAGGGTCTCATCTCGCAACCATTCTAAAAATGCGAGTTTTTGCTCAAGTCCTTGCCGACCCTCAACAATGATTCCCGCATGGGAACAAAAAATGGTTTCCACAGGTAATGCCAACACGGATTGAATCGATTGAATCATCTGATGGATCGATTCACTTTTCAATCCATATTGCAAATGAGGCGCCAGATAGAGATCACCTGTAAAGGCCCATCCCTTTTCTTCCACAATCCATGCAATATGGTCATCCGCATGACCCGGAGTAGCAAGGGAACGTAAAACAAATTTCTCGGTTTCAATGGAGTCTGCTACCCAGCCGCGCACTTTCTCCATCTGTCCCCATACTCGATCACGATATTTCGGTATTTGATAGGGATTGGCTAAGATATCAGCGGTTTTCGCACCCATATAAAGCGGTAACCCCTGCTCTCTCGTTAACCAACCCGCATTACCACTATGGTCTTCGTGATGATGGGTAATTGTTACTGATGCTGGACGGCGTTCTTTGACAAAAGCTTCTACTGCAGAACGCGCATGAATCGGCCCCGTTTCAATGAGTAGCCCATCCAACTCATAAACCCAAATATGAAAATTTTGTCCCCAACATGTAAGCCGACTATGGAGTGCGAATACCTCTCCATGTTGATGTCGAGCAGTAGCAATTGCACTTTTTTTCTTCATAACCCCACCCAATGATTGAATGTTCATTCACAATTTTACCATATCCCATGAACAACCGCACGTGCAAACGAGTCGCTTGTCATCCCTCTATATTATCATTGGGTGCATCTCATTATTTAATTTTTTAAATTTTCCGTTATATTAAATTTGAATGATAAACCATTATTATATACCAAATCATTGTATAATAAAAATGTTTTTCATTTATTTATAAACGATTGACCCTCAATAAAGGAGGACTCATGGTTGAAACCATTGAAAAAAACAAAAAAGACAATCATGCTTTTTCTACTGGGTATGTTGCTACTTGTGTTAAGTATTATCGGTATCTTCTGGTCATCGGTTTCTCAATATGATGACACAGAGCTTCCAACATCTTCTCGCGATGCTGCGATCGTTCTTGGCGCCGCCCTCTGGTCAGATCAACCAAGTCCAGCTTTAAAAGAACGGTTGGAAGTAGCCATTGATCTTTACAAGAAAAAACGCGTTCAAACCTTGATACTTTCCGGTGGCCAAGGCGATGATACGATCAGTGAAGCCGAAGGAATGAAACGGTATTTATTAAAGCATCAGATTCCTGAAGACGCACTTCAATTAGAGAATCGATCAACCAACACCAGAGAAAATTTAATCAACTCCAAATTCTTATTTAAAAAGAATAATATAGATACCATTTACATTGTCACCCATGATTACCATATGAAAAGAGCGTTATCGTACGCCAAACAGAACGGAATCAATGCTTTCCCTGCTGTCGCCCACTCTACCGTACTCTTTACGCCCTTTTGGAAAGCCAGAGAGTGTATTGCACTTGCTAAGGAAGCTGTGCTCCATCCCTAGTTATAAATAAAAGAGTGAAACGGATGTCGTTTCACTCTTTTATTTCTCGTGAATCCTTTATTCATCCGGTAATTGAATGGCTCTATTTGATTCACATCCTTCTCCGTAACCACAACGTATATAGACTACCAACAAATATCGTGGCATGAGACTCTTATAGTCCCCCTGACGAGAATACGCCGTTGTCAATTCTTTATTCCATCCACCTATATTAAAAACTATTTTTTTAGGTAATGCACTTCCTGTCCATATTAAAAGACAAACCACTCTAAGTAACTTAGAGTGGTTTGTCTTTTAATAATTTTTACAATAGCTCACCTTAACTCTAGCAACAGCGTACCCGGGTCTGCTAGGTATCGATTAAGGGTCTGTGTAAAGCGAATGGCATCCGCCCCATCGATCACTGAATGATCAAAGGAGAGGGAGACATTCATCCGCCAACCCTTGGTAAGTTCCCCCTCTTTAATCACGGGTCGCTCTTCGATAGGGTGGATCGCCAGAATTCCAACCTCTGGGGGGTTTATAATCGGTGTTGCCCATTTACCACCCAATGATCCTGCATTACTGATCGTAAAGGTACTTCCTTTTAATTCATCCGCCGTAACCTTCCCTTCCCGGGCACGATCTGTTAGGTTGGTCAATTCCTCAGCTATTTCATGAATACTCTTTTGATCGACCTGCCGCAATACAGGAACAATTAGCCCACGCGGGGTATCCGTGGCAATGCCCAAATCTACCTGACGAATCCGACGTAACACCTGTGTATCTTCTAAAAAATGCGCATTCAATAGCGGGTGATGGCGAAGACTCTGTGTCACTGCCTTTATAAGCATAGGCAAATAACCGAGAGTGTTTCCCGTTTCTTTTATCCGTTGTCTCCAAGCAACTAATCCGTCTACCTGGAGTTCATCAAAATGAGTCGCATGGGGCTTTTGTGTGACAGATTTTAACAAGCGTTCCGCAATAAGTCGACGGGTGCGAGTCAAGGGCTCATCATGATATATCTCATCGTGTTTGGTGGCGAATGTATTTTCAGAAATAAGCGTCCGAGGGGTCGCTAGTCCCTGGGATGAATACGTGTCATTTTGCGAAAGAGATTTTTTTGTTTTTTGCTCAGAAAAACGATGTACGTCCTCCTTCGTTACTCGTCCCTGGGGTCCAGTCCCTTCCACCGAACAAATATCTACCTGGAGTTCCCTTGCCAGACGACGAGTAGAGGGAGCCGCAAGCACCCGTGTTCGTACATCCTTTTTGGTCTTCGGTGGCAATGTAGCAGTGGTTGTCGTTGTTAACGAATCTGAAGGTTCCTTTGACCTGATTTCTTGCGACGCTTCGGTTTTCCCTCCAATGACAAACAAGACCTCACCCACCGGGACCGTCTCTCCCTCTTGCCAACAAATTTCCTTTACGCAACCCGCTGAAGGAGAGGGAAGTTCTACCACAGCTTTATCCGTCTGAACTTCAACCACTGTTTGGTCTTCCTCTACCGTCTCTCCTTCTTTCACCAACCACCGTACGACATCCGCTTCTGCAACCCCTTCTCCCACATCTGGCAAATGAAAATTGACACTCATCTGCACACCCCCTAAAAGGTCATGACGCTATCCAGTGCTTTTCCAATCCGCTCAAGCCCTGGGCGAAAATGATCTTCTAACGCAAACATCGGGACAGGAACATCGTAACCAGTCACCCGCTCAACCGGCGCCTCCAGCCATAAAAACGCTTGTTCATTGATTAAAGACACAATTTCAGCACCCAGCCCGAGGGTACGAGGCGCCTCATGAACCACTACAGCGCGGCCGGTCTTTTTTACCGATTGGATAATCGTCTCCTCATCAAGGGGATATAAGCTGCGTAAGTCGATGAGATCACACGTGATCCCTTTCTCTGCCCACGTCGTAACTGCTTTCTCAGCCACAGGTACCATCGCTCCCCAGGCGATCACGGTCACATCCGTCCCTTCCTGGACCATGCGGGCTTTACCAATCGGGACTTCAAACCAATCTTGAGGGACTTCTTGGCGAAAAGAGCGGTAAATTTTCATCGGCTCCAGATAAATTACCGGGTCCTGATCCTGGATCGCAGCGAGGAGCAGTCCCTTGGCATCATAGGGAGTGGATGGCACGACAACCTTTAACCCTGGTGTATGGACAAATAGCGATTCGGTGGAATCCGAATGTAATTCAGGGGCACGTATACCCCCACCATAGGGAACACGGATCACAAGGGAGGCTGGATACTCACTTTGAGTCCGTGTACGCAACCGAGCAACATGGGTCACAATCTGTTCAAATGCCGGATAGATAAATCCCATAAATTGAATCTCGGCGACAGGCTTTAGACCGTTGATGGTCATCCCTACTGAAGCCCCTACAATACCCGCTTCCGCCAGCGGGGTATCCACCACACGTTCATCACCAAATTGTTCCCATAACCCTTCGGTCGCGCGAAAAACTCCCCCATTTCTACCCACATCTTCTCCTAAGACAACGACTGTCGGGTCGGTCGCCAATGCCGTTCGTAATCCATCATTAATTCCTTGTACAATCGTAAGCTCAGCCATTTTGCTCGTTACCCCCTTCCCATTCATTACGTTGTCGGTGGAGAGTAACGGGCATATCCGCAAATACATGGTCAAATAGATGCGTGGGGGGCGGAGCAAGCATCTCTTCAGCTTCCTGTACCGCTTGATCAATGTGTTCACGACAATGCTTTTCCCATGCTATTCGTTCGGCCTCATCCAATAGGCCTTCAGCTGTTAAAAGTCGTTCATACCGTGATAGGGGGTCTTTTTTTTGGACCCATTCCTCAACTTCCTCCTTCTCACGATATCGAGTCGCATCATCGGCTGTTGTATGTGATCCTTTGCGGTAAGTGACCGCCTCGATCAACGTGGAACCTTCACC
Source organism: Marininema halotolerans (assembly GCF_900116235.1). Classification (GTDB taxonomy): domain Bacteria; phylum Bacillota; class Bacilli; order Thermoactinomycetales; family DSM-45169; genus Marininema; species Marininema halotolerans. The sequence goes on along the minus strand of NZ_FPAA01000005.1, from coordinate 42,527 downwards.
TGCACGAGCACGTCTGACAGCTTCTCGTGTGGCTTGATACGTTGCTAACACATCATTCCCATCCACTCTTATGCCTTTAAGCCCATAAGCCGCTGCCCTCTCAGCTACTGTGGGAACTGCCGATTGACGAGAGAAAGGAACACTAATGGCATACCCGTTGTTCTGACAAAAAAAGATCGCAGGTAGCTTGAATACACCTGCGAAATTAAGCGCTTCATGAAAATCACCCTCAGAAGTCGCTCCATCTCCAAAATAGGCTATCGCAACCGACTGTTCCTTTTTTAGTTTTGCCGCCCAAGAAGCGCCCATAGCCTGGGGTAATTGGGTAGCAATAGGAACATAGGGTGGTAAAACCCGGACTCCCTTGGGAGTCCGGTTCCCTTCAACACGCCCCATCCAATAAAGCAAGATATGGGTGAGTGGGAGTCCAGCAACCATTGCCACTCCGTGTTCACGATAGCTTGGGAAAATCCAATCCTCTTGTGATAAAGCAAGCGCACTTCCTACCTGGGCCGCCTCTTGCCCCTCTAATGGAGCATATGTACCGATTCGTCCCTGGCGTTGAAGAATCACCGACCGGCGATCAAAATGCCGAACCATGGCCATCCAATGATAAAAAGAGAGCTTTTGATCCTCCGATAATGATTGCCATAGAGAATTTCCCTTTGCAGTTAATCGACCATCCTGATCCAAGCATGGAGAATCCATTTGTTCTAACGATTGCACCACCCAACACCCTCCTTAGCAAACCAATTATCCACCAAGCAGAATTCGCTTTAAGTCTGCCACTTGATGCAAACGCTCCAATACGAGTTGGTCAGCTGCACGACAAGTAGGCAAATTTTCTTCCTTTGATAAGCGATAGATTTTGAGTAGCATATCGTAGATTCCCTGCGTTTTCTCCATGACGCGTTCATGTCGATAACCCTTTAATTCATCGGCTACCTGGATCAGTCCACCTGCATTAACTAGGTAGTCAGGTGCATAAAGAATCCCCTGATCATGTAATCGATCACCATGTCGATCCGTAGCAAGCTGATTATTCGCTGAACCCACAATTGCGCGACAATTTAATTCAGAAAGGGTACGATCGTTCACGACCCCTCCCACAGCACATGGAGCATAAATATCACAGACTTGCCGATGGATCTCATTCACATCAACAGCCTGAACCTCATCAGGGTATTGCGCTTGCAATTCTCTTGCCCGATCAGCATGAATATCCGCAACAAATACCTTTGCTCCCTCTGCTACTAGTTGCGCAACCAACCGACCTCCTACTTTGCCGGTTCCCTGGATCGCAATTTTTTTCCCTTGTAACTCAACGCTCCCCCATAAATGAAAAACGGTGGCGCGAAAGCCTTGCATTACCCCAAAGGCTGTCGGAATAGCGGTATCCCCACTTCCTCCATGACTAACGGGTAAACCAACGAAGGACTCCGATTCTCTAGCTGCATGGACAAAATCCTCTGGCATCGTCCCCATGTCTGTCCCTGTAAAAAAACGCCCATTTAATCCACCCACGAAACGACCAAGTACCCGAAACATCTCTGGACTTTTGTCCCTCTCCGGATGCCCAATAATGACTGCCTTCCCTCCACCAAAATCAACATCCGCTAACCCACACTTATAGGTCATTCCCTTAGAAAGGCGAAGCACATCATCCAATGCTGCTTGCGTACTTTCGTAAGGGACCATCCGACAACCACCCAGTGCCGGTCCCATCGTTGTATCATGGATGGCGATGATCGATTTTAAACCACTGGTTTTGTGTTGGCAAAAGATGACTTGTTCATGCCCTGATTCTTCCATCAGATGAAATATATCTTCCATCATCGCACCTTGTCCAGACTTTCGTTTGGGTTTCATACCCATCGCCGTCTCTCTAAGATGTCCATCGTTCAAGACTTTCATCGCGCCACCATCCCTGTCCTGAGAAGTTACAAAGCACTTACCCAAGCAAAGCGATAATGATCCTTACCATCACGAACTAAGTCAGTGAACCCAATTATTCACCACGATATTGGGGAGGGCGTTTTTCTACGAAAGAAGCAATCCCCTCGAGAAAATCTTTGGACTTCCCTGCAATTTCTTGTACTTGCGCTTCATATTCCAACGCCCCTGCGATATCCGTATCCATCGCTTTATAAATCGCACGTTTGGTTAATCCAATGGCACGAGTAGGTCCTTGGGCCAGTCGCTTAGCAAAAGCAAGGGTCTCTTCCAAAAGGCGATCATGGGGTACCAATTGATTGGCTAATCCAATCTGTACCGCTTCTTCTGCACCGACGTCACGACCCGTCATAGCTAATTCCATGGCACGACCCACGCCAACGAGTTGAGGCAGGAACCAGCTAGAGCCACTATCCGGAGCTAAACCAATGCGGACAAATGCTTCAACAAACTTCGCCCGATCCGAAACAAAACGCATATCACAAGCCAAAGCCAAGCTACAGCCCGCCCCTGCCGCTGCTCCATTTACTGCTGCAATAATCGGTTTTTCCATCTCGGTCATTGCCAAAATTAAGGGATTGTACCGTTTACGTACACTGTCTCCCAAGGAAGGAGAATCCCCTTGTACTTGTATAGCAGCGGGATCACTCAAGTCCTGTCCGGAACAAAACGCTTTACCTGCACCAGTGAGCACAACCGCACGCACTTCTGGATCCTTAGCAACATCCTTAAATGCTTTCAATAGGTCCACATTGAGTTGTGTATTAAAGGCATTAAATAAGTGGGGACGATTCAGCGTGATAACGCCTACACCATCTTCCTTTGTTAACAGTACCGTTTGTTCCACTTGTGTATTTTCCATATTCATACCTCCTATAGGTTACTTTCCTTGAAAATGGGGCTTACGCTTTTCAACAAAGGCATTCATACCTTCTTTTTGATCTTCCGTCGAGAAGAGAAGATAAAATAACTTCTGCTCATAATCTAAGCCATCAGCGATCGTCGTATCAAAGGATTTGAGTACGGATTCCTTTGCTAGTTGGACAGCAGCAGGTGCTTTCGATGCGATTTGCTGACACAGTTTCATCGCTTCAAGTTCGACATTTTCCACAGGAACCACGCGATTGACCAATCCTACATGTAGAGCTTCTTGGGCAGTAATTGGACTTCCCGTCAACACGATTTCCATCGCACGAGCTTTTCCAACCGCCCGAGTAAGCCGTTGTGTCCCACCGGCTCCAGGGATTATACCAAGATCGATCTCTGGTTGACCAAAACGCGCATTTTCTGCGGCTACGATCATATCACAAGCCATGGCTAGTTCGCATCCGCCACCGAGTGCATACCCTACCACCGCTGCCACGATTGGTTTTTTAATACGACGAAGGCGATCCCAATCCGCAAATTGGTTCGATAACATAAGCTCTGCAGAAGTAGCCGTTGCCATCTCTCCGATATCTGCACCTGCAGCAAATACCCGATTGCCACCGGTAAGTAGGATGCATCGAATCGTTGAATCGCGATCAAAGGCTTCGAGAGCTTGAACCAACTCCGAGATCAAACCCGTATTCAGGGCATTTAATACTTTTGGACGATACAACTGTATTCGCCCGATTGCCCCCTCACGACTCATTTGTATAGATTGATATTCCAAAAATGCTCCTCCTCTCGCTTGGATAAAGGTAAGCGCTTTCAAGGTATGCCATAATTATCAGTCTGTTAAGATTACGGTTTCTATTTTATCAAAACAAGCGCTTGTTTGTCAGCCTCACTGTTTCCCCTATGAACTAAAGTAACACTATGCGAGCTTTGGAAGATTTCTGTTGTCAAAACAAAAAAAAAGCCCTTTACGGGCTGTCTTTAGGAAACGTGAGCACTCGTCTCATGAAGACATGATTCACATACAATTTTCGATTTAAAGTAAAAAAGCTTCTCCGCAGACTCGCAAAAAATACAACTCGGATTATACTTTTGTAGGACAATCGCATCATTATGAACGAAAATCTCCACACCATCATGAGGGTGAATATTCATTGTATCTCTCAATTCCTTCGGTAAAACCACTCGTCCTAAGTGATCGACTTTCCGTACAATACCAATCCCTTTCATACCGTATCCCCCACTCTTTCGTTAATTGGTGTCAACGGGAGAGTCGGCATTCCAATCACGAAGGGGGTGTTATTTTTATGGAGTATTTACTTTATCCTCAATATTTGGTGAAGTTTTCGGGGAGGAAGTTTCCTCCCCACTACTGGCTTGTTCATCAGCCTGAGTGGGGGGGTCTTCTCCTTTATCTTCATCTGAGGATGAAGCAGGTGGTTCTGTGATTGCAGGTGGTTCAGTTGTCGCGGGGGGATCTGGCACAATCACCGGATCCTCAATCGGGAGAGATGGAGTGGTCGGAGATCCATCCCCATTTGTATCCTCACTCGGTTGATCCCCTGGAGATCCTTCAGTGGAGTTATGAACCCCATTCCCATCACCGCTATGGCTTCCACCATCTTTAGATTTTCTAGCGTCACCATCATGCAATTTCCGATCTTCTTCCAGCCAGTTCGTCCAGTCTTGGTCGGATGGTGGATGGCGCAGGACTGGGGAAAGGTCTACTTTTTTCATTAGTTCCGAAATCGACATATTAGACAATTCTTGAATGGAGAGATCTTCTCCATGACGTCGAGCTACGAGTCCCACAGCATACTTCACTGGCGAAATCCCATTCTCTTCTGCTTCTTTTTTCAACACATTAGGGAGCGGGAGCGTATACATATCGAGCTTTGTATCGCTTAATCCCGGTGTATCCTTCACTTCATTCTTGATCAAATCAAGTGTTTGACCAGAGGATGATTCCTTATCCTTGTCAATCTGTGAAATCATTACCCGTTCCTTATGATCGAGGTAGCGTGCTCGCTTTGCACGGTTAAGGACTTCAACCACCACATCCTTCACCTCGGCACCTTTCCAATCCATTCCTTTTACTAAACGCTTCGCAGCAGGATTTAGCGCCCGCAGCTTAACTACTTCTCGATCCTTATTCACACCCAACTCCAAACTCGGGTTTAAGTCAATATACACATAACTAGCAGCATGTGCCTCTTCGGTTACCCATTGTGGGAGTAGCCACATAAACAACATTAATGCTGCTACGGTTACGCCCCCTGTTATCCACGCCGGGCGACTGAGCCGATTCATCCAAGTCTTTCCTTCGTTTTGCAATTGAAAGGTGAATTCATCGCCTAGATCTACATTTCTCCCGTTTCGTGGCACAGTGAGAAACTGCCCGTCCGGTGTCATCACGACACACTTCTTGGAACCTACTTCCATGACAATTCCCCGTTGCACATCAACCACCTCCTTTCTTATAAGTTGGTAAGTCAAGATATTGTCGAAGAAGTGGCAAATCCTCTACAAATACAAGAACTAATGCCGTTAGGTACATGCGATGTCTCTTAATCGTACGTGGATGACAACCTAACCGCTTCGCAAAATCCTTCCCGATCTTCTTTTTGTTCATAAAACCCTCGTAAAGTTCCTTATCGGCAATAATCGCCTTTGCCATATCCAGCATGTCACGACGGGTATCTTTGTGTTTGGGAGAAGATTTGACTAAATCGGTTAGCTTAATATCATAGCGTTCAATTAACTTTGTAAACTGAACAACCTCAAAACGGGTCATATCTCGTCTTTCATCTTCCCGATATTGGTCAACAGAATGTTTGACAATCTCAGGACTAATCGAGTCGTTTTCAGTTGTTCCACGTGGTGCGATTGCTGATTGATTGGTAGCATGTTTTTGTTCTCTTCTGTAAAAGTCTGTTAACCGTCGTTGTATGACCATATAAGAAAAAGTGAGGAAGGTCGATGGTTGCCCCTTCTCAAAACGTGTAATCGCCTCATCAAAGCCTGATAATGCGATTGAAAATTCGTCATCCTGAGCCGTAATCTGTCGATGACAGATGCGGGAAGCAATTTTAGTGATGTATAATTTGTACTCACTGATTAAACTTTCCCGCTCCCCGGATGATGGATCAGACTGAGCTAGCAATACACGTTTTTCAATTTTTTGCTTATGCTGGTCTCGATCACCGTCCCCCGGATGCAATGCCGACACCTCTCCCTACTCTATAATTCGTAACACCGTTGTATTTTCTGTCCGTTTTTAACGATCTTTTTCCTCCATTCCTTCATCGTTCAAATTACATAGGTTGATCTACCACGACGAGGTCAATTATGGTAATCATTCCGACTATCCGTCGGGATCAATTTCATAAGCATAAATTTGCCATAATTATATCTTCCTCAAATCCAGGACAGGTAAGTTATTCTCTTATTATAAGGTTCAAGTTAGTCAATAGAAAGGAATTTCTAAGCAAAAAAAGCCCAATCCTTTTGGATACAGGCTTTTCCAATTAAAGTAAAGGATATTTCCATCTGTTGGAAGGGATTATTCTGCTTCGTTTTCTCTACGAACTTCTTCTACAGCCTTAGGATTTTCCAACGCTGATAAGTCGCCAGCTTCTTGACCTGTATAAGCTGATTTTATTACCCGACGCAGGATTTTCCCATTTCTAGTTTTGGGTAATTCAGACACCACATGAATTTTACTGGGGCGTAAAGCTTTCCCTAAATGATCTCCAATCATATCCATTAATTCCTTAACTAAAACTTCATCCCCTGAATCCCCCGGTTTTAGAACAGCAAAACAAACAGCAACTTCTCCCTTAATCGGATCAGGAACTCCGATCGTGGCCGCTTCCAAAACCCGCGGATGATCCACAAGTACGGATTCCATTTCTGCTGGCCCTAGCCGCTTACCGGCAATTTTTAATGTATCGTCGGATCGACCGGTGATATACCAATAGCCCTCCTCCTCTGCATGAACCCAATCACCATGGACCCAAGTCCCTTCCCAACGACTCCAATACGCTTTTTTATACCGTTCAGGATCCTTCCAAAATCCGTGGGTCATTCCTACCCAAGGGTGTTTCATCACCAATTCACCCACTTCGCCGCGAATGGGTTTCCCATGTTCATCAACCACTTCCGCATCCATTCCCGGCATGGGACCGTTAAAGGAACAGGGTGCAATCGGTTTCATCAAATTACTAGACAAAATCCCTCCCGAGACCTCTGTTCCTCCAGAATAATTCCAGATCGGGACTTTCCCTTTTCCTACATGATCAAATAACCAAAACCAGGGCTCTGGATTCCACGGCTCCCCTGTTGAACCAAATGCTTTTAGGGAGGATTGGTCATGCTTATCGACCCACGTTTCACCAAACTTCATCAAGGTTCGAATCACCGTCGGAGAAATCCCCATATGACTAATGCGATGGTTCTCAACCAATTCCCACAGGCGGTCAGGCTGTGGATAATCGGGTGTCCCCTCAAATAGAACCATGGTGCTCCCATTTAGAAGTGCTCCAAATACCATCCAGGGCCCCATCATCCAACCCATGTCTGTCATCCAAAATAACGTATCTTCTTGCTTTAAATCCATGCCATAACCGGCATCAAAAGCTGCTTTAATCGGAAAGCCTGCATGGACATGGACCGTGCCCTTAGGTCTTCCGGTGGTACCCGAGGTATAAATGATCATAAAGGGCGTATCCGCATCGGTTATTACACTTGAAAGCGTTTTCTCTTTATGGATCACGTCTTCCCATTTCACGTCTCTTTCATGAACGGGAATCTCTCTACCTGTACGCTGAACAATGATCACTTTTTCTACACTTGGAGAAAGGTCTGCCGCTCGATCCGCCTCTTCTTTCATCTTCACGACTTTTCCACGCCGCCAGAAACCATCCGCAGTAATGAGCACCTTTGCTTCACAGTCCTTTAGGCGGGTTGCCACTGCTTCCGCGCCATAACCCGAGAAGCAAGGTGTAAATATTGCGCCAATTCGCGCTGTGGCCAACATAGCAATCACATTTTCTGCAATCATAGGCAAATAGATCGCTACTCGATCACCAAAGGTTACACCCAGCTCGCTAAGCCCCTGAGCAAACCGTGCTACCGTTTCTCTCAGTTCATGATAGGTCCATTGCTTTACCTCTCCACCATCCCCCTCTGAGATAATCGCCAATTGATCCTTCACCTTAGGATCATCTGCCCAGCGATCTAAACAGTTGGTAGCAACATTCATTTTGCCATCCACAAACCATTGCGGCCAAGCAAATCCCTTTGATAGATCTAACACCTTTGAGTAAGGTTGATCCCACTGTAGCTTTAGATCCCTTACAACTTCATCCCAAAACCAAGCAGGATCCTTCACTGATCGTTGATAAAAGTCATCATACTCCTCAATACCATTTTTCATCATTAATCCGTACATTCGCATCTTTCGGACTTGTTCGTCCGCGGGAAACCACGCTGCCCTTTGCATCGGCCCACCCCGTTTATATGAAGTTTCTACCTCATCTATTTTAAATGGCAACCTCGTCTAGGTCAAAAAGCTTTAAAGAGAGGGATCATATTTGGGTGTGTTTGTACCTTTCACTGCATTACAACTTATACTGCTTTCTGTATTTATACCAGACAGTGGTAAGATCAAAGGCCGGGCTATTTTCTTTCCTAGTGATGGGGTACAATAAGGGACACGGAAAGAAAAGGACGGTGCAGGAATGATGGACAAACAATACCTTAAACGAACCATTTTAAAAGGCGAAGTGGAAAGTACTCTTCTCAATGAAACACGGCCTTTCCAAATCTATTTGCCACCCAATCACGATGAAAATGCATCCTATCCGGTTCTTTACCTGCAGGATGGAGATGATTATTTTAACTTGGGTCGTCTAGCCACCCAAGCCAACCGAATGATCCTTGATGAAGAAATCCATCCCTTTGCTGCTGTCGCCCTTCCCGTCGATAAAAGCAAACGCACCTCAGAATATGCGCCAATCGGTGATTGGTTTGATCACTACTTGCAATTTTTCACAGAGGAACTTTTACCTGCTATTGAGGAAAAATACCCTGTTTCAACGCATCCAGATGATCGAGTACTCGGTGGCTCCTCCTTAGGTGGTACCGTCTCCTTACACCTCGCTCTTCAGTACCCACAGGAATTTCAACGTGTACTCTCCCAGTCTGGCGCATTTTTAGAGCAAACATTGGATAAAATTGGTCAATCGGGCTCGCTTGGATACCTTGAGATCTATCAAACCATTGGTAAGTCAGAAACAGCCGTCCCAACCCATATGGGAAATTTAGACCTACTCGCCAGAAATCGCGAAGTTCATCGCGTGCTGTTAGAACGGGATGCCCACGTGGAGTATTCGGAACAAGAGGGCGACCATACTTGGGGTTTTTGGCAACGAGATCTTCCGATTGCCTTAACATTTTTCTTCGAAAAATAACTAACAAAAAACCACGCCTCGTCGATTTAGACGCGGCGTGGTTTTTTTAGTTCCAAGGTAATTGATCCAAAAGCATGTCCACATTGTTGATGGGTTGACCATCTTTTGCACTTTCTTCGTACAATTCCAGCATCAACGTTCCATTGACCGGCATCTTACTGAGAGGAATCCTCACTTTTTTGCTAAATGCACCCCACTCGGGTCCTCCAGCAGAGGCCATTCCATATCCCTTCGCTAAGTAATTATGGCCATCACTGATTGCGTAGTGGTAGACCCCTTCAAATACGCGTGCTTCCCCTTTAAATGAGTAGGTTACCTTTGGATCATTAATTGCTATCTTTTTAAAGGCACTGTTCGCCTCACTAAACTTTCCTTTCTTTAGTGACAACGTTAGTTTATTGATCGCTGTGCCATCTTTCATGGACTCTTCATAGATCTCAACTTTTAATGTCTTCTTCATCGCCGATGGACTTTTCGGTAATGTAATAACCTGTTTAAAATCTCCCCACTCGGGTGCTCCAACCGACGCTGTGCCAAATCCGTTGCTTATTATTTTCTTACCATCCTTCACCCGGTACAGATAAGTCCCTTCCCATACACGTGCTTTTCCGGTGATTACATACTCTACCGATGGACTCCCTTTACTCACATTACGAAAGGCACTGTTTTCCTTCGCCCATGTTCCATGGGCATCAAACGTAAACCCCAAAACAACTACCATCAGCAACACCAACATCCCCACACGAACGCGAAACATGGATTTGCCCCCTCCATTAACATAGCATGAATGATTTACCACTTTAAGAGTTTCCCTGTCAGTCCCTCATAACGACCCCAATACATCCAATTTTCCACAAAAATAAAAGGACACCTTCTTTTCAACCGATTACCGTATCCCTTTACCCAATCTCTCGGTTCCAGGAACCTTTATTTATAAAAAACCCATTTTAACACATGGTTAAAAAGGGTTTCGCAAATGTTGATACAATCGCATATACTTAACTTCCATATTTTGATCAAATCCATTATAACAAATAGCAAGTTTGAAAAATACCTCAGCATATTTCTTTTGTAGTAAAGAGTTGTTTTTCAACAAACTGGCCACCTCTTCAAAATAAAGGAGGGCATTTTCGTGATGATTCACTTTATACATATAGTCCCCTATGTTAATAAGTAATTCAATATAAATCTCCCCTCTATATTCTTCTTTTTGACATATCTCCTTTGCCTTCTCATACAAAATTTTAACTTCATTAATTTTATTCTGTTTTAACAACAATTCACCTAAAGAAAGGTAGGACTCAATGGTCTTTGATATGTGCCTATTTACCGGTGGGGAAATTTGAATGACATATTGAAAGATTCTTTCAGCTAGTTGCAATTCATTCATCCCAACATAAATATCCCCTAACAGCACACTAATCTCTAAATACTTATCCATATAAGAGCAACTCAGTGCGTAACCCAATGCGATTCTCGCACTTTTTACAGCTTCTTCAAAATGTTTTTTCCTACATTCTGATTTTGCTTTTAAATGATACACACCGGTTTTGTTTTTATCGACCATTTGATCAATATTATCAATCAAATATTCAATCAATCGGTCCGCTTCAACATATCTCTGTAATTCGTCTAAATACGTTGCTCTTCGGAAAACACATTCCCAATAAACCGTTCGTCGTTGATAGGGAGGTTCACCCTCTTGATTCGCCGAAACAAAATAATGAAGAGCTTCATCGATTTCTTCTAATGCACACTCAGTATCTTCCTTTTGTTGATAGATCATATCACTAATCAAATGATGACATAGACTACGCAGGTTTAAATACCTATACTCTGAAAATTTAGTTGAATATTCAATGGATAAACTTAGTTCTTTCTCAGTCCGATCACAATTACCCTGAAGATAAAAATATAGACCTCGAATATAATGATAATAAATCATATATCCACTGTTCCTATCGAAATCTAATCGATCAAGTTCATTAATAACACCTGAATCCACCTTAAGAATGGATTCAATATGGATCTTATGTTCAATTGCTTCAAATTCGGCCTCAATTCTTTGCCGCTGTTCTTTATCTTCCTTGATCATCCCAAGCTCATCAAGATTCACTTCGATGGCATTTGCATAAAGGGAGAGGTATCGCAGGTATTCACTATTGTTTCGCCCAATTTTTGTTCCTTTTTCTAATCGACTCAATTGGGTACGATCAATCCCACTAATTTTTTGTGTTTGTTTTAGTGTGAGTCCTTTTTCTTTTCGACGATCTCGAAGGTTTTGACCAATCTTCGTGCGTGTAGAAAGATGTAAATGCTTTATTGTGTCCATCCTTTTTCTTCATCCTTACTATTAATCGACTTCTCCATCAATTGTAGGTGATGTTTTGTATGATTGTCCAAGCCCCACGGAAAAATATCCTCCTACATTTTTGTGAGATAGGATCCAAATTTATCTCATGATGCACAGATGATCAAGTTTATTTCCCCACTAAACTTGATCAAACGCATTCTAAAAAAATAACAAAAACAAAGAAATGAGATCAACCATGATATCCATATCATTTCTCAAATCTTTGTTTTCATCTTATAAAACTTTCGTTATATGATATTGACACCTTCAATAATTAATATGCTATAGTATATTAATTATTATTTAATCAAGAAACCCCAGTCGTGTCGCAGCTTAGCCAACATCCTCTTACCCGATCAATTACCATATATTATATGACAAAGCGCGAGGAATTTTACTCTTCTTTTCCGAATGAATATAGTTCCGCAGGTTGTACGAGCACTTTCCCTTTTCCATCAAAGGAGAGTTGGAAGGTCTCACCAGAGGATCTCCCAAAGAGTGTTTTTAGATTGAAATCCGTCTTCATTCTGGGAGAGAGATCCGCCGTCCAGCCAATGACAGCGTTGGGATCAACGACAACAGGAGTATCCAGTGCAATTGGAGCACCATGGGAACTAATCGCTACAAAACCATGTCCGGATAACCGACATGTAAAAACGCCACCAGAGGCGATGCCTGCACCACGCATGACTGAAATATCCCAGTCAACCGTCTGTTCAAAAGCAAGCAGATGACGTCCCTCGATGAATAGCGACTCACCGGTTAATTTTAAAATCGTGATATCTGCCGCATTATCTGCTAAAAAAAGATCACCATTGCCTGTTGCTTTCATAAGGGGAAATCCTTCACCAGTTAATTTCTTTTTCATCCATTTTCCGATGCCACCCGATGTGCTCGCAAATGAAATGTTCCCTTGATAAGCGATCATGCTTCCTGCACGACAAAAGACCGAATCAGTAACATGAATTTTTAGTGCCTTTGGGTTTTGTAACACAAAGGATTCTGAAGCAGTTACTTCCTCTGATTTTTCCAATAAGTGCTTTAAGCTTTCAGCCATAGTAGCCTCCAGCCTCCTTTGAGTGAAAATTAAATTTTTAATAAAAAGAAGGAATCGCCGCCTCAATCTGCTAAACTATCTGGCAGGATTAGACGACGAATCTCCTAGAAACTAGCCATTAACAATATTTTTCGTATGCGCTGGTCAGGTTGGCTGAGATCTCTTCCAAGCTACGACCTTCAATTTCATGTCGTTGTACCATGTGTACCAATTGCCCATCTTTCAAGAGGGCGAAGGATGGCGACGATGGTGGATAGCCAGTGAAATACCCCCTGGCTTGTTCAGTTGCTTCACGGTCTTGTCCAGCAAAAACGGTATACAGATGATCCGGCTTTTTATCATTTTCTAATGAGTCTGCGACAGCCGGACGAGCCAAACCAGCAGCACAGCCGCATACGGAGTTTACAACTACGAGGGTCGTGCCTTTAGCCCCTTCACCTTCTAACGATTCTTTTACCTCTTCAGGGGTTGTTAATTCTTTCACACCAATGCGCGTCAATTCATCTCGCATCGGTTGTACCATCATTTGCATCTGTTGAATATAAAAATCCTGTGCCATTAATATCCCTCCTTCATATTAATTGTATCCTATATGAAAACCCCACGTCCACTTGTCAATATGGATCAATACTACCACGGACCAAGCAAACTGTATAAAAGGAGGCCGCCCTGTGGACATAACAACCTACCTAGCTAGAATCGGAGTTTCAAGGGTATCCACTCCAGATTTACCCACACTCTCTCGATTAATCCAACACCATCTCTACACGGTCCCCTTTGAAAACATTGATATTCATGAGGGCAAGCCAATACACCTCCATGCAGAAACCATTGAAGAAAAAATTATTCATCAACGACGAGGCGGCTTTTGCTATGAGTTGAATAGTGTATTTGCAACTCTTCTTGGCCATTTAGGTTATCAAGTTTCCCTTGTTTCTGGACGAGTGCGCACGGCATCAGGAGGATTTGGTCCTGAATACGATCACATGGCTTTGCTCGTCCATATGGAGGAAGACCCTTATTTAGTCGATGTTGGATTTGGCGATAGTTTCCGTTCTCCCCTTCCCTTATCGGGGGGAAAACGCAAGGATGTAAGTGGTTTCTATCGGATCCGCCACCGATCCAGTCCTCATACGTACGCCTTAGAAAAGAGAAACGGACAACGATGGTTACCCGAATACCTCTTTACCACTCAAAACCGCAGGCTTATGGAATTCGAAGGAATGTGTATCCATCAACAAATATCCCCTACCTCCATCTTTCGCCAAAAGTTTTTATGCACAATGGCAACACCCGGAGGAAGGCTGACGATTTCTGATCACCATTTCACCATTTCGGAGCGGGGGCATGTTCAAAAAATTCCTATTCAGCCCGCAGAACGAAAAAAAATGATTGCACGTTGGTTTCAAATGGAGTATTAATGTCCTTGTCAAAACACAGCCAGGTTTTTACCTGGTTTTTTCTTTTGCACGTGTTCTTCGGAGTATAAATCCATACAAATGAGCACATCCTCGAAAAGATACCATTTCCCAAAAAGAAGGTGATCCTGTGACAAACTCTGATCAACAACCCAACCGACCACAGGAAACAACAAGTAGGCACCTTATTTCCTTTGGTTGGATGCTTCTCTTCACGGCAATTTCCTTTGCGCTTGTCAAGATGGAGAAATTCTCCCCCTCCGTTACCTTTTTCTTTATCGTTGTCCTTGCTTTTATTCAACTGATTCTCCAATTAGTCACTTTTATGCATTTGGATCGAAGGCATCAATTACCCATTCTATTTATGTCGAGTGGCATTGGCTTTAGTATTATTATCGCTGTGGGCATGTGGTGGCTGAGAGGATAATATTTCTATTCGTGAAGCGGGTAACCGTAGGTAAAAAATTTTTATCCCAATTTTGTTTCTATTCCCTTGATGAACGGGTAAATACTCCTCAACTTCAGCGAACTATACAATCGATCAAAAGCGACTCACTCGCATTTGTATGACCCCATTTACATTGGTTGAGGAGGTTCTAGCATGCTTAAACGTACATTTGGTAATTTGCAACAAATCGGACGTTCTTTAATGTTACCAGTGGCAATTCTTCCTGCTGCTGGTCTTTTGCTAGGAATTGGTCATGCAGCAAAGATCCCCTTAATGGAACAAGCTGGTGGCATTATCTTTAGTAACCTTGCCCTTATTTTTGCAATTGGTGTAGCGATTGGCTTGACGGACAATGAAGGATCTGCTGGATTAGCTGCTGTCGTCGGCTTTTTAATTATGTCGCAAACGATGGGAATACTCGCGCAAAATGCCCATATTAAAACCGATATGATCCTTGGCATAAAAACAATGAATATGGGTGTCTTTGGCGGCATCATTATCGGTTGGATCGCCGCCTTACTCCATCGCCGCTTTCACGATATAAAACTGCCGCAATTTCTCGGTTTCTTTAGTGGCCGCCGATTTGTACCAATTATTACTGCCATTGTTGCCTTTATCCTTGGAATCGTATTTTTCTATGTATGGCCTCCTATCCAACAAGTGATTGATTCCCTGTCGGTGATTGTCACAAAACAAAATACAGCTCTTGCTGCCTTTATCTTCGGATTAATTGAACGATCGTTAATTCCCTTCGGCTTACACCACATCTTCTATGCTCCCTTTTGGTATGAGTTTGGTACATATAAAAATGCCGCCGGAGAAATATTCAAGGGCGACCAAGCACGATTTTTTGCGGGGGATCCAACAGCAGGTACCTTCCTGAGTGGGAAATTCCCGTTCATGATGTTTGGGCTTCCTGCTGCAGCCCTGGCTATGTACCATGAAGCAAGGCCCGAGAAAAAGAAACTAGTCGGAGGCATTATGCTCTCTGCTGCCTTAACCTCCTTTCTCACAGGAATCACCGAGCCAATCGAATTCTCCTTTCTCTTTGTTGCTCCTCTCCTATTTGCCATTCACGCAGTTTTTGCAGGAATCTCCTTTATGGTCCTCGATCTTTTGGGTGTCAAAGCGGGGTTGACCTTCTCCGGGGGGATCATCGATTACTTTCTCTTTTTCACCCAAGACACAAAGCCCCTTCTCATTATTCCAGTAGGGCTTGTCTTTGCCGTCATCTACTACTTTGGCTTTCGATTTGCTATTCGCCGCTTTGATCTTAAAACCCCAGGGCGAGAGGATCCCGATGAAAAAGATGAAGAATCAAACATTCCCTTGGAAGATGATCTAGCATATCACGTGTTAGATGCCTTTGGGGGTGCTGATAATATTGATAAGCTTGATGCATGTATTACACGTCTGCGTATTCAAGTAAACCAGGCTGATCGGGTAGAGAAGGATCGCTTAAAACGGTTAGGGGCGACGGGTGTACTTGTCTATGGAACCAATGTACAAGCGATCTTCGGCACCCAATCCGATTCTTTAAAAGAGCAGATGAAGGACATCATCCGCGGAAAGGCCCCACGAAAAAGAGAAGAATTAGTGAAAGAAGACCCGCAACCCGTGGTTAATGTGACCGATGGTCGCTACGATGTCGTTGCGCCAATGAGCGGAAAGATTCTTCCCCTTTCTGAGGTACCCGATGAAGTTTTCTCCAGTAAGATGATGGGCGATGGATTTGCCATCGAACCAAGCGATGGCATTGTGGTTTCTCCCGTCGATGGGAAAATCGTTAATATTTTTCCCACCAAACACGCGATTGGCATTCGAGCAGAGAATGGGATGGAGATCCTCCTTCATATCGGGATCGATACCGTGCAATTAAAAGGAGAAGGGTTCGAGCTTTATGTGGATCAGGATGATATCGTGACAAAAGGACAAAACCTTCTTGCCGTCGACCTAACAATCATTCGCAAGAAAGCAAAGTCGATTGTAACGCCTGTTGTCATTACCAATATGTCCGAAGGAGAAAAACTCACCCTCCTTCAAGAAGGGGCCGTGGTGAAGAAAGGTGAAGGGGAGATCCTCACGATTACCACATCTTAAACCCTGATTGTTTCCCCTCGGATCAGATGGCTATTTTCGCTGTCTGATCTTTTTTATTTATGGATAGTCGAACAAAAAATCGGATACGGTAACCATGGAGATTAAAATGAGGGGGTGCATCACGATGACCCGAATCACTCGATTTGAAAAAGTGGATAAAAAGGAAACGCAGTATATCAATGAAATGGACACGTTATTAAAAAAACAGATCGCAAAATACCCAGTAGGACATACCCTTAGAGATGCTCATCCTAAGCATCTTGGATTATTACAAGGCCAGTTTACGATACGAGAAGATCTCCCCCCTGAATTGCAAGTAGGCATCTTTCAGCCTGGGCAAACCTACCCCGTATGGGTTCGTATCTCCAACGCAAGTGGGCGTGTCCAAACGGACGATAAAAAAGACATTCGAGGGTTTGCTATTAAGTTAATGGGGATCGATGGTGAAAAATATCAATCCGATGAATCAACTACCCAAGATTTTGTCTTACTTTCAACGCCGACCATTCCCTTTGGTACTGTGAAGTTGTTTCGCGATGCCATCTATTACACGTTGAAATATTCACCTCTTCTTTTTTTGTTGCGAATGATCTTTCAAGGAAATTTGACTAAAGTGCAGGAATTGAATCACGCTCGACAAAACCACTCCTCTCCCTTTGACATCCGTTTTTGGAGTACGACCCCTTATCTTTTTGGTAGGGATCAGGTTGTCAAATACTCCCTACGACCCACTTCTTCTTATCAAAGCCAACTACCTGACACCCTTACTAAAACCTATTTGCGAGAAAATATGGAGAGACACTTGTCAAAAACCGATGCCCGGTTTGACTTTATGATTCAATTCTCAAATGATCCTCAAACCATGCCGGTAGAGGATGCAGCCATTCATTGGTGTGAAGAATCGTCTCCCTTTATCAAGGTGGCAACGCTAACGATCCCACAGCAGTCCTTTCGTACCACTGAGCGGGACAACTTAGCTGAAGAATTTTCATTTTCTCCTGGCCATGCGCTGATAGAACACCAACCCATCGGCGGCCTCAATCGCGCACGGACTGAAATCTACCAACGAATTTCGCGCTTTCGCCATGAACGAGATCAACGCGATCAGACAGAACCGACCCCTCAAGATTTTTTTTAATATTGATGATGGACATACCGTTCCAATGGAACGGTTTACTTAATTATGATTATTTTTTTTGTTGCGAAAACTAACAGGATTAGTTTTAATAAAACTAATCCTGTTAGTTTTCGCAACAAAATGGAGGGGATACCGTGCGAATACAACGAGAATGGTTTGTTAATCAATTAACTTTCTTCCCGAACTTATTTCCTGTCAATTGTTATCTTGTTGAAGAAGAGGATGGCCTTACACTCATTGATACCGCCCTACCTTTCAGTGCAAAACCCATTCTTCAAGCTGCAAAACAGATCGGAAAACCCATCCTCCGCATCTGTCTAACTCACTCACACTCTGACCATGTCGGTGCTCTTGATTCTTTGAAAGAAGCTTTACCGACGGTTCCTATCTATGTATCGCATCGAGAAGCTCGACTGATGAATGGCGATCACACCTTGGACGACGATGAACCCCAAACTCCAATCCGAGGAGGGTTTTCGTCGAAACTAAAAACACGCCCCGATCATTTTCTCCATGAAGGGATACGAATTGGTTCCCTTCTTGCCATCGAAACACCTGGGCACACTCCCGGATCCATGTCCTTTATTGATACAAGGAATGATGCCATGATCGTGGGAGATGCCATACAAACCCGAGGGGGAATCGCTGTTGCAGGGACACTTCGGCCCTTCTTCCCATTTCCCGCCTTTGCCACTTGGAATCATGAGAAAGCAGTGGAAAGCGCCCGTCACATTCGGGATTGTACACCCTCACTTCTCGCCTGTGGACATGGGCAAATGTTAAAAAAGCCCTTAGACGCCATTGACCTTGCGATAAGCTTTGCGACCTCTCGTATTTCACCAACCCATTAACCAAGGAGGAACCCATGGCTCGAACCAGACTGGAGATCAACCATTTGCTACAAGTAACGGCTGATCTTGCAGACCAAAATGGGCTTGAAGCCGTCACGCTGACTTCTCTCGCTGAAAAATTGGGCATTCGTGCCCCTTCTCTCTATAATCACATCGAGGGACTGACTGATTTACGTATGAAACTTGCTATCTATGGATTTCAACAGATTTACGAAGTCCTGATTCACGCAACCGATGGACAATCAGGTGTCCCAGCAATTATGACCTTCGGAAAGGCATATCTCTCCTTCGTTCGTAACCACCCTGGCCTTTATGAAGCGACCACCCATGCACCCAACCCACAACATCCCCAAATACAAGAATTAGGTTTCACAACGGTAATCCATGTCCTTCAACTGCTCCAACCACTTAATATCGAAAGTAACACGGCTGTACACATTACGCGTGGCCTTCGCAGCTTACTTCATGGATTTGCTTCCCTCGAACAACACAAAGGATTCACCCTTCCTCTTGACGTTGATCATAGCATCGAAGTTGCCATTGAGAGTTTTCTAACGGGTGCCTTATCCCTACATACAAAAAATCACCGTCCTCCTTCCCCATAATTCCTTTGATACGTGTTGGATCTCTTCCCCAGGTACCCTTTCATTCGCACCAGGTAGCCCCTTTACCCCTTTGAAGAAGAGTGACACACCACAAAAAGTCGTCACCCATGGGAGACGACTTTTTGTGGTGTAAATTAAAGCATTAATCCTTTACCTGTGTATCAAATAATTTTTGATACTCCTCGTATCCCTCTTTTTTAAGCTCACTCTTCGGGATAAAACGCAACGCCGCCGAGTTAATACAGTAGCGCAGGCCTTCTGGACCCGGACCATCATCAAAGACATGACCCAAGTGTGAATCCGCGGTTTTACTCCGCACCTCTGTGCGAATCATCCCAAACTTTCGGTCTTCCCGCTCTTGAATTTCTTCCTTCTGAATCGGCTGGGTAAAGCTTGGCCATCCACAACCCGCATCATATTGATCCTGAGAACTAAACAACGGCTCTCCTGAAACAATATCCACATAAATTCCCTCTTCTTTATGATCCCAAAATTCATTACGGAAGGGAGGCTCTGTAGCATCCTTCTGGGTAACATCATACTGCATGGGAGTTAGCTTTTTTTTCAGCTCCTCATCACTCGGCTTACGATTGGCCATGGGATTCCCTCCTGTTCCACGTTCTTCTCATGTTCTTCCCTGAATTTTTATGATTAAAAGATCATTTTTTTAACATTTTCCCCATGCGATCCGCCGCTTCAAGGGCTGGGGGAACCACTTCAATCATTCGTTCCATGGTTAAGCGACCCACTGGACCGGAAATAGCAAGGGCAGCAACAACTTCTTGGTCAGCATTTCTTACCGGAACGGCAACTGCACTCGTCCCTGCCTCTCGTTCTTCAATACTTGTTGCATACCCAAGTTTTTTTATTTCCTGTAATTGGGTAAGATAAGATACCTGATCTACTGACTCTGGCCAGGTAGGGTCACCCAGTATCAACGCTTGCTCGGAAGGAGGAGCAAATGCGGCCAATACTTTACTGGAGGCGCCAACAGCAAGGGGCATCCGACTTCCGATCGGAGCCACTCTACGAATCGCTTGAAGGCTTTCTACTGCCTGTACACGTACGCGTTCAAATCCATCTCGAACATATAAACTAACGGTTTCATCAATTCCATCACGGAGGCGCTCCATCTCCTGCAGGAAGAGGACCGCCATATCATCTGTACGAGAAAGGTTGGCAGACAATTCCCATACACGAAAACCGAGGCGATATTTGTCGGTATCAGGGTCACGAATGAGAAATCCTTTCTCCTCACAGGTAGCCAATAACCGGTAGACAGTGCTTTTGTTTAATTCGGTCATGCGAGAAATCTCTGTTAAGGAGAGTGTCGGTTGGCGTGTAAAACAGAGCAAGATATCCAAGGCTCGCTCAGCAGCACGAACCGTCTTTTTTCCTTCCAAAGCGGTACCTCCTTCCATTGCATAGAGTGAAAATGATTTTCATTTACCATTATAGAAAGGGGAGAGTTGGAACGCAAGCAAGTTCTCCCCCTTTTTGACGGCAGAGAGAGAATCTGCCTATGAATTCTGTTTATTTTTCATCCTAATTGATCTTGTAAAAAAGGGCAACAGAAGTACCAATTCAGGGTATACAAAGGGTGGCGTAACATTGTATAATAGTACCGGAATTTCAAAACTACGTTTCAACAGATGAAACCAAAACGCGTAAACACGCACATCCTCAACACTAGAAGGAGGTTTTCGTATGTCTAACAAAGATCTCTTCGGCGTGAAGAGCAAACTGACTACCGGCGGTAAAGAGTATACCTATTTCCGTCTGGCAGGTCTTCAAGAACAAGGTGTCGGCAATGTATCCCGCCTTCCGTTCTCCATTAAAGTCCTATTGGAAGCCGCTGTTCGCCAACATGACGGGGTAGCCGTCACAAAGGAACACGTTGAACAACTAGCAAATTGGGCAGACAAACCTACCAAAAATGAAGTTGCATTTAAACCTGCTCGGATTGTATTGCAAGACTTTACGGGAGTACCTGCTGTAGTGGACTTGGCAGCACTCCGTTCCGCAATGGATCGCGTAGGTGGCGACCCCAAACGGATCAACCCACTTATTCCAGTTGACTTGGTCATTGACCACTCCGTCATGGTTGATAAATTTGGTACGGAAGATTCCCTTGAATACAACATGAACCTGGAATTTGAACGGAATGAAGAACGCTATCGCCTCCTCCGTTGGGCTAAGGAAGCTTTCGACAATTTCCAAGCAGTACCTCCCGCAACCGGGATCGTTCACCAGGTGAACTTGGAATACTTAGCAAAAGTTGCACAAACCCGTGAAGTTGACGGCGAAACCCAAGTTTTCCCAGATTCTCTCGTTGGAACCGATTCCCACACCACCATGATTAACGGTCTTGGTGTTACGGGTTGGGGTGTTGGTGGTATTGAAGCGGAAGCCGGAATGCTTGGACAGCCTCTCTACTTCCTGACTCCTGAAGTAATCGGCTTTAAGCTGACCGGTCAACTTTCTGAAGGGGCGACAGCAACGGACTTGGCGCTCACCGTTACAGAAATGCTCCGTAAAAAAGGCGTTGTTGGTAAATTTGTCGAGTTCTACGGATCAGGTCTTTCCAATATCAGCCTGGCCGATCGGGCCACCGTGGCCAATATGGCTCCTGAATATGGGGCAACGATGGGCTTCTTCCCAGTTGATGAAGAGTCCCTCAACTACCTGCGGAATACTGGGCGCGATGAAGCTTTGATTGATCTAGTCAAAGAATACTATGTAGCTCAAGGAATGTTCCGGACGGACGATCTCCAAGATCCTGTATTTACTGATACCATCGAACTGGATCTTGCCGATGTAAAACCGAGCCTTGCAGGTCCGCGTCGTCCTCAAGACCGGATCGAATTGACTGACATGAAAAAAACCTGGGTAGATACCCTGTCCAAACCTCTCGAAGAGGGTGGATTCGGTGAAACCAACCCAAGCAAAAAAGCCCAAGTAGAAATGGACGGCAAATCCTTCGAGCTTGATAACGGATCCGTCGTCATCGCGGCGATCACTTCTTGTACCAATACCTCTAACCCGAGTGTGATGCTAGGAGCTGCATTGGTCGCTCATAAAGCGGTACAAAAAGGGCTCACAGTAAAACCCTATGTAAAAACCAGTTTAACTCCTGGTTCCAAAGTAGTTACCGAGTACTTGAACAAATCAGGGATGATGGACTCCCTTGCTAAACTTGGTTTTACTCTGGCTGGCTATGGTTGTGCCACTTGTATCGGTAACAGTGGACCCCTACCCGAAGAGATTTCCCAGGCAATTAATGATGAAGGGCTAACCGTTGCCTCTGTTCTCTCGGGTAACCGGAACTTTGAAGGCCGCATTCACCCGGATGTAAAAGCAAACTATCTTGCTTCACCACCGCTTGTTGTGGCATACGCTCTTGCGGGTACAGTCAATATTGACTTTGAAAAAGATCCAATTGGTCATGATCACGATGGTAACCCGGTCTTCTTCAAAGACATTTGGCCAAGCAACGAAGAGGTTAAGCAAACGGTGGCAGCTTCGATGAACGCGGATCAATTCCGTGAACAATATGGGCAAGTATTTGATGCCAACGAACGCTGGAACCAAATTGAATTCCCGAAAGGGGATCTATATGGATGGGATGACAATTCCACCTACATCCAAGAGCCTCCTTTCTTTGTAGACTTGTCTGCTGATCTCGATCCAGTCGAAGAAATCAAAGGGGCTCGTGTAATGGCATTGCTGGCTGATTCGGTCACCACGGATCACATCTCCCCAGCTGGTTCCATCGCTCCTAGTAGCCCTGCAGGCAAATTCCTAAAGGAAAACGGTGTCCAGCCTCGTGATTTCAACTCCTATGGCTCTCGTCGTGGGAACGACCGTGTCATGACCCGTGGAACCTTTGCGAACATCCGGATCCGTAACCAGATGCTCTCGGGTGTAGAAGGTGGCTTCACCAAGCATATCCCGTCAGGTGAAACCATGGCCATCTACGATGCGGCAATGAAATACAAAGAAGAGAACATTCCTTTGGTTGTTCTCGCTGGTAAGGAATATGGTACTGGTTCTTCTCGTGACTGGGCAGCTAAAGGAACCAACCTTCTCGGAGTAAAGGCTGTTATCGCTGAATCCTTCGAGCGGATTCATCGCTCCAACTTGGTAGGTATGGGTGTACTTCCTTTGCAATTCGAAGATGGGCAAAGCTGGAAGTCCTTCGGTTTGACCGGCGAAGAAACCTTCGATATCACAGGGATTTCCAATGACGTTCAACCCTTCGATAAAGTTCAAGTCACCGCTACCAAAAACGATGGTTCCAAAGTCGAATTTGACGCGATTGTCCGCTTGGATAGCCAAGTCGACGTTCACTATTATAAAAATGGTGGTATCCTGCAAACAGTATTGCGTCAAATTCTCAAAGAAGAAGTCAATGCGTAAATGATGAAGCCTTTACGCCTTCATCATGCTCAAATTACCGTTCCAAAGGGCGCTGAAGAAGAAGCTCGCCGCTTTTATTGTGAAGTGCTCGGCCTATCTGAGCTTCCTAAACCCGATTCTCTTGCTGGGCGCGGCGGTTTCTGGCTTCACCTCGGCGATAGTGAGATCCATATCGGTACCGAAGATGGGGTAACTCGTCACCAGACGAAAGCGCATCTCGCGTACGAAGTGGAAAATATCGACCGCTGGAGAACACGCCTTGAACAGGAAGGCGCAGTCATTCTCGATTCCATCCCCATTCCAGGGTATAATCGCTTTGAACTGCGTGACCCCTTTGGTAATCGCTTGGAATTGATTGAACGGCAATAGTAAAACCCCCTTTGCAACATCGTTGCGAAGGGGGTTTTTATTATTGATCGGACTTCTTATGCATACTCACTGCCTCATTTCCACCAGCGCCGCTGTTACGCTCTCGTAATAGCTTCCATAAGATAAAGGTAATACCGACTGCCCACATGGCAATCAATCCAGTATAGACGATTCCTTCTCCAATGGGCGTCGTCAAATCAAAGCTACTCATCAAGGTTTTTGCATTTGTAACTAAAATTAATCCCCCAACTAATACACCCAGTAACGAGGCTGGAATAATCTTCACTAGCCATGCTGCAATCGGTGCAGCAATCACTCCCCCAGCCATCAATGCAATCACCCACGTCCAACTCACTTGGCTCCACCCGAGGGAAATTAAAAATCCCAAGGAGGCAGCTAGCGCAATGGCAAATTCACTTGTATCGACAGAGCCGACTACCGTTCTCGGTTGGGCTCCTTTTCTTGCCAATAACGTAGGGGTCGTCAAGGGCCCCCATCCCCCTCCACCTGTGGCATCAGCAAACCCTGCAATGACACCGAGAGGAATGAGAAAGCGACGTCTTGGTGACTTGGCTTTCTGAGTGTTCTTCTGGGGCCTTATAAACAAAAAACGGACAAAAACATACAACCCCAACAAAAATAAAAAGGCAGCAATATACGGCCTTACCGCACTCGAAGATAAGCTACTTAAGAAACAGGCTCCGCCAAAGGCACCAATCGATCCCGGTAGAATGAGTCCCCGAACAATGCTTTTGTCCACATTTCCAAAGCGCCAATGTGAATAACCAGAGGCAGCAGTGGTAACCAGTTCCGCAATATGCACCGAAGCTGAGGCAACCGCTGGTGCAATTCCATAAGCTAGCAATAATGAAGTAGAGGTTACTCCATAAGCCATCCCTAAGGAACCATCCACAAGTTGTGCCGCCAAGCCGATTAAAGCAAGCACCAGCAACTTTCGCATGCAAACTCTCCTCCCTCTCCCCTAACCCAATCCATTTAACGGAATGCTGATCATATCCGTCGACTTTAGCGCTGATCCAATGTATGCCGCACAGTGGATTCAGGTACCTCTTTGTGCAAAAAAAATGGCACAAAAAAACACCCTATATAGATAGGGCGCTTACATACCGTCTCATAAGCTTATTTTAACCGTGTACGTACCTGAGCAAAGGTTTGCATGGAATTGTACCATGAAGAAACCTTTCCATCAGGAACACCTGCTGTCAATAACCTTCGCTGTCCTAACCGACGACAGGCTCCTCCCTCCATCAGGAGAAGATAGTCAGCGACTTCAGCAAAGGACAGGTTGCTTGTAGCAATTAATATAATCCCTTTATGGCGGCGCTCTGCAATTTCTGCATTGAGGAGCGTTAACCCCAGTTCATCCAATCCGACTGTGGGTTCATCCAACAACCAAATGGGTGGATCCGCAATCAAACTCTGAGAGACAATATACCGAGCTGAGACCCCTTCAGGGAGATCTTTGACCAATTGATTCCGGTGAGCTGCCAAACCCCATTTAGCCATCAGCTTGGACACCTTTACTTTGGGACGAGGGTGACCACAAGCTTCAGCAATATCATACAGAGACTCTTCTAATGTCCATTCCCGGCGGGAGCGCTTTTTACTAGGAACATAGCCAATCCGTTTTCGCAAAGTAGCTGCAGAGGATTCCGTTCCCATCGCTGCAACGCTCCGAGACCATACACGGACTTCCTTTTGTCCAATATGATAAGTAATCCGACCGTCATCGGGCACCAGTGCACCGGCTGTCATCCGTAACAGCGTAGTTTTACCCGAACCCTGTGGACCGAGAACAGCCGTGATGCCATTTCTTACCGTCGTAGTGAAATCGAGGAGCCCAAGACGGGAATCCATGCGATAGGGTCGGTGGCTAGGATCCATAGCGGAATCTTGAAACCGTTTATTCACATGGGACCATTCAATATACAAAAGGCTCATCCTTTCATCCAACCTATCCACCTACTTTAAGCATAACCGAAAAACCTAAACTTTCAATATTGAATTACGTAATTAAACCCTCATCCAGCCTTCACTCCACAATTTTTCGACACAATATCCCCTGAAAAGTATATTTTTTCAATTGCGACATTGTAAAAGCTATGATATGGTGAACTCGGTAACCGCATAGAAACGGGAGCTTGGAGGAGCCAGGCTGAGAGGGCGGGGAAATTCTACGCCGACCGTGATACCTGATCTGGGTAATGCCAGCGTAGGGAACAGGGAATCACCCTGTCTTTTTCCGTCATGAAGAGGACAAAAGGACCGTACGCATAATGTGTACGGTCCTTTCTGTTATCCCATCAGAGCATCGCTGACCGCCTAATCCTTTCGTGTGGGCCAAAATCAATGGAGGAGGGCACAACCAATGCAAATTAGCCAAGGGGCATTCCCCAATAGTAAGAAGGTATATGAAACCGGTTCAAGGGCAGACATTCGCGTACCAATGAGAGAGATTCAGCTAACCCCGACAACGAACGAGGAGGGTGAGCGTCCCAATGACCCCGTCCGTGTATACGATTGTAGTGGCCCCTATACCGACCCAGATGTAACCATCGATATTCGCAAAGGCATTGCTTCCACCCGGAAGAACTGGATTCTTGAACGGGGAGATGTAGAGGAATATGAAGGGCGTCCCATTCAGCCGATCGATAATGGACGGAAAACCTCCCCAGGAGCAACCATTCCGGAAACGTTGTCCCGTCGTCCCCTACGGGCTAAAAAAGGGATGAACGTGACACAGATGCACTATGCTCGCAAGGGGATCATCACACCCGAGATGGAATTTATCGCCATCCGAGAAGGATATGACCCTGAATTTGTGCGGGAAGAAGTAGCCACAGGACGTGCAATCATCCCCTCCAACATCAACCATCCCGAGAGCGAACCGATGATCATCGGTAAAAACTTTCACGTAAAAATCAATGCCAACATTGGTAACTCCGCCGTTACCTCATCGATTGAGGAAGAAGTGGAGAAAATGGTTTGGGCCACTCGCTGGGGGGCTGATAACATCATGGATCTTTCCACTGGGAAAGATATTCACACCACACGCGAGTGGATTGTTCGCAACTCTCCTGTTCCCGTTGGAACCGTGCCTCTTTATCAAGCATTGGAAAAAGCAGGGGGAGAACCTGCCAACCTCACCTGGGAGCTCTACCGGGATACCCTCATTGAACAAGCAGAACAAGGTGTCGATTATTTCACGATCCATGCAGGCGTACTCCTACGTTATATTCCACTCACAGTGAACCGAATGACAGGCATTGTTTCTCGCGGAGGCTCGATCATGGCGGCATGGTGCCTTGCTCACCATGAAGAAAGTTTTCTCTATACTCATTTCCGAGAGATCTGCGAAATCATGCGCAACTATGACATCGCCTTCTCCCTAGGTGATGGTCTTCGTCCGGGTTCCATCGCTGATGCCAATGATGAAGCACAATTTGCTGAACTGCGCACACTGGGTGAATTAACGCAAATTGCCTGGGAATACGATGTACAAGTGATGATCGAAGGGCCAGGCCATGTCCCTCTTCACCAAATTAAAGAAAACGTCGATTTGCAACAGGACATTTGTCACGAAGCGCCCTTCTATACCCTCGGGCCACTCACTACCGATATCGCTCCCGCATATGACCATATCACCTCCGCGATCGGGGCAGCATTAATCGGTTGGCATGGGACAGCCATGCTTTGCTATGTCACTCCCAAAGAGCATCTGGGCTTACCCAATCGTGAAGATGTAAAAGAGGGCGTTATCGCCTATAAAATTGCAGCACACGCCGCCGATCTAGCCAAAGGACATCCTCGCGCTCAACAACGGGATGATGCGCTGTCAAAGGCACGCTTTGAATTCCGCTGGGAGGATCAATTCAATCTCTCTCTTGATCCAGACCGGGCTCGTTCTTATCATGATGAGACCCTCCCTGCAGAACCAGCAAAAACGGCTCATTTTTGCTCCATGTGTGGACCCAAGTTTTGTAGCATGCGTATTACCCAGGACATTCGCCGTTATGCTGAAGAACAACAACTCTCCGTCACGGATGCTAAAGAAGAAGGGCTTCGTGAAAAAGCGGCTGAATTCCGCGAAAAGGGAAATCAAATTTATCACACCACAGTGAAGGAATAAGAACGACCTATTGATTTCTACCATACAAAAACCGCTTCTCTAATGAGAAGCGGTTTTTGCTATTCTTACCCCTAGATATCCGTCACAGTGGCCACAGCAGCCACTGTGGCTGCCGCTTGCATCCCCACAATCGTATCCGATACGGCTTCTTTATAGATTTCGCCCCGACTCAACTCCCGTAAGCGACGACGAGCTTGCGGTTGCTCTTCTTCGGGAAATAACACACGCACTAAATTGCATTTTAAGGCAACACTTGCTAAGACAAGGGTGCGTTCATCAGGCACCTTCGCATCCTTCGGAAGCAGGCGAATTTTTTCCTGTAGTCTCTTTACTTGATGGTGCTCCTTGATTGACCAAGTAATCCGTGAGAATAGCCCCCACTTACGCTCTTTCTTTCTCTGCAAGATCTTTCGCTGAGCTAATCGATTCATCAACCGTTTTTTAATTTCTGAATCTCCCAGTTTTCTAATCCAATGGGAGGCCTCTAATGTACCCGAATCGGTGATCGTCTCCTGGAGAACGTGATCTAACACTTCATCTCCAATTGGTTGATCATCAATAACCACGACTTTCTTCCCCCGAAGCTCCAGCCTCTTTTGTACAACCAATTCGAGAAGAACCGCTCCTGCTAATCCATAGGGAAGAGGCCGTTCACACACCGAACGTGTCTCCCCTGTCTCTTCGTCCAGACAGAGTAACAACAATTCTTCTGCGATTGTTAGCAACGATTTCACTCCTCAACTGATCGCTCTGTTCTTTACCATCTCGATTCTATCATATTCACCTTGTCCCCAATCTTGTTGAATTGGAGAAAAAAAGAGTGAGTTCTTTGGAGACCAACCTCTCTTCTCCATTCGTGGCGAAGAGCCCACCCCTGACCCCTCTTTCCTACCTAACCATCCTCCTCATGTTTCCAACCACAACATTTCAAAGGATTTCACCCTCTTCTTCACGAAAAGAGGTAAGGAGAACCTAAGATAGTGATAGGATATTTTCTGTGGAGGGATCGACGATGTCACTAAGCACCACACTCCAAGTCCGCTTTAATGAATGCGATGGCCTTGGACATGTAAACAATGCTGTCTACTATACCTACATGGAAGCGGCTCGTACTGAACTCTTTCAACTTCTTGATCCAGAAATGGACATCAACAACTGGAAGTTGATCGTTGTCTCGACGAGTTGTGAATATAAAGCGCAAGCCACCTTCGGTCAATGGCTAACAATTACGACAGAGATCGAAAAAGTCGGCACCAGTAGCTTTACGGTAGTCCATCAAATTCTTGATCGCCAAACGGAGGAATTAATCGCCATCGGACGTGCGGTAATGGTTCACTTTAACTACCAAGATCAAAAGAGCACACCCCTCACGCCAATGATGATTAAAACCTTACAATCCCTTTCTCTTCCCCAATAACGCTAAACCAAACACCCCCTACTCCATTTTTACGAATGGAATAGGGGGTGTTCTTAGGACTGTTGGTCCAGTATTCAATTAATATCATACGAGTTAGCACGAGCTACATAGGGGAGTACAGTCGCATTTACCAGCTAAGTGTTGCCATTGATATCAATGGCAACACTTAGCTGGTAACGTTTCTTTTTAACCGTCGTTATGGAACTTATTTGCCACTAATATTCCTTGACAGGAATATTCCTTATTGGGTATAATCAATTCGAAAGGACGATATTACTAGTGATGATGTAGAGAGACCTTAACTGGAGACCATCACTTGACGAGGTGAGCCACATGTCAAGGAAGATCCCCGGTATGAACATGATGACGCTGAGCGCTTTGTCTGAACCCAATCGTTTAAATATCGTCGAGCTATTGCGTGACGGTCCCCTGACCGTTGGGGAAATTGCCGACCAGTTGGGATTGAAGCAACCTCAAACTTCGAAGCATCTGAAAGTGCTAAGCGACAATGGGATTGTAGAAGTGCAAGCCGAAGCAAACCGCCGCATCTACAAGCTTCGATTCGAACCCTTCCAAGAACTAGATTCTTGGGTGCAGTCCTTCCAGCATGTGATGCAAGAAAGATTCGATAATCTAGATAATTATTTAAAGGAATTACAAGACAAAGACAAGTGATAAAATCAAGGAGGAATTACGATGTCCAACAATTCATTGGTATCGAGAGTAGAGAATGATCGGGTATTGGTACTGGAGCGAATTTTCAATGCGCCACGCGAACTTGTATTCAAGATGTTTAAAGAACCGGAGCATCTAAAACGCTGGTGGGGTCCAAAGGGCTGGGAGCTTCCAGTCTGCACCATCGATTTCCATCCAGGAGGTGTTTGGCACTACTGTATGAAGTGCATCGATCAGAATCAAGGTCAATTTTTTGGTATGGAATCTTGGGGCAAAGGGGTTTATAAGGAGATTATTGAGCCAGATAAGATTGTCTACACCGATTATTTTTCCAATGCCGAAGGTAATTTGAATCAATCCATGCCATCCTCCGAAATTACGATGGAATTCATCGATTTAGGTGAAAAGACCAAGCTAATCAGCCGTGCTGAATATGTTTCGTCAGAAGCCCTTACCACCGTCATGGACATGGGTATGGTACAGGGTATCACCGAGACTTGGGACCGTTTGAATGAGCTTGTGGAATCACTGAAGTAGAATAACCACACCGCTAATTTTAGCGTTGAAATAAGATTTACAATTGAATATAAAAAGGGGTAAATATCAATGATTAATCGTCTAGGCCAAATCATGTTATATGTAAATAACCAAGATGAAGCTAAGGAGTTTTGGACAACCAAAGTAGGGTTTAGTGTCATTGCAGAGGAAGACCATCCTCAAGGAATCAGATGGATTGAAATTGCTCCAACGAAAGAAGCAGAAACAAGTATCATTCTTCATAATAAGGATGTTATTGCGAAAATGTCGCCTGAATTACATCTCGGTACCCCTTCCTTAATGTTCTTCTCAAGCGAATTTGATCATTTGTATCATCATTTATCAAACAACAATGTGATCGTCGGAGAAATTGTAAATATGCCCTCTGGTAGAGTATTTAACTTTGCAGATAGTGAAAATAACTACTTTGCAGTCATGGAAAAAAAGTAAATTTACAATTAATATACGAGGGCGGTGCTTGAATAAAGGCATCGCCTTTTTGCTTTATAAAACAGATTACCCACCTGGACAATGTAAGTAATAAGGGTTAGTTAAAAATCATACTGGATGACATAGATGATGTAATTTTCATCGTAAACGTGTGGAGAGAAGTATTATCTAGGAAGCGTATGAATTGGTTTTTTGTACCGATTTGCTAGTACTGAGATGAAATATGTGATACATTCAATATAATCTGAAATTCAAAGGAGAATTCTACGTATGCCAATACATACTGTAATGGGCTAATTGAATAAAAAGACTATTCCTACCAAGGGGGTAGTCTGTCTATTAAACCATTACAGGAACGCAAAGTAGAATTTCTTATATCTCTTGCGGAAACCGATCATGATATGGTTTCCGCTTTTTCGTGCCCAATAAATCGGATATCGAATACACCGAGCGTTCCTTTACCAAGAGGTGAAGGGAATTGTCAGTACATTATTTAAAATGGGATTTAACGAAAGTAACACCAGAGCCAATGGAAAGGTACTGCCGGCAATGTGGTAGAGTCGTTCCTTTTGAAGATTCTTTCAGACGAAGACAAAATGCAAATGGTAAGGACATTTACGAATACGCTATTTACAAATGTGAGAAGGGTCATACTTGGAATAAGAAACTCCAGACCATGAAGGCATACCCCGGTATGATAAATCCTCAGCAACCAGCAGGATTATTTTCAGAGTCAATTCCAGAGGTGTGGTATAGAGAGCTTTTGCAAACGGGCATTACCTTCATACAAATTGATATCGAGTACGTCGACAAGAGGCATCGACTTGATCTGACCTTATCCACTCGAATAAAGGACATGAGTCGAGAGACGATTCAAAAAAAGATCAAACAAGGGACTATTCAAGTGAATCACCTGCATGTCGCTCCTAACTATTCCATTCGCACAAAGGATACGATAACGATTCTTGTTCAAGATATTTAACAAAGAAAGAACGGATTGGTTAAACCATCCGTTCTTTCTACTCAAAATCGATGTCATTCAACCACTACTTAAAGACCAAGGTACCTCTTACCTTGGTCTTTAACATGACCTTTATCAAAAGGCTTGTACCTTCTCCTTGATCGGGGGTACTACCTTCTCCTTCCGTTTCATAAAGGCACGTTGTCCTTTCCAGTAGAAAAAGATTCCGGACCCCGAAATTACTGCAAGCATGACAAAGGCCCAACCTCCACCCCATTGAGACAGAAACCAACCACCAAGGGAAGGTCCAATGAAAAAACCAAGCGCTTGAAATCCACTTGCACCAAAGTAAGAACCTCGCATCCCGGTTTTTGCAAGCCCATCGACAAATAGGCTACTGGATAAGAAGAGTAGGATTTCTCCCACCGTAAAAACGAAAATACCGATGTAAAGCAGGCCCATCACTTGGCCCCCAGCAAAAAGAAGTAACCCCACTGAAAATAATAAGCTTCCAATAATCATATTGGAAAGTAAGGGGCGTTTTTCTGCTCGTCGCGTAATCACAGCCTGAAAGACGATTACAGTTAACGCATTAATGGCCAGGAGGATGGAATACAACTTACTCTCACTCCCAAACAATTGCTCCACATATAAGGGTAAGTTACTTTGCATTTGGGAGTATCCAATATTACTGATCAAGCCGCCTATGATAAACCATCCCAACGCCACATCGCGACGCATAACACCGATTACCTCAAGAAAGCGAACTCTCTCCACTTTACTTTTAGGAGATAGATCCTCTTTATATCGAGAGGTAACCATGACAAGCAAAACACCATAGATCAAATAAGCCATACCCGTAATAAAAAAAGTAAGGGATCCTGATATCATGGCTAACCACGCACCGAGTAACGGTCCCACTGCAGCACCAATATTAATCGCCATGTAACGAATACCAAACACACGCATCCGCTTCTCCTTGGGTGTCAAATCTGCCATCAGCGCTTGACTCGTCGGTTCAAAAAACGAACGACATAACCCATTGAGAAGGTTAAGGATCAGGAACACCCATACCCCTTTGGCTAACGAAAACCCTACATAAACGCCCGCCCAAACAAAAAGCGTAACGACCATCACAATCATGCGACCAAATCGATCCGACAAATTCCCGCCAATAAACCCCCCGACAGTTCCCGCCAACGCTCCTATCCCTAAAATCAATCCGATTAACCACGGCTCCAACGAGGACACCCGGGAAAGATAAATCGCTAAAAAGGGATAACTCATAAACGAAGCCGCCCGAGCAAACACCGTCCCCCCCATCAAAATCCATATCATCGGGTGATATTGTATATAGAGCGCCCGCAATCGATTCATTATTCTTCCTTCTTTCTATGATTGATCATCACCAAAGACTCCCATTCAACGACTCTACTCAAATGGAACCCTTTAGCGAAAATAAATTTATATGATTTAATTCGTTAATCGAAAGAATAATCCTCTCTGATCCGAACATATTTTCTTACTCATTCAAGCATAGCGGGGAATTATATGGGGTCAGGCGTTTAGGGACAAAAGTCATCCTCGAATTCGTTTCTCAAAGTGAGTTGCACCTGCTCATTCTCTAATTGCGGACAGTGCATTTTTACATCCTTGCCAATGACAAGTCTCTTGTGCTCCCACACGCTCTCCGGCATCCAATTTTCGGATAATTGACACTCTTAATATTATATATAAAAACAACAAATATAAAAAAACCGTCAACCGACGGCTTTTATATATCATCAAACAAATTTACATTCCATCTAATATACCATCTTCCTCTTTCCCTAACTCCATCTGCGTCTTATAAATACTTAACAAGTACTTTTCAAATTTCATCTGATCTATTTTTTCATAACACTGTGAAAGTCGGAAATTCAATTTCTGTTCTGCTTGCCTATCGTTAATTTTTCGAGCAATTTCCAAGGCGCGTTCATAATACGAGATCGCCTTCAGCTTGTTATCACTTCTTTTCCAATAGTCACCCATTACACGCAATGCATACATGAGATTAGAGTCATCATCATGTTCTACTGAGTTAGCAATTGCTTTTTCAAACCATTCTTTCGCATCCTCTTTTTTCCCCTGTTGTAAGTGTAATTTCCCTAGCCCAATATATGTATCTGTTCTCAAATTGATTTCACTCATCAGTATCTGTTGGTAAGTAAGACTATTGTTAAAGCAAGCTTCTGCTCTTTTCCATTCACTTTTTGCTGTATATGAGAACCCTAATACTATAAGAAATCGAAAAATGGATGTGTAATGTTTATTTATTCTAGCCAATGTTAACCCTTCATTTGCATAGTGAATAGCTTCATCGACCATTCCTGCTTTTTGTAACAAATATGATCTTATAGAATAAAGCGTCAATACATTGTCCGTTTGATCAATTTGCTCCATAGAATCCCAAATATCTTGAATCACTTTTAATCCTTCCACAATTCTGTCTAATCGTTCTAAAAAAACGGCTTTATTTCGAATCAAAGAAAACTTCACATACTTACGCTCTTTTACTTCTTTAAAAGCATCTAACCCATTATTAGTAAAAATAAGCGCTTCTTCTATTTTATTTTGATGGTAGTAACACATGCCCAAATCGAGATAGGAAATTGCTTCAATGTTTTCAAAATCATGATGGTGATTACACAAACTAATCGCTAAAGTATAGCACCGCTCTGCTTGCTTCCAGTTTTTTATATATCGATAAGCTTTACCCTTAATGAATTGTAAAAGCGCAAAATTTACATCATTATCCTCAAGTTGAATCTCTTCTAATTGCTTTATTGCAATTGATGGGTCACCGTTCATCTCAATAAATGTTTCAATCGAAGACAATCTGAACTTTATCTCATCCAGTTCATCCCGCTGATCATTTAATAATGAAGGAATTTCTTCCGTACTGATTCCTAGCTTTTCTACAAGATAATACACTTTTGATAATTTCACATGAGTTATCCCGCGTTCAATGTTACTAATGGTCGCAGAAGAGATATTTTCATCGGATAAGTCTTCCAAGCGAAGCCCCTTCGATTTTCGGACTCTTCGTACCGCTTCACCTACATCTTTTAATTTTTCAGGTTCCATGTCGACAAAACTTCCTCCTTTGTCACTTCATTCCACTTTATTCTACATCAACGGGACTAAAACGAGCACGAATAATGTATCTCCAGTTTAAAATTCATCAAGAAGAAAATACTTTTTTAACCTCTTTCCCAAATACACGTGATATTCGTCTCATAAAAAAACCAGGTACCTTGTAGCACCCAGTTTTCTATATGCATCGATCACGTATGTGTAGCGATTCATTTTTGATAATGTTGTGGTTGGCAATGGTCCAAATAGGTAGGCGCCTTATCGATCTCATCGGCGGAAGCCGTTGCGAATAGGTCAGCACCTCCTGTAAGGTCTTGAATCGCTTCGACCAGACCTTTGCGGACAGCTCTCTCCAACTCCTCTCCTTGCAATGATGAGAAGGAGGCTAAGGTTGCCACGGTATCAATATAGACGGGACGATCCCCCTCTGCCATTTCGTAAAAAGCATTGAGGGCAGAAACCGCTTGCTCACGATCTGTATGCACCAAAAGAGTGGCATGTGCTAAAACGTATCCCGGACGCTTGGATGAAAGACCCGCGGGTCCCCCCTTCCATACTTGTGACGTACCGACTACTTTTTTGCCTTGAATCACGACATTATAGCGTCCATCGCAAAAGGATCCTGGTACTTCGCCAAAATATGAATCCAAACCAAGAATGGCTTTAGCCATCTTCATCAAAGGGTAGCCTAGCATGCGGTAGATATCATCAATCGTCCATGCTGATTCTTTGGGACGCGGAAGAAATAGAGAAAGGTTTAGCGTCCCAGGACCGTGTGGAACCGCTGTACCGCCACTCTGGCGTACATATACCGGCCAGTCGACACCTTTCATCATTAATGCCGCATCCATGCCTGAGCGTGTACGAATATCCTTTTTCGCTACCACCAACCCCTGTGGTCCTTGCCAAATGCGGAGGGTAGCCGGTGCCTTGCCATGAGCAACCGCTTCCCCAATTGCCTCTTCCATCGCATAGGATAGGGGAGTCGCATTTTCAAAGGATTCATCAATGATCCGCCATTCTTTCATCTCTCGATAAATGGACGCCGCTCTTGCTAGGTTTTTTGCTTCTTCCATTTTACTCATCTCTATTCCTCATAAAATAGCCGTTTCTCAAAACTTCATCCCCCCCATTATAACGTAATCACTCATTGAATCTCCCATAGACCGATCATTCACACAATCAGGAAAATATCTTTAATGAAGGAATGTTGGTGCTGTCTTTTTTCTGTAACATAACAATTACCCTTCCTTCATTTAATCCGTCGCTAAACCCTAACAAAGCTACGGTTTTAAAGGTTTTCTGCCACTAGGATCGTAAGTTTCATTCGCCCTTACATTACTCCTACATTAAGCGTTGTTTACAAATGGGCAAAACCCCTCTACAGCAACGAATTCCTGTGTATAATAAACACAACAAAACAATTTCGGAGGTGGATGGATCATGAATCAGACGGCCATTGGACTTTTTAACGCAACGATACTCAGTATCCCATGTTGGATGGGTATTGCCTACGTCCTCCGCCACGTCCTCTGATCGATCCTTCCACCAGTCGATGGGTGGAGAGAAGACTCTGCCAATCGGGTGTAGGAAAAATCAACAACCACCACCGTGATGGATCGTACCCATCACGGTTTTTCCTTTTTGCAGGGCATTATCCACTTACAACCTATTTACAAAATGGCATATTGCCCTTACAATGGTATAGCTATACTTTCGTATAGAGGGTGGGCGAGGGATACTAACAATTGAAGTGATAAAGGATGTTGCAACAACTTATGCAGTGGTTAAATCCACAAGCAGAAGGATCTTCTTGGAAGAAAGAGATCACTGCTGGACTTACCTCATTTTTTACTGCTGCTTATATCGTGGTAGTGAACCCCCTCATTCTCCAGGATGCGGGCATTCCGCTTGGAGCCGGGGTTGTAGCTACTGTAGCTGTATCGGTCTTTGGCTGCTTGCTGATGGCCTTTTGGGCACGAGCACCCATTATCATGATTCCTGCGATGGGGATCAATGCTTTTTTCACCTTTACCATCGTGCACTCGCTAGGGCTCTCCTGGCAAGCGGGATTAGGAACCGTCGTGATCTCCGGTATTCTATTCCTGATCGCTGCCATGACACCGATTGGAGCGAAATTGTCTGAGGCTGTACCCTCTTCCTTAAAACATGGGATCACAGCGGGCATTGGCTTATTTCTAGCTTTTATCGGCTTGCAAAAGGGAGCCTTGATCGTACCCAGTACAAAAAGCTTCGTTGCATTAGGGGATTTCACAAGCCCGGTTGCGATAATTACCCTTGCGGGTCTACTTTTTACGCTTGTCCTCTATGTGCGTAATGTAAAAGGTAGCTTTCTTCTGGGGATCTTATTTATTACCCTTCTTTCCATTCTGACAGGGACACAGTCTTCAGGTGGATTGAAAGAAACCAACTTTGCTGATTACAGTCAGGTATTTTTTGCTGCTGAATTCCCATTGGCTTCGCTTTCCTTCTGGATCGCGGTATTTTCATTAACGATGATTGTTGTTTTTGAAAACATGGGACTTCTTACAGGGATGTTACCAAACAAGGATCGCTTCTCTTCTTCCTACAAAGTAACGGCGGTAACCTCCCTCGCGGCTGGATTGTTCGGAACAAGTCCGACGATTGCATCCGCTGAAAGCGCCTCAGGGATCGCTGAAGGTGGCAAAACCGGAATACCTGCTCTCGTAGCTGGGATTCTTTTTGTAGGGGCGGCTTTTAGCCTACCCGTATTGGGAATGATCCCAAACAATGCAGCGGCACCGGTATTGCTTATTGTAGGAGCACTGATGATGCAAAGTGTCTCACACATTTCCTTCTCCGATTTCTCGGAAGGGTTTCCTGCATTCCTCATCATCGCAGGTATTCCCCTAACCTCCAGCATTGCTGATGGTCTTGCCTTTGGATTTATTGCTTATCCATTACTCAAAGTCGCCCTCGGTCGCTGGAAGCAGGTGCCTTCACTTGTGTATGTAATCGCAAGTATGTTCTTGATCAATCTCATTGCAACCGCACTGACTTCTCATTAAAAAAACCCCTTCCTGCTTACGGCAGGAGGGGGTTTTAGTTTTTGTTACCTGATTCCTTAACGCTAAGGCCCTTGGCAAGGTTATCTGCATTCTTATTCATCAGGCTAAAATAATCCTCACCTGCATTCTGTTGCTTTGGAGTAATTCCCTCCACAGGATTTAGGGTTAAAGCTTTTGCTCCTATTTCCTCACGTACGGTTTCAGCCACTTTCCCACTGACAAGCTCTTCAAAGTAAATATAATGAACATCGTATTTACGGGCCTGTTGTATCACCGTTTGTAATTCCTTTGCACTTGGCTCATCAGAAGGGGATAACCCGGATACTGCGATCTGAGTCAGTCCATAACGCGCTGCCAAATGGCTAAAGGCAGCATGGGAAGTAATAAAGGTGTGCTGGTTACTATCCTTCACCATCTTCTTGAACTTTTGATCCAAGGCCATAAATTTCTTGACAAGATTCGCATAATTTCTTTCATACTCCTTCTTATGCTTTGGATCTTTTTTGATAAGCGCTTGTTCAATCGCTTGCGCTTGTTGCTCAGCCTTGATGGGATCCAGCCATACATGTGGATCCGACTGACCTGAAACGGATGTCTCCACTTCTTGAGAAGCATTCACCACCAATGCATTCCCGTCTTGAAGCATGGGCTTTGCCTTTTCAATCCATGACTCTAAACCGATCCCGTTATAGATAAAGAGATCTGCGTCACTTAACGGGGCGATCTCTCTAATTTTGGGTTCATAATCGTGGGGTTCTACGCCTGGAGGTACCATGTTTTTCACCATGACATGATGACCACCAATTTTCTTTGCAAAATCAGCTAAAGGATAAAAGCTTGTGTAGATGAGCACTTTCCCTTTTTTATCGGGAATATCTACCCCCGTTGTACATCCTGCTGTAACCAGAAGAACAAGTAAACCGAGGATGAATCCATAACGCCAACCAGCCAAACTGTACACCTCCAAATCTGAGTAGTTTTATCCATGCACAATTATTTCAACGTAGCTCCTTTTTCTCATCTACTACCTATTATAGAGGTCAGTGTCTCGTATGTAAATCGAAATCTTTACGATTTGTATTCTATACGATTCATCGAATTATTTCCTGGTTTTTTAATCGACTACAGAATCAACAAGCCTCCGATTTTGGTAGTTTATTCCCTTCACGACTGGTACAATGGAATTACCAACGCAAGTGATGGCCGGGGGCCGGTCGTAACTCCCTTCATGAAAGGGGGTGCGGCCTATACTGGAGAAGATCGTGTTGATCCTCACCCTGTTACGTGGTTTGTTAGAAATCTGGCGATTCGTTGAAGAACGAAAAGCCAGAAAAGACAGCAAACGCCCCCGGTCTAAGCGTAAAGGTTAGCGGCCTAGCGCTTAGGTGGGGGCGTCTCATTTCCCAACTACGACCGGCCGAAGCCAGCGTTGTGTACATGACAGTCGGGTAGCCGCCCGGCTGTCTTTGTTATGGCAATATCTCCTCATGGCCCTCGCCTTCTTGTGTCAGACCCCATCTGCCAGGAAGGTTCAAGTCATCGACCCAAATGAGGGACACAAGGTGGGCGAGTTTGAATCTGGGGACTCTCCGCATGAGAGCAATTATTCCCCTGTAAGCCCAGTTACAATTAGCAAACGCCCCTAATCTAAGCGTAAAGGTTAGAGACCTTGCGCTTAAGTTGGGGGCGTCGACCAGTCAAAGGTGCATTGTTGTGTGCAACGACAGTTGGGACTCTGCCAGCTGTCTTTGTGATGGTGATGTTGGAAGTACATCCGTGATCCGCTTGCGTGTTAATGTCCTGGATCACTGATAATACACTTCTCGTATTGAATATATTGCTGAATAGATTGCGGCTGCGACTCCATCATCATGGGAGTCACTGTCAAGGAAATGATCATAACCATCCCAACAAAAAGGCTAATCGATCGCAACGACCTCACCCGCCCCTCTGTATATTTTTTGTTGTACATTGAACATATTTACTGTACAACATTGGAATTCCTCCTCATTATCCCCTTTATAGCATTCAGCCAACCAATACCAACCTTTGTACTCTTTTTCTGTATAGTTAAAGCGATGGGCTAGTTCAATTGCTTGGCGATAATAAGTAATCGCTTCATATTTGTTGTGTTGTTGAAAAAATAGATCCCCTAATGCCAGAAGCCCATCGACTTTGTAAGCGATTTCAAAATTCTCGGCTTGTTGAACTGCCTTGCTAAGCGTTGCCTCCGCTTTTGTCCATTGCTTTTGTTTTATGTAGAGATGTCCCATTTGAATACTGGCACGAACAAATCGATTGCTTTGCTCCAAGGAAATTTCCATGGCGATTCGAAAACAATTCTCTGCTTTTTCCCATTCTTCCCTTGTGGTATAAATGCTCCCTAATACTGACCACAGATCAAACAAACCATGATGGGAGTTGATCGCGGCGAATCGAATCCCTTCCTGCGCGCATTGAAGGGCATCACCTAATGCGCCACTTTTTCTTAGAAACTCGGATTTCAGCCAGTAGAATGAGGATCGTGTCTCCAATTGATCGATTTGATCGATTTCATCCCACACCTCTTCTACGACTTTTAAACCTTCCATCACCTTCCCCATCCGCTCTAAAAATGTCGCTTTATTTCTAAGAAGTAGATACTTAAGAAACTTTCTTTCCCCATGCGGATTGAAAGCATCAATACCACTATTCGTATAGTCCAGAGCCGCTTGGAGATCATTCTGGTAGTAGCTACATAGTCCTAAGTCACTGAAGCTAAATGCTTCGATATTGGAGGTATCCATTTCATTCTGACTGGCAATACGAATGGCATGGGTAAATTCCTTTTCCGCTTTTCGATAGTTTTTAGTGAAGAGGGCATTCACTCCGCGTAGCCATTTCACCTCCGCTGCGACAGGCTTATCATCCCCATCCTCAATCGAAGACAACAGTTCATCCGCTTGATCATATTTACCCTTTCGTTGTAATGATTCAATCGAGAGCATTTTCAGTTTTAAGTCTTCTAGCAACATTTGTTCTTCGCGTATCAGTGATGGGATCTCCTTTAATTTTATTCCATATTTTTCTAAAACGTAGTTCAATTTCTCGATCTTTACTTGTGATATACCCCGTTCTAAATTACTCAAAGTTGCAGAGGATATATTTTCATCCGCCACATCTTCTAAACGCAATCCTTTCTTTTTTCTGATGTTTCTTAAAATTACACCTATTTCATTGTTGGAGTAATCTAACATCAGGATCCCACCCTTCAGTGATTCGTGATACCCCTATACTAACGGATAACATAACGATTGGGAATATTTATTTGTATTTGTAGTATTATATTAAGTTGCCCGATATGAGACTCCACAACTGGCTGATCAACTAGTGTCAAAGATACCGTTCAATTCGCTTCTTGAAGGAAACTCCCCCTGCTCGTCCATAACGAATTTGGAGTGGAGAGTACGCTCCAATCGCAGGTCTTGTGCTCCCACATCACCCTCTCTAACTTCTGGATAATTACCACTGTAGATAGCGATGATCAATATTTGAACCTCCCCCACCTACGCTAACGCTAAGAGGTGGGGGATTCTTGGAAACTCCCATCGACTGACAGGATACACTCCAAGCTTAGACCGTCGTCCCAACGGCAAGAATCTTTAGTCCTTCTTGCAAAATGTTTTTGGATGCATTGATGTCTCGATCATGATGGGAGTGGCACGTAGGACATGTCCATTCTCGT
The DNA here is from genome assembly GCF_900116235.1 of Marininema halotolerans. Lineage (GTDB taxonomy): Bacteria > Bacillota > Bacilli > Thermoactinomycetales > DSM-45169 > Marininema > Marininema halotolerans. The sequence goes on along the minus strand of NZ_FPAA01000005.1, from coordinate 365 downwards.
AGGTTGAGGTTTTTTACGTCCTTATTGCGGTAGCCACAGGCTGAGCATAGCTGGCTGGAAGGGAACTGTTTCCCTACTTTCACGACGTTTCGTCCGTGCCATTCTGCCTTGTAGGTGAGCATGGCAACGAACTCCGACCAGGATGCATCCGTGATCGATTTGGCTAACTTGTGATTCTTCACCATGTTCTTTACGGAAAGATCTTCGATGCAGATCGTTTGGTTTTCACGAATCAGCTTCGAGGACAGTTTATGTAGGAAGTCGAGACGCGCGTTTACGATCTTCTCATGGATACGGGCGACTTTGATGCGGGCTTTGTGCCAATTGGAACCGCCTTTAGTTCGACGGCTCATGATCCTTTGCGC
>NZ_FPAA01000003.1 GCF_900116235.1 Marininema halotolerans | reverse complement strand
TCGGTGTTGTCCGAGGTCCACCCGTGTCCGGTTGTGCCCGTAACGAGGGAGAAAGTCATAGGCATTGACCTAGGGTTAAAGGACTTTGCGATTCTGACCGATGGAACGAAAGTCAAACCGTCTCGGTATTTCCGGCAGTACGAAAGGAAGCTAGCCCACGCGCAACGGATCATGAGCCGTCGAACTAAAGGCGGTTCCAATTGGCACAAAGCCCGCATCAAAGTCGCCCGTATCCATGAGAAGATCGTAAACGCGCGTCTCGACTTCCTACATAAACTGTCCTCGAAGCTGATTCGTGAAAACCAAACGATCTGCATCGAAGATCTTTCCGTAAAGAACATGGTGAAGAATCACAAGTTAGCCAAATCGATCACGGATGCATCCTGGTCGGAGTTCGTCGCCATGCTCACCTACAAGGCAGGATGGCACGGACGAAACGTGGTGAAAGTAGGGAAACAGTTCCCATCCAGCCAGCTATGCTCAGCCTGTGGCTACCGCAATAAGGACGTAAAAAACCTCAACCTACGAGAATGGACATGTCCTACGTGCCACTCCCATCATGATCGAGACATCAATGCATCCAAAAACATTTTGCAAGAAGGATTAAAGATTCTTGCCGTCGGGACGACGGTCTAAGCTTGGAGTGTATCCTGTCAGTCGATGGGAGTTTCCAAGAATCCCCCACCTCTTAGCGTTAGCGTAGGTGGGGGAGGTTCAAGAAATCTTGGGCATATGGGCACCCATTCTTCTCCATGGCATACCATACATCAGCGATGTGATTGAAAGCGAGGAACGCTGTATGGATTCCTGCATGGAAATTTCTTGGAATGCTTCCCTGATCGATCCCACACATTCTCGACAATCAAAACCACGAACAACGACGGGTCTCACGATGGTTCTCGACAAAGGACTCGGACTGACTGCTTTCAGGGATTTATTACAATTGGCAAGTGCCTATGTGGATTTTATCAAGCTTGGATTTGGTACGACGGGCATCACCCCAGTCCCAATATTACAAAAAAAAATTGAAATAGCATCCCAATATCATACCTACCTCTACCCTGGTGGCACATTCTTTGAAGTTGCCTATACCCAAGGAAAAACCTCGGAATACTTTTATACATTAAAACGTTTAGGTTTTGATTGGGTTGAAATTTCTGATGGGACCGTCTCCATTCCCGAAAGTGACCGTTATACGTTGATTGAAGAAGCTCAAGCCCACTCCCTACGCGTGATTACTGAAATCGGTAAAAAAGCGAAACATTCCATCACTCCTATCCATCAACTCACCCACCTCTTTAAGCAAGATCGTAAACATGGCGCTGAATTTGTCATCATTGAAGGGCGGGAGTCAGGCTGTGATGTAGGGATCTATGATGATTGTGGCATGATGGATACCTCTTATGTCCATCAAGTGTGCTCTTTTATCGACCATCGTTATCTCTGGTGGGAATGCCCACAAATCTCGCAACAAATTGAACTTCTTCATTTACTAGGAAACGACGTCAATATCGGAAATGTCGCCGTACCGGATATTCTCTCATTGGAATCCTTACGGAGAGGGCTTCGCTCGGATACGCTTTCCACTATGACTTCGCTAAAAAAGGACCCTGTCTTATGAAGATATCCGTACTCCCAAGTGTTGATGAACTCCATAGCAACATCTTGCTTCACAAGACCGTGGTCATCATCGATGTATTTCGAGCATCTAGCTCGATTGTGACCGCCTTTTCAACAGGTGCGAAATGGGTCCGTCCAGCAGAAACTGTCACCGCAGCCAGAGAATTTTCCCAGACAGGAGCTTTAACTGGAGGGGAACGTTATGGAAAGACTCTAGAAGGGTTTGATTTAGGAAACTCTCCTTCTGAATATACAAGTGATCGCGTTCGTGGCAAGGGAATTATCATGACAACCACGAATGGAACTCGATCATTATTAAAAGCAACAAAAGCCGAGGAGATTCTCATCGGTTGTTTTCTAAATGCAACAGCCTGTGCCCATGCGATTTTTAATCTCCATCGAGACACTTTATTTCTTTGTGCCGGTACCCGTGGACAGTTCTCTTTGGAAGATGGGATCGCCGCAGGGAAAATGATTCATCAGCTCCATCAAATGAGTCCTTCTATCCAATATGATGACTTAAGTTATGCGCTTCTTCATAGTTGGCTATCGTCAAAACACCAACTACGTGAAGTACTCTCTCAGAGCCAATCCGGACGCCGTCTCATCAGCAGAGGATTAGAACAAGATGTGCTGGATTGCCTACAAGTGGACCGCTATCCGCTCGTACCAAGATGGCAATCCGATCGAATCATCCTACCTTCCTCCAACCACGACTAATTTCCCTTGTCCCATCATAAAGTGGGAGTAAACGATGTTGGACAGGGGATAGATATGAGACCCGATCTTGTGCTCGTCATGCTTATCATCATTGGATTGATTGGTCGTTCACCCATTATTGCGACGGCTGCCAGTCTACTTCTCATCCTTAAATTAACGCACCTGGAGCGTTTTTTTCCAATGGTTGAACGACGGGGCTTAGAAACCGGTCTCCTTTTTCTAACCATTGCCGTCCTGGTACCCTTTGCTTCGGGGCGAATCACATTCAAAGAAATCGGTTCTGTATTTACCACGTTACCAGGCATTCTTGCCTTAATCGGTGGTGCACTGGCGACCTATATGAATGGAAAGGGGCTCGATCTGCTGAAGTTGGATCCACAAATGATTATTGGGTTAGTCATTGGCTCCATCTTCGGCATTCTATTTCTACGAGGCATTCCTGTTGGTCCATTAATGGCTGCGGGTATCACAGCCTATCTTGTCAAATTGTTAGAGTGGATTTGGCGTTAAAAAAAATGCGATCCAAGGGTTTCCCTTGGATCGCATTTTTTTATTATGCCCGTGAGAGATATTCTTCTTTCCGTGTATCAATATTTAGTACATCCCCTTGATTAATAAAGAGAGGCACTTGCACAACCAGTCCGGTTTCCACTTTTGCTGGCTTCGTTCCACCGGTTGCTGTATCTCCGCGAATCCCGGGATCCGTCTCCACAACTTCCAATTGAACCGTATTCGGGAGCTCAACACCCAGGGTTTCCCCTTGATATAGCACGAGGTTCACATTCATGTTTTCTTTCAAAAACTTAACTTCTCGTTCCAAGCGTTCCGCGGGTAAAGCCACTTGATCATAACTCTCCGTATCCATAAAGGTGTACTCACCACCAGCTTCATACAAAAACTGCATTTGGCGATTTTCTACATGAGCCCGATTCATTTTCTCGCCAGCTCGGAAAGTACGCTCGGAAATGGCTCCATTACGAAGATTACGCAGTTTGGATCGGACAAATGCTGAGCCTTTCCCTGGCTTTACATGTTGAAACTCCATGACTTGCCAAACCCCACCATCAAATTCGATGGTGAGTCCTGTACGAAATTCATTGGTTGAAATCATCATTTTTCCTCCTGATATCCATTATTCATCATTTAATGGATGATTATTAATTCCTTGGAACTAGGGGTCAACACTTCATATCCCTCTTTTGTTACCAACACATCATCTTCAATACGAACGCCACCAACATCGGGTAAATAAATCCCAGGCTCCACAGTTACAATCATCCCAGGCTCCAATTTCGTCTCCCCCCGGATGGAAAGATTGGGGCCTTCATGCACCTCTAAACCAATTCCATGTCCGGTGCTATGACCAAACTGTTCTCCGTACCCATGCTTTTTAATCCAATCCCGAGCGACTGCATCGGCTTCAATACCCGTGATCCCAGGTCGAATCGCAGCAACTGCTTTTTGTTCGGCTTCAAGTACAATGTGGTAAATTTCCTTCTGAATCGAACTGGGTTCACCAATCATAATCGTACGGGTCATATCGGAACAATAGCCCTGATATAATGCCCCAAAATCCAGAGTAACGAGATCACCTTTCTGGATGATACGCTGACTTGCCCGGCCATGGGGCAAAGCGGAGCGAGGCCCTGATGCTACAATCGTATCAAATGAGGACGCAGTTGCCCCCTGTTCTCGCATGAGGATCTCCAATCGAAGATCGATGTGGCTTTCAGACACACCCGGACCAATTTCCTCTAGAATGGAGAGAAAAGCATGATCGGCAATCGCCGCTGCTTTGCGTATCAAGGCAATTTCACTTTCATCTTTTACTTCTCGCAATTTTTCAATCAAGCCGCTTTTGGGACGAAGTTCATAGCCTTCTAAGGCATCGGATAAACGGACAAAATGCTGATAAGTCAGATGATCCTGTTCAAAAGCGATCGCCTTCACTGTTGTCTTCTGTAAAATGTCCTTCATGTCGCGAAAGGGCTGTCCTTCATGTTGAATGAACGTAAAGGATGCTGACTCTTCCATTGCTTGCCCCACATATCGAAAGTCAGATATCAAGAATTGCGAGTCGCTGGTAATCAGCAACCATCCCGATGATCCAGTAAAACCAGATAAGTAGAGACGACTAACAGGATTCGATACAAACATGGCATCAAACCCTAGGGTTGTCATTTGTTCTCGCAGTCTTTGGAGCCGTTGTTCCAATCCACTTCCCCCTGTCTCGATCTCATAACTTTTCTTGTAATATTTCCAGCAATGCTCGGATGGCCAATTCGTAACCATAAAACCCCAAGCCCACGATCTGACCCCGGGTTACTGGAGCAGTAACGGAATGATGTCGAAAAGATTCTCGACGATGAATGTTAGAGATATGTACTTCTATAGCGGGGAGATTCACCGATGCCAACGCATCACGAAGTGCATAACTGTAATGGGTCAATGCCCCTGGATTAATAACCAGAGCATCCACCGTCTCTTCAGCATCATGAATACAATCGATTAGTTTTCCTTCATGATTGGACTGAAAGGTCTCTACATGCACACCCAATTCCATTCCAACATGATTCAGGCGTTCATTCAACTCTGCTAAGGTTCCACTACCATAAACATCTGGTTCACGTTTTCCTAACCGATTGAGGTTGGGTCCATGAATGACTAAGATGTTCGGCAAGGCTCGCCCCCCCTTCATCCTTCGTTATTGTATCACAAAACCTCCATCTGTCACTCTAATGGCATCGATTGAATCACTGAAAAATCCACTGTTGAAAGGGAAGTAACTGCTTGTCTTTTGGGAATAAAAGGGTTTTCCAATAAGGAACGGATATCCCTCAAAGGATGAAATATGCTACAATGGAAAGTACCACATCTTAACAGTATCTACCCTACCTTCTCATGCTTATGAGAAAGAAGAACATCACTCTTTCACGCAAAAACAATCCAACATCAAAACACACTCCCAACCTATAACCAACCTAGCTATAGAGGCGGTGGACGAAACACATGTCAGATCAACCAGTTGCCTACGGCGGGCAAGCCGTGGTAGAAGGGGTCATGTTTGGTGGAAAACGATCCCAAGTAACGGCTGTTCGGCGCAAAAATGGAGAAATTGAAACCTATGAAGTCATCCCACCAACACCTTCTCCTTTAATCCAATGGCTTAAACGAATACCCATTATCCGTGGTGTAGTTGCTTTATTACAAGCAAGTGCTTCAGGTTCAAAACACCTGCAATTTGCCACAGACCGCTATGACCTTGAGCCAGGGGAAGAAGATTTACAAAAGGAAAAACAGCTGAGTAAATTGCAAACGATCCTGGGTGTGGCGACAGTGGGTGTCCTCTCTCTCATTTTTGGGAAAATGATTTTTACAGCCTTACCTGCTTTTCTCGCAAGCTTTTTCTTTGATGGCATTGTCACGAACATGATTTTACAAAACTTAATTGAAGGAGGGATAAAGACACTCCTTTTACTCACCTACCTTTTTGTTATTGCACAAACTCCTTTGATTAAACGGTTATTTCAATACCATGGCGCCGAACACAAAGTGATTAACGCATATGAATCTGGGGAAGAATTGACTGTAGAAAATGTTCAAAAACAATCCCCTCTTCACTATCGGTGTGGGAGTAGCTTTATCATTTTGACGGTGATCACTGGCGTCGTTCTTTATTCCTTCTTTCAATATGACAATGTTTGGGATCGTATTGGTACACGCTTGATACTATTACCCATTGTCATTGGACTTTCCTATGAATTACTCCGTTTAACGAATGCACTTCGTGATATCCCAGTACTCACTTATCTTGGTTATCCTGGGCTATGGCTACAAAAATTAACCACTCGACAACCAATGGATGAACAAGTGGAAGTAGCAATTGCAGCCTTCAATCGAATGCATGCATTAGACACGCGGGAAGTCTCAACGGTAGAGAATACCAGTTCATCCCTGGCCCATTCCGGCTAATGTAGGGGACGATTACGAAACGAGGGAGATAGTATGCACTTGAGTCCCAAACAGAAGATCGGATACTCGGTGTTGTTTGTGCTGATGGCTGTCGGTCTAGCACGAATTCTTATCACTCGTCCATTCTGGGTGATTGGAATTCTTACCCTGGTCGGAGTACTCGCATATCTGTACAAATTCCCGCCGCGTTGGCTACTGAGACTCAATGATTCTCGCCGTAACCGTGTAGTCCCATTTCGGGGTTCTGCTCAAAACATCACCAATTTGACTGCGAAAGCCTCATCGAAAAAGAAATACAATAAAAGACAGCGCTCCTTTCGAGTCATACAAGGCAATAAAAAAAATACAAAATTGCGCAACCCCTCGCGAAATACAAAAACCCAGTAGTCACTGGGTTTTTGTTATGGATCAGCAATGATTAACTGTTTACCTGTGATCGAATCAAGCACCTGTGGAGGATTCCCTTTCCCCTTGAGTAAGAGGTACGGATAGGTAACCACTTGAGGAGCCATCGATCCTTCTGCTGGAGGGACTTCACGAATATAAAGCGTATTTTCCTTCATCTGTTCAACAACGAGGCGATGACCAGGGTTCGGCTTTAAACCCGTTGCAATCAATAAAAAATGAATCCCTTCATGGTCTGTCACATGAACGCCTCGTTCCTTTTTAGAAGAATTGACCCATTCGATAATCGATACAGGTAACTTTTTTTCTACCCCTTTGGATAGAAGCCGGTAGGATGATGTATCTCTACCCGAAACCATTTTCATTCACCCCGATCGAACTGTATTCATTCGTACCACAACACTCCCCGAGCTATCGCACCCTCGACTTGCGAGATATTGACTAAAACTCCAATCACGAAAGAAGTTTTTTGCCGCCTCGACTCCGGCATTATATAACGATTCTCTCTTTCCACGATCCAAATCAAAATCCGTTAATTTTACTCCTAATGCAGGTACCTGAATGGTTCGTATTTTATCTTGCTCTTTAATATGACGATTATCGTGGGCATCCAGCATCGTATGAAACATGGCACTTACTAGTGAAATGGGATTACCAATCGTGCGTGGAGCATTCTCTACGGTTTCAGAAAGAAAACGAAAACCAAAGGTCGGCCATCTCGGTTGATCCTGATCAAACAACCATACTGGAAAATTGCTTAAAACACCCCCATCCACGATATAGCACATTTTACGCGATGACTGATGTTGTATCTTTACAGGATCAAAGAATAAAGGAATCGAACAACTCATTCTGACAGCCTTGGCAACGAAAAACTTTTCAGGACGGCAACCATAATCCTTAAGGTCTTTGGGAAGGACTAATAGACTCCCACGACTAATGTCAGAGGCTATAATCGTCAATTCCTTCTCTTTTAAATCCGCAAAGGTGTAAATTCCTTTCTTGGCGAGCATTTCACCTACCCAATCCTCCAAAGGATCCCCAGAGTATAACCCTTTTTTCATCCATAATCGAACACTTGCACCTCCATAGGGGCCAATTAAGGGAATACGATGATACCAAGAAGTCGGTATAAACGAGGTGAAAGGGTGATCCGTTATCATTTGGTATAACTCTTCCGCACGATACCCTGCAGCTAATAAGGATGCAACAATGGCCCCTGCAGATGAACCTGCCAGTCGCTTCCAACGATACCCCTTCTCCTCGGCTACACTCAGTGCACCCACTAATCCAAAGGCCTTAATGCCACCACCTTCTAATACTGCATCTGCCTGCACTTTCCCACCTCCATGTTCCCAAATCAAAATCTCCTACCTGCTTAAAATATGTGTATGCTGATAAAAAGAAAAAAAAACCTGAGAAACCGCATGGGACGCGGCCCCTCAGAGTGTATTATCTTCTGTTTCCTGTTCATCTTCCTCTTTCATCTGCTGAAGTTCTTTAATTCGTTCAGGATTTTTTTGAAAATACTCCACTAACACTTCAATACTGGTGATAGAATCCCAGGAGAGATGGTGTTCTATTCCTTCTACATCGTTATAAATTAAACTTTCCTCCACACCAATAATTCGTAAAAATTCCTCTAATAAACGATGCCGATCCACTAAACGTTTACCGATCTTTTTTCCCTTGGGAGTAAGAACAAGCCCCCGGTATTTTTCATAGACTAGATATTTTGATTGGTCTAGCTTTTGCACCATTTTTGTCACTGAAGAGGGATGGACTGCCAATGCCTCAGCAATATCAGAAACCCTTGCATACCCTTTTTGATCAATCAGCTGATATATATTCTCTAAATAATCTTCCATACTCGGTGTTGGCATAGACGCTCCCCCTATTCAATCTCCGATCTTCCAGAAGTCTCCGCACGTGATCGGGTTCTACTCGCATGGAAAGTATATCATAACTTTCTCTTACACGTGTTGCAATACCCGATCTTTATCTTACGCAAAAAGAAACGACTGTCCTCCTGACAGCCGTTTCTTATCCCTCTGAACTTCTTAGTGAATCAGTCATTCAACTCCATTATCAATGACCTGCTATGATTGGTGCCGACCTGTACGCCTTTCAAGTTCATCTCGTGCCTCTTGTAATGCAAAAAACTGCGGCCATGATTGAAAGGAAATGCTCCCCCCATCGCCAGCATAGGGAAGGAGTTCATCTTGCCCAGCACGATAACGAATCTCCAAGGAGCCACTTGGATGTTCACGATTCCAGTTTAATTTAATGTCTTCAATAAGAGCAAATTCAATTTCTCGTTCATTATCATATAACCAGAAGTTGCGCCAGTGGGTACTGTGTTTTTTCCACACATCGGATTGGTGTATTTTTTCCTGAGGACGAATGACAAATCCCTCTTCTCTCAGAACAAGCTCCATCTCTTCACCCTTATAAACAGTAATATCCGGTTCCTTTATTATATAGTCCTCCGCCATCCGCTTCCATTCACGAATACAGCTTGCTTCAGCCTCAGGTTCCTCATGGTGTCGGGAAGTTCCGTGACGTTCATTTCGATTAAAATATTTTTTCCAATGATCTGCCCACTTTTTAAACAACGTTCTCATTCTCCCTCATCAAACCAAAATCGGGAAAGGCAACAGGTCGGTCAGCCCCTTATAGGGACACCCCCATGATACTCTACCCTGGTCTTGGACTCAAGCACCGATTAAAAAGAAAGAATCACAATCGATGATTGTGATTCAAATGACTATCCGTTAAGAAAGGGCAGCGTCTGCCTGTTTTATAAGTTTTGTCAATTGGGAAGTAAGCTCATCACTATTTAACTCGCCACTCTCACCTGTTCGACGCAACTTATATTCAATCGTACCTTCCGCAGCTTTTTTCCCAACGATGACGCGTAGAGGAATTCCGATCAGATCTGCATCTTTAAATTTTGCTCCCGCCCGATCCGGACGGTCATCATAAAGAACCTGAATTCCCATGCCCGTCAATTTTTCATAGAGGGAGTCGGCTAATTTCACCTGTGCTTCATCCTTCACATTGACCGCAATCAGATGCACCTGGAAGGGGGCAACTGCTGATGGCCAGATGATTCCATGTTCATCATGTTGTTGCTCAACAATCGCCGCAAGTACCCGGGAAATCCCAATTCCATAGCAACCCATGATCAGGGATTCTTCTTTTCCTTGCGGATTGAGGAATGTCGCTCCCATGTCATCGCTATACCGCGTTCCTAATTTGAAAACATGCCCGACTTCAATTCCACGCGCAAAACGGAAGGTTCCATCACACCGGGGGCAAGCATCTCCTTCCACAACCGTCCGGAGATCCCCGTAGCGATCCACTCGGAAATCTCGTTCAGGCAATGCATGTATAAAGTGAGCATCCTTTTCATTGGCGCCAAGCACTGGATCTTGTAGGCGCTTCACACCGTGATCTGCTAGGATGGTCACCTCGTCCCCTAATCCAACGGGTCCAACAAATCCAATGGGTGCACCGGTTACGCGTTGAACGGTTTCATCATCCGCCAACTCACAATGACGTGCTTCCATCACTTGTTTCACCTTGACTTCATTGGCTTCATGATCTCCACGGAGCAAAACCAATACGGGCTGTTCATCCGCTATAAACAGAAGGCTCTTCACCAATTCAGTCGGTTGTTTATCAAGAAATTGACTCACTGCCTGAATGGATGAAGCACCGGGTGTCGCCACCTTCTCCATCGGGGGAACTTCTTTGCGGTCGATCGTTTGTTCCTGTTTCTCCCCAACGTAAGCCGTTTCTAAATTCGCAGCATAATCACAAGCATTACACATGACAAGCGTATCTTCACCAGACTCGGAAAGAACCATAAACTCATGGTTTTCCGAACCGCCCATTGCACCAGAATCCGCCTCAACCGCTCTAAAATCGAGTCCAAGGCGAGTAAAGATTCGTTGGTAGGCATTGTACATGTCTTGATAAGTGGCATCCAATGTTTCATGGTCCCCATGAAAGGAATAAGCGTCCTTCATCAAGAATTCCCGTCCCCGAAGCAAACCGGAACGCGGGCGTCGCTCATCACGAAATTTTGTCTGGATTTGATACAGAGCAATCGGTAACTTTTTATAGGAATTGACTTCATTGCGTACCAGATGCGTAATCACTTCTTCGTGGGTAGGACCCAGAAGAAATTCACGTTCATGTCGATCATGGAGTTTTACCAACTCTGCCCCGTAAGTATCCCAACGTCCCGTTTCTTGCCATAGTTCCGCTGTCGTAAGCGCTGGTAACAACAATTCCTGGGCACCAATACGATCCATTTCTTCGCGTACGATTTGCTCGACCTTTCGCAAACTACGATAAGCTAACGGTAGATAACTGTACACCCCTGCTGCCATTTGCCGAATCATTCCGGCTCGTAACATCCACCGATGACTTGCCATCTGCGCTTCTTCGCCCACATTGCGGAGGGTCGGAATTAGCATCTTCTGTTGTCTCATCTTCTGCCTCTCCTCTTCTGCCCTTACTTAGCTTTTAAAGAAAATTCTCAGGATGTCGTTGTATGTCACAAATAACATCAATACCATCAATAAAGCAAAACCAACAAAATGAACCATGCTCTCTTTATTAGGATCGATGGGTTTTCCACGTAATCCTTCGAGCAGAATAAACACCAAACGACTCCCATCCAGCGCAGGAAATGGCAAGATGTTTAAAATTCCCAGATTTAAGCTTAATAACGCTGTTAAGTGAATTAGAGATACCCAACCTGCTTCTGCCGCCTGACCCGTGATACTGGCGATCCCCACAGGGCCTGCTAGATTCTTCACACCCACTTCACCCGTTATTAACTTGCCAAACCCATCAAAGAGAACAACGGTCAAATCCCAAGTATTTTTAACCCCTTCCACGGCAGCTTCCGATAGGGTAGCCTCGCGGGTTTCTTGTTTCATTTGAATTCCAATCAAATATTGGTCGCCTTTTTTCTCGGGTTCTACCGTTGTTGTATACTTTTGATTCGCCCGTTCAAGTACCATCGTCAGCGGTTTACCACCCGCTTCTTGCAGTGGAATCCGAATATCCCCAGTACTTGTGATGGTTTTACCCTTCACTTCACGCACGATGTCACCGGCTTTAATTCCCGCTTTTTCTGCAGGGGATCCAGGAACCGTATTCTGAATGGACACCTTCGTATTTAGTCCCGTCGTGTAAACCAACCCTGCCAGAACAATCATTGTCAAAATAAAATTAAAAGCCGGACCTGCAATGATGGTTAGTGCTTTATCGAGTACACTTTTGGAAGAAAATTGTCGATCCAAAGGTGCAATTTGCGTTACGTTCTTTTCGTCATATTGAATGACCGCTTGAGGATGAAGGGAGTACCTTATTTCTTTTCCCTCTTCACCTTCAAGACGAATGAAAAGATCTTTTTCCAGATCGGCTTCAAGTAATTTACCGCCCACGGTATCTTTAGCTGGTGGCAGATGCTTAGGTAGGCTACTGTTTGCTAACCCTTCCATATCCCCGTACTCACGGGCCGTTGCATCCATCATCCCTTCTTCACCAGCTGTGGGCTTTGGTGCACGAATCCGTACAACACGACCCTGTTGATCCCGATCCAAAATTAAGGAGGAACCGGTCTTCAGATCGACAACCTCTGGGTCTTCCCCTGCCATCCGAACAAACCCACCCAATGGCAGAATTCGAATCGAATATAGGGTTTCTCCACGAAAGACGGAAATCAACTTTGGACCAAAACCAATTGCAAATTCTCGCACGAGGATACCTGCCCGTTTAGCAAACAAGAAATGACCTAATTCATGAATAAACACCAATACACTCAAAACCAAAATGAAGGAGATTATCGTCTGCACGTTCCATCACCGCCTTGGTTGATCACGAGAAGGATGTACCTACTCGCGCGCCGCATTTTCGTGCCATGTCCCGTGCCCATCGATCCGCCTCAAAGAGATCGTCGAGGGTAGGTTGTTGAACCGAGGTGTGACGGGATAACACTTCTTCAAGAACCTCTTCAATTCCTAGGAAGGTAAGTTTTCCTGCAAGAAAATGTTCAACTGCAATTTCATTAGCAGCATTCATCACTGTAGGCAATGTACCGCCTTGACGTCCACAAGTATAGGCTAACTTTAAACAGGGAAAGCGATCAAAATCAGGTGCTCGAAAATGAAGCTTTCCAATCGCGACTAGGTCTAAAGGTTCTCCCTTTAATGGAAGTCTCTCTGGATAAGAAAGAGCGTACTGAATGGGCACCTTCATATCGGGTGTTCCCAGTTGTGCCATAATGGCTCCATCCTCATACTCCACAAGGGAATGAATAATACTTTCAGGATGAATTAACACATCAATTTGATCATAGGGAAGATCAAATAACCATCGAGCCTCAATAACTTCAAGCCCTTTATTCATTAATGTTGCTGAATCAATCGTTACTTTTGCTCCCATGGACCAATTGGGGTGCTTAAGTGCTTGCTCCTTCGTCGCTGTTGCTAAACGCTCCCGTGGCCAGTCCCGAAAGGAACCACCTGAAGCTGTCACAAGAATACGACGAATGCGCTCCCGTGGTTCTCCATTCATGGACTGGAATAAAGCAGAGTGTTCACTATCGATTGGCAAAATGGATACCCCATGTTCACGAGCCGCTTCCATCACCAACGCCCCACCCATCACTAACGACTCCTTATTCGCTAAACCAATGGTTTTGCCTGCATGAATCGCAGCTAACGTAGGTGGAAGTCCTCGGCTGCCTACGATTGCTGATACCACATAATCTGCCTCTGGTAACGTTGCTAATGAAAGTAACCCCTCACTTCCCCATACCACTTCAACAGGGTAGGATACCCCTTTACGAACAGCCTCCGCTGCTGTCTCCTCTTCCATTGAGATCATGCGTGGTCGGAACTCTTCTGCCTGCCGGATCATCTCTTCTACATTTTTCCCAGCAGCCATTCCCTCCACTTTAAATCGACTCGGATGCTGTCTGATCACTTCCAATGTGCTAATCCCGATCGAACCGGTAGAGCCTAAAATCGTAATCCGCTTCATTTGGATGTCCCCCTTATCCAGCCATGCTCTATCTTCTATAAAAAGTGAAGCAAATGTAAGATTGGAAAGATCAACAATAAGCTATCAAATCGATCCAATAGCCCGCCATGACCAGGCAAAATGGTTCCAGAATCCTTTGTACCCGTCGCCCTTTTCATCGCTGATTCCACGAGATCGCCCATTTGGCCCACGATGCTTACAAGCAACCCCATCGCCAATGCCCAAAGAAGCCCCCCGAGTTCGGGACGTATCCAAACAAAAATCCCACTTACAAGGAGAGAACAGAACACACCGCCAAGGGCCCCTTCGACGGTTTTGTTTGGACTAATGGATGGCCATAATTTCGCACTACCCCATTTTCTCCCGATAAAGTAAGCACCACTATCGTTAGCGAAGGTAATTACGATTACTAATAAGGACCAACTTAATCCTTCAGGGATCATCCTCGCTTGAATCATATATGAAAATCCATAACCTATGTATAAAGACCCCAACAATAGATAGGCAATTTCCTCCACCTGAACACGGTTCCGACTAACTACCGTCAATAGAAGTAGTAAAATCATTCCCGCTAGGATATTATCTGGCGATTGCAAGAATAGCCCTTTGCCTATCCAACCGTTTTCTACGAAATTGGCTCCAAGAATTAAGCCGATTAACAAAAGGCCTATTAATCCCTGTGGGCTGGAGAGCTGGATTTTTTTCATTTGACAGTATTCATTGTAGCTGATGAATGCGAGGGCGATGATTAAACCTGTGTACCACCATCCCCCTAGCCACAGGAAAAAAAAGAATCCTGCTCCTCCTAACACCCCCGTTATAATTCGTTGTCTCATCCGCACCTCACCTGTTCTCGTCACACCGCCCCATAACGGCGAGAACGACGTTGAAAGTCATCGATGGCCTGGTAAAACAGCTCTCGGGAAAAATCGGGCCACAGTTCATCTGTAAACCACAATTCACTATAAGCTAATTGCCATAACATAAAGTTAGAGATTCGAACTTCTCCGCTTGTCCGAATCATTAAATCTGGATCAGGTAGATTCGCCGTGTATAAATATTGGTCAAAAAGCGCTTCACTCACGCCTTCCTTGTCCATCTTCCCTGACTGAACATCTTCAATAATCCGCTGGGTGGCATGAATCAGTTCGGAACGTGCGCCATAGTTAAGTGCAAAGGATAGGATCATCCCTGTATTGTCCTTTGTCCCTTCTTTAAAACCCTCGATCGCACGCTTTGTGTGATCAGGAAGCTCATCCTCACGCCCCACCATACCGACTCGAATATTGCGACGCACTAATTCATCCAAATCTGTACGAAGAAATTCCTCAGGAAGTCCCATCAAGTAATTCACTTCATCTTTGGGGCGCTTCCAGTTTTCTGTTGAAAACGAGTAGAGTGTAAGCGCTTCAATGCCCAAATCATCCGCTACACGAGTAATGTGGCGCACCGTCTTCATTCCTGCTCGATGACCTGCAATTCGTGGCAATCCCCGTTTTTGCGCCCAACGTCCATTTCCATCCATAATCATTGCAACGTGACGAGGCATCGGTCCTTTTTTTAGCACTTCCATCCGTTCCTCATCACCTGGTTTTTGGGTTTCTTCTTTTTGGTAACCAACTAACCAGTTTTTCAATCGTTCAATCATTGTCATTCCTCCGCTGTCCTATCCCCATACAGCAATCGGATTGGGTTAGAAGTATGTGCATCTCTTTGGATGAAGGCTATGCTTACAAGCTATCTCTAGTATGCAATATTTTCACTTTGAATGCCACTTCACCACTGCATCTCGTATCAAATTGTGCGCTATATAAAGGAAAACCCCTTCGATTAGAAGGGGGATTCCCTGTTATAATTAAACTTCCATGATCTCTTTTTCTTTGGCTTCTACCACTTGATCCGCCTCTTTAATAAAACGATCCGTAAGCTTTTGAATTTCTTCTTGGCCACGTCGCGCATCATCTTCTGAGATGTCACCGCTTTTTTCAAGCTTCTTTACTTCATCATTCCCATCTCGACGAATGTTACGAATGGCGACCTTTGCTTCTTCACCCGTTTTCTTCGCCACCTTCACCAACTCTGCACGTCGTTGCTCTGTCAATGCAGGGATGGCAATCCGTATGACATTCCCATCATTACTCGGGGTTAATCCTAAGTCCGATTTAAGAATCGCCCGTTCAATCTCACTTAAAGAAGATTTATCCCAGGGTTGGATTAACAACAATCGAGGTTCTGGCGTAGAAATGTTCGCCGTTTGGTTAATAGGCATTTCACTTCCATAATACTCAACCGTCACTTTGTCCAACAATGCAGGGGTAGCTCGTCCTGCACGCAAAGTTGCTAAATCCCTCTTGAGCGTCTGAATGGATTTTTCCATCCGATCAGTTTGATCTTTTTTTACAACATCCAACATTACTCATTCCCCCTAACCACAGTTCCGATTTGCTCACCCATAATGACGCGACGAATATTTGCTTCGCCATCGATGCTAAACACAATTAACGGAATATCATTATCCATACAAAGGGTCGATGCTGTAGAGTCCATTACACCTAGCCCTTGATTTAAGACATCCAAATACGTCAGTGAATCATATTTAACCGCATTGGGGTCATGACTCGGGTCGGCTGAATAAACACCGTCCACCTTGTTTTTCCCCATCAGAATAACCTCTGCTTCTACCTCTGCCGCCCGCAACGCAGCCGTGGTATCCGTTGAAAAATAAGGATTTCCCGTACCAGAAGCGAAGATGACCACACGTCCCTTTTCTAGGTGGCGAATGGCTCGACGACGAATATAGGGTTCTGCTACTTGTCTCATTTCAATCGACGTTTGAACCCTTGTCGCAACTTCAATATGCTCGAGTGCATCTTGTAAAGCCAGTGAGTTCATAACTGTAGCAAGCATCCCCATGTAATCCGCCGTTGCACGATCCATTCCCTTTGCACTGCCGGACAATCCACGCCAGATGTTTCCTCCACCCACAACAATCGCAACTTCTACCCCTAATTGGACAACTTCTTTTAGTTGGCGAGAGATTGAGGAAACTACATTGGGATCAATCCCATAGCCCTGTTCACCAGCGAGGGCTTCCCCACTTAACTTTAATACAATGCGCTTATACATCGGCCCTTGCATCCTGTTCCCTCCGTTTCCGGCCCCTATGTCCATTCGACAAGGTGGGGGGGTTTCCTTTCATACTTACCTGCAAAAAAAGGGAACACAACGTGTTCCCTATTAATTATGACCAATTACTTCTTCACTTGGGACATTACTTCGGAAACAAAATCGTCTTCCTTCTTTTCGATCCCCTCACCTAGTTCAAAACGAGCAAAACGGCGGATGGAGACATTTTCACCAATCTTAGCAATCTGTTCTTTCACCATTTCGCCAATCTTTTTGTCACCATCTTTGATGAAAGTTTGATCGAGGAGGCAGATACGCTCATAGAATTTATCAAGGCGACCTTCCACCATTTTATCAACGATATGTGCAGGTTTTCCTTCTTGCAATGCTTGTGCTTTAAGAATTTCACGCTCTTTTTCCACTTCTTCTTCAGACACTTCTTCACGGCGAACATATTTGGGACCCATTGCTGCAATTTGCATAGCAACATCTTTTACAAAGGCTTGAAAACCTTCGGTTTTTGCTACGAAATCAGTCTCACAGTTCACTTCAACCAATACTCCAATGCGTCCACCTGCATGGATATAGGATTCTACAATACCTTCAGCCGCTACCCGATCCGCTTTTTTATCCGCTTTAGCCAATCCTTTTTCACGTAGCAACTCCATTGCTTTTTCCATATTGCCATCAACTTCAGTTAGTACTTTTTTGCAGTCCATCATGCCTGCACCAGTTTTTTCGCGCAGTTCTTTCACTTGAGCAGCAGTGATTGCCATGAGGGGGTGCCTCCTTTTAACTAATTAAGTATGATTGTGTCTGCTCATCCTCAGGCAACCAAAAATACCTGAAGATAAGCAAACCAGTTCATTCCGTTAAAAAAGGGTGGTCACGCTATTCGTGGCCACCCCCTTCCGCGTGTTTAATCAGGACGCGTTTTGTTCTCCCTGTTTCCCTTCCAATACGGCATCCGCCATTTTCGAAGTGAATAGACGTACCGCACGAATGGCGTCATCGTTACCGGGGATGATGTGGTCGATTTCATCAGGATCACAGTTGGT
The DNA here is from genome assembly GCF_900116235.1 of Marininema halotolerans. Lineage (GTDB taxonomy): Bacteria > Bacillota > Bacilli > Thermoactinomycetales > DSM-45169 > Marininema > Marininema halotolerans. Next base: position 308,734 of record NZ_FPAA01000003.1, on the reverse strand, counting down.
ATCCACGATGGCGATGATCGGAATCCCAAGCTTCCGAGCTTCTGCCACAGCGATCCGCTCTTTCCGTGGGTCAATGATGAAAACGGCGTCGGGAAGCTGTTTCATATGCTTAATTCCGCCAAGGAACTTCTCAAGACGAGATTGTTCTTTCTTAAGCATCACAACTTCTTTCTTTGGAAGTACTTCGAAGGTGCCATCCTCTTCCATCGCTTCCAATTGATGCAGGCGTGTAATCCGCTTGCGAATCGTCTGGAAGTTAGTCAAGGTCCCACCCAACCAACGGTGGTTGACATAAAACATATCAGAACGTGCAGCTTCTTCTTTCACTGCATCTTGTGCTTGTTTTTTAGTCCCTACAAACAAGATGTTGCCACCTTTTGCTGCAAGGTCGCGTACATAGTTGTAAGTATCCTCCATCATTTTAACCGTTTTTTGTAGGTCAATGATGTAGATTCCATTCCGCTCGGTGAAGATGTATTTTGACATCTTCGGATTCCAACGACGGGTTTGATGTCCAAAGTGGACGCCCGCTTCTAAAAGCTGTTTCATAGAAACGACTGCCATAGTGGTGTTTCCTCCCTTTTGTTTTACCTCCGCTAGCTTCTACAGAACTGGACACCGATCCATCGGCACACATCCAACTCCTCCACTAACGTGTGTGTTCACACCGCTAATAAATATACCACAAGACCCCTACCCCCGCAAGTTTGATTCTCAAGACGAGGTTAACTTTTCAAGGGCAGGAAGGAATTTTTCATTTAAAACCTTGATATGCGTTCCTTTCATCCCCAGGGAACGCGAATCAATCACACCGGCACTCTCCAATTTCCGAAGTGCGTTGACAATCACCGAACGAGTAATACCCGCACGATCTGCTATTTTACTGGCGACAAGGATTCCTTCTTTTCCTTCTAATTCACTGAAGATATGTTCCATCGCCTCTAGCTCACTATATGAAAGGGAGTCAACAGCCAATTGAACCACGGCGCGACTACGTGCCTCTTCTTCTGCTTCTTCTGCCTTCATTTGCAAGATTTCCATCCCTACAACGGTTGCTCCATACTCTGTAAGGATGAGATCATCATCAATAAAGGGTTGATTAAATCGCGTGAGAAGAAGGGTGCCCAAACGATCCCCACCCCCGATAATCGGAACAATGGTTGTAAATCCATGTTCATTTCCCTGGACATGATGATTAAAACTGTACTCACTGGTCTCATCCATATTGGTGACGGGTTCTTGGACAGACTTGATTAACAGGTTGTATGCTTCTGGAAGACGCCCTTCTTTTAAAATGGCTTGATGAAGATCATCAGTATGATTTTCATGCACAAGACCATGCCCAAGAATTTTCCCTTTTCGGCTAACCACATAGATATTTGCAACAATCACATCACGAAGCACTTCTGCCATCTCCATAAAATTGACAGCATGTCCAGCAGTTTTTTGCAGGAGACGATTAATCTCCCGCGCTTTACTCAACAGATCCATCATTGACCCCTCTTCTATATCGAGTATGTTCTATTTATAACAACGTAAGTTCCCAGTCAGCAGTGACATATTTTTCATAAACGAGCAACACGTAGCCCCCCAACCAATCGTTGAGGGGGTGAGTATGCATTTAAAGAATGTATTGCGAAAGGTCTCGATCATCCACAATACTCGCCAGGCGTTCTTGAACATATTGGGGTGTGATCTGAACTTCATCCAATGTAATATCTGGCGCTTCGAAGGAAAGCTCTTCGAGTAAGCGTTCTAACATCGTATGAAGACGCCGTGCACCAATATTCTCTGTTCCTCGATTCACCTCTGCGGCTAAACGGGCAATCTCATTAATCCCTTCTGGGGTGAAGGTAACATGAATATCTTCCGTTTTAAGCAAAGCGGCATATTGCTTTAAGAGAGCGGCTTTTGGTTCAGTTAAAATCCTTACAAAATCTTCAGCAGTCAAATCATTTAATTCCACTCGGATGGGAAAGCGCCCTTGTAACTCTGGAATCATATCCGAGGGTTTCGCCGTGTGAAATGCCCCTGCCGCAATAAATAACACATGATCTGTTTTTACCGGGCCATATTTTGTCATCACGGTCGAACCTTCAACGATGGGCAATATATCCCGTTGGACACCTTCTCTGGATACATCAGGTCCACCCCGTTGATCTTTACCCGAAATTTTATCAACCTCATCAATAAATATGATCCCGGAATCTTCTACCCGGTGAAGTGCCTCTTGTTGCACATGATCCATATCGATCAGCTTTTGTCCTTCTTCTTGGGTTAAGACTTTTCGTGCTTCCTTCACCGATAGGCGACGCTTTTTCGTTTTCTTTGGCATGAGTTGCCCTAACATTTCCTGCATATTAATCCCCATCTGCTCCATTCCAGAGCCACCGAACATGTCTAGCATCGGGAGGGTATCCTCTACCTCAATCTCTACCGTCTCGTCTTCCAACTGACCGCTCTTTAATTGAAAGCTAACTTGACGACGACGTTGCTCTAGCTGACGGCTTTTTTCTGCTTCTTCCGGTCCCTCTGCACGATTGGTATTCCCACCCTGATTAAAAAACATCTCCAAGGGATTTTTAAACCCGGAGGAGCTGCTTTTTTCCGGTACCATGATCGCTACAATCCGTTCATCTGCTAACTCTTCTGCTCGCTCTTTTACTTCTTCAATCTTCTCTGTTTTAATGATTCGAATCGCGGTTTCCACAAGGTCTCGCACCATCGATTCCACATCTCTACCTACATAGCCAACTTCGGTAAATTTTGTCGCCTCCACTTTAACAAAAGGAGCACCCACCAGTTTGGCTAAACGGCGAGCAATTTCGGTTTTACCTACGCCAGTAGGACCGATCATTAAGATGTTTTTCGGTACAACTTCTTCCCGTAACTCCTCAGGGAGTAAGGTTCTCCGATAGCGATTGCGTAAAGCAACAGCAACCGCCCGCTTGGCTGTATCTTGTCCCACAATATATTTATCAAGTTCCGCCACAATTCTCCGTGGCGTCCACTCACTCGTCGATTTTCCATGATTGCCGTTCACGCATTATACCTCCTCTACCACCAATTGGTCATTGGTAAATACGCAAATTTCCCCTGCCACACGCAAAGCAGATTCAGCAATTTCTCTTGCCGACATATCGGTTGCATGACGAGCGAGGGCACGACCAGCAGCCAGGGCATAATTCCCTCCTGAACCGATTGCCAAAATGCCATCATCTGGCTCAATTACTTCGCCACCACCCGAGATCAGCAACAAATCACTTTTATCCATTACAATTAACATCGCTTCTAATTTTCGCAGAACTTTATCAGCACGCCATTCCTTTGCTAATTCAACAGCAGCCCGGGGTAAGTTCCCATGAAATTCTTCTAACTTACCTTCAAACTTTTCAAACAATGTCACGGCGTCCGCAACTGAGCCTGCAAAACCGGCTACCACCTGTCCCCGGTAGAGACGACGAACTTTTTTTGCGGTATGTTTCATAACCACTTGATTTCCAAAGGTAACCTGGCCATCGCCAGCAATCGCACCGGATCCATTTTTTTGAACAGCAAAGATCGTGGTTGCGTGAAAGGTTTCCAAACCGTATCCTCCTCGCTCCGCTTCTAAATACAAGATATAACAACAACTTTATACCCTTTTTCCAGAAGAAAAAAACAGCGAGACAATTAAAGCGCCACAGCTGTTCCAAATTTCCTCCCAAACAATACCTATGTAGCTCATTACGGGAATTCTCTGCCAAACTCTACCTCATCGTACCATATAAAGTGTCACCCGGCAAGGAAAATTGTGCCTATATAACATAATATTCTGAAAGTTTGTCCAAAAGAAGAATCCGGCCCATAAAAGCCGAATTCCTTCTACTTAACCCACTGTAGCGCTTGATTCCTGCGCAAATTGGTCAATCGCTTGTAACGCTCGCTCTCCATATTGACGATTGCGTTCGCGTTTCTCACGAACCTTCTGTGGCAATGGAGGAAATAATCCAAAGTTTGCATTCATCGGTTGAAAATTTTCAGGGTTTGCGGTTGTAATATAGCGAGCCAGACTCCCTAGCGCCGTTTCTGGCGGTAAGATCAGTAACTCTTTTCCTTGTGCATACCTTGCTGCATTTATTCCCGCGATTAGACCCGCTGCAGCAGATTCAACATACCCCTCTACACCGGTCATCTGCCCAGCAAAAAAGAGATTCGAGCGATTTTTAAATTGATAGGTAGGATAAAGTGCCCGAGGTGAATTGATAAAGGTATTCCGATGCATCACACCATATCGGACAATTTCCGCATTCTCAAGACCTGGAATCATACGGAGAATCCGCTTTTGCTCTCCCCATTTCAAATGGGTTTGAAAGCCTACTAGATTATATAAGGATCCTGCGCCATCATCTTGGCGTAATTGAACGACCGCTCGTGACCGTTTCCCCGTTCGGGGATCAACTAATCCTACTGGTTTCATGGGTCCATAGAGAATCGTCTCTTTCCCTCTTTTCGCCATGACTTCAATCGGCATACATCCTTCAAAATAAACTTCTTTCTCAAATGTCTTCAGTGGGGTCGTCTCGGCTGTAATCAGTGCCTCGTAAAAACGATCAAACTCTTCATTATTCATCGGACAGTTGATATAAGCTGCTTCCCCTTTATCATACCGGGATGCGACAAACGCTTTCTCCATATCAATTGAATCCTTCTCGATAATGGGGGCAGCCGCATCATAAAAGTAGAGGTGTTCCTCTCCCGTTAGCTGACTAATTTTTTCAGAAAGTGCTTCCGAGGTAAGTGGCCCTGTGGCCACAACGGTGATTCCATCAGGAATATCCGTCAATTCCCCTTCCACAACCTCTACCAAAGGATGATTTTGTAATCGGTCGGTCACAGAGCCTGAGAAACCCTCCCGGTCAACGGCTAGGGCTCCACCTGCGGGAACCGCATGACGATCCGCGCAATCAAGGATCAACGAATCCATCCTCCGCATTTCTTCCTTTAAAATCCCTACTGCATGGCCCCAATCATTGGAACGGAGCGAGTTCGTACATACCAACTCCGCATAGTGGGGTGTATGGTGGGCGGGTGTTTGCTTTTTCGGCCGCATTTCCACCAGCCGCACTGGTACCCCTTGCTTTACTAGTTGCCAGGCAGCCTCACTCCCAGCAAGTCCCGCTCCAATCACTGTTACCGGCTTCATCACGACGATCTCTCCTCAATCAATTTTTCTCCTCTTCGAAATCACAAGCCGTACATTGAATCAATGTTCCTTTTTTGCGCCGTTTTTCCACGAGCATTTTCCCACATTTAGGACAAGGTCGCGGAATGGGCTTATCCCACGAAACAAAATCACATTCCGGATACCGGTCACAACCATAGAACGTCCGTTGTTTTTTGCTTTTTCGTTCTACAATCTCTCCCTGTTCACATTTTGGGCAGGTCACATCGGTGGATTTCACGATCGGCTTTGCATTGCGACAGTCAGGAAAACCTGAGCAGGCAAGGAATTTTCCATAGCGTCCAAATTTGTAAACCATGACGCTTCCACATTTTTCACAAACTTCATCTGAGACCTCATCTTGGATCTCTACTTCCTTCATCTGCTCCTCTGCCACTTCTAAGCGCTTTTCAAAGTTCTCATAGAAACGCTCAAGAATCTGAACACCATCCATTTTCCCTTCTTCGACATGGTCTAAGTTCTCTTCCATATTCACTGTAAATTCCACATTCAAGATTTCCGGGAAAAATTCTTGCATCAAGGAACTCACAATCTCTCCCAGCTCCGAAGGGACAAATCGTTTATCCTCAAGCATCACGTAACCCCGTTTCTGGATTGTATCCAGCGTTGGAGCATAGGTACTTGGGCGGCCAATCCCCTTTTCCTCAAGCGTCTTTACCAAGCGCGCCTCGGTATACCGTGGTGGCGGCTGGGTGAAATGTTGCTTCGGGTCAATCTTATCTTTTTTCAACTTTTGACCCACTTCTAATTGAGGGAGGTACTTGTCTTCTTCCTTCTTATTATCGTCGTTCCCCTCCACATACACCTTCATAAAGCCAGGAAATTTCACTTTCGATCCCGTTGCACGGAACAGAGCATCTCCCACCAATATATCTGCCGAAATCGCATCCATCACAGCAGGTGCCATCTGACTGGCAACAAAGCGTTCCCAAATCAACTTATATAGTCGATTTTGATCCCTCGACAAGAACGGTTTCATGGCACTCGGGGTGCGAAGTGTTGATGTCGGTCGAATCCCTTCATGGGCATCTTGAGCCCCAGCCTTTGTCTTATGGGTACGCGGTGACTTCGGAAGATAATTTTCTCCATATGTATGAGCAACATAATCCCGTACTTCCTCTTGTGCCGTTGCAGATATCCGAGTTGAATCCGTTCGCATGTAAGTAATAAGACCGACCGTACCTTCTTTTTTTCCTAAATCCACCCCTTCATACAACTGTTGAGCAACCGCCATGGTCTTCGCAGCACGAAAATTCAACTTACGCGCAGCTTCTTGTTGCAGTGAACTCGTAATAAATGGGGGAGCTGGATTCCGGCGTCGATCACTTTTTTTCACATCGGCAACGGTATACCGTTTTCCCTTAATCGCTTCAAGAAGCTTTTTTACATCCGCTTCATTTTTTAATTCTTGTTTTTGCTTTCCATATCCATGAAATTTCGCTTCAAACTTTTCCCCATTCGCATCCAGTATGGCTGTGACTGTCCAATACTCCTCTGGGGTAAAATCACGAATTTCATTCTCCCGATCAATGACCAACTTCACGGCTACCGATTGGACACGACCAGCAGAAAGCCCTTTCTTTACTTTTTTCCATAGCACAGGACTAATCCCATAACCGACCAAACGGTCTAGGATGCGTCGTGCTTGTTGCGCTTCCACGAGGTCCATATTGATTTTTCGAGGCTTTTTAAAAGCATCCTTGACCGCTTGCTTGGTAATCTCATTGAATACCACTCGACATTCCTCTTCAACCTCAAGGTTAAGGCTATGTGCCAGGTGGAATGCAATTGCCTCCCCTTCTCGATCTGGGTCAGCAGCTAAATAGACTCGTTTTACTTTTTTCCGAGCATCACGCAATTCCTTTAACACATCACCTTTACCACGGATGGTTATATATTTCGGCTCGAATCGATTTTTAGTATCTACGCCCAACTGACTTTTAGGAAGATCCCGCACATGACCCATGGATGCCTTCACAATATACTTTTTGCCAAGGTATTTGCCAATGGTTTTTGCCTTTGCGGGAGACTCGACGATGACAAGAGAATCAGCCATCTCGCGCCCTCACCTCTCTCTTGACTGCATTTCAATCCATATTGATTACCAGATTGATACGTCCCACAGCATCTTAATGTGTACCATACCAAATTTATGGTCATGGTGGCAATCTCATCTAGAGATTAGAAATTCCCTTGCCTCTGTAAGATATCATGCTTTCATGACGGAATCCAGAAGCCCATCATTACCCATCCATTTTATTCTTCCTCTCCAATAAAAAACCTCCTCCTTTCTACATCATCACTTGAACAAGTTATGAAAGCATCATTATCATATAAGTTTATTACTCGATGTAATTTTTTTATGAGTTTAGTTAATCGTTCTCCCCATGCTCACCTCCTTTTAAAAGGCTTATTGTTTAATATATCGTCCTCCTGGCAACTGCTTAATTTTTCCTTTCACTTGTAAAGTTAATAATAATTGATGAAGAAGACCCAGAGAAATATTGGAATGCCATTGTAACGCTTCCAACGGAAGAGGGTCGTCTGCAAAAAGTTGAAAAAGAACTTTTTCTTCATTCGACAAGCCCTCCAATGGACTCACCGCATGTTCTGAAGTTCCTTGTTCATCGTCATGAGAAAAGTGAGGAAATTCCTCAACGATATCGGAACCTGAAAGAACACATTTAGCCCCCTGTTGGATTAATCGATTGGTTCCTAAGCTTTTTTCCGATGTGATTGGACCTGGGATTGCAAAAACATCCCTGCCTTGTTCCAAAGAACAATCCGCGGTAATTAATGAACCACTCCGCTCTGCAGCTTCAACTACCAGTACACCATGGGAAAGGCCACTGATAATTCGATTTCGTTGTGGGAAAAGCCCCGGATGTGGCTTCGTACCCGGCGCCATTTCAGATAACACAAGCCCCTCTTGAACAAGGCGTTCATACAAGGATTGATGGTGTTTTGGATAGACGACATCCACACCACTTCCCAACACCGCAATGGTCTTACCCCCTGTATTAAGAACCGATCGATGAGCATCACCATCGATCCCAGCTGCCATCCCGCTTACGACGGTCCAACCCTGTGCGACAACCTCTGTCATCAGTGATTTCGTGATATTCTTTCCATAATGGGTCGGTTTTCGTGTGCCTACTACTGCCAAGCATCTCCCATTTAACAAGGATCGATTCCCTTTAAGGTAAAGAATCCAGGGAGGTTGCGGCAATTTGCGCAATAATTCAGGATAATCACGATCCCAAATGGTAAGGGCTTGAATCTTTCGATGAGATAACTCCTCTTGCACACGTTGAACAAAGCTCGATGTCCATTTCTTTGCAAGGATTTCCGGTAATTTTTTTTGCCTCCAAGAAATTTTGTTGAACACCTCTCTTGATTCTTTCATCGACAGGGATGGGTCCCAACCTCCATGGAATAATTGATCAATCGTATGCCACCCGACACCTTGCACTTGATGAAGCGCAATCAATCCTTCTCGCTTGGTCCAAGCTTTTGTCATGAACACTCCCCCCCTTTATTTAATCCAACGAACCGCACCCGTGTTTGGTCACATGTTTTAGAAAAATCCACGATAAAAAGAGACCTCTTAAAAGAGGTCTCTTCGACAATCCAATCTTAATTTTTCGTGCTGCAGGTAGCCAAAAGTCCTTTTTCCTCAAGGACACGAGCCAGGGTTTCACCCATTACTGCCGGAGTCGATGCGACAGCCACACCGCACTCTTCCAATTTAGCGATTTTCTCTGCAGCAGTTCCTTTACCACCCGAGATGATCGCACCAGCATGACCCATCCGTTTTCCTGGAGGCGCCGTCTGACCGCCAATAAAGCCAACAACGGGTTTGGTCATATTGGCTTTAATCCACTCCGCAGCTTCTTCTTCTGCTGTTCCGCCGATTTCACCAATCATGATAACCGCTTCCGTATCAGGATCTTCTTGGAAGGCTTCTAGCACATCGATGAAGTCGGTCCCGTTCACAGGATCTCCACCAATTCCCACGGCAGTCGATTGACCAATGTTGCGAGTGGTCAATTGATGAACCGCTTCATAGGTAAGCGTTCCACTGCGAGAAACAATCCCCACTTTACCAGGCGTATGGATATAACCTGGCATAATCCCGATTTTGCACTCACCCGGTGTGATCACACCGGGACAGTTTGGTCCCACGAGGCGAGTCTTTTTCCCTTCGAGATAACGGCGTACCTTCACCATATCTAATACAGGAATGCCTTCGGTAATGCAGATGACAAGTTCAATCCCTGCATCCGCCGCTTCCAAAATAGCATCCGCTGCGAAAGGAGCGGGTACGTAAATAGCTGACGCAGTCGCCCCTGTTGCTTCAACAGCTTCTTTTACAGTGTTGAAAACTGGCACGCCTTCTACCTCCGTACCTCCTTTTCCAGGAGATGTACCACCGACGATGTTCGTGCCATATTCGATAGCTTGTTTGGTATGAAACAAACCATTAGTACCTGTGATCCCCTGAGTGATCACTTTCGTATCTTTATTGACGAAGATGCTCAAGGTTGAACCCGCCTTTCCCTGTGAATTGAAGTTGGTTCGTTATTTCACCAACGCAACGATTTTTTCTGCTGCATCCGCCATCGAGTCAGCTGCGGTAATTTTGAGACCGGATTTATTTAAGATCTCTTTTCCTCGCTCGACGTTGGTTCCTTCAAGACGCACAACTAGGGGCCGGTCGAGACCTACCTCTTTCGCCGCTTGAACGACACCATCAGCAATCACATCACATTTCATAATTCCACCGAAAATATTTACAAGAATCCCTTTTACATTGGGATCATCCAAAATAATTTTAAAGGCTTCGGTTACCTTCTCAGCAGTCGCCCCGCCTCCAACATCAAGGAAGTTGGCAGGATCTCCACCATAATGCTTGATGATATCCATGGTAGCCATTGCAAGACCTGCACCATTAACCATGCAACCAATGTTTCCATCGAGAGCAATGTAGCTGAGGTCAAACTTGGAAGCTTGAATCTCCTTTGGATCTTCTTCGTCCAAGTCACGGAGCTCAAGAATATCTTTATGGCGGTACAGTGCATTGGAATCAAAGTTCAGCTTCGCATCCAACGCCATTACGCGACCGTCTTTGGTGGTGATCAATGGGTTGATTTCAGCCAAAGAACAATCCTTTTCGATGAAGGCTTGGTACAAACCAAGCATAAATTTCACTGCTTGATTCACTTGCTTTCCTTCGATGCCAATCGCATAAGCCAACGAACGTGCTTGGAAAGCTTGCAGACCCACAGCCGGATCAACTACTGCTTTATGGATCAATTCCGGTGTTTTTTCTGCAACTTCCTCAATCTCCGTGCCCCCCTCAGAAGAAGCCATCAATGTAACCCGATTGGTTGCACGGTCGATGACAACACCAAGGTAATATTCTTTGTCAATCGGGCAGCCTTCCTCAATCAGAAGACGCTTTACCTCTTTACCCTCAGGACCTGTTTGATGGGTAACCAGGGTTTTGCCGATCAACTCATCGGCATAAGCTTTCACCTCGTCGAGGGTTTTTGCTAGTTTCACACCACCAGCTTTACCGCGGCCTCCAGCGTGAATCTGAGCTTTAACCACCCACAGCTCACCGCCGAGGTTTTTCGCGGCATCCACCGCCTCGTCCGCAGTGAAGGCCACCTGACCCCGGGGTACTACAGCCCCGTACTGCTTCAAGAGTTCTTTTCCTTGATACTCATGTACGTTCATGCCCATCCTCCTATCCAATCGAATGGTTGCCTGGTTGAGCGCCCTCGTCCTTTCGGACGGGACTTAATCTTTCGCAATCCGCTACCCGTCCCTTCACAACTTACAGAAGTCACGATGCGGGCAAATGGATATGTTAAAAGAAATAATTAGGCTTCCCAAAAACCACCATGATATCGTCTTTCACGATGGGTGGCCGGGTAACCCTCTGAAAGTATAACTCTGCATCGAAGGTTTGCCAAGCATTCTATGTGTGCATCTTTAGAATTCCATCGTTTTCATATCATCACCGTTTTAGGTAAAACAATCCTTATCTTGGCACAAAAAACAGAGGGCTATTCTCGTTAGCCCCCTTCATTCCTTGTATACCTACTTATTTAATGAAATAAGCAAGTACCCCACCCACTAAAGCAATCCCCATAAATAAACCTGTAAAAATCATGGTTCCTTTCATCATATCCAAAAAATCGTTATCGTGGGTTTCTTCGATTTTCGTACCTTTTGATTGTGCCATCCTATGAACCCTCCTGCTTTACACAGTAAATGTAACTATTTTAAAAACCTTTAATAAGGAAAATCATTGGATGCTCCATCTTCTTGTTGTCGTTTCCATTATAGCATTTTTGTATACGCCTCACCACAGAAGTCGTTGATCTTCTCGATTTAGGAGTCAGTCCGTGCCCACCTAGAAAGTGTTAACGTCGATTTCGCTATGATGAGCCAAGTATCCACTGGTTTACCATCACAGTTCAGCTGCCAATATCCCACTTCGTCTAAATCGCCGATAATCTTTGCTCTTCCCACACCATGCGAGAAGATCCTCACTCGTCACCTGTAAAATTCGCACCCTTCGTTCTGTTAGTTTCCCCTCTCTGTCCAAATAAATAAGCCGAACGACCCTTCCTTCACGTACCGCGATTTTAAAGACGGTCTCCATCACAATAGTCCTCCGATAAGAATGTTTGTTCTTATCTTATGTTGGAGAGAAAGAAGTGATGACGACACATTAAATGAGTACGATCTCTAACCATATAGCAAAATCTTTACTTACACTTGTTTATTTTTTAACCAATATGGATTAATCATGACTTAATCTGGCGAAACTGTTTTAAAAATAGAAAAGGAAGATGCTATATGCCTTTATCACGGCAGTGGCTTGCTTTAAGTGTGGCCGTCGCCCTTGTACTTGTTGTCACGTCCTCGCTACTTCCGATTCCTTGGTTCGAAGGGAAAACGGTTTTCCAGCAAGTAACTCCCTCATCAGAAACCACACAAACCTTCCATTTAATTACCACGGAATACGCCACGAAGGTGAATGGTAAGAAGTTGGAAGTATATCGTTGGAATCCCGACACCATTATTGTACATAAGGGAGATCAAGTAAAATTGATTCTTCATGGAATTCATGGGAAGGAACATCATTGGACGTTAAAGGATTTTAACCTGGCGGGAACCATTCAAAAAGGGAAAACCTCCGAGGTTTCCTTTCATGCAAATAAGGTAGGAACCTTTCCACTTGTTTGCCATGATCACAACACCCCATCATCCAATGGACCCATGACAGCCTATATCACCGTATTAGATTCCAGCCAAAAATAGTGTTTCTCCCTAACAACGGGCGAATTCCCTAGGGCGAATGCCGCCCCAGTCGTTCCTTTTTCAGAATAAGGTATAGGGACACGAGATCCTCTCTTCCCCCTCTCCATAATGGAGGGGGGCTTTTTCTGATGTTCTGCCTCCGACTTCCATGATATAGTACAACCAACCTTAGCATGAAGGGAGCGATCTTTTTGAACCTTCGTTTCTCAACGCCTCACCAGTATGTATTCATCCATGAACATATCAAGCACTTGTTTCTCTTATGGCCAAAGGAAAATAAACGTCAACTTTATATTGCAGAAGAAAAAGATCAAAGCCTTTACCTTACCCATCCAGGGGAAACCTATGAAGAGATGGTACTTGCACAAGTGGAACCTTATTTTTTTCGTCGTTTAGAAACGGATGGCATCACCCTCTCCACTGTTCTGGGGGCCACCCTCGCTATAAAAGGACGGTTATATGGTCTTTATTACGATAACGAAGGAATCCATGGTCCTTTCTTCTTTGAACTCACCGCGGATGAGCTAAAAGATATTCCGGAAATGGATTATGAAAGCATTGCTCTCACTTTTCTCGAAGAATTTCCGGAATATATTCAAACAGATAGCGGTGGATCGTGAGTTTTAGTAACGACATCCCTAAAAACAGCCTGGGGAGCATATACGCTCCCCAGGCTGTTTTTAGCATTTACGTAATACTGCGCGAACTGGACTTCCATCTGCACCCGCTAACGCGAGGGGAAAAGCAAAAAGTTCGTATTCTCCTGGCACGACATGGTCCAACACAACCCCTTCCAAAATATGAACCCCATGGTGGGCAAGAGCATGATGAGCAGGTAGGTCTTTACTATCTAAGGGATCGACAGAGGGAATATCAAGGCCCAACAACAAAATGCCTCGTTCCTGCAACCAGGGCGCTAACCGTATATCCACTGGGGGAATCCAATCGGGAAATTTTCTCCGATCCTGCCATCCCTTAGTATGAATTAAGAGCCGTTCGACCCCATCAAGCTCTTCCTTCGCCAAGATTTCTGGACAAATCACATCCGTCCCCTCTGGAAGACCAATCACCTTGGCTTTTCCGCCATAAACGGCGATATCCAAATCGGACACTCGTTTCCCTGCATCATCAAAATGATAGGGGGCATCGATGTGCGTCCCTGTATGCAGGCTCATCATTAAACTCCCAACATTCACCGAACCTGTCATGGTCTTATCAAAGCTAGTTTCGCATTTGAAAGGAGTATCCCCGGGCCAAATCGCTACATCCTTCGTTAACGGCTGTGATATATCAATCCATGTACTCACGCAACCACTCCTCGTTCCTTTTCAAAGCCTTCGTATTCTTTATTTTCTATGATTGTCTTCAATTGTTGGATGGCTTCCCATACTTCTGTGTAGGAAGTATATAGAGAAATAGGGGCAAGACGGATCACATTAGGAGCTCGGTAGTCAGGAACAATCCCACGCGCCTTAAGCGCTTTACAAATCCGTACCGCCTCGTCATGGATCAAGCACACATGACCTCCTCGCCGCGTGTCTTCCATGGGATTGCCAAAGGAAAAGCCCTTATGCAGAAGTTCCGTCTCCACCAACATCATCAAGTAACGTGTCATGGAGAGGGACTTTCTTCTTATCGCTTCCATTCCTGCTTCATGAAAGAGGTCTAATGATCCCAACAAGGGTGCAAGACTTAGTATATGGGGGGTACCGATTTGAAAAGCTCCTGCGTGGGAAGCGGGTTGCAACGTATGATCCATATCAAATTGAACTTCCTTCGCTGAACCAAACCAACCTGCCAACCCGGGTAGACATCCATGATGACGCCGATGGACATATAATCCTCCCACGCTACCTGGACCAGCATTTAGATATTTGTAGTTGCACCAAAAGGCAAAGTCTACTCCCCATTCGGACAGTTGATGAGGAATCGCGCCAATGGAATGACATAGATCAAATCCAATCAATATCCCCCTTTCATGAGCCGATTGAGTAAGCCGCTTCATATCTAGGAGTTGCCCACTTCGATAAAGAACCGAAGGGAGCACAATTAACGCTACTTCATCAGTCATCGCCTCAATTAAAGCATCTTCCTCGATGGTGTGACCATCGGTGCTCTCTACTTGGATCAATCCCTCTGTCATATCCAGTCCATGAAGCCTTACATGACTCTTCAGCGCGTAGATATCCGAGGGAAACGTGAGCGCATCGGCAAGGAGTTTCATGCGATTCCCTTTCGGTTGATAAAAGGTCGCTAACAATTGATGTAAGTTCACCGTGGTCGAGCCCGTTGCAATCACTTCTTCTGGATTCGCACCCACTAATGGCGCAAGCTTCTCCCCTAATCGCTCGGAAAGCTGAAACCAAGCATGCTCTCCCTCTGTCCACCCATCAATACCAAATTCACGCCAGGAGGCAAGTACCTCTTGAAGGGTGGATTCTGCTCGACGCGAAAGCAACCCCAACGAGTTACCATCCAAGTAAATTGACCCTTCTTTTAAATAAAATTCATCACGAAAGGACGCCAATTGATCTTGTCGATCCATCTCTTCCGCCCATTTTTGTGTTGGTTGCATTTGCATAGGATTGGCCATGCTGAATCCCTCCTGTTACAACTGAGTACGTAGATTCCAAAGCTCGGGGAAAAACCGATGATCGAGTACCCGTTTTAAATAGGTAACCCCTGAAGAACCACCTGTACCTGTTTTATAACCAATAATTCGTTCCACGGTCTTCAAATGATTGTATCGCCATCGTTGTTGCCGGTCTTCGACATCAACTAACTTTTCCGCTAGCTCATAAAGATCCCAGTATTGATCCACATTGCGATATACCGTCAGCCATGCAGCTTCGACACTCGCATCGGCAATCGTATCCTGTGAAAAATCCCGCTGAAGACGGTTCGTATCAATGGGCAGACCACGATTGGCTAATTGTTGAATGGACACATCATATAAACTGGGCTGATGAAGCGCTTTCTCCATCCGATGATATAATTCCGGTTGATGCTGATACACCAGTAGCGCTCGTTCATTTTTATGTCCTAAAGAAAATTCGATCAGTCGATTCTGCCAGGACTGGAATCCCGAGGAGTGACCGAGATGATCGCGAAACTCCATATATTCCGTGGGGGTTAACGTCGATAATACATCCCAGGACTGGATTAATTGTTCCTGAACCCGTGAAACCCTTGCTAACATTTTAAAGGCTGGCTCTAACTCACCACCTGCAATGCTCTTTGTTGCCGCTTCCAATTCATGCAGAATAAGTTTCATCCATAGCTCACTGGTCTGATGAATCACAATAAATAACATCTCATCATGATGCTCAGATAATCGCTTCTGACTGGATAAAATGTGATCTAAGCCTAAATAGTCCCCATATGTCATATCATCTTTAAAATTGGTATGAATCCCTGTATCAACGGATTCTTTTTTTTGTGATGGCTTTTCCGACTGTGACATCGTTGTCCTCCCTTTCCTACATCCTGTTCATCTAAACAAAATCAGCATACACGATCCATCTTCATCCTGCATCCTTATCCAGTGGATAATATTCAATATTTATTGTGACTCACAATCAAAAAATAATCACTTTGTTTACAAAAACGCACCTTTTCATCGGGGAGTTACTATATACTGAGAGAGGACATCCAAAGATGTTCAGTATCAAGCGATCGAATTTTTAAACCATGAAAGGAAGTGCTTACCTTGAGCCAGTCCTTCCTCATTCAACAGTATACGTTTTCACGGCACATTACCTTAGCCACGCTAGAAAGTACCACTGAAACCCTTGCGGATGTCATTCCTGAGACATCGACAAATAACATCCGCTGGCACCTTGGGCATATTCTTGTGTCAACGGATATGCTTTTGTTTGGTAAAATAGACGAAGCTTCTTCAGGCATTCCCCAGCATTACCTATCATTATTCTTTGTAGATACAAGCCCTGCCAATTGGAAAAATGAGAACGTGCCCACACTCACTGAATTGCGTGAACTTCTTACTTCACAGATCGAGCGTGTTCAGGTATTTGATAAGAAGATCGAAGAACCCCTACCGCAACCATTTACTGTTCAAGGTCATACGATTAACACCTTCGGACAAATGTTGTCCTTTATAACATGGCATGAAGGATATCACCATGGTTTTATTAATGGATTAAAACGTGCCGTGGGTGAGAAAAACTTGTGGCCTTCTCAAAAAGCGTAATCCACCCTAATTAAAACTCTTTTAACGCTCTCGACATCACCTAATGTAGCAAACACCCTCGCTAATTTTTAGCGAGGGTGTTTGCTATGCGCCTATCTCGTACAACATAAAGCTAACCGCCTATTTGATCTGAGTGGCCATCACTACTTTCTATCAACCATCGAAATCAATCCCAAATCCTATTTCCAACTCAATAGGCGAGATATTCGGTGGAAAAGTTGTTTTTGTACATCTTGAGTTCACATTCACTGGGTAATCTATCGATGTGCGTTACCCAAACCCATTTTCTTAGGAGGTTTTCAAGATGAAAGGTAAATTTATCGCGTTATCTGTTGCCGGTACTCTCGCGTTAACGGCTGCCATTGGGGGTAGTTACACAGCATTTGCTGACACCCCTTCCTCCAGCTCAACAAAAACAAAATCATCCACAGCTAAGCAAAAGCACCATCGGCATAAGCATCCCTTTGCTCTTCCACCGGAAGTGATCCAAAAGAAAGCCGAAGAACTAGGCATCAGCACGAAGGGGAAAACAAAAAAAGATTTGCGAAAAGAAGTGATGCATGCCTTGCTTCTTAAAGAAGCCAAGCGCTTAAACATCGAGACCGATGGTAAATCGGATAAAGAACTGCGCAAGGCCATTCATTTTAAATACCTAGAACAGGAAGCCAAAAAGTTAGGCATTGACACAAAGAATAAGTCATTGAAGGAACTAAAGAAAGAAGTTCGCACCAAACACCTTTATAATCAGGCGAAAAAACTAGGCATTAATGTTGAAGGAAAAACGCTAAAGGAAATCCATAAAGCGGTCCAGACCAAGGAACTGTACACCCAAGCCAAAAAACTTGGGATCGATACAAAGGGCAAATCACTAGAAGAGATCCGTAAGGAAGTTCACACCAAAGAACTTTACAATGAAGCCAAACGGCTTGGTATTGATACCAATGGAAAATCATTGGAGGAGATTCGCAAAGAAATTCGCAAAGTACACCCCTTCAACAAAAAACATCCGAAAAAAGGACATTTTCTACCTGGTGGAATGCACCCACAACACCCTGGGTCACAAAAAGGAGCATAATCATTTCATAAAAAAGGCTGGGAGCTTTGCTCCTAGCCTTTTTTCTATGGATACCCTATACCTCGCTTTGTTTTCACTTTCACACCACCTTACCAGCTCCATTTTTAATTAATTAACTAACACGTCTGCCCTTAGACCTATACCCTTTCATTTAATAGACTTTCATTGATTAAGTACGGCATTTTAGCAACCTATAAAAATGTATTTATTTCAAAAATAAAAATTATTGACAATAATAAAAATTCAATATACATTAAATTTGGAAAATATTACTCTATTCAACTTGTGAGGTGGTTTTATGAAACTGCCCAGACTGGCGACAAACCTTTTCACTCAAGAACAGATGGTAGAAGGAGTAGATATTCCCCCCTGGTTGGTCAGCGAATACGATGTGTTTAGAAAAGTCGTGTTGGATCCTTCATTCCCATGCTATTTTGGTGCAATCGGTGAAAGAAATGGTGAGCTGCGTTATACCTACACAGATGAAAATGCTTGGGAGGATTTGCCCAATACCTTACGGGATTTTCTTATTCTTTCTCGGGATTACCCTGAAACAAGACATGCCCTCGCCCTTTTTGTAAAACCTGCACCAAAACCTCACTCTCTTGAAAAGTATCAGGCACAATTCTGGGAGATTTTAAATTATCTTCATGAACATGATCCCACCCCTTGGCCTACCCAACTACCAAGTGACCCTGAGTCGCCGTTATGGGAGTTTTGTTTCGATGGTGAACCCATGTTTATCTTTTCGAGTACGCCGGCCTATACCAAACGAATTAGCCGTCATTTAGGAGACTCCCTTGTCCTACTCTTTCAACCAAGGCGTGTGTTTAATGGAATTGAAGGTGGCACTATAGCGGGCACCCGTGCCCGGGAAATTATTCGTCAAAAGATGGTCCATCTTGAAGGGATGCCCGCTCACCCTGACATGGGTAGCTACGGAGACCCGTCCACTCATGAATGGAAGCAATATTTTCTACCCGATGACAATACCCCGGTAACTGGGAAATGTCCATTCCACATGAATACACATGAGCTTAAAAAAGGAGAGTAGATTGCCATGGCACTCTTTACCGCTCCGCGAATAGAACATGGTCCATCCGTCACGCTTGAAGATGCGGTCATGCAGCTCCTACCAGAAACCGGCTCAGTTGAGGTGCAAAGGGATACGCCTCGCCGTGAACATCCTACTCACACCCACCCTACGGATGAAATCTTATTCATCGTAAAAGGTTCGATCACCTTTTTTGCAGAAGGAATAGAAGAAACCTGCCATTCAGGGGGACGTCTCTATTTACCAAAGAGTACACCCCATTCATCGATCGCAGGAGATGAAGGGTGCTTGTATATCATCGCTCTTCGCTAGGGGGAATCTCTTGGATAAAAACAAAGCCGAATTAGAACGCTCACTTGGGATTAGTGGAGCGGTCGCTCTCGCCTTAGGAATTGTTATCGGTGCTGGACTCCTCGTTTTACCGGGGATGGCCTACCGATTAACGGGTACAGCCTCCATTTATGCCTGGATCATGGATGCTTTATTAGTCATCCCATTACTCGTTATATTCAGTTGGTTGGGGTCAAAATTCCCAAAAGCAGATGGAATCGCAGGCTTCGTGAGACAAGCCTTTGGAGACCTTGGTGGTACCGTGACCGAAGTCATGTTGCTCGGAACCTTTACCTTAGGAATCCCCGCTATCGCTATTGGTGGAGGTCATTATTTTGCCTATGCCTTTGGTGCAGGGCAGGTAACTGCTCTCGTTTCAACACTCGCGATCTTGTTAATTGCAGGGTGGTTTAATTACAAAGGCACTCGTTTATCGAGTACCTTTCAACAATGGATTACCTATCTTTTAGTCTTTATCCTGGTAGCCGTGGCCATTATCGGCCTCTTATGGGGGGACCCTGCTCAGGGAGGGGGCGTGGCTCCCCCATCCATGTGGACCCATGCACTTCCAGCATTAGCCCTTGTGTTTTTTGCTTTTACAGGATTTGAAATGTTGTCCTTTACTGCAGAAGAATATAAAAATCCCCGGCGAGACTATCCGATAACCGTCGCTATCAGCTTCGTAATTATCGTCGGCCTCTATCTTGCCCTTGCCTGGGTCACACAAACGCTCCTCCCGCAAAATCACCCTGACTTAGCCACCGCACCGATCGCTGCGATATTAACATCCATCTTCGGAGGGGCAAGTGGTCGAATCATAGCAATCGTTGGTGTTCTGATCGTCATTGCCAATGTCAATGGGGCCACCTGGGCTGCTTCTCGCTTGGTCTTTGCCGCTTCAAGAAATGGGTTATTACCGGCATCTTGGCATCTTGTAGATGAAAAAAGCCATGTCCCGCGACAGGCTGTGGTAGCGACCACCTTGATATTCCTCGGTTCCGCTTGTATCTATGCCATCCATTGGTTTTCTCAAGAAACCATGCTGCAACTTGCGGGTCAAAACTTTTTTCTCCTCTATGTTTTTAGTGTCCTCGCCTATATCAGGTTGGTTCAACACTGGGCAGCCCGTCTTTTCGGAGTCGCCTCGGTTCTCCTCTGTTTTTTCATGATGGGAACTTTCGGTTGGGGATTGCTCTATCCTGGAGCGTTACTCCTCTTAGGCTGGATAGCCGTTCGTATGAAGAAAAACCGAATGACGAGGGAAGAAAAAGAGGTACCTGAATCACCTTCAACAACATTGTAGTTTGAATAAGTTGTTTGACCGCAAAAACGAAGGAGGAGGGTAGGGGATATCCCCTACCCTCCTCCTTCGTTTGTTTAATAAGGGGTATCAGACCCTACAGCCTCTCCATTCTTATCCCCACCATAAGTGACCGTCCTTCGATGGTACGCTCATTTTGTGATTTCTTGTTTGATGATCTTTTCTATTTCTCCGACATCTTTCCCAGAAATCGTGTTTGTATAGTCCGTTGGAAATCCCTCCATTGAAACGTTAAACCTTTTTCCGTCGCGTTCGAATTGATGCTTTTGGATTCCCCTTTTAGGAAGGATCAATTTCACTCGACTGTCGGAATTTACTTCGATTCGACTCGGCGTAAAGGCGGATGTATAGTAGTGTGTGTATTGATCCGGTGGATTTAAAAACAGAATATAGTTCTTGCCCATTTTTGGTTTAACCCACAGCGGATCTTGGATTCGAACCTTTTTTGCGGAGGTTAAGTGTTCCAGCTCCATTGAATATTCATAACCAACCTCGATGGCTTCTTTAGCAACGTCCCCCTTGAGCTCATCGTCTACTTGGAACTGATAAATTTTCACTTCATTATAAATGTCTGATGCAGGTTTGGATGGGTTCTTCGGGTTACGCGCCCCGTTTTCACTCGAATCAAGTTTCACAAATGATCCCTCAACTATAATCGGTGCTTTTTTTGACATCTCTGAAAGGTTGTTTGCAAGAACAACATCTCCACTAACTTCCATATTTATCGGCTGATTACTTTGCTCATAAACTAAATAAACAATTCCGAAAACGACACACACAATGCCGATACTCCACCATTTCATCGATATCACCCATCCCCTTAATATAAATGATTTACCCCTTACCCCAATGATATCATCCGTCTTCGGTGTCAGGCGTGTTAACTATCCAAAAGTTGGAACGAAAAGGACGTAGGGAATATTTCACTTGGAATAAATCACCTTTACCCCATCCCTTATTTTCAGGATAGCACTTGGTTCCAGCGGACAATGTATGAGGGAAGGTTACGAACAAGTTGAGGTGATAGCAATTGCAATTATTCAAGTGGGTAATGTCTCCGCTTTGTACCATTCTCCTTTTGGGGAGTTGCCTTGGATGTAATACAACGGCGAATTCCAATGATACCCCCCAATCCAATAGCAAAGCGACACCAGCAGTTAACCAAAGCGACCTGATGATGGCAACCCTTTGGCAACAAAAAGCCGGCGAGGCCCTCGCATTACAATACCAAGCCTATAACCTTGCCAAAGAACGCTTAACTACCCTGAAAAAAACTACCAAAAAACCCGCCGTTATCCTCGATATTGATGAAACCGTGTTGGACAACAGCCCTTACCAAGCCTACGCCATCAAGAAAAAAGCATCCTATCCCACCGGTTGGGATGAGTGGGTCAATCAAGCCAAAGCGAAAACCATCGCAGGGGCTAAAGAGTTTTTAGACTACGCCAATCAACAAAAGGTCGATATCTACTATCTAACCAACCGAAGTGAACAGTCACGAAACGCGACATTAAGCAATTTAAAGAAAGAGCACCTACCCCAAGCAGAATCATCCCACCTGTTATTACAAGGGGATACCTCAGATAAACAGCCTCGTCGCGACACCGTCGCTAAAAATCATTCCATCGCACTATTAATTGGTGATAACCTTGGCGATTTCTCGGATATTTACTATAAGGCGCCACTGGCAAAACGGAATGAACAAGTAGCAAAAGACAAAGCGAAGTATGGTAAAGAATTTATCATTCTACCCAACCCCATGTATGGTGATTGGGAAGGAGCGATCTATCAATACAACTATGACTTATCCACCAAGGAAAAGGAAAAAACAAAAATCGACGCACTCGAATCCTTTAAGTAAGACTAACAATTATCGGTTAACATTCACTGTGTCCGTGATGGCTGAGTTGAAATTAAGCCTTATTAATCAAAAAAAGTACCTCTGTAATCGGAGGTACTTTTTTTATACTTTACTTTATTTTTTCGGCTTTGGAACAATCGCCATGGTGCAACGCGAAACACAAATTAACTGTTCCTGCTCATCGCGAATTTTGATATCCCATACCATCGTTTTCTTCCCTTTATGTAAAGGGGTTGCTTCAGCGGTAACGATGCCTTCACGCTTGGAGCGAAGGTGATTGGCGTTAATCTCCAATCCGACTGTTAACTCGTTTTCTTGATCACAATTGATCCATGCTCCAATACTTGCGGCAGTCTCAGCCAACGCGACCGATGCACCTCCGTGCAATAAGCCAAAGGGCTGATGTGTCCGATGATCAACAGGCATGCTCATTACTACACGGTCTTTTTCGACTTCAATTGCTTCAATTCCTAAGGTTTCCATTAGCGTATTTACCATCGGAAGTCCATCACTCATTGCTTTTCACTCCTCTTTGATGTGTGGGAAGAACTCCCGCACTGCTTCTACAAAATAATCAGGTTCCTCCATAAACGGCCAATGGCCTGAACGCTCAAAAATTACTTGATCCTGAGTGGGTAGGTAAGGAAACAACGTCTCGGTTAAATCATCAGGAGTAATCAGATCCATCCTTCCCTGGATGATCCGTAAAGGAATTCCCTTTAATCGCTGTAATTGCTCCCGAAGATCATAATGGGCGAGAATATCTGCACACATTCTCTCATTTACGTTCATATTAATCGTTGTCTCAGTAACGTGAGTAAGGTTGTCCGGATTAAATACATAATAGGGAAAAATAATTGACTTCATCTGTTCATCAAAGGCATTTAACCCCATTGATTCTTTCTCGGATTCAAGACGGGTGACACTTTGTTGCTCCTCATTGCTCATACGATCCATAAGATTCTCTGCAAAACGTTGGAGATCTTTTCCCTGAACCCCCACTGCTGAGACCAGCAATAGCCTCTTTACTCGATCAGGATAGTGACAGGCATAAAGTAAGCCTAACATCGTTCCCCAGGATTGGCCGAGTAAATTCATCTTATCCCAGCCTTTTTCCCTCCGCAAGGCTTCTAAGGTTTCTACCTCTCGTATCATCGTATAGTGAGATGGATCGGTTGCTTTTTCGGATTGCCCACACCCGCGCTGATCGTAAAAGAAAAGTTCATGGGTTTCTGCCAACGGAAGGACATGGGGAAGAAAATAGCGATGCTCGTCCCCAGGACCTCCATGCAGAAACACAATCCGCTCTCCCGCCCCATAGGATTCCGTATGGATGGATAAATCAAGTAACTGAATGTTTTCCGTCGTATGCTTTAACATGTGATTCATCAAAGACTCCTTTTTCATTCAGTGAATTTTCACCTCAAGCCCACCCAGAGAATAGGTTAAATATAATCTGGATGGGAGGAGGATCACGATGCAAATCGTAACCGTAAATAAAGGGGATACCATCTGGGAAATTGCCAATCGCTTCGGAGCTCGGTCATCCGATGTCATTAAACTAAACGGTCTTTCTGAGAAAGCCGAGCTTGTCATTGGCCAGTCCTTGGTGATGCCCACACCAAGCGGTGTCCATGTCGTACAATCAGGAGACAGTCTCTGGTCCATAGCGCAACAGTATCATGTATCCCTTGAAGCATTGCAAAAGTTAAACCAACCCATCAACCCTGAAAAACTGTATCCCGGTACCCGCATCTATATTCCTCAGCGATTAAAACGAACGATTGAGGCAAATGGTTACCTTCAACCCGATACCGCTGAGCGTGATCAACAAATTGTACGGGAGACGGCAAACGACCTCACCTATTTCACATTATTCAGCTACCAAGTTCAGCCCAATGGTCATCTAAAACCGTTAAAGGATTCTTCTGCACTAAAAGCCATTCATCCAACCAAATCCCTACCGATGGTCTCGATTACCAACTTCACAGAAGGAAACTTCTCCCCAGAAGTCGCCCACAATATCTTTACCAAACGGCAGGTACGCGAGCGATTGATTGCCAATGTGATTAACTTAATGCGGATTAAATCATATAAGGCGCTTAATATTGACTTTGAAAACCTGCGTGAGGATGACCGAGATGCTTATACTGAATTCCTACAACTTATTACCCGTCGAGTCAAACGAGCCCGAAGAACCTATCTTGTCTCAACTGCACTGGCACCTAAGACAAGCGCTGAACAAAAAGGAGCCTGGTATACTGCCCACGATTATGGTGCCCATGGTAAAATCGTCGATTTTGTCATCCTCATGACCTATGAGTGGGGCTGGTCTGGCGGTCCTCCTATGGCTGTTTCACCCATTCCTAAAATGAGGGACGTACTCGATTATGCGACGGATGTCATCCCACCCAATAAAATATTGATGGGAGCATCCATTTACGGATATGATTGGACCCTTCCCTATCAAGAAGGGGGACCCTTCGCCAAGACACTGAGCCCTTTAGGATCGGTCAATCTCGCACGGGCAAAAGGAGCGAACATTCGCTACGACAAAACCGCACAAGCCCCTTATTTCCATTATTACGATGAGAACAAGAAAGAGCATGTGGTTTGGTTTGAAGATCCACGAAGTATCCAGGCAAAATTTGACCTGGTTCGAGAATATCGCCTTCGAGGAATTAGCTATTGGCTCCTAGGTAGAGAATTCCCCCAAAATTGGGCACTTCTCCGCGATAACTTTAACATCCGAAAACTGCGCTAAAAAACGATCCCCCCACCGGAAAATGCCGCTCCGGAAATGGGAGGATCTTTGATCTTAACGGACAACCCCGTTTTCTTTCCAAGACACGACTTGTGATTCGGAGGCATCTAACCATTCAGAAAGTACCGACACGGAGTCCTGACCCAGCCCTTCAGGTGCATCGACTTCCTCATGGTGTTGAGGAATACCCGGGTGCATCTTCCACTCTCCGACTTCCAGTACAGGGGTAAGGCAACAATCCGTCTCTAACCCAAATTGTGTCCATTCCTCCCGAGTGCGCAGGCAAAACATCTCCTTCAACTCGCGATAAATCGCATTGTCTACAACAGGAGGTGTATACTGCGCCCCCATCCAGTGAGGTTTCCCCAGTGCTTCACAAAAATTGTGCCAAAACTTTGGCTCTAAGGCAGCTAACGCCATCCATTTTTGATCGCTGGTTTCAAAGAGACCATACGAGAGAATGCCTCCACCGAGGAGTTCAATCCCCTGTTGCCCTCCTGTTTCACGCCAGATCGTGTCATGGGTATGCATCAACTCGGTTACCGCACCGGTTAACGTCAACGGAAGGTGCGTCCCTACCCCTTTGTTACTTCGCTGAAAGAGGGCGGCTAAAATCGATTCAGATGCAGATAACCCACCGATGAGATCCCCAAGCAGAATCGTGGGATGAGTCGGCTTTCCCTGTGCTTTGAACTGAGAGAGCATCCCGCTGAGGGCTAGGTAGTTTAAATCATGACTCCCCAGGCGACTCACCTCTCCGGCTATCCCATAACCCGTTAATGATGCGTAGACCACCCTCGGGTTCCTCCGAGCGACGGCCTGATAACCTAGCCCCAATCGCTCCATCACACCCGGGCGAAACCCCTCAAGGATCACGTCTGCCTGTGCCGCAAGGCTTTGGGCAATTTCCCTCCCAGTATCCCGTTTCAAATCCAGACACAGACTTCTTTTCCGACGATTATTGGCAAGAAATACGAGCCCTGTTTCCCCTCTCTTCTCACCTGCAAAGCGAGCTGGATCACCACTGGGAGGTTCCACTTTGACTACCTCAGCACCTCGTTGGGCGAGTCGCATACTCGCAAAGGGACCCGGAAGGTTTTGCGTAAAATCAAGGACACGAACGCCCTCCAGCATCACCACTCCCCCTTATAGCCGTTCAATAATCGCAGCGGTTGACATCCCATGGCCAATGCAGATCGTTAAAAGACCATATCGCCCTTCGATCCGTTCCAATTCATGAAGCAGGGTCGTCATTAGTTTGGCACCTGTAGCGCCTAATGGATGCCCCAAGGCGATTGCCCCCCCATTGACATTGACGCGAGAAAGATCTGCACCGAGTTCTTTTTGCCAGGCAAGAACCACAGGGGCAAAGGCTTCATTAATTTCTACCCGATCCATCTGATCCAGGGTCAATCCTGCCTTTTGCAGAACTTTTCGTGTCGCGGGAATGACCCCATCCAGCATCATTGTTGGATCAGAGCCTACGACTACCTGTTGCAAAATCCGCGCTCTAGGACGAATCCCCATGGATTCTGCACGACCCCGCTCCATCATCAAGACCGCTGCAGCACCATCGCTTACTTGACTCGCATTCCCCGCAGTAATCAACCCATCTTCTTTAAAGACTGGCTTGAGAGATGCCAGTTTTTCCATGGAGGTATCTGCACGAGGACCTTCATCCTTTGCGATCGTAGTAGGCTTACCCTCTGCATCCTCACCCATCACAGGCATGACTTCTCGTTCAAAACGACCCTCTTTAATCGCCGCCAATGCCCGTTGATGACTTTCATAGGAATAGGCATCCACCTCTTCCCGCGTCATCCCATATTTTTCAGCGATTCGTTCTGCGGATACCCCTTGATGAATGAATTCATACTGCTCTGCTAACGTAGCAGGGATCGTATGCTCATTCCCATCACTACCAATGGGCACCATCGTCATATTCTCAACGCCCGCTCCAATCGTGATATCCATGTCCCCTGAGCGAATTTCCTGGGCGGCAAAATGGATCGCCTGTTGCCCTGAACCGCACATCCGGTTGATTTGAACCGCAGGGACTTCCACGGGAAACCCGGCACGGAGGGTGGCTAATCGGCCAATATTGTAGCCTTGTTCATTCAAGGGCGAGACGCACCCCATAACAATATCTTCGACATCTCCTTTTTCCACACCCGCCCGCTTTGTCACTTCGGCTAACGCTTGTGCTCCCAATTCAACGGGGTGCACATTACGAAAGCCCCCTTTTCTTCTTCCTACTGCCGTTCGCACTGCGCCCACGATGACGACTTCTCTCATGATGTGATACCCCTTTCTCAGTGATAACTCGGTTTATTTTTTAACGGATACAGTCTCCCGCTCCTTCGTGTAATCATAAAATCCCTTGCCGCTCTTTCTGCCCAGATGCCCTGCTTCTACTAATTTCCGTAGTGTTTGTGGAACACGAAAACGATCTCCGTACGCTTCAACCATCCCTTCACTGGCAAATAACATCGTATCCAAGCCCACATAATCTGCTAATTCAAAGGGACCCATTGGGTAATTTAAGCCCAGCCGGATCGCTTTATCGATATCCTCTGCTGAAGCCACACCCTCTTCTAAAATTTTCATACACTCCATCATATGAGCTGAGATGGCACGGGAGGTAACAAACCCTTGCACATCTTTTACCACAACGGTCTCTTTCCCCGCTCGTTCGGAAACTTTTTTAATTACCTCAATGGCTTCCTCTGATGTATCAACTCCGCGAACGATTTCTACCAGTCGCATCACTGGAGGTGGATTGAACCAGTGCATCCCCACCACGCTCCTTGGGCGTTTGGTAGCGGAAGCAATCGCGGTAACCGACAGTTCAGAGGTATTGGTGGCAAGGATCACTTCCGGCTTTGTAAAGCGGTCCAAATCGTAAAAAATCCGTTTTTTCAATTCCATATTTTCAGGTACTGCTTCGACGACGAGGTCCACATCACTGACGGCCTTTTCTAACTCCGTAAACCCAGTAATCCGGCTTCGTGCATCCTCGGCATCCTGTTCAGACAAATGCTTCGCTTTAATAAAACGAGCCAGGCTTTTTTCAATGCCTGCAAATCCCTTATTTAATGCCTCCTCTGACACATCACATAGATGAACCTGATAACCTGGAGTGGCTAGAGCCTGGGCAATACCGCTCCCCATAAGTCCTGCACCAATGACCGCAATCCGTTGAATACGCATCTGCCTCGCTCCTTTTATGAGTGAATACTCATTCAAAAGTTAACGTGCCTTTATGAATACCCTTCGCGATAATTCCCTTCATTACTTCCGTGGTACCTGCGTAGATGGTGGTCACAGCAATATCCCGATAACGGCGAGCAATCGGATACTCTTCCATATATCCATAGCCACCATGAAGTTGCATGCATTTTGAAGCGATTTCCTTTGCTTTTTCACTCACCCACCACTTTGCCATCGACACTTTTTGTTCCATGGACTTCCCTTCCATATGCTCCCTAATCAAGGAGTCTACAAAGGTACGTCCCAACTGAATGTCCGTCGCCATTTCCGCAAGGAGAAATTGGGTGTGCTGAAAATCTCCAACCGGACGACCAAATACCTTGCGACTGCTCACATAATTCGCGGTCATGCGAAACATCTCTTCCGACGCGACTTGGGCAGAAATGGCTACGATGAGTCGCTCTTGTTGCAATTGTTGCATTAAATAGCGAAAACCCTTCCCCTCTTGCCCCAATAAATTCCTAACGGGTACACGGCAATCCTCGAAAATTAATTCAGCAGTATCTTGACTATGAAGCCCTACCTTATCTAGTTTCCTCCCCCGCGAAAAGCCCGGAGTATCTTTTTCTACGACGAGTAGACTGACACCTTGGTAGGCAGGCACTGCGTTGGGATCAGTTTTACAGGCCACAATCACAAGATCTGCATGAATTCCATTGGAGATAAATGTCTTTTGACCATTGAGAACATAGTGGTCTCCCTGTCGTTCAGCAGTCGTTGAAATGGCTGCCAGATCGGAGCCTGTTCCAGGCTCCGTCATGGCAACTGCTGTGATTGTCTCGCCAGTCAAGCAACCAGGAAGCCATCGTTCCTTTTGTTCTTCTGCTGCAAACCGTTGCAGATAGGGAACAACGATATCACTATGAAGTCCCACCCCCAACAGACCCGAGGCTACCTTTTCCATCTCCTCGTGAATCACTACTGAAAAGGCAAAATCAGCATTCATCCCACCAAATTTTTCTTCAACAGAGGGACAAAGGTACCCTTCAGCGCCTAGCTTTAACCAAAATTCCCTTGGAATGAAGCGGTTTGCCTCCCACTCATCGATGTAGGGAACCGCTTCTCGTTCTAAAAAACGGCGGAATGATTGCCGGAGAATTTGATGCTCTTGGGTGAATATCCCCCGCTCCATGATAAACCTCCTTTTTCGTTACGGGTCACATGGCCTGTTCATCCGAAAGCGTTTTCAACTCATGGTTAGTGAACGCGTCGTGTGTGACCTTCCCAGTGCTTTTCACGTAAATTTCTTTTTAACACTTTACCTGCTCCCGACTTTGGCAAATCCGTCGTAAACTCTACCGATTTAGGAACCTTAAATCCAGCTAAGAATTGGCGACAAAATTGAATTAACTCTTCTTGATCGAGGGAAGAATCTTCCCGTTTGACGATGATCGCTAAGACCTGCTCCCCCCATGAATCATCGGGGATCCCGACCACCGCAGCTTCAAGAACATCCGGATGGGAATAGAGTACATTTTCTACTTCAACACAATAGATATTTTCTCCACCTGATATAATGATATCTTTTTTTCGATCGACAATATAGTAATAATTTTCATCGTCTCGTTTTGCCATATCGCCCGTATAGTACCAACCCTCTTGTAAGACACGATCCGTCTCTTCGGGCATGTTCCAATATCCCTTCATGATATTGGGACCACGGGCAGCAATCTCTCCTACCTCACCCACAGGAACTTCCTTTCGATTCTCATCAACGATCTTTAGCTCAACACCCATAATGGCTTTTCCACATGAAGCAAGTAACCTTTCCCGTTCGGTACCCAGCACTTGGTGATCCTCCGAACTTAATGTAGAGAGGACTGGGGATGCTTCGGACATGCCATAGGCTTGACTGAATTCGACTTCTGGAAAAGCCTGAAATGCTTTCTTTAACACTTCGACCGGCATGGGTGAAGCACCATAAAGAATGCGTTTTAATGATGAGTAGTCAAATTGGGATCGATCAGGGTAGTGTATAAGGGCGTGAATCATCGTCGGAACCAATAGCACACTATTAGGGCGGTCTCGTTCAACGGTTTGCAAAAATTCTAAGGGACGAAAGGCTCTTAGGTGGGAATGAGTTCCTCCAAGCATCGTCACGGCAAAAGTAGAGGCGCCATCTGCTAGATGGAACATGGGTCCAGCGTGTAGATAATGGATCGTACTATCATAATTGGAGGCAAGCAAAATATGCCATGCATTGGAAACTAAGTTCCGGTGAGAGAGCATGACACCCTTGGGACGACCCGTTGTCCCACCGGTGTAAAAAAGCCCCGCAGTATCTCTTTCTTCCACACCCTCATAGGTAAGGGGTTCCCTCCGGTGAGATTGAATCAAATCTTCGTATGGAACAACATTTCCTGTCTCATCCTCCCGTGTTTCTGCGAGCACTACACGGCGAATAGAGGGGATTTTACTTTGTAATATCGGTGCCACGGGTAAAAATTCTTTCGTAATAAAAATCATTTTAGGTTCCGCATCCTGTAGGATCATCGTCCATTCGGGTACAGAAAGACGCACATTCAATGGAACAACCATCGCCCCGAGGGCGGTTACTGCATAGAAGATTTCTAAATAGCGAAAATCATTCAACATCAAGAGGGCCACACGATCTCCTTTACCAATATCATAGTCTCGTAGCGCCCCTTTTAACTGACTCACCCGATCATGTAGCTCTTGGTAGCTGAGAGTAAACTCTCCATCAATAATGGCTGTCTGTTTGGATCGGTTCTGCGCGGAAGTAAGCAAACCTTTAGTGAGGATCAATGATTTCCACCCGCCTTCTCCAATCAATGATTAAACATCCACTGCTACTGACCTTTCACGGTACATATTCCGCCTTCATTCATAATTTCCTGCCTTTAGTGTGGTTTTTCCATTGATTAGACTTCAATGAACCATACAATTGTATATAATGAAGAAACGATCCTGATTAGACAAGGTAGTGAGTTTCTTCTATGGAGATCCAATTTAGCCCATTCTTTGCCCTACCCATTCTTATTCTCTATCTCATAATTGCCTTGTTGACCCCTTGGGGAAAACGCCATTCCATCGAGCGGCATTTCTTACACATGGCCTTTATTCTCTATCTCATGGCTGTGATCGCCCTTACCTTCTTCCCCATTCCCCTTGATCGATCCGGTTCTTCTTACAATATCAGTCGCAATTCCTGGATCCCTTTTCAAAGCACGTGGATTCTTCTTCGCTATGCAAAGCCGATGGTTGCTTTTACTCAGATTATCGGGAATTTGTCGCTCTTTTTGCCTTTTGGGTTGATGCTTCCCCTTCTCCATCCAAAGTGGAATCGATTGCTTCGGATCTTTCTTTTATCCTTTGGCGTCGCCTTCAGCATTGAGCTGCTTCAATTCGCTGTCACTCTTTTCGCACAAACGAATTATCGAAGCTTTGATGTCGATGATATTGGGATGAATGTCATCGGTGCACTAATTGGGGCCCTACTCTATCGCGGTATCCGAAAACGTGTTATATAAGCAAGATTATTAAAGCGTGAGCCATGAGAAATACCCCCTTAAGTAGACACACCAACCACGTGTGTCAATCATGCGAAGGGGGTTCTCTTGATTAGCGAATGAATTTCGTTATAACGATGCAATTTGCCTTACACTTATCATTTACAACCAAAAGAACAACATGAATGAAAAACCTCCATCTGTGTATAAGCGGAGGTTTTTCATAATGAACTAGTGCATTCAGCTACTATGGGTCACAGGAATGATGGACATGGGAGATTTCGACAGGGTTAGTGGGTTAATTCGCGCAGGGTTACATCTAAATCCGTATATTTAAACCGAAATCCCTCATCTAAAAACCGCTTTGGAATACAATTCCGTCCCGTCAAGGCAAGCCCTGGATCCGCTCGCATAAATAAGACGGCACCCAAACGGACAAAGGGAGAGGGGGCTGGGGGAGACCATCCTTTACCAAGAGCATCTCGTAAGGTCTTCATAAAGGTGCGATTGGTTACAGGGGAAGGACCTGTCGCATTATAGACTCCTTCTTTGTCGTTTGCTAAGCATTCAAGAATCATGGCGTTTAAGTCTTCAATATGTAGCCAGCTAATATATTGTTCTCCTGACCCTATCGTTCCTCCCAGTCCATATTTCGCTAATTTTTGCAGGGGCTCAAGAGCTCCACCATCTTTGCCCAATACAAATCCAATTCGCAAAGCAATTTGGCGAGTTTGGGGAAGATCTTCCGCAAAAAAGGCTTCCTCCCACCGTTCACAAACCTCAACCGAAAAATTATCGCCATGGGGGGCATTCTCATCACATACCTCACGGGTATCCCCGAAAATCGCCAAGGAACTTGCTTGGATAAACACCTCAGGGGGCTGATGACATTGGTTGATTGCTTGATGAAGAACCTGAACAGAGTCGATTCGTGAAGAAAGAATTTCTTTGCGATTGGCTTTGGTATACAGACAGTTCACACTTCGACCGGTAAAATTGATCACCCCGTCTGCCCCCTCGATCACATCTGCCCAGTCCCCCAATGTCTCCCCATCCCAAGAAAGATAAGAGATACCTCCTTCTGTCCGATTGCTTCCTCGTGTCAATACAATCACTTCATCGCCTCTTGCTAACAACTCCTTTGCTAATTCTTGCCCCAAGAAACCGGTGCCACCCGGCAAAATATATTTTCGCCCCATGGGATCACCCCGTTCATTTATTTTTTCATAGGTATATGTTTCCACATTACCCTATTGCACAAACGATTTACTCACCTTATAGAAATTCAATGACTTGCCATCACAAGTAAGCACACACAACCCTGCCCATAAAAAAAGCCCCTCGTAAGGGCTTTTCATGAATGGTGGGTAACATAGCATCTCTATCCAACCCATCCTTTTGCGTTATAAACGATTACTTTTCTAATTGCTCAAACATCGCACTAAATTCTTCAGGAATCGGGGCAGCTTTTCGTTTGATGGCATCAATAAATACACAGGTAATCTCCGCTTCACAGACAAGATTCCCTGCCCCGTCATACATGCGTTGGGTGAGTACGGAACTTTTACCACCTAAACGCGTGGGCTCTGAAAAAATTCGCACTGTCTCATCCATTTTTACTTCTTTACGATAATGAATGCTCACATGGACAACCACAGCCATTAATTTGCGTCGTTGCATCTCTTCAATTGTAAAGCCAATTTGCTTCATCCAATCAAATCGTGCCCACTCAAAGTACTCTAAGTATTTCGCATGGTTCACGTGTCCAATCATATCCACATCGGTTGAACGAACCGTTACTTCAAATTGATGTTTCAAAGCCCTTCCCCCCTCTTTTATGCCAGTATAGCATAAAATGAATGAATAACCATTCATTTTTAATATCTTATCCCTTGCATAAATTCACTTTTAGGATGCCACTATTTAAATAAGGAATACACCACAAAGGCGGAATGACAATGACTTGGGTCCTTCTTATCCTGTTATGCCTTTTTATCCTATGGGGAATTGCTCGTATACGACCAAGACAACATGAAACCGATCTCAGTCGACTGGATGCTGTCACGGACCAACGCCCTATTATTTGGCTGATGGTTGACTCCATCATGACGCCATCGATTGAGAAGGGACTTGATCGTAATACATTACCTGCACTTTCTTTTCTCATTGAACATGGGCAATTTCATCGTGAACTCGTCAGCCCCTTCCCTACCATGTCAGTCACAATTGATAGCACCCTGGTAACCGGTACCTACCCCCATCACCATCATATCCCAGGTCTTATCTGGTATCATCCTACTGAAAAAAGAATTGTTAACTACGGAACAGCCTTTGGTGAAGCTGTGCAAAATGGGCCCAATCAAGCCCTTGAGGACGCAGTGATTCATCTTAACAACGACCATTTAAACCCTCGTTTAGAAACCCTATTTGATACCCTACATCAAGAAGGATTTCAAGCAGGAGCGATAAATGCCATGCTCTATCGTGGTCCATTTCCCCATACCCTTACCTTTCCTCCCTTGTTATCCGGCCCAACCTCACTGCCTGAGCGCCTTCACGTATCAGGGCCTGATTTTTTTACGTTTGGCATGTTCTCCAACCCTCTTTCCGATCAGATTCAACTTCCTGATGGAATTACGGAGGATCTTGGTTTCAGCGATGCTTATCCCGTCGCTGTCATACGATGGTTGATTCAAGAAAATCGCCTGCCTGATTTTTTGCTTGCTTACCTCTCCGATCTTGATAGCTCCTTGCATAAAAAGGGACCTTCAGAAATGGAGGGCCTTGAACAATTTGACAAGGAGCTAGGTGCGATGATGGATGCCTTTGGTTCATGGGAGGAAGCAATTAGCCGAGCCATTTGGATCGTGTGTGGAGATAGCGGCCACACTGGCGTTCATTCGAAGGAGCAGCATCCTATTGTGCCATTACACCACATCCTCAAAGATTACCAGATGCTTTCTCCAGGAAACCACGCAACTTCTGAGACCGAAATCGTTCTGTGCGTCAATGAACGATCCGCCTTCGTCTATCTCCTACAAGATCATCTTTCTATGGACTCGATTGCAAACCAACTTCGACAAGATACTCGGATTGATCTATTGGCCTGGTTAGACGATGAGGAGTGGATCCATGTCATTCATACCGATTGGAAAACCGAATGTTGGTTTCGCATCGGCGAGGAATGGACGGACACCTACCAGCAACAATGGCAGTTTAAAGGAGACTTTGCGGCGTTAGATATTACAGCCGATCCACAGGAGAAAACCCTGCAATTTGGTGCCTATCCAGATGCCCTTGCGCGTCTTCATGCTTCTCTCTACTCCCATGAGGCCCGCATAATGATTGTCAATGCGAAACCCGGCTATGAATTATCCGCCGAACACTCTCCCCATCATACAGGAGGCGGGGCACACGGATCCCTTCATCACGTAGATTCGCATTTCCCCCTCATCATCACCGGTACTCAGGCATCCCCTAGACACCTCCGTATGGTTGACTTAAACGGGTTCATTCTCGACTTATTAAAACAAGAACGGAAGAAACAATCCACATCCTCTTCATCGCGATGACCGAGCTTTAAATGGTCATCTTTTTCATGTTTGTCGGCTTGACAATCCCTTCTTATTGCTGTTCAATATGAATATAAAAATAAATTATTCATATGTTCATAAAGGAGGTTGTCCTCGTGCGTGGATTTTCCACAACCGAAAAGGATGCGATCCGTCAAAAGCTGTTCAGGGAAGGTAGGGAACGATTTAGCCAATGGGGCCTCAAGAAGACCAGTATCGGTGAACTGACGCGTGCGGTTGGGATCTCCCAAGGCGCCTTTTATCTCTTCTTCTCCTCCAAAGAAGAGCTTTACTTTGATCTTCTCGAGCAAGAGCAGGCCTTCATTCAACAAGAGTTACTACGTCAGGTTGAAGAGACCGAAAAAATATCCCCTCGGTCTGCATTAAAACAGTTTCTTGTGCGCGGATTAACGTTATCAGCGGCCAGTCCCCTTCTTCATCGCCTGCGACAGGGAGAGGATCTTCCCCAATTGCTACGTAAACTTCCATCTGATCGCCTGGCTAGCCATCAGGCTCAGGATGACACCTTACTGTCGCCGCTATTGCAACAATGGGGGCTTACTAATGAAATTGACCCTGATGTTGCCTGTGGGCTCATCCGAGGTTTTTTTACGATGATGCTTCATCGCCAAGAGATCGGTGAAGAAGTGTACGAACAAACCGTGGAATTGATGGCAGAATCGATTGCCTGTCGCCTCATTCCCACGAAGGAAGAGTCATGATGATCCATCTACGCGATCTCACCTATGCTTATCCAGGCAGTCAAGTCAATACCCTCCATGGACTGAATCTCACCATACCTACCGGAGAAATTTTCGGCTTCTTAGGTCCATCTGGTGCTGGTAAGAGTACCACGGTCAATATTTTGATCGGAATATTAAAGCATTATCAAGGAGCCGTCCAAGTACTTGGTAGGGACCTTACAAAAATCACTCCCGAATTTTTTAACCGCTTGGGTGTAGCCTTTGAAACCCCACGTTTTTATCAACGGTTCACCGCCCGGGAAAACCTCTCTTTTTTTGGTTCCTTGTACAGCCAAGAGAAGGAACCAATCGATCAGTCTCTTGCTGCCTTCGATTTAATCCATGCCGCAGATGAACGGGTTTCCTCTTTTTCGAAGGGAATGAAAACCCGTTTAAACGTCTGCCGTGCCTTTCTTCATCAACCCGAGTTAGTATTTCTTGATGAACCGAGTTCAGGTCTCGACCCTGTCAACCGCGAACGGTTAATCGAGCTGCTTCGTCAAAAACGGGAGCAAGGAGCCACTTTATTCCTCACCACCCACGACATGCAATTGGCAGGGGACCTTTGCGATCGGGTCGCGTTTGTTGTTGAAGGAAAAATTCATCTCATCGATTCTCCACGCCATTTACAGCTACAATACGGACGAAAGCAGGTGGTTGTAGAGAGAGTATCCGCCGGTCCTGATCTTTTAAAAGAGGCGTTCAACTTAGAAGGCATCGGACAAAACCCTGCTTTTCTTCGTGCATTAACGGATCCCTCTATTGAAACCATCCATACCCAAGAAGCCCGCTTGGAGGACATTTTCATCCAAGTGACAGGGAGAAAACCATGATGAATCGATGGGCACTTTTACGGATGGATATTCAATTTCAATATCGCCATGGCTTTTATTGGGTTTATTTATTGGTTTCCATTCTTTATGCATGGCTCCTTCACACCTTACCTGAAGCCTATCAAGCGAAGGGAAGTGTGTTCATCCTCTTTACCGACCCTGCTTTTCTTGGCGCTTTTTTTATTGGTGCGATCCTATTACTTGAACGTGAACAGGATATCCTACGCAACCTAAGCGTAACGCCACTTACCCTTTCGCAGTACCTAACATCCAAGGTTCTTTCGTTAGCCCTGTTAGCCTTAGCATCCAGCTTCGCGATTCTTCTCCCTATTTATCACCTGCAATTCAACGTTCTTCCTTTACTTGCTGGCGTGGGGCTCACCTCCATTCTCTCGACATTACTGGGGTTAATTCTGGCAGTGCGCTCTCGTCACTTGGTCAGCTATCTTTTTAGCTCACCGATTTTTGCCATTCCCATGTACCTCCCTGTCATCTTTTTCTTCTGGAAATCCCCTTCGGCTTGGTGGATCAATTTATTACCTGGGACAGCTTCTCTCACACTCATTCAAGGGGGATTTCAATCCCTACATCCTACCCAACTATTTTTCTCCATCTTGATTCTTATCGGTTGGATCCTCCCTTTTTGGTATTGGGCAGCCCATGCTTTTCGCGCGCACATCCTCCTTCGATTTGGAGGGAAATTACCATGACCCCGTATTTATGGCAAATACTACAGGATGGAAAAAACAGTTGGCGAGACCCGACAACTGGAATTGCTTTGCTGGGGCCACCTTTATTAACCCTCGCTTTTCGATGGGGTATTCCTTGGGTCGATACTTGGCTACGCTCCTCCTATTCCTTCGATCTGACTCCCTATCACCTCTGGATACTCGGACTCTATTTATTACTGATCCCAATGATGATCGGGATGGTAGCAGGATTCTTACTGTTAGATGAACGGGATGAAGGGATCCTCCTTTACTATCGGGTGACTCCTCTCTCAGAAACTGGGCACTTACTGCGTCGCCTCGGCTTCCCAATGATTCTCTCTTTTTTGTTTACCATTGGGGGAGCCACCTTTATCCACTTCACCTCCGTCTCTTTTATCAAGTTACTCTTGTGTACATTTCTTGCATCACTTACCGCACCTTTTCTTGCGCTCCTGCTCGCTGCCTTTGCGGATAACAAAGTGGAAGGCATCGCTCTTTCTAAAATTGCTTCATCCATTTTCATCCTCCCTATCGCTGTCACGTTTCTTGCCCCGCAGTGGCGCTGGCTCTCTGCGATTCTCCCCCCCTATTGGGCTGTAGAAACCTTGATGATTCACCATGCGTTCCCCTTTGCCATTTTCTTTCTCATGGGATTGATGGATCATCTCCTCGTCATCTACTGGCTAACAAGACGATTAGAGAAACGAGTTTCTTAACCCCATCAAAAAGCACCCTTCATGGAGGGTGCTCTTTGATGGACAGAACTTTAAAACCATGATGCTATAATCACTTTACGAAATTAGAAAACTTATATTGATACAATTACTATGCTAAAATGACAAAAACAACATTAACCAATGAATAGGAGTCTACTTATTTGAATTCTCAACCCGCAACACTATGGAATAAAAATTTTATCTTATTATGGTTAGGAAGTGCACAAACAAGGATGGGTACGGCGCTTTATATCGTCGCACTCTCCTATCTCGTCCTCGAGTTAACAGGAAGTCCTAAATATACAGCCTATGCCATCGCTGTGACAGCGATCCCCTATCTATTTAGCCCCCTCGCAGGTGCCCTCGTGGATCGGGTGGATACAAAAAAGTATTTAGTGATGGGTGACCTCCTTCGCGGTCTAGGTATGGTGTCACTTAGCCTTTTAGGGTGGAGTCATCTTCTCTCCATATCCGCTATCCTATGGATTTCCTTTTTCCTCGGCCTCATCGGTGTGATCTATATGCCGGCATTTGGTTCGCTTCTCCCACGGCTTGTCCCATCATCCGAGGTGGGTCGAGCCAATGCCCTTAATAATATGAACGCTGAAATTGCAACGCTGCTTGGCTTTACAATCGGTGGCATCTTGGTGAACGGGTTAGGGACATTAACGAGTATCCTCATCAATGGAATCACTTTTTTTATCATGGCGATCTGTATGGGGAGCATCCGCTTCCCACATCGCCCCCGCAATCGACAAAAAAGCACAAGCATCTGGGAGGATATCCGGCAAGGACTGATCTATTTATTCTCTTCTAAAATGTTATTGATGGTGCCCATCATTTTTGGATTATCGATGATCGCCTATAGCCCATTAGAAGCCTTAATGCCTATCAAAATGAAATCCCTTCACGCAGGTTCCAAAGAATTTGGTATCTACTTCGCTTGTATCACGTTAGGCTCCCTCGTAATCAGTAGCTATATCTCGAAATTTGGAAAAAGCCTTGATCCAAGGCGATATACATCGATTGGACTTTTTATCATGGGCATCTCTATCGTGGCTACCACGATGGCACCCCATCTTAGCATGGTATATATCAGTGCAATGAGCTTTGGCATGGGCTCATCCCTCGTAGGGATTAGCAATATGTCCTACGTTCAAACCAAGGTCAACGACGAATACCGAGGGAGAGTTTTTGGAGCCTTCGGGTTGATTGAACGGCTAGGAATGCCGCTGTCCCTCGCATTGATTGGCTTTCTTATCGATCATGTTAGCATGTCAGAAATTTTCTATGGGCTTGCGATGGTATTATTCATCACACTCATCCTATGGAGAATCGTCAGCCATCCGACTCGTCATGATCCAGCCGATGAGCTACCCAATCGCTTGTAGATCACTATGAACCTGACCGATCACAAAGCCCCTCTGTCAATTAAGAGGGGCTTTAGTGATGATGGATCATCCATCTGTTTTATGAGGGTGGTGATGATGCTTCGCTGATTTCTTCTTCTTATATTTCATCCGTCGCATAGTAATGTCTTCATGAATATTTTTAGTGCCACTATAGAGTCCTGTTGCGGATAATCCCATCGCCAGTCCAACCACAACACCCTGTACCCAATGATCTGGCGCTACAATAAATACCCCTGCCACCAATCCCATCACAACAGCCAATAGTGCGGCCCATTTAACCGGCAATCCCCACAGTTTAGCCATCTCTACCAAACCCATAATTAGAGGCACTAGTGCAACTCCGAACACCTGCTCATTCACCGGAGCACACCTCCTTATGTTTGTGAATAACTTACCGACAGGGAGAGCCTTTCTTCCTTATAATTAGAATATTACAATAATTACAAGTTGGTGTCTATACCATCGCCTTTTTGTGCCTCTTGACCGTACAGGAAATCCACCAACAAAAACATGTCATTTCGTTGTGGGGTGAATAACGATCAATCGCTCATTATGCAATCAATTTGCCAACATTTTTGGTGGTCAAAGCATGATCGTTAACGACACATGCCAAGTGGTCATGTACCGTCAAATCCCTTTGAAAATTCAAGGTCGGATAGCGGATTTTATTTTATCCTTTGAAGCCGTATTCAGTTTTGGTAAACTCGACCAGCATGGGCGAGCCCTGAATATTGGGGCAGTAGGTTTATTACCCAAGGAGGTAGATCCTTTTTTATCCTCGCTAAAAAGAAACCAAATTACGGTCTCCGTTCTTTCGGAGCAATGGCTTTTTTCTCGCCCTTCTGTCCATACTACTTATTTTCAATCCGTTGAAAACCCCTTCGTGTTTGCTCGGAAAGTA
The DNA here is from genome assembly GCF_900116235.1 of Marininema halotolerans. Lineage (GTDB taxonomy): Bacteria > Bacillota > Bacilli > Thermoactinomycetales > DSM-45169 > Marininema > Marininema halotolerans. The sequence goes on along the minus strand of NZ_FPAA01000003.1, from coordinate 267,930 downwards.
AAAGAAGCCCTTCAAACATTGACAGTAAAGCGTCTTCGCGTTCCTAAAGTAGACGGGAACTCACCGTTATGCAATTCCTTTGGAAAGATTATTGGCGGTCCATCCACGATCATTAATCAAACGTGCTCTGTAAGACTATACCGGAACCTTCCAGCAAGAATCCAAGGAAGAAAGGCACAATTTCCATTCATGTTCCCCGCAGTTTTTTTTAGCAAAGAAGATCCAAAGGAAGGATTCATCAACATCGGACTTATAGGCGTCCTTCAATCCGAAGTCAACCCGTTTGTTTCATCGCTACGACACAATGGGATCCTCGTGGGTGTCCTCACTAATCATTGGTTATTTAACCGACCCAAAATCCACTATATCCGTATTCAATCGACTCAACCCCCATTGCTATTCGCTCAGGGGGTAAGGAAAGCACTTCATACATTGAAATTTCAACAGTTCATTAGCTTCTAAAATCCCATCACCATGGGGGTATTTTAAATCGAATGGACATCAGACATCCACCACCATCACTTTTTCTTACGAGGAAAAACCAGATAAGAGAGCGAAATGACGGTATCGATCACCAAAATAACCGTCCAAACATCCAATATCCCTGAGATCACTTGATTCGCCTGTGAAGGAATTGCCTGTAAGTACGTCAGGAAAAGGAAAATGATTTGTGCAATTAAAAATAGAATGACATGTTTAAGCCATGTCTTGACCTCCCTTTTTGCATAATCCATATCAGGTTTTCCAATTTCTTCAGGCGGCGTTATCGAGGTGAGCGCTTCGGTCTTCTCACCCCGCCATTGCTTTATTTTCCGCTCAATAAAAGCATCTAACTTTCTAAAATCCTTTTTCCCGGAGGTAAGTGCATAGATAAGGAGAATTAAAATGATTACTTGATAGTTTGTCACCTTCCCTGTATTGATATAATCAAGAACCCCTAATGTAAAGATTGCAACTTCATTCCCAATAAAAATAGCAAAACTAACCCTGCTTATTTTTTTTAATTGAAACCAATAACGCGTAATAAAAAAACCCATTAATGAAAGCCAAAATGTCACTTCCATGCCGATAAGCAAAAACCATCGATATTCATTGATAACATCCACTTGGACTATCACTCCCCTTTTGCTCCAACATTCCATTTAGTTAATAATTACGCCCCCTAATAGTATGGAAAAATATTCAACACGTTGCAATATCAATTTTCACCTAATCTTTCCACAGGAGATCCCCCCTCCTTCTGTCGAATCCTTTTCCTATCATTCTATGGATAGAAGGGGAACCTTTCTAGATGGCGACACTATTAATTGCTGACCGAGACAACAACGAACGAATTGGCCTAGAATGGCTAGCGCGTTCCCACCCCCTTCCCTTTGAGACCATCCTAACAGTAGAAAATCTACCACAGTTACTGCTGACCCTGGAGCAACAGACTCCCGATGTCCTTTGTCTGGAACTTGATTCGATTTCACCTGAACACTGGGATGGGGTAAGACAAGCAGTCAAAGGATTTGCCAAAGCCATTGTCGCTATGACAGCGGAGGCAACCTTCGAACGAGCAGAGCAAGCGATTATGCTTGGAGCGGCGGATTTATGGATTAAGCCCCTGGATCCTGCTCGCATCCCGCGTGTATTAAGTCGGCTCTGTCGTGAACTTTCGGAACAAACACCCACGACCCCCACGGCTTCCACGTCAGGGAAAAGCGGGTATCCTGCTTTATTTTTAGACTCTGAAACCCTCGATGAAGAGCATCTCCTATACCTTATTCAACCAGAGACGATCGAACGGCTTCCCGCGCTGGTCCCACTATTAGAACAGCACCCTTTCTATCAGACACCACATATCTTACCATTAGATGATGCCATTGCTTGCTTAATTCCTACTCGAGCCAATTCCACGGAATCACTGCTCCGTCAGCAAGGATACCGTTTATTGGATTCCTGGGCAGCGTCCACAGGGGATGGTCTGACCGTCGTCATTCACCTCCCTGCCCCTACCGTAACCCTTCGCCAACAATATCTAACAGCCCGCCAAGCACTGCAGTGGCGGTTTTATCGGGGGACACGGCAGGTCATCTCCGTAACGGCTCCTGTTCGTTGGCAACCCCTCGACCCTTTTCTCACCCCGAAAGAACAGCAGGGTTGGATTGAAATGCTTGAGCAAAGGGATCGCGTTGCACTGGGACAATGGATGCACCAGGAGTTTCTTCGGCTTGACCCCCCATTCCCCGATCCTGGGTTGCTTCGTACACGCTTGACCAGCCTTCTTGCTCAAGTTCGGCGGTACATGCAGGCAGGTAACTTAGATAAGCACCCCGTCTTTGAGGAGCGTTATCATCACATTTTCGACTCCATCTTACACGGTCCTGTGCTTTACCGCATCGTACAAGATCTGATTCTTTTTGTTGAAGCACTTTTTGACGCAGTCGCAGAGGAACAACAAACGACGATGGACCCTGCTAAACAAGCTCTCCAATATATGCTTGCTCATTATCAAGATCCCTGGTTAAGTCTCGAGAAGGTTGCTACCCATGTGCAACGCAATGCATCCTATCTTAGTCACCTCCTTTCTCGTACACAAGGGAAACCCTTTCGTGAGCTTCTTGCTGATATTCGCCTCACGCAAGCGAAACGGTTATTAGAAACCACCCCCTTGTCTATTTCTGAGATCGCAAACCAAACAGGATTTAGCAATGCCAATTACTTTAGTCGCTTATTTAAAAAACAAACCGGCTGCTCCCCTCGTACCTATCGCGACCAAAAATAAAGGAAGAAAAACAAAATAAAGACACTTTCAATATAAGAAAGTGTCCTATTTTTATGGACATTTCCAAAGACCGTGCAAATCCCTCATCAGTGTCTTCTAGGATAGTGGAGGCTACTTTCCTATACTTAAAGGGAGAATTTATGTTGAGGAGGATGAACGTGACGGATAAACCGGCAACCAAGCGAATCATTCGCGCTAATCGTGGTACAGATCGACAAGCCAAGGGCTGGGTACAGGAAGCGGCTCTAAGAATGTTAATGAATAACTTAGACCCTGAGGTAGCAGAACGTCCCGAAGACCTTGTCGTCTATGGAGGGATCGGCAAGGCCGCTCGTAACTGGGAGTCCTTTGATGCCATTGTTGATACCCTTACGCATCTTGAAGATGATGAAACCATGCTCGTTCAATCAGGAAAACCTGTCGCGGTTTTTAAAACCCATCATGATGCACCCCGAGTCTTACTTGCCAACTCCAACCTGGTTCCTGCCTGGGCCAATTGGGATCACTTTCATGAGTTAGACCAAAAGGGCTTGATGATGTATGGCCAAATGACTGCTGGAAGCTGGATCTATATTGGGAGCCAAGGAATTGTCCAAGGTACCTATGAAACCTTCGCAGAATGTGCCCGTCAACATTTTGATGGTAGCTTAAAGGGTACCCTTACCGTTACCGCTGGGCTTGGCGGAATGGGTGGTGCTCAACCTCTTGCTGTTACGTTGAATGGTGGAGTTGTCATCGCTGTGGATGTGGATCCTGTCAGCATACAACGCCGCCTTGATACCCGTTACCTTGACCGAAAAGTGGATAGTCTTGAGGAAGCCATCACTCTCGCTGAAGAAGCGAAGCAAAAAGGAAAAGCGCTCTCCATCGGTCTCCTTGGTAATGCGGCGGAGATCCTTCCGCAAATGGTCGCCCAAGGATTTATCCCGGATATTGTCACCGATCAAACCTCAGCCCACGATCCCCTCAACGGATACTTGCCAGTGGGAATGACCCTTGCTGAAGCCGCATCCCTCCGCCAAAGTGATGCAGCGACACTGGTTGCTAAAGCAAAACAATCCATGGCGATCCATGTGCAGGCAATTCTGGATATGAAAGAAAAGGGTGCCATCGCCTTCGACTATGGCAACAACATCCGTCAAGTGGCTAAGGATGAAGGTATTGAAAATGCCTTTGACTTCCCTGGTTTTGTCCCTGCCTATATTCGTCCACAATTTTGTGAAGGAAAAGGCCCCTTCCGCTGGGTAGCTCTTTCTGGCGATCCAGAAGATATTTATAAGACGGATGAAGTCATTCTGCGAGAATTTGCAGACAACAAAGCGCTCTGCCACTGGATTCGCATGGCACGGGAGAAAATCGCTTTCCAGGGCCTTCCTTCCCGAATTTGTTGGCTTGGTTATGGGGAACGGGCACGCTTTGGTCAAATCATCAATGACATGGTCGCAAAGGGTGAGCTAAAAGCACCCATTGTGATTGGACGGGATCATCTTGACTCTGGCTCCGTCGCTTCCCCAAACCGGGAAACGGAAGGAATGAAGGATGGTAGTGACGCGGTAGCAGACTGGCCCATCCTAAATGCTCTCGTCAATGCTGTCGGTGGAGCAAGTTGGGTCTCCGTTCATCATGGCGGTGGGGTCGGAATGGGATATTCCCTTCACGCAGGGATGGTCATTGTCGCTGATGGCACAGAAGCTGCTGCCAAACGCCTTGAGCGCGTTCTTACGAGTGATCCAGGGATGGGCGTCGCCCGTCACGTCGACGCAGGGTATGAAAAAGCAGTCGAAACTGCTGAGGAACGCGGGGTTCACATCCCCATGTTGAAAAATAAAGCGACCGAGTAAAAAAAGAATTCCAGGCACTTATTTAGAACATCCATTTGGAGGAGATCCCATGAACATCCCTACAACACACACCCCTCTTTTTCTCCGCCACGCATCACAGCTTGTCACATTAAAAGGAAGTTCGAATGCTCCTTTGACGGGAGCGGAGATGGAGCAATTGCACATCATTGAGGATGGAAGCGTTTGGATCGAGGGTGGTCGAATTCAGCATGTTGGCACCGATGAAGAACTGGCTGCCCTCTATAAGGAACGCATGGCAGAGGCAGAGGTGATCGATGCATCTGGCTCCCTGGTAACACCAGGTCTTGTCGACCCCCATACTCACCTCGTCCATGCAGGTAGCCGCGAGAATGAATTTGAAAAACGTCTACAAGGTGCCACGTACATGGAAATCATGGCAGCCGGGGGAGGGATCCATTCCACCACCCGCGCCACTCGAGAGGCAAGCCACGACCAACTCCTCAAGGAAAGTCGCCGCCGTCTTGATGCTTTTCTGCTTCAGGGTGTAACCACAGTGGAAGCCAAAAGTGGTTATGGACTCGAGTGGGAACATGAAAAGAAGCAGTTAGAAGTCGCTCAGGAATTACATCGCACCCATATGATCGACATCGTCTCCACCTTTATGGGGGCTCATGCCGTCCCCGCGGACTACAAGGAACGCCCGGATGAATTTGTCGATCTCGTTATGAATGAGATGATCCCAGAAGTCGCCCGCCTTGGATTGGCGGAGTTTAACGATGTTTTTTGTGAGCGAGGCGTCTTTACCCCCGAGCAGTCCCGTCGCATCTTAGAAGCAGGGAAGAAGCATGGGCTTGCACCCAAAATTCACGCCGATGAAATTGAGCCCTATGCCGGAGCCGAATTGGCTGCAGAGGTGGGTGCGGTCTCGGCAGATCACTTGCTCCGCGCCTCGGAAGAAGGGATCAAAGCGATGGCGAATGCAGGAACCGTCGCCGTCCTTCTCCCTGGTACCGCCTTCTTCTTGATGGCTGATTCCGCTGACGCCCGGGCAATGATCGATGCGGGTGTACCCGTTGCCCTCTCTACTGACTGTAACCCAGGCTCTTCCCCCACAGTCTCTCTGCCTTTGATCATGAACTTAGGCTGTCTGAAAATGGGGATGACGCCTGCGGAAGCACTAACGGCCACGACGATCAACGCAGCTCACGCCATTCGGCGGGGCCATGAGGTGGGTAGCTTAGAAAAAGGCAAGAAAGCCGACTTGGTCCTATATGATGTCTCGGACTATCGGAGCCTACAATATGCCTATGGCGTCAATCACGCACGCACCGTGATTAAAGCAGGACACGTCATTGTACGCGATGGTGTACGCGTCGGATAACGTCCTATGTGCCTTTGACTCTCCCTATCAAAAAACCATTGAGGAGATGGAAACCCGAAACGCGTTTCCATCTCCTCTGATGTACCATCTCCATCGATCGAGGAGGTTTCTATGAAAATATTCCCCTACCCTATGCTTACACCACCGCCCTTCCGCTGGCACCGTGATGAAGCAATAGCTGAACCCAAGGTCCATGAATGGATTCGTCCCCTTCACTTAGATGGGTCCTCCCCCTTTGAAAATAAGGGGATTGACATCGCCATTCTTGGAGCCCCCTTGTCACGCTCTTCCATCAGTGCCTCGGCAGCAAGTGAGACTCCTGATGCTTTTAGACGTGCATGGCGCTCCTTTACCCCCTATAACTTGGAAGAAGACGTTGATCTGACTCCCCTTCGAGTCGCTGATTTAGGCGATGTCCGTCAACATGTTACAGACATCGCCCAGTGCCATACCCATATACGTAACGCAATGACCGCCCTCCGACATCACCTTCCCCAAACACTACCAATCACTATCGGGGGCGATCATTCCATTACCGCCATGCTGATCAAGGGGTGGAAGGAAGCACACCCGACCGAACAAGTCGGTCTCCTACAACTGGATACCCACTATGATCTGCGCCCCTTAGAGGAATTTGGGGCTGCCAACGGTACCCCTGTTCGTAATCTGATCGAAAGTGGCACGTTGAAAGGATCCAACGTATGGAACATTGGGCTTCACGGATACTTTAATTCTCGCTCACTCAAGCACTATGCGGATCAAGTCGGGGTGAACGGGATCACCTTGAAAGAAACACGCAAAAAAGGAATCGCCGCAACCATCCGTCACGCCCTTTCCCATTTAGATAAGGAAGTCGACACCATCTATCTCACCCTCGATATGGATGTCCTCGACCTATCCAATGGCCCAGGTACTCCAGCCGGTATGCCTGGCGGATTGCGAACCGATGAACTCTTAGAAGCGATGTTGATTGCAGGCGCTCATCCAAAGGTAAAAGCAATGGATATCGTTTGCCTGGATCCACGAAAGGATATTGGATCGATTACCGTGTTTACTGCGGTAAATGCGATGTTGAACTTTATGGTTGGCGTAATCAAACGAGGAGAAGCTTAAGCTTCTCCTCGTTTTTACAACGATTATACTGGACTAATCTTAGCAGCGATCCGGTCCAAGGCTTCTTGTACCGTTGTCGGATCAGGATCTGTCCAATCTGCCGGATCATCCGGTGTATACGCGACTCCAAAAGCATCATTGACTCGAACCAAGGATGTACGGCTCCCTACAATACTCACGCGAGAGCGAATCGGAATAGAATCATCGGTTATTCGAACCCTAGTAAAAATATCATCCACACCATTCACATTTAAAGCTCCTGAGTTAGGAAAAGGATTAAAGATATTCTCCGTGATAGCAAAGCTCGTGATATTTAAAGGATCAATCGGAATATGACCGGATTGAACATTGATATTGATATTTCCATTGATGCCGCCACCGACTAAATTTACTTGAGCATCCGTATCGCTCTGTGAATTAATGGTGATATTCCCGCTAGAAACAAAGGATGAAAACATGACCATATTAATTCCATTTTGTGTGTAGCCGCTGAATAACATGGAGTCACGAATATTGACCTGATTGACTGAAGTAGTTAATGCTGTAAACACCATCGTTGGCGAGACGTTCACACTAACAAAGAAAAGTTTCCCGCTAAAACTACTAATCGTTCGAAAATTAAAATCAAGGGGTGCAGTTAACAATGACAGATCTGCAAATCCGGATCGATTATCATTTTGAAATCCCGTTTCAGTCCAGGATGGATCATCTATATCGAAGGAAATCGACAACCGAGTTAATAAGGTACTGGCTCCAATCAATTGAACGTTTGCTTTTAGATGAATCGTATCGGTTTCCGTATAATTACCAGGGCCAATGAAAATAGCATAACGTTTCGTGGGTGTCGCATCTGTGATCGATGCCATTGCAGCCGAGACTGTCAAGAATGGATTACATTCCGAGCCATCTCCAGTCGTATCATTACCTGCTTTATTTACATTCACAATTTGGGTCGCTACTGGTAAAGGTTCTGTGCAAAATGGTGTTGCAGTATTGATCTCACCAGGTAGAGCTCTTTGGAAGTCGACAACATTCCCTTGCGGATCGATGGTGAAAACGGTGGCCGTTATATTGTTTCCTCCTCCTGGATCCGGAGAGGTTGTCAATCGAACGCCAAACACCTTAACCTGAAGTGGGAGTCTTACGGGTAGCTCAAAAACCGGACCACTATCGGATGTCGTCGATGAACCAAAGGCTAGAAGCCCTACTTCATTTTGCGCATAGATGATCTGCTGTGCGTATCCTTTTGCATTGGGTTGTGTAACTTGATACACCTCAATGCGTACATTCGCCGGCTCTTCATCCCCGATATTTTCTACCCGAACAAACAATCGCTTACCAATGCGGCCGCCTGCATCCGTATTGACGACTGGACCCGTATCATAGACTGCCAATATTCTCCCCCCACAACTCTTGGCTTAGAATTCATGAATAACATTTACAACCGTTATTCTTCGATCACTTATTATTCAGTAAACGTTTCCAATCATTCGATTTATATGTCGCACCCATTTACAGAAGAAGTATGACCGATATACATTATTTCGTTGTTTGACATACTCGCTCTTTTATACAGATTATGTCGGTACTACTTTATTCAATTCACCAGGTAGAACTCGTTGAAAAGAGATAACATTTCCTTGTGGATCGACGGTGAAGGCGGTGGCCGTTATATTGTTTCCTCCTCCTGGATCCGGAGAGGTTGTTAATCGAACACCAAACACCTTAACCTGAAGTGGGAGCCTTACGGGTAGCTCAAAAACCGGGCCACTATCGGATGTCGTCGATGAACCAAAAGCGAGAAGCCCCACTTCATTTTGAGCATAGATGATCTGCTGTGCGTATCCTTTCGCATTGGGTTGTGTAACTTGATACACCTCAATGCACACATTGGCTGGCTCTTCATCTCCGATATTTTCTACCCGAACAAACAATCGTTTACCAATGCGACCACCTGCATCACGATTGACGATTGGACCCGTATCATAAACCGCCAACATTCTCCCTCCCACACCTTTTGGTTTAGCATTCATGAATAATATGTATTCACATTTTTCCCACCATGTTCTGATATCGTAGATAAACCAAGGATCGCGATGTTGAACGTTATGGTTGAATGATTGAGCGGCTCAACTATCTCATTGGCATTCGATTCATAACTTGAGAGAGCTTCGCTCTATATTTCGGTATGTATTTATTCCTATTCACGAAATATAAAGTTCTAGCGTGTTTGATCATCTTCTATCGATCTTGCTACATTTAAAAGGTCTTCCATTTTTGCACATCGGATGATTATTCAAAGAATCAGGGAAAATTCGCGGTAAGGTGCTTCTCCTCTTTGACAACGTACTCACATAGAAAATCGGCGACCTGACTCAACATCACAAAAGAGGGGGGTTCTATGCACAATCCAGGAGCATTCAATTTTAATCGCGTTCGGTGGACGATTTTCACCTTGTTAACGCTATCCTTTATTCTAGGATTCTTTCACCGTTTTGCACCCGCTGCCTTTGCCGAAGCGGTACGGGGAGAGTTTCATATCTCTGCCGCTGCGTTGGGCACCCTGGCTTCCATGCACTTTTATACCTATACTGCTATGCAAATTCCTTCTGGCATCCTCATCGACCGCTTTGGGGCTCGGTTGAATGTCAGTATTGGAGCGATCATTGCCGGCTTAGGTTCCATCCTATTTGGACTCGCTCCTTCCTTTGCCATCGCGAGTTTAGGACCCTTTATTGTTGGACTAGGGGTATCCACGATTTTTGTTGGCATTATGAAAAGCAACAGTTTATGGTTCCGTGAAAATCAATACGGATGGATTAGCGGAATAACCATGTTACTGGGCAATCTAGGATCTGTCCTAGCTGCTCAGCCCTTAGCAATGCTTCTTGAGTGGTTTTCCTGGCGGAGTATCTTTGTCACTGCGGGGGCTTTATCTGTTGTTCTCTCCCTCCTTACCTATTTGTTTGTACGGAATTCACCACAAGAAGCAGGGTTCCAGCCAGGGAGTCAATATATCCAATCACAGCGGGATCTGCCAAAGAAGCCCTGGATCCACGATTTACAAAGGGTGATTCACAACAAAAACATCTGGTTTACCTTAGGTGCAGGTATTGGGACCAACTCGACCTTTTATGCCTTTGCCGGATTATGGGGGATTCCATTGTTGCGGGATGGGTTCCATCTTTCCAACAATCACGCATCCTTCTATACAACGTTAGCCCTTGCTACCTATGGACTGGCGTCCCTTGGTATCGGATGGTTTTCTGATAAACTGGGCGTTCGAAAGCCTATGATTATTCTAGGGAATTTACTCTCATTTGTCGGCTGGATTGGACTTGCACTTCTACCTTGGACACCGGGTTGGAGTGGACTCTTCCTTTATCTACTCGTCGGTGCCTCTGCTTCACAAATTGTCATTACCTTTGCTGTCGTTAAAGAAGTCGTTTCACCCTCGATTAGCGGGATGTCCCTGGCCTTTCTAAATGCCGGAATATTTTTGGGGGTGGCTTTACTGCAATCGGTTTTTGGTTGGATCATGGACATCAGTAATGCGGGGAATGTCATTCATGGGGCGACACAATACGTCCTCCATGACTATATCGGTGGACTCTTATTGTTTGCCGCAATTAGCTTCGTGGGCATCCTTTCCAGCCTAACCGTTACCGAAACCCACTGCCAAAGCCTAACCGAGGAAAAAGTTTTGTAAATCGGTGCTAATTCCCCCCTTTCACACCAAGGACGCCCTTTTCTGTACTTCCCATAGAAAAGGGCGTCCGCTTACGCTTGCCTACGTTCTTTTCATTAACCCGCTTTTTGAGGCATCACATGGGTGCTCGGTTCCCTTCGTAGCCAACCACTTAATCCCAGAACGGCGATTGCAGCGAATGTCATCAGAACCGCCAACATCATATAGGCGTAACTGGCTCCCCTAACGACCACTACTTGGGTAAAACTACCCAATATCAGCATACGAAGAAGATAGCCTATCCCATTTAAAAAGCTATGGACTCTCCCAATCATCGCATTGGGTACCCACTCCATGATCAGTGTATTTCGAGCAATACGGGTACCTGCATTCCCCAAACCTTGAAAGAGCTCCATCGCAAGAAATACGAAGGTGATTGGGAACCATGCGATCCCCCATGTAGCAATCGCAAATATGACAACCATCCAGCGAATGATCCGCCTGGTCGTCATGCGCCGGATGAAAAATGGTAGAGAAAAACCAGCCAATACTGCTCCTACAGCATAAACCATCTCTCCTCCCGCTAGGGTTGATGCACCATCACCTAATGTATGTTGAACAAAGATGGGATTCAGATAGTTGCCCGCCATCACACCGAGGAATGGAAATAAAGCGAAGAGGAGAAAAAAGGTCAGTTTCGGTTGATGACGTAGCCATTGAAAGCCCTCTTTCATATCCTTAAGCCAGGTAATCCGCTTCCCTTCCCCGCTATTCGCCTCTTTAAAGCTGATGAGTAAAATCATTAAAAAGCTAATCCCAAAGGTCATCGCATCAACGAATAAAATGGTAGAGAGTTCCCAAATTTCAATGAGCCATACACTTAATCCTCCACTGATCATGGCACCTGCTTGCCCTTGCACTTCCAACACACTATTGACCGATGTATATTGCTTAGGACTGACAAGCAATTGGACAAAAGCAAATTGCGTGGGATAGTGAATCGTATAGTAAAGAAAACTTCCCGCACTGATTATTATGAAATGCCAGGCCCCGTATTCTCCCCCCAGCATTCCCCATATCGCAAAGGGAAGAGTTAATCCTATCCCAAGTAACTGATTGACCATTAAAATATTCCGCCTCCGGAAGCGATCGACTATCACGCCTACCCACGGAGCAAGTAGAAATGAAACCCCCGTCATCCCCAACATAAACCAACCATAAATCTCCTTGCCACCCTCTTGCGCAATCAACATCCATGGTACAGCTACCCCTGTAATCCCTGATCCAATTGCAGAAGTCATATTTGCAACAATTAACTTCCACAGGTTAGGGGGATAGTGAAGCCCTCTCATAAAAACGTTCTCCTCTCTCTATCCCATAAACTATCTAAAGCTTATCATCCACGATTGCAAACCGCATCAGATCATTGAAGGAATGCCCTTCTCCTCCGATCGACCCTTCCTTTCTCAGTCAAATGTCCGATGGAGATTCTCAAGGGTCCCCTTGCAAACAGATAAAAATGCGCATCGGTTCAATAGCACATTTGTTAAAGAAAGATAGATGAACCGCCGTGCCTGCAAATCTCTTCCTTCATACTATTGAATATAGAATGACACTGAAAGCGAGGAAGAAGACTTGGCGAGTAAAAACCACCCCATACAACTTTCTGGGGGAAACGCATCGGGCTTTTTTGTACGTACCCAATTTAACTTCTCCGCCACACCAAGGACGTATGCTTGCTTTTTAAGCGGCCTAGCTGATCGAAACGTAAGTATTACTGGGATTCTTGAGACAGTCATTGGTAGACGTCGACGTGTTCGCGTTGTTGTCTCTCAACCAAATGTTGAAAGAAGGAGAGACTTGGTTAAAACTCGGAACGTCTTAAAGAACCTGGGCATTCCTTTTCGTGAAACGAAAGTGATTCAAGCCAGAGTGATTAACATTCCCACGGGAGTCCCTGGGGTCATTCGTTCTTTTAATAATGCGCTTTATTGTAAAATGCGAATCAGCAACACCTATATTGGTGAAAACAGCTATATTTATATTGACGTAGCCAATCGAAATATTCCGCAAGCCCTCCGTATTCTACGTATGATGAGCCCTCCTCAATGCCCCACGAATTGCCCATAATTGACATGCCCATTGATAATCCAACTCCTTAGAGAGGGGGGTGAACATGATTCATAGAAAGCGCCCCATTCAGATCTCCGGAGGGAGTGGTCCACGGTTTTTTATACGTACCCAATTTAACTTCTCCGCCACACCAAGGACGTATGCTTGCTTTTTAAGTGGCCTAGCTGACCGAAACGTAAGTATTACTGGAATTCTTGAGACAGCCATTGGTAGACGTCGACGTGTTCGCGTTGTTGTCTCTCAACCCAATGTTGAAAGAAGGAGAGACTTGGTTAAAACTCGGAACGTCTTAAAGAACCTGGGCATTCCTTTTCGTGAAAAGAAAGTGATTCAAGCGAGGGGTGACTTCTCTGGTATCCCTGGCGTCATTCGCACGTTTAATAATGCGCTTTATTGTAAAATGCGAATTAGCAATGAATATATCGGTGAAAATACCTATATTTATTTTGATGTCGCCAATCGAAATATTTCGAGAGCTTTGCGTATCCTGCGCATGACGCCTATTCCCCAGTGCCCCACCCGTTGCCCTTGATTTTTGGAAATTGGTCTACCTCCTGTCAAATCATCAGCGACGAAAAAGCCCACTTTGTTAGTGGACTTTTTCGCTGTGCTTCTCTATATCCTCTATCTTTACAAAGCGGTATCCTTTCTTACGCAGTAAGGGTACCGCATCACGTATCCCCTCTGCGGTTTCTCCCTCAGGGTGATTCATATGACCGATCACAATCGATCCTGGACGTGCATGAAATAGTGCTTCTTTCACCTGTAACCGATTATAGGTCGCCCCTGCATCCCCTAGGATATTGAAATTAACCACCTCAATCCCTAACTCCTTGGCGGCAGCCACTGTGACATCATCATAATAGGCCGTCCCAGATCGAAAGTATCGCGGCATTTTCCCTGTGATGGAAGCAATTTTACGCTGGTTGGTTACGATTTCATCAAGGGCATCCTTTAAACTTTTCGTTCCTTTTATGCCATAGATGGATCGTCCATTGACTGATAAAGGACGATGTTCGGTACCATGATTGGCTATTTCAAATAGTGGATTCTTAGCCAACTGACGAAATCGTTTCGGATTCGCATCGATCCACCGGCTATTAATAAATAGGGTAGCAGGGATTTTTTCACTCGCCAAGTATCGAAGAAGACCTTCATCCACTTGACTTCCCTTTGCACCTCCGCACGCGTCAAAGGTAAGGGCCATTACCCGTTCCTTAGTAGGTAAACGTAGCCTGACACCCGGCACTTTTTCTCCCCAATAAGTCGGCGTACGATCCTCATACTTTTTGAGTACGTGATTTACTCTCTCTTGTGAAAGATGCATAGAAGGAGAAGAAGGCATCTCTTTGTCTTTGACTTTGTTTTGCTTTTGTTGAGAAGTCATTCGGCTGGATTTTGGTTGTGGATCAGGTATGGGAGAATACGGAATCAACCCATATACGATGCCTCCGATCATTAGCAATGTCACGATCACCAACATCCCTATCCATTTTACACGCTTACGCAACGGTTCACCTTCTTCGCTTCATTCCATCGATCGATTAATGTTTACAAAAAGTCGCCCTCCCCTACGGAACGAGCGATTTTTGATCCTACTGAAACTCTATTTATTATGGCATGATTGACGACGGTAGTTGCGTGCAGTCATCGAATCGTTTACCTGTTTCTTCCGTAACGTGTTGATAGCAAATACCATGGGCTCACTTCTTGTTACTTTCGATGCAAAATCCTTGCCATTTCTGTGACTTCTTTCTCTAAAGCAATGACTTTTCCTTCGAGGAGACTTGGATCCTGTTGCTCTGTCAAAGCACCAAGAAGTCCACGAAACCAACGTGTTCCTTCAAGTTGTGCTTGTTCTTTCATGTTTACCAGGGCATTCCGCCACGCTTCTTGATAATGAAGGTACATCTTCTCATTCGCCCACTCCGCATACCCTTGCACAGCCGACTCCAATATTTCCTTCATCTCTTCGCGAATTCGTGCCTTATCATCCTTGGCAAAAAAGGATTTACTCCCTTTAAAGGAGTTTGTGATCTTCTTAAAGGAGTCGAGTGACAATGTTGGAAATGGCGTCTCCCACTCAAGAATGGCCACCGACAAGGTAGGTTCCTCGGAAAGGAGCAACTCGGAATTAATTTGTTGACTCGCTAAAGCGAATTGATGGGCTTGCTCAGTCAGACGATGACGCTCCCACCCTTCTATGCGAAGGGAGGTTGCCCGAAGTTCTTGTGTCAAATCATGGCGTAGAAAATCGATCAATTCCAAGATGCATGAACGAAAAATCTCCTTTATATCACCACGATCCTCCCGCAACACCCCCGGACTAAAGATTTCTCCAAAGACATCTTTATAGCGCAGAAACATTCGCTGACGAACATAGTAAAGAAGTTCCTCAATTTCACGGCGGAGTGCATATTCCTCCGCTCCGCCATCCACCTTTTCCACCAGGTTCTGAAAAGCGTTGAGTTGGGATTGAAGTTGCTCTCGTTGCCGCTCTTTTTCATCATTTCCTTGCCGAGCTGCTTCGTGCAAACTTCGCATCATCCCCAGGGCTCTTTTCACACCCTCTTGAAGACTATGCAGGGAAACCGTTTGTAAATCGCTACTTAAGAAGCGGTAAAAAGCGTCTTCAAAGGAAGCCATTCCTGAAGGTTGTTCAAGGTGCTGACCGTTCTTTTCCTGTAAGGCGAGTAAACTTGAAACCGGATAGAGACGTGGATTCCGTATCCCGTAGGAAAGAAGCTGGTCTTGGATATATCGGAGGACCCCTTGCTTCTCTTCCTCAGAAGCCGCTAAATCCGCAGCGTTCATCAGGAAAAACATCTTATCCATCGAGAAGGCATCCTTCACCCGACCAAGTTGAATGAGGAATTCTCGGTCGGCCCGAGAAAAGGCATGATTGTAGTAGGTAACAAAGAGGATAGCGTCCGCTTCTTTAATATAACGAAAAGCAACATCCGTATGCCGTGCATGGATCGAATCCGCCCCTGGAGTATCCACGAGCGTAACTCCTTGCTGGGTTAGCGGACAATCATAGTAGAGATCCGCAACCTCCACAAAACACGCTTTATCTTCCTGTGCCACCCAAGATGACCACTCATCAAGAGGAAGAGTCACCGTATGGCCGAGTCGTTCGGCGAAACGTTCATATCCTTCACCAACAGCTTGCAAGAAGGGAAGGGCGGTTTTTTGACGAGGGTGAGTAATTGGCTTGTTGAGCAATGCGGAAATGCCTTGCAAACCTTCCGCTAATGTTTCAATTTGCAGATGGAACAACCGATAAATTTGCTTTAAATCCTCCAATAGTGTTTCAGCGGTTTTAAAGGTGATCACGGCTTCCCCGTGGGGGTGATCCTCTGTGGGGGGCCCGATTCGGTTAATTGCTGCGGTTGTCGGATTGGGCGAGACCGGTAAAATGGCTTCCCCCATCAAGGCGTTAGCAAAGGAAGATTTGCCTGCGCTAAAGGCGCCAAAAAGGGCCACCGTAAATTTCCGTTCTGTCGCTCGCTTTCGTTTATTTGCCAATTCTTTGCGATAAACGGATAAACTCTCAATCGTTACGCCTTTTAAAATCGCTTCGACCCTTTGCACACTCGCAAGGACAAGTTGTTCAGGTTCATCCGTTACTAACGGCTCCTTCTCTTCTTGGTCTCTTGGCACTTCTTTCATCGAGGAGACTGGTTCACTTTCTGCAACAGAGGGGATTTCTGATGAAATCAAATCGGCAAGGGAAGCCGTTATCGTATCCCCCGACTCGTTCTCAACGTCATCAAAACCCAATGCATTTCGCTCTTCTTCTGTCAGCTTTTTTTCGCTAGGCACATCCGAGAAGAGCACTTCCATTAATTGCGTATGATAGGAAGTAAGCTCTTCTTGTTGCTGGGCAATCTTACGTTGAGCCACTAGACGTTCTTCCATTTCGTATAGGCGCCCATTTACTTCATCAAATCGGCTCCTTAACTGCCCCTCAATTTCCTCAAGGAAATGTTCTAACCAAACCCTTGCTTCTCGTTGGCTTGCCCCTTGAATCGCTGCAGCTAAATCCGAAGTATATTTCAGTACATAATCACCAGTTAAGCTAGCACCTGCCTTTACCATTCTCTCCAGCATCTCTGGTTGAAAGGAGCGATCCGCCCCATAAATTGCTTGACCTCTCTCATCTTGATACGCACCGTTCTCCTTCAAAAAACGAACAGTCGCCTCGCGCACATGTCGATCCAGTTGATTATCTACTGCTTCACATAACGCTTCATAAAAGACCCTCCGTCGACGCTCTCGCTCCTGCTCAGTTTTCCCCTTTGCAAATAGAATACCGACTTTAAAGTCGGTTAACTTCGTCTCTAAATACGCCTTAGCCCTCTCCCGCATTTCAAAGGGGAACAGATACGCATTGTTCACAATCTCGTCGATGGTACGGAGAAAACTTGATTTTTTTTGATTTAATTCTTGCTGTATTCCTTCGCTTTCTTGCTTTAATATATCAACAGTTCGTTCCAGGTTAGACAGAGCTTGGGTAGATTGGTCTGTCCCAGCATCCCTTACAAGTCGATGCTCCTGATCCGAAATATGCTCTTCTATCAGATACGTTGCTTCTTGGCGGATGCTCCGTGCTACCCACTCACCGGGTTCTTTCATCATATGGGAAAATGTCGCCTTTAGCCGTTCCCATTCATTATGGGGATGGTCTTTCTCTCGTAAAGACGTATAAAAATACCCATCCACATGAATATCCCAATCGGAAAAAGACTTTTCCACGCTTCGCTGATAGTCAGCAAAAGAAAGCTCTTCGTCACGGTGTTTATCAATCTGATTAATCACCAAATACACTCGTTTTCCCCGTTGCTTTAATTCTTTAACAAACTGTAGGTTCACTTCGGACTGGACATGGTTGTAATCCATTGCGTAGAAGAGGACATCCGCAAGATGAAGAGCCGACTCAGTTGCCACTCGGTGCGCATCATCGGTTGAGTCGATACCTGGCGTATCAAGAAGCACCGTTTTATCTGGCAAATTCCCTGTGGATCGCCAAACATCAACCGCAACGACCTCATCCCCGTTCTTTGCCAGTGCCTTTAACTCACCTTCAGTATAGGCACCTTTGTACAACAACCGCTCTCCAGTCCGTAGTGTCAGGACAACCCGGTCCTTCCCTTTTCGGACGGCAACCACATTGGCACTGGTCGGGATTGGACTGGTCGGGAGTAACTCTTCACCGTATAACGCGTTTAACATGGTTGATTTCCCAGCCGAAAAATGCCCACATAAGGCCAACACAAACTCCTGGGAACGGGCTTTTTTCGCAAGATCTAACATCTTCTCCCCACGCTGTGAATCTCCGTGCGCTTTCAATTTCTGCGTGAGATATAAATAACGATGAATTTCCTGTAAATCAGTGGTATCCAGCATGGGTAGATCCCCTTCTTCTAAAATAATCAGATGCATCCACTCAAAGTCATCCGCTTCCTTCGTGTGGTGAAGCGATCCATTGAAATCATCAAGATAATTAATCATTCAAGACACGTTTCCAGTTAGGACGAGGCGAAACCCGTTCCCATACACCAATATCCCTATGTTAATACAGGAGCCATTCAGAGTAAACGTTATTCCTAGCTTTCCTGATAAGATGAAAATCACTACAACACAAAATCAATCTCCCAATAAAATACTGCTTCATTTTCAATCGATCATCTGATACAACGAGTTCCTTTTTTTGTAGAACCCGATCAACACCCCATGAGATAGAAACCTTACAATGTCTTCTTACACTTGAAAAGTAAAAGTACTCTTTTGGAGAAAATGATAGAAAAAGACAGCGATTAAAAGGCTGCCTTTTTCGATGGATATCCCTATTGATTTGATTTTTGAAGAGCGATTTTACATCCCTTCCACCTGAGTCGATTTTGCCAAGAAGGAATCCCCTCTATTATTTTCATTTTTATCAACTTCCGAATGGAGAGAATCAACCCGCTTGTTTGCCTTCACTATTTTTAAGGTGGCCACGATTAGAAAGCTGACAATGACTAACAAGAGCCATGAACTTACCTTTCCTAGATGAACAAGACTCCATCCCTCTCTTTGATTAGGGTATTGCCAAGCGCCAAAGAAGGTCGCAATATTTTCGGCGATCCAAATAAAAAATCCGATCAGCACAAAGGATAGTGCTAGAGGCATTTGGTAACGAACACCATTGAGTAAATACGTAACGCGTGAGTGCCAAAAGACAATGATGATCAGTCCAGATAACCACCAGCGCATATCCACCCAATAGTGGTGGGTAAAAAAATTTAAATAGATGGCCACTGCAAGCGATGTAGCCATCCAAAATGGTGGCCACTTTACTAACTGAACCTCTAACCTTCTCCAGGCCTGGCATAGATAACTTGCAACACTCGCATACATAAATCCACTATACAAAGGTACCCCAAAAAATTTAGAATAACCTTCCTCTGGATATGCCCAAGAACCCATGTGCACTTTGTAAAGCTCAAGTCCTAACCCAAATAAATGGAACAATGTGATTACTTTTAATTCATCCAGCGTTTCCATACCCGAGCGTACCATCCACCATTGCATCAAGAGAAAGATGAGAAGCAGCCAATCATACCGGGGTAGAAAGGGCAGGGGTATGATTTGTGTAACGGCCAGGGAGACAAAAATAACAACAGGAAACAAACAAGATAGCGCTTGTTCCCAACCGAAGCGCGCAAGCTGATTTAACATTCTCACTGGAGTACCTCCAACCGTCTTCTACGAAGTTCAATCATCTTCCTCATCTTGGTATTCTAAAATATCTCCCGGCTGGCATTCCAATGCATTACAAATGGCCTCTAAGGTTGAAAATCGCACAGCCTTTGCCTTGCCCGTTTTCAATTTAGACAGATTGGCCATGGTGATTCCCACTTTCTCCGATAGCGTTGTCACGCTCATTTTCCTTTTAGCCAACATCACATCAATATTAATAATAATTGCCATGATATTCACCTCAAACTGTTAAATCATTTTCTAATTTTATATCGATGGCACTTTGTAAGATCTTTTGAAGCACAGCGGTAAATACGGCAATGACTAGGGAGGCAAAAATAAAGATCAATCCCATTAGGATCACACCAGGAGCATCCTCTTTTACCCCAATAAAATATAAAAATGGCATGAGGATGGTATAGATGAGACTAATTGTGATTGCGCAAAATTTTATCTTCCTTAACGATTTCACTGAACATACTGAGAAAGCTTGATTCTTGTCAATGAAGTTTAACAGCCGGAATACCTGAAACAAGGCCATATAAAAGGGAACTGCTGCAGCATACATCCCGATTAGAGCTGGATAAAACCACAAAGCCTCCTCCATATGCTCTCGTGATATATTCAGCGCTATCTTCGGCAACCCAAGTACACACAATAAAAGTATCGCAAATCCAATCAGAAAAACCGTAACCCGTAACATAATGGTGGAGCCTCGATGCATGGAGAAACACCTCACCTGGTTTAATTAACATTGATTATAAATCAATATTTATCGTTTTTCAATAAAAAATTATCTTTATATTTTAGTCAGGTCAAAATGAAAAACCTCCTTGCACAAGCAATCGCTCCATCAAACATATCCGCACAAAGGAAGTCGCATTTTTCGACTGGAAAACGAACATGGACCTCCGCAAAAAGTACTAAAAAGCCGCTCCCCATGGTCCAGGGGGAAACGACTTTTCTTCGCATTTGACAGAGTGAACCATTTAACAACAGCAATACTGAGACAAAATCCTTAAGGCTAAACCAGACTACAAAGAGCGGGTAATTAATCGTTTAGCAATGCGAAGAGGAACAACCGCCCATTCTGGGGTTAACGGATTATTTAACGCACGAACAATGTCCGTTCTCGCTTCTAGAATAGGTGGAAGCGCCCATAAAGGAATCGAAGATGCCGTTTTAATATTTGCAAGTGACCGACCAATAGCCACTTGATCCGCGATAATTGAAGCAGAACTTCGAAGTTCTTGAATGAGTAGTTGGTTGGCTTTTGATATTCCACTATATATTGTTCCTGGGAGGGCTCGATTACTTTCAGGCTGTGCTTTTAATTGTTGATTCTGTTGAAGTACTTCAGCCGTATTACTTTTAGCTTGTATAATTGCTTCGGCGAGTGCGGGAGAAAAGGGCAAGCGGACACGCCCCACACCTTGAGTTTTCAAAATAAACCCCTCCTTATCGATCGATTAAATTGGTTAACACTGTATACGCTCGGTTTAAGTGAAACAACGCCCATTTGGGTGTTAACGGATCTTGTATTGCGGCCCCAGTAGCTTGTCTAGCTTCTCTAATCGGAAGCGAGGCCCACCTTGGCAGCGTAGAAGCTTTACGAATCTGATTTCTATTTTTCCCCAAGGCAAATTGCCGAGCAAGGATAGTACTTGAAGTAAACAGCTGTTGTACGATTAAATTATAGGCAACGGAAAGTTGACTTCCTCCACGTAAAGTGAGGGACATTTGTGGCTTTGGAATTGACCGTTGGGATTGGGACACAAATAAAACTGCCGCAATTTCTCCCTTCGCCCCCGCCAGTTGCCGTTGTAGGCTTTGAGAAAAGGGGACTCTTCTTGGTATAAATGGCATAATAATTTCCTCCTCAATTATTTTTAGAACAATCACATTATTCCATCCGAGTCAATCCCACGGGTAATAACGAATTTACTTAAATTGACCCTTTTATTTTTCAAAATATCAGTTCTTGGACTAGATTATGCTGAAGGATCGACGGGGTGCGGGCGTTAAACCTATGTAAACACCCCATGTCTAAGGTAGAAGGAATCCAGCATGGTGTATTGACAATAAGGACGCTACCCAAATGTCAATCGATATATGATTTACTGAGTATGGACGCCACACATACACCAGCCTCTTAGAATCGCCAAAAAGAACAAAAGTCTGTAACCCGCCCATGAGGGTTACAGACTTTATCTAACTAAAAACCGGTGATTCCCTTATGTCCAGATCTAATCCTTCCGTTTCATCCTAGGCAGTTTTAAACGATAATGGTTTGCTATATTTGGCACCCATCTATCCTGCTATCCTCGCTCACCATACGGATCCTTTATGCTTCATTGATCTTCTCCTGGGGCTCGTGTGTCAGATACTGATCCAACCATGCAATCACATCTTGATAAACCTCCGCTTTGTTCATCTCATTGAGCATCTCATGACGCCCTTCCTCATATATCTTTACATTCACCTGCATATTGCCTGCCAGTCGCAAAAGGTGAGCCACTTTCTTCACTCCTTTGCCCTCTGCTCCTACCGGATCCTTCTCTCCTGAAAATAGATAGATAGGAAGGTGATTAGGAATTTTTCGGAGCTGTTCCACTCGGTCCAATTCCTTTACGCCTGCAATCATGTCGCAAAAAAACTGAGTGGTAGCAATCTGTCCACACATGGGATCTTCAATGTATTTATCGACTTCCTTTTCATCCCGAGAAAGCCAATCAAATGAGGTGCGAATCGGTTGAAAGGATTGATTAAACTTACCAAATGAGAGGCGATCCAATAATTTACTGCGTGCTCGTTTTCCTTTCACCCTTCGTTGTAATTTTGCCAAAGTAAGCCCTAAGAAGCTTAAGAATCCTTGATCCGTCCCTGTACCCGATAAAATAAGGCCCTGCACTTCTTCGCCATATAACTGCACATACCGACGGGCGAGAAAAGATCCCATACTATGACCAAACAAAACGATCGGCTCATCTGGAAATTCTCTTTTGATTTCCTTGGTCAGTTCGTACATATCCGTAATCGTCCGCATCCAACCATCTTCATCTGCGAAATGACCCAATCGTTCTTGTGTGCTGGCTGTTTGCCCATGTCCCCTATGATCATTGGCAAATACACGATACCCTGCCTGCGTTAACGCTTCTGCAAAGGGTTGGTAGCGTGCAGCATGCTCCGCCATACCATGGGCAATCTGCACCGTTCCCTTTACCTCACCTTCGGGAAGCCATTTGTGCACAAAGATGTTCTCACCATCGTGTGTAGTAAAGGTAAATGATTCGACTTTCATCATGACAACCTTCTTTCTGCCAAGAGATGATTCATTCAACAACCCGTTCATTCGTACCCATCCAGGAGTTCGCTTAACTCTTGCAATCATGCTTTCTTCAACGTACAGCGTTATCGAAGGGAAGTTTCCTATCCGTATTTTATCAACTTCCTACCCATTCGACATCCCACAATCGCAAAAACAGTGCGCACTAAGGCTCACATGCCACCCCGCATGCTTATAACTCAACACCCTCGTTATTGTAACGATTGAAACGTTACCTACGAATCTTTCATATATAAAAAAGAAGATGGCTTGATATCCACTTTTTTGCAAAGCAAAGAGCACTGGCATATGCCATGCCAGTGCTCTACCAAGACCCCCTTGAGTGGGAAGAAATGCTTCCTACTCTATTATTCGCAACAGGGTATTGTTTTGTGTCCAAAAAGCCATGATTTTTTAATTTTATTTTTGTGTGATTTTTTGCTTGCGGTACTGACGGCAAGTTTCCAGCCATCGTTGGACCATCGAACCATTTGATGCAAAGTGAAGATGGGTATAGCCAGCAAGTAGATTACCCGCAACATAACCTTCAAAGGTAGCCCCACGGCGACCTATACTTTCGTAGGCTATTTTATCTCCAATCTTTGACTCCTCTAGCGTTGAATAACGGAATTCATGTCCCTTTGCACTCTCCCCTTTTTTTAGGAGAATCGTATCCTGGTTCGCCCTTACTTCTCGATACCCAAGGGCAGCTAATCGATCGGTCATCGTTACCGTTGCAGGAATTAAACCGACCATTGGAAAATTTCGACCATCTAAGGTGCGGATCCTTTCACAGAGAACCATAAACCCACCACACTCTGCAAATGTGGGCATCCCTGATTTCACCCGCTCTCGAATGGATGCCTTTACCTTTTCTTGACTGGCTAATTGTTCAACATATTCCTCAGGAAACCCTCCGCCAATCATGAGCCCATCTGCTTCGACCGGGACTTTTTCTCCCTCGAGTGGTGAAAAATAGCATAGGGTTGCACCATACCATTCCAAGAGTTCGAGATTCTCAGGGTAATAAAAATTAAATGCTGCATCACGGGCTACCGCGATGACAGGAGGATCTTCTTGAATTGAATTTTTTTGTGGAATAAACAACGTAGGCACCGGCTCGCTTTGCGTTGGAGCCGTTGTCGCCAGTTTTTCAAGCTGATCTAAATCAACGGTCTTTTCCATTGCATGGGCTAAAGTATCAAACAACGGGTCCAAATCCCCACGTTCCACAGCAGGGATTAATCCCAAATGCCGTTCCGGGATGGCAATTCCTTCTTCTCTTCCAAGCCAACCGACAACAGGAATCTGGCATTCTTTCTCAATGGCTGCTTTGCATAGTTGATAGTGCCCCTCGCTTCCGGCTCGATTGAGAAAAACACCAGCAATCTTTGCACGGGGATTTAAACTCTGAAACCCACGTACGATGGCTGCTGCACTCCGCGCCATACTACCAATATCCATGACGAGAATGATCGGACTTTCCAAATGAATCGCAACATCCGCAGTACTGCCGTGATCACTCATTGGATCTTTTCCATCATACATCCCCATAACACCCTCGATAATGGAAAGATCCGCCTCTTTACCGCCACGGATAAATACTTCAAGCATTTGTTCAGGGGACATCATCCATGTGTCAAGGTTGCGCGAAGGACGTTTGGTTACCGCTGTATGATAGCTTGGATCCAAGTAGTCGGGACCAATCTTAAAGCCTTGCACTCGCTTTCCCCTTCGAGTAAAAGCCGCCATTAGCCCAAGGGTCACCGTTGTTTTCCCGGCCCCACTTCCAGTTCCGGCAATCACCAATCGCGGTCGGGTTGAATGACTCATGAACTCACCTCTGATCGATACAATTGAGTAAGATGATCGACAAGTGCAATGGACAGCGTGACATTCCCTGATTTTTTCTTCTCGAGTAACCAGTTCTGTGCCCCGGCTGATAGTAGCGCAGCGGGCTCGCATACTCCATAGGCCCCTGTAAATCGATAGACGGTCTCTGACGGATTGGATAACTTAATCTGGTTCAATTGTTCGGGTGTGAACACTTCAATACCCCATCCATATTTTTCCGCCAGCGCAATTAATCCGGACTCATCCTGCTTAATATCAATGGTAGCGATGTTTCTAACACTTGTTATCGAAAGCCTCTGTTCCGCCAACGTATCAAGTACCACTTGCTCCAATTCCTCGAGAGAGGTTCCTCGATTACACCCCATCCCCAACACAATTACTTTCGGTCGATATAACACTCCATTACGTAAGAAGGTATCTTCTTCGTCATTCGATAATAGACGATGGGTGACAACTAATGCCGCCTGGAAGCTAGTCGACTGTGCTTCCTCCGTGGAGGAAAAGAGATGAAGGTGACTCGGAAGCGGTTTATCATATTTCCACCAATCTCGCTCACCTGATTCCTGGATCAACGCCACCGTCTCTTCATTAACTACTGCAGCACTTACAGGGGTGGCACGATCGAAACTTTCTATCTCCCAGCCAAACTCCCGTCCAAATAAATCCACGGGGATGGTTTTTTGCACATCGGATGCCGTGGTAATGATAGGGCTTGCACCCAGCTGGTTTGCTACCTGGCGAGTTAATTCATTGGCTCCACCCAAGTGTCCGGATAACACACTGATCACATTCTCGCCCCGGTCATCCATCACGACGATAGCTGGATCGGTTTTTTTATCCTGAAGCAGAGGCGCGATCATGCGGATGACTGCTCCGAGAGAAATGATGAGAATAATTCCTTCGTACTCCTTAAAGAGCTCAGGAAGAACCTTGCGCACGGAACCCGAGAAGAGCTGGATTCCAAGCGCTTCTTCATCCCCTTGACGAAATTTATCCATATACCAAAGATCATAACTCTCCATCTGTTTGATGAGCCTTCTTCCCATTTGTGCCCCATGCTTTGTAATCGCTACGATTACAATGCGTCTCATTGGTTCATGACTCCTTTTCGATATCCGTGGGTAAAGCGTTTGTCATACAGTTTCGACTGATGATGCTCCGCCTTCTCGATTAATTTCTCATCCAAGGCCCACCCCGCTAAGATCATCGCATGACTACGAATTCCCGCATGGCGCATATCCTCATCCAAGGTTTTTAACTGGGAGCGAAGAATCTTCTGATCGGGCCAGGTTGCCCGTTGTACCACAGCCACTGGGGTATCCTCTGACCATCCCGCCTCCAGAAGTTCTCTGACTACTTTTTTTGTTAATGTGGCACTCAAAAAGAGCGCTAATGTCGTATGATGCGCTGCCAGATCGCGTAGCTTTTCCTTTTCCGGCACGGGTGTTCGTCCTTCGACGCGGGTGAGGATGAGGGTTTGGGTGAGTTCTGGAATGGTTAGTTCTGCTCCGAGTACACTGGCTGAGGCGAATACCGAACTTACGCCTGGGATAATTTCATAGGGGATAGCCGCTTCTTTTAACTTTGCCATTTGTTCAAAAATCGCACCATATACAGCGGGATCCCCGGTATGGATCCGTGCTACACTTTTTCCTTCCCTTACATAACGCACCATTTCATCAACAATCTCTTCTAATGCCATCCCCGCACTCTTTCGAATGATGGCATCCGAACGGGAGCGAGCGATTAATTTCTCACTAACAAGAGAGTCTGTGTAGAGCACCACATCTGCGGTAGACAGGATGTGGTTCCCTTTAACGGTAATCAAATCAGGATCCCCTGGACCTGCCCCAATGATATACACCTTTGCTTCCAAGGCTTTCATTTTTTCACCACCAATAGGGTCAGATAACCCGGATGAACCCCTTTTAGCTCTCTTACATTCCGCCAGAGCGTCTCTTCAGAAGAGGTAACCTTGGTAGCAGCCATCGCTCGATCTACCAACGATAACTCCTCCAGAAGGTCTATTAGGCTATCGATAACTTTAGCTACCTTTAAAAAAACTACGGAATCATGATCCTGAAGGATTTTCTTCATCGCTTCGCGATCCTCTGTCGCGGGGACAATTGCTATCTTTTCATCCCCATCCGCTAAGGGTAGATCTAAGCGTGAGGCTGCACCATTGACGGAAGACACACCAGGAACTGAGGCAATCTCAACCTCTGGATGCACTTCTTTCATCCGCCGGCTCATGTGGATAAACGTACTATACAACATGGGATCCCCTTCGGTAACAAAGGCCACATCGTGTCCCTGAACCAGTCGTTCCCACACCTTGTTCACCGTACGGTCCCATTCCTTTTCTAGCACCTGACGATCCTTTGTCATAGGAAAGATCAAACCTAGCATCTCTTTCTCCCTTGGATGGATATACGTTTCAGCGATGGTCAGGGCATAGCTCTTTTCACCCATCCGCTTTTTCGGATAAGCAATCACAGAGGACTCCTTCATCACACGGAACGCTTTTACAGTGATCAGCTCTGGGTCTCCTGGGCCAATTCCCACCCCATATAATCGACCGATCGCGTGCTTTTTTTCTACCCATTCGCTCATTGATGATCCTCCTTTCGGCTACCACAGATGACATACACGGGGTTTAAGCCCTCCATCCTCGTCATTGAGAGAATGGGTTTACTGCGTGCCACCTGCAACATGGTCATTCGCGTCGCAAATTCCTCTGCTTGAAAAAGATGCAGGGTTTGCGTAAGCGTTTCTATTGTCACAGCATTCACAACGATCCGCCCGCCTGGTAGTAATCGTCGACAACAGTGGCGGAGCAATTCGTCGAGTTCGCCACCGCTTCCGCCAATAAAGACCGCATGTGGGGACGGCCACGCCTCTAATCCAGCAGGCGCTTTTCCATGAACAATAGTAAAATCCGTCCGAAACTTCACACGATTGGCTGTCACGTTTTCTAAGTCCGCCTCATTTTTCTCGATCGCATGCACCTCGCCCAGGGGAGCCAGTTTACTCGCTTCCACCGAAACAGAACCTGAGCCCGCACCGATGTCCCAAACTACACTGTCATGTTTCAGGTTCATCTCCGCTAGACTTAACACTCGTACTTCTTTTTTGGTGATGAGTCCTTTCTCGGGTCTCCGTTGATAAAAGTGATGATCATCGATCCCCATTCCCCAGTGAGGAATTACAACCTCCGGTTTACGCTTTAAAATCACGACATTTAGAGGAGAGCAATCTGTTTCTGCCAACCTCTCTAAGTCGTACCATTTACACTGCTCAGAAGGGCTTCCTAGGTTTTCTGCAACAAAAGCCTCATACTCGCTCATCCCAAACTGTAGCAAATAAGCGGCCAATTTCCTTGGAGTATTGTGATCATCTGTAAGAATTGCGATCTTCTCTTTTCCATTCACTCGCTGCGCAAGTCCATTCATTCCGCGTCCATGGATACTTTCAACATGAGCCTGTTGCCAACTCTCTCCCATCCGCGCGAATGCGAGTTGTACTGAGCTAAGGTGAGGATGAACTTCTACCTTGTCAGCTCCAACACTACGGATGACTAAGGAAGCAATGCCATATAAGAAAGGATCCCCCGAAGCGAGCACAACGACCTGTCGGGTAGTAGCAGCCTCCTTCACCCGCAATAAAGCTGGGCGAATACCTCCCTGAAAAGAGATTTTCTCCCCTGAATGATTTGGAAAAAAAGAGAGATGTCGTTCCCCTCCTGCGATAACCTCTCCTTCTTCAATCCATTGTCGATAGTGAGGAGGCAATCCATCTCCCCCATCATCTCCGATGCCAATCACTTTCACTTTGTTCATCACTCCATACCGCCCTTCCCAACCATTCACCCTTCATTTTTACGAGAATGGTCTCAATCTCGAGTCCCCCATCGATATGCTTGGCTCCTTGTTGACAAACTTTTTCACTGAGGGAAGTGAAAAATGATAGGAACCCTGCCTCTTCCATGATTTGACCGGCATGGGTGGCTGTATTGGCCTTTCTAACTGCCTCAACCTGTTCAGGTTGAGCCCCTACCTCGGTGGCTACTTCGGCTAAAAAATTAAAATCGACGGGTGCACTTTTGGAATGAACCATCATGACACCCTGAGCCACCTTGGAGAATTTCCCCATCATTCCGACAAGGGTAACTCTCTTTGCCCCTAATCGTTTCGCATGCTTTAATGCAAAGCCAACAAAATCCCCCATTTGGATAAAGGCTTCTTCAGGAAGCGTAGGAAAGAGCTTCATCCCATGTTTTTCGCTACTTCCTCCTGTGGTAAGAACCAAATGGTTACAACCGTTTGATCGCGCCACTGAGATCGCTTGTACGACGCTCGCACGATAGGCTGACGTGGAGAAGGGAACCACCGTCCCTCTTGTGCCGAGAATCGAAATCCCCCCCACAATGCCCAATCGACCATTTAACGTCTTTTTTGCAATCTCTTCACCTTCAGGGACGGCAATCTCCACACTCACACCCCGGTCATCTCCCCATTCAGCCATGACTTCCCCCACCACTTGGTGGATCATCTTACGAGGAACTGGATTAATCGCCGCTTCACCCACTGGTACGGGAAGCCCTGGTTTTGTAACCCGCCCCACTCCCTTGCCTCCATCCAGGTGAATTCCTTTTTCTGAGGTCCATCGAACGGTTGAGAGGATTTCAGCGCCATGTGTTGCATCTGGGTCATCACCCGCATCCTTGATCACACTACACGTCGCATGATTGGCGTCTAAATCCTTACATTGGGTAAGGAAGGAAACCCACTCCCCAATTGGAAGAAGAATCTTGGTTTTTTCGATAGGTGATCCGGTAAGTAGGGAGAGGAGTGCTCCTTTTGTTGCCGCTGTAGCGCAAGCACCGGTGGTATACCCATGACGCATCTCCTTAGGATCCTTTGCTTCCGCCTTTGGTTTCATGTCAGTGCTCTCCTCTCCCTTACCGATTCCATCAGAGCGTAACAGCTAATGCAGAAAGGGCATTAATCGCTGCTACCGCTGTGGGGCTTCCCCCTTTTCGACCACGATTCGTAATGTATGGGACCTCTACTTTTTCCAATTCTTCCTTGGACTCGGCAGCGGAAACAAATCCGACCGGAACGCCTATAATCAAGTCAGGCTTTGCTTCCCCTTTCTTCACAAGACGAATCAATTCCAGTAACGCCGTGGGAGCATTTCCGATAACATAGATCCCTCCCTTTACATCGCGGACCGCTTTACGCATCGAGATAATCGCACGTGTGGTTTCCAATTTCTTTGCTTCTTGCATCACATCCTTATCCGAGATGTACACCCGAACATCACCACCAAATTGGCTAAGGCGTGGTTTGCTGATCCCTACCTGAACCATCTGTACATCCGCAATGACGGCACACCCCTTTCGAATCGCCTCTACCCCTGCCTTCACCGCCTTGGGATGAAAAACAAAACTTCGACCCAGATCAAAGTCGGCAGAAGCGTGAATGACTCGCTGTACTACGCGAAATTCCTCTGGGGAGTAGGAATGGGCACCTAATTCCTCGGTGATCATGCGAAAGCTAAGATCTTCAATCTCCTGGGGCCGTGTGGTCACGGGATTAAATTCCTGAGTGGACATCCCCAACACCCTTTCCTTTGTTTAAATGTTCCATGACATCGTCCATCTGGGTATATACACATCCATAATCAAGACGCGGACGTGCGATAAGAATGACGTTGAGCCCCATATCTAAAGCAGGACCTACTTTTTCATCGACGGAACCTACCTTGCCACTCTCCTTCGTAATCACAGTGGTTACAGCAAAATGCTCATACAAGGCACGATTTAATTCCTCTTTAAAAGGCCCCTGCATCGCAACAATATCTCGCTGGGGAATCCCCAGCGCTTCACATTTCGTCAGATTGTCTTCCCGGGGTAACATCCTTGCAATCATACGGATTCCCGGCTGATTTAATAGTTGGTTCGTAAAAATTTCGAGTGTCTTACTCCCTGTGGTCAATAAGATAACACCCGGGGATTTCTTTGCTTCCACCGCAGCCTCTTCATAGGATTGAACCACTCTTAGTGATGGATGAGTTCCATACTCTCCTGCCGGCCGCTCATATCGAATATAAAATCCCTCAGTCTTCTTCGCTACTTCCATTGCCGTAAGGGATGCCTCTTCTGCGAAGGGATGACTCGCATCCACAATGCCCGTACATTGTCGCTCACAGATCAGTTCCGCCATTTGTTGTTCATTCAGCCTCCCTGATCGCACCGGAATCCCCACTGCTTGTAAACTTTCTGCCGCCGATTCCGTAACCACTGATGCTAAAAGTGGATACCCTGCTGACTGCACCCGTAGCGCTAACTCCCGGCTATCACTTGTCCCTGCCAAAAAGAGAAGCAATCTATTTGCCTCCCTGATGACGCACCGATGAGGTGATCACTTGTGGAGAATCGGAACCGCTGAAATCGATGGAAGGATGACTGTGGCCATGGTCTCGATGATCATGGGTGTGGTCGTGGTCGTGGTGATGATGGGGATGATGTCCATCGGCCTGCGCTTTTGCAACAAGCGCCTCCCAATCCTCCCCTCCCCCCTGCGCAACTTCCTGCACCCGATCCAGCAACACATGCACCAAATCCTCATCCAGCCCTAAATAGGTGCTCATCTTCACAGGAAGTCCTCCGCCTGTTGCAGAAAATTTTCGTAACAAATCATCCATGCGTTTAATTAGGACACCTGTAAACAAAAAGTAAGGAACCACAATACAACGGGAAGCCCCCATTTGTTCACATCGCTTTAACCCCTCTTCAAACCGCGGATGGGTCACCCCAATAAAGGCGCTCTCCACCCATTTCACAGGCATTTTTTCCCAGAGTAAACGGGCAATTTTATATAAATCACTGTTTGCATCGCCATCACTCGATCCCCGCCCAACCAGTAAAATCGCCAGATCCTCACGATTATCAAGTGTTTTATCCGCTAACATGGCATGTTCGTGGATTCGTCGTTTTAAAATGGGCAGAATCTCCTTCTCCACTCCAAAGGGACGACCATAGCTAAATTCCACATTAGGGACTTTCTCTTTCGCTTCGTGAATGGCAAAGGGAATGTGGACTTTCGAGTGACCGGCTGCAAAAAGCATGATGGGGATCACCCGAATATGCGTCGCCCCCTGTTCTACACAACGAGCAACTCCATGGGGGATATCAGGCTGTGTCAATTCCAAAAAGCAAGTCTCAATAATGGGCTCCTGTAGATATTGAGCCACCTTTTCCGTAAAGGCGAGTAGCTCCTGATTCCCTTCCTCATCTCGGCTTCCATGTCCAACAAATAAAATAGCCTCCATCGTTACCTTTCCCCCTTGATATATTTGAAGATGTACTCGTCCTGTTCATCATTGCTCACCACAGGCGAGCTCTGGAATTTTGGGTTGCGGAGCCTCTGATGAGCGAAACCCAGCCACTTCGGGAACTCGTTTGAAAAACTTGTTAAATCGTTCATTGGCATTGGCCTTTTCTTTGTACTCCATGACGATTTTCTCTACTGCATCCAGCATCGCTTCTGGCTCCATCCCTTCAGCAACTCGTTCTGCAGAGTGGGCATTGCGACCGATATTCTTTCCCCCTAGAAATAGATCACAGGTTCCGCGGCGAAAAACGATCCCAATCTCCTCCGTTGCGGCTCCATAACATGCCATGGCACACCCATTAAAGCCAACCTTCAATTCCTTGGGAACAGCGAGTCCACCAATACGGCGATGAAGCTCCTCGACATAAGGAATCGATTCGCCTTTATCCCCATGACAAAAATCACATGCTTTTACCTGAACGGTGTTTCCCACGGGTTCCACTAAAAATCCGTCTCTCTCCAACTGGGCTACGATTGCATCCGGCTGGTCTGTTGGGATGCGAAGCATGAGGCGATGATGCTGACTGTATTCGATGACGCCCTCATCACCTGCAATCTCAGCAACGGTTTTCATTTGACCCGGTGTCCACCGTTTCTCTGCCAAACCCGTCGATACTGCCACTTCAAAAATCGAAACAACACGCTCTACCCCTACGGATTCTTTTTCCAACGCCGTTGTCATGATCATGCCTTTTCTCTGTAAGAGGGATAGGGCTTCCGTTGCAAGAGCTTGTGGTGCAACAGCACTTGAAATGGAATATGCCGTCGACCTGGCATGGGCAGAGGATTGCCCTTCTCCGGTCGATGAAGGATTTTCATCGACCCGCTCTTCCTTTCTGTTCTCCTTTTGATCTTCACTGATGCTTTGACTTGCTGCTAGCGACCACGGTTCTGCCTCTGGTTTCAAGCGTTGATGAGGCTTTAACTTTTGTTCCATCCCATCTAACGTATACTTTCGTTGATAACCACGTGGTGTCACCATCAATCCATCATAGACAAAGGTCGTAGAGTTGCCGATGATTACCGTTGTCAGCATCCCAATGTCGTGTTCCAACATCCTGTCCAATTGGGTCAAGATGACATGTTCCCGCTTACGATACGCACTTTTAACCAATCCCACGGGGGTATCCGGTGAACGATGTTCCAACAATATTCGTTGGGTCTCGATAATTTGGCGCGTACGCCGACCACTGCGTGGGTTATAAAGCGCGATCACAAAATCGGCAGAGGCTGCCGCTTCAATACGGCGAGCAATGGTATTCCATGGAGTGAGGTGATCACTTAGGCTGATCGTACAAGCGTCATGCATAATGGGGGACCCAAGTAGCGATGCACAGGAGTTGATCGCAGAAACACCAGGGATCACTTCCACTTCAACCCCACTCTCCACTTGCCAGCCCTGTTCAATCAACACTTCATACACTAAACCTGCCATGCCATATACACCCGCATCCCCACTGGAGATAACCGCTACTTTCAAACCCAATTCCGCTTGTCGTACAGCTTCTTGGGCGCGACTTACTTCCTCGGTCATTCCTGTACGAACAACTTTTTGTGTGGAGATTTGCTCGCGGATCAAATCCACATAGGTGTTGTATCCGATAATCACATCGCTTTCGGCTATGGCTTGGCGTGCTCGCTCCGTCATATGATCAAAGTGTCCGGGACCAAACCCAATGATTAATAACTTCCCTTTGTTATTTGCCATCTTCCCACCTCCACAAGATCAGCAAGCGTTATATTTCACGTACAACGCCTCATTTTTGGCGAAATACGTCACCACTACGTACATACAAATCATCCTCACGATTTTCACGTGCGTTGGCTACCCGGCCAAGGACAAAAAACAAGTCCGAAATTCGATTGAGATAGCGTAAGGCTTCGTCATTGATTTCCTCTACTAGGGAGAGGGTGACTGCCCGGCGTTCCGCCCGCCTGACCACCGTGCGACAAATATGTAGCGCAGCAGCGATCGATGTCCCCCCTGGGAGAATAAACTTTTTCACTGCAGGGGTTTGCTCCAAATAGATGTCAATCTTATTTTCCAAGCGTGTGACATAGTCCGCAGACACTTTATAGGGGCGTTTCCCCTTCACCACAGCTAAGTCACCACCCACATCAAACAACTCTTGTTGCACCTCGACAAGTTCCTGAATCACATCTGCAAAATCGACAGGCGCACGCTCCCTCATGGAGGCAATCGCATCGCCTACAAAACTATTAGCTTCATCCACTGTCCCATAGGCTTCCACTCGAATATGATCCTTTGCTACCCTCGCACCAATCACAGAAGTCTTGCCAGCGTCCCCACGCCGCGTATAAATTCGCATTCAACACTCTCCCCTCATCCAATCTCTATCGGATGATTTTTCATGCTCCTATGCTCTTTTTCTCCACTTCTCATCGATCATTCGCAATTAGACCTTCTCCCATCTTCACGTTGGGATCTTTCATGTTCCTCATGGCTTGCATTCCAGCAATCATCCCCTCGACCGTATGGGGGTCTGGGAATACGCGCGTACACAGTTGCCGCTCCTTTGCAGCAGTAGCTGTCTTCGGCCCAATACATGCTACTGGAATGTCACGACAAACACTCATCCAATCGGACCATGCCTCATCCATCCTGTCACAAAAATGATTTACCATAGACGCATCCGTAAAAGCGATCCAATCGACAGCACCTTCCTTCAGTTGCTGTAACCCCCCTTTGAACTGACCTGCAATTTTTCGCGACGTATACGCCTGGATGTCGGATACGCGGTAACCGATTCGCCTGAGTTCCTCCATATCACCCTTCGGAAAGAAGGGATCCCGAATAACAAGCAAGTCCATTTCTTTCTCTACACTCGATTCCATCAGTTGGACAAAGGATGACATCGAATCCACTATCACATCCGCTTGCACGCCTCTTTCCCTCATCGCTTGAGCGGTTTGTTCTCCCCATGCAATAAAACCGCAAACTGCCCATTGACGAATATCGCCACCTATCTTACCAATTGTGCTGAAAAAAGCTTCAACTCCCTGTCGGTGGGAAAATAATACCCACCTGGGGATAGGAACATGGCGGAGTTGTGATTCCAAACTTATTGTAGGCATCCATTGCGCTACAGGGACTTCAATTGCCTCCCCTCCCTTCTCATGGATTTGCTGAACAAGGTTATTTTCTTGACTCTGTGTGTGTGGCACCAAGATCCGCTGTCCAAAGAGCGGTTTATTTTCTATCCAGGCCAGTCGTTTTCGTTCCTTAACCACTTCTCCGACTACAATGACTGCTGGTGAACGAAAAGCAGCTTCCTCTACCCGCTCCACAATATCCGCAAGGGTCCCCGTCAAAGTGGCTTGATTGGACCGTGTACCCCAGCGAATTAAGGCAATCGGTGTAGAAGGTGAACGACCGTATTGCAGCAAACGCTCGCAGATGATGGAAAGATTTTTTACTCCCATTAAAATAACGAGTGTTTCTGGCCCCTTCGCTAAATGCTCCCACCGAACAGCGGTTTCGTCCTTATCCGGGTCCTCGTGTCCTGCTACGACAGCAAAAGACGCATTGTATTCCCGATGGGTTACAGGGATCCCTGCATAGGCAGGCACAGCGAGTGCGGAACTAATGCCCGGCACAATCTCAAACATAATTCCTGCCTCTCTTAGAAAAGCCGCTTCTTCCCCCCCTCTACCAAACACAAAGGGATCTCCTCCCTTTAATCGCACCACACACTTTCCAGCCTCAGCTTGCTGAACAAGGGCGCGATTAATGTCTCCCTGCTCCCATCGTTCACTTTGGGGACGCTTTCCTACATCAATTAATTCGCAATGTTCAGGAACAAATTCCAATAGACGC
Organism: Marininema halotolerans; assembly: GCF_900116235.1. Lineage (GTDB taxonomy): Bacteria > Bacillota > Bacilli > Thermoactinomycetales > DSM-45169 > Marininema > Marininema halotolerans. The sequence continues at coordinate 231,888 of NZ_FPAA01000003.1, read as the reverse complement.
GCATCCGCCAATCGATCATATAAAACAACGTCTGCCTCCATTAGACGTTGGCGTCCATGAACCGTTATTAATCCAGGATCACCAGGGCCAGCACCTACCAGATACACAACGCCCTTCTCCACAAAGCCACTCCTCTCCATGTATCCAACCAAGCAAAAAAACGCATCTCCCTTGAGGAGTGCGTTTTATGTACACGAAAGTTAAGCATACGTCGACAATTTTGTCGCTCTATGCGCATCGCGTCACCTCCCTATCCTCGTAGGTTTTGAATGGTGAGGATAGATAGGCAGGTCTCCTGGCTCATGATCATCGCTTCCTGCGTCTTCCCATTCCTTCTGGAACAGTGACATGAAGCAGGTCGCTCTCATTTACAGTGGCGGGACCGCGTCGGATTTACACCGAACTTCCCTTTTAACCGACTACCCATAGGATAGTCGGCACCTATCTATTCATCGATAAAGTTGTCATCTCTTCACCCAAAATCAATATTCCTCGATGAAGAAAAGCGATCTTGCCCAATTTGTTGCGTACTTTTATCGTACCGCTTTCCATGAGTCTTGTCTATCCTCTTTTACTTGTATTTAAAAATCAATGAATCTTCTTACACTTCCTACAAAAAAAACCGCCTCTCGGCGGCCATTCCTTGGTTCTTGGATCTTACGGCAAATTAGTTTCTCCCATGACATAGCGATCACACTCACGAGCTGCTTCACGACCTTCATGAATTGCCCATACGATCAAGCTTTGCCCACGTCGCACATCTCCTGCAGCAAATACGCCATCCAGATTGGTGGTATATTCCCCATACTCTGCAGAAATGCGTTGTCGCTTATGGTGAAGACCTGAATTTTCTAGTAGAGCATCCTCTGTGCCTTCAAAACCGGTCGCGACAAAGACAAGCTGAGCTGGCCAAACTTTTTCACTGCCTGGTATTTCACGGAAGGTGTAACTTCCATCTTCCGCTACCATTTTATCAGCTTCTACCGTATGCAGTTCCTTCAGATGACCGTTCTCATCACTGACAAGCTTTTTCGTGATCACAGAATAGCGACGAGGGTCTGCGCCAAAACGAGCCTTGGCCTCACTGTAGGCATAATCCATGGTAAAAACATGGGGCATCTGGGGCCATGGATTACTTTCCTCCCGCTCCTCTGACAAGCGTGGATGACGACCAAATTGGACAACACTCTTGCATTTCTGACGCAACGCGGTAGCCACACAATCGGCACCCGTATCTCCGCCACCGATTACAATGACATCCTTCCCTTCTGCATCAATCTTGGCTTCATATTGGGAATCCAACAACGCCTTCGTCGATTGCGTCAAATACTTCATTGCCGGATACACTCCCGTTAAGTCCTGCCCCGGTAGACCAAGTTCCCGATGCTTCTGAGCACCTGCACACAGGATGATAGCATCCGCATCTTCCCGCAGATCTGCGAGGGAGCGATCTTTTCCAATTTCGACACCGGTGACAAAACGGACACCTTCCGCTTTGAGTAGCTCAATGCGCCGAGTGACAAGGGATTTCTCTAGTTTCATATTCGGAATCCCATACATCAACAATCCACCGATGCGATCATCCCGTTCATATACCGTTACGGAATGACCCACTTTATTTAGCTGATCCGCAGCAGCGAGGCCGGCCGGGCCAGAGCCTACAATTGCAATCTCTTTGCCTGTACGAGACGTTGGGGGGGTGGGAACGATCCAGCCTTCCGCAAACCCACGGTCGATAATTTCTCGCTCAATGCTCTTAATGGCCACCGCTGGATCATGAATCGCCACCGTGCAACCTCCTTCACAAGGAGCGGGACAGACACGACCTGTGAATTCCGGAAAGTTATTGGTTTTTAAGAGACGTTCTAAGGCTTCTTTCCAACGTCCACGATAGACAAGATCATTCCATTCGGGAATTAGATTATACAAGGGGCAACCCGAATCCGTCCCGTTAATTGGAATTCCTGTATGGCAGAAGGGAGTCGCGCAGTCCATACAGCGGGCGCCCTGTTTTTTTAGTTCTTGTTCAGGAAGAGGCAAGGTGTACTCTTTCCAATCCTCTTGGCGGGATAATGGATCTCTCTCTGCTGCTGTCTTCCGATCATATTCCATAAAACCTGTGGCTTTTCCCATGTGACTCCCCTCCTTATCCTGTGAGTACCGGTTCTCCTTCACCCTTTTTTGCAATCATAACCGGTTGATTCGTCTGTTTCCGTTTAAAGGCTTCAGTCCTTGCCTCACTTTGACTCATCCCTGCGTCCATCAACTCCGCGATGGATTCCAATACTTCTTTATAATCATGGGGAATCACTTTCACAAACTTCGGCAAGGATCTCTCCCAATTTTCCAAGATCCGACGGGCATGCTCACTCCCAGTATGATGAACATGCTTTTCAATCATCTCTTTCACTTCCGTGATATCTTCATCCTCATCGAGTGTCTCTAGGTCGACGAGTTCCTGATTACAGGAAGCGGTGAAACCATCCAAATCCTCCGCCAGCACATAGGCGACGCCACCAGACATCCCAGCCGCAAAGTTTTTCCCTACAGGACCCAGGATGACAACACGACCACCCGTCATGTACTCACAACCATGGTCACCCACACCTTCTACAACCGCATGAACCCCGCTGTTGCGTACGCAGAAGCGTTCACCAGCGATCCCGCGAATGTAGGCTTCACCAGCCGTCGCACCATAGAAGGAAACGTTCCCGATCAGCGTCTCTTCCTCTGGCACAAAGGTGGATACTGGCGAAGGAAATACCGCAATTTTCCCACCAGATAACCCTTTTCCTACGTAATCATTGGCGTCCCCTTCGACGGTCAAGGTGATCCCCTTCGGAACAAAGGCACCAAAACTTTGACCCGCAGAACCTTGGAAATGAAGGCGAATGGTGTCTTCAGGAAGACCCTTTAGACCGTACTTTTTCGTCACTTCACTTCCTAGGATCGTTCCTGTCACGCGATCAACATTGCGAATTGGGAAAGTTGCTTCGACGGGTTCTCCCATTTCTAACGCGCTTTGACATGCCGGAATCAACTCGCGTCGGTCAAGACTCGCATCCAAGCGATGATCTTGTGGACGGGAAAAATAACGAGTGGCACTAGCAGGCACATCGGGTTGATACAAGAGCGGCGTTAGGTCAAGGGTTTTCGCCTTCCAATGCCCTTTTGCACTTGCTGCCATCTCAAGCACATCATTTCGTCCCACAAGTTCTTCCACCGACCGGAAACCTAACTCCGCCATCATCTCCCGGGTTTCCCGAGCAACAAACATCATGTAGTTCACTACATGATCAGGATCACCCGTAAACTTACGGCGAAGGTCCGGATTTTGGGTAGCCACCCCAACTGGACATGTATCCAGATGGCATGCGCGCATCATGATACATCCCATGACAACAAGCGGGGCCGTCGCAAAACCAAACTCCTCAGCACCAAGTAGCGCAGCAATGACAACATCTCGACCCGTCATCATTTTCCCATCGGTCTCAAGGGCTACACGATCCCGAAGGTCATTTAGAAGGAGTGTCTGATGAGCCTCAGCAATACCCAGTTCCCAGGGGAGTCCAGTATGCTTAATACTCGTACGCGGCGATGCCCCGGTTCCTCCTTCATAGCCACTAATGACAATCACATCAGCTAAACCTTTAGCCACTCCAGCAGCAATGGTTCCCACACCGGGTTTCGATACCAATTTCACACTGATTCTTGCTGCTGGGTTGCTATTTTTTAAGTCATGGATCAGCTGAGCCAAATCCTCGATGGAATAAATATCGTGGTGAGGTGGTGGTGAGATCAAACCAACGCCTGGAGTAGAACCCCGTACGTCGGCAATCTTAGGATAAACTTTATTCCCAGGAAGTTGGCCCCCTTCACCAGGCTTTGCTCCTTGCGCCATCTTAATCTGAATTTCATCTGCATTCACAAGGTAGTGACTGGATACTCCAAAACGTCCCGACGCCACCTGCTTAATCGCACTACGCCGCGCGTCTCCATTCGCATCGGGTGTAAAGCGAGCAGGGTCTTCTCCCCCTTCTCCACTATTACTCTTCGCGCCGATACGGTTCATCGCGATCGCGAGCACTTCATGGGCTTCTTCTGACAATGCCCCATAGGACATCGCCCCTGTCTTAAAACGACGAACAATCGATTCTTCGGACTCCACTTCCTCAAGTGGGATCGGTTTGCGATCTTCTTTAAAATCGAGAAGACTTCTTAAAAAGGCCATCTGCTCTTCATTGGCGCGCTTGGAGTACTCCTTAAACCGATCATAGCTTCCTAGACGGCACGCTTGTTGCAACGTATGAATGGTCATCGGATTGAAGGCATGATACTCTCCATTGCGTCGCCATTGCAATTCACTTCCCGGATCTAAACTACGTTCGCCATCATCGCGTACTGGATAGGCTTCTTGATGACGCATTACCGTTTCCCGAGCAATGACATCCAAACCAATACCCGAAAGCGAAGAGGTCGTCCGTGTAAAATATTCCTCGATCACAGACTGACCAATGCCAATCGCTTCAAAGATTTGAGCCCCACGGTAACTTTGGATGGTTGAGATGCCCATTTTGGACATCACTTTAACGACCCCATCCGTTGCCGTCGCAAGGTACTTCCCTACCGCTTCTTCGGATGTCACTTCTTCAATCAATCCGTCCTCCACCATATGGGTTAAGGTAGCAATCCCAAGGTATGGATTGATCGCATCCGCCCCATATCCAAGTAACATTGAAAAGTGATGCACATCCCGAGCTTCTCCCGTTTCCACTAAAAGGCTTACTTTGGTCCTTGTTCCCTGGCGAACCAAGTGATGGTGCAAACCACTTAATGCGAGCAATGTAGGCATCGCCGCAAGCTCTTGATTCACCCCACGGTCAGACAGAATGAGGAGAGTCACACCCTTTTCTATCGCACGATCTGCCTTTGTAAAGAGATCCGTAAGAATATCAGCTAACTTTGGATCCTCGGTCTTTGTAGAAAAGAGGAGAGAAAGGGTTTCTGACTGGAACTCTGGAAAAGAGTTTCCCCGTAATTTAGCCATTGTTTCGTTGGATATCATGGGTGTTTCCAAACGAATACGGTGACAATGACTCGGTTCAGGTCGTAAGAGATTCCCTTCAGCTCCTAAGTTGGTACGTGTTGAGGTGACACATTCTTCCCGTATCGCATCGATTGGGGGGTTCGTCACCTGAGCAAATGACTGTTTAAAGTAGTTATATAGGAGTTGAGGTCGATCTGACAGAACAGCTAAGGGCGTATCATTCCCCATGGAGCCGATGGGATCTTTTCCTTCGGTCACCATAGGCGCTAAATTTTTCGATAGTTCTTCATAGGTATACCCAAAAGCTTTATGCAGCCGGAATAATGTCTCCTCATCGAAGTCTTCCATGATCGGTACATCGGGTAACTTCGCTAACGGAAGTACATGTTCATCCAACCATTCTTGATAGGGATGCTCGGTTGCGATTCGAGTTTTTAACTCCTCATCCGAGACAACCCGACCCTCATCCAGATCGACCAATAACATCCGACCAGGTTGCAGACGACCCTTTTCTACAATGGTCTCCTCAGGGACATCTACCACACCCACTTCAGAGGAAAAAATAATCATATCCTCCGAAGTGACATAGTATCGTGCTGGACGAAGCCCGTTCCGATCAAGAACCGCTCCGATCTGGTGACCATCACAGAAAGAGATCGCCGTCGGCCCATCCCATGGCTCCATTAAGCAACTATGGTACTCATAAAACGCGTGCTTCTCCTTATCCATCGGCGTTTTATCCCATGGCTCAGGAATCATCATCATCGCAACATGGGGGAGCGACCGTCCAGATAACGCTAAGAATTCAAAGCAGTTATCTAAAATCGCAGAATCACTACCCTCCATATCCATGATTGGATGCACTTTATCCAAATCATCACCAAATACATCCGTTTCAAACATTTTTTCACGGGCATACATCCAGTTGACATTCCCCCGCAGGGTATTAATCTCCCCATTATGCAGGATATATCGATTCGGGTGAGCCCGGTGCCAACTTGGGAAGGTGTTGGTACTAAAGCGATTATGAATGAGTGAGAAGGCAGAGGTATACGCTTCATTGCGAAGATCCATATAGTATCCTCCGACTTGCTCAGGCGTTAACAGTCCTTTATAAACCAGCGTCTGGCTCGAAAGGCTGACCACATAAAGCTCCTCACGCGCTTCTTGTTCCAGACGTTTTCTAATCACATATAACTTTCTTTCAAAGGGGAGCCCTGTTTGTTGATCCTTCCCCAGCGCTATAAATACCTGACGAATCGTCGGCTGACTCTCTAACGAAGATTCGCCTAGACAACTTGGATCGACAGGGACATCCCGCCAACCCAATACATGCTGTCCTTCTTCCTCCGTGATTTCACCCAAGCGTTTTTCCCAGAGGGTTCGCCGGGAATCCTCTTTTGGTAAAAAAAACATTCCTACGCCATAATGACCCGGCTCAGGCAACTGAATGTCCAATATGTTTTGAAAATAGTTATGGGAGATTTGCACCATGATGCCCGCTCCGTCACCCGCATCGGCATCCTTCTGTCCACCCCGATGCTCCAATCTGCGGAGGATCTCCAGTCCTTGTTCCACAATCTCATGGGTCGCCTCTTTTCGTAAGCTGGCGACGAAGCCGATCCCGCACGCGTCGTGTTCATAGGCTGGATCATAAAGACCCTGTTTTTGCGGTAATCCTTTGCTGATCATGGTTATCACCCCTCGCACATCGATGTGTAGTGTCTCGACTGTCTTAGTCCAGACCTCAAGGTATTCCTACCGTTAGAGACGTCGTTGTCTCTACAAATGTCACACTATCTTGCCGATAGTGGTTGTTCTTGTTATTTTATATGTACGAATTAATATTAACAATATATATTTCCGATCAGATCAATCTCATTTCGAGATCAATTAACTTCTGCGAGGCGATTCGATTTGGATTTTAAGCAGATTCAATACTTTATCGAGGTGGCCAGACGAGAGCATGTCACCGAAGCTGCCCATGCTCTACATGTAGCGCAATCGGCGATTAGTCGTCAAATTGCCAACTTAGAAACCGAACTAGGGGTACAGCTGTTTCTGCGCGAAGGACGAAACGTTCGTCTTACTCCGCTTGGTAAAATTTTTCAAGATCACGCCGAGAAAGCGATGCGAGAAATGGAGATCGCCCGCCGGGAAATTGACGAGTTCCTCGATCCAGAAAAAGGAACGATCCGTGTAGGATTTCCGAGTAGCCTAGCCTCCCATATCCTCCCCTCGGTCATCTCTGCCTTCCGCGCCCGTTACCCCCACGTGGGATTTCAGTTGCGCCAAGGTTCCTTTCGCCATCTCATTGACTCCGTTATCCGCGGAGAAGCCGATATTGCCTTCGTCGCTCCCGTACCAAAGGAAGAAAAAGATGTCGAAGGCCATATCTTCTTCTCTGAGAAACTCGTTGCCTTGCTTCCTGCAAATCATGAATTAGCCGATCAACCTGCAATTCGGCTGGATCAGATTCAAGAGGATCCCTTTGTACTCTTCCCAAATGGCTTTATCCTTCATCAAATTGTTTTGGATGCCTGTCATCAGATGGGCTTTCACCCCCAAGTGTCCTTTGAAGGAGAGGATATTGACGCCATCAAAGGGCTCGTTGCCGCCGGGCTGGGGGTCACTCTCTTACCTGAAGTCACCTTAATAGAAAGCATCCCCCGTGCGACAGTGAAGGTTCCCGTGAGTGAACCCGAGCTAATCCGAACCGTAGGTGCCGTCATCCCCAGCAACCGCGACCTCCCCCCGTCAGAGAAATTGTTTTTCGAGTTTTTAAAGGAGTTCTTTAATAATTTGCAGCGGTTTCGATTGTGAGGAGTTGAGAAAAAAGGTGAACGGCTCGTTTAGACGAGCCGTTCACCTTTTATGATCCTTGTATTACATTCAATTGCTTCTATACTCGCCTCTTATTTTCTCTTACAATAGCACAACCTCGATTTAATAGATAACTAACCTATTGAAAACGACATATCATGTACCCTGCTGCCATTTAAACCTTATTCCCCTCCTGTAACCAAGACAATCGCCAAGCCACATACCCCTTACTACCCACCGTCTGGATTGCCGTAGCACTTACTCTTAGTTCAGCAGCCACCCTCTCATAGAATTGTTGAACACCGAGTACACTCGGATCACTGCTATTGCTATCCGTTACTTCCCCGTTACGAATAACATTATCTACGATTATTTGCGTACCAGAGCGAGAGAGTTGCAATGCCCATTGAAAATAATGCGGGTTATTTGGCTTATCCGCATCATCGACACTCCCCATGCCTGAAGGCAGGGATTCTTGAAAGCTCCCATCACCTGACAGGATCCACCCCAAGCTTAGACGGCCTGCCCAACCGCCTATTCCTCTATTAATATAGACTCCTATTCATTATTCATGTTAAAAACATCAAAAAAAGCAAGCGTATTTACCTACGCTTGCTTCAGATTATTTCAACCGGTTTACGATATGTTCCAGCTTTAAGCTCCTGGAAGCTTTAAAGTATAATACTGCCCCAGGGGGAACATGACGGTTAAGGAAGCTTGCGACCACATTGGGTTGGTTTGGAAAGGTATGCACTTTATTTCTGGGGAAACCTGCAGAGATGGCTCCTTGTGCAATTTTTTTGCCTTCATTCCCTACTGTTACAAGTAATCGGGGACGAGTGGCAGCCACTCTTTGCCCTACTTGAAGGTGCCCCTTTGTAGAATGACTTCCCAATTCGTTCATGCTGCCCAATACGGCAACGCTGAAACTAGGTCCTGACACTTTTCTTAGAACGTCAAGTCCTGCAATCATCGCCGAGGGGTTGGCATTGTAGGCATCATTGATTAAAAGACGTCTGTTTTTACCAGGGACTCGTTGTAATCGCATTTTAGGAACTGGAAATTTACGGAGAGCATCTTTAATAATTGGATCTGGCACTTTAAGTTGCTTGGCAATGGCGATTGCCGCTAATGCATTATAGACATTGTGTTCGCCCCATATTGGAATATGGTATTGGGTTTTTCCAAGATTAAATTCCATCCCTTGTTTTGTATAACGAATGTGAGTTGCCTGATACGTGGCTCCGGGTCGTGTGCCGAAGGTAAGAACGCGATGTTTTTTAGGATTCACTCTTAACTTACGGACTCCTGGATCATCTGCATTGATGATAAGAATTCCGCCAGGCTTCACACCGTCGACTAGCTCTTGTTTTGCACGTACTACATTTTGAAGTGAATTACCTAAGTGCCCCACATGTGCTTCTTTTACACAGGTGACAACACCGATAGTGGGTCTTGCCACAACACACTGCTGACGAATGTCGCCGAGTGTCTTCATGCCCATTTCAAGTACGGCAACTTGGTAACGACTATCCAAACGTAGATGATGATAATGCATTAATGATGCGATATTCATATTTTCCTGTGATTTTAATGTACGGTATCGCCTCATTAATATCGCTGTTGCCATCTCTTTGGTGGTTGTTTTTCCTGAGCTTCCAGTAATGCCAATAAAGGTGGCTTTCGAATGGTTTCGTTGCCATGCACATACCTTCCATAAGGATCGTTTTAAGCTGGCAACAGTGATCAGCATGAGATGCTTTGGAATATGATTTTTAAGCGAAGGGACAGTCACTACTACACCACTGCGCTGCTGACGAAGGTAACTTAATTGTCGTTCCATACTTTTAGCGGGATGGATGAGTTTGATGGATTGAGGATTAAGTCTTTCCTGTAGGCTAAATACGACTTTATTCACAATGCTTTGCGGGTTCCCACGGACGACACTCCCACCGGCTAATGACGCAAACTGGCCCAAACGCATAGGAAACACGTTGGCTCACCTCTTCCCTATCATCAACATAAATTATGTCTGTCCGTTGATGACAGTGTGAGGCATATGGACAGTATTCACCGAAATGGGCTCTGCTCCAAGGCCCAAATAAAATCGTGGCCCATCAATCATCAACATGATTGATGGGCCATTTTTATACTTATTCACGAAGCTTATTCCGTTTATTTAAGGCTTTTTCTCGAGTTTCATTTCTGCGATCTAGTTCGTGATTTCGGACTTCATTTCGTAATTCAATCCCTGTATTTCGCGCATAATTACGGAGGTCAATCCCCCTTAGCGAATTGATCGATCGTATGTCAATGGTTACTCTATCATCCCAACCTTTACTTTCCATATACTCGGTATATCCCCTGATACGCCTCTCCTCTAATTCTGCAAGATCTACCATTTTCTTTTCATTAGACTCTAAAGCATTTATTTTTTCTGACTCTGTCTGATAAGAGTCTTCCACATTCCTACTTTCCCACTTCTCCCATTCTGAAATAAGCCGTGCCTTTTCCCCTTCAAAATATTCATTTAAGGCTTCCTTTGAATTTACTTTAGAGTATTTACCTCCGCCAGCATCTGCCACTTTTTTCAATGCGCGTTGTCCTGCATTATCAACATCAAATCCAACAATGTTAATGATGGTATCTGTATTAGATCCATTCAATTTTCTTGCTTCTGCCACTGGGTCTCCTCCGCAAGTTTCCTCACCATCACTGACTACATATATGATATTTTCTACATTATCTCCATTCTCTTCTTCCAAATCCTTTGCAGCGGCACGTATAGAGTCTGCTAAAGGTGTCCAACCTGCGGGATGAAATTTATTTAACGACTGTTGAAACTTTTTGTCTTGATAAGGGCCAAAAGAATACACTACATCTGTACTCTTGCAAGAAATCTCCTTTTGACTTTTACTATTGCTCCCTTTATGCCCGTAGACTCGCAGTGCTACGTTGACATCGCTAGGCAATTGACTAGAAAACTTTTCAACCGCTTGTTTAGCAAGATCCATCTTGACTCCACCTTCAACCTTTCCTGCCATACTACCACTTGAATCGAACAACACCTCCACATTCACTTTTTTTCCTTGGGGTAATTTTGCAGACCGTATTCCACCTGGCTCTTGGTCATTCTGTCTCGCTAATGTATTAAAATCGTTATTAAGCTTTATATATGGGCGGTAATCTTCCCCTATCAAAGCAAGGAATTTAACTAAATACTGTTCAGCTGTTAAGTTTTTGGGGAAGTGGTCCACCTCTTTTTTCACTTGATTTACATCATAGGTATCCCCATTGTATTTTCCTGGACCTGCTAAAACATTTAAACCTATCAACTCATCAGGTACTTCTACTTTAAGGAGAGCGGGTTGTTTTTTTGATGATTTTTTAACATGTTGATCTCTATCATTCTGAGCTGCATTTTTGGGGCTGCTATCCATCAACATCGAACAACCACTAACCATTAATAAACTTATCATTATTGCAAAACAAACTAATCGTTGCATCATAAATTACCTCCATTAGAAATGTATACATCCTATTTATTCTATTATATTATAAATAAATAACTAATGCTATTCATTACGGAGATGTTTTTTTAAATTGGTTATCCGAAGTCTTACACAATAAATAAAATAATATGATAAATAGTTTCGATTCTGTCAATCTAATTACAACAAAAAACCTCCTAATAATGGAGGATTAGCTATAACCGTATGATATTAAAAGCAATCTACGGAGTTTCTTCGTTCATTACCCATAAATACTTCCTATTAGCTGTGCCCGACTCCGATACGGACCAACTGGAATTTGAATGAAACATGTCTGATCGCAAGTCGATAGGTTGTAAAGAGAGTCACATAAGGATGAGTTAAATCCAAGAAGGGGATGCCCTGCCCATCCCAATGCTGTAGCCGTCAACAGTAAACGCTGTACAATGATTCCCGCTTTCATCTGATTCATGCGATACCCTCGTTCTCCCAATCGATCATGCCCAAAGTCTTTCATCCCTGCAATATGGAAACAAAGAGGCACCTGAGTCAGATTGACATTATGTAGTGTCATCCCTTGTTGTAACCACAGGCGCTGATCTCCGGTTCGAAGTTGCTTTAACCCATGGTGATCGCCATCGTAAAAGTAAGCCCCGTTTGGAATGCCCTTCACTCCATATAAACTGATATAAAGGAAAAGGGGTTGATCGACATCTTCCCAAAGTTTCCTCCCACCCTCCCCATTATGATCCCCTAACAATGGAGCTACTTCCTTACACAACTGCCCCAGATGTTCTGGCTCCACTTTATCTAGCACAAAATCCATCCCTGGCGAGAAGCGCTGTCGACAAACTTTAACAAAATCGTAGATGAGTGGTTTTTTTTCAGAAAAAAGGATCCTTGAACTTTTTTCCTCCCCACCCTCCCCACCGTTCCTGGTTCTTTTCCCGTTTTTTTCTTGCTCTGGTCTAGGAAAATCACGTGAAGAATCCAACATAGCGGCTTTGTTCATGGCAATTAACATGGGATATTCACCGAACTTTTTTTCTGGACTGCTCGTTTTTAGAGACAGTTCAGGGATCTGTTGGCACAATTGGTCCGACGTAGCGCTCGGATCGTCCTTAATCCTACCCTCTTCTTTCAAGGTTGATTGATATAAAGGGAGAAGCGCATATGCACTCTCTTCCTCTTCATGGATACCGAATAATCGATTAACCCCACGATCTAAAAAACAATAGTATACCGCTGTTGAATATGAAAGCCTCTCTGCTACTTCATTCAATTGGCCAATGACGACCCCCGCATCTAATCCCTGTAATCGGTAAGAAAAGTTATGGTACTTAAAGAAATTTTTCCAAAACATGGTCGACACCAGGATAACCCCACTGCACTCTTTCACATTACAACGCCCGCCAAGCATTTGCATCAACAGTGCGTCGTAATTCCCTTTACGCAATAAGACTAAGCGATGATGAGCAACATTATAGTGATAAATCCCTTCTTCCAATCCCTCTATTTTTAAATACGTGTACAATTCCGTTGGATACAACGCCCCACCCGAAGGAACATACCTTCGCAAAACAGGCGAACCTCCCATAAAATCAGGGGTTTCGATACAATGATTTAAGCCATAGACATACCACAAGAAATAGCTGAACCGTTGTAACTCAGTCAGAGAATGAGTAGGCGCCTCCTCCAAGGTTAACGGCACATTCCCAGGTAGATCTACCTCTGGCTGTTCATGATATAACTTATACGGTCGCGGGGCATTCGCCCAATCGATCTCCCAGTCTGAAGGAAGTACTTTCTCCACATCATAATGAAGATCGTGTATAAATTGACGAAGATGCACCAGAGTACCTCCTCTCCCTTAAGGAAATGGATGGGGATGGGGATTCAACTGATTCATCGTTAATGATTGTGAGACATAACCCAGCTCCTTCGGAACATGGAGTACACGTTCAAGCCCTTCCAGTCGCACCAAATGATGCCCAAAGGTCATCGGGAGCATCCCAGGTATGAGTACTTTGACACAGTGTAAACCAAGTTGAGCAACTTCAGGAGAGGTTTGATTAACCACAATCACTTCAAGATTTCGCTTTTGAAACGGATGCAGAATCCTGGTTAAATCCTCAGTAATATCCATGGAGACAGGAATCTTTGGAAATGCCTCATCCAAACGCTGAACCGGTTGCTCTCCTTCAAGTAAAAAATGAAGTCGTGTCTCTGTCTCAGGCAAGCAATATAGTAGAGAATGATCCTTCATTTCGCGAACTTTCGTGGCATCCGTCACCATCTCACGTGCTCGATCATATTCCTTTGTTAACCCCTCATCCAGCATTGGAATAATCCCTACTAACTCATGAATTGAACTTTTCACCGCTCGCAACGGGTCAAGATGAGCCCCAGCAGCACAAATTAGATGGGCACCCTCCGACCGAATATTTTTAGCAATCGCCCAGACCGCTGGAATGCCATGTTCCATGGTTGCATTAAATAAATGGAGTTCATACCCTGCTACCTCTCGCATGCGGTGGATCATCCACTGAAGCTCTCGATCCTGTGTTGTGGAGGGATCGATTCGTGGAAGTGGCAACTGTGCGTACCACGTAAGGAGAAAGGCATCCCGCTCGACAATTTCCATGATTCCATGAAAGATCGCCTCTTCTAGGCTTCCCCCCATAGCACAGCCATTCGATGTTTCGTAAACAAATCCCCCTCCACAACCAAAGCTATAATACGCCAGTAATTGCGGAACCAAGATGGCACGATTCTGAGTAAAAGACCAGCCCCATACCCAGTCCATCGGTTGTTCCGGATCAAAAGGCTGAAAGGGGAAATCTTCCTTTTCATATTGCGCTCGTTGGTGGACTCCCACCTTGGGTGGGTAGAGAGCTTCTCCTTCACGATTGAAATAGCAATCACGAATGACGGGTCGCACACCTTGAGGACTGTACCCACAATGCCTTTCTAACCCTTCTAAAATGGCCGTTATTTCACTCTCCTCATAGGAGTGAGTGCGCCCTGCCGTCGCTTCATCGCCGATAAAAAGCGGGAGGTTCACCGTCACATCCGCAAAGGGACTATCAAAATCCGGCACGCTACCATTCATTAACCCCGTTCGACTGTCAAGATAAGTACGGGGGAGTACCTTCTTTAATTCCTCCATGGATCGTGTCCGAAAGCTGGTAGGAGAAAGTTTGGAAGATGGCTTTAATGTGATGCGTGCCCGCAAAGACGAATCATCCGGTAGTGCGCTGCATAGAGGACACTTTCCATCGGGAAGTACATAATGGGAGGACGTCGCCAATGTTTTCATATGGATGTAGTAAAGGTGATCCTGGGATAACCCTTGATCTCCCGTTAATACTTGCCTTACTTCCTTCGTCAAGAAGGACGCCATAAACCCCAAACCGTTTTCTGATGACCAAATATCTTCACCGTTGAGACCGTGATGAGCAACAAGACTTTGTCGTAATACCCACATGTCCTTCCGATCATTCCCTGCGATGAGGGTACGAAGATCTGCACATTGGGTGCAACCCCTGCGATTCGGTTGAACGAATGGTCCGATAATCCCCTGGCCAAAGGCAATAAAGCCTCGTAACCAGGGAATCCCTCGATCACGAAAAACCTTTTCTGCTTGAAGGTGGACAGCAGGTTTCCAGGTATCATGAAGGACTAACGCCAATCGTAATGACTCTGACACCTCTGAGTGGACATCTGCCTTTTTGATCACCTGATAATCATTGGACAAGTCTTCTTCAACCCGTTCCGCCAGTATACCATCGCCGAAAATGCCAACTACATCCGTCACTCAATCTCCCTCCTCAACCAACGATACTCCAAAGACACCAGCCAATCCTTGCTTGATAAAAGGCTCTACGGTCCAATCGACAACCTTGAGATGTTGTTGATTTTGTTGCAATATCTCACGTGCAGCTGGGAGGTAATCCACTTCCCTCATCCCCATTGACACTTCCAGCTGTTGCGGTGAACCTTCACGAAGGTTCACCTTTGAAACCCGTACACCTTCTTCAGTAAAATTGGCGTCTGGATGTTGCTGAGCCCCGAGTGCAAATCGTAACGCTCGTTTTAAAGCAAAGGATTTATGAAGTCCTACGCTGCCATACCATGTGTCATGATCCCCCACCCAGATGACAGGAAAGCCACAAACCTCCTCACCCAGACCGAATCGAGGAAGCTCTCCTCTGCTTGACCATGCTTCTAAATAAAACCGACACTCTCGATCCTCCATCGCACCCAAACGTAGCAATGAAATCGTAGGAAGTTGCTTCTCTAAGCTACTTTTCCACCTGTTCACCAGGCATTTTTGCAAACCACGGCACACACCCTCTGACAACGTGCGACCCGCACCCAATCCGGTAACCTGTTTCTCGTGATTTCTCGCTTTCATCCATTGAGAAACATAGGCTTCGATCCCGTATAAGCCCGCTTCCTTTCGTGCTTCTCGATGAGTAATCCCCACACTGATGCTCTCAGGTAACGGATCCGCCGGACCTTCAGACAGTGGATTCATGACTTGAATCTTACATTGAGCGAGAGGAAGTTGACGAAGTGCTCCCTCTTCCCAGGATCGAAAAATACCTGTGACGGGTAAGGACCAATCGGCAAAGGCAAGAAACATCGCCTCTTCATTCCGATCCTCTTCACTTCTTTCCGCTATCCACCACGCCTTAGTCACTTTTTTAACGGGTTCACTCCCTACTACTTCTGGGTGAAGGAAAGTAGGGTACCAATTGCTCTCCATCGATTCCCCTCGATGGAGAAAGATTGCGTTGTGGGGTTTTAGTTCATTGGATTGTGTGATCTCTTTAAAGCAGGTAAATGCCATCACATGTCCGAGGACGCCTCTGATCGTGGAGGTATCTGTGCAGGAAATTCCTTCTTCCCACTCTTGACGGTGAATACGCCGCCAAGCTGACTCCCAGCACCCTATCGCTACACCATCCATCCAGGGACCCACCCAAACAAGGTTATTGGAGCAAATGCCTGGTAACAATGCGATATGCTCTTTTTTACATATGGATTGTAAATGGCGTAATTGATCCAAGCCATTTTCTCGTGCCACATAGAGAACGACATCAAATGACTTGATAAGTTCTTCCCAGCTTGACTGATCCTTTCTGTCAAGGGAGAGCTCCGTGTGTGTAATCGATGGATCCATGAGTAAAGCCTGGGATTTCAGTTCCGCCATTCTCTCTTCATCCAACGGATCTTCATGGGTCACACAGGTATGGACATGAGGGAGACCCGATTGCCACAACGCATCAATCACCGCCGTCATCAACGAACTTTCACCCATAAGCAATACCTTTGTTTGGCGGTAACTTTCAAAACGAGAGGCCCCAGAGTCTCCCACAGCAGCATCTAAAAAAGCCAGTTGTGAAGCAAAGGCATTCATGACTTTCTCAGATAACTGGTGGGGTGTTTCTTGACTTACATCCCTTGCCATACCCTGGTTGTATAACATGTTTGCGATCTGATACACGCGTTCCTGATGAGCCTTAGGCAATCCTGCGGTTATCTCGCCCAATGGTTCCTTGCCATTAAAAACCGGAATTAATTTTTCAATCCATTGCGCGATCATCCCACCATCTAACCGAAAAGAACAGCGATTATTTCGAATATAGACTCCGCCCTGGGCATCTGGAAGAACAAACGTATCTTTATTCATCTTGAGACGTGTGGAAGATTGCAAGCTCGCCATTCCCATTCCTCCTTGCTATCATTCAAAATCCGAATCGATCCTCTCCCGTCCATTTTATGTATCTTCTACCGTCCACTTGCTTACCACGAGAAAAAAGCACTTCATTACCAAGAAAGATTGGCAATGAAATGCTCAGCTCAGTATCCACCCGTTTCGTTTTAAGGCACCAAGTAAGGATAAGGATACGGTGGGTACGCAGGCAATGGAACCGGGACAGGTAACGGCACAGCGCAACCGCCGCATCCGCCACAGCCGCCGCCGCAACCAGCACAGCCCACACAGCCCACACAACCCACACAGCCCGCACAGCGGACACCACAGGCCCCCGCACAGCGAACACCGCATGCACCAGCACAACGACCTCCACATGGGCCAGCACAGGGAGCGCACCGTCCTCCGCCGCATCCGCCACATCGGGCACCACAACCACCCGCACACCGAGCACCGCAACCCCCTGCACACCGAGCACAGCCACCACATCGTTGCGCGACCTCAGGATGATTCGGATCGTCATAATCCCATGGAATTGCATCACTTTGCGAAAATTCATTAATACTTAGCTCTTGTAGATCTTTTTTAAAGTCATCCATTTCTATCCCCCCAAAAAAAGCTGATCGTCAGCTCTACTCTTCAACCTCCTCGCCGTCACTTCACCCCCCCAATTATCTAGATAATTGATACTTATGAGCCGGGATAGCTATTTTTCCAGGGGCAAGCTATATTTAAAGATCCTATTCTGCATGGGAAGATTCGAAACAAAATACAAAAAATACGTATGGAATCAGCGAGTGGGTTCATTCACCAACGTTCTCGCCTCTCTCATACGCATCCTGATTGCAATACCAACACTCCATCGATCCCTAGTTTTTACCTTCGTCGCTTTTCCGTTCACCCGTCCTCGGATCTTCGTCATTTAACATGCTAGAGGTCGCTGATTTAAATTCCCGTAAAGTTTTCCCTACAGAGCGTCCGAGCTCAGGTAACTTTTTGGGTCCAAAAAGAAGAAGAGCAACCAGCGAAATCAAAATAATCCCTTGAATAGTAGGTAGATGCATCACAACATCCTCCTTTTTCAACGCTATTCCAATCCTATCATGAATCCAAGACCATCGTCATTGATGTTGATTTTTATCTCGACCTCGTAATCCTTTTTCAATCCCTCTTCTTAGGTTAAACTATGAGTATTCACTAGGGATAAGGTGGGAGGAATTTTATGAATCCATTAGATATTCATGAAATTGGTGAAATCATTCGTAAGGTACGTAAAGAACGTGGCTTACGTCTTGAAGATCTAGCCGATGAAAATATATCGCCAGCTACCATTAGTAATATTGAGCGTGGTGTTACCCATGTGAGTATGAAAAAAGCCCACTACTTGTTAAGTAAATTAAACATTGATATACATAACCTTCCTGACCTTATCCTGAAAGAACAAAAAGAACATCAGGACCTCAGCTTTCAATTGTTATCCATCGAATCCATGTGCGCAACGCAACATTCTGATAAAGCACTGCAATCCTTGGAACAACTTACCATCGATGACACCCATCCTTATGCGAGCACCGTGTATTATCTCATTGGGAAATGCCATATCCAAAAAAAGAACTGGAAGCGAGCTGAACGCATTCTCTTTAAAGCCATTCAGTTAACAAATCAAGGCGACCCCGCCCACAATATCGAAGCCGCCTCCTTGGCTGAATTAGGACTTTGTAGCTATTATCAAAATGATTTGGATAGTGCTTTAAAGTATACGGAAAACGGCATCAATTCCTTTGATCCCCAGGGTCAACGTCCCTATGTTCAATTTGTATTAAAGCAAAATAAAGCCGTCTATTTAGAGAGGCTCGGTCGAATTGGCGAAAGCATGCGTGTCGTCGAATCGGTGTGGGACCATCTTCATCAGATGGATGAGTCCAATATGGTACTTACCTTCTATTGGTTACGTTCTGAATTACTACGTCGCTCTAAAGTCTACGAGGACGCAATCTATTATGCTACCGAGGGATTAGAAAAAGCGCGGCGAAATACCAATTACAACTTGATGTATGATTTATGGACCGTCCTGGGTAGTGTTCATATGGATGGCGAAGATTGGGATGCAGCAAAGACCTGCTTTAGTCGTGCCATTGAATTAGAAGACTTTTTATCCAGTAAACATAAATTTATTATCACCTATGCTCGTCTCGGTGTTTTATATATTCAATTAAATGCGTGGGAAGAAGCCCATATCGTTATTGAAAAGGCGGTACAAATTGGGAAGGAATACAATGATATTCCGCGTCTAACTTACGCCTTACATACCTTGGGAGATTATTACCGCCTCCAAGGAGAAATTAATGAAGCAATTCCCCACTATCAATACTGCTATGAACTCTGCAACCAACATCACCTTAAAGAAAAGGAATACCAAGCATTGTTACGGCTCGCTCAATGTTGGGAAGAAATCGATGAAGTGGAATTTCAAAAACATATACGTAATATGTATGAAGTACAACTACAACTGAATACGTTAGGAGGACGCTTTTGAGGAAGAAAATCCAACTCCTCTTTGGTATTTTGACTCTTTTATTCTCTATCGGTAGTTATCCATTCATCACCACTCACGTCCCCACCTTGACCATCCTGACCGACTTTTCCGATAGTGACCCAACAGGTACGTAAGAGACTGCTGATGACAAAAAAATACGGGCAGAAAATCAAATGTCCAGAAAGATAAAAACAAGCCATGTCGCCATGGCTTGTTTTTATCTTCTTATTCATCGACTTTTTCAGTCTTTTCATGCTCACGATTACTTTTAAATAGCGGTTGAACGTATTTTTTGAGTACCCATGAAGCAAGTAATGCCACGACAAGGGCTTTTAAAATAAATACTCCTAAATCTGCTCCGAGTGGGATGATCAATTGGTTTACCCAATCAATCTCCGGTTGTTGTGCGCCTGGAATAATAATCACTCCTTAGTTAGTACGTCACATGCCGAGTGGCATCTGTTATTTAATTTTTAACACAAACTACCTCCTTTTAAAAGCATTTTTACAAGTTTCCCTGGCGACACATTTGTAAACTACCATCTATTAATTGGGTTTTTTTGACTAATTAATTTGAGTTTCAATTTTTTTCGACAAAATCACTGGTAAACAGACAAAACCCGAACAATTTTTGGTATAATAAGATGGCTTCACCTTTATTCTAAGAAAGAGGGATCTTCCCATCGATTAACTGATCTTTGTTTGGTTTTTTGTACGCAGATGCTCTATTATTCTTTGAATGGGAATGGTTTGTAGACTAGTATAGTCCTTTGATACTTACTCACCATTCAGCAACGAAATCATTTATAGATATTAATAAAACGATCTGCTGCATGCTGTATCGATATATCCCACAAAGTTCAGTAAATATGTGAGGAGAAAAACTCAAAAATTTTATATGAGGCAGGGTTCATCATGGATAATAACATTCAATTAAAGCAACAATTAACACCCGATCAGTTGCAAATGCTACACGGCGAACTAGAAATGCGGAAAAAAAGCAAAGTGGTCATGTATCTACTATGGATCTTTATGTCTACTTTTGGGGCACATCGCTTCTACCTTGGTGATACAGGCTATGCCGTAGCGATGCTCTTTTTTGGCTGGCTGACTCTTTTTCTTTGGCCCCTAATTGATGTCTTTTTTATTGGCAAACGAATTGATGAAAAGAACACCCAGTTGGAACTTGAAATCATTTCACAAATTCGAGCAAACCAACAGCCACAATCTGCATGATAAAGAAGAGACCTTCCATGGAAGGTCTCTTCTTTATCTCACCTACGCTTTAGTACGCCCGCCCAAACCAGACGGTATATTTGGATTCCTTAGCACAAACGATGCATTTCTTCTTTTCCATAGGTGCATCAAAGGGAATATTACGGGAAGTAAATTTTGTTTCATCCTTCACCTGTGATTCACACTCTTCTTCTCCACACCAACCTGCTAATACCCAACCTGCTATCTCACCTACATTTTCCTGATGAACAATATGGGCTTTTAAATCATCCAGGGTATCCACTGTAAAATGGGAGTGCTTATCTCTGAAGGCAACTGCTCTTTGAACCATGGTTTTCTGAATATGAACCAACAGTTCCTCAACATGCTCAACTACACGATCCAGTCCGACGGTTATTTTTTCTCCAGTATCGCGCCGCACCAGAATCACCTGATTGTTATCCACATCCCGCGGCCCGATTTCAAGTCGAAGAGGTACCCCCCGTAGCTCCCACTCATTAAACTTCCAGCCCGGCGTCTCATCTCGCAAATCCGCTCGAACACGTATACCACCCGCCTTCAGTTGGTCATAAAGTGGATCAAATTTCTCCATCACCTTCTCACGTAATTTCCCTGGCCCTACAGGAATCATTACCAGTTGAGTTGGTGCCATACGCGGTGGTATTACTAACCCTTGATCATCGCCGTGAACCATAATCATCGCACCAATTAGGCGTGTAGATGTTCCCCACGAAGTGGTATGTACATACTTTTGTTGGTTATCTCGATCAAGGAATTGAATCTCAAAGCTCCTTGCAAAATTCTCCCCTAAATAATGAGAGGTACCCGCCTGTACCGCCTTTCCATCCTTCATCATCGCCTCGATGGAATACGTATCAATCGCCCCTGCAAACCGTTCACTCGGCGTCTTTTGTCCCATCCAGACGGGTATGGCGAGTTCTTGTTCCACCACTTCCTGATAAATTTGTAGCATCTGCATCGTCTCTTCCCGCGCTTCTTGCTCGGTAGCATGGGCGGTATGACCTTCTTGCCACAAGAACTCCGATGTACGCAAAAATGGCAAGGTTCTTTTTTCCCAACGAAAAACATTGGCCCATTGATTAATTAAGACAGGTAAATCCCGATAGCTTTGAATCCATTGGCTATATAAATGACCAATCATCGTTTCAGAAGTAGGGCGAAGCGCTAGGCGTTCCTCCAGCTTTTCACTCCCTGCTTCCGTTACCCAGGGTAACTCGGGATTAAAGCCTTCTACGTGCTCCTTCTCTTTCTGAAAAAAAGACTCGGGTATCAGCATCGGGAAATAAGCATTTCGATGCCCCGTCTCTTTAAATCGTTGATCCATTTTAGACTGAATGCGTTCCCATAACTCAAACCCATCCGGTTTAAAGGCGATGCAACCACGCACGGGTGTATAATCCATTAAATCCGCTTTACGGATGGCATCAATATACCAACGTGAAAAGTTTTCTGATTGTGGGGTAATGCCTTTTTCATTCTTTTTTTGATCGCTCATCACTGTTCACTCCTAACAAAGATCGGTTATTTTCATCGATACAACCCAACGTCCCTTTTTTCCTGCACAAAAAAATCCCCTGTCCCATAGGGACGGGAATTTCCCGCGGTACCACCCTGATTAACCATACCCATGGGGTATGATTCACTCCACACCCTCGATAACGGGAGGATATCCGAAATGGCTCATCACCATCAGCTCTGGGGTGGGAAGTAGCTCCTTAGCGTATCAACCTTCCAGACTCGGGTTGACTCTCTTAAACGCGTCATGAGGCTACCATCCCCTTCATTGCCTCTGTGTAAATAATTAGCAAAATCGTAGCACGATCATTTACCCAAGTCAAGAATTCCAAACCATATACCTTTTTTTGCAGGATGAACCCTCCATCTGTCGAACCCCTTTGGGATGAAAAAAAACGCATCAACACCTAAGGAGGAATCATGGTGAACAGTATGGATCTAATCCTTCACGAATGTAACAATGCTTCCCAGGCCAACGATTGGTTTATCTCCTTAAAACAAGCACTCGCCGGATTAACTGCGGAACAAGCCTCATGGAAACCTGAAGGAGAAAACATCAGTTCTATTTGGGAACTCACTTCCCACATGCTTTATTACAAAGAACGACTATTTCTTCGCTTGCAAGGGAAGGAGACCGACTACTCCTTAAGTAATGAGGAAACGTTTCATCCCTCGGGCCACAGCCAAGCGGACTGGGATCAACTCGTTAATCGCATGTTAACCCTCAATGACAACCTTCTTAATCAACTTCAGACCATGAGAGAAACGGATTTTAGCAACGATACATCCGATTCTCCATTATGGCAGCACATTAGCAACATCATTCATCACGATGTTTATCACACTGGACAAATGGTCACCCTGCGAAAATTGCAAAAAGCATGGCATCCTGAACCTCAAAATGCCTAGTAAATCATCACTAGAATCAAGCTCAGTGCCCCCCCTATGGGAGGCACTTATATTTAACTCCCTGTTACAATCATGAGCATAGTTCCTATACTTAAAAAACCTGTACCGATTAAAACCGTACCAATTACTACATCCGAAACAAAATGAATCACCTTGTCCATTGTATCTTTCTGACGCCACTCGCCATCATCGTTCCCCTTCACAAAAATACGAACCCATAACCAAATCGACAGGACTAACAACACCATCGCCAATGCCCATACGATCGCTAAATTTCCATTAATAATATAGGGAATTATGTCCACCTCCACTATCGAACTCTATTATTTTTTTAGTATACACGATCATCCATCCCGTTCTTATAACCCATTCAAAAAAACGTAGGCTGCCCCCCCACGTTTTTTGAATGGGTTATTGTGCCACCCTTTAGGATAACACGATCGATCCTTTCTTCTCTTTTGCCTCTGTAAAGTAGCTCATCTTTTCAATGGACGCCACACAACTTTGCGTGGCATCACTGGATTGCAGATAGATGGTGCCTTCCCCTGTACGTAATACAATGCCCGACTTCAAAACCAATCCATTCTTAAACGTGACATCGATTGGCATATTGATCAACGTATTAAACTGCTCCCGAAAGGGTCTCTCTTTACACAAGCATTCCCCTTTACTTGCTTGCGGTTGTGCTAATGCCATCATAGGACCTGTATTAAATAATACGGCAACCACATCACAGATGCTGACAACATGCGTTAACGACTCATTTACCATGGAGACCAGGTAGTTATCTACCGTTTGGATCGTTGCTGTCTGAAAAAGAAGCTCTCGATTCGGTTGGTCCGCCTCTGTCACTAACGTAACTTGTTGACCAACGATTTGACTTAATGCCTTTTGCATGGGTGCAATGCAACATGTGCAAATGGATGAGGGATGCACTTTTTTCAAACCACTCGCCTTTTGGATCCCTTTGCTCCCTTTTGCTACCGGTTTCCGCCGTGTCCCTTTTTTTACGTTTCGGCTCACCCAAATCACCCCTAACCATGGTCACATGTTCCATTTATATGAAAAACCCATGATTCTTGTGCTTGCAAGTCAATGGGAAATGATTTGATTCTCGATCCGATGAAATCGGGTTCTCTTCTCTAGCAATTGTTCTTGCAAGTGCAGCTTCAAAAAAGCACTCACTTGTTTGATTGCAGTCATTTAGGCAACTTCGTTCGGTTCAGATTGACGAACCGTCTAAATGGCGGAAGAACAGCCAATCGCATCATGGACTCTTGAAGCCACAGGGTTAAGTGGTTTTCCGGGACAAACCATTTCGCAAGCTTTTGGGCGGATTGTTGGATGTTGGCAATCGGAGGGCGCATCAATTCCTCATAGTTTTGCAATGCTGCGAAAAGATTCGGTTCTTTTTCGATTTCACGAGAGAGAACCCAAGCACCAGCCATCGCCATGGAAGCCCCTTGTCCTGCGATCAATGAAACCGCTTGACAGGCATCTCCAATCAGTACCACGCGTCCCTTCGTCCATTTAGGCAACCGTACCTGGGAAACCTCATCAAAGTACAGATCCGACGCTGTCTCCACCATGGATAACAGCTCTGGGACCATCCACTCTAGATCCCCATAATGGTGCCGCAGTTCCCGAGCAGTGACTTCTCGAGTGATTGGCTCCTCCAACCGAGGGGATCGATACACGAAGAAAGTGGCCAGTCTCCCCTCATCGATAGGGTAAACTGAAATCTGTCGATTTGGACGCGGCAACATGTAGAAGGATTTCCGATACTTTTCATCCATCCCTTGCTTATCCAAAATGAATGCAGCCGTATAGTAACCTAGAAAATGAAGAGAGGATGGATCTTCTCCAAAGGTTAATGACCTTGTTCTGGATTGAATGCCGTCCGCACCCACCAACAAATCACAGGGTAGAGAATGACCATTAGAAAGGGTTACATTGACGTGATCAGCATCTTGCTCAAAGGATTGAATTGTGGTTCCAAAGAGAAAGTCGACGTGCCCTTTTACACGATCATATAAAAGGCGCTCTAGGTTTCCCCGCATGAAGTTGTAATGCTTCCCCTGAAACATCCTACGTATCGACGACTGATACGAAAGGGAAAACTTCTCTTCCCCCTCAGGGCTCAGAAACTTTAACGATTCGATCGGATAATGAATCTTCTCCAGGTCATTTTGTAAGCCCATTTCTTCAGCTACCTCATAACCCGGCCCAAAAAAATCGATCATAAAGCCTTCTGTACGGAGTTTAGCTGACTTTTCGACAATGGTCACAGAATGTCCCATTCGATGCAAACCATCCGCTAGGGTAAGTCCTGCAATCCCGCCACCCACGATGAGAACCTTGATATGGAGCCCTCCTTGCAATTAGACATGGATTTTACTTATCGAGATGCTCACAAAGGGATCAGGTAGAAAGGGGGTATGACTCTTTTAACAGAGCAAGATCTTCTATTAATTCTTCACCATAGGAAACCGTTTCGTTTCGGGCATCAAATAAATGAGCCACGCGTTCGGCTTCATGAGTAAACCAATCAACTAACTCTGGCACCGGATATTGATTTTGTTCATCACAGGCAACTGGAAAGTCTGTCGCTAACCGTAGTTTCACAGTCCGATGACCCTGGTCCATCAGCTTCATGAACAATAATCGTGCACCTCGAAAAAACATGTGCCGATTACGCTCCTCACGAGAGGTTATTGCAAAGGCAACCATTTTTTCAAAGATACGTAAAGCACGGGACAGCTGGTCCGTCAATGCTAAAAACTGAAGATGTTTTCCTGCTGAATGTATCCGATCCCCATTATGACTCGCATACCCTTCCGATTTACGCTGCATCTGATCCGCTTCATCCATTCGGCCCGCTTTTAATAACGCCAACATGAGGTTGCTTTGGGTCCTTCCTGGTACACTATGACACGATTGCTCTCCCTCTAACAGTGGACGAGCGATTAGCAATGCTTGCTCCAAGTTCTTTTCACGAAATAGGTAGTGATTAACGACAAAGTTTGTTTCACACGCAAGACAATCCTGAGATCCATCCTTCGGTAATGTTTCCCAGCGACTAAAATGCTTTTGTACGTTCTCCTCCTCAGCAAACTCACAAGCAACTTTGTAACGAATGTTTTCCACCGCACGTAAACTTAACCCTTGTTTACGGTAACGGCGATCCATATCCTCAACAATGGCAAGAATTTGCGCTTTTGAAATATGGCTAAATCCAAGTAAACTATCAGCAATCCATTTATATACCCACAACAGATGATCCATTTCAAACTCATCTTCATACTCAGGATTCTTATCGATTTGAGCGAGAATCCAGCTAAAGGCAACTAACGCTTTATCCCCATGGCCACTATAGGTAGCTGACTGCACTAACGCCTCTCTTGCATAAAAGCTCCATTCAACATCTTGATGAACATCAGCCATCCGAACAACTTCCTCCAAAACAGCTACTGCACGATCACTATATTCACCCACCACGCTATCGTACATTTCTTCGAGTTGCTGACGATAATCACTACTCATCATTCACACCTCATTATTAGGATCTTCTTTTTTTTCTACAACCGACTCGATCATTCCCAATAACCCTTGATTGAGCAAGGCCATTTCCTTATCAGAAAGGGGGTGATGGCCCATTAGGAGTGCTTGAACATACAACATTTCAATCGCTTGTTTAAGAACGGAGGTTTCCTCGACTTTTGTCAAACGCTTGATTAATGGATTCTTTAAATTAAAGCAAAGCCCCGCATATTGACTGTTCGTAAATTCATTTTCAAAACTATTTAGAATGCCTCCCCACGTATCGTCTACGATGTCCTTCGTCAGCCGGGTCTGCCTTGCAAAATTAGCCTGTTCATTGGATGTATAAATGGTTGGCAGACTTGCGGGTTCAAATTTTTTGATATCCGATGCAACACGGTAGGGATGTAACGTAAGGTCTGCAGTACGGAGGAGTAAAAAGGCCCCTTCCCGCTCATCCAATGTTAAGTCCTCCAAATGATTGGTCAGACTCGCCGCATCCAATTTATCTACCTGTACATCCGGGTCGACTTGCTTTAGCATCGAAAGAAGTTCTTGATTATAAACATAGCCCGCATTGAGAATACAAAGCCCTTGTGATGCGGCAATTTGTGCAATTTGCCGGAATTCATCCACAGTTGAAACATATCGCAAAATGCCATTTCGTTGCCGGCATTCCCCGAGTGTCAGGCGACCCAACGTGGTTTCAAAATAAATAAAGTCACCAAACACTCGGAAGCATTCTTTATCTTCAGAAGCCAACGAGCAGATCGCCATATGATGCAGATTAATGATTTCCTGTAAGCGTTGGGGTGCTTGATCCGCTAACCCTTTTAAATAGTTACGTAACGTTTCTCCTAATACAGTTCGAGTCGCCTCTAACTCTTCATTCTCATAAAATCCTTCTCGGGATGCCACCGGTCTGAGTTGTTCCGCATTCACCACGCAACGAACAAATACTGCCCAGTCGGGTAGTAAATTTTCCACTTGATCGGATAACAACATGCCTTTCAAATGCACCCGATGACGGCTTTTCATTTTAGGTCGGGTCGCTTGGGATAACACATAGGCAACTCCTGTGATCCCGCCGGTTTCTGTACGAAGGGGGATATAATCTATAAACTGCTGATCAAACAGTTCACGACCATACTCCAAATAAGAGCGTCGTTCCTCATCTGAAGAATAATAGACTCCCTCCCAAGGTGGGCGACGGTCATTGATCTGTTTCCTCCGATCCCCTTCAGAAAGATCGATCGGTATCGGCAAAAGGTTTCCGAAATGATGCACTAATTTACCCACTTGCTCAATATCAAAATAGTTCTCCATTCCTTGACTGGCGCGCAGATACACCCTCGTTCCCGGAGAGACATGGGTCTCTAGCAAGCGTACTTCATAGGTTCCATCGGATTTACCACGCCACTCCACGGCAGGATGATCTCCCTGTCGCGCGGATTTGGTAATCATTAAGATTTCATCAGCAATCATGAAGCAAGATAATAAGCCAATACCAAATTGGCCAATAAAATCATTGCGTTGTTTGGCGAGGTCCGCACGTTTTGAGCTTTCGCCAATCGTTGCAAGAAAGCGATGAACTTCCTCTTCTGTTAACCCAATTCCGTTATCTTCAAATACGAGGGACGGTTGTTGATTCCCTGTTGCCTTCACCACTTGAATATCCAAGCGCCCTTGATGCTCTTCATCAATTAACTTTCGCCCTTGTATCGCATCAACCCCATTTTGCATGAGTTCACGGATAAACACCTGGGGTCCGCTATACAGATGATGACTTAATAGATCGATAATTCCACCTAAATGAATTTGGAATTGATACTTTTGCAACGTTATATCCCTCCATTATGTATCTTGGTCATCGCTTCAATCACCACTCAAAATTGAAAAAGTAGCCATGTTGCCAATAAAGTATTAGCTTACCTGTGAGGAAACCTCTTCATCAGGTTTCATCCTGATTTTCTCCCCTTCATTTTACCAGATGAGAATATCAATAATCATAGAAATGAAAATAAATCACTTTAACACACCATTTTTTTAGAAGAAATCATGCATTTAAAAGTCATTACAGAGGATTCATCGATGTTTAATTGATCTACACTTTCCATTAACTATTACTTTTGTTCCATTACACACAACATTTAACCTGTTATATCCCAAGAGTAGCCACTAACACCCATGGTCGTTGGCTTAAAAGCACGGTATGCATGATAGGATCTTACATGAGAACCCCCTTCTAAATAATCAACCCATCAAAAAAAAATCCCCGTAAATTTGGGGATTTATTTTTAGATAAGTGAACATCATCCTAAGTGACTACCTCTCATTTATTGATAAGAGGTTTCCGCTAATCTATTTCCATCGATTTATCTTGCACGTTGATTCCAACCTACTTACCTTCAGGAAAACATGGGTGATGCTCTTTTTCTATTTCGAATAAGGGAATTCCAAATGAGTAGCCTTCGGTAAAGAGGCAGCAAGCTTTTTAATGGCTTTAGCTGAAACATTCCCACTGATCCAAATGAGAAAGCCTTCCTCACGATAATAAAGAATCGGATTCTTTTTTGTTCCCGTAAATAGATAATGCTTACCCTCATTGAGAATCGGATCGCGTTTAGGATCTTTCGGAGAAAAACTCTCTAAGGGGAATAGAAATTGTGGCTTCCCATTCAGTTTTTCTGGATCAAGAGGAGGAATCTCATACTTTCCAATCGTGATGACGTACTTCTCATTAGCAAACACCCAAACCTTGTCTTTATCGTCATCGTCAATTAAAAACTCTCCATCAACAAAATTTTCAAAGGGCAAGGCAAGCCCCTTTGCATCGGTTTCCATCTCACCAATGCTAAAATCATATACACCATTGATTGCCCAATAACGTCTTTTTTCATGATCCTTTTTGGGAAACTGTGAAAAAAGAAAATAGTTAGTATCGGTAGCGGGTACTTTGACCACTGTAATCCCTTGATTACCATAGGTAACATTATATAAAACATGCTGCTTCTTGGCTTGCACCACTTTTTTATTGGATAATTTCCATTTAACCTGATGGATCACGGCTTCTTCTGGTGTTTTCCTCTCTTTAATAGGAGCTTCACTGGCTTCGACCTCTTTCACATAAAGTTTACGATGTGGCTTCTCTCGCTTCTCATGTGCTTTTTCTGGCTTTTGATGTGCCTTTTCTGGCTTCTTGTGATCTAAAGATTTTGCTTGGTAACACCCACT
Source organism: Marininema halotolerans (assembly GCF_900116235.1). GTDB lineage: Bacteria > Bacillota > Bacilli > Thermoactinomycetales > DSM-45169 > Marininema > Marininema halotolerans. The sequence continues at coordinate 201,814 of NZ_FPAA01000003.1, read as the reverse complement.
AATCAACACAAGAATCAATACAGTGTATACATATTTAATTATTGATTTCATTTTCATCCACCTATTTATTTTTTTCTTTCAAAGTGGGTAATTATTCAGGATTTACGGGAAAGAGGAGGAAGTAGTACCTTTATAAATATTTCGCACGATTTAGATCTCTGATTCAGTGATTTTCCCACTGATCGATCTGGTAACTCGATCACAAAACTCGGGTGTACCATGAATTCTAAAGGTAATCTCACCCCCATCTTCAATGGTCAACATCCAATCTTTGTTCACACCAAGTAAACCGGTACAACCTGCCTCCCCACCATTTACAATATCTTCATTTAAATGCTGATATAAAGGGGATAAGGGGAATGAACCGCATCTTTTCAAGCTATAATGTCCAACCGTGTCCGTCATACTGCCAAATCCATCATGGACAATTACTTTAAAAAAATGACATCCTTCAATTAGTTCTAAATCAATACAAGCTTGACGTATAGCGTCATTTAACTCTTTTGATGAAAATGGAGCCGGATGATGATTATGAATAATGGCTTCCATTGGATTGTAAAACGTATTAAAATTCAACTGATATAAAACCTTGTTCGTTTGAAAGTATTGATCTTCTAACGAATCTTCCGGAAAAATATGCCGCTTTAACCACACCTTAATTTCTTCTTTTTTCTCATTAGAAATGTTATGGATTTTTTCATAGTAATCCCGATCCATTTAATGCATTCCTCCATTCACTAATCTCGTCGGCATCCGACGGGAACCTTAAGCACCAAAATTCACAAATAAGATATTACCATATAGTAATTACATGCTAACGATCCATACAATTTGAAATTGCATCGATTGAAAATTAGATATGTAATTATCCGATATCCCTTTACATAGGTTAGCCATTCTTTATCAAAAAGCAAAGGAAAAAATAATTGGCTAAAGCAGTTCATTATAAAAGTGGGGGTCTGGCATTTGAAATACATTGAGTTCGGCATTGGAAACAAATGGTGGTTGCGAACGGAGACAGAAGGAAGTGATGGTATTGAATATGAGGAAAAAGGAGTTCAACAGCCCATTATCATTCAATCTCTCTATCTAAGGGTTTGGGTAGGAAAGACCGTTTTCATCCTAGATTCCAGGGATGGATTTAAAAGAACCCAAAAAAACCGAAACAAATTTAAATTTATCTTGGGAGTCACGAGTCGATGAGAGGATTAGAGTGGATAGAAGAAAAGGGGTTTCGAGTATTAAATACACGAATCCCCTTTTTACATTTTTATGGACTGATTTAACATGCCTCGCGCACTAAGCACGATGGATAAGATCTCTTCTGACGATTGATTGCCACGTACCCTTTCCCAAGCCAACTATCCTTCGGAAACTGGTGGAACTGCAGGGATCGATGCGGGAGCAAAAAGGTCTAACACCTCTGCTGTTGTTGGAATGGATGTAGGCAATGGGCTTGTAGATGCACAGATTGCACCGTCTTTATTATCGGTAGTACACGTATTGCATAAATAGACATTCGCTGTCAAAGCAGATAACAAACCGACCGAATCATCTTCAATATCAAAGGTCGGATTATCTTGTGCGGTATTTCGTATGAAAACATTATTAAAGGAGTCGGATTGAACAAAAATACCGAATTGGGTGTTATTCGAGGAAGTATTCCCTTGGACTAAAGATTCCGTGGTCGTAGCCAATGCGAGTCCCGCATCGTTATTCGAGAGAGTATTAAATTGGACGCATACCGGTGCCGTTGCTACCACTTGAAACAATAGGATTCCTGTAGAAATAAAATTAGCCCCTGTATAAATGTTGGCGGTAACTGTATTTCCCTGTACAAAGGCTGTTGCACTACGAGATATCTGAATCCCATTTTGGGCAATCGTAGGGGTTGCTCCTACTCCCGTCACCGTATTATTTAATACGGCGCTACAGGTTCCCGATCCATTAATTCGAATGCCTGTTTTTTGATAGGAAGTAATGGTATTGCCAACGACGATGGCGGATCCCACATCGACATTGATCCCTGTTCCCTGCTGAAGGCCTGATAAAGGATTATCTCTGATGTCAGTGATGACATTATTATCAATGATCGCCGATCCTCCACCTGTGACATAAATCCCGATTCTTAAATTTCCTTGCACTACGGAAGGTCCCGTTACTGTAAAGCCACTGATTCGAGTACATTGTGCATTGGTTGTGACTAGGGCAAAATTCCCCACAACTCCCCCAGCCGGAGTCGTGATAATAGCTGCTTGTGGCGTTTGTGATACTAACAATAAATTATCCTTTCCAACAGGGATCGTCACCTGTTCTGCATACGTATCCGGAAATACTAAGATTTCGTCTCCACTACTTGCAGCAGTTACAGCTGCTTGGATGGTTGCAAACATCTGTCCAGGTCCAACTGTTAATGTGTCACCCGTCGGTGGAGAACAAGGGAAAATCCCACCACAGGATGTATCCACAGTGCAGGCTCTATAATCACAAGTTGCACTGGGGCCTGTTGGCCCCCGTGGTCCCCGCGGACCACGAGGACCTTGAAATCCCCGTGGGCCACGGGCGCCTCGACATTTACACGTCCCGCCTATTTTTCTCACGTCCCTTCTTCCAAACGTCATTCATCGTATTCAAAGGCCACGAACATGAAAGCAGTACATCCCTATTTCCACTTGAATATGCAACCTGATGAGATTCTGACCCCGCTTTTGACCATAGTCTCTCTGGAATCAGTCTGAGGACCATCATCTTTTTAATTGACACCTCAGGAAAAATAACAATTACCGAAGATTGTAATGTTGAACCAGATAAGACACCAGCCAGATAGGTGAATTTCAAGAAATATATAAGGCCACGGTTATACAGCATCAAGCTGTCCATAAACTATAAAATTGACATATAAGAAAAAAATACTATTTTTTGATGTTATTGAACAAAAAACAACATTTGTCTACGATAATAGAATGATGGGATTTTTATTAACATTCAGAATGGAGACGTGCAATGAAAAAGTTTTTGATGATTGCTGGATCGGTTTTCGTAGGGTTTTGTCTTTTTGGAGTTGCATGTATCGCCTTGGTTGGTGGTGCTGCTGTCGATGAAGCTGATAAAGCCATAAAGAAGGATTTAGAAACTCCTGCTGGCAAAGGCGCCTCTGCTAAATCGAGTGATGGGAAAATTGCAACTTACAAAGAGTATCAAAAAGTCAAACCAGGTATGACGTATGAGGAAGTAAAAAAAATCATTGGTCAAGACGGGGAAGAAACCAGTAATAGTGAAGTGGGCGGAATCAAGACCACCATTTATGATTGGATGAATAACGATGGCAGCAATACATCGATCATCTTCCAAGAAGATCAAGTTGACTCGAAGAGTCAATTTGGTTTAAAGGAGTAAAAAAACCGAGTAGAGTTCAACCTGCTCAGTTTTTTATCCCTTCCCTTTAAAAATCACTACAAGTAGACTCCCTTATGTTAACGTTTAGGGGTAAGGATATGATTTATGTCCAATCCATATAGAAATGGGGATGTACCATTGTCAGAGATCTCTTCCTTTCGTATCCCTTATGGAAATCATCCATCCCAATATGGTGATCTCCGCTTGCCAACTTCCCTTGGACGAAGCCCCATCGTCGTATCCATTCATGGTGGCTTCTGGCAATCCAAATATGGGCTGGAATTAAATGATCCCATTGTTGAGGATTTAACTCGCCGTGGTTATGCAACTTGGAACATTGAGTACCGCCGAGTCGGGGAAAATGGAGGAGGTTGGACTGGGACCTTTGACGATGTGATCGATGCCATCAATCAGTTAACTCAGCTTGAAAAGAGCTATCCATTAGACCTTTCTCGTATTGTGATCCTTGGACACTCCGCTGGCGGTCACTTAGCTCTATGGTTGGCTTCCCGTAACCACACACAAAATGATGCCTTCGAAAAAACACTACGTATCCCTATCAAGCATGTAATCAGCTTGGCAGGAATTACCGACTTAAAAAGAACATGGGAGATTCATCTGGAAAGTGGGCTGGATGGTAGTCTCGTATCCTCCTTTCTTGATGGAACGCCTCATGAAGTACCTGATCGGTATCGGTTGGCATCACCCATTGAACAACTGCCCATCCCTGCCACTCAACTGTTAATTCATGGTGAACTGGATCGCCACGTTCCCGTTGAGTTAAGTATTGCATATCACCAGAAGGCAGTGGAACAGGGTGCCCACGTTCGCTTACTGACACTTCCAGAAGCGGAACACTTTCAGCTAATTGATCCGGCGTCATCCGCTTGGAAGTCAGTAATTGATTCACTGGAAACGTTATTTTCTGAGTAAAGAGAGCAAACCCATACCGATGAATGTATGTACATATGAGTCATGGACACTTCCACAAAGCCTTACTCGTCCATGGCTCTTTCGCTATGATTTGTCCAATGACACCCATTTTTCACTGAGACATACATTGGGAAAGATGAAGTAGGAAGCGTTTTCTTTCTGGCTTTGCCCCTTATTTTATCCTGGTGCTCCTATCGGATGTTTTCCTGGCTGTTCAGTAAAATCCATTGAATTAAAGGGGATGAAACGAACATGGTTTGTCCTGCATATACCACACAAACCACCTTTGATGTAGGAGGTAATCCAATTGGAATCACCACCGGTGATTTTAATAGCGATGGGAACCTCGATTTGGCGGTGGTCAACGTTAGTAGCGCTACCGTCTCCGTATTATTGGGGGATGGGACCGGTTCATTTGCCACCCAGGCCACCTTTACCGTTGGAAATACTCCCATTCAAATAACAACTGGGGATTTTAATAACGATGGGGATCTCGATTTGGCGGTTACTAATTATTCCACTACTACCATCTCGCTGTTATTGGGTAATGGAGATGGCTCCTTTGCTACCCAAACCACCTTTACCGTCGAAGCTAATCCCTATGGAATCACTGCCGGCGATTTTAATAATGACGGAAACCTTGATTTGGCGGTGGCTAATAATGGTTTTAATGGTGGCACTACCGTCTCCGTGTTATTGGGCAATGGAGCCGGTTCCTTTGGGACCCAAACCACTTTTACTGTGGAAACTGGACCCGAAGGAATCACCACGGGGGATTTTAATAATGATGGGAACCTCGATTTGGCGGTGACCAATTTTAGTTCTGGAACCGTCTCCGTGTTATTGGGCAATGGAGCGGGCTCCTTTGGGACTCAATCCACCTTTGACGTAGGAGATGCACCCGAGGGAATTACCGTGGGGGATTTTAATAATGATGGAAACCTCGATTTAGCGGTTATTAATAACAATAATAATACGGTATCGATTTTATTGGGCAATGGAGACGGCTCCTTTGCTACTCAATCCACCTTTGACGTTGGGATTGAACCCACTCGAATCACGACGGGCGATTTTAATTGCGATGGAAACCTCGATTTGGCGGTTACCAATCTTGGGGTTGAAAATTCTGGCACGACCATATCGGTATTGTTAGGCAATGGAGATGGCTCCTTTGCCACCCAAACCACCTTTACTGTGGGAACTGGACCCGACGGAATCACAACCGGGGATTTTAATAACGACGGAAGTCTCGATTTGGCGATTTCCGATAGTGGCGATGCTACTGTCTCTATCTTACTCAATAGCTGCGTCAATCCCCTCACCTGCTCTGATCTTACGCTGGAAAACGATCCTGGGACCTGTGAAGCGACCGTCCCCGATCCAACGACCGCACAATGTCCTAATGTGATTACGGTTTGTAATCCCGATACCGTCCAAGTCGACTCCCCAACTTCGGTCACGTGTACTGCCACCAGTAATGTCAATCCAACAAATACCGAAGCATGTACTTTTACCGTCACCGTTATCGATACCGAACCACCGGTTCTCTCAGGTCTCAATGATATTGAAATCGAAGCCAATAATAATATAGGTACAATCGTGACATACGTCGATCCCACTGCCACGGACAATTGCCCAGGAACGATTACCATCACCTGTTCGCCCCTCTCTGGTTCCTTCTTTCCTGTAGGTTCCACTACCGTTACCTGTACTGCTTCAGATTCTAACGGAAATGCTAGTACCGGTTCGTTTATTGTTACAGTCATCCCTTTCCAAGAAGAATAGGCGAGTGGGATACAACGACTAAAATGGTTAGGAGCTAAATCAAGGGCCTTTGTCTGCAGGCTCTATGCTACTAAAAATCTCTACAAGAATAGTTGAATATTTTTTAGTTATAGGCTGAATAAATGTAAAAAAGTAGTTGAGTTAATAAATATATAACATATGAACGAGTGATTAAGTGATAACATCCCATCACTTAGAACAAAGCATCTTAACAAAAAAAGGAACCCGTCTTAAGGGAATTCTTTTTGTAATGTTATTCAAAAGCAAGGATGGAATTTGCGCATTGAATTGCTTCACTACTTTTCTCATATCGATCACCCGATATATTTTATTGTGGATAGGTCAAATATATTTCTTGCTAAGAATCCAAAAACATTGAAAAATATGTGTATGACCGCTGTATTTGCTACATGGAAATTGGTATGTACATTGTCTTTTATCAAATCTTCCATAACCCTGTATAATTGCACTCGGGCTACTTGTTACATCCATAAGCTGTATAATTTTAATACTAAGGAGATGATATAGGAATCAATGATTATCGACGAAACATATTCATCTTATAATGGTTAATATACTTTAAACATATTAATTTTTAAAGGAGTGAGTTTAATGTTAAATTTTATTGGATATGGAAGTGCATTCAATACTAATTTAGGGAACAATAGTGCATATATTAAAGAGGACAATAAGTTATTTTTAATCGATTGTGGGAGTAATACCTTCGACCGACTTAAAAGAAGTGGTTTGCTGAATGATGTAGAAAGGATTTATGTACTGCTTACACATACTCATCCAGACCATGTTGGCTCACTCGGAGATTTGATTTTTTATGGCTATTATTTAATAGGCCAATTGGCAGTACCAAATGTAACCGTACTTGCCCCATATGATATAGAAATTAAACAGCTGTTAAAGATGATGGGAGTAGGAGAAAACACATATACGCTTGTACAATTCAATAAAAGTTCAGACATTCCTGATGAATCCTTACATATCAAAGTTAATAGTATTGAAGTAGAACATGTTAAAGAGTTGAAATGCTTTGGTTACGAAATTGAATACACTGGTAAATTGATTTATTATAGCGGTGATTCAAATATGATACCAAAGGATATTTTAAATAGATTGAACAATAGAGAGTTTGATATTTTCTATCAGGATACATGCCAAGCTGACTACGAAGGAAACGTACATTTATCGTTAAGAAGGTTAGATGAGCTAGTAAACCATAATGTGAGGGATATCGTTTATTGCATGCATCTTGATAATGGATTTGACAAAAAAGAGGCACAAAATCTAGGCTTCAATGTTGTTGAGTAAATAATCTCATTCCTATAATTAATAGCACTATATAAATGCGGTCAAGTCGAAGTCGACGGTACTCGATAAATCCACCCCGTCAATGGCGTACTTTGGTTGCAAGGATGCTATTAAAGGCTTCTGCATTGTTGATCTGCTCGAAGGTGAATCCCTAAGGTTATCCAAGTTCAACTCCATACAAAACAACTTTACCCATCCTTACACTCTACCACCCCCTTTGAGTAAGCTATTTACAAACAGCTTACTCAAAGGGGGTAACCTTGGATTTTAATAATCCATATAAAAAGCATCCAAGAAAGGATGCTTTAAAGGAAACGTATGAGGGATGAGCAAATCAATCAAACTCTATGGGAGAGTCAGGAGATTGAAGCTCCTTTGCTAGACGAATAATTTCCGATTCAGAGATATTCCCACTTATCCAAATCATATTTTCCGAATCGAAATAGTAAAGAAGGGATTCATTAGTAGAGATTTTTCCAACAAAAAATTTATATCCCTTAACAGTTATTGATTTTATACCCGGAGGTTGTATAAATGGTTTTTCGGGGGATTTCCCAATAACAACCACTCTTTTTTTATCTCCATAGGCCCAGAGCATTTGCTTATCTTTGGAATCAATTAATAAGGGATCGCCAAAAGAGTTGATTTCCAGGAGATTGTTATCTACCGGGCATTCATTTATCCCATTGATAACCCATTTCCCTTTTTCATTTTCTAAATTGAGAATGTTGTATAGGACAGGTTTTGTCTTAGGAACTTTAACAGCTACCACACCCTGATCTCCAAAAGTCACACTCCATAAGATATCCTTATTTAATGGAACCACTTTCGAATGATCAGATAAAACCCATTCCATCTGATGTAATACAGCCTGAACGGGGGTTTTACTTTTAATCAGTGGAGCTTCTCGAAGAAACAATTTTTTAACAGAAATCCCTTTATTAGAAATTTCTTTTCCTGATGAGTTCTTTGCCTGCTCTGGATTTCTATCTTGTATAGTAGAACATCCAGTCATAATAGCTAATACAAGGAGCAGTATCATAGGTAATCTCAATATAATCAACGGAATTTCTTTTCCCTTAATAAGATTACATCACCTTTAGGACTATATACGGTCACATTGTGACTGTTCGATTGATTACAATCTCGATCTACATAGACGTATGGTCCAGACCATTTTGTTCTCTGGGTACCATATTGATTCCAACCTTTATAATTAGGGCGTATTGTAATAGTGGTATCTTCGCTTTTCGTCCAGGTTACACTTGCATTAGCTGAAATCCCTGCTTTCCATTGTACTGGTCCCCAACCACCTGATAGTTCTCCATTCACTACTGTCCCAAGAGTGGTATCTTTACCTATACTAGATTTGAGAGTAGCATTTTTAGAAGTGTAATTGTATACTACCGTACCTGTAACAATATTATAAAAACTAGTTTTTTCTTTCTTACCTCTGTATACCCATCCCGCCTTGCAACTACCTATAGGTCTTTTGTCAGGTTGATCATCTCTTGCTATTACATCAGAATTGTCATCTTCCCCGCTTAGTTCTAACTGACCTAGAGTAGTTTCCTCCATACTCCCATCTTCATTCACTATATAAACACCTTGAATTTCACCATCCAAGAGATCTTTTTCAGATGGAGTAGAAGATTCCGAATTATTATCAGTACTAACCGATTCTGGTCCATTATCAGCATATGCAATAGAGCTAACCATGGAAAATGATACCAATAAGCACAAAATTGCTACGGACAATTTTTTCATGGAGTTCAGTGCCTCTTCTCGAATGATTTGTAAGAAATTTCTTTTTTGCAAAAAAAAATCTTACCATAATAAATATTGTATAGTCAATTATTTTTTCATAAATCTATTTCATTATAGTATAAAATTATTATATTCCAAATTATATATATATTAAAATTATTTATTATATTGACTTATCAAGCTTAGTTACCAATAATTTAAATGTATATTCCTAATAAAGAATATAATTTGTATTATAGTAGTAGATAATACGGCAAAAAGTACAACTACTGCCCCAAGTTATTTTATCTGCAAGGGTTACTCCAATCCGGACAGGAGTGTGGGATAATTGTAAAGGAGAAATAATATTTTATATAAATAATCTGTAATTTGAGGAGATTGTTATTATGAGAAAGGCAATCTTATGGATCTTATTCTCAGTAGTGATACTATCTGTTGTAGGATTTTCTTTTTATGCAAATGCCCCTACAGACAATCACAAGAAGGATAGCTATACAGAAATAAAAAAATAGCTAGTGTAATAACAGGCTGATTATTATATCAACCTGTTATTTTTCACCAAACTATCTACTTGCCTGATCCCTTATGGTGACCGTAGCATATACCTCTACTCACTCCAGCCTCTTCATCAAGAGTATCCAACTTAATAATCCCATTCTTCTAAATTTTGTTTGATCACTTTTGAAAGTGCTTTTTTTATTTCAGGAGTGTATAAACCGTCTTTCATGGAAATTCTCTTTGCATCAGCAAGTGTATCTCTTGGTTCAGACTCTGCCACCATTCGCCCCACTTTAACTACCGTTCCACTCACCATCGGCACCATTGTTCTAACATCGGTTATCCTCACTCCGAGTATTCGGACAGCCCCTTGATATACCATGCGACGACCTCGCCATTGGAAGGCATTAGCCCCCATTTGCCAAGAAGAGAGGTGATCTGTATCGTTTCGTCATCCACTTTCATCACCACCCCCATATTAATTTCGTCCCCACCGATCTGGATACTTCCGCTCCAATCGCCATGTCACTACTGGCTTTTTCAACATAGAAAAAACACCCCGCTTGGAGGCGCTTAAATAGTGTTTCTATCAATCTTTTCATTTAGCAAATTATAATATATTATCAGTATAATATTTCTTCAAGTTACCCGATACGAGACCATATAAAATTCATTCCAAATATAGTAATAATCGTTATAAAAAGTATAACAATTACTATGATTAATATTATCTTCAGTGCTGTTTTCATCTAGTTTCCTCAATTCAATGTGTTAAAATTTTTCAAAAGTACTCATGTGTGTATCCTTTTTGCGAAAAATCTTAAACAATCCTGTTTTAGAAGTCCAGGGTATTTTAATGCCGTCATTACGAAAGTAGCGTTTGCCTCAGCCCAATCAGTCTTTGTTATATACCTACTTCCTAAAGTGAATGTAACAGGATAAATGTATTTTTAGTTACATAATGCTCCATGGTCTTTTTCAGTAAGTTTAACATCGTTTACTAGTACTTCTTCCACATCACTTGGTGATTGCAACTCAACGAGAGTACTTTTAGGTACATTTCTATTAATTGTTAGTTCCATCTCATCAGACATTTCAGTTGTATCGCCATCATCTAACATTTTCTTCACTACTAAACACTCCTGAATATTTTGTTTTTTTATTTTTTAATTCTGGTAAATCGAATTGTATTATTTAAATAGTTTCATTTATACTTCCCTCTCTTGAATTTTTCCTTAAAATAGGCTAGATAATTATATGATCAAAATGCATACCAAGTCAAATAATGAGTTTATTATTGCAAATTGTAATTTTCGCTTAAAGTAGTCAAGTGGATCTTTTGTAGGTAAATTTGTTTGTAATCCCCGCCTCACTTGGAAAATTGTACTGCGTAAAAACGACAGGCTCATGCCGGTCCCCTAGTCCCCTCCGCCTTAATTTTAGGGGTAGGTACCTCACCAAAAATCTTCTTATTTCTTCATCTCTACCCAGCATCAGGATTGATTGTTCGCCGCCTATGTTCATCTCCGTCCTGACCAAAACCATGTCCATATCATACTTATACCTGAACATCATTGGTTCATCAGTCTCCTCATCACGACAGAACATGTTAACGATGATTAACCCACCTCTTTATACAGGTTGATCTCATCATAGTTATGGAGCGATATATTCTTCGCTGATAAAAAGAAGTATCCCCTTCTCGGCCAGCATTCTCCCCACTCGTTTCTTTACTTCTTCCATAGTGCTCCACCTCATTCATCCATCGGCTTATTCCCTTCGATCTTGATTACTCTCGCTCGTCTCTTCTCCTTCTTCGTCTCATCCTTCTTCCGGTTCGCCCTCTCCGGATGCTCCTGGTTGTGACACGTCGGGCATATGGATTCTAAGTTATCCTCATCTAGCGCAAGGTCAGGCGCTTTCGCTAACGGCTTGATATGGTGCACGGTGTTCGCAGTGGTCAGCTTCTTCTTTCTAAGACACGGCTGACACAGGTAATGGTCTCTCGTCAGAATAGCTGCACGGCATTTCTTCCAGGCGGTGGACTTATAGAAGGGGTTAACTCTCTTCTTCATTAGTTACTTGAACTTATAGTAAGTTTGATACCATCCTGTATAACTATTGACTTCGTAGTCGTCGCCTTCTTGGTAGATACAATATGAAATGGGCCAGCCACCCCAGCACTGAACCGCTCCGCCGCTTCCAATGCTATGGTTATCCTCTGGTTCGGGTCTTCAATATCCTTCGTCGCATACATCGCACCGCATGCAATCTCTCCTCCGCATCCCACACTGCAGTATCCATCGGCTAATGATCCCACTTGATAATCCATGTCGACGCGGAACAAGCGATCTTGATAACCGACTAGGAATACTCCGCCAGTCTCCTCGCCATTTTGGACACGCGCCCATCCACCATCTTTCAAACAAGACCGAACTCCATCGATAAACTTAGTAGCCATAAACTTGTCTATATCTTCTCCTTCAGTAGGTTCAGGTGGCTGGAAAGAGTAGCGCAATAACTGACCCATTCTGAACGAAGAGGTAAAGCCCATTATGTAAGGCCCATTCTGAAATACTTTTTCATCAGCTCGAATGGTCTGATTAAACCAGCTATTTACCCCGGCACTATCTCCCCCAAGAAAGACGCGTCCATCATGCACCAATCCAACTATGCAAGTCACTTATCCATCCCCCGTTTCTCTTTGCGCCACTTCACTATGGTCTTAACTGCCCCTATAAAATGATCAACCGCCCAGATGAACAAAATCACATCAGCTAATTTCTCCATCACCGGTTCCTTAGTAACCAGATAGACATTAAACTCATCTGGGTAAAAAGAAGCATAGTAGATGTATCCAACGATGCACCACCTGCTTGGCTTTCTAAGTTAAACTGAATCAAATAAATTACGAAACCTACTAACATCAACAGATGCCCAACCTTCAATACTTTATCCATTCACGTCACCCCCATATTAATTGCGACCCTGCCGATCTGGATACTTTTGCTCCAATCGCCATGCCGCTGCTCGCGTTTTCTGCATAGAAAAAAGCACCTTAGAAAAAAGGTGCTTAAAAAAGGTTAATAAATTTGATCAATTTCAACACTTTCCCATATATCCTTCAAAGTCATTCTATCTATTCTTATGCTTCTTAATAGCTCGGAGTATGTAGGATAGTCTTGGGAGTCTTCCTCTTTAGCACAAAATGAAAATCCATCTTGTGTATTAGTTATGGAATACCCTTTACCCTTATAGGTAAATTCAATTTCTCTACCGGAATCCAGGTGTTCAACAAGTTCTTCGTACTTCAAAGATCCCCCTCCTTAATAACCTTTCCCACGTTCAGACTTGCCATTTTTCCATTTCCAATTATGTCTATGCGGTACCTTTGGATGCTTCTTTGGATTCCCATGATTATTATAATCTATATCTAAATCTGCTCTCCCATCTCCATCAAAATATCTTCTTGTTACGACTTTGCCTGATTTCTTATTTTCAATATCTCTTGAAGAATAGGGCTTTCCTGTGGTTTTAGTACTTGTATTCCTAGTATTCGTATCTGCCTTTTTTCCTTTTTTCTTCGCTTCTTCATAGGCTTCTTTTATGAGCTCAATAATAATAGGAATTACTATTTTATCTGGACCTTTTTCTCCAGTAGAGATCCTCACTACTGAATCATCTGCATCTGCTAGTACATCTTGTTCTATCCATGGAATATTTGTTTCTTCAACCATCCAAGAGCTATCATCAATTACTTGAGCATTATTAGTATCCTCTTGAACTTCATTAGTATCCTCGGCTTTTACTATACTTGGTAAAGAACCTACTCCAACTAAAAAGGTTAAAACAAATGCCAATGTAAGAGATAATAATCTTTTCAAAAAACCCCAACTCCTTTTTAAAAACCATCTATAAACCAGATAGTAAAACATTTTTTTAAAAAAATCAATAATAATTTTTAATAATTTTCTATTCTTTATTTTCAATTTATTCTATATATCCAAATATTATTACTGAATATGATTTAACATCGTTTATCACCCCTCTCATTATTTCTTCTAGATCGACAATCAAGCACTCTCTTAGTCAAATTTCTTTTGCAGTAGAAACTTGAATCTCTGATGCCCCCCCGACTAGGTTTCCCGTTCTGCAGTTCCAAACCAAAGGTTCAACATAGCCGAAATGATCCATCGACCGCTTTAACTTCTCATATTCGTCATCCCCTGGCCGAAGATCCTTCCGAGGATTGTATGGTGCTGGGTTGATTTTCTCTATTTCTATCTCTCTGATGTCTATATCTCATCACTCCATGTTTTACAGCATAGAAAAAAAGCAACCCTGGTGGAGGGATGTTTTAAAAATTACTCATTTGAAGGTGGTGGTGTAATAATCGGTTCGTAATGAAGTGCCTCCTCAACAATCTCCTCAGGGGTAACATCTTCATTCTCAGGATAAAAAATTAAACCACTACCTTTAGGATTAGGAACAATCTCTTCAAAAAGGTCAATCATTTGATCGATTTCCTCTTCTGTTCCATCTACATCAATTATTCTTCTCACTAATTCAACGAGCTCTTCACGATTTAAGCGTTTCACTTGACCCCTCACTACTTTCACACTGGTCAGTTATCACTCACATGTGGTGCTTTTAAAAATTGTTGTCAGTTCAAGTTAAGATGCTTTTGCAAAACCTCTTTATCGCTCTCTCGCGTGGGTACAAGACCTAAATTTTCATACTGCCAAACAATCATTCTATCATGATGACTTGTATTAGATAAATCTTTATATCCAAAGTTGACTTTTAGCTTACCATTGCTATCAACACTCATATTAAAAGTTGTCCAAGGTTCATTGTCGTTTTGTTTAAACTCATTCCATAATGAAAATAGTTTATCATCAAGTTGCTCATGAATTTGATCTATAAAATCATTATCAACTTCAAAGAGATCAGGTATATCAAATATTTGAATGTATTTTCCACTTTCGTTTTCAGGGCAATAGAAGAAATATGAGCTTTGCACATCATCCTGTAATTCCCCGTAAATAAATAACTTTGACCATTCCTCTGGAATAGCACTAATTATAAGTCCAGCAATTGATTGATACATACTATCAAGCTTCTCATGATTCATTGATTATCCTCCCTGAACATTCCTGTACCGTTCTGTTTCCCATATTCCATCATCAATCTTATATCTTACCAGAATCTCATCAGGACGATTTGATTCACCACCATATTTAGGCGTTATCTTTACTTTTACTTTCGATCCATCATGGAGAGCGCTTGACCATGTATTCTCCATTGCTTTCCATCTTCCTCTATTCAAATTACTGTTCATGGGTACTAAATTATCGATGTTTCCTGATCCACCAAATATACTTGCAATTAAGTGACCACCATCATCATCTGAAAGTCTGTCTTCCCCGCCAACCTTCCTCTGTGCGTAACCATTCCTTTTCGCTGTCTCAAGATCTAATTCTCCTTCAGCACTTGAAATACGTCCTTTACTATCAGTCCCATAAGTATATCCCTTATTATCGGTGTATTTAACGTTTGATTTTAATACCTTTTTCCTATTTATTCTTGTATATTGTTCACCATACTTGACCTCAGTCTGCTTTCCAGCCGTTGTCCCCGCGCTTTTTACAGCATCATCCGTACTTCCGCCCAGCGCACTAGCAACTGAACTCTCGCACCCTTTGGGGCCAGATCCCGCCGCCATATATATGGTAGCAAACTGTGAAGGCATGGGCTTCTCAGCAAAGACACAAATCGCCTGAGCGATTCCATCTCGTGCTTTTCCAGCATATTTCCCAGCGACATCGCCAACAGGGCCATGCATAACGCTGGTAAGAAGAACCCCCGCGGCGGCTCCTGCGGCTGTTCGCTTCCAACTAAATTTCTTTCCTCGAAGCGCATCATCAGACGCAACACCTAAGCCGCCACCAACTGCATCTCCGACAAAAATTCCTGCTAAACGCCTTCCTACTGCACTACCAACCGTTCTTATCGCCCCGGCAGCTCCGCCACCTATCGCCCCGGCGGTGCCCCCTATTGCCATATCTTCCGCGATGGTCTTCAGATCGTTTCCTGATGCATAAGAAATTCCACCACTTAGGCCTGCACCGATGAGCATGCCAATTCCTATTCCCTGTCCACCAGGCACAAAGAGGAGGACTACTCCCGTAGCAACGACAGCAGCAGCAGCTATCTCCTCTTTATGTTCCTTCGTCCATTCCCAAGCATCCGATGCATATTCCTTCGTCTTGTTCCATGCATGCTCAGCGCCTTTTTTAGTTTCATCCCATGCATGCTGAACGCCTTGTTTTGCCTTCTCATATCCATTGGAAACGGTATCTTTCAGTTTACTAAACCAACCTCCGCCACCATCGCCCTCTTCAGTTGGATTAGTGTTCTTCTCTTTATGATGATTTTTTTGCGAGACATCGGCGGCTAATTCCCCACACTCTGATTTATCCCCGCTATATTCCATTGGGAGAGATTGTTCAATGACTTGTTTCATCTTACATTGAACAGGCTCACTCTTCACAGCGGATACCAGCGCACCACCCAAAGCAACCGCAAGACACATAATGATGACGTACTCAACCGTTTCTGCCGCTTTCTTATTTCGAAACACTATCCATAGTGACTTTAAAAACCTCAAATAACCACCTCTATCCACATAAAGTGTTAGTCAATGGTTAGTGTATCGCTTCTTAATATAATAGAGTTATAGTGCAAAAGCCCTATTTATTTTCCAATGAAAAACAACTCATCAAATACATTTTTCAACTGTTTCGAACCTTTTCTATTATTGAAATTACATTCCAAACCGATTTAACAAAAAAAGCAATACCCAAAATCAAAAAAATATGCTCAATGGTAATTACTAAATAAAAATCTGCAATAGATGGTCTTAAAATTATTATTACAGATATTATTATAACCATTATTTGAAATGAAATACTAATATAAATTGCATTGAAATAATTGTCAAGATAACCTCCTTTATTCAATTTATTTATCCGTTCTTTATCAATCATTCCAGCCATAATACCCATACTTGTATATAAAAACCCTGCGAATACTGAACTTACTTTCAATAGATCTGATTGAAATTCCAAATTACTACTACTAAATTTAAAAAGTGATGCATCAGTTAACACTTCAAGCGTCATGATTACTAACACTATACTAACAAACCAAGCAATGTTCCATTTATTCCTTCTAAAATGTTTTTTTCTTGTCTGCTTCACGAAGACCACCTCTCTCTAACTAGTTAGTCTTCTCCATTCGTTTCCTTACTTACAAACTTCAAAATTTCTTTCTTGTTCGATTTATAGGTATTAATTAATTGTTGTCTAATCTCGTCTTGCAAACTAACAGCATTTAAGTTGAAATCAAAATCAACTCTTTTAGTAAAAGGATTATCTACAAGATGATAAGTTTGCATACGTTCCCCCTCATCCTTCGCCTTTACTTTTATATTTTTCGCTTTTAAATCAGTCCATCTTTTAAAAATTTTTCCAACAAAACTTCTATCTCTAATACTGTCTTTATGCCTTTCCGCTATGTGTGTTACATTTATTCGAACAGTTTTTTGATTGGATAAATGCTCAAAATCACTTTCGCCAAGACCTATTTCATCTATATTTAATTCACCAGAAGGAACTTCTATAGTATATTCCATAGAACCAATAATCTCTTTGTTTTTTAACAAAGGAATAGCATCTTCTATTATAATACTCGATATTTCCGCGCATAAATTCCTCTCCACACAATTGTTATTTATCAAGTTTGAAAGCATCTGTATACTTGGCGCAGATTGCTCCCGCAAATAAGACACTAGATAATTATCCCGATCAATCAACAAATATGTGAATATCTCCAATTCCTGATTATCCTCTTTGGAAATGGGCGAGGGCTTTAAAGTACCCATGTCCCTGAGATGTACCGATACATCATTTTTATATCTTCCCATCCTTGCAAAAATATACTCATCACTAAACCAAAGAAGTTCAAAAACATCAGCATTTTCATTTCTTCCCAACCGAATACATTTATATTGGTTTTTTATATCTTTATCATCGGTATTTACATCATCTATTTCCAATAGAGAAAAAACAATTTCATCTAATTGTTTAGTTTCTTTGTAATCCTTTCTATACGAATCGGCACTATCACCATTCTTCATAATGCTTGCCTTATACATTCTCATTTTATGAAAATATACATTTTTATATGTCATACTTATTCCCCCTCTGCCTTTATAGTTATTCGACAGAGGTAAAAGCTTTCCTTTTGAGGAGAGTTCTTTATCTATTATATAAGAACAAATGTTCTTATTCAAGTTTTTTTTGTTTCACTTATCATCGATCCTCAAATTCCAACGTGGCAATAACAAAAAAAACACCCGAAGGTGGCACATTGATGATATAAGGGCACAGGAGAGATCGACCCGTGGGCGAGGGTAAAGATTCCCTCACTATATAGTGGCATAGCGTGTACAAAAATCCTCTTACTGAGGTGCATTACTTTGTTACTCCAAACTGTAACGTGAGGGGAGATACTCATTATAGATGTTTCAATCCTCTTACTGAGGTGCATTACGTTGTTACATAAAGATATGGAGCCTGCGAACGACACTATTGAGATAGTTTCAATCCTCTTATTGAGGTGCATTACTTTGTTACAAAATGCTCCAAAGATGGAGATAACTCCTCTTATGCCGCCCCTCACGTTTCAATCCTCTTACTGAGGTGCATTACGTTGTTACGCACTAATCCCAGCCCGTACCTGTGCATCTTGTTGGGTTTCAATCCTCTTACTGAGGTGCATTACGTTGTTACCCCGAATCGTTTTAAAATCGGATGATGCCTCATTGTTTCAATCCTCTTACTGAGGTGCATTACGTTGTTACAAACGGAGAAGGGGTGCGCCCAAAGGAAACCAAAACGGTTTCAATCCTCTTACTGAGGTGCATTACGTTGTTACCACTCAGGAGAGCACCGCCTCCCAGGTGGGAGAGGTGTTTCAATCCTCTTACTGAGGTGCATTACGTTGTTACACTCCATGTAGATCCGTTCCAGTATGCCGTTTTAATCGTGTTTCAATCCTCTTACTGAGGTGCATTACGTTGTTACACAATTGACGAATATATAAAAGCAGTTTCCCACACGTTTCAATCCTCTTACTGAGGTGCATTACGTTGTTACCGACGGATCAAGGGATTGGTAAATGCCTAGTTCATCAGTTTCAATCCTCTTACTGAGGTGCATTACGTTGTTACTGCCTAGAAGCACTTTTGCTTCCTGGGCGGACAAACGTTTCAATCCTCTTACTGAGGTGCATTACGTTGTTACTTTGAGAATTTCTAAGACTGGAACAGGAACTAATTCGTTTCAATCCTCTTACTGAGGTGCATTACGTTGTTACAAACTACCACGGTCACGAACTTAGCGAAACGGGTAGCGTTTCAATCCTCTTACTGAGGTGCATTACGTTGTTACCGAAAAAAACGGGAAGAGCTTGGGTAGCCCACAACGCGTTTCAATCCTCTTACTGAGGTGCATTACGTTGTTACAGCGGAATGAATGGATGATTGTAACATGTCGTCCATGGTTTCAATCCTCTTACTGAGGTGCATTACGTTGTTACCCCCTCCGGATTTTGACAACCGCTAAACAGTAAACTAGTGTTTCAATCCTCTTACTGAGGTGCATTACGTTGTTACCTCATCATGGATCTTGCAAGATCGAGTAGACTCAAAAGTTTCAATCCTCTTACTGAGGTGCATTACGTTGTTACAGTGATAACAATCGAGGAGGGTACAAGTGAGAAAGAAGTTTCAATCCTCTTACTGAGGTGCATTACGTTGTTACTTATAGAACGCCAAAATAAAATAAATTTGATCATTCGTTTCAATCCTCTTACTGAGGTGCATTACGTTGTTACCGCGCGGGCAAGAAACATCAACAGCAGACGGCACCGGTTTCAATCCTCTTACTGAGGTGCATTACGTTGTTACAGCGGCATGGAAGGAGATCGCTCCTGGCGTTCAAGCTGTTTCAATCCTCTTACTGAGGTGCATTACGTTGTTACTCAACAACGGGGATGACCTGGACAGCGAGACAGCCAAGTAGTTTCAATCCTCTTACTGAGGTGCATTACGTTGTTACAGCGGCTTAAAGATGCGGGTGTAGAAGCCGAGGTCAGTTTCAATCCTCTTACTGAGGTGCATTACGTTGTTACTCTTTGTAATTAACCACCTAACCGACCTCCTTTCATCGTTTCAATCCTCTTACTGAGGTGCATTACGTTGTTACGGTAGCGCTAGGAATACCGGTAGTTTTACCAAACATGTTTCAATCCTCTTACTGAGGTGCATTACGTTGTTACCACTCAGGAGAGCACCGCCTCCCAGGTGGGAGAGGTGTTTCAATCCTCTTACTGAGGTGCATTACGTTGTTACTTTACCCCATTGTATCACCAAAAGAGATCACAAGTAGTTTCAATCCTCTTACTGAGGTGCATTACGTTGTTACTGATGCGGTCACCAAGTTGGGCACAGGGTCAATAAGTTTCAATCCTCTTACTGAGGTGCATTACGTTGTTACGATGTTCAAATCCCTTCCGCTTGTTTCATTTAAGAAATGTTTCAATCCTCTTACTGAGGTGCATTACGTTGTTACTGTAAAAGAATTGGTGAAAGAAGGGTTTATCACCCGTAGTTTCAATCCTCTTACTGAGGTGCATTACGTTGTTACATACTAAAGAGGCATTTCTTAAAGTGCCTAAGAAATCGTTTCAATCCTCTTACTGAGGTGCATTACGTTGTTACGATAAACTATGAATATCAATAAAGTGGCTGGAAATTGCGTTTCAATCCTCTTACTGAGGTGCATTACGTTGTTACTTTTCAGCCCAGTTGGTGTATGTGACTTCTGTATCAGAGGTTTCAATCCTCTTACTGAGGTGCATTACGTTGTTACAAAACTGCACGACCCTACACTACATCAAGTAAAAGGTTTCAATCCTCTTACTGAGGTGCATTACGTTGTTACGTCTCCATTTTTATCACTTCCCTTTTGAGATTAGCTTGTTTCAATCCTCTTACTGAGGTGCATTACGTTGTTACCCCTGATGAGTTTGAGAATGCGCGGTTGGATAACGTTTCAATCCTCTTACTGAGGTGCATTACGTTGTTACACCGATTAGCAGCCAAAACCCTAAAATCCGTAATTGGTTTCAATCCTCTTACTGAGGTGCATTACGTTGTTACAGATGCGGCAGTGACTAGCCGTAAATACCGTGTAGCAGTTTCAATCCTCTTACTGAGGTGCATTACGTTGTTACGGCGTGCGCTGTATCCTTCTCCATATATACTATTCTTCATCATTTTGCGAACACCTCCTCCAAAACTCCACTTTTCATTACTTTTTCTCCGCTAAGAGATATCTGACAATGGCTCTATCCCTTATTCCATCACGTATACAGCGTTTGCGAACACCCCTTGGGTCTATTCCGACGCTAGGGGTGTTCGCAGAATACGTCAAAACTCCTATTCTTTATGAATACGCTCCTATGCACTTATAACCCTTCACCATTGACAAGAAACAGGTTACTTTCCTTAGCGCCTCTGATCTTCTCCTCTCCACGCTGAATCATTTTACGAACAGCCCTCTCGCTTATCGCTAACATTTCTCCAATCTCCACAGAGGTAAAACCCTCTCCTCGGCTTAATTCATACACCTCTCTCTCCCTAACGGTCATCGAACTGAGGGCTTTATCGATTCGAAAGCGAACCGGCTCCTACAACTCTCTTGACGCAGGCAGCTTCAAAGGATGACCTAACTTCTCCTGATCAAACCACTGTGGATCGGCAGGCACCTCTTTCTGATAATCCGCCGACCGCTCAACCCCTTGGTATCTCCCCGTTTGCCGGCCAGTAGTGAGCCATTTTAAGACAAATGGCAGATCCCTCTCCATACTGGAAAGAAGACCAAAGTCAAGTTCTTGCTGACCGTCTCTTTCATACTCAGCGAAATAGCCCTTGTTTGCTTCACGAGTCTTTTTGAGGGAACTTTGATATTCCTCGATCAGATCCTTCAAAGAAGGGTTAAACCACCGATCCCTTTAACCGACACTTATCATCATTCATTCACTCACCTTACTCCCACCACTTCCGATCCAGTGTTCGGTATTGAATGGCTTCCGCCACGTGGGGAACTTCAATTGTTTTGGCTCCCTCTAGATCGGCGATGGTCCGAGCCAGTTTAAGAATCCGATCATGGGCACGGGCAGAAAGGCCTAGCGCATCAAAGGATTGTTGCAGTAAATTGCGGGATTCTTGATCGATGTTGCAGTGTTTTTTGATGAGAGAGGGTGACATGGTGGCGTTATTTCGTACCCCCTTTCCTTGAAAGCGTTCCTTCTGCACATCATGTGCCTGGTTAACTCGTTTACGAACAATCGCCGAGCTCTCTTCCTTTTCATTGCTTGTAAGGGTCTGAAAATCGATTCGTGGGACTTCGACATGGATATCGATTCGATCTAATAACGGGCCAGATAATTTGGAGCGATAGCGTTGTACTTGATAAGGGGTACAAGTACATCCGCGATCCTCCTCATATCCAAAATAACCACACGGACAAGGATTCATTGAGCCCACCAACATGAATTGAGCTGGGAAGGTGAACACCGCCTTCGCACGGCTAATGGTCACCTCGCGATCTTCCAAAGGTTGGCGGAGCACTTCTAGGGTACTCTTTGCAAACTCTGGCATCTCGTCAAGAAAAAGCACCCCGCGGTGAGCTAAGCTAACTTCACCGGGTTTGGGCACGGCTCCCCCTCCTGTGAGCCCCACCTGGGAGATCGTGTGATGAGGCGAGCGAAAGGGTCGCCGGGTGACAAGTCGGCCCCTCTCTGTCATGTGACCAGCAATGCTAACTACTTTGGTTACCTCTAAGGATTCATCGATGGACATATCTGGCAAGATGGAGGGTAACCTTTTGGCTAACATGGTCTTCCCAGACCCTGGTGGGCCAATAAAAAGAAGATTATGCATGCCAGCTGCAGCAACTTCCATCGCTCGTTTGACGTGGACTTGTCCTTGTACATCGGAAAAATCATCAAGGGGAAGCTCTACCTCAGCATCCCTTGCGAAGGACTCTAGGGAGTCCTCTTCTCTTATTTCTCCCTTTAACCGATCTACGGCTTCGGTTAGCGAATGGAGAGGAATTACTTCAAGGCCTTCAACAAGGCTAGCCTCCCCTCGATTGGCATGGGGGAGCCAGACGCGTTGAAAGCCTGCATCTCTGCCTGCAATGACCATGGGGAGAATCCCGCTTAATGGCCGTAACGTTCCATCTAATGCGAGCTCTCCTAGCCAAAGGTCTTTCTTAAAGTCGGTCACTGGCAATTGACCACTCGCTCCCAGTACCCCTATGGCGATCGCTAAATCAAATCCAGCGCCCTCCTTTTTTAGATCTGCCGGTGCTAGATTCGTCGTAATGCGCTGTAATGGGAATGGATACCCTGAATTTTTCACGGCAGATCGGACGCGGTCCCTGGACTCACGCACTGCAGTATCGGGTAGACCAACTACATCAAATACAGGCAAGCCATTACTTATATCGACTTCTACTTCAACCGTTGTGCCATCGACCCCTAAGACCGTACATGCATGCAGCTTGGCGTACATATCATCCTCCTGTGTTTCTCTATCGGACTGGATCCCTCGACTCTTATTGAAGGGACTCTTCTTGCAGCTTCACAGCAGCGGATGGTTGAGCTTTTTTCGCCGAGGTATAACGGTTGGTGATCCAGACTCCCACAAGCACCATTCCCGATCCAAGTAGCTGCTCCCAAGTAATCTTTTCCTGATAAAACAAAGTACCGAGCAAGAGAGCCACCATCGGGGTGAAAAAGGAGTAGAGAGAGACACGGACGGCCCCCCATTCCTTTAGTAAATACGTAAATACAGTAAAGCCGACGATGGATCCAATTACAACCAGGTACAACCAACTCCACACAAATGCCTGATCCATGTATCCAAAGGAAACAATTTCCCGCCACTCCATCACCGGCGCTACCATCATCAAGACAGCGCCACCCATCAAGTTTTCCAGCCCGGAGATAAGAATGGAGGAATACTGATTCAGTGTGTCTTTACTGATAACCGCCCCCCAACAATAGGCCAAGGTCCCTAAAATAATGGACAACATGCCGAGGATCGCCATCCCATTATCCGGAGACTTAATCTGCGGCATAAAGATCACCAACACTCCAAATAGTCCAAGAAAAATTCCCCCGACGAGCGGTCCATTTAAGGTGCTATGGCGATAAAGCCAACTAAAGAGGAGCATGAAAATGGGGATTAACCCTTGTACCAAGACCGCCGTCAGCCCTGATGAGACCCACTGCTCTCCCCAGTAGATCAAGCCAAAGGTTACTGCAATCACCAAAAATCCTAAGATCACAATATGACGGATCGCCTTTTTCTCTATGTGAAACGAACCATGTTTCCAACGGTACCATCCCATAAGTAACAGTCCCGCCAAAAAGAATCGGGTACCGGCTGACCAAAGAGGAGGGGCATGATTCACTCCAATTTTGATGGCGAGCCAAGTGGATCCCCATACTAAACAGAGAACCACAAAGAGAAAACGAAATTTCAATCAGATCCCTCCTGTGTAGCGAGTGGTTTACGGGCCACCAGCACATTGGTGTTGCCAAAGGCTTGTGTATGCTCATTAAACACCTCAACAACGGAAAATTGCGCTTGATTTAACTCTTGGGTTAACTCATCTACGGATGATTCCTTATAGGGCAATAACTCGAGGGGGATCATCTTGCTCCCCTCCTTCGTACGAATTTTTCTCTCAATGACTCTCCCAGGCACGATTGGACCTACACTAGTATAGTCCGGCACAGAGAAAAATCCCTCCAACCACTTTTCCCGACAATGGGCCAAAAGAAAATAGCCCCCTGGCTTCATAATTTCATAAACTCGCTTTAGGTGCTTAAGCCTTTGATCCTCCTCTGTAAGCATATGTAGACACCCCATATTAATCGCAAAATCAAAGGTTTCCGCTGGAATGTTCCGTAGATAGATAACATCTCGCTCCAAAAAGGTACAAAATAAACTGGCTGCCCGTGTCCGCTCCCTTGCTCTTTCCAGAGCGGAGCGAGCAACATCCACACCCGTCACATCCACACCACGTTGAGCCAAAAATATACTGTCACGCCCTTCACCACATCCGAGATCAATCACACGCTTCCCCTTTAATCCATAATGCTCAGCAAACCATACTAAGGCCTGATTCGCACCTTCCTCCTCCCATAAAGTGCCCCCTTCTTCATACACTCTTTTATATCGAGCATCATACCCGTAATAATAATCCGGTAGATCCGTTTCAGGGCCATCCATTGGAGCATTCACGTGGGAACGGAAGGTGAAATCACAAACATCCGATAAGCTCAGCTCAATAATATAGGCAGGATCGCTCTCATCGGGTGAGTATAAGCGGAAGATGATATTCGGATAAATAACGATGGTCTCACCAACCCCAATGCGTTCCCGCTTCGTTATATGATAATCCTCATTACTCCATACAAATTCCTCGTACACCATGCGACTGTGTAAGATGCCAATTATTTTTTTTGCATGAGGATATTGACGTGGCTTTGAATCCTCTTTTCTCTCTACTTTGAGACACTCACAACGTCGATCTGCATTCTCCATCAAAATTGTCGATTGAGGTCCTCTATTTTGTTGCTCTGGAATTTCGTGCAAGTAGAAGGAATGCTGGCACATAAACTTTTCAATCTCTTCCTTCGTCACGGTATCATCCTTTAAAAGGGTCGTTAAATGAAGGAGACTCATCGGGGTACCACCTCCCCTAATTTCATCTCTTTTAACCGTTGACGCTGTTCCTCGGGCCACCATGCCCCACAATCTTTACTGACGATACAAGACATGCAACGTTCCAAATCATATACCTTCATGCCTGAGATTGGAGGTGAATACACATGAAGCGTGATTAGCGCAGATTCGCTACAATTTTCCATATCATGAACCATTGTCCGCGGAGCAAAAAAACTCGTTCCTTCTGCACTGATTCCCGTGTGCTTTGGAATCGGGACCTCCTTTTCAAGTGAATAAACGGTTTGTGTCGATTCTCCCTTTACCACATGAACCCAGCCATGGGAGTCTCCATGATCATGGGGAGCACATTTAAATTGCTTCGCCCAGTTCATCAGCAACACTTCGACGTGCTCTGATTGATATAACAACTTTCTTCCATAGGGAAATAAGCCTGGCTCCTCCAAAAATTGACGCAATTCCTCTTCTTCAACCTGCAAATGATCCAATACGTCCTTTAGCTCCCGGGCTGTCGGGTCATTCAAACAATCGAAGGCATGTTGAAGTTTAGATAAAAAGCTCAATTGACTCACTCCTTAGGAATGAA
The DNA here is from genome assembly GCF_900116235.1 of Marininema halotolerans. GTDB lineage: Bacteria > Bacillota > Bacilli > Thermoactinomycetales > DSM-45169 > Marininema > Marininema halotolerans. The sequence goes on along the minus strand of NZ_FPAA01000003.1, from coordinate 175,634 downwards.
AATTAAATCGCATAATTAAGAAATCCAATCGGAATAGGGTAGTTATATTTTTTCTTTCTTTCTAAACTCTTTGTCATTTCGACACTCATTCGGTATCATCCTTTATCCAAAAAAAATATTTATTTATACAACATGCCTTCTAACACTTCCATCGTCTAACTAAAAAAAAGCCACTCAATCGCGTTATCAGACGAATTTCACCCATCATAAATAAATTTCAAGTGCAAAAAATCTCGAAAAACGTATTATTCGGGGAAAAAGAGACTTATTCGCAAGCTAATCCCCCCTGATCAACCATATTCATCCATCAGTTAGGCAATCCATGAAAATTACTATTTGAAAAAAGAATCATCCTTTGGTAAGTTTGAAATTACCGTTATATTCTAGTTACGGTAAATGGAAGCTGTTTCCCAAAGATGGACTTGAATTGGATGGTTAAAAAACATCTTCTACAAAATTCCACCTGCTGTTTTGTAGCCTCGTACAATAGAATATTATTTTTATTAAATTGCGAAAATAGTATTTATGCTTTATTTGACGACAAGAAGTGGTTGCAAATGAAGGTTCATAACACAAAAGAAAAGCCCTCAGTTCGCCGCTGAGAGCTCTTCTACAGACATTTTATAACTGTTCGTAGGTAATTACTGTTCGTAGGTAAAACGACCCCGACCTGTCTTTTTAATTGCAGGACAGATTTTCATAATGCTTTTCATTAGAATGGTTGGGTTGCTTCCCAAGCTACCCCCGCGTTTTTCAACTTCTTCTTTCAGATGGGACAAACGGAGGGAGCCATGATCACGTAGAATCTCAGCCACCAATTCAGCAGCAAGAATCGTCTTTTTATGAATCCCTTTAGTCAATGCAGGATCAACTAATGGTGTTTTATCCTTTGCTTCCTCATCTGCATCGGCGCCGCCAATTGGTGCACGCAATTCCTCAGGAATTTCATCAAATCCATGTTCCTTCAAGTATTGGAATAAAGCATGGTCAAGCCCGTTTCGCAATGTCGAAAGAATCAGGGCTTGTTCATCACGGACTACTCTACGAATTTTTTCCTCCATCGTCTCATCTACCTCTTGGGTGGTTCCCCATTCTTGCTCTTGCATTTCCATAGAATATTCTCCTTTGTCTTATGTATTTGCACTTCTATCACCCTAAAAAAACAAGCCCGACCGTTTTTGTCAGAAGTTCGGAACGTATGAAGCAACAGAAGGTTTCATTCCATTGCCTATTCGTTTCCACATCAGGGGATCTGTTTCCTTCATGAAACGGTTGATTAGCTACGAAGGATGATAAACTTGCTTATAAAAACATGGTAATCGATTTTCTTATTAAAATCATTGACAATAAATACACAAACTAAAATCCCCTAGGCAGGAAATTTAGGGAAAATCACCAACTTTTTTTTGATAACCCTTCCCCAATCCCCTTTTTCCCCTGTTACCGCTTCATTTAACAACAATTATAGCATCAAAAACATTAACTGGTTCCGTTATGTACACGGTCCCGGCCACCACCCCCCCAATCGAATCACTATTCATTCATAAAATTGCTTCAATACTCTTCCACATGATTCATCGATTTATCCAGATATAAGGATATTTCTTTGAAGAAATCTATCCATTTTTCTTAGACAATCACTGGAAATTTTCCGAATCATATATCCTAGTCCCACAATCCTATTTTTACCTGATAACAATTTTCATTTTTCGTGATAATAGACTATACTACGATCTCTTTTATGTCAATAATTTATTCTATAGCAGGAAGTACCGTTAATGGGTTAATTGGCAAACCATTCTCCGATAGTCTGACTTCAAAGTGTAAATTCGGAAATTTCGCCTTTACCTTTTCCGTTTTACCCATAATTCCGATAATACTACCTTTTACAACCTTTTCCCTAGGCTTCCCATGGATTTTACTAAAATGAGCATATACTGTGGTACTAGCCATATAAGAATTTTATTAGAATAGTTAATCTATTCAGATAATATTTAAGCCCTTTCTTTTGTATCAAAGGAACCACCTCCATGTTCTTCCCTACTAGTCTATGAAAATCGAGGTGAACCCCTTCGATACAGAAGAAGGGCAATCCTACTAATTCTATACATATTTTGATATGCAAGTGCATACCGTTAGGTAACTCAATCGTTCTTGAAAGGGGACAAGCTTATGAAAATCACAATCATTTTGGGACCACGTGCTGAGGAAGTCAGACGTAGAGGCACTACTTATCTAAAACGCCTTCAGCGATGGGTTAAAGAGAATCGTTGGGTTTAACACTCTTCCTGCCCCGTGAAAAATCAGGGGGCATTTTTACGATACTGAAATGGAATCACTTTCTTTGGATGAAGTTCTCGATCCTCTTTCATCTTTTACAAATGGAAGTTTTAAGATGTTCTCAAAAATATAAGATACCTGTTTATTCGTTACTACATGTTGGTTCTTCTCTTCATAGAAGATATCAAGCACCTCTTTGCGCTCTTCCTCAAATGTATCCATTCCATTTACCACATCAGTTAATGCACTCATAAACGAAGAAAAATCTTCGATTTTAGGTCCAGGTGTTACATCATAATAGTCATGATACATTTCATTTGATTTTTCCAGGTACTCTTCCAAATCATAGCTATAAAATAACACAGGACGATTGAGTAATAGGAAGTCCGTATAACAACTAGAGAAATCCGTCACCAATATATCCGTATATTTTAATAGCATCTGCGGATCAATATTTTCCTTACTGATGTCGATGATATTTTTCAGCCGGGTAGGGACTTGCCCATTACTGTACATATGCCTCTTAACAATAAACTTGTATCCATGCGCCTCACAGAAGGCATCCAATTGTTTTAAATCCAACACTCGATTAATATTTTTGTCCAATTTACCAAAATTACGATGCGTCGGCATATACGTGATAATTCGACTTTCCCTAATATAGGAAGGAATTTCTTCATCTTGTTCAGTATCATGGAAAAATATATCATTTCGAGCTTGACCCAATTGCAAAACATTTTCTTTCTTCACTAAGAAAGTTTCAGGATAGTAAGAGGAGACTCGGTCACTGGTAGAAATCACATAACTTGTTCCCGCATTTTGTGTACGAACGACAAAGGAATGTAGCCATCGTTTGAAGCGATTTTTTTCGTGTAGCGATTTATAGGTGTAGGTTTTTTTGTTAGCCCCCCACACTTTCTTCAATCCTACTCCATGCCAAGTGTTGATGGAGGTCGCTCCACCCAAAAGAAAACGATTAAAGTCATCATGTATTGAGTGAGAGTGTATAAATGTTTTTGCCCGCAATTGAAAATAAATTCCTTTTAAAGAATGAACAGAATAACATTCCATACCTTCATCATTCATACGCTTGATGGCAGCTTGATTCTTCAGCACCCAAATGCATCGAATTCGATGATCCTGTTTTGCTTCTAAATACAGGTACTTGGGGTTTCCACGAAAACCCTGTCCAGCTTCCGCTCCAAAGACAACCACCTTCGGATCCCGAGGAAAAAGTCTTGCAAATTGATAGATAAAAACACCAATAAAACGACGCAAAAAAACCTTTGTTTTCTTCAATACTTTAACAATCACCGAGCGATATACACCTATTAAGATAATAAACAAAAGAAAAAACTGCAAGATTTGCATTTTATCAATAAGTTGCCATTCCATCACTGCAAATACTTCCTCTCTCATCGATAGTGAACTGGAAATTCCCCGCCTTCAGCGGGGAATTTCGAGCTGTTTTTATCTGACGATCAATAACCTCTCAGTTCACTCCTATGCCGTAACAGACTCATTTTGTTCTTTAGTTTCTAATTCTACTTGATTTTGATAAAACTTTGGCTGTTGACGAATAACCATATTTTGTCCATCTAGACAAAGACCCGGATTCGAAAGTAAGCTATCCACAACTTCTGCAACATCTTCCGGTTGCATAATTTTTGATTGATCCTCGTCAGGAGCTAATGTTCGACGCAAATCGGTAGCACATCGACCCGGGGATACACAATATACCTTGATTCCGTACTCAGCTAATTCGTCAGACAACGTATGGGACATGCTAATTAGTGCAGCCTTAGAAGAAGCATAGGCGAGCCAGCCTGGACGAGCACTCATGCCTGCTGTAGAAGCAACATTCAATATCTTCCCACCTGATTTTTTCATCCATTTTACGACTTCACGGGTAATTAAAAATACGGATTGTACATTCACTTGATACGTCGTTTCCCAGTTTTCTACCGTTGTTTCTAAGAGCGATTTTGGTTCAGCATATCCTGCTACATTGAGCAAAAGGTGAACCCCGCCATAGCGATCTCCGGTATCTTTGACAATTTCCTCAATTTGCTTTCCTTCAGTAAGATCCAAGGAATAAAGCACGATATTCTTATCCGGATTCATCAATCTCTTTGTCTCATTGAGTTCGATTTCATCTCGCGCCAGCAACACGAGATTCTGAATATCGTCTCTTTCGCTGAGTTGGATAGCGATCGCTCGTCCAATTCCGCGGCTCGCACCACTAATTATGCATGTTTTCATCTTTATTCTCCCCCTAAGATGTACTCCTTGTAAATGATCTCTCCGATTTTTTGATCAATCGGTTTTGTAATTTTAATGTTAAACTCTGTCCCTTCTAACACTGCCACTTTTTCTTTTTGATAATGAAAAAACAGGCTAGCATCTTCGGTAAAGTCACGTTTCTCTTGATCTGCTCTTTGGTGTGCTTCCATTAGTAGAGCCGTATCGAACTTTTGCGGCAACTGTATATTAATTAAGCGATCACGGTCTAATGTTCTTTCAATCCAGCCCTCTCCTTCGAGCACTGTGAAAGGGATATCTGTCCCATAGGTTGCATTCGTCGTCTCACACGAAATAAGTTCTTCGAATTCCTCCTTTTGTACAATGGGTCGTACTGCTTCATGGATGAGTACATTAGGGTGACTCACCCTCTCTAGCCCCTTCATCACCGATTCTTGACGAGTAGAACCTCCAGGAATCACGTTTATCTTTTTAGAGAACTGATGTGCTTGTATAAGTTCTTTTGTTTGTTCAATGTATTTTTGAGGTGATGGTATAATAATTTCGTCAACCGCAATAATTTGGTCGATTTTCTCTAATACATGGACAATCATTGGCTTGCCACCAATAGGTAGAAACTGTTTCGGAACCGTTGTTTTCATTCGTGTACCGATTCCACCAGATAACAAAATCATACTTATACTCTTCATTTTATCCCTGCCCATTCCTTTAATTTGAAGAATTATTTTTGTTAGTGATCCACTTGCAATTATACTCTACATACTGTTATTCGCAAGAGGATTTGATTTTGTGTTCACTTCCCATGGTTTTTTTCTTTTTTTCAATAGTAAATTTTTTGCCGGCAGTAAGTACATACCAAAGAAACCCATTCAATCAGAACGGGCTTCATGCGAGTCTCTTATCCCTTTTGAATACCTGGTCGACCATATTCCACAACGAAGGATTCTCTTGTCACAATGGGCGCACCGGGTTTGCTAACGTAAGGTAAAATCCGATAATCTGTTTGCCAATACTCAGGCGTAATTTGGCATCGTACATACCCTCGCTGACCATTAAAAAAATGAACATGATCATTATTCGCTAATAACTTTAAGTAATATGGTTTCATATCGAATCCATCCCCTTCAGAGGTAATGGAGGTTCCCACAAATTCACTTCCAACCACCGGAGAGCGCGAATAATTGTAATCGGTTTTTAAATCACACGCCCAATTGGAATGAACATCCCCGGTTAAAATAATAGGATTCACATTTTTCAACTCGCTAAAACGTTGAATTAACCGATGTTGGGAAGCAACATAACCATCCCAAGCATCCATGTTTCGATAGTGATCTCCCCCCCTTCTTTTATCTAAACGAGAGAAAAAAACTTGTTGCGCCAATACATTCCACCTTGCCTTTGATTGAAAGAGGCCTTTCATTAACCAATTTTCCTGTACTTCACCCAACATTGTCCGCTGAGGATTTAACGACTCCTCCTCCATCTGACTCCATTTACTGCTCCCCACTTGATTATCCCGATATTGACGAGTATCCAGCATATTAAACTCTACAAGGTCACCAAAAGTAAATCGACGATAGATTTTCATTTGCGGACCTTGAGGCAAGGTTGAAAGCCTCATCGGCATATGTTCATAATACGCTTGGTAAGCGGCAGCTCTTCGTCGCAAAAACGCAGTGGGAGATTGATCATGTTCTGGATGGGAACCTGCATAATTATTATCCACTTCATGATCATCCCAGACAACTATCCATGGAAAGGCCGCGTGAGCCGCCTGTAAATCTGGATCCATACGATACTGAGCATATCGATTTCGGTAGTCCCCTAAACTTTTCACTTCGGGACTATTATGCCGTCGAACATTACCACTCGATGCCAAATATTTTTCGGGTCCATATTCATAGATATAATCACCTAGGTGAAGGACTACATCAAGGTCTTCACGGGACATGTGCTGATAAGCTGTGTAGTAACCATGTTCGTATTGTTGACACGAAGCATAAGCAAGATTAATCCTACGAGTGGGGTCTCCTTTGTGAGGCGCAGTCTTTGTTCTACCAACGGCGCTAATATCTGACCCCGATTTAAAGCGATAGAAATATTCTCTTCCTGGCCTTAACCCACGCACATCCACGTGCACAGAATGCCCCAATGTTGCCCGAGCCGTTGTCTCCCCCTTACGAATCACTCGTTGAAATTGATCATCTTCAGCCACTTCCCAGCGAACCGGTATATCATAGGTAGACATCCCTCCTCCCTTCAACGGAACAGGGGCTAAACGCGTCCACAAAATACACCCATCGGGAAGGGGATCCCCTGATGCAACACCCAGACGAAAGGGGTAGGAGAGATATCTCGGCATTGCAAACACCTTCGTTCCTGGTAGGGGTTGCGTAATCGTCCATATAAGAGCAAGGAATGCACCTTTTCCTATTGACTTCAAAAAATCACGCCGATCCATATGTACCGAGGGAATCAGCCTTTCTAATCTAGCAAACAATTGATCACGTTCATGATCCACAAAAGGCCACCCCTTTTCTCATCAACTGTTATTGGTAAATAAGTCCACCCTAACAGTTTGAACGCGACACCCCCTTGCCATACATCAAAGTCATCATCACGAACAAAACCGCCATCAGCGGATTTGTTCGTGATGATGTATCTATCTTCTGGTCAAGGGGGAAACCTGACCTCTCCTGAAAGTCGACCTTAGTTCCATTGCTTCTAACATCACAAATTGAAGAGTCAGCCCCTGTAATTTGAATGGCCCCTGCAATCGATTAAAAATGTAAGGTGCCAATAATTCTAGGCTGGGTTGAAAGGGCAGACGTTGAATCGGTTGCCCACTCGTTCCACTAGGAATAGGAGCGCCTCGTATAATTAATGTTTTGCAATTGAGCTGGTTTCCTACCAAACGATTAAATAGCTTTACAAAACTAGGTGTTAAGACGGATCCCGTTTGTGGTTGAATCGGGCCCTGTACCCCCACTTCGACAAGCGTTAAGTCTGATGCAACATTTCCTCCTAATACCCGGCTTGAACTAAATCGAAAGCTTGGTGTAAGTCTTCCTTGCCTCGCTCTACTCACTTGAATTATAATCATCCCCTCCATCGCAGGATCATGAAATATACTCTATTATATGGTTAATAGAATGAAGTGATTGGGAACTTACCTTGATGCATATCCATCAAACCACTATCCGCAAGTGAGACTCCCTTTTCTAGTTGTTTTAAATCTATTCTGTTATGATTCACGACCTATCCTGTATGGTTCTCCTACGGTGAGCCATACTGATCCCCCACGATCAAAAATACGGTTCATGAAAGGGTAACTTTAAAAATTTGATTGAACAAAACACCCACCCTTTTAACTAAATTTGTGGAAAATGCCACGATAAGACTCCCTTTTGCCCCCTTTACTTTCTTGATGAAATTTTTCATCCTTTCTTTTAAGAAAATACTTTATAAGAATGATCTTGGTTCGCTCCCCTCAGTCAAGTATAATAGGAGCAAGAAGGTCGCTAAGGGGGACGTTGTATATGTTCTCATGGATGAAGCGCTTCTTCGACACGGCGACGGAGCCTTCTCATATGGAAGAACCGGATCGATTGCATAAAGAAATTGATCGCTTAAAGAGAGAAAATAACGAACTGCGGTTGCAGCAAAAGCTGAAAAAGAGCAAGAAGACAGTTGATGTGCCCTCCCGCAAAATACATATTGAGTTTTTCCTCTATGACGCCGGTCATCAAGAAGAAAGCGTATATTCTGAGTCTGACATCCATCGCTATCCAATGATGGGCTTTACCATTCACTTTTTAGAAGATGGAGACAGACCTGATTGGCTCTCTTATCTCTTAAAAGGATTGGAAGAGAGTTTAAAGGCGATGAAGGTAGGTTCTCATCGCGTGGAGAAACCGAATCTGTATAGTCAATTTGTTGACTTAAAACTGTATCCTCATATTGAAGTGAAAAAGAGTATTTATCTCGTCTTTCAACAGTTGCATCAGTGGCAAATCAATGGGAAAGATCTCGTTTCTTTCCGTGTTCATATTGGCGGAGAGGATCTCTACCAAGAACTGTTGAACACCCATTTAGAAGCCGTTTAAACAATAAAACACCCCTTTTTAGGGGTGTTTTATTGTTGGCTCGCGATTCCCTCCGATATATAAAAATTCAATTCCCTTAATTAAAAATGATATGACTTTAAAAGGCACCTTCTATATGATCCATTTTAAGAACTTCTTCTTTCCTATCTAATAAAATTGAAATGACGTCGATTCGCACGGGATGATGTTCAAGTTGGTGTTGACGAAGATATTGGGTGACAAGCCGACGAACCTGCTGTTGTTTTTTTCGATCAACGGATTGAAAACCATATCCGAATGAGTTTCCCCGAGTCGTTCGCACCTCAACAAAGAGAATCCAGCCCTTCTTTTCAGCAACAATATCCAATTCACCGATACGGGTACGCCAATTGGTTTCACGAATCAACCACCCCTTAGCCTCCAAGTGACGTCGTGCCAATTGTTCACCATAAGTACCCGTTGCTCTCCGCCGATCCTTCTCCACTTGCCCACCACCTAGCATGAAGAATCCAGTTTTATAACCGGTTGGTAACCGGCCCAAAGCTTCTACGATGAATGTCACATGGACCTAACTCGTCCAATGCTCCTAAATGCTCTGCTGTCCCATATCCCATATGGCGATCAAATCCATACCCCGGAAAATTTTCTGCTGCCTTCATCATCCATTCGTCACGAACCGTCTTTGCAATAATGGACGCAGCCGCTATGGAATGACTCAAAGCATCTCCTTTAATAATCCCTTTTTGCGGTATGGACGGTTCAGGCAATTCAATGGCATCAATCAGCAAGAAATTCGGTTGAACAGCTAAGGACTGTAATGCTTGTCGCATAGCAAGATAGGTCGCTTGGAGGATATTAATCTCATCGATGGTGCTAGCGTCCACCATACCCACTCCAACAGCGATTGCTTCTTGCTCAATACGGTGACGAAGCCTTTGACGTGCTTCAGCACTTAATTTTTTAGAGTCATCCAATCCTGATACATCAAAATTTTCAGGCAATATCACCGCCGCAGCCGTAACCGGTCCTGCGAGAGGTCCCCGACCTGCTTCATCGAGGCCTGCGATCATGGGGTATCCATTTTGCCAATATGTACGTTCAAATTTCCAAAGGTTATTCATCCGCTCTTGTTCTTTTCTCAAACGTTCTAAACGTCTTAGATATGCCTTTGCTCGACTTTGGACCCCCACACGAGGGTCCAAAAGTAATTCCTTTACCCAATTGGGATCGACCTCTTCATTTTGTAAACGGCACTCAATCTGGCGGATGGTCTCCGTCGCCTTCATCCATTTCACCCTCCCAATCAGATGGACGCTCTAAGGAAATTCTACCCAATCGTCCTGAGCGGAGATCTTTTACGACAATATCTGCCGCCTTATCATAATCAATTTCGCCGCCTTTCCGCATACAGCCCCGACGACGGCCCACCTCTTCCAATAGCTGAAGCCCTTCCATCGATTGCGGATCCTCTATCTTATAGCGCTCACTCAAAAGCCTTGGATACCACTCCCCAAGATAGCTCAGTAAATAAAGCCCCACCTCATCGATGGGGAGAATATCTTCACGAATGGCCCCACTTGCTGCCAAACGGAATCCTACAATCTGATCTTCGAACTTTGGCCAGAGAATCCCCGGTGTATCGAGAAGCTCCATACCATCACCGACCTTGATCCACTGTTGCATCCGAGTAATTCCTGGTCGATCGCCAGTCTTTGCAACACTTCTTCCTGCTAGCCGATTAATGAGAGCCGATTTTCCTACATTAGGAACCCCTACCACCATCGCTCGAATCCGCTCACTTCTGATTCCTTTACGTTCCCGATTCGCTAATTTTTCCTTCATTAATTCTCTACTGATCAATGGGATCTTCTTGATTCCCTCACCAGAAAGGGTATCAATTGGAAGCACCTTGATATGGCTGGCACGAAAGTGTTCACTCCATTCCTTTGTCACTTCCGCATCGGCTAAATCGCTTTTTGTCAAGATAATGACCCGTAATTTTTCACCAAGGACTTCATCAATCATTGGATTACGGCTAGCCATGGGCAGCCTAGCATCTAACAATTCAAATACCAAGTCAACCTGCTTAATTTTTTCCTCAACTTCACGACGGGCTTTCGCCATATGACCGGGAAACCATTGAATGGTACTCATCTTATCACCCTTTTCACCACAAAAACGCAAAGTGTTCAGTTGGCCAAAAAATAACATCCGCCCTTCCAATCACCTTATCCATCGAGATTGGCCCGAGAACGCGACTATCTTTTGAATTACTGCGATTATCCCCCATTGCGAAGATATGATTGGCAGGCACTTTCACCGGCCCAAAATCTTCGGTTCGATTACCTTCATCGATATAGGGCTCATCTATACTTTTCCCATTTACTCGGACAACATTATTTTGCGCAGAGACCACCTCACCTGGTAATGCAATTACCCGTTTGATGTAGTCTTTTTTTTCAGGTGCTTCGAACACAATGACATCATCGTGCTTTATATCACCAATTCGATAAATTAATTTATTTACAATGACTTTATCATGATCATGTACCGTGGACATCATCGAGGGGCCCGATACACTAAACGGTGAAAAAACTAACTCGCGAATGATCAAAGCGAACACCACAGCGATGGCAAGTGCTTGAAGCCATTCCCATGCTTCATCACTTCCCCGCTGTTGTCTTCCATGTTTCACTGAACGGGGGACAAACTCACTCATGATGCTCCTCCTGACTATCGCACAACGTAACCATTTAGCCAAAAATCACCCTCGGCTGAATGGTACGGAGCGAGTATTGACCTCATCCTCCCGTAAGATGAGGTCAATACTCCCTCATTTGTCAGATTACTCTGTACTAACTCATAAAAGGGCTTGAGGATTCAAGCCCTTTTAAACAATTAATGGATTTCTTTAATACGTGCCGCTTTACCACGACGCTCACGTAGGTAGTACAATTTCGCACGACGGACTTTACCACGACGGGCAACTTCCAGTTTGTCGATTCGAGGAGAATGAAGCGGGAAAGTCCGCTCAACACCCACCCCGTAGGAAATTTTCCGAACCGTAAAGGTTTCAGAAATACCACCGCCACGGCGCTGAATCACAACTCCTTCGAAGAGCTGGATCCGTTCACGGCTACCTTCGACAACTTTCACGTGTACTTTTACGGTATCACCAGCGCGAAAGAGAGGAATATCCTTACGCAACTGTTGTTCACCCAATTCACGTACAACCGGATTCATATCAGTTTCCCTCCTTCCAAAAGTTTTTTCAAAAAGATCCGTTGGCTTGTAAAGCACAAAACTCATTTTACCATAGGATTGTGTCCAAAAACAATCAGAGAACTGGCTTCCAGGATCCCTCGTTAAGAAGGTTCTTCATCCAACAATGTCACGAGAAAAGCACGGTCTTTCTCCGTCAAGTTTGCTGAGTCCAATAAATCTGGACGTCGCTTCCATGTACGTCGCAATGATTCTTGCCGGCGCCATTCATCAATTTGACGGTGATGACCTGAAAGTAGCACATCCGGTATCTTCCAACCACGAAATTCAGCAGGACGAGTATACTGGGGATATTCCAACAGCCCGGTCGAAAAAGAATCCTCATCTGCTGATGATTCGTTCCCAAGCACCCCTGGTAACAATCGGCTGATGCTATCAACCACCACCATGGCAGGTAGCTCGCCTCCTGTGAGAACGTAGTCCCCAATGGAGATTTCTTCATCAACCAAATGCTCTCTCACTCGCTCATCAAAGCCTTCATAATGCCCACAGAGCAAGATCAAATGGGAAACTGTGGATAGCTCTTCTGCTTTTTTTTGTGTGAAGGGCTGGCCTTGGGGGCTCATCATCAACACGCGAGGTGCCTCTGTCTTCTCCCGCCTTAGGTCCTCCACTGCCCGGAATAAAGGTTCCGGTTTCAGCACCATCCCGCTACCACCACCATAGGGCGTATCATCAACGGTTCGGTGTTTATCCGTCGTATAATCACGAAAGTTGACAGCGGATGCTGTAACCAATCCCTTTTCAATCGCTCGCTTCATGATGCTGGAAGAGAAAAATCCTGTAAACATTTCTGGAAAAAGCGTGAGTACGTCAAAACGCAACTACCTTCACCTCGATCAATCGAGCCCCTCCATCCATTGGATCGTCACACGCTTGGCGGCGACATCCACTTCCTTCACCACATCTTCGATGAAAGGAATGAGAAGCTCCTTTCCTTTTGGCCTGCGAACGACCCAGACGTCGTTTGCCCCAGGTTGTAGGATGTTTGTGATTGTACCGAGGCTCTCTCCCTCCGTCGTCACCACTTCACAACCCATGATCTCATAGAGGTAAAAACCATCTTCCTCTCCCTCCACGCCTTCAGAACGGTTAACCAACAGGGTCCCCCCTTTATAGGGTTCCGCTGTAGTTAGATCCGGCCATTCACGAAAACGGATCAAATACCCTTTCTGATGCGAACGGACACTTTCCACAGTCAAGGAAAGGTTCTCCTTCAATCGAGGGTGTTCAAGTATCAGCCTTGCATCGGGGACAAAACGGAGTTCGGGGTAGTCCGTACGGGAGACCACGCGGACCTCACCACGGACCCCATGGGTGCCGGCGATATGACCGACAGTCAACCAGTCCGGTTTAGACATCAACCGGCCTCCTTTCTGGGTATCACCGCAGTCCGTCCCGCGTTAAACAATCTCCACGATGACGCGCTTCTTTGCTTTGACCGCAGCTGCTCCGACAACCGTTCGTAAAGCCTTGGCAATCCGACCCTGCTTACCGATCACCTTCCCCATATCCTCAGGAGCGACCGAGAGGATATAGACCATGCGGTCTTCTTCTTCTCGTTCCTGTATACGAATTTGGTCTGGATGATCCACCAACGCTTTGGCGATCGTTTCGATCAGTTTTTGCAAAGGGATTCCCCCTCACGTCCTGCTATTAGGACAAAGGAACTTTACTTCTGGTTTTTTGCTTCATGGATGGTTTTCAAAATGCCTTCTTTACGGAACAAGTTTTTCACCGTATCAGATGGCTGTGCACCATCAGAAAGCCATTGAATCGCTTTCTCTGCATTAATTTTCACTTGGGCCGGTTGAGTCAACGGGTTGTAGTACCCAATCTCTTCAATAAAACGACCATCGCGAGGAGCACGAGAATCTGCCACCACGACACGATAGAAAGGAGCTTTTTTCGCACCCATACGTTTCAAGCGGATTTTTACTGCCATTTGAACTTCACCTCCTCTACAGGGTAAACCGATGATGAATCACAGGTTATTGCATAAATGGGAACTTAAATCGCCCCATTCCTTTTTTCTTCTTGCCTTTGGTCATGGAAGTGAACTGCTTCATCATCTTCTTCATGTCCATAAATTGCTTGATCAAACGGTTAACATCTTGGACCGTCGTACCACTCCCCGCCGCCAGTCGCTTCCGACGACTCGCATTGATAATCTCGGGATTCTGTTTCTCGTCCCGAGTCATCGAGCGAATGATCGCTTCCACTTTACCCAATTGTTTTTCATCCACTTGCATGTTCTTGAGCCCTTTCATCTGACCCATTCCTGGCATCATGCCGAGAAGTTCATCCAAGGGACCCATATTTTTCACCTGTTCCAACTGGGTAAGGAAATCATCGAAGGTAAACTGTTGGCTGCGCATCTTCCGCTCCAGCTCACGCGCTTTCTCTTGATCCACATTGGCTTGTGCCTTTTCGATCAGGGTGAGTACATCCCCCATCCCGAGAATTCGCGAAGCCATCCGTTCTGGATGAAAAGGCTCAAGCGCATCCACCTTTTCACCCATTCCGGCAAATTTCACCGGACACTGGGTAACCGACTTTACAGATAGAGCCGCCCCACCCCGTGTGTCTCCATCCAGTTTGGTAAGGACGACACCCGTTAAACTCATCTCTTTATTAAAGTTCTCTGCCACATTGACTGCATCTTGCCCGGTCATTGCATCAACCACAAGGAGAACTTCATCCGGCTTCACCCGTTCACGGATCTTCTTAAGCTCATCCATCATCGCTTCATCGACATGCAAGCGGCCCGCCGTATCCACAATCACAACATCGTGACCTTCTTCTTTGGCTTTGGCGACACCTTGTTCTGCAATTTTGACCGGGTCCTCTTTATCCCCGAGAGAAAAAACGGGGATCTCAATGCTCTCACCCAATACTTCTAGCTGACGAATAGCGGCAGGACGATAGACATCCCCTGCAACCAGTAAGGGCCGTTTATTTTGCTTTTGTAAGTGAAGTGCCAACTTCCCACTTGTTGTCGTTTTCCCCGCACCCTGCAAACCCACCATCATAATTACCGATGGCTTGGAATTGAGGGCCAGTTTGGCTTGCGAACCCCCCATTAGTTGGGTAAGCTCTTCATTAACGACTTTAATGACCTGTTGGCCAGGGGTCAGACTTTTTAGCACTTCTTGACCGACGGCGCGCTCGCTCACACGGGAAACGAACTCCTTCACCACTTTGAAGTTAACATCCGCTTCAAGGAGAGCAAGGCGAACCTCGCGCATAACAGCCTTGACGTCAGCTTCGTTCACTTTCCCTTTCCCACGCAACTTTTGTAGCGCAGATTGCAGGCGTTCGGACAATCCTTCAAATGCCATCGTGCCGCCTCCCAGATCTTCAGGTTCATCCACTTTATCAAAACATCAGTCCAGATCCAACAATTCCTGAACCATGCTCTTCACACGTTCACTTTGAGGAGAATTCTGCATCTCAGAAATAATCCGATCAGCGATCTCCCGTCGTTTAAGATGACGTTGGAGAAGGCGCAATGCCTCTTCCCACTCTTCCAATGCTCCCTGTGCACGCTTCAACCCTTCGAAGACGGCTTGCCTAGAAATTCCTAGATGATCGGCAATTTCTCCCATTGACCAGTCTTCATGAAAATAAAATTCTAGGATTTGTTGTTGTTTCTTGGTGAGAAGTGGGGAATAGAAATCATACAGTAGGTTGACGCGGGTCGTTTTTTCTAACACCGTATAAGTACACCTCGCATCCCTCTGTCAGGGTATCACCCTTTACACGCTAAATATCTTATCAAGTGGACAAGTCCATGTCAAGGTGTTTTACTTGATACCCATGTTGGGATTGGAAACTGATTTTTATTTCCGTTATACTTTACCAAGCTTCGCTGCCCACTTTTTAGTAAAGACTAATCGATGGATAGGCGTGGCATTACAAATGGAAAAGGGGGATTACGATGAAAAAAGTTGAAGTCCGGGACCTAACCAAGATTTTCGGTAGATCCCCCTCGAAGGCTCTAAAGCTGTCAAACGAGGGGAAGAGTAAAGAGGACATTTTACGGGAAACCGGGATGACCGTCGGCGTTAACCACGCAAACTTCCACGTCGAAAACGGTGAGATTTTTGTGATTATGGGTCTTTCCGGTAGCGGAAAGTCTACCTTGGTTCGACTGCTTAACCGGTTGATTAACCCAACAAGCGGCTCCATCCTCATTGATGAGGAAGATGTTGCTAAAATGAACGCTGACGAATTACGCCGATTGCGTAGGAGAAAAATGGGGATGGTGTTTCAAAAGTTTGCCTTATTTCCTCATCGCACGGTGCGAGAAAATGTGGAATATGGGTTGGAAATTCAAGGCATTTCCCGTCAGGAACGTGAACAGAAAGCCTTGGAATCATTAAAGTTGGTTGGACTAAACGATTACGCAGATAGTCTGCCCGACCAATTATCAGGAGGGATGCAACAACGCGTCGGCCTCGCTAGGGCCTTGGCAAATGATCCTGACATCCTATTGATGGACGAAGCCTTCAGTGCGTTGGATCCTTTGATTCGTAAAGATATGCAGGATGAATTGTTAGATCTTCAATCCAGCATGCACAAAACGATTATCTTCATTACCCACGACTTGGACGAAGCGCTTCGCATCGGCGACCGTATCGCATTGATGAAAGACGGCTCCATTGTGCAAGTGGGTACACCCGAAGAAATTTTAACCAATCCAGCTAACGCCTATGTGGAACGATTCGTCGAAGACGTGAACCTGACGAAGGTATTAACTGCTGGCACCATAATGAAACGATCCGAAGTTCTTGTGTTAGGTAAAGAAGGTCCACGTGTCGCATTAAAACGGATGCGCGAAAATGGAACCTCCACCGTGATGGTAGTCAATCGCGACCGGAAATTCCTCGGAATTCTAACTGCTGAAGAAGCCAAAAAAGTGTTAGAGGAAAAAGAGGAAGAAAAAGCGTTAGAAAAAGTGCTTATCACGGATGTCGTTACTGCAACCGAAGATACTCCGGTCAGCGAACTATTGCAACAAATGGCTGAAAATCAATTTGCTCAACCAGCTGTTGTTGTGGATGAAAAAGGAAAATTACGCGGAGTTGTGGTAAGAGGATCGATCTTTGCCGCCCTCGCTGGAAATGGGGTCATTAGCAATGAATCTACCTAAAATCCCACTCGATAAATGGATTAATGCAGTTGTTCATTGGTTACAGGATAACTTTAAACCGTTGTTTGCGTTTATAATGGGAATCGTCGAACCTACCGTTAACTTTTTCCAAACGGTCCTGACTGCCCCTCCTACATGGGTGGCAATCCTTGCACTCAGCTTGATCGTTTGGCTCATTACTCGTCTACGACTGGGTGTTTACACCTTGATCGGATTGTTACTTATTGATTCCCTTGGATACTGGAATCAAAGTGTCGAAACCATCGCTCTGGTTTTGACTGCAACGGTGATCTCCATTATATTAGGTCTTCCTCTCGGTATTCTCGCGTCACGGAGTGCACGAGCACAAAATATCATCATGCCGATTCTTGACCTGATGCAGACGATGCCTGCCTTTGTATACCTGATCCCTGCTGTCTTTTTCTTCTCTCTAGGGGCCGTTCCGGGTATTTTTGCATCGGTTATTTTCGCCATGCCTCCAACCATTCGTTTAACTAACCTGGGAATTCGTCAGGTGGACAGCCAATTAATTGAAGCAGCCGATGCCTTTGGCTCCACACCTCGTCAAAAACTGATTAAAATCCAACTTCCTCTTGCAAAGTCCACCATTATGGCAGGGATTAACCAAACCATCATGCTTTCGCTATCCATGGTGGTTATCGCTTCTATGATCGGTGCTGGCGGGCTTGGTTCCGTTGTGTTACGGGCGATTACCCAATTGAAAGTAGGAATTGGTTTTGAAGGCGGTCTATGTATCGTCATTATTGCGATCCTATTGGATCGGATTACCCAAAATCTCGCCTCTGAAACCAAGAAAGAAAAAACCTCCACGGCAAGTTGGTTTGGTAAACATTGGCGTGGCGCAGTAGCAACTATCCTTGCATTATCCCTCATTTCCTTCCCGGCTGTATCACAATCCGCAAGTAGCAAACCAACAGTCACCCTCACCTATGTGAACTGGGATTCTGAGGTTGCAAGTAGTAATGTATTGAAAGCAGCGCTTGAAAAAGCAGGATTTCATGTCAAATTGCTTGAAGTCGATCTTGGACCGATGTTTGCAGGTGTAGCCAGCGGATCAGCTGATGGTACTACGGCTGCGTGGTTGCCTGTTCAACATGAGGCTTATGTGAAAAAATACAAGGATCAAATTAAAGACTTGGGTCCGAATCTCGAAGGAACTGCTCTTGGCCTCGTTGTTCCCTCCTATGTAAAGGCAAACTCTGTTGCTGATTTACGACGGGATGCCAAGGAATATGATAATGAAATTATCGGGATCGAAGCCGGCTCAGACATGATGGTGCAAACGGATAAATTGATCAAGGACTACAAACTACCCATGAAGCTTGTTGAAAGCTCCAGTGCAGCAATGGCAGCCTCTCTCGAAAAGGCTTATAAAGAGAAAAAGCCGGTTGTTGTCGTTGGCTGGAAGCCTCACTGGATGTTTGCAAAAATGAAATTGAAGTTCTTAGATGATCCAAAGCATGAATTTGGTCAAGAAGAAAAAATTCACACCATCGTTAACAAAGACTTGAAATCTAAAAATCCAAAGGCTTATAAGATCATGGATCAGTTCTATTGGTCGCCAAAAGATATGGAAAAAGTAATGTTGGACATCAGTAATGGTGCCTCTCCATCAAAAGCTGCCAAGGACTGGATTGAAGCCCACCCTGATAAAGTCGATAAGTGGCTTAAATAAGAAGTACCATTAAAAAGCTCGGGTGAAATCACCCGAGCTTTTTTGTTTGGTTTGGATTCCCCATCTTCTGATGCATGGATTCTTGCTTGAAACTCATACTGAAGAAAGGGAAACATCCGACTGTCGGAGGGATCGAGATGGAGAGCCTCTCGTTACGTAAATTTAGCGTCATCCATAAGGGACTCAATTACTTTCCTTTTTCCATTAATACAACATGGGAAGCCAATAGTGCCGTTGCTTTATATGGACCATCTGGAACAGGCCGTACTAGCTGGTTGCTTTCTATTGGAGGCCTGATGTCCCCTTCCACCGGTGAAGTATTTATTGAAGGAAGGGGAGGACAACGTCCATTAAAACCGCGCGATATTGGAGTAGGACCGATCCGCGATTTAATCCCCTTATTTCCAACCCTAACGATTGAAGAACACATCAAGATGCATATTCGTCTTTTTCGAGCGGGATCGATTAAACAGCGCACTCATCAATTATTACAGAATTGGCGCTTGGAAACGGTAAAAGATCAGCGGGTCATGGATGTGAATCGACATCTACGAATGCGAGCAGGTATTGCAGTTGCTTTGGCTCACCAGCCTCACCTTCTCCTACTTGATGATCCCGAAGAAGGCATGACCGGAAGTGAATGGCAACATTTATGGGCAGATCTATCGGAGACCATCGCACAATATTCCATGATATTAATCACAACCACGATGCGCGAAGAGACCGTCAAACTTTGCTCCCATCATCTTGATTTTTCGCAAACAACGGAGGCACACCCATGAATATCTGGACCGTAACTCGCACAGAATGGCTCCGTATCTTTCGTGATAAGATTACTCGACTTAGTCTAATTGCTGTGATCTTTGTTCCCCTCTTGTACAGTGGTCTCTATCTTTATGCCTTTTGGGATCCCTATGGTTCTTTAGAGCATCTCCCTGTCGCCCTCGTCAATGAAGATGCAGGCGGAAGCAAAGACGGAAAAACCGTCCAGTATGGCAAGGATTTTGTCAAAAGCATGAAGGAAGACATTCAACTCGACTGGCATGAGACCGACAACAACACCGCGATGCAGGGTGTAAAGGGGGACACCTATTACTTAGTCGTGCGTGTACCTAAGGATTTCACGGAAGATATCTTATCTGTTGAAGGCGATCACCCTCGATCAGCACAATTGAACTTTACGCTAAATGAAGGAAAAAACTATATTACAACGCAAATTTCAAAACGACTGGAGGGACAAATTCGAGAAAAAGTTAGCAACGAATTTACCAAAGAATACGTTCAAAATTTACTCGATATCGTCGGTCAATCCAAGGGCGGAATCAATGAAGCAGCCAGCGCTGCCAACCAGCTAGCGGATGGGGTAGAGGAGCTAAATGATGGCATTCAAAAATTAAAAAAGGGAACGGATGAAGCTTCCGCAGCAACAAAGCAATTCACCAAAGGAACCTCCCAACTGAAAACAGGGCTAGATAAATTAGCTGACGGATTGACGAAGTTGGATAAGGAAGTATCCAAACTAATGGGTGCCGCAAAAAACACCCAATCGCAAATTCAAGGATCCAAAAAGATCAAGCAGTTTCAAACCCAATTGGCTACTGCTCAAAAAACCTTTGATCAACTTCAAAGGATCGAAGGGAATATTCGGCGCGACCTGGAATCACTTCCCGAGAACTACCCCAAATTATCCTCGGATTCTTCCTATCAAGAGGTGATGGATCAAACGAAAGAATGGGAAGATACCTCCGAAAATCTAAAAACTCCCCTCGATCAAATGGAGAATCGTTTGCCAACATTGCTTTCAACTGCAGCGACCTCTGGGCTTTCACAGGTCAACCAATTAACTTCCTCCATACACAAACTTGCACAAGGGGCTAACAAGTTGGAAAAGGGTGCCGATGAATTGGATACTGGCGCTAAAAAGCTGGACAAGGGGATGCAAAAACTTTCAGCAGGCATCAATGACCTTGCGAAGGGATCAAAGAAGCTGGCTGCTGGGAATCGTCAATTAGGAAAAAAACTATCTCAAGCGGTCGCTAATTCGAAGTCGCCCTCGGATAAATTGGCTCCGGTCTTTGCTGAACCTGTCAAAACCAAAGAAATACGACTTTTTCCCGTTAGCCAATACGGAACAGGACTCGCACCTTATTTCTTACCTCTCTCCCTATGGGTTGGGAGTGTCATGACTTTTTTTGTGGTTCCCATTTACGACGCTCGTTGGAAATTAGCACCTCACCCTCCTTCAATCACCGCTTTGGGAAAATATCTTGCGCTTTTGCCCATTGGTCTATTGCAAGCACTGATCACGGGTCTTGTTATTCATCAAGGCTTGGGCCTTCCCTTGAAATCCACTCTAGCCTTTTATGGCTTTCTAATGATCATTGCTTGGATGTCTATCTCCATCATCGGTTTTTTAATCATTGCTTGTGGGAATGGTCTCGGTCGATTATTATCGATTGTCGTGTTACTATTGCAATTGATTTCGAGTGGCGGAACCTTCCCTGTGGAGCTGCTCCCCAGCTCGGTTCAGGCTATCCATCCCTTTTTACCAATGACCTACGCTGTAAATGGATTGCGCGATGTCATTGCCTTGGACAACCCAGCGGGAATAAGAAATTCCTCCCTCGCTTTACTTGCCTTTTGGCTCTTCACCCTGTGCGGGTGGTTATTTTTCCAGCGTAGGCAATTTAGACCCCAGGATATTAATAATCCCACTTGATTAATGTTAAATTTATATAACAAAGGTTCCATTCATCATCGAATGGAACCTTTGTTATTATTTTTCACTGCACCTTTTCTTCCTGTGCAATCGCGTTGGCAAAGAGGGCGTGAACAAATTGATCCGTTATAAAGGGCTGTAAATCATCCATCTGCTCACCCAGCCCGATCCATTTGACTGGAGTGGCTAATTCACGACGAATGGCAATAGCGATGCCACCTTTTGCCGTCCCATCCATCTTCGTCAAGACAATTCCGCTTAAGCCCGTTGCGTCATTAAAGATTTTTGCTTGTTGTAACGCATTTTGACCCGTGGTTGCATCCAAAACGAGCAAGGTTTCATGGGGTGCACCTGGGATTTCACGTTGAATCACCCGATGAACCTTGGTTAATTCCTGCATCAGGTTCACCTTATTTTGCAAGCGGCCTGCTGTATCACAGAGGAGAATATCGGCTCCTCGAGCTTTTGCTGCTTGGATGCCATCATAGATCACTGCTGCTGGATCAGATCCCGCTTGATGACGAATCACATCCACTTCCACACGCTCTCCCCATACCTGGAGCTGTTCAATCGCTCCGGCACGAAAGGTATCACCTGCAGCGAGGACCACTTTCTTCCCTTGCTGCTTGTAATAGTGCGCTAATTTCCCGATGGTTGTTGTTTTCCCTACACCATTGACTCCCACCATTAAGACAATGGTCAACTCTCCATCCTGTATGTTCATGGAGGGTGAATGAGCTGCCTCTCCCTTTAAGATGTCCGCAAGAATCTCAGACATCAAGGGTTGTAATTCAGCCGGCTCTTTTATCCGGCGCTCTTTTACCTCCTTCCGCAGGCGATCCACAATTTCAAGCGTCGTATTGACGCCAACATCCGCACTGATCAACACGTCCTCGAGCTCTTCATACATCTCTTCATCAATATGACTACGCATAAAGACAGCATCCATCGCACCGGCTAGAGAGGCACTTGTTTTCGATAACCCCGATTTGAATTTGTTTGTGACGGATTCTGTCGTTTTGGAGACACTTTCCTTTAACCGTTTAAAAAAACTCATCCGATTTCTCCTCCTTCTTCCATCGCAGCGGCAACTTGTTGTTCCCCATCAAATTCTTCTAATTTAACGGAGACAATTTTGGACACTCCAGCTTCTTCCATTGTTACCCCGTACATGACATCAGCACCCTCCATGGTCCGCTTTCGGTGGGTAATGATGATAAACTGCGTGTTCTGGGAAAATTCCCGTAAGTACTTCGTAAAACGAGAAAGATTTGCTTCATCCAGCGCCGCATCCACTTCGTCCAATACACAAAAGGGAACCGGCTTGTAGCGGAGAACCGCAAATAATAGGGCAATCGCAGCTAACGCCCTTTCTCCACCTGATAAAAGCGCCAGATTTTGCGGTTTTTTCCCTGGGGGTTGTGCTGTAATTTCGATTCCGGTTTCCAATAGATTATCGGGTTCCGTCAGACGTAAATCAGCTTTCCCACCCCCAAACATTTTAGCAAAAACATCCGTAAATTCGACCCGGATTGCTTCAAAGGTTTGTGAAAATCGCAATGACATTTCCTTTTCAATCTCCCGAATCACTTCATGAAGGGTATCTTTCGCCTGGAGAAGATCATCCCGTTGGCCACTGAGGAAATTAAGCCGCGTGGAGATACGTCCATGCTCTTCAATGGCTCCCAAATTCACCTCACCTAAGGCAGCAATTTTTCCTTTTAACGATCGCACTTCACGTTCTGCTTGTTTGGGATCTTCAGGGCGTTCATATCGGGTTTTCGCTAACTCATAGCTCACTTCATACTCTTCTGCTAGTTTCTCCAATAAATGGTTCAACTCTACATCGAGACGATTCGCGCGTACTTCCTGCTGATGTAATCCTTCCTCATGCTTACGAAGTCCTTGTTGCATCACTTTCAACTCAGCTTCACGCTCACCTCGATCACTATGTGCAGCATCCCGTTCCTCTTTAGAAAGGGTGAGTTTTGAGTATACCGCTTCCTTTTGTGTACGAAGTTCTGTCACTTTTTCAAGGAGAATCTTCGCTTCTTCTTCACGATTTTCTTCACTCGTTTCCTGCCGATCTAATCGTGTTTTTGTCTCATGGATCGACTCTTCGATTTTTGCTGTTTCCTCAGCCAAGCGATCACAGTCAAGGGCAAGGTATTCCCGTTCTTGGTTGAGGCGAGCCACTCCAATCTTCCAATCGGTAATCTCGTTATTAGCAGCATCCATTTCAGAGGCATGTTGATCTACTTCTTCTTGGGAGGAACGAATTGCATCTTTGAGTTTATCCTCTTCTGTTTCCGAAGCCCCGATCTGCTCTTGCAAGCTCTTCTGCTGTTCTTTGATTCGGGTCACTTCGTTGTTCAGCCGCTCTTTTTCAATCTGTGTGGTTTCCTGTTGCGAAAGAAAAGTGCGATTCTCCACTTGCCATTCTCGTTCCGTGCCCTTCAATTCTTGCTGGGATTGTCGGAGAGCATCCATCTCTTCACGTAGATCCTCTACGTTTTCATCAAGGTCTCGCTGTTGACCGAGGAGTTCATCGTGATCTTCAAGCGCTTCTTCCCATGAAGATTGCGCGAGCGATACTTCTTTTTCAAGCTCTTCAACCTGACGTGACCGACCCAATAGATTGTTTTGTGTTTTTTGCCGACTCCCCCCAGACATGGACCCACCTGGGTTAACGACATCACCTTCTAAAGTAACAATTCGATAACGGTAACTTAATCGACGAGCGATCATATTCGCCTGTTCTAAGGATCGAGCGACAATGACTTGTCCCAAAAGATTGAGGATCACTTTACGGTATTGTTGGTCACACTTCACTAAATCCGCCGCAATCCCAACAAACCCATCCATCCCTTCCAGTTCCGCTTTTTCCTGTGCAGGGAAAAAACGCCCCTTTATTACATCGAGGGGAAGAAATGTGGCACGTCCCGCGCGCTGTTCTTTCAGAAAACGGATTCCCGCTCGGGCAGTCGCTTCATTTTCCGTTACCAAATGTTGCATCGCTCCACCCAGCGCTGTTTCAATCGCCACCTCAACTTCTGCTGGAACCTGAATCAACTGGGCAATCGCACCATACACACCGGATAGCCCGTGCATACCACGGTCTCGTGCTTTTAGGACTTCTTTCACCCCTTGAAAGAAACCAGCATGTGCTGCCTCCATCTCTTTCACAATTTCTCTCCGTGAACGGAGGCTGTCCAATTTTTGCTCAGCTTGTCGTAATTGTGTTGCTGCTTCTCGAAAACTCTTTTCAAGTTCTCCTCGTTCCTCTACCAATTCTTCCATCTGTGAACGACAAGCGCTAAGCGCATTTTCCACATCAGCTTGCTCATGATCCAGCCAATTTTTGCGTCCCTTCAGTTCCCCTGCCTTATCTTCATCTGTTTTTTCTTTTATTAATATGGCTTCCAAAGCGGTATTCAACTGATGAACTTGTTCCTGGATATGGCGTAATTCACTGTCTAAGCGTGTTCGTTCATTTAATAACGTAGAAAGTCGATGTTTTAAATCCTCTAAATTAGCGGCACCACTATCACCCGATGCGGCAAAGCGTTCGAGGGCCTCTTCTAGCTTTTTCTTAGCATTGGCTAACTCGATCTCTTTGGCTTGTAACTTCTCTTGTTGCCGAGTCCACTCTTCTTCCCGTTCTCTTTTTGTCAGGGTGAGGGCTTGAAGGCGTTCCTTTAATTCCGAAATCACCGCTACACGATTTCGCGAACGCTCCATGAGAACTTCCCGTTGCCCCTCCGTCTTCTCCAGTGCCTCACTGCTTCGTAGGAGTTCTTGTTGCAAAGCTTCAACCTGCTGTTCTTTCTCACCAATGCTCCAGCGTACCTTCTCCAGCTCCGCTTCATGCGTTGAAACGTCTGCAGCCAACTGTGCTTGCTTTTCACGGAGATGCTGAAGCCCTTCATCGGCTTCCTGCCAATTTTGATGAAGCGTTTCTATCTTATGTACATACAACCCGATCTCGGCATGCGTCAGCTCGACTTTTAATTCTTTATACTTTTTCGCCTTCTCTGCTTGATCAGCAAGGGGGGCCACCTGATCCTCTAACTCACTCACTAAATCCTGAATTCGGGAGAGATTTTGATCCGTCGAATCGAGCTTTTTTTCCGCTTCCCGTTTCCGCGATTTATATTTGACAATCCCAGCCGCCTCTTCAAAGATGGCTCGGCGATCTTCAGACTTGGTTGAAAGAATCTCATCAATTCTCCCCTGGCCAATCATGGAGTAAGCCTCTTTACCAATGCCCGTGTCCATAAACAGTTCGGTAATATCCCGTAGTCGGCACGTTTGTTTATTAATGGAATACTCACTCTCACCTGAGCGATATACCCGACGGGCGACTGTCACTTCTGCATAGTCAAGCCCCAACTTCTGATCCGTATTATCAAAAGTAATCGCTACTTCACAATATCCAACGGGCTTACGGGAATCACTCCCAGCAAAAATGACATCCTGCATCGAAGCTCCACGTAAGCTTTTGGCACTTTGCTCCCCAAGTACCCACCGCATGCCATCGGTTACATTGGATTTACCACTTCCATTAGGGCCCACTACCGCCGTCACGCCCGGTACAAATTCCAATTCTGTCCGATTAGCAAAGGATTTAAATCCCACCATATCTAACCGTTTGAGGTGCACTCAGCTCCCCTCCTTTCAAAAAAACTCCTTTTCATCTCTCAGTCATGCAACTCCCTGCTAGCAGGAATGGAGCGAGTCTTATCTCGCTCCGTTATTACAGTTTACCACGAAAAACCTTATCGATGGACTTTGTGTTAACCATCGCCAACTCTCTACAAAATGGTCAAAAAAACAAACGGCAATCTCCCGATAAGTGCCCTGTCCAAATCATTCTAGGTACGTATGAATATAAGAACTAGATTTTTCATGCACATGTATATCCCTATCCACCTCTCTATAGGAGGAATGTTTGTGAGCACTTATCTACGCTGGTCCAAGTTACCCTATGCTGGAGAAAAGACGCCTCCAAAAAACCCAGTTGAACCTTTAGCAGGTTCCTGGCCCACTTATTATCTCAAACGAAGCAGGGATGGAAGTTTTCAAACGCCTGCTGGTCAGCGAATATCATTAGCCATTCGAAACCCCAACACAATTAACTGGTATCGACAATTAAAATTTGTACAATATACCTTGAACAATATTACTCCCCAGCAAATTAAAATTGCGAAATACTGGGGAGATGGACCACCCACTAAACAATGGACACCCATAATGGACCGGTTAATTGACACTTATGGTGTTTCAGCCCCAAGAGCAGCAAGAATACTCGCTGCAACGCAAACGGCAATCAATGACATTTTCGTAGTGGTCTGGTACTTAAAATACAAATGGGATGTCGCCCGTCCCGATCAATTGGATCAAAAACTAGCCACCATTGTATGTACCCCTCGTTTTCCCACGTACCCTTCGGGTCATGCTGCCGTCTCAGGAACTGCCGCTGAAGTTTTGACCCATTTCTTTCCCCCCGAAGCAAAGCGCTTGGCGCAATTAGCACAAGAGGATGCAAAGTCAAGATTATATGCAGGGGTTCACTTTAACATAGACGACAATCAGGGGCTTCGCTTGGGTCGACAAATTGGGCGCATCATCGTTAATGTATTAAAAAATCAGCGGAATGCCGCCGGGCAACCCATTGACCCCACCCATATGCCCAACAAACATGCGGTTATGATGCCTCCCCCTTATCGGCAAGTGATGCCCTATCCTTATCCCTATCCCCATCATTGCCAGTCCTTACTACGACCCACAAAGGTGAGGTAATATTTTAAATCGACATAAAGCTCCTCAGCAGTTAGAAGGGAGGTGATATACCCTTCATAACAAAAGCAAAGGAGCTTTTTACATAGTTAAATATATATTTAACAATAGTTATTTAATAAATCAAAACTTAACGACATCAATCTCGTATTATTTTTTATAGTTATCTATAATAAATATTAAATTATCAATAAAAACTGTATAATTCGGTTTGTCGGAATCTAATTAATTAAACAAAGCAAACTGAACGCCTATCCTATGTACACTTTCAAGACGGTATTGCTTACCACACGCGAGTCCCAACAGGTACTTCATGGTCTGGCTTTAATAACGATACAGATCCATCTTCTAGCACAGTCCCTAGTACCAACACCTCGGAGATAAAGTTTGCGATTTGCCGTGGAGGAAAGTTGGTTACCGCAACAACCTGTCTACCCTCTAAATCCGCCAAGGTGTATCGGTCGGTAATTTGTGCACTGGATTGCTTGATCCCGATCTCACCACCAAAGTCAATCCATAGTTTATACGCGGGCTTTCTAGCCTTTGGAAATGGTTCGGTACGCACAACATTGCCTGCCCGAATTTCGATTTGGGCAAAATCATCAAAGGTTACGTTCGGCATGATTGACACTCCTTTTTCCCTACACATTGATTCTTTCATACCTTCATCTTCTTTTTAAATTACCCGTGAGTATACTAATCATTTTGTCCAACTGCAAGGCTTATTCCATTATAATCGTTTCCTTATCGCCCTTCTCTCTTCTCTACCCTTCATTCATTTTGATTGGTTGATTGAGTATGGTCTCTGTTTTGATCGAGAGCTTGAGGAAGTTGCTGGGCCAATTGCTCCATCGATTGAGCAATCTTCTCATGAGCTTGCAGTATGCGCCAGGCGACAATGACTGCAAACAGCGCTAAGAGTAATGGGATCACCATGAAAATAAGAGTTAGGAGTGAGCTAGCTATTTGAAAATGATGCATGTTCATCTCTCCTTTACTACTAAATAGAATAAAATCACTTTTATTCTATTTAAATTCATAAATTACTTATTAAAACCCTCCTTTCTAAATAAAAAAATCACCGGTTCACAACTCCCGGTGATTACTGCTTAATTTTTCTTCTGAAATTGTGTTAGCGCTTCGGCTGCCGCTTTTTGTTCCGCTTCCTTCTTCGAACGACCTGTTCCCGTACCGAGCTTTTTGCCCGCCAACCAGACTTCAGCAACAAACTGACGATCATGGGCTGGACCTTGCACATCGACGATCTGATATTCTAAGGAACCGAGTCGATCCTGCTGAACTGCTTCTTGTAGTTGGCTTTTTGCGTCGGTCGCCTGTGTAAGAAAACAGTCATCAATCAAAGGGAAAATCGTTGACTGGAGAAAATCCTTTACCCCATGAAGACCCTTTTCTAGATATAATGCACCGATGAAGGCCTCAAAGACATCCGCCAACAGCGAAGGACGATTCCGTCCTCCGGTCATCTCTTCACCCTTGCCCAATCGAACATGATTGCCAAAGTCCAATCCCCGGGCAAAAACAGCGAGGGAGGGTTCACATACAATGCGTGCTCGCATTCGTGTAAGATCTCCCTCGTGTAAATTTGGAAACCTACGATAAAGATGCTCGGATACTGTTAGTTCCAACACTGCGTCACCAAGAAATTCCAACCGTTCATTATCGGGTTGGCCTTTCTCCCCCTTCCGCTCATGGGCGTAGGATGTATGGGTGAACGCTTGGAGAAACAGTTCTTCATCCTGAAGAGTCAGGCCGATCGACTGCCCCAATTCGGCCAGATTCATCTGCTGATCACCCCTTATCCATTACAACTCTTCATACGATTTCAGTACGATTGTCGCGTTATGTCCACCAAAACCAAGAGAGTTGGATAATGCTGCACGTACCTGCACTTTACGCGCCTCATTGGGTACATAATCCAAATCACATTCCGGATCTGGGTGTTCGTAGTTGATTGTTGGAGGTAAAATTCCTTCTTTCAATGCGAGTGCAGTGATAATTGCCTCCACACCACCCGCGGCTCCTAACATATGGCCATGCATCGATTTCGTTGAACTCACCGCCAATTTGTAGGCATGTTCACCAAAAGTCGTTTTAATCGCCATGGTTTCAAACTTATCATTGGGGCCTGTCGATGTCCCGTGGGCATTAATGTATCCGATATCCTCAGGTGCCAACCCGGCACTCATTAATGCTCGTTTCATCGACCGGGCTGCTCCTTCACCTTCAGGAGCAGGTGAAGTAAGGTGATGAGCATCTCCTGTCATTCCATAGCCAACAACTTCAGCATAGATGGTCGCTCCACGGGCGAGTGCATGATCCAGATTTTCCAGGATAAGAACCCCTGCCCCTTCACCCATAACAAAACCATCTCGCTCCTTGTCAAAGGGGCGACTTGCTTTTTGTGGCTCTTCATTATGAGTGCTCATCGCCTTTGCTGAACAAAAGCCTGCAAAAGCCATTGGCGTAATCGTCGCTTCAGTCCCTCCTGCAATCATGACGTCCGCTTCGCCCCGCTCCACTATTTTCGCAGCATCACCAATGGCGTTGGTACCCGTAGCACATGCAGAGATTGCTGCACTATTTGGCCCCTTAGCACCTAAAGAAATGGACACTTGTCCAGCAGCCATGTTAGGAATCATCATGGGAATGAAGAAGGGGCTTACTCGACGGGGACCCTTTTCCATCAATTTACGATGCTCCTCTTCCAAGGTAGACAAGCCACCAATCCCTGATCCAATATATACACCCACGCGATCTCGGTCCATTGTTGTCAAATCGAGATCCGCATGTTTTAAAGCATCTTTAGCCGCACCGACTGCAAATTGAACAAATCGATCCATACGACGCACATCTTTTTTATCCATATAAACCTCTGGATCGAAATCATTCACTTCACCAGCGATTTTCGTCGGATACTCACTGACATCAAAACGGGTAACCGTTTGTATGCCTGATTGACCTGTGATTACATTGTTCCAGAAGGATGAAAGATCATTACCAATTGGCGAGATCACACCCATACCGGTAATGACAACCCGTTTCGTCATGTTTCTTCACCGCCTTTAATCAAAAACGTGAGAGAGAATATCGTAAAAAGAGGGAGAAAGTCCCGTTCACGAACGGGACTTTTCATCCTCTTAAGAGTGGGAATTAATATAAGAGACGATGTCCCCTACCGTTTTGATCTTTTCAGCATCTGCATCAGAAATTTCAATGGAGAACTCATCTTCTAATTCGAGAATGAGATCCATACTATCCAAAGAATCTCCACCCAAATCCTCTGTGATGGAAGCTTCAAGAGTCACTTCAGCTGCATCCACACCCAAACGATCGACGATAATGCGTTGTACACGGCTTAGCGTATCTGCCATTTCCTTCACCTCCCTTTCGTAGTATACGAAAAGCTTGCTTGAAAATCGAGTAGCAATAGAAAATGATTGCTTTTTTTTTACGTGACCATACCGCCATCTACATTAATCGTTTGCCCTGTAATGTATGATGCGTGATCGGAAGCGAGGAAAACCACTGTTTGAGCAACATCCTCTGGTTTACCCAAGCGAGCCAGAGGGATTTGTTCCAGCATGCTTTTTTGCATTTCATCACTAATTGCCTCGGTCATATCCGTTTCAATAAACCCTGGCGCGATCGCATTCACCGTAATATTTCGCGACGCTAGTTCGCGGGCAACGCTCTTTGTCAGCCCAATTACCCCCGCTTTAGCAGCGGTGTAGTTGGCTTGACCCGCATTCCCTTTCAAACCGACAACGGAACTCATGTTGATGATGCGTCCAAAGCGTTGTTTCATCATCGGACGGGTAACCGCCTTTGTAAAGAGGAAAACCCCTTTTAGATTGGTATCGACTACTTGGTCCCAATCCTCTTCCTTAATACGAAGCAACAAATTATCTCGGGCGATCCCTGCATTATTCACCAGGATATCCACTCGCCCCCATGTACTGACGGTCTCCTTCACTGCACGGTCAACATCCGCCGCTTTAGAGACATCTGCTTGAATAATTAGTGCCTGCCGCCCTAAATCACGAACAGCTGTAGCGGTATCCTCTGCAGCATCTTGATTCCCCGCATATACAATGGCTACATGGGCTCCTGCTTTGGCTAAGGCAAGGGAAGTCGCTCGACCAATCCCTCGAGAGCCACCCGTTACAAGCGCAACCTTCTCCTCCAGCATCGGAAATCCTCCTTCAGTCATGACAGTCTATCCAATACGTTGGTAAACGAATCCTGATCCTGTACAGATAAAGCGACCACCTTGCGATCCACTTTACGCACCAGTCCTGATAACACATTTCCAGGGCCAATTTCAACAAAGGTTTCCACACCATCTGCAATCATTCGCCGAATTCCATCCTCCCACAGCACAGGAGACGCGACCTGTTCTACCAATGAGTGTCGAATCTCTTTTGCTTGCTGTTGGGGGCGGGCCGACACATTTGAGAGAATCGGCACCTTAGCATCTTGTATATCACATGCTTGAAGAACCTTTTCCATCTCAAGAGCAGCAGATTTCATTAAACGTGAATGGAAGGGCCCACTCACAGAAAGAGGCATCACTCGGCGGGCACCCGCGTTTTTACAACCTTCACCTGCTGTAGCAACTGCCTTGGCTTCACCAGAGATAACAATTTGTCCAGGACAGTTATAATTTGCTGGCTCTACCACGCCGCCAGCCTCCTGTACTTCCAGACAAACCTTCTCTACCGCTTCCCGGTCCAAACCAATAATGGCTGACATCGCTCCCTCACCTGCGGGAACTGCCTCTTCCATCAATAGACCGCGCTTTCTCACGGTTTTTACAGCATCAGAAAACTGCAACGCTCCTGCTGCAACCAAAGCAGAGTATTCACCTAAACTATGACCTGCCACATAATCAGGCACAATCCCTTTCTCTTCAAAAAACGGTAAAAGTGCCACGCTGGTTGTCAACAATGCCGGTTGAGCATTCGCTGTTAAACGTAGTTCATCCTCTGGACCTCTAAAACAAAGATCTGAAAGGGAATACCCCAAAATCTCATCTGCTTCTTCAAACCGTGCTTTCACACGAATGTCTTTCTCTGCTGCAGAGAGTCCCATCCCGACACTCTGAGATCCCTGTCCTGGAAATAAAAAGGCGAGTTTACCCAACTGATATCCTCCTCGCGTTGTCTAACTTATTGAGTGATCTTCTTAGGAGGGTAAGGACCATTTCACAACAGTAGCTCCCCAGGTCATCCCACCACCAAATCCAACAAGGACAACCGTATCACCTCGATGTATCCGGCCTTCTTGTACCGCTTGATCCAGCGCAACGGGTACGGAAGCCGATGACATGTTTCCACACCGGTCCAAATTGACAACCACTCGTTCTTTTGAGATGCCCAATCGATCAACGGCTGCATCAATAATACGCATATTGGCCTGATGTGGAATAAGATGATCAATATCTTCTTTGCCAAGCCCTGCTTTACCAAGAGCTGCTTCTGAGGATGCACCGATGACACGAACAGCAAATTTAAATACTTCACGTCCGTTCATAGAAATCGTGTGCATATTGTTTGCAACGGTCTCTTCACTTGCAGGTGTCCGGGATCCTCCACCTTCTTGCTTCAGAAGATGCCCTCCAGCACCATCGCCGCCTAATTCAAAGGAGAGAAAGCCTTCCCCATCCTCCACTGGCCCTAGAACCGTAGCACCTGCACCATCCCCAAACAGAACACAAGTATTACGGTCTGTATAATTGGTAATACGTGATAAACAATCGACTCCAATGACCAGGGCATGTTCATATACCCCCGTCTTGATAAATTGAGCGGCAACACTCACTCCATAAATAAAACCGGTGCACGCAGCAGAGACATCAAATGTTGCTGCTTTCTTCGCACCTAATCGGTCTTGCACCAAACAGGCTGTCGCCGGAAAAGTCATATCAGGTGTAACCGTTCCAACCACAATTAAGTCCAGTTGTTCTGCAGTAATACCGGCAGCATCCAACGCTCTCTGAGCCGCCTCAACCGCTAGATCAGAGGACGCCTGATCTTCCGAAGCGATACGACGCTCCCGAATGCCAGTACGAGAGACGATCCACTCATCGCTGGTATCCACCATCTTTTCCAAATCAGCGTTTGTCAGTACTCGATCAGGTAGATAGGATCCAGTTCCAATAATGCCAACTGATCGCATCATCCCTCACTCCTCTCTAGATCATCTGAAATCCGTTGGATCACACCTCGCTCCACAAACATACGAGTTTGACGAATCGCGTTATAAACCGCTCGATCATCGGAGGAACCATGTGCCTTGATAATCGCTCCCCCTACCCCAAGCAAAGGGGCTCCGCCATGCTCTTTGTAATCCATACTGGAGGCAAAGCGCTTCAATCCCGGTTTTAAAATCGCAGCTGCTAACTTACTTAATGGATTACGCGTAAATTCTTCCCTTAATTTACTAAAAATCGCTTTTGATACACCTTCTGTATTTTTAAGTAGAATATTGCCAGTAAAGCCATCGCAGACTAGCACATCACAAACGCCTTCCAGCACATCCCGTGCTTCTACATTGCCAATAAAGTTAATCGGTAACGCTTGAATTTGGCGATACGCCTCTTTCATCAAGGTCGTACCTTTCCCCTCTTCTGTACCGATATTTAAAAGGCCTACACGAGGACGGGGGATTTCCCACCCGTTTTCAACATACACGCTTCCCATTAAGGCATACTGTCGTAGGTGTTCAGGACGAGCCTCTGGATTGGCACCCACATCGAGAACCAACACCTTTCCCCCTGTCACCGTTGGAAAGCTAGGCGCTAACGCGGGTCGGTCAATTCCAGATATTCGTCCAGTTGCGAAGAGGCCAGCCGCCATTAATGCACCTGTATTTCCAGCACTGATAAATGCATCAGCTGCCCTATCTTTTACCATCTCACATCCGACGACCATCGAGGAATCTTTCTTGCGTCGAACCGCTCGAACAGGCTCATCCTCTGGTGTAATTACCTCAGTAACGATCCGTACAGAAAGGTGATCCATCGAAGCCTGTTCCAACACAGGCGTAACCACTTCATCGGTTCCTACAAGGACAAACTCGGTATCTCGCCAGGTTTTAGCCGCTTGCAACACACCATTGATCATGGCAGAAGGAGCATGATCTCCCCCCATTGCGTCAAAGGCAATTCGCATTATTCGTCCTCCTTTGCGCGGTACACATCAAAAACGGCTTGAAAGACAAGTTCATTTCCGACCAAGGTGTTTACATCCACCTGCGTACGGCTTGATTTTTGTGTAACCCGAGCTTTCGCTATACATTTTTCTCCCAGTTGTACGGGTCGTACAAAGCGGAGGCTAGCAGTAGCAGTCAATGCCGTCTCAGCATCCACTACCGCAATCGCTAACGAATTGGCCTGAGCAAAGAGATGATGCCCTCGTGCAATGCCATTCCGCGCAAATACATGCTCATCACGAATCTCTAAGAAGGATGTAGCACCAACATCAAGTGTCAATTCTGTCACTTCCCCGATTACTTCTTCGGGGTAAAGCGATCGAACATGGTCAAAATTTTTCTCAGCCATATCCTTAATCCGGCCACGTAGCTCAGGGATACCTAGCTCCATCCGGTCAAGTCTGATCGTTTGGATGCTGACATGATACCGACGGGCCATTTCCTCATCCGTCAAAAAAGGCTCTATTTCCACTGCCTTCAATAATTGTTGTTGTCTTTCTTTTTTTGACAGACGCACGTTGAGAAAACACCACCTTGTTTGGTACCACCTATTAATACCTAGTACTAAATTAGTATAGCTGAACCCTTTTCTCATGACAAGTAAGGAATCACAAACATGAAATAATTACCATGTAAACCCAAAAGAAAAAGGACTTCTCATGGTGAAAGTCCTTTTTCTTTGAAAATCATTAGTTGTTGACTACTTCTTTCCCGTTGTAATGCCCGCACTCTTTGCAGACACGGTGGGACAGTTTCTGCTCGCCACACTGGGGGCACTTCACCATCCCGGGCACGCTCAGCTTGAAATGAGTACGACGCTTGCGCTTACGGGTTTTTGATGTCCGTCGAAAAGGTACCGCCATGTTTTCACCCCCTTGAAAGCTACATATCCGATGATACGGGATTAATCCTCCCGTTTCAAGAGTTCTTCCAGCTTGGCCATCCGCGGATCAACACGTTGGTTATCACACTGGCAGGACTCATGGTTCCAGTTGGTTCCACATTGAGGACACAGCCCCTTACAATGCTCGTCACAAACCGGTGCGAAGGGCAAATGAAGCAACAGTGCCTGCACGATCACTGGTGTGAGATCAGTAGGTTGATGGATGTCGACGAGGAGTAGCTCTTCTCCTTCCTCATCTTCCCCTTCATCCTCAGGGTTTACACGATTCACATCTGCAAAGGTTTCATCCCATTCCATCTCTAGGGATTTTTCAAAGGATGTGAGGCATCTAGAACAACGTAATACGACATTCGTTGTTTGTTTCCCCTGTACAGGATAGATCTCCTGTTCCTTCCAAGCCGTCACACGTACTTTCACGGGATCTAATTGAAGAAGATCAGGTGTTTCTTTTTCCAGACCCTCCAGTTTAACGGTTCCCTCAAGTTCAATCGGCTTGGGTTGAAAATCCAACTCTCGGAAGGTTATTCGCATGATACCGACTCCCTTACCAAACAGATAAATTATATTGGATTTTGATGTACTCTGTCAATGTTTCTCGGGTTCACGCCGCTTTTTTTCCTTTTTTCTCCCCTGGAAGGTTTTTAAGATAAGAAAGGGCTTCCCCAAGCGTATGTACTGGAACCAGTTTCATTTTGGATCCAATTTCTTGAACCGTTTTCCTTGCTATTTTTTGGTTCGTATCTTCTACTTCTTGGTCGGCTGGCACAAAGAAAATTTCTGCACCTTCATCATCCGCAGCTACAATTTTGTGCTGAATCCCCCCAATTTGACCCACTTTCCCATCAGGAGTAATCGTCCCTGTCCCTGCCACTTGGTATCCCTGTGTTAAATCGGTTTGCTCTAGTTGATTGGCTATTTCTAATGAAAACATTAATCCTGCAGAAGGTCCCCCGATATCCCCCGCTTCGATTTTCACAACAGGGTTGGTTTTCACTTCTCGTTTGGTAACGGGTTGGATGCCTAAACCGGGGCGATGAACTCCATTTGTCCCAGGCAAGCTTCCTAATACCACTTGGTCATTCATCGGTTTTCCTTCACGTGTATAAGCCAGTGATACTTTATCTCCGATTTTTTTCCCTGATAAGTAGGCGACTAGCTCCTCAGCGCGCTGGACTGGCTTCCCATCCACTTCTTTGATGAGATCTCCTTTATGTAATACTTTTTCAGCTGGCATATTTTTAATCAAAGATAAGACCTTTACCCCGAGAAATTTCTCTTTCACTGGTCGAGAAGTCGCATGAAAAGCTGCTAATACAGCATCTTGTTGCGACTCCTTCATAATCTCCTTTTGCCTCCGATCATAATCCTCTGAGTTTCCACCTGTACCCAAGACCTCTTTCTCTGGAATCAACTCATAGGTCGAATCGACCTTAGCCGCTAACCAGCCAAAGATATTTCCTTTTCGCATGGCCACCGTTGTTAAATAAAAGTGCCCTTTTTCTGACCCTGAAGGTTTCGGGTGAACAGTAACCATGGGATGAACGTCTAACGCTGACCCTGGCAACATGAGGTAATAGGGGACTGGAATCAAAAATAAGACGGCCCAAATCACCACCACAGCGATCAGTGGAATCACCCAAGAATTGCGATATCTGCGTCGATTATTTGTCATCATGTCTTTCCTCCCAATCACTGATCAACCTTTTAATTCGTTCAATTTGAATGACTGCCGCTTCCTCTCCACGCTGGATGCATTCCCTTACACGGGTAAATGCAGTTGGACTAATGTCTGCTAAATCAGGATGAATGAGTATGTCTGCATCCAATAATTTTTGATTGAGTATCTCTCTTTCCATCACACTTAAAGTCTGAGCGATCACGTCAAATACGGTACGAATTTGTACAGAGGAGCGTTTTGGTACAACATCAACTGCAATGACAATATCAGCTCCCATCTCCTTTACAACGGTAATGGGTATCCGATCAATCACCCCCCCATCTACCAAGGTCCGCCCATTAACCGTTACCGGTTCAAAGATACCCGGTATCGATATACTTGCTCGTACAGCTACATCAATTGGACCCGAGCGGAATACAACGCGTTCCCCTTTAACAAGATCGGTTGCAACAACTGCCGTGGGAAGGGGTAACTCTTCCATATGTTTCCCCTTTGTCAGCAGACGAATCAACTCTTTTACCTTTTTTCCTGTCAAAAAGCCCAGACGAGGTATCGTAAGATCCAACCAATACTTTCGTTTTAGATGAATCGCCAACTTCTCCATCATTTCCAGATCTAATCCCTCTGCAAACATCACTCCCACTAAACTGCCGATGCTACTCCCCGCCACATAGTCTACAGGAATGCCTGCCTGTTGAAGAACTTTTAATACCCCGATATGAGCCAGCCCTCGAGCGCCACCCGATCCTAATGCCAACCCGATTTTTGCTTTAACCATCACCCTGGCCACCCTTCTCCATCGTGAGGGTCGAATCGATTTCCGAATCAAAACAGACAAGTAGTCTATTTTTAATTTGTGCGCGTAGACATGTTATTAAAATTCCCTAGAGAACGGAGGATCTCGATGCGTCCGATCAGCCCTGTCCTCCGCAGTCAACTATACTCCATCACTTATGGAGCCATCGCTCTCTTTTTAGTGTGTTCCCTCGTCCTCTATCCTGAACAAGCATTCCAATCCTCATTAAAGGGTCTACGTATCTGGTGGGATGTTGTCTTTCCAGCTCTCCTCCCTTTTTTCATTGCATCAGAGATCTTAATGGGTTTTGGAGTTGTTCATTTTCTAGGGGTATTGCTCGAACCACTTATGCGTCCTCTATTCCGTGTGCCTGGAGTGGGGGCTTTCGTAATGGCGATGGGCCTTGCTTCAGGATACCCTATTGGCGCAAAATTGACCGCTCGTCTTCGCGAAGAAGGGTTAATCTCACGCACCGAAGGAGAGCGGCTCGTATCTTTCACGAATACCGCTGATCCATTATTTATGTTTGGTGCTGTCGCCGTTGGCTTTTTCCATGATGTCAGTTTAGGAATTACCCTTGCACTTGCCCATTACCTTGCTAGTATCCTTTTGGGAATCATCATGCGTTTTCATGAACCCCATGGCCCCTCAACTCCACCACCACCTGCCGACTCTTCTTTCTTTCTCCTTCGGGGACTTAGAGCCATGCATCGTGCTCGATTAGCAGATGGACGTGGTTTAGGGCAACTCATGGGCGATGCGATCAGTACCTCAATCAAAACCCTGCTTGTCATTGGTGGCTTTATCATGATGTTTTCAGTGGTAATCGAAGTTCTAGGGAAGATAGGGGTCACTAACCTTCTAGGAGTCGCTATCTCCCCACTTCTAGCCACCATCGGTATTCCTATTGAACTTTCCTCATCGGTGATCGCTGGAATGTTTGAGATCACCCTTGGTTCTCAAGTCGCTTCCCAAGCACCGGCTCATGTTGATATCACATACAAAATGGCAATTGTTAGCGCAGTTATTGCTTGGAGTGGTTTTTCTGTTCATGCCCAGGTAGCCAATATTCTCAGTAAAACGGATATTCGATATGGTCCGTATTGCTTTGCACGTCTAATTCATGGTGTTCTCGCAGGATCGATTACGTTAATCGCATGGAATCCCATACAACAATATCTGGTTTCCTCTAAGAGTTCCTTACCTGTGTTCGTCAGGGAAATTCCTTCATCCGAATGGGTTCATTGGTCCAATCGGATTCATTTATTCGGATGGCAGCTCCTCTTTATCCTCGGGCTTCTTCTCCTCACGATAATCCTGTGGAAACAAGTGAAAAGTTGGTATTCAAAGGGAGCCCTGTGAATGCATTCTATTCACTGTAATCCTTTTTGCCCACCCTTTTATCATCACCTCCAGAATCGCCTGTTTCACTTAACGAAGTGGATCGCTTTCATTGATTATACAAGTTCGCAAAAAAAAGGAGGTGACTTAGGAATGCTTAACGCCTTCCTAAGTCACCTCTTCATAAATATACGCTTTCCTATGTTTTGCACACCATCACTTCCCTATTATAGGCGGTTCTACAATCGATGCGACTTCATTCAGGGTTACTGAAATCCTAGAAAAATAGATTTTTGTTAATCCCTCAAACCCTGAGTCGGTTCCAACGAAGAGCCACAAATCTCCATCAGCGTCCGATTGCGCAAAGAAGGGTTGTCCATTGTTTGTATAGTTTTTCAGTTGATAGGTGGATTTCTGATCCCCGATTTTCGCTAAATTCCCCATTACAATGGCATGTGATCCCTCTATCTTTTGATTCCCTTTGTCCACATTAAAGCGATAGTAATCCCCATCAATAATCGGCTTAGGTTCATACGCTACGGCACCGGCTTTCACATAGACACTCTCCCCAGGTGCACCACCGATTCCCATTTTCCCAGGCGCTGCATTGGTTGCAATATCAAAATTAAAGTCAATGTAATAGCGGGTATTCGGTTTTACTTTTATCTGCTTTTTTACATACATAAACAAATCATCACTACGATTCATCCCCGTAAGAGAAAGCCCTTGCTGAGATGGATCCAATTCTGCCGGCATATTTTCAAGGGAAAACTTGGTCTGATATAGATCCGGGTTTTCCACTGTGTGTGGAAGATCGGCAAATTCTCCAGACCATCCTTGGGTCCCTAGATTAAAAGTATCTTCAAATTCGATGGTTGAAGGATAGTCTACCGGGGGTATCTCATCAACTGCTGCCTCAGCATGCACTCTCCCCCCTAGCATTCCAATGACACCCATTATCGATAGTAATGCAATAAAACCCCATTTTTTCATCCCCATCTTCTCCTTCACTCCTTTTTTTATTTCTACCACCACAATACCTCGTAGAAATGTTTCTAAACGACATTTTGATCCAAATTACGTTAATTAGTTCAATTAATATATTGTTATTTGCATGAATAATCCTTCGTAACAAAACTAGGATCATTATAATCCTTTAAAATATACATATCAACCCAATTATTATTCAAATCATTGAATAAATAATTTTTATACGTTTTTTATTCAACTGTTAGACAATTTAACCTATTCTATATTATAAAATTATCCACCGACCCCATACGAGTACTTTCATCGCTTTCGTCCATATCAAACCATTCTCCCTAAAAATGGGTAATTGTTCATTTATATTTTTTTTTATTCATCCGAGATTATCTCTCTAATTACTACCCAAGCATCAAAAAGAAATACAAAAACCCCTTCCCAACCAAGGAAAGAGGTTTTAAGATAAATGCCCATTTTTATATTATAATATATAATATAAGGGTGTATGAAAGAATTAATTGGTGTATTTTTTCTTCAATGCTTCTTCTACAACAGGGGGAACTAAATCCCCGATATCGCCACCATACTGAGCAACTTCTTTTACGATTCCTGAACTTAAAAAAGAATATTGATTATTCGTCATCATAAACAAGGTTTCAATATTGGAATCCAGCTTTTTCATCATGGAAGCAAACTGAAGCTCATATTCAAAATCCGTGATGGCACGCAAACCACGAATGACATTGGTTGCTTTACGGTCATGGATATAATCAACCAGTAAGCCTTCAAAGTGGTCCACCTCCACATTGCCGATGTCCATCGTCACTTCACGGATCAATTGCACCCGTTCTTGAACCGTAAACAACGGCCTTTTTTGGGAATTATGTAAAACAGAAACGACTACTTGATCAAAAACTCGTGCACCACGTTGGATGATATCAAGATGCCCCAAGGTAATCGGATCAAAACTACCTGGGTACACAGCAACTTTTTTCAAAATGAAGGACCTCCTTCCTATGATTCTTTTGTATATAGATCAATTTGAATGTCTCCATAAGTAAGGGTACGTTCGATGTACAACTTTCCGATCTCCTGTGGCAAGGCTTCGCCCTTATCATGCTCAGCAATCAACCAGCCATCCTCTTCTAAAAGTTCCCCTTCATCGATCGATTGTATCACTTCTGGTAATACCCCATCCTTGTATGGTGGATCAAGAAATATTAATTGAAAGGAGATCCCTCTTCCTTTTAATGTTCGCAGAGCTGCACGAGCATCCCGTTGATAGATTTCTACATGCTTGTCCAATCGAGTCGCTTTAGCATTCCGTCGTACTGCTTCAATGCTCCCGCGAGCTTGATCGATAAAGATACCACGTTCTGCCCCTCGGCTTAATGCCTCCAGCCCCAATGATCCTGATCCTGCAAAAAGGTCTAAGACAAATCCCCCAGAAAAAAACGGACCAATCACTTGAAACAAGGATTCCTTTACGCGATCCGTCGTAGGGCGAACGGAAAGCCCTTGCACGGAATGCAATCGTGTCCCCTTGGCACAACCGGCGATAATACGCATGTGCCCACCCTCTTTCGCCGAATTAACAGTATCCATCCTACCACAAAGTTTCCTAGGTTGAAAACGAATTCAATTCTACCCACGAATTTATAATCTGCGAGGTATAGAAAAACTTTTGTTCGGAAAAGATAGGAAAGACAGCGTCAGGCGATGCTGTCGAACCGCGGAGAAGACTTACGTTTCCCCATAAGCTCTTCCTCCGGTTTCTCCTCTCCCATTCAGTATCTGGGTCATCCCAGATACCATGAGTCCTCCACATTGGGGGGCTATTTTTTTTCGCAAAAAAATAGCCTGCGGAATTCCGCAGGAGGGGTATTTGAACGATTTACCGTCGTCTACGCCCTTGACTATCGCGACGACGAACCTTCGCCTTATTTTTTCCGGAAGGTGTTCGATTGGAAATGGGTGGAGGTGTATCCTCAGATTCATCAAACATCTCAGGAAGTTCTTCCCAATCATATTTTTTTGAAGTCGTTCCCCCTAACCTTCTTGAATCGTTGGATCTTTGGGTCTCATTTTCATTTTCTAAGCGCATGGGATCTCCAAGATGTCGATTCGGGGGCAATATTGAACCGCGTGGGGGCTTTGGTTCTTGTGTTTGATTTTGACTCTGACTCTGACTCTCCTGTTCCCAATTCGGGTTTGGTGGTTGCATTCTCTCTGGCGAAGGAGGTGGGGGTCCATCCCATCCCCACATATTACCCCATTCTGGTTGTTGATGGACCTCATTACCCTCTGTTTTCCCATCCTTTTCACGAGGAGGTTGAGGAGGGGGTCCATCCATTCCTAGAAAACCAAATGCATTTTGTTCAGCCCACTCATAATCCCGATTGGATCGAGGTGGTTCAGAAGAATAACCTCGAGGGGGATTTTGAGGTAGATCCATTAACTCCATTTGCTCTTCATTACCCAAGGGTCGATTTTCCACCATTTTCTCCATCTTGTTCTTCAACCATTCCCAGCGGGATGCATCCTTTTGTGAAGAACGGCGTGACGGTTGGTTTTTCACGGAGTGGATCCTCCTTTCCATAGGCGAATCTGCCTAGGTTGCAGTTTACACTAATACCATATGACCAGTGACCTTTGCCTGTCCCCGGCATCCGCCTAACCCACCACCCAAAATATCGGGAAAATGCCCCCTGCATTTTTTTATGAGAGCATTCTTCGTAACATCAACGATTCTGTAAACGTAATAACTTCTTCCTTAATGAGATGATCTAGAACCCGACTTGTCAATTCCTTTCTACGAGGGTGCGCTTTTAATATTTCTATCTCCTCTGGCGTAAATACATGATCTGCCAATTGATTCATGTACGTTATAAGCGCAAAGACCCCTCGTGTCTGTCGAACGAATCGCGCCTCTTCTACCGTTTTCGTAAGCATCTGTACAGAGATCGCCTTACGTCCTAGCGCCAGATTTACTGTTTGGGTAAGATCCTGATATAGCGCTTTTTTCACAGTGTTCATCAGATAAACTCCCCTCCTACTTCACTCTCCTCTTATACCTATGCATAGGTCAGGTGATCCGATCCGTTCGATTTTTTGATCGGACAACGAAGAATTTTGGAAGGCAGGCTTCTATTTTTTGAAAAATCAAACCTCATTGAAAAAATATTTTTTCTATGTATTTACAACATTACACTTATTTGGTATATTAGAATTAGGCCAATTCCCCAGTTTTTTACCTCTTTGTCCTTTTTCAACTAGAGAACAACACTCTCCTTCTTTCTTGCGTCAGTGTTTAAACAACCCTGATGGAGTTGGCTACATGATCCTCGACCGTCGGACCATGTTCGAAAGGAGGGTACGAACGTGGAGAGATGGATCCTACTCTTCTCTGCGGTCGTCAGAATGGTCGAGACTTTGACGCAGCTATCACAACGCTACGGGCAGAGAACCAAGCGAAAGAGCCGAAAAAAAAGCCCTTACCTTTAGGCAGGGCCAATCTCTCTTCACCCTGACCCGGAGGATCTTCCCTCCGGGTTTTTGGGTCACAATCTCAATATATGAAGGGGTAAAAAAATTACTACCGATTAATCGAAATTTGCTTGGTTCTTTTCAAATCGATCCAGATATCCCCTGAGCCATGTGTACGCCGGTGCTTCATAAAAAGCCTCCTGGTTAAGTAAACGAGTCGCATCAGCACGGGCCACTTCTAGTACTTTGAAATCCGTGATCAAATCCGCGATTTTAAAATCAGGTATGCCACTTTGTTTCACTCCAAAATAATCACCAGGGCCTCGTAATTCCAAATCACGACGAGCAATCTCAAATCCATCCGTCGTCTCAGTCATCACTCTCATTCGTTCCACACCGGTTTCTGAACGAGGATCTGCCACAAGAATACAGGTAGCTGCCCCTCCTCCTCTACCCACACGCCCACGCAATTGATGAAGTTGCGCTAAGCCAAAGCGATCCGCATCGTAAATCACCATAACACTGGCATTGGGTACATTTACCCCAACTTCTACCACTGTTGTGGAAATTAGCACTTGTACCTCGTTGGCCTCAAAACTTTTCATCACTTCATCTTTTTCACCTGAAGGCATCTTTCCATGTAGAAGACCCACACGAATCGGGGCAAGCTCCTGCGTGATGGATTCAAAAACAGAGTAAGCATTTGCTAGATCCATCTTCTCCGATTCTTCAATTAAGGGGCAAATGACATAGGCTTGTCTCCCGGACACACATTGCTTACGAATAAACTCAACCACTCTTTCCCATACCCCTGATTTCAC
Source organism: Marininema halotolerans (assembly GCF_900116235.1). Lineage (GTDB taxonomy): Bacteria > Bacillota > Bacilli > Thermoactinomycetales > DSM-45169 > Marininema > Marininema halotolerans. The sequence goes on along the minus strand of NZ_FPAA01000003.1, from coordinate 131,113 downwards.
CCAATAAGTCTCCACGGGTAACCGTCCAGCTGGCAGTTCATCGATGGTCGAGACGTCCATATCGCCATAGGCTGATATCGCCAGTGTTCGTGGGATGGGAGTGGCTGTCATATACAACACATCAGGGGCCTCACCTTTTTCCCTGAGAAGAGAACGTTGCTTCACGCCAAAACGGTGCTGTTCATCTGTAATCACAAACCCGAGGGAACGAAATTCAACCCCATCCTGGATTAATGCATGGGTCCCTACCACGACATCGGCTAACCCCATTTGGGCTTGACCAAGGGCTTCCCGCTTTTCTTTAGCGGTCATTCGCCCTGTAAGCGAAATCAATCGTACACCCACGGCTCCTAGTAATGGTTCAAGGGAACGGAAGTGTTGCTCCGCAAGAATTTCTGTGGGTACCATCATCGCTCCTTGAAATCCTGCCAAATAATTTGCATAGAGGCAGATCGCAGCTACCACTGTTTTTCCGGAACCCACATCTCCCTGAAGCAGACGATTCATTCGCTCATGGCTAGAAAAATCCGTTAAAATTTCCTGTACCACTCGCTCCTGTGCAATGGTTAATGGAAAGGGCAATTGATCGATAAATGATTGAAGCTTTTCTCGATCAAAGGAGCGAACAATCCCCTGTTCTTCCTGCTTTTGTCGACGGCGATGCCATAACAATTTTAATTCGTACAAGAACAGTTCTTCATAGACCATCCGTCGCCTTGCCTGCCTACCTTCTTCCTTACCCTTTGGAAAATGGAGTAAGTACATCGCTTTGCTTCTTGGCATTAAGCGATACTCCTTCAATAATTCATGAGGAAGAATTTCCTCAATTGCTTTTCCAAATTGAACAAAGGCACGGTAGATTGTTTTTCGTAGCCATGAAACCGATAATCCTTCCGTTACAGAGTATACCGGTTCTAATCGGCCAACTTGTTGTTCTTGTTCGTCAGGGCTGATCATTGTACGATCCGCTGTCAATTGTAGACGGTGAGCATCCCACTTTCCAGAAACCACAATCGGTTTTCCAGGGATTAATTTTGTTTTGAGAAAGGCCTGATTAAACCAAATCACCTGGATAAACACACCCTCTACTTCCAAGCGACCGGTTAGACGCGATTTATTTTTTCCATACCAGCGATTGCTCACTTCACCATAGAGTACACCACGAAACGTCGCTTTTTCTTCATGAACAGCTTCGGCAGGCTTTGACAACCGATAGTCATCATACCGATAGGGATAATGGGCAAGAAGATCACCGATCGAGTGGATTCCTAAGCGAGCCAACTCTTCTGCTCGCTTCGCCCCTACTCCCTCGATATCGTTTACCTTTCGTTGAAGGTCCCCCATTATTCAAGCATCTCTCCCAAAAATCCGCTTTTCAAGGCGCTTCCCAGTCGGTGTCGCTGCCAGTCCACCTAATGCTGTTTCCTTTAGACTTGTAGGCATATCCCTGCCAATTCGAAACATGGCTCCCACAACTTCATCTGGGGGAATAACACTTTCAATACCTGCCATCGCCATGTCTGCAGCAACCATTGCAATGGCTCCACCCATCGCATTTCGTTTTACACAAGGGGCTTCTACCAATCCAGCTACAGGATCACAAACCAACCCCAACATATTTTTCAGGGCAATAGCAAGGGCTTGTGCTGATTGAGCTGGGGTCCCTCCCGCCATCTCTACCACTGCTGCTGCAGTCATTGCTGTTGCAGAACCAACCTCTGCTTGGCAGCCTCCTGCTGCACCCGAGATAAATGAATTATTCGCGATACAATATCCCATCGCACCACTTACAAAGAGTGCACGCACCATCGCCTCCCGATCCGCTTGTAATCGTTCTGCAGCTGTAAATACACACCCCGGTAAAATCCCGCAGGCACCTGCAGTCGGTGTCGCAATGATGGTTCCCATGGACGCATTTACTTCTGATACACTCATCGATCGCGAAACAGTATCCAGTACATCGGCACCTGAAAGGAGTGTCCCACCTTTTTTAATGTGGGCACGAATCTTTTGTGCATCTCCACCCGAGAGACCACTTGGTGATTTTAAGCCCTCCTCATTTAAGCCCCGCTCAATCGCTTTTTCCATCACATCAAGGTGACCTGCCATCTGGTTAACGACTTCTTCACGGGAACGATCAAAGGCGATCATTTCCTTCTGAATCATCACTTCGGAAATTGGTAATTCCTTTGTTTCAGCCAGTTCGACCAATTCCGCAATGGTACGAAACTCCATCTGGACCGGCTCCTTTTTTATAGGATATGGATCTATTTAATTGCTCCAATTCAAAGACACTTTCCATTGGGCAATATTCGCTCTCACTCGAAAATGGACCGTGTAGCATCATTGTAACATAGGCCACGCAACAAAAAACCGCCTAACCGGCCAAACAATGGCCGGAGGCGGTTTTATACATTATCACAAGTCTCTCGTCAGGAGAGGACTGTTAAACTCGTAATGTCCTCCAGTTTCTCAATCTCCCCTTGGACCTTTTTATCAACGGACTGATCCGTTTCAATGATCATAAGCGCTTGATGTGTACCACGCTCTTTGCGGGAGACTTGCATATATCCGACGTTAATCTTGTTTTCTGCTAATACCGTCGCCACCTTGGCAATCGCACCATATCGGTCATGATGCATAATGAGAAGCGCAGGCGCTGCTCCTGAAAGACGCAACTCAAATCCGTTTAACTCCACAATCTCCATCTTACCACCCCCGATAGAGATCCCTACAACCTCTGCCGTCCCTAACTCATCCTCTAATAGAAGGCGAGCCGTATTGGGGTGATCTGGGGTTTCATCGGATTCAATAAAGGTGACTTCCACACCTTCGTCATGGGCAATTCTCAGGGATTGCACAATTCGTTCATCAAAGGTATCAAATCCAAGCAGCCCACCCACAATCGCAATATCCGTCCCATGCCCCCGATAGGTTTTAGCAAAGGAACCATAGAGGGTGATCGTCACACGTTGTGGTTTGCGTCCAAAAAGAGAACGAGCTGCACTCCCAATGCGTGCCGCTCCTGCCGTATGGGAACTAGAGGGGCCAATCATAACGGGACCTATGATATCAAAAACTGAACGATACTTCACAAAAATCCCTCCCTTATTCATCACAAAAGCAGGACAACGGACGTCGAGAGAAAGCTTTTACTTTCGGAGGACGGGTTGGAGAGCCACTGCAAGCGTTCCGGGTCCAACATGCGAGCCTACCACAGGACCAATCTCTGCACGAATAATTTCATGGATGTTAAATTGATCCTTGAGCTTTACAACCCATTGATCTCCCTCACCCTCATTATTTGTACAAAGAATAGCTGCTTGTACCGGTTGATCTCCGAATTTTTCACGAAGAAGTTCCTGGATCTTTGCCATTGCTTTATTTTTTCCCCGAACTTTATCCAGGGGGTACACAACCCCCTCTTCATTCAGTGAGAGGATCGGCTTAATATTCAAAAGCGATCCAAGTACAGCGGAAGCTTTACCAATGCGTCCACCTTTTTGTAAATACTCCAGGGAATCGACAAGAAAGTAGACTTCTTGTTCTTGAATCAGCTGATGGGCTAATTCCACGCATTCGTCAATGCTTTTCCCTGCTTTTGCTGCTCGAGCTACTTCGACAACCACTAAGCCAATGGCAAAAGAAGCTTTTTTAGAATCGATGACCGTTACCTTCAATTCATCTTCCACCATGGACTGAGCCAATACGGCAGCCTGATAGGTTCCACTAAAAGAGGAAGATAAATGAATCGACAAGATATCTTTATCTTCCTCCCTGACCGCCTCTCGAAAAGCTTCTACAAAGTCAATCGGAGATGGCTGTGAAGTGGTTGGCAAATCATCTAACTCTTGCAGACGTTTATAAAATTCTTGGGGATAAATATTTACACGATCCAGGAAGGATTGATTGCCAAGATGTACTTTCAATGGGACCATCCCGATGTCTAACTCTTCACGAAGAGAATCGGGTATATCCGCTGTACTATCGGTAATTACATGCACGTTAGCCATTCTCGACACCCCTGGTTTCTACTCGACAGCGAACAAGAAGTAATAGAGTGGCTGCCCTCCGTAATGTGCTTCACATTCGATGTCGGGATGATGCTCCTCCAGAAAATCGGTTAGTTCTTTCACCTGTTCAGTCGAAGCATCTTTTCCGTATAATATCGTGACGACATCTGCCTCGTCCCCAACCATCGAATCTAATAGTTCGCGAGAGGTCTTCAGTAGATCATTACCGACATGATGGATCTTTCCTTCTTGAATCCCAAGAAAATCACCCTCATGGATTTCGCCACCATCATACTGTGAATCGCGCACAGCAAAAGTTACCTCACCTGATCGAACGGAACGCACACTCTCCATCATGCGCTCAAAATTCTCCTCTGCCTTCTCCTCTGGATTGAAGGCTAGAAGAGCTGCCAATCCTTGTGGGATCGTTCGTGTAGGCAACACTGAAATCGGAGTTTCGACCAATTCCACAACCTGCTCAGCAGTCAAAATAATATTTTTATTATTAGGGAGGATGAAAATATGCTCCGCATGCAACCCTTCAATCATCTTCAAAATCTCTTGGGTGCTAGGATTCATGGTTTGTCCACCCTGAATGACAGCATCCACACCAAGGCTCTTAAATATTTCAGCGATGCCATCTCCAGCAGCTACCGCAACAAAGCCATACGGTTTTTTCTCTTTCGGAACTTCAGGTACGGGAGCTTGTTGATGATGACCCCCTCCTTGTTCCAAAATTGTCGAATGCTGTTCACGCATATTTTCAATCTTGATGCGCGTTAAATCACCAAATTTTTGTGCATAGGAAAGTGTATCGCCTGGGTGCTCCGCATGGACGTGAACCTTCACTAGATCATCATCAGCCACTACCAACAATGAGTCACCGAATTTCTCCATATCTGCACGAAAACTTTCTTCATTAAACCCAGCAATCTTGCTCTTCTCTGCGTCCAATCGAACAATAAATTCCGTACAATACCCATGTTCAATCTCTGATGTATCAAAATGAGATTGAGCACTTTGATGGGCAATGTCGCTCAAGGTTTCGACTGCTTGGGGTGAGGCTACTTCTGACAGTGAAGGGGGGAGACTTTCTCCCTTGAGCGTACCAAGAAATCCTTCATAAATCGTCACAAGACCTTGTCCACCTGCATCCACTACACCCGCTTGAGCAAGGACTGGTAACAGTTTTGGCGTCTTATTTAAAGAAATTATTGCCTCTTCTAGAACGGCTTCCATCACTTCAATCACATCATCTGTCTTACGCGCTTTCGCTATTCCTTTTTCCGCAGCTTCCCGGGCAACGGTTAACACCGTACCTTCTACTGGTTTAATAACCGCCTTATAGGCGGTTTCAACCCCTTTTTTCAACCCTTCAGCAAAGTCTCGTGCCGTTAAGATCTCTTTATTTTCGACACCTTTGCCAAACCCACGGAATAACTGAGAGAGGATTACACCGGAATTTCCCCGGGCACCCATCAGGAGTCCTTTGGAAAGCGCTTCAGCCAACTCTCCCACATGGGAGGTGGAGGCGGATTTGCGTACGATTTCTTGCGCTCCAGAAGTTAACGTAAGATTCATGTTTGTCCCCGTATCACCATCCGGAACCGGAAACACGTTAAGCGCGTTTACCATATCGACATGCCCGTTCAGCCGCTCCGCTCCAGCCCGAACCATGTTTGTGAATAGAGTTGCATCAATCTGCTGTACCAACAGAGATCCCCCTTACTCTTCGCTAACCAACCGGACCCCTTGCACATAAATATTGACCCGGTTTACGGTAATTCCAACCATCTGGCCGAGGGTGTACTTCACCTTCGACTGCACATTATGAGCGACTTCTGAAATTTTTGTTCCGTAGCCAACAATAATGTGCATATCAATTTCCATTTCTTCATTTTCACTTCGAACTTCGATGCCTTTACTCCAGTTTTCTCTTCCCAACAGTTCAGCAATGCCGTCTTTTAACTGTTTACGGGAAGCCATCCCAACCAGCCCGTAGCAATCCATCGCTGCCACTCCAGCAATTGTGGCTATTACATCATTGGATACTTCGATCTGGCCATAGTTGGTAGAAACATCCAAAGTCATCAATCGTTCCTCCCCGGAATGGAATCCTTACACATATAAACCCATTGTACAATAACGGATAAAGGAAAAAAAGTGCCACAACCATCATACTCAAGCCTCTCCGTTCTTGCAAGGGATCTGTGCGTATGCTAAAATGGGTGAGTATTTTGCGCCAAGGGCCGTTCTTGGCAAGAGAAACCGACCGGTACATAAGAACCGGTTTGGATTAGCACGGGAGAGCGGGCGGGATCGCCCTCGGATCGCATCCTCCCAACCGATGTTAGGAGGTGGGGAATATGTCACGTCGTTGCTTCGTCACCGGCAAAGTTGGCAAAACCGGCAACAAGGTCAGCCACTCCAACCGGAAAAACCGCCGCAAGTGGGGCGTCAACGTACAAAAAGTACGCATTCTCGTTGATGGTAAACCGAAACGTGTATACGTGAGTACAAAAGCCCTGAAATCAGGCAAAGTGACCCGCGTTTAACCGGAGAAGCACCGCTAGGTGCTTTTTGCCGTTTCATTATAGGGTACGCCAAAACCCGGCCTCTTACTAGGCCGGGTTTTTATTCCATTCGCCGGGTTGAATGGAGAAGGGGATCGCCAACTCTATTGACGATCAAGTATGATCAAGAATGATCAGTCCGTTTCCCGACCGAAGGATTCGGCGGATGGGGGTCATTTTGGTTTATTAAATACGCCCAGTAGGGCCTTGACCATCCCACCGAGTAACTTTGGGAGTTTGATGGTGTAGAATTTCACCCCTATCCCTCCTTCATCTTGGTCGAAGCGCGCTCTCCCCGCCACACTTATTTATATTCTATAAGTGGGAGCGTGTACCTAGAACCTCAAAGGATCCCAGCCCAATTCGACTCTCTCCATTTAACCCCCCTCTATATCAACCACACAAAGAGACGGTTCATTCGTAAATTAACCGTCTCTACTTTCAATAATTAGCAATTTACCGGATTGAATCCGGATAGACGCTTTTTCTTCTCGTTGTTCGTTACTAATACCCACGGAATCCATCCGGGTAAGCTTTGCATTGGATAATGGGAAAGCAAAGCCTCTAATCGTTACACCATCGACTTGATCCGTCAATGCAAGCAGTGAGATATAGCGATAACGTCGGTCTTTATGAAGAATGATCTCTCCTTTTTCAGCGGTTAACAACCGGATTTTATTATCTCGATTGCTAACGACCCCTTCCACCCCTGCTGCTTCAATTTTCTCTAATAGCACCAGATTAGCGAAGGCGTGATCCATTCGCGCACCACCTAATGCACCGAGCAAAATGATCTCATTTGGATTTCTCTCGAGGGCTTGCTCAACTGCATAATAGGTATCCGTTACATCTTTTGCTGCTGGCAGCCGTTTGACGGGAACCCCTTTTTCATACAAGTGTTGTACAACATGTTGCCCCGCTGTATCGAAATCCCCTACTGCAAGATGGATAGGCATTTTGGTCTCTAATAAAGGAAGAACCCCAGCATCTACCCCAATCACCCAATCTTCATGCTGAATTTTTGCCAGGTCTCCAGGGTCAAGCTTTCCACCAACGACAATCACAACCCGCTTATTCATCAGCGACTTGCCACCAATTGAGGCGCTTTCTTTAATAAGTATGACATCAAGATGATGGTTACCAGAACGTCAATCACCAAATAGGACGCATTATAACATAACGAATAAAGTACAACAGGCCAACCCTCTGGAGCATAGCTACCAAACCAGACCACGCCAGAGATAAAGTGGGGGATAAGACGGGCCAAACCGGCTATCGTCACGCCGAGTCCCATTCGCTTGATGCTGATAGCCCCTTTTTCATCCACTGGGCGGAACCAACCAGCCAGTCCGAGTAATGCATAAGGTAGAGGATAATCTAATACTACTTGGATAGGATGCGTGATATAAGGACTTATCATCAAATTAATTAATCCGACAAGTAAACCACAGACCACGCCAGCCACCCAGCCCCGCCTGAAAGCAAGTATGACAATGGGAACCATGGCGAGACTCGCTGACCCCCCTTGAGGCCATAAACGCAACGCGACATAGTAACTCAGTACGCCTCCAATCCCAGCCATAATGGCAATCTCCATCATTGTAATCAACCGATCCCTCTTCATCTGCAACCTCCATAAACAAACAAGATTCTCGAATCTAAAAAAGAATATTACAATCGCAGTCCTTCGATCCGCTTTACTACTCGCTCGATACGCTACCTGGGTCAAGTGAACGTTTGCTGATCAAAAAAACAGCAATCATCGATTCATCTCATCATCTTTCAAGGTACCTAACAACCCTTCATAGGAGCGTGCTTGCCCCTCTTTCAGCGCTTTCACGAATGGCTGCAATCGCTTTGTAACGATCCCTTTTACCAAAAACAGCAGAGCCTGCTACCAAATTGGTCGCTCCAGCTGCAGTACACTGTTCTGCCGTTGTCGAATCGACGCCACCATCCACTTGAATTTCCACACCATGAAGCCCACGGCCCTTGAGCATCCGATTGACGGTTTCGATCTTTTCCACAACACTTGGAATAAAGGCTTGTCCGCCAAAGCCTGGGTTTACGGTCATCAATAGGATATAATCCAGCTCCGCTAGAATCGGTTCGATTAAATTTGCTGAAGTAGCCGGGTTGAGTACCACTCCTGCCTTTACCCCTGATTCCTTGATTAAGGAGATGGTTCGATGCAAATGCGGACAGGCCTCTATATGAACGGATATATAATCCGCACCTGCTTTTGCAAAGGACGGAATATATCGATCAGGGTCTTCAATCATTAAATGAACATCCAGAGGAAGCTTTGTGTGGGGGCGAATGGCATTCACAATTAATGGCCCGATGGTAATGTTGGGAACAAATTTCCCATCCATCACATCCACATGAAGCCAATCCGCCCCAGCCTCTTCAACCTCCTTGATTTCTTCTCCAAGACGGGCAAAATCTGCCGATAGAATAGAAGGTGCAATGTGAACCATCCGTTAATACCTCCGATTATCATGAATTTCTTCAAGGAACTGAAGATATCGCTGGTGTCGTCCCTTATCAATTTCTCCATTCTCACATGCTTCTAAAACTGCACAACCGGGTTCGTTCCTATGCAAACACCCGCGAAATTTACACCGGGGGGCTCTGAGTGCCATTTCAGGGAAACACGCAGAAAGCTCCGTTTCTTCCATCTCCATAAAACTCAGTTGGCTAAACCCTGGGGTATCCGCTACTTGTCCGCCACCAGGGAGGTCCAGCAGTTCGACTTGTCGAGTGGTATGACGACCACGTCCCAGCTTTCTACTCACTTCTCCAGTGGCTAACGCTAGATGTGGGAGCACTGCATTTAATAACGACGATTTACCGACGCCTGACTGACCTGCAAACACAGAAAGTTTACCGGCCAACTCCCGCTTTAATTCTTCGATTCCTGTATTTTTTTCAATACTGGTTGTAATAATCGGATACCCTGTTGGGTCATAAATGGCCCGCACTTGATCAATCAGTTTTTCATCTTCTACAAGATCCTCTTTCGTAAGGCAAATTAAAATATCGAGGCCTTCCCGTTCAGCATGAACCAAAAAGCGATCGAGTAAGTCCAGGGTTAGTTCCGGTTGTTTTAGTGATCCCACCACGATCGCCTGCTCCACATTGGCAATCGGAGGACGCATTAATTCGGTCTTGCGAGGATGAATATCCGTCACCCATCCTTCACCATTCTCCGTTCGTTCGAAAGTAACTATATCGCCAACGAGGGGAGACCACTTTCGCTTTTTAAATACTCCGCGTGCACGACAGCGAATATCCATATCAGGCATTCGAACATAATAGAATCCGCTAATCGCCTTTACAATACGCCCTTCAGGCATACCATCCCTCCTCGATGAAATATCAAATAACGAAAGGAAACGAGGCTCCCGCCTCGTTCACATGATGGTCTATAAATCATGAAGACATTCCTTGTCCCCTGATTAATGTTTAGGTGGGGGTTCGGCATCTCTGCCTTTTTTCGTATCCGCAATCCAAACTTTTACAACTCCATCTTGTTTAACAAGTTCACCCGGAGCTGGATCGGTAGCAAATACTTTACCACGTGACATGCCAGGTTTCGGCCAGAAGATCAATTTGGTTCGTAGGCCACTGCCTCCTAAACTACTTTGATATTCCCCAATCCAGTCAGGAACCTTTACTGTCCCATTTTTATCATTCACATACAAGGTAACCTCTTCATCCGTTTTTACTGAGTCACCTTTATCTGGGCTTTGCTTATATATTTCGCCCTCTCCGTACTTGGAGTCATACCCTTCTTTAGCGATTTTGATGTTGCTAAAGCCCATCTCTCGAAGTTTCCGTTTCGCAGCAGGGGCCTTTAACCCCAAGGTACCAATCATCTTTCCTTTTTCTGAGCCGGAACTGACGAAGAGGTCCACCTCGGACCCCTTCTCCATCTGTTTGCCCGCATCAATGCTTTGACCAACAACTGTATTCTTCGGTGCTGAACTAAACACGGATTGAACCTTTGCTGCCTTTAAATCCTTATCCTCTAATGCCACTTTTGCTTGTGCAACGGTTTTTCCTTTTAAATTAGGCACCTCTACCTCGGCACCCTGGTTAAAAATACCCCAAACAGCATTAAAGCCAAATACAGTCAAACAAATGATCACAACGAAAGTAAAAAGAGCAAAGAGGACCTTTTGCCACCAGGGCATATTCGTTTGAACATTTTCCAACCACACTACCGTTCGTTCCAATACCGTTTTATCTTTATCCGCAGGAACGTTACGGAGTCGTTCCAAGTTGGCCATGGTATCCTGCCCCACCTGAGAACGCTGCGTTGCTGCGTCGGGTTTTGAAGCAGCACCCATCCCATTATTTACTGCATGAATCGGTTTCGTCGGCATATCCTCTTCATCCCCGGTTCGCAACCGTGGTTCATTGATCATGCTTCCTGTGTGAAGAACCGAGTCGATATCTTGCTTCATGGCACGTACGGTAGGGTATCGATCATCTGGATTCTTCGCCAATGCTTTCAGAATGATATCCCGAATTTGAGTAGGGATGTTGGGATTTAATTGGGATGGGTCGATGGCGGGTTCCTGTAAATGCTTCATTGCAATAGAGATGGCAGAATCACCATCAAAAGGTAACTCACCCGTCACCATTTCATAAAGAACAACGCCAAGGGAATAAATATCGGATTTTGCACTAATCATACTCCCACGTGCTTGTTCTGGAGAAAAATAATGAACGGATCCCATTACGGAACCGGCTTGCGTAATCGTTGAAGAACTCGTTGCCCGAGCGATCCCAAAATCCGTTACTTTTGCTCGGCCGTTATAGCCTAAGAGAATATTATGCGGTTTTACATCCCGATGCACAATCTCATTTTCATGGGCGTGGGCTAACGCATCACAGATTTGAGAGGCAATTGAGACAATCTCTTCTGTGGTGAGTGGGCTATACTGCTGGATATATTCTTTCAAAGTAGGACCTTCAATGTATTCCATGACGATATAGTGGGTATGATTTTCTTGTCCGACATCATAAACACCCACTACATTGGGATGTGACAAACTAGCCGCCGCTTGGGCCTCACGACTAAACCTTCGCACAAATTCTGAATCATTAGAGAGACTCTCATTCAGCACTTTAATGGCAACATAGCGGTTCAATAACACATCGCGTGCCTTATATACCACGGCCATACCGCCGCCACCTACACGGCTAAGGATCTCATACCGGCCGCCTAACTTTCTGCCTTCCACGGATATTTCACCTCACCCTCCCGTTCAGTTTTAGTTGCTCGAATGAATAGATCCGTCGTGTTTAATTAGGATGATCGAAATATTATCAGTTCCTCCAGCGTCTAATGCCCGTTCTAGCAAGAGATCTGCCTGCTTCGATAGAGGAAGATTAGCGGTCAGCACAGTCCCCATTTCATCGACTTCTACCATATTGGAGAGGCCATCGGAGCAAATCATTAATATATCCCCCTTATACCAAGGGGTGATAATCATATCGGTCTCTACCTCTTCATTGGTACCGACTGCACGGACAATCACATTCCGCTGGGGGTGAACCTTTGCTTCTTCTTCTGTAATCTCACCGTGTTTTTTTAATACATTCACTAGGGAATGATCCTCTGTTAGTTGATAGAGACCATCATCATGCAGAAGATAAGCGCGGCTGTCTCCAATATGTGCGAGCACAATCTCATCATCGCCTAATACTGCAGTAATTGTAGTGGTCCCCATCCCCTTCAATTGGTTGTTTTTAGAGGACATCTCATAAACTTCGCGGTTGGCTTTCGCAACCGCCTTCTTGGTTAATTTGCTACGTTTATCAGTATCCATCTCTCGTTTAAGGGTACGAAGTTCCTCCTTGATCACACGAACAACCGATTGACTCGCGATATCACCGGCTTGGTGACCGCCCATACCATCAGCGATTACAGCAACAGGAACACCATCCTCCGATTGAAACAAACCCACACTATCCTCATTATGATCACGCACACGTCCATTATGAGTATGCCATGCTTTTTCCATTCCGGTGACTCCTTTCCCTACCTATACGGTGGAACCGCTACTTACGAAGAGAGGAAGTAGTCTTACTTGCCCTTTAAATTTTGGAGAACAGAGTCATTCTCTTCCCATGTTCTCCTTTACGAATCAGTTGGTACGTTTTTCTCTTCCTCATCCATATGCTTCGCGCGAAGCTGACCACAGGCGGCATCAATATCACTACCATGCTCGCGACGGATCGTTGCATTCACCTTGTAGGATTCAACGATCTTCTGAAACCGGAAGATCTGGTTACGAGATGTTCGCGTGTAGTTTCGCTCGGGTACAAAGTTAACCGGAATTAAATTAACAAGAGCCCCACTACCTACTAACAGTTGACCCAATTCATGGGCATGCTCATCTTGATCGTTTTTACCACCGATCAAAGCATATTCGTAAGTAAGTCTTCTCCCTGTTTTTTCCGAGTAGGTTTGACAGGCCTCCAACAGCTCCTCCAGTGGATAACGCCGACTGACAGGCATTAACTTTCTGCGAAGCTCTTGATTGGGAGCGTGCAAGGAGATAGCTAATACGACCTGCAGTCCTTCATCCGCAAACTTATAAATTGAAGGAACAATCCCACTCGTTGAAACCGTAATATGTCGTTGACCAATATTTAAACCGTGGGTGTCATTAATTACGCGAATAAAAGAAAGGGTTGCATCGTAATTTTCAAAGGGTTCACCGATCCCCATGATAACAACCGAGTTTACCCGACTACCACCCTTGCGGTCTAAATATTTTTGTGCTGCCAAAACCTGAGCTACCACCTCACCCGTAGTCAGATCCCTTTTTAGACCACCCAAAGTAGAGGCGCAAAAAGTACAACCCACTCGACAACCGACTTGCGTTGTTACACAAACGCTATTCCCGTAATTATGTTGCATAATCACTGTTTCAATCGCATGATGATCATGCAATTGAAATAAGAATTTTACTGTCCCATCACGGGATTCCTGAACAGTAAGAGTTTCTAGGGGATCTAAGCGAAATGCCTCATGCAGACTCTCCCGCACTCGCTTGGAAAGGTTACTCATTTCATCGAAGGAGTCCACTCTTTTTTTATAGAGCCAATCCATCACTTGGTCAGCTCGAAAAGCAGGCTCTCCCATTTCTTTCATCCACGTTACCCATTCCTCATGAGTACGGTCGTATACAGAAGGCTTCATAACAAGAAAACTCCCAGCATAAATAAAATACAATCATTCCTCAAAACTTTACTCATTATATCAGTCCGTGTCCGGAATGAAAAGGGCTCTATACAGGGCGTTTTCCCCTTTTCATCACGTATCCATCAACATCATCCTATTCCTGCACATTTTACTGATATCTCATGCCTGTCCTCTCTCAATCTATGCTTTTCCCATGAATTTTATACGACGCGACAAAAAAGGTAACCTTAAGGTTACCTTTTTTGTCATACATGTTCACTTTATCCCGATTTCATCCCTGAACGAAGAATAATTACTTTATAATCAATTGATATCTCTGATTTTGCAAAGTCATCGCCCCAATTCATGTTTTTCCACCAAGAAGGATGAAAAGCCCGTACTTGATTCCCTAATCGATAACTGTCGGAACGAAAAACCCCTTGCACTTTTTTCAGTGTTTGTCTCGCACCTTCTTCATACTTGCTTGCAATGCGATGGGACAATTCCTCCAAGGTCTTTTTGTTATCAACATTTACATCACATGTTTTTTCAATAATGGCTCCCTTTACCGTCAAGGTAATGTGAAAGACAACATGACCTTTTCGTTTATCAATCCGAACCTTACGCTTCACCTCGCGGGGGCGAAAAGAAATCATCCCTGGCTTTTCAATACATTCTGTATCGATATCTTCTCCTCGCTCCCTACCACGGATTTGTAGAACGGATCGGCTTTCTGCTCGATTAAGGATGCCTTTCATTTGAGTCTGCTTAAAAACAGCAATCCCTGACCATTTTACATCTTTCCCCTTCACACTCATATAATTTAGCACCGGTTGATTCCCTGGGTTAGTCAGATCAATATAAAAATCATTTAACCCTTCTTGAATATATAATCCATCACGAATCCCATTTTGAAGCATCGTCAATACATACTCAGTAGGGACTTGTTCAAGATCTGGTTTTGCTTTTATAAAATCAGCAGCTCTTCCCTTCGCAACAACAATAAACTCTCGCCGGCGAAATTCTGGATTTCGTCCTAAAGCATCTAATACGCCTGATAATCCTCTCTTAGCCAATGATTCTCCAATAATCAGCAGGCGATTATTACCGAAGAACACACGTTGATTTGCTTTATAGTGAATGTCATCAATGGCATCCGAAATCGTCATCCCTTGACCTGTAAAGGTTTGCACAGGTTTGCCACCCCCACCACCCTGACTCCCTGATCCGGCTACGTTTTTAGGGATGGGTACTTGTACGTTAAGAACAATCTCTTTATCCTTTTCGTCAATCGCTGTTGCTATGACCGATACGCGGTCTTCAATCTCCCGCGAATCCCAACAGCCTCCCAAGGTTAAGCAGATCAATATGATTGGCAGCATCCTAAGAAGGTGACGTCGTCGCATTGTCTTCCCCCTTCTTTCTCTCCCGCACCGCCCAGACAATAAAAAATATCGCCACAAAAAGCAACGTGATAATAATCTCGGCTATTCCAGCCCACTGGGACCACAGCGCTAACTCCTGAAGGTTCGAGGGATATTGCGCAAGGATATAAAAAATCGGTGCTAAAAGGAAGGTGACCCACCCTCGTCTCTTTTCTTTAAAGGGTACATAACTCATTACGACTTCAACCGTGCTACCGAAAAACAGGATAATGGTTGTAAATACCGCCAACATCCAAATGGCAATAAATAAGGATTCTAAACGATCGAGCACTTGACCTGGAAAGGATGTTACTTTAACCAGTTCTAATGGCGGATAGAGGAGGTGAAAGATCTCCGCCGATCCAAAGGCACCGATGGAAGTGACAATGGCAAACCAAAAAAATAGAGTACACACCATGATTGTGATGGTATGGGTACGCATCGACTTTTCTGGTTGTTGATAAAAAGCCATATAGATAAACAAGATGCTAAACCCTGAGTAGGAGAGCAATGAACTAAAGACACCGTTTGCGACTTCTTTCCAATCGGCCTGAAACAACGGTAATAAGTTGAGTGCGCTTCCTTCTTGCAACAACCCAGCCACCAACAACGGCAACGTGATATAAATAAAGGGGAGTAAGAATTCAGTCATCCGAACGATGATCACTAATGGGTTGCTCACCACGATGGCAGCCACAAATATTATTGAAAACATCAAGACACCAATCGGGGTTTGTGGTAGCACAAAGGAAACCAGCACTTCACCAAAGGATCGGGTAACAATCGACGCCATCCACAACCACAACCCTGCCAAGGCAAGTGCAAAGGGTAGAGTGAGGATCCTTGCCATGATCCGTTGATTCTTTTTCCCCACCATACTTTGGGCAAATTGAATAATATTTTGCCGGGGGAACTTCTTCATCAAAGCACCAATTAACCATACAAATAGCAAGACGATAAACCCACTGATAAAGATGACCCACTCACTATCGGTCCGGCTTGCAATCACAATATTTCGCGGCATCATCAGCACACTGACTCCGACCAAAGCGGAGAAGAGTAAGGTATGCACTTGATAATTCGAAATGGTACCCTCGGTGCCAGGATCATTGTTGTTGTTGCCCATCGGATTTCACATCCTCTTCACGCTGTATGTTAGAGGTTCGAAAGATAGCAGGACGTTGGTTCATATAGGGCCAAGGAACACGAATTAAACTATCCTTAAGATCCGACAAACGAAGCGGGGTATAGGGTGCCAAATATGGAACATCAAAGGATCGCAATTTAATTAAATGGAGGAGGATCAGTAAATAAAGCATCACCACCCCGTATAAACCAAAAATCCCTGCAACAATCATCATTGGAAAACGTAACAACCGAACCGAAATGGCCGCACTATAGCTGGGAGTTGCATAGGAACTAATCGTGGTTAAACCCACAACGATCACCATAAGAGGAGAGACCAACCCCGCACTGACAGCCGCATCCCCGATGACTAACGCACCAACGATCCCAATGGTTGGCCCGATGGGACCGGGCAAACGGATACTGGCTTCCCTTAAGATCTCCACACTTAACTCCATTAACAGCGCTTCGACGATTGATGGAAAAGGTACTGTCGCTCGTCCAGCAGCTGCTGCTAAAGATAGCTTAGGTGGAATCATTTCTGGGTGAAAGGAAATAAATGCAATGTAAAGTGCGGGTAACGATAACGAAATCAAAAAGCTAATTAAGCGAATAAAGCGCATGAATGTAGCGATCAAATAACGGTCGTAATAATCATCTGGGCTATAGTAAAATTGAGTAAAGACCGCAGGAGCAATCAAAGCATTCGGGGTCCCCTCCACAATAATGGCTACTTTTCCCTCCAATAGGTGAGCCACCACCGAATCCGGACGCTCTGTGTTTTGGATAACAGGAAAAACCGACCATTTATTATCTTGAATCATTTCCTCGATATAACCACTTTCTAAAATCCCATCAATCTTAATCGCTTGAATCCGTTTCTCTACTTCTAGCACAAGATTCGGGTCGGCAACCCCCTCAATATAAGCCAGAGTGGCAGGGGTTTTGGTTCGCTTTCCCACTGTCAACCCTACCATCCGTAGATCAGGATCCCGTAGTCGCCAACGAACCAAAGCCGTATTGATACGCATCGCCTCGACAAACCCTTCACGCGAACCACGTACGACTGCCTCTGCGCGTGGTTCACCAACCCCTCTACGTAATGCACCTTTCAATCCAACAACAATGCCTTCTGGATATCCATCCACAAATACGAGAACATCCCCTGACAATAGCGAGTCAACCAATTTCTCCATGTTATCCGTCGGTTTTACTTCACCATGTTGCAGGAGGCTATTCATCACCGATTCCATCAAATCTTTCTTTACATCCAAGGTCCTTCCCATCAACATCAAAGGTTCTAATAAGAACTCATCAATTCCAGGACAAAAACTTAACCCATCCATATAAATCAGCCCTGCTTTACGCTCCGTCGTATATTGAATGGTAAAACGACGCACGTTTAAATCACTACTTCTTTCCTTACCTAACAAGGTTTCAAAATAGACCAAATTGGGTTCAATATCAGAGGATATGGAAGCCCCTTTGGCATGTGCTTTTTGTTTTTGTTCTGCATTTTTTTGGAGGATGTTTTGTTTACGGCTTTCTCGCCGTCTACGTATCCGTTTTCTCACGATTCATCACCACAATCTTACACTCCCCTGATTGACAAGAAAGCATACTGTCTCCCTTCTTTTTTCCTAAAAAATGAACAACAAAAAAGCCACCCTCTTCTGGGTGACCGTACCATGATCATGAACCCTACATTCACTTAGGAGAAATGAAAATGATGGGGATAAATTCATCAGCACATGCCCATGTTGATCGATTAGGTGGAGAAAGACTCCTTTGATGGAAAAGCAAAGGTGGGTTTATATTGTAGCTCTCTGGCGAGCAATGGAGAAACGACACTCGCAAATGCATTGAGGATTTCTTTCTCCCCCTCTGTATAGGATCGTTCTTCATCACCCGTTACACTAAGGACTCCAAGGACCTTCTCTCCTAATTTGATCGGAACACAAATCAAGGAATTATACATGGTTTGCGCCTTTGGATGAACCCGAAAACGACTACCAGGAGTATGGATTTGCCCAGAGAAAAAAATCTCTCCCGTATGATATGTATAACCCGCTGCAGAGTCTGCAATTGAAAGCCGAAGTTTTCTCATACCACTTGGGCTATGCGTTGCCGCCTCATGCACACGTAAGTTGCCTTCTCCTGCATCAATAAATATACATACTTTGGGATTATTCGCTTTTTTACCTGCCATTACGGCAACCACACACGATAGAAGGAAGGTATAAATATGTCGCCGTTGATTTTCTAAGTGTGTGGAATCGATCTTTTGATCGTATAGCGCGATTAACTCTCCAATCTCAGCAGCAAGAGTCGTCAGGGATTGTATCACATAGGATTTTTGTTTACTTTCTTCTCGCATGTGTGTATAGCGATTTTCTAATTGATTGCGTCCTTTATCCGATTGAAGATGCAGACCAAGAAAGGAAAGAGAGTCACCGTTTTTGGCTCGCCATAAAATAATAAGGGATAAAAGCATGCAAAACCCTAGGAGTGTATAGGCTAACCACGGCTTATCAATAATGATTTTGAATATAAATGCCGCATCCATAATCACTTATCACCATCTTCAATTGAAGTTGTATCATTTTTCCTTCCGTACCATCCGAGTAATGAAAAACCCGTCACTATGAAAATGATGGGGAAGAATTTGTAACCGTCCCTTTTGGATCAGCGCTTGATTCTTCACAGGTGTAGATAGTCTCTCTTCGATGTGATCATCCAATTGAAAGCTCTCATTCCGTGCCAAAAAAGCACGAACTTGTTCTTCATTTTCTCTTGGCTCGATGGTGCAGGTACTATATACGAGCACCCCATTCGGGGCAACCAAATTTGCAGCTGCATCCAATAACTCCGCCTGCAATTGAATTAAACCCTCTATCTCTGACACTTCCTTGGACCATTTAATATCGGGTTTTCTTCGAATGACTCCCAAGCCTGAACAGGGTGCATCCAGTAATACAAAATCAAAGGGGTGCTCCACCTTATCTGGCAACTCACGAAGATCCATTTCTTTTGTCTCAACCATCGTTAGTCCAAGTCGATCGAGGTTCTCACGAATCAACGCAACCTTATGCCCATGAATATCACAAGAAAGTATTGCCCCTTCATTTTTCATCCGTTCAGCAAGGTGGGTTGTTTTACCTCCAGGCGCAGCACAGCCATCCAAACCTCGTTCTCCAGGCTGAGGATCAACGACTTCCGATACGATCATCGAGCTCTCATCCTGAATCGAATACCAACCCTCACGATAACGAGAATGTAAGGCAGGGTTTCCTCCCCCACGGAAAATAACCCCCTGGGAAGCGATGGTTGATGGAGTAACCTCAGCTTCCGGATATTCTTCTTGCAAGAAATGAATTAACGATTGACGGTCGGTCTTCAGAGGATTGAAACGTAACGAAATGGTAGGTGGCTCATTGTTTGCGGCTAATAGGGCGGTGGTAGTCTCTACACCGTATACCTCTACCCAACGACGAACCATCCACTCTGGATGAGAATAGAGAAGTGCTAGTTGCCGAATGTCTTGTGTCGAAGAAGGGAGATCCCACTCCCTCTCCCGACGCAAATAGCCCCTCATAACGCCATTGACCAGTCCAGCAATGCCCTTATGGCCTCTACTTTTGGCTTGGTCTACTGTCTCATGAACTGCTGCTCGTGAGGGGATACGATCGAGATAACGAAGTTGATAGATCCCCATCCGTAACAACTGACGAACCCATGGCTCTATGGAAGAAACCCCTTTTTTCACGAGGGTGTTTAAAACCCAGTCAAGGGTATTACGGCGCTGAATGGTACCATACACCAACTCGGTTACCAATCCACGATCACGGGTATCCGTTAATTTGCTTTTTTTTAAGCGATCATTTAAAAGCAGATTGCTATATGCGCCACGCTCTTCTGTATCAATGAGGATATCTAAGGCAACCTCTCTAGCTGTTTTTTGTTGACGACCCATCATCCATCCCCCAAACGTGTGCCTCGTTCAATTGAACGTCCTCTTAACAATTGTTCTGCTGTCATCGCTTTTTTGCCTGCTGGCTGCAATTCCGTGATGACCAGAACCCCTTTACCTGTTGCGACTGCAATCCCATTAGGACCCGAACGGAGGACGGTGCCAGGAGATTCTGTGCAGGACTCATCTAATACATGGGCACGCCAGATCTTTAACGGCTTCGCATCCCACAGGGTATATGCCACCGGCCATGGTCGTAACCCACGCACTTGATCCGCAATTTGTTTCGCACTTTTCTCCCACTGTATCGCCTCATCCTCTCGACGAATATTCGGCGAATAAGTGACTTCCTGTGGATCTTGAGGCCGTGCCTTAATTTCATTAGAGAGAAGCTGAGGAATCGTCTTGAGTAACAGAGTTGCTCCCACGTGAGATAACTTATCGTGGAGTGTACCCACATCATCCGATTCATCAATGACCATGCGTTCTTGACTAAGAATATCCCCTGCATCCAATGCTTCTACCATATACATAATGGTAATGCCAGTTTCCTTCTCTCCATTAATTAACGCATGGTGAATCGGTGCTCCTCCCCGATATTTCGGTAACAACGAAGCATGTACATTGATGCACCCTAAGCGCGGTACATCTAATAACGCTTTTGGCAAGAGTTGACCATAAGCGGCTGTCACAATCAAATCAGGCTTATATGCAAGTAATTCAGCTAAGGCATCCGGTTCCCTTAACTTTTCCGGTTGTAACACAGGAAGATTCCATTGCTCCGCCGCACGTTTCACTGGAGAAGGTGTAAGCTCTCTTTTTCGTCCACGAGGACGATCGGGCTGAGTAACTACAGCCACCACATTCCCCCCTGCCTTCATCAGTCCCTCGAGGGAAGGAACAGCAAAGTCAGGTGTGCCCATGAACACGATTCGTATCTGATCCATTGGAATCACTCCCCTTCATCCCGTGGATCAAACACTCGATCAGCAATATCAGTAAACAGAACACCCTCTAAATGATCCACTTCGTGTTGAAAGATTCGGGCAAGGTAACCATCCACTTCCTTTTCAAACGGTTTCCCATGTCGATCTTGCGCCTTGACCCGCACTCGCTCAGCACGACGGACTGTTCCCAACAAATTGGGGATACTTAGGCATCCTTCCGGCGGCTCAATTTGCTCGCCTGTCTGATTGGACAACACGGGATTAATCGCTTCAATCAGTCCTTCTCCATCATCAAGCACGATTACACGTTTTGAAATACCCACTTGCGGTGCTGCAAGACCTACCCCAGGTGCATCATACATTGTTTCGGCCATATCATCTAACAATTTGTGAAGTCGCGCGTTAAATTTAGTCACTTCGCTTGCTTTTTCTTTTAGAATTGGGTCTGGTACTTTTACGATTTTTCGGATCGCCATTCGTATCCCCTCCTGCAATGTTCTAACAACAACCTTTTATCTATAAATCGCTTTAAAAACCTTCACGATCCACACCGATTCGCAAATGGTTATCCGCATACGCCGTACGCAAATTTCGTAATGTTTGCATCCACTTGCTTTTCCCATCAATTTGCCCAGTTACTTTGATTAACATTTGAACCCGATAACGGTCCTTTATCCGGGGGATCGGTGCAGGTACTGGCCCCAAAAGTTCAGCTTTCTCTGGTAGCAACGGTCGAATATCCCTCACCACTTGATGGGCCAACTCCATCAATGATGCGCGATCAGGATGACTCATTCGAATTTGAAAAACTTCACAAAATGGAGGGTAGCGATGCTGCTTTCGCAAAAGGCATTCTTGCCGATAAAAGGGTTCACCTTCATACCGTGAAGCCATTTTAATACTATAATGCTCGGGTGTATAGGTTTGTACAACCACTCTCCCTGGCGCATCGTGTCGCCCTGCCCGACCACTTACCTGGGTCAATAGTTGAAACGTACGCTCCGCCGATCGATAGTCCGGTAGATGCAACATCGTATCTGCCGCAATCACACCAACCAATGTGACCTTGGGAAAATCAAGTCCCTTTGCAATCATCTGTGTACCTAGTAAAACATCCGCCTTCCCTTCTCCAAAGGCATGAAGAAGTCGTTCATGAGCTCCTTTTCGGCTAACTGTATCCACGTCCATTCGAATGGTCCGCATCCCTGGTAACACCCGGGCTAACTCCTCTTCCACCCGTTGTGTTCCAGTACCAAAATATCGAATGTGCGTGCTGGTACATGAAGGACATTCCTTAGGTACGTGCTCGGTATAACCACAATAATGACAACGCAACGTTCCATTCGTTCGATGATAGGTCAAGGAAATATCACAATGAGGGCAGTCTACGGTCTTTCCGCATTCCCGACATAGCACAAACGTTGAGTGACCTCGACGGTTTAGAAACAGAACAGCCTGTTCTCCACGATCAACACACTGAACGAGAGCCTCTTTAAGGGGATGACTAAAAATAGAGCGATTCCCCCCTCTAAGCTCCTGTCGCATATCGACCACATCCATTGGCGGAAAGGGACGACCCTGAACACGTTCATTCATGGTGATCCACTCGTATTTTCCAGTACGCGCTCCATAGTAGGTTTCCACAGAAGGGGTCGCTGTACCCATGACTAATACAGCCTGGTGAGTATGACACCGATAGTTTGCCACTTCTCGGGCATGATAGCGTGGTGTCTCCTCCTGCTTATAGGAAGTTTCATGTTCCTCATCAATAATAATGAGCCCAATATTCACAAAGGGAGCAAAGATTGCCGACCGTGCTCCAATCGCAACTTCAACTTCTCCTGCACGAATTCTGCGCCACTCATCAAACCGTTCTCCCTGGGATAATCCACTATGCAATACAGCAACCCGATCGCCAAAACGCCCTTTAAATCGTTCGACCATTTGCGGGGTAAGGGAGATCTCTGGTACAAGAACAATCGCCTGTCTCCCCATGTTGAGGGTTTCAGTAATGGCTTGTAGGTAGATCTCAGTCTTCCCACTTCCGGTGACTCCATGGAGTAAGATCGAATGATATCGTTTCGCTTTCATAGGGGTTACGATCGCGTCAAAGGCACACTGTTGTTCATCGGTAAGTTTCCAAGGGGTGGATGGCGCAAAGGAGCGATGAGCGTAAGGATCACGATACTCTTCACGTTCCTCTCGCTTTAATAATTCCTTCTCCACTAATCGATCAATTGCTGAGCGGGAAACTTGTAGCTGCGACAAAAGGGTCTGCAAAGGGATTCCTTCTGGATGGGTTTGTATAAACGTCAAAACATCCTTCTGCCGCGATGCTTGAGGAGGAAGCGTTTCTACCGCAGCCATTAATGCATCCTCTGCGACTAACGGTATCACCCATGTCCGTGTTTTCCTTGTAATCCGGTCTCCAATTCGAATATCCGATTGGATTCGCCCCTCTTCAATCAACATCCGCAGTAAAGTGCGCGTAACGCCAGGAATGGTCAATGCTTCTTCTTCTGTAATCTCAACCTTCTCTTGTAAGTAAGCATATAAACGCTCTTCACCTTCATCAACAAGCTCTTTCACCTGTTTTGATGCACCATTAGGTAGAAAAATCATACGCCGGTAACGTCCCTTTAATACCGCCGGCACCATTCCATGTAACACACTGATCACTGGACACAGCCATGTCTGCGCAATCCATTCAGCTAACCCCACTAGTTCTGGGGTTAATGGAGGCGTTAAATCCATCACGTGAAGAATGGATTTTAATCGCTTCGCATTCGTTATCGTAGGGAAACCCGCGACATACCCTAATAATTTACGGGGACCAAAGGGAACCTGTACACGGCTCCCGATCGCTACTTCCTCAATCATTTCTTCGGGTATAAGGTAGTCGAATACACGATCAGTCCCTTGAGCGGCTACATCAACATAGACAGCTGCGATCCTTCTAGTTTCTTTCATCCTGACTCCATCGTTTCGCAATTAAAGCGATGAGTTGCTTGGCTACCTCTTTTTTTGAGACAAGGGGAAGCTGAAGCACTTCACCGTAACGATCAAATACTTTTACCGCATTCGTATCGCCATCAAAACCGGCACCCCGTTGCGATACATCATTGGCAACGATCAAATCCATTCCTTTACGTGCTAGCTTACTCTGTGCGTGTTCTTCTACATTCTCTGTTTCTGCAGCAAAGCCAACAAAAAATTGTCCCTTCTTTCGTCGACCCACCTCCATCGCAATGTCAGGGGTCTTTACCAAGTGAAGGGTCATCTCATCGCCACTTTTTTTTATTTTTTGCTTCGCTATATTTATAGGCTGATAATCAGCCACCGCGGCCGACTTCACAATGATATCCGCATCTTCTAAATCCGCCATCACCGCATCGTACATTTCCTTTGCACTTGTTACATTAATCCGTTCGACCCCTGAAGGAGCATCGAGGAAGGTGGGGCCACTGATCAGTTTAACAGATGCCCCTGCCTCCATTGCAGCTTCCGCGACTGCATATCCCATCTTTCCAGATGAGCGATTGCTGATATAGCGCACGGGATCGATTGCTTCACGGGTCGGCCCTGCTGTCACAAGAACCCTTTTCCCTGCTAGCACTCTTTGCTGATCCTGTGCTGCAAAGAAGTCCGCGACGACTTGTACAATTGTTTCAGGTTCTTCCAATCGCCCACGCCCCACATAACCACAAGCTAATTGCCCAGATCCTGGTTCGATAAAATGCCACCCAAAGCGATCCAATTTACACATATTCTCTTGTACAATGGGGTTTTCATACATATGAACATTCATCGCTGGCGCGACCATAATGGGTGCTTGTGTCGCCAATAAGGTTGTCGTTAACATATCATCACCGATACCATGGGCCGCCTTGGCTAACACATTGGCAGTCGCCGGGGCAATTAAAAAAAGATCAGCATGATCAGCTAAATCGATATGGGTAACCTTCTCGGGATCTTGTTCATCAAAGGTGTCCATGGATACCTGATGACGAGATAACGTTTGGAAGGTAAGTGGAGTCACAAAGCGACTGGCCGACTCCGTTAAAATGACTCGTACTTCTGCCCCAGCCTGAGTCAGTTTACTAACCAACCCTGCTGCCTTAAAGACAGCAATCCCACCACTCACTCCCACTACAATTCGCTTCCCCTTCATATGGCTCTTCTCCTCTCCGAAAAAAATAACAACCCCTTCAGGTTGTTATCTTTTTCGCGTTGGACTCTGGTGGTACCAAGATTTCTGCCACGATCTCTTCCAATGCGACACCTACATTTTTACTGGAATGCAGATCAGGTAGATTACTTTCCGCGCCTTCTAGTAAATCACGGGCTCGCTTTGCAGCGAGGATAACTAAGGTGTATTTACTATCGGCTTTGTCCATTAACTTGTCAATCGATGGATATAGCATTTTACATTCCCTCCAACCAATCAGGTTGATCATTGATAAAACGATCCCGCCGACAATGCTCAGCAGTTAATATCGAGCGTACGCGATCACAGGCGTCCTCAACACGATCATTAACTACCACATAATCGTAATATTCCACTTCTCCTAGTTCTTGCTCGGCAGCCGACATCCGGTGGCGAACGACTTCCTCCGTCTCCGTACCTCGCCCTCGAATTCGAGAAGCCAATTCCTTTAAAGAAGGGGGGAGGAGGAAAATAAAGACTCCCTCCGGAAAACGTTTTTTCACTTGTTTTGCTCCCTGCACCTCAATCTCTAGCAGGACATCTTTTCCTTGCTCCAGTTGCTCCTCCACAAATTCCCGGGGAGTGCCATAGTAATTGTTTACGTACTGAGCCCACTCCAAAAGCTGGTCTTCTTCAATCATCCCCTCAAACTCTTGCCGAGATTTGAAAAAATAATTGACCCCATCCACTTCTCCTTCTCTCGGTTTGCGGGTGGTTGCCGACACGGAGTAGACCAACTCTGGAGCAAAAGTGCGAAGGGCACTACAAACGGTGCCCTTTCCTGCACCCGAAGGCCCAGAAAGTACAATCAATAATCCTTTTCTCTTTGAATGAATGCCCATCATGCTCCCCTTCTAGTCTACCATTTCCTCTGCATGATCTTTGCTTGCAAGTCGATGTGCCACCGTCTCCGGTTGCACAGCAGAAAGGATAACGTGATCGGAGTCTGTGATAATCACTGCGCGCGTGCGCCGTCCATAGGTGGCATCGATTAAAACGCCTCGGTCTCTCGCCTCTGTAATAATCCGCTTGATTGGTGCAGAATCAGGACTCACAATGGATATAATCCGATTTGCAGACACAATGTTACCAAAACCAATATTAATCAGCTTAATACTCAACCGGGAGTACCCCCTCGTTGCATGGGTGCTAGTAAGAGATGTCTATCTTTTAATGAATATGCTCCTTGACCTGTATTTCGGGTAGAAGAACCATATTCATCTCATTATAACCTCTTTACTCGATATTTTGCACTTGTTCTCGCATTTTTTCCATTTCGCTCTTACATTCAACGACAAAAGCCCCTATTTGAGCGTCATTTGCCTTGGAACCAATTGTGTTAACCTCACGGTTCATTTCTTGCAATAAAAAGTCAAGTCGTCTTCCTACTGGTTCCTTTGAGTCGATTAAAGCACGATACACTTGATCAAGATGTGAGTGAAGGCGTGTAAGTTCCTCTTCAATATCGACTTTATCGGCAAAAAGAACGGCTTCTCCTCGAATTCGGTCCATCCAACCTTCATGATCTAGCCATTCACTCATTCGCTTTTCCAATCGATTTTGATAAGCTAGAACCACTTTGGGGACATGTTCTTGGATTGCTTCACAATACTGTTGAAGTAACTTAGAACGCTCAAGCAAATCATGATAGAGCGCCTCCCCTTCTCGTCTGCGCATCATGGAAAGTTGCTCACAAGCTGACTGTACCGCCTCCAACAAAGGCGCTTGTAAGGATTGTACTTCGAACCGTGCCTCCTCAACCTTTAACACCTCAGGTAGCTGAAGTAATTCCGTCGCCGATAAAGTCGTTGCGATCCCATACCGTTGGTTTAATTCGGTAGTGGACTGGACAATCGAATCAACAAGCCCCCAGTCTATCGAAAAGGTTCGAGGAAGTTGTTCCATGCCCTCCACATGCACAAAGATATCCCCACGGCCACGACGAACTACCGGTTGAACCACTTTTTTCACAGCATCCTCTAAACTAAGCCAACCCGGCGGCATACGAAGAACCAGCTCTTGAAACCGGTGGTTACCCGTTTTAATTTCCACAACAATACGAACCCCTTGTTGAGTTACCTCTCCACGTCCATAACCTGTCATGCTTCGGATAGTAGTTGTTGTCATGCACCCATTTTAAATGAAACAGCTCAGGCTAACAAGTTGGGGAATAAAGCGACGTCAGATGAATCCCTTCCGAATTCCTTTCTTCTCTTTTCCAGGAAGGAAGCAATCCTTTTAATACTTCGAAGTCAGCGGTTGTTTTTCAGCAGCGAGGGATGCGATCAGTCGAAAAAGACGGTAGATGATATAGCTAATCAGCAATGAAAACATCCACCCCCATCCTTTCATGACGAGTAAAATTTGATTAAATCCATCAACACCAAAGTGGTCGATCATCCAAGCCTTCACAAGAGAGGAACTCCCTTGTTTTATACCATAAAGGAGCGTCAATAATTGCAACAACGAAAATGCTCTTTTATGATGAAGCATTTCCTTGATCCATTCTCGTTGATATCCGAAATAAGCAGAAATATCCAACATGAAATAATAGCCAACCGGCTTTCCTATCAGAATGGACCCTAAGAGTAACCCCGCTAAAATCAATCCATACCAAACATCATTCCACATCATTTGCAAGGCACTTCCTGACAAAAGGTCAATCACTGATCCTACGATCATCAGGATCATCAATGCCATACCGGTCACATTAAATTGACGCGTAACAAGGAAACGAATCGTAGTATAGATGATCCCAGGAACCGTAGTCAGCAACATACTCACATAGTCGCCTACCCATTCTCTTCCCATATACCAAATGATTAGCGGAAATAGGACGTAAAAGAGTATATCCATGCCTATCCAGGAGCGTTGCATTTAAACCCTCTCTCCTCTTTATCTCCATCCCAATTGGAGTCACATCCCCATTTTAAAAGAAATCACATGAAAAGTCTTTTGCTCGTTCTAGAAAGATTTGAATCAACATAATGAGTGCCTTTCATACAAAAAGACTGCCGAATGTCTCGACAGCCTCCTATTTTTAATCACTTAATCTTGATTGAGTGTACTATTTCGTCTGGAGTAGGTGAAATAAATGATGAGGCCGATCACCAGCCAAATTAAGAACGCCGCCCAGGTAATGGCTTTCAGTCTGCTCATCAAGAAGACGCAGAAGGCAATGGCTCCAAGGGGCACCACCGGTACAAAGGGGGTACGGAAAGGACGCTTTAAATTAGGTTGTGTTTTCCGTAAGATGAGCACCCCGATGGAAACGAGGGTAAAGGCTGCCAAAGTCCCGATATTTACTAACTCAGCCAATTTATCGAGGGGAACCAATCCACCAATTAACGCACCAATGGTTCCCAGGAACCAGGTTGCACCAAAGGGGGTTTGATATTTTGGATGCACGGAGGAAAAGCGACGAGGCAATAATCCATCACGTGACATGGTAAAGAAGATACGGGTTTGACCATACAGCATCACAAGCATCACCGTGGTCATCCCAAGAATCGCTCCTAAATCAACAACCCCTGCCATCCAGTCTTGTCCGGCCACTTGGAGGGCCAAGGATACCGGATGATTAACTCCTTTGAAGTCCATAAAGGGAACAATGCCAGTCATAATCCCCGTCACAATAATGTACAGAAGAGTACAGATACCGAGGGAGAGAATGAGACCTCTTGGTAAATCTTTCGCTGGGTTCCTGGTTTCTTCAGCCGCAGCCGCTACTGCATCAAAGCCGATATAGGCAAAGAAAACCATCGCTGCAGCATTCATTACACCGGAGGCACCAAAAGGCAAAAAGGGCTGCCAATGTTCCGGCTTCACATAATTGATCCCTACAAATATGAAGAGAAGCACAACACTTACTTTGATTACAACCATCACGTTATTGGTTCGTTTGGAAGCTGAAATACCCCGTGAAAGTAAGAATGTGATAATCATCAGAATTAAAAAAGCGGGGAGATTAAAGAGTGCACCCTCTGTTTCTCCTCCTGGGGCAGCCGTCAGTGCTACTGGCAGTTTCCAACCTAATAACCCTTCAAGCAAATTTTGAAAATATCCGGACCAGCCTACGGATACGGTACTGGCCGCTAACAAGTATTCAAGGACCAAGTCCCAACCAATAATCCAGGCAATAAACTCGCCTAATGTTGCGTAACTATACGTGTATGCGGATCCTGAGATCGGAACCAGAGCAGCAAATTCGGCATATGCCAAAGCAGAAAGCCCACAGGCAATCGCAGAGATAACAAAGGAAAGAATTAGACCAGGGCCTGCCGTTACAGCACCTTCTCCTGTCAAAACAAAGATCCCTGTACCAATGATCGCTCCAATCCCCAACAGGGTGAGATCCCAAGTTCCTAAATCACGTTTTAAATGATTTCCTTTTTGGCTATGTTGTAATAGCTCATTAATACTACGTTTTCTAAATAAATCCATTCAGGAACTTCTCCTCTCTCCATTGAAAAAGAATAATCAATCAATTCCAAACAGATATCACTGCTTGAATAAATTGTAGACTTTCTATATTGTAGCTAGATGGAAAACCTCTGTCAAAAGATATTTTTCCATCCTCACCCATATATTACCCATACATCTTAAAAAAAACACAGACCCTTGGGGTCTGTGTTTTTTTTAAGGATCAACCCTCATTTTATTTAGCCTGGGGATGGGTATGTGCCATTTCTTCTTCCATCTCACGTCGGTATTTTTCGATGGTTTCACCATCCCATTCTTGCATTTGACCCATCCAAGCCAAGACTGAAGGGAACATTTTTTCGGCATGCTTTCGATTAAAGTAAAGATTCCCAGTGCGGCGGATCAAATAATCGGCTGGAGTGACTGCCATCTCTTCTTCTATCGCATAAGAAACCTGTGCTTCTTCTAGATTATCAGGTTGTTCTTTCGCACGCTGCCATACTTCATCGACATGACGTCCGTACAGATAGATTAATTCCTCCGCTTTTTTACGATCCATCCCTTTATCCATTAAGCGTTGAATCCATTCGATTTTAAAACGCTCAAACCCTTTGGGCCCCATCTCACCACCACCGCTTATTGGAAGGCGATCCGTCTTACAATGAACAAAGGAGGTCACACCTGCCCGCTCCAATCGCTTATAGACGAGATCAACGACCCGTTCAGCCATTTTACGGAATCCAGTTAACTTCCCGCCAGCAATGGTGATTAGCCCAGATTTCGATTCGAAAATCTCATCTTTTCGCGATAGTTCGGAAGGGTCTTTTCCTTCTTCGTGAATCAAGGGACGCACCCCGGCCCAACCCGATTCCACATCTTCAGCCGTCAGTTTTGCTTCAGGGAAGACAGCATTAACCCCTTCTAATAGATAGTCGCGATCCTCTGTTGTCATCGTAGGTGTCCCAATTGGACCATGATAATTGGTATCGGTTGTACCAATGTAAGTGATATCGGCTCGTGGAATCGCAAAAATCATTCGTCCATCTGGCACATCAAAATAAATCGGCTGTTTTAAGGGGAGTCGCTCCTGCGGAACAACAATATGGACCCCTTTGGTAAGGTGTAGTCGTTTACCAGATAAGGAGGCATCTTTTTCACGTAATTGATCAACCCACGGACCTGCCGCATTGACAATTTCCTTCGCTTTTACGCTATAGCCTTCGCCGCTAATCAAGTCTTTAATATGCGCTCCTACGGCACGACCATCCTCATAGATAAAGGACTCCGCCTCCGCATAATTTACTGCCTTTGCACCGAGGGTAACTGCGGTCTTCATTACCTCCAATGTTAAGCGTGCATCATCCGTACGGTACTCCACATAAAGACCAGAGCCCTTAAGACCCTCCTCTTTAAGAAGGGGTTCATGTTGTAATGTCTCATCCTTTGATAGCATTCGACGGCGCTCTTCCTTAATTACACCAGCCAATCGATCATATACTGCTAATCCAAAGGAGGAAGAAAGTTTACCGTATGTTCCTCCATTATAAATCGGTAGCATCATCGGTTGTGGAATGACGAGGTGAGGCGCCCTTTCAAATAATAGGGCACGTTCTTGCCCCACTTCCCGAACCAAATTAATCTCAAATTGTTTGAGATAACGTAAACCACCATGGATGAGCTTCGTCGAACGACTGGATGTCCCACCTGCATAATCCTGTTTTTCAACTAAGCCTACTTTGAGACCCCGAGAAGCAGCATCCCAAGCAATACCTGCCCCGGTAATCCCACCACCAATAACCAAGAGATCTAACTGATCATCTTCTTCCATCTCTTTTAAAAACCGAGCACGGTTTTTTGCAGAAAATTGCATTATGAGTCCCTTCCCTTCATCATATATTCAATCGCCCTTTACTGATAGGACCATAATTCTCTTCGACTGACTGACACAGCATCGGCTCCATTTTTTAGAGCCAACTCGACATCCCTTTTTTTCCTCAATAACCCCCCTGCAACAATGGGGATTTCATTCTTTTTGCGTAGATCATCAAAAACCCAGGATGGAATCACACCCGGCATTACTTCGGTTGCATCCGCCTTGGATTGTTTAAGCAGATGTTGTCCAGTTTCCACTGACATGCCATCCGGAATAAAGAGGCGCTGAATGGCAAACAACCCTTCCTCCCGCGCAAATCGTACCAGGTTTGTCCGTGTGGAAAGAATTCCATCAGGATGGATCTCCCTTTTCAAATACTTCAAGGCCGCACGGTCATTGCCAAGCCCTTGTGCAAGATCCAAGTGTACATAGACTAGCTTTCCCATTTTTTTCACTTGATCCACGGCTTGCTTTAATGTATTGATCTCCCCTGATAGTAGAAAACAAACGGTTGGCGGCGCATCTTTCAAAAACGTTAAATCCTCTTCATTTCTTACAGCAGCAATCACTGGACATTGTTGAATCGCCTGCTTAAAACCACCCATATTATGTGACCCCTTCCTAAAAAATACAAAAAGAGTCCCCACCTATGGTAGTTATCCACCCGGGTGAGGGACTCTCTTATTATCTCCAGTCCCATGCTTTTCATCCAATTTTCATGTAAAACCTATCGTTATTGTACACCTTTTTCTGGGGAAATGAAACCCCTTAACGAGACATGGTACGGGAGACCGCATCTTTCCAACCTTTATAGAGGGATTCACGCTTTTCTTCTTCCATTTCAGGCTTATACTTTGCATCAATCGCCCAGTTTTCACGGATCTCATCTTTCGTGTTCCAATATCCGACTGCAAGACCTGCAAGGTAAGCTGCGCCAAGAGCTGTGGTTTCTGTCACTTTTGGACGTTCTACATTAACATGTAGAATATCCGACTGGAATTGCATCAGGAAGCCATTGAGTGCTGCACCACCATCCACATTCAGTTGAGTCAGGTGAATCGTAGAATCTTGCTCCATTGCCGTTAAAACATCCCGGGTTTGATAAGCCAGGGATTCTAATGCTGCGCGTGCCAAGTGATCACGTGTTGTCCCACGCGTCAACCCGAACATCGCCCCTCTCGCCTCTTGATCCCAATAAGGGGCACCTAAACCAACAAAGGCAGGCACAAGATAAACCCCTTCATTGGAAGAAAGGTTACGAGCCATTTCTTCAGAATCCGCTGCATTCTCTAGAATTTCTAACCCATCCCGAAGCCATTGAATTGCAGCACCTGCGATAAAAATACTTCCTTCTAAAGCATATTCCACCTTACCATCAACACCCCAAGCAATGGTTGTCAGCAAACCATTTGAAGAGGGAACTGCCCGTTCGCCCGTATTCATGAGCATAAAGCATCCCGTACCATAGGTGTTTTTCGCCATTCCTTCATCAAAACAGGCTTGACCAAAGAGCGCTGCTTGCTGATCCCCAGCTGCACCTGCAATTGGAACTTCCAAGTTAAAGAAGATTTCTTTCGTCGTATGACCATACACCTGACTTGATGGTGCCACTTCAGGGAGCATCGCACGAGGAACGTCCAAGTGCTTTAACAACTCATCATCCCAGTCAAGATCATGGATGTTATACATTAAGGTACGTGAAGCATTCGTGTAGTCCGTTACATGAACAGCGCCACCTGTCAACTTCCAGATCAACCAGGTATCGATGGTCCCAAAGAGTAAATCACCCTTTGCTGCTTTTTCTCGTGCCCCTTCCACATGATCCAATATCCATTTCACTTTAGTGCCCGAGAAATAAGCATCGACGACCAATCCGGTTTTTTCGCGAAAGGTAGGTTCTAACCCTTTTTCTTTCAATTCTTCACATATACCAGCAGTTTGGCGACTTTGCCATACAATTGCATTATGAATGGGTTTCCCCGTATTTTTATCCCATACAACCGTGGTTTCCCGCTGATTCGTAATTCCAATCCCTTCGATTTGTTCGGGTTGAAATTCCTCTTTTTCAAATACCCCGTTAAGGACGTCTAACGTACTTTGCCAAATTTCTTCTGCATCATGCTCAACCCAACCTGGCTCCGGGAACAACTGGGTAAATTCTTGTTGACTAACCCCTTGTACATCTCCTTTGCGGTTGAACAGCATGGCTCGCGTGCTGGTTGTCCCTTGGTCAATGGCCAACATCAATTTATCCTTACTCATTTCCCTTCCCCCTTTTCCGATCTAAGATGGTTTCTTACGCCCATACCACCGAATTTCATTCTTCCTATTTTCCGTAACCCTTTTCATTTAATACAAGGATTTTCTCATAAATAGGAAGGGATATTCCTCATTACCCAATTTCCATATCCAGTTTATGTTAGCACATTTTCTTATAAACTGCGCATGGTTTTTGTTACTTTTTCACCTGACCCACAGGTGTTTCACTTTGAGCAAGATAACGCCGTACCATTAAATCATAGATGAGCGCCCCTGCCAACGCGCCTAGAATCGGTGCAATAATCGGCACCCAAAAATAGCCACCGGGACCTGGTAATCCGACTGAATCCCAACCAGCCATCCAAGCAAATAGCTTGGGACCAAAGTCACGTGCTGGGTTGAGAGCAAAGCCCGTCAAGTTACCAAAAGAGCCCCCAATAATGGCTACCGTCAGACCAATCAAGATTGGACCAATATTCTTCAATTGCTCAAAGAGTGGATTCCGGTCATCCGTTACACCAAGAATAACGACGAGTAAGAATGCTGTAATACAAAACTCTACGATAAATGCATCCCAGTTGTTTAAAAATGCAGCTGGATAGGTAGAGAAGATGCCCGCTGTTTTTACACTTTCTGCAGCACCTCGAACCATGTGATGAACATCTTCGAACTGGAGAAACGCTTTGCGATAGATTCCATAAACAACAGCCGCTCCTGCAAAAGCCCCTGCTACTTGCGATACAATGTAAGGGATTACATTTTTAGCAGGGAAATTACGAAAAACTGCATTAGCAATGGTTACTGCCGGATTAATATGAGTCCCAGAAATGGCGCCTGTTACATAAATCGCCATCGAAACTGCCAATCCCCAGATTAATGAAATCTCCCATTGTCCAAGTTGAACTTTGTTGAGGACTAAACCAGCCACTGTGCCACAACCAATAAAGATCAGCATAAAGGTCCCAAGGAATTCCGATAGCATTTCACCGCGTAGCTTCCTATCCAATCATCGCACTCCCTTTCATATCCAACTTTTAAAATAACTACCAGTCACCGTAGCAAAAAAGCCGCACTGCTCCAAGGTGATCACATTTAAGGGACCCATTGGGCAGTACGACCTCTCCTCGTCTCCGGTCGACTGACAGCGTTTTCAATATGCATCTTCAATTATAGGAGAACAAGACAAAACGAGCAAGCTTTTTTCTATTCCAATAAATCCCTAATCTAAAGGATCATAACAAAAACCCTTCACCATTCGTATAACAGGGTATCTCATAAAATACCGAAATCATACGAGCAATGAAGGGCAACAATGGATCCCACTACAAGATTTAACTTAATTGCGCTGAGAATACTCCCATCTTCTATAAGTGGAGGATGTATCGGCGCGTCAGACGAGGGAAGGTGTTTTTCCCTCACGTAAGTCTGACATGGTTTTGATAGAAAGAACCATGATCGCTCTTTGAAAACTGGAGATATAGTGTTGTTGCAGGGAATGGTCTGCAACGTAAAATCTTCAACCACCCAGCTCACCGAAGTTGCGAAAACCAAGCTAAAGTAGGGAGCATAACAGAGCATCTTACGTTTTCACCGCAGGGACTGCGGGTAGAGCCTGCTAAGATAACGAGTCAGTAGACTGGTGTTTCGCAGGAATCTACTACCTCTACAGGTGGTAGTCGTTCAATGCTGGGGTTGGAAAAGCTTCATGAGTACGAGAGTAACCGCCCCCATCGGTCCTCCATTTCTACCAAGTCCAGCAGGAACAATCGTCACATCAGCAACAGGTGTTGCGAGAGCTCTTTGCTCGACCGTTTCCTGTAACGAATGTAAAACATACGGGACTTCAGAAATTAGATCGCCACATAAGATAATCCGTCGAGGATTAAACAGATTAACAATATTGGCTAGCCCGATCCCTAAGTATCGTCCCGTATCCACTAATACGGCACGTGCAAATTCATCTCCCTCACGTGCGGCTTCAAAAAGCACCCTCTCCGATAGCGGTCCTTCATGGTGGTTCAAGGAAGAAATAACCCCCTGATCTAATCCTTCTTGGGCACGTCTAACCATCGCAACACTTGAACCAAAAACCTCGAGACATCCTCGATTCCCACACCCACACAATGGTCCTTCAATATCCACAGTGGTATGACCTAACTCCCCTGCGGTAAAAGAGGGACTATAGACCAGGCTATGTTCCTTTACAAAGGCTGCGTTCACTTCATTTCCAATGTGCACACAGATAAAGTCAGCAATTTCTCTACCTTCACCAAACCAACTTTCCCCCATCGCCAAGGTTCTAACTCCGTTTTCTACCTCGACTGGGACGGAAAATTCTCGCTCTAAAAGATCACGAAGAGGAATATTCCGTAAATTCAAACTAGGACACGAAAGCGAAATTCCTTGTTCGTGATCGACCCAACCACTCATCCCTACCCCAATTCCAAGAAGAGGCCGACCACTATGATGGATCGGTGCCGCCAATTGGTGAATAGTATCAATAATGGATCGGATGTAAAACGATCGATCCGGGTTTGGAGGTATTGGCACCTCAGCTTCTCCCTCTAAATTACCATCAAGGTCAGCGGACATCGCCCGGATTTTATCCACTCCCGCATAAACACCAATTACACTAAAAGCCGATGCATTAATCCGTAATAAGATCGGTTTTCTACCACCGGTAGATTCTCCTAAGTCACTTTCTACCACGATCCCAGCATCGAGTAATTCCCCTACGATATTGGTCACTGTAGGCGGGGTTAATTGCGTCACCTTTGCGATTTCAGCTCGAGGAATTGGCCCCTTTTCCCGAATCACGTTAAGAATAATCGATTTATTGATGGATTTCATCCATCGAAAACTACCCGTTTGCATGGTACGGGGCATTGGAGTCACATCCTTTTCCCCCTTATAGAGGCTGGATTCACTTTTTTCGTATACGTCAAGCAGATCTAAAATCCTGCTCCGTCAACGAATTTCTCATTTGTTTCTCATTAAATGCCGAGTGCCTTTCATTTCGTTCATATTCAATAAATAAACTGGCATTATTCTACGGAAGAATCGAACGAAAAACC
This sequence comes from Marininema halotolerans, assembly GCF_900116235.1. Lineage (GTDB taxonomy): Bacteria > Bacillota > Bacilli > Thermoactinomycetales > DSM-45169 > Marininema > Marininema halotolerans. Next base: position 94,022 of record NZ_FPAA01000003.1, on the reverse strand, counting down.
AATCAGGTGAGGTGAACACCTATGAATGAACACTATCTTCGCTGGAGTAATCATCCCGGATTAGAGCCAGCGCTTTTGCAGGAACTGCACTTGCTATCCGATGAGGCGAAAGAAGACGCCTTTTACAAACATTTGGAATTTGGTACAGCAGGCATGCGCGGTCTCATTGGCCCTGGAATTAATCGTATGAATCGTTATACGGTTCGTCGTGTAACCACAGGGCTTGCTCGTACCTTATCCAAGCAAGATCGCCTACGCGGAGTCGCCATTGCCTATGATTCCCGACATCAATCCCCTGAATTTGCCGCAGAAGCTGCTGGAACCCTGGCTACTCATGGGATTAACGTTTACCTGTATCCTTCCCTACGTCCTACTCCAATGCTCTCTTACGCGGTTCGTCATTTAAAGGCAGCTGCAGGGATCATGATTACCGCCAGTCACAATCCAGCCAATTATAATGGCTATAAGGTATATGGACGCGATGGTGCTCAGATGCCACCCCATCGTGTAAATGATATCCTCTATCAACTTCAATACTTGGATAACGAGCTCACGCTTCCCTCGATGTCACTCGAAGATGGCATTGCTTCTGGCTATGTCCATTTTATCGATAGCGAAATCGATGATTATTATTATCAGCGTGTACGCTCACTCACTCACACTCATGCTTCAATGAACCAGCAATTAATCGTCGTTTTCACCCCCCTTCATGGTGCAGGCAATCAACCCATACGCAAGGTTTTAGAGAGTATTGGATTTAGCCAAGTTCATACTGTACGTGCTCAAGAAAATCCCGATCCAGACTTTCCTACCGTCTCTGCTCCCAATCCAGAGGAACCGGATGTCTATGCCTTGGCTGTGATGGAAGCTAAAAAACGGAGGGCAGATTTAATCATTGCAACCGACCCAGACGCTGATCGTCTCGGACTATATGCTCGTACTGCTACTGGGGAGTACTCCGCCTTAAATGGCAATCAAATTGGTGCACTCCTCCTTCATTATATACTCAAACGAAAATTTGATCGTGGCGAATTATTTTCCAATGGTGTCGTCCTTAAATCCATTGTGACCTCAGAGATCAGTCGATCCATCGCCAATTCCTTTGGGATAAGCACCGAAGAAACCCTCACTGGCTTTAAATATATCGCAGAACGAATTGCGGCTTATGAAGCACAGGGGATTCCCTTTTTATTTGGATACGAAGAAAGTTATGGGTACCTACTCGGCTCTTTTGTGCGAGATAAAGATGCGATACAGGCGGCTGTCATGTGCTGTGAAATGGCTGCGTACTACAAAGAAAAAAATCAGACTCTGAACGATGTACTCACATCCATCTTTCAAGAGCACGGCGCTTACAGTGAATCCCTCTTTTCATATACTTTTGAAGGAAAAGCTGGGCATGAAAAAATGAATCAACTGATGGATCGCCTGCGGCATCACCCTCTGCAGCAAATTGCTGGGATTCCCATCACAGAGGTAAAGGATTATCACTTAGGAATTGATCATCTTCCCAAAGCAAACGTTCTTAAATATTGTTGTACGGATCAAAGTTGGGTAGCCATTCGTCCCTCTGGCACAGAACCTAAAATTAAATTTTATTTCAGTGCAGTTGCTGACCGAATAGACTTGGCTCAAGAAAAAAGAGAACGCATGGTCACCTACCTACAAGAATTGCTGGAACGTCCTCTCTCATCATGATTCCACGAATGAAAATGGCAATCCTACTAGAGGATTGCCATTTTCATTGTTACTCATCGATGCGATGGGATAGCTTTTTTTGCTCCTCTTCAAAACCGGGTTTTCCTAATAACGCAAACATATTGGTTTTATAGGCCTCAACACCTGGTTGATCAAATGGGTTCACCCCTAGTAAGTATCCCGATATCGCACAAGCTTTTTCGAAAAAGTAAACCATCATCCCAAAGGAATGAGCACTTAAATCGGGAATCGTCAATAAAAAGTTAGGTACACCGCCATCCGTATGGGCGAGTAGGGTACCTTGGCGTGCTTTTTCGTTGACATGATCAAGCCTCCTACCCGCTAGGTAATTAAGGCCATCCACATTCTCCTCATCCAACTCAATGGTCAAGGATGATTTTGGTTCCTTGACTCGAATAACCGTTTCAAAGAGATCGCGTCGTCCCTCTTGAATATATTGCCCCATCGAGTGAAGGTCCGTAGTAAAGTTTACTGAGGCTGGAAAAATTCCTTTCTGATCCTTGCCTTCTGATTCACCAAATAATTGCTTCCACCATTCCGAAAAAACTTGCAGGGAGGGTTCGTAATTGACCAGCAGCTCTGTGGTCTTTCCTTTCTGATAAAGGATACTCCGTAGCGCCGCATACTGATATGCTTCATTTTCTTTTAGCAATGGATTCGCATAGCGGATACGAGCTTCTGCCGCTCCTTTGATCATCTGTTCAATATTTATTCCAGCAACAGCAATCGGTAATAATCCGACAGCGGTTAATACCGAATAACGGCCCCCAATATTATCGGGAATCACAAACGTTTCATATCCTTCCCGATCCGCAAATTGCTTAAGTGCCCCTTTTTTCTGATCCGTTGTAGCATAAATTCGTTTTTTTGCTTCTTTTTTACCGACTTGCTCTTCTAACCAATTTTTCAAGACGCGAAAAGCGATTGCAGGCTCCGTCGTTGTTCCTGATTTTGAAATCACATTGAGGCTTACTCGTTTCCCTTCGAGTACGTCAAGCAGCTGGTTAAGCGCAGTGGAACTCAAATGGTTCCCCGCAAAATAGATCGCTGGCCCATCTCTTTTATCCCGCGGTAACTCGTTATAATGCCGATGAGAAATCATTTCCAATGCTGCACGTGCGCCTAAATAGGATCCTCCGATACCAATGACGACAAGGACATCCGAAGTGGAACGAATTTTTTCTGCCGCTTGTTGGATACGAGCAAATTCCTCCTTATCATAATCTACGGGATGATCCACCCACCCAAGAAATTGATTGCCTGCACCCGTTCCTTCGTGTAGTTGATTATGGGCAGCACGAACAGAAGGTTCCATTTGTGATAATTCGTTGTCACTGATAAAAGCAAGAGCCGGTTGATAATCAAATTGTAGACCTTTAGCCATCATTTCCCTCCGTTCAACATGGTCACTGTATACTATTTATCTTCCTCAATCACCAAAGCTTTACTCCTCTTTTCTCTTTACACCATCTCCTAAGCTACCTCGAACTTTTATTCATACCTTCCAAAAATAAAATTATTTATTATTTATATTTAATGATCTTACTTACGGATCATACATACATCAAATTAAAATTAGATCATCACCATAAAATGTATTTTTTACCCCATAAACCTTTCTTTCCTCCTTAAACATTCTCATAAAAAATTCAAAGCCTCCTTATGGATCACCTCTCATTTCGCGTTATAATGAATGGTGTTAATTAAGACATACTGACAGAGATCGATGACACCTGGGTGAACAAGCACTAAGGCCTTCACCCGTTCACTATTGAAGGAGGCCTTCCTATGAAATCCATCCCATGCGTGGTTATTGCTGCTATGCATGAAGAACTCGCTCCACTGAAACAACGACTACACGTCGAAAAAGAAGAACGTGTGGGGGGTATTCATCTCACTCATGCTCAAATTGATGGGGAATCCATTATTTTAGCGGTGTGTGGCATTGGCAAAGCTAATGCTGGAGCAACCATTCAGTATCTGGCTACGGTTTACTCACCTGAAGAAATCATTAACATCGGTTCTGCTGGCGCATTAACGGATCGCTTCTCAATTGGCGCAACGGTTCTTGTTACAGAATCGATTTATCACGATGTGGACTGTACCGGTGTGGGAGAAGATCCCTATACGCTTCCCCGTGTTCCGAGTATCATTCCCTCTGATTTAGCTCTGATTGCTCGATTACGGGAAGCTGCAAACCAAAGCGGCATACCCGTCGCGGAAGGAAGAGTTGCAACAGGCGATAGCTTTATTTCAGATGGTGAACTTCGTTCGCAAATCCATGAAGGAACAAAAGCGGATTGCGCCGAAATGGAAACCGCTGCATTCGCTCAAATCGCACAACTAAATGAGGTTCCCTTCGCATCCATTCGATCAATTTCTGATCGGGCAGACGGTACGGCTGATATCTCCTTCGATACGTTTTTACGTAAGATATCCGAACGAAATGCTGATCTGTTAGAGCACTATCTCAGTACACGGGTGGCGACTCGTATCGTCTCCTAATTTGTTTAATGAAAGGGGTCAAACCTAATGGAATCCAAGGAACGTTTTAATGTAGAATCCTTTAATTTGGACCACACCCTCGTTGCTGCTCCCTATATTCGAACCGCTGATGTGAAAGAATTAGGGCAAGAACGGATTGTCAAATTTGATGTTCGTTTTACTCAGCCCAATGAAAAATTTATTCCAACGGATGCGCTTCATTCCCTGGAGCATCTCCTTGCCGAAAATATCCGTAATCATACGGACCAAGTCATCGACCTTTCCCCAATGGGATGTCGTACCGGCTTTTACTTGATTATGAAGGGACATGTAACGACGGAGGAAGCGGCTCGGAGTATTCTGCTCGCTCTTCAGGACGTACTGGAAGCCACAGAAGTCCCAGGATGCTCCCCCATCCATTGCGGAAATTATCGTGATCATGACTTAGAGGGCGCTCAATTGTGGGCACGTCGCTTTCTCTCAGTCCCTCATGCACAGTTAATTAAAGTATTCCGCGAAGAATTATCACCAGAAGAATTGGAGCACGTCCCCGCTTGGACAGGCTTTGTAAAATAATTGGACAAAAAAAGGTAGCCATATGGCTACCTTTTTTTGTCCAATTATGAAGTTGTCTCTGATTTTCGTAAGGATTCTTCTTTGATAAAATTCCAATCCTGTATGGAACAACCTCCATCGGAGGGACAACTGTTACACCCACCAGCAGCACAACCACTATCGGAGCTTTTTAGCCGTCGGAGGAAACCGATCAACTGCCAAGCTGCCAATCCTAAAACACCTGCGATTACAAGATAGATCATTGATGGTTTCTCCTTTCTCTCCAGTATTAGAGCACCCAACTCGCAATCACATACACAATCCAAGCAACAATCCAAGCCAATACAAAACTATATACGATTGAGAAAGTCATCCATTTCCATGATCCTGTCTCTTTTTTTAATACCATGACAGTCGACACACATGGTGTATAAAGGAGAACAAAGAATAGGAATGAAATCGCAGCAGCAGGGGTAAAGGTGTTAGGTAGGAGTGAAGCCAATGTACCAACAGAGGTACCCGCTCCATAAGCCACACCCATCGTTGCTACAACCACTTCCTTCGCAAGGAAGCCTGTAATAAGAGCAACCCCCGATTGCCATGTATCAAAACCCATGGGCGCAAAGACCGGGGCGACCCACCCGCCAATGGATGCGAGGAAACTATCCTCCATCGGCACAGCACCCTGCCATGAATACTGTCCAAGGAACCATAGGAGTACGGACATCCCGAAAATGATCGTCCCTGCTTTTTTTACAAACCCCTTTGATTTATCCCAGGTATGTAATAACAAACTCACAACCATGGGGGTGCGGTATGGGGGTAATTCCATCACAAAAAGCTCATCCTCTGTATCAATAAAACGATTTAGAATAAATGCAGTAAGAATTGCCATTAGGATACCAAAAACATAGAGTAAAAAGACGATTTCCGCTTGCCATGCTGAGAAAAAGGCGGAAACAAAGAGAGCATAAACCGACAATCTCGCAGAGCAAGACATAAAGGGAGAGATAAGAGCAGTTAATAAACGACTCTTTTCATCCTCAAGCGTCCGTGTTGCCATAATCGCTGGAACATTGCAGCCAAAACCGAGCACCAAAGGAATAAATGCCTTACCGTTCAATCCAATTCCCCGCAGGAATCGATCCATCAAAACTGCAGCGCGGGACATATATCCCGAATCCTCTAAGAAGGATAAACAGAGGAATAAGATCGCAATCTGAGGAACAAAAACGAGTACAGCACCCATCCCTGCTACAACGCCTTCAATCATTAGCCGCGTAAACCAAGCAGGACTGTCCATGACGACTAACGCTTTTTGTATCCCTTCAGAAATCGGGCCAGACAACCAACCGTCTAATAAGTCTGAACCCGCCATCCCCACCCAACTAAAGGTGATCTGGAAGATTAAATACATGAACATAAAGAATAACGGTAATCCCAATAGAGGGTGCAAAAGCACACTATCGACGCGATCACTCCAGGTTTTACTTTCCTCACGCTCTTTACTGACCGATTCGCTAAGAATCCTTTCCACCCATTCATATCGCGCTTGCCGAATCTGATTATCGGCAGATGGAATCGCCTTGCGAATCTCATTCATTTTTTCTAGAATTGTCCGTTCCGTTTTCTCATTTACCATCGTGGAAACACTTTCATTACCTTCCAGCCACATCAGGGCAAGCCAACGTGTATCGATGGTTGAGGTCCAGCCCGCTTCGTTGAGCAAGGGTAATAAGGAGGCCAACCCTTGTTCAATATTATCTGGGTAAGATATTTTTAAGGAGGCACGACGTGCACCATTATCAAAGCGCTTTAGTAGCGTTGATTTTCCTTTTCCTTTGCGAGCCACCATGGGCACAACTGGAACCCCAAGTGCCTTTTCTAAGTAATCCTTGTCAATTGTTAACCCGCGACCTTCTGCTACATCAATCATATTGAGTGAAACGATGGCAGGAAGTCCTGTTTCGAGCAACTGAACGGTAAAGTATAAGTTCCGCTCTAAATTAGAAGCATCAATAATATTTAATAGGACATCTGGTTCATCACCAAGGATAAATGATAGCGCGATCTTTTCTTCAAGGGTCTGGGCGGACAGGCTATAAATTCCTGGCAAATCGACCATTTTCCATTTTTTATCGCCCTTAACCCAACCTTCTTTTCGTTCTACCGTAACCCCTGCCCAGTTACCCACGTATTGTCTGGTGCCTGTTAAAATATTGAACAAGGAGGTCTTGCCCGCATTCGGATTCCCTACTAAAGCAATGGTTTGTGTCATGACTGTTTATCCCTCACCCTTAGCTATGAATCAATTACCCGTTTCAATTTGGATTCCCTTTACATCACTACGACGGAAACCCATTTGATATCCTCTAAAACGAATGACAATCGGATCGCCCAATAAGGCTTTACGTACAACCTCAATCTCTGTCCCCGGTGTTAAACCAAGATCCAGCACCCGATTGCGATACGATGCTTTCATTTGCATATCCGTTACACGGCCTTTTGTCCCTACTCTACATTCGCTCAATAACAAAGGGGCTCACCTCAATCTACAATGAGAATCATTATCATACATAGATCATACCTTATCCTTCACCATTCGTCTATGGTTTTTTCATGAGAAATTGATCACCTAACCCCACCTCAACTGAGTCCCTTACCTTCACTCTCTTTGATTTGACAAAGCGTCTCTTTCAATAACGAAACCATCTAGTAGCAATCGTTTACATAACCTCCATCTACTCGGATCAGAGGTAGCGGTATTCTCCACGCAAATAAGGTAAAATAACAAGCATGATTCCTTATCTAAGGAGAACGTCACGTGAATGAAAACGAACTTTTAGGCGATGCACAAACCTTTATACTTGAATGTTATCAGGAGCTCGGTAAATCACCAGCGGAAGCTGCCCATCGGATCGCACAGATTAAAGGAGAAATTCAATCCACCGGAGGCTACCAACATACCTTCGAGGAATTATCCCAGGGTGCAAAAATGGCCTGGCGCAACAGCAACCGATGCATCGGGCGTCTTTTTTGGGATTCACTCCATGTATTTGATGCTAGGGATCACCATACGGAAGAGGAGGTTTATAAGGCCCTTTGCGACCATCTTGCCTTTGCCACAAATGAAGGGAGAATTCAGCCTACCATTACTATTTTTCATCCGATTGAAAATGATTGTACGCAAGTGCGAATCTGGAATCATCAGTTACTTCGTTATGCAGGTTACGAAAAGGAGAAAGGGGTCATAGGCGACCCAGCATCGGTTGCCTTTACCCAGGTTTGTGAGGAGTTGGGATGGCAGGGAGCAGGCACCCCTTATGACCTGCTCCCTCTAGTCATCCAAATCAAGAATCAACCACCCAAGTGGTTTGATGTCCCTCGTGGACTCGCTCTGGAAGTTCCGATCCATCATCCAGAATACCCCGCCATTACTGATCTACGGATCCAATGGTATGCTGTGCCGATTATCTCAGATATGAAACTGGTCATTGGTGGAATTACTTATCCGGCCGCCCCCTTTAATGGTTGGTACATGGGGACGGAAATTGGAGCACGCAACTTAGCAGATACCGAGCGGTATAATTTACTCCCTCAGGTTGCCTCGTGCATTGGACTCCCCACCCAAATCAACTCGACTTTATGGAAAGACCGGGCCCTCGTTGAACTCAACATCGCTGTTCTTCACTCATTTAAAGAAGCTGGCGTAAGTATCGTCGATCATCATACAGCCGCCCAACAGTTCGCTCACTTTGAAAAGAAGGAACAGAAGAGCAAGCGAAGCGTGACAGGGGATTGGAGCTGGTTGATCCCACCTCTCTCTCCTGCAACGACTGCCATTTGGCATACCGCTTATCCCAACGACGAGCAAACACCCAACTATTTTTATCAGCGACCTCCTTATTCATAAAGGAAAACAAAAGACCCCAGGTGATCACCTGGGGTCTTTTGTCAAATGAGTAATTGAAACAGCGTCGGATCTTTATTAATCTCCATAAAGGGGTACCCTTTCTGTTTCATGCGTGAAAGAAGGGGCAGGTAATCTTCTTTTCGTTGGAGTTCAATGCCTAATAAGACGGGTCCATGTTCTTTGCTGTTTTGTTTGGTGTATTCAAAACGGGCAATATCATCGTCGGGGCCTAGTACATCCGTTATAAATTCACGCAGGGCTCCTGAGCGTTGTGGGAATTGAATCGTAAAATAATGTTTTAGTCCTTCATATATTAAAGATCGCTCCTTAATCTCAGGCATCCGCTCAATGTCATTGTTTCCACCTGATAAGATACAGGCCACATTTTTTCCACGGATCCGTTCCGCCAATTGATCAAGGGCTGCGATTGGCAAAACCCCTGCGGGCTCTGCCACAATCGCATTTTCATTATAGAGTTCCAAAATGGTTGTACAAACCTTCCCTTCGGGAACAAGAAGAAATTCATCAACCATATCCCGACAAATTTGAAAATTCAGCTCACCAACTCGTTGCACACTTGCACCATCCACAAATTTATCCATGGAATCAAGGGAGATCACCTTTCCGGCTTCTACGGAGCGAGACATCGAAGGCGCTCCTGCTGGTTCGACACCAATAATTGTGGTTGAGGGGCTTAGGGCTTTTACATAAGAAGCAACCCCTGCTGCCAGCCCCCCTCCTCCTATCCCGACGAGTAGATAATCCAAAGGGTCAGGGACATCATTTAATATTTCCAATCCAACGGTCCCTTGTCCAGCGATCGTTGCTGGATTTTCAAAGGGGTGAATAAATTCCATCCCCTTGGCTTCACTATAGGCGAGTGCTTCCGTAAGCGCATCATCAAAGGTATCCCCTACCAAAACGACCTCCACCGCAGCGCCACCAAATCGCTTAACTTGTTTTATTTTTTGATTTGGAGTGGGATTTGGCATATAAATACGCCCATGAATCCCCAGCTTCCGGCAGGTATAGGCGACCCCCTGTGCATGATTTCCTGCACTGGCACAAACGACTCCCTGCTCTAATTTCTCAGGTGCGAGTTGGTGAATAACGTGATAAGCACCGCGAATCTTAAAGGAACGAACTACTTGTAAATCTTCTCGCTTTACATAGAGTTCACACCCATAACGCTCAGAAAGCCATGTTTCCTTCTGTAGAGGGGTATGTGTGACAACATCCTTTAGCACATGGTTGGCCTTCATGACATCCTCTACGGCAACGGGAGAGTAACCTGGCCCTCGCTTTCCGTTGTCAACCTTTATTGCTCCGCTCACAGAACATACCCCCGATTGTTTTTCCGACCATCATACACCGAGTGAGCTTTCCTTGACAACCTTTCATCCTCTGGTTAACCCAACCAAACCCCATCAAAAACAAAGGTGGCTGCTCCAGTCATATGAACACACCCATCCGTTTCTTTCCAGTCGATAATTAACTCACCTCCGCGCAAATGGACCTTTACTCGCCGATCGGTCCGCCCACGAATATAGCTAGCGACCAGACTGGCACATGCGCCCGTCCCACAGGCAAGGGTCTCCCCTACACCTCTCTCCCACACACGCATCTCCAATTCATCCTCTGAACGAATCGAAATAAACTCGATATTGGCTTTTCGAGGGAAGATGGGATGATTTTCAAGTAGTGGGCCCCACTTCGCTACGGGAAACTGCTCTACATTTTTTACTTCGATGACAGCATGAGGATTCCCCATGGAGACACCTGTAAAGCTAAAATGTTGTTGTTCTTCACCTTCGGTCCCTACCCATACCGAATGATCCACCACCCTTTCCGCATCGATGCGAGTGGGAATTGCTAAACCTGCTAAAATTGGCGGACCCATATTGACGCGTACTTGGCGGTCTTCCGTATCTCCTTCAATCCACACCCGTTGGATACCCGCTTTCGTCTCCACTGTCAGTTCTCGCTTTTCAGATGAGATGCGTTCAAAGTAATACCGTGCAACGCATCGTACTGCATTCCCACACTGTTCAGGCTCACTTCCATCTGCATTAAAAATTCGCATCGAAAAATCTGCCTGATCCGATGGTAATAAATAAACAAGTCCATCGGCGCCGATGCCAAAATTCCGATCACATATGCGATTGGCAAGGATCGATACTTGATCAGGAAGAGCTTGTTCCTTCGCAACAACGATAAAATCATTGCCTAGTCCGTGCATTTTAGTAAATTTCATCATCATTGGGGGGCCTGCCATCGCGACCCCTTCCTCCCTTTCTAATGGGGGAAAACCCCTAACGTTTCTACTGAGAATACATTAGGTTCTCATCCCATGCAACACCCTCTACTCTGCTAACATACGCAAAGAAAAAACGAACTGATGGATGTCAGTTCGTTTTTTCGCCATCAAATGCCGTTACCTCTCTGTACGTGTCACCATTCGCCGTAGTGGAAGGACCATATCGAGTGCACCCGCCGCCATGGTTGGCAAAGCAGCTGCCACGATCACAAGCGCCCATTCACGAATCGCTAGCGCTGTTGTATGAAAGACCGGCTGTAACGGAGGATAATACATGACCCCGATCATCAAGACAGCCGAGGAAACAACGGCTAAAACCAATAAGGGATTGCTCAACGGATTGCGATGAAAAACGGTTCGAGAGCTACGGCAATCAAACACATAGATAAGTTGTGCCATCACCAAGGTGGAAAAGGCAATGGTTTGAGCACGAACAAGATCATCAGGTGACTCGCTATAGGCGACCCAAAAAGCCCCTAACGTACAGAGTCCAATCAATAACCCTCGAGTAAGGATCTTCCACCCTACCCCTGCAGCAAAAATATTTTCACGACTGTTTCGAGGGTCGCGATCCATCGTATCTTCTTCTGCAGGATCGACTCCCAGTGCCATGGCTGGTAATCCATCGGTCACCAAGTTTACCCATAGGATTTGGATCGGCACTAAAGGAAGAGGAAGACCTGCTAACATCGCTAAAAACATCACTAAAATCTCACCGACATTGGATGCGAGCAGATAACTGATAAATTTGCGAATATTATCATAGATGTTCCGCCCCTCCTCAATTGCCGCAACGATGGTTGCAAAATTATCATCGGCGAGAACAAGTGAGGAGGCTTCCTTTGAAACATCCGTTCCCGTCACACCCATTGCAATGCCGATATCGGCAGCCTTAATTGCAGGCGCGTCGTTTACCCCATCCCCTGTCATGGCAACTACGTGCCCTTCCTCCTGTAACGCCTTTACAATCCTTAGTTTATGTTCAGGGGAAACACGAGCATATACATGGATATCTTTTGCCTTTCTACTAAATTCCTCATCACTCATTTGCTGAATCTCGCTACCGTTGATCGTCTCTCCCCCCTGCAAGATTCCCAATTGCTGAGCGATGGCGACGGCGGTGGTTTGATGATCCCCTGTAATCATCACTGTCCGAATTCCTGCACGACGACAGGTGCGAATGGCGTCCTTCACTTCTTCCCTTGGTGGATCAATCATGCCAGCTAAACCCACAAAAACAAGATTACGTTCCGCCGAGCGGTCATGATTTGGACTTGCTCCTTGCCAATCTCGATAAGCAAAGGCCAAATTACGAAGAGCCATTTTAGCCAACGCTTCATTGGTTTGAATCACTTCGGCACGTAGGGATTCCGTGAGGGGAACCGTTCGACCATTTTGCAAGATATGGGTACACCGTTCAAGGAGAACATCAGGACCCCCTTTTGTAAAGAGGACACGCTTCCCGCTTCGATGTTCCATTAAAACTGACATCATCTTCCGTTCTGAATCAAAGGGAAACTCTTGTATACGCTGCCAAGATTGTAGGAACCCATTATCTCCTAAGCCACCCTTGGCTCCAGCAACAAGCAATGCGCCTTCCGTGGGATCACCATCAATCCGCCATTTTTCTTGCTTCCGCCGAAGCAGCCCCTCTCGAGCGGACTCCCCAATTAAGCGAGCATTGTTACAAAGCACAGCCACCTCAAGCAGTCGCTTAAGGGATGCCTCCTTTTCCAAGTGAACTTCTCGACCGTTGGAAAGAAAATTCCCTTCGGGTTGATACCCTGACCCAGATAATTCGATCCGGTGACGATCCACCCAAAGATGGGTCACCGTCATTTTGTTTTGTGTAAGTGTCCCCGTCTTATCTGAGCAAATAATGGATGCACAGCCCAACGTTTCAACGGAGGGGAGCTTTCGTACAATGGCCTGTCTTTTAATCATCCGTTGAACGCCCAAGGCCAAAGCAATCGTTACAATCGCAGGTAACCCCTCTGGAATGGCTGCAACTGCCAAACTCACACCCGCTAAAAACATTTTATATGCATCATGGCCATGAATGATCCCCGTCACAACCACCACGGCAGTTAAGAGCAACGCAACGATAATCAATACCTTACCCAATTGCTCGAGGCGACGCTGCAAAGGGGTTTGCATGGTTTCTGTTGTTTGAATTAAATGGGCTATACGTCCCATCTCTGTCTCCATCCCTGTGTGTACAACAATACCCAGTCCGGTCCCACGAACCACCATGGTGCCAAGAAAAGCCATATTTTTTTGATCCCCTAAAGGAACATCATCCTTGTTGATTGTTGCAGGGGTTTTGTTCGTAGGCACAGATTCACCAGTGAGTGCAGACTCTTCAATATACATGTTTGATGTTTGAATTAAACGTAGATCCGCTGGAATGCGATCGCCGCTTTCCAACGACACAATGTCCCCGGGGACGAGATGAGCCGCTTGAATTCGAACCCATTCACCGTTGCGCATCACTCTAGCAGTTGGTGCGGATAACTCCCGAAGCGCGCTAAGGCTTTTTTCTGCCCGAACTTCTTGGACAAAACCCAAGACAGCATTTAGGATGACAATTGCAATAATCGCAATTGCATCGGTATATTCACCAAGTAATCCTGAAATCAATGTGGCCGCCAACAATACGAGCACCATAAAATCTTTAAACTGGTTTAATAACAGTACAACCGGGGATATACGTTCCGCCTCGGCCAACTGGTTAGGACCTGTTTGCTCCAATCGGCGACTCGCTTCTGCATCATCTAATCCTTCAGCAGGTTCCACTTTAAAGTGACTAGCAACTCGTTCCACGTCCCAGTCGACGTAACGGTATCCTTCTGACACACTCCCTCCCCCTTTGTCCAACAAACTCTCATGCTAACTTTATTCAGACAGGCCTTTAAACATGCTACCTGACTGGAAGAGGTTCATTTCCCTTGTAATCACCTGGTGATCCGATATACTGATATTTGAACTCTCCACGAGCGGCTAAAGACTAGAGACAGGGGGAACTGACCACTATGTCCTTCGACGGAGTTGTCACCCGAGCAGTCGTCAACGAACTTCATGAACAACTGACCGGGGGACGTATTGCAAAAATATATCAACCAACCGAATCCGAACTGATTCTCCATGTACGACATCAAGGAAGAAATCAACGCCTTCTTCTCTCTGCACATCCTGCATTCCCGCGTCTTCATCTCACGGAGACTCAGGCAGAAAACCCACTCACGCCTCCCATGTTCTGCATGCTTCTTCGAAAGCATTGTGAGGGGGGAGTCATCACCAACATTCGCCAGGTTGAAATGGAAAGGGTCATCCTCTTCGATATTCGGGGAAGGGATGAACTTGGCTTTGAGGTGATTCGCCAATTGGTCATCGAAATTATGGGACGGCACAGTAATATCCTATTAGTCGACCCTACAACAGGAAAGATCATGGATGCCATTCGTCGCGTTAGTCTTGCAATGAGCCGGCACCGGCAAGTACTTCCTGGAATTCCATACCTAGCTCCCCCTGATCAGGGAAAGAAAAATCCCCTTACCATCGATCGTGCTGGTTTCTTACAGAGGATTCAGTGGAACCAAGGTCGCCTCGACAAACAAATTCTTCAAAACTTTTCAGGTCTCGGCCCCCAAACAGCGGCTGAGATTGTTCACCGAGCAGAACTAGGTAATCGAGATTCCTTGTGGGATGCCTTTGAAAACATCATGTCGAATATACAAGCCAATCGATTCTCTCCTATGATTATTGATGATAAGAAGTCCATTTTCTCTGCTATTGGACTGACCCATCTGGCTGGTCATATTCGAAAATTTGACCACATGAGTCAATGCCTTGATGCCTTCTATCGCGGGAAAGCTGAACGAGATCGTAATCGACAACAACATCACGACCTCATCCGTATCCTAAAAAACCTCATCGATAAACACGAGAAGAAGATTAAAAAACTCGAACAAGAATTACAGGATACTCAAAAAGCTGATACCTATCGGATTTGGGGAGAACTCGTAACCGCCGCTATGCATCAAATTCAGCGCGGTGACCAGGAAGTCACAACGATCAACTATTATGATCCAGAGGCACAAACCATCACGATTGCCCTCGATCCACGCAAATCCCCCTCCGATAACGCACAACGCTACTTCAAGCTGTATCATAAAGCAAAATCTGCGCGCAAATGGAATCAGGAGCAGATTGAAAAAGCGACACAAGATAATGCTTACTTAGGATCAGTGCTGGTGCAGCTTGAAGACGCAACTGCAAGGGAAGCGGAAGAGATTAAAGAGGAATTGGTTGAAGAGGGTTGGTTAAAAGCAAAAACCCAAAAAAGGCGAAAACCATCAAAAAAATCCGAGCGCCCCACCCCTTCCTCTTACCAATCTTCTGAGGGGATTACCATTCTTGTCGGACGGAACAACAAACAAAATGATTATTTAACTCATCGACTTGCTTCCGCTACCGATACATGGCTTCATACCAAAGAAATTCCCGGTTCTCATGTCGTCATCCGAGAAAAGAATTTTAATGATGAAACACTCCACGAAGCCGCACTCCTTGCTGCATGGCATTCCAAAGGTCGTGAATCGAGTCAAGTTCCTGTGGACTACACCTTAATCAAACATGTGCATAAACCCTCTGGTGGTCCTCCTGGATTTGTCACCTATGATGAGCAAAAAACCATCTATATTACCCCCGATGAGGCTTCCATTCGAAAACTGGAGCAGAATCCATCCTAACCGTCACATCAACCCATCGCAATTCATACAATAGGGACGTATGATCCCCCTAAAGTAGTTGCAAACGAGGCTTTGCTCTTACCAAACAAACCGACAGCCTTCCTTAACCTCCTCCCCACCTTTTCGGGGAGGAATTTTTGCATCCATTCCATTGAAGTTGGAGAGAATGAATAGGAAGATTCCATCTCTTTACAATCATGAAAAGTCGACTTTACATCCCCTCAATATATTCACATCGATCCTGTGTTACCATAAACGCAAAGAAGGATGAAAGGTGGGAGCATCCTTGAGCCTATTCGAAATTCTAATCTGTAGTTTTGTAACATGTAATGTGCTTTTCTTTACGATTCTATTTATTAAAGAGCAACTGGAACTCCCTCAGTATCGCCCAGATAACGATTACCCTGCTGATGAGCAACCACGGTTATCCTAATGGTGGTCTGGTTGAACGTTCATGACGGTTCATTTTATATCGACCCATAACCTTGTCCGGAAGCTTTCAGTAATACCTATAAAAATAGAGGTCCTAACCCATATAAAAAGACACCCCTTCTTGTTGAAGAGGGCGTCTTTTTTACATTCAATCGATCATCTCTTTCATGTCATAAAAGTAAACCTCTTCTCCAACCGACAAAAACAAACGAGAATCTCGTGTCCACCATCGTTCAAACTTGATCTCTTCGCCTTCTTTATTGACGGGCATCACTCTCTCTAACGCTCTACGAATGAGTGAACCACGATACAAATGACGTCGTGGTGTACCAAAAAGCAGCCGTCTTTTCCATAAAGCAAATCCACCTGCCTGCACCAGTGGGGAGCGCCAACTGAGTACAGGTCCTCCCTTCCAAAATTGTCGTACACGAAAATCCTCGACTCGTGCCAAAATATGATCAGTAAAATAATAAATCCACGTCTCACCATTTGCAGATGCATTTAATCCATAACAATCCCGGACTTCTGGTAACCCTTGTTTTATCGCAGTCGCTAAATAACTAAACAACAGCTTTCCTTTTGTATTAAAACAAACAACCCCTTCACGGCTGAGAGGATTATCCCCTTCAACACCCTCCTCCATATAACCGATCCAAAAGTGATCGCCTACAGCTTGAACGTCTTCAATGGCATCCCCAACATGAAAGGAAGAAAGAAGCCGTCCGCGATGGTTATAAATAAAAGCATTCTTCTCCTGCTCCTCTGAAAAAGCGGAAACCAACAAGTAACGGTCCCCGGTTAACGCTTGCACAAAATGGATTTCCATACCAGGATCCTCCAACCGAATCCCACTGGTTATCCCACCACTCAACGAATAATCGGAAAGGAGTACCCCATCCCCTTGGGAGAGTACTAACAATCGATCACCCGACACTCCTACTCGAGCTAACGGATGTGTTTCAACAGCCAATTCTGGTACTTGTATCGGAGAATTCATCACGATCTTGTCCATTTACTGCTTCCTCCCGTGAAAAAGCGCCGCAGGAATCACGGCTTACCCTATGGAATTCATAGACATTCGTTCTTTAATCCATGACAAGCTGATCTAGCTTCACTCAACCGACCCCTTGAATCATCCACAAACATGGTTCTTCCCACTACCGCATCGTTTTCTTGGCAAAGTGGGTCAATTTCATCTCTTACATTTATGATACTCTGATTATATCTTTTTTGCGCAAGGATAAATGTCCTTTTCATCATACACCTAACCTACTCTAATTAAATAAACGTGAGCAGGAGGGATTTTATGGGTAAAACGAAACATTCAGGTCCAACCCCTCTACCCAAAACACCACAACCTAACCTCTGGGTAAGTCCCATTCCCTTTGGGATAGGAAAAATTAAACCTCACCATATTTGGGAGACCACTCGTGTAGCATGGGAAAATCGAGATAACCTTCGCTATGCTACCCGTATCCTTACCCAGGGAGTATGTGATGGTTGTGCACTGGGTGTTGCTGGATTAACGGATCAAACCTTGACTGGTCCCCATCTATGTACCACCCGTCTCAATCTCCTCCGACTAAATACCATGGCAGCCATTCCCCCGGAAATTCTTCATGATGATATCGACCAATTGCGGAGAATGAATAATACACAGTTACGTAAACTGGGGCGTATTCCTTATCCGCTACTTAGAGAAGCGGGAGAATGTAAGTTTCGCCGCATCTCATGGGAAGAAGCACTCCAACGGATCGCGCAAAAAATGAAACACACCGCTCCCCATCAATACGCCTTTTACCTCACTTCTCGTGGCATTACAAACGAATCCTATTATGCCGCTGGGAAAGTCGCACGCTTCCTAGGAACCAATCATATTGATAATGCCTCCCGCATCTGTCACTCCCCCTCTAAAACAGCCTTAAAACGTTCACTAGGGATTGGGGCTTCCAGTTGTAGTTACAACGATTGGATCGGAACTGATGTCCTTGTTTTTTGGGGATCCGTTGCCGCTACGAATCAACCCGTCTCGACGAAATACATGTATGCCGCCAAGCGCAAAGGAACAAAAATCATCGTGGTCAACCCTTACCACGAACCCTCAATGGATCACTATTGGATTCCCTCCATCCCTGAATCTGCTCTCTTTGGTACAAAATTGGCAGATGATTTCTACTCCGTCAATATCGGTGGTGATATCGCCTTTATGAACGGGGTGATGAAGCATTGGTTTGCCATGGAAGAAAAACATTCAGGTTCTGCCATTAATCACTCGTTTGTTAGCAACCATACCCATGGCAGCACGGAACTCCAAAAACATGTTTGCCAATATGAATGGACGGATCTAGAAAAATCTTCAGGCTTAACGCGAGAACAGATGATTTCCTTTGCGGAATGCCTAGCCCAAGCCAAATCCGCTGTCTTTGTTTGGTCCATGGGATTAACACAACATCGCTTCGGCACAGATAACATCTCCCAAGTCGCTAACCTCGCCATGCTCCGCGGCTTTATTGGCCGAAAACACTGTGGAGTCATGCCCATTCGAGGACATTCTGGCGTCCAAGGAGCGGGTGAAATGGGTGCGGATCCCTTTAGCCTTCCAGGGGGGGGATTTGAAGATCAAAACCTTGCTCGTTTAGAAACGCTCTGGAATTTCCCTATCCCACGTTGGCAAGGAGATACCGTTGGGGTCACGCTAGAAAATGCACTCCTACCCAAGGATCACAATCAGCGTATCAAACTATACTACCTCTCTGGCGGAAACTTTTTAGAAACGATGCCCGATCCTACCTTTGTACAGGATAGTCTACAAAACTTAGAGGTTCGTGTTCACCAAGATATTATCCTGAATACATCCACCCTCCTTGATGCCCAAGAAGCGGTGATTGTCCTCCCTGCCATGACCCGCTATGAGCAAAATGGAGGAGGAACCTCCACTTCCACCGAACGGATGGTCTACTTTTCCCCGGAAATACCGGGACCACGTATTGAAGAAGCTCGTCCTGAATGGGAAATCTATCGTGAACTTGCCAAGCATATATTACCGAATCAAATCGACAGGCTCGGATTAGAATCGGCAAAAGCCATACGAGAAGAAATTGCTCAGGCAGCCCCTGAATACAACGGCATCCAGCACCTCAATCAAAAGGGAGATCTTTTCCAATGGGGTGGCGCTTGGCTATGTGAAGACGGAATCTGTCCCACCCCGGATGGTCGCGGACATCTTCTTGCCATTGACCTTCCCGAACGTCGAAAGGGTGAGGATGAATTCACCCTCACCACTCGACGCGGGAAACAATTTAACTCCATGATTTATAGCGAAGTGGATCCCTTTAATCAGGCAGAGCGGGAGGATATCCTCATCCATAAAAGTGACGCAAAGCGTCTTCATATTAAGGATGGAGATGCTATCGTCCTTCATAACAACCATGGACGTTTTCATGGAAAAGCCCGCTTAGCCCCCATTCGGGCTGGAAACCTAGCGGTTCACTGGCCTGAGGGAAACACGCTGTTCCCGAAGGGTCTCTATGAAAAATATGCTCAAATTCCTGAATACAATGGGAACGTCATCCTTGAAAAAGCTGAAATTTTTTATGGACGTAAAGAAAAAAGAGAACGTGAAAAAAATAAAAGTAAAGGTTAGCCTTTAGTCTTTCCCATTCGACTATGTCATCCCTTGCAAGACTTAATCCCTATTGTTGAACCTCCCCTACCTACGTTAACGCGAAGAGGTGGGGGATTTTTAGGAACCCCCGTCACCAGACAGGAAGATTCCAAGCTTACACCGTCTTTCCAATGGCAATAATCTTAAGTTCACCTCTACAACTTACCTCCCTTTGATGCTCGCCCAATCAACGTACCTCATTGGATGTGTATTTTATAGAATGCTCTTCTAATGCCCTTCCCCCTACCCTGAAAAAGCATATAGTATAGGGTCAACAGGAACAACATTTAAATGGGGGATATCCATTGGGAAAGCCAAAAATATATAGAAATTTCACAACCGTTGAGTTCTACGATAGCTATTTGGGCAATTCCACAGAGGATATACCTTTTTGGTTAGAAGTGACCAAGAATGATCAAGAGATACTGGATATCGGATGTGGAACCGGGCGCGTTGCTATTCCCCTAGGCATTCAAGGAAAAACAGTGTATGGCATTGATAACTCGATGGCAATGTTACAAGCCTTCAGAGAAAAAATCAATAATCAATATCCACAGTTAAAAAATCAAATCCACATTCACCAACAGGACATGAGAAGTTTTCATATAGACAAAAAATTCCACACCATGATCATCCCTGATATTTCATTTAATCATTTAGCAACCAATCAAGATGTGAATGACACCCTTCAATCCATTAATCAACATCTGTTCCCTGGAGGAAAGCTTATCCTCGAAGTAATTAATCCAATCAGAGTTGTAACCAATCAAACAAAGACTATTCACAAACATGTGCAAACAGGAAAATACTTCTTAACATGGACCCTTGGTAAATACATTCATGACAAGCAGATCTATGAGACAGCAAACTACTATCAATACTGTGATGCTCAAGGCAAACCTGAAAATGATAAAATTACCCAAGTAAATATTTATTATCGCTTTTACTATCCTCAGGAAATGGATTATATTCTCGAAGCGAATGGATTTAGGATTATAAATAAATACGGTGGCTATGACCAGTCCCCCTTTACAGGAAAGGAAGACCTTCAAATTTATATTGTTCGTAAAAATAAGTAGCCACGCCTTAATCGTAAGAGACTTAGGTAAATCGGAACGTTTTAAAAATTTTACAGACAACAACAAACAACCCTTTTGCAAATCGATTCATAAACATCAACCAACCTTTTTAAGTAAATTTCTATACGAACCCAGCTTCTTAAGAGTATTATAGATATGGTTTGTGACATGAAAATGAGCAGGTAATCCTGCTCATTTCAACTTGAAATCATATAATATTAAATCACTCACTTGAATAGGTATATATAAGATAACATTACAATTCCCTTTTTTCGCTTTCCTATTGCATAACATTTCTTTACTTTTCTAGTGATACTCATGAATTAATTCTTTACTCCACAGCATTTACATATCCATGCGAACCATTACTTAATAATCAGGAGGATCTCTATATGGACGTTGTTGCACCCCTTCAGAATTGGATTATGCAAAAGATTCCGGACTTAAAGATCAGAGAATGGAAGATGGTCGAGTCTGGTTGGGACAACCTCATCATCGTCATTAATCATGAATGGATCGTTCGGTTTCCTCGTACGAAAAGGATACAAAAAAACCTTTTGAGTGAAAAACAGTTATTGGACCAGATAAAAAAACCTCTACAGAAACGATCAATCGAAGTTCCATCCTATCAATTAATCTATGATGCATCGGATCATTTCCCGACATGTTGCTACTATCCCTTGATTCAAGGTTCCCCACTCCATCCCGACCTGTATAAAAACATACTTACCACTTCATCCAATCGCAAACAAATTGCCCGTACCCTCGGGGATTTCCTTGCAGTCATTCACTCTTTTAATAATCAAAACCTTCAAGGGTTCTCCCTTGAAAAACCGCATACGAAGGCCTACTGGCAAGCACACTGGAGAGAAATACAAACGAAAATATATCCGCTTCTTCCCTATGGGGAACAACAGAAAGTAACCCATCTATTTAAAAACTTTTTGGTAAATTGGGATATTGATGCATTGCCAGCAGTACTGATCCATGGCGATTTAAGCTATCACCACATCTTGTTTTCTAAAGAAAAACAAAAGATTACGGGCATAATCGATTTCGGTGATTCCCAAATAGGCGACCCTGCCTATGATTTTTCAGGAATATACTGGGATTATGGAGAAGCATTCTTCAATGATGCTTTTCAACGATACTGTCAACATTCATTCTCATATTCCACTAACGATCTTTATCATCGAGTTGTCTCTTTTTATGGGAAACGACCCATCTTTCATGAAATACTCTACGCACTTGAAAATCAATCCACAAATAAATGGAAGCAAAAACTACACGAACTCAGGAAGTCTTTATTATAAGGAAAGGGGTAGTTGATTATAATCAGCGGTGTTCTTCTTCTAGGCTGATGCCAATCAATTGCATCCGAACGCATCAACTGACCATTATCATCATCTGATCGAATTTCCAACCAGTTATTCTCTTGAAACGGCAGTACCAATGAACTGGCTTTATAGAAGATGGGAGTATTCTCGGCGCAATTAAGATAAATTCATTATTTATTAATTACCCTTTTAATATCATTTACATCCTTACCGGTTATATTGTCTACGTAATCTTCTGGAAAATTCTCTTGGATGATGGTTACATCGTGACCATCGTTGTTTAGAGTCTGTTTTTTCAACATTTGATCAGGTAATTTTAGTTCAACTTTTTATTGGAGTCTACTTTTATCATAAACGGAAGAAAAGGTAGACTGTAATGTTGTTTATTTGCGCTCTTTCTTAAAAATAAGATATTATTTTTCCAATTTCCGGTTTTATGTGATTTGGATGTTTAACTTGTAATTGTTTATTTTTACCTTCTTTATCCTTGAAATTAATTTGGTAGGAATATATGTTCATCTTTTGATAGGTTCCCTCCACGATTATGGGAGCTTTCTCACTCATCTCTTCTAGATTGTGTGCATTGTTATTACAAAAAAATATAATTAAAAAATTATATAAAAAAACATTGACAAAAAATAGACTTTTTGTTACTATTTATATGTAGTAAAAATAAGAATATAGGAGGAGTTTATTATGCAATTTAGTTTGAAAACGAAGAGTATCTTTAAAAAAATAGCCATATCGTCAATGTGTTTAGTAGCAGTGGTGGCGTTTAATCCGAGCTCAACTTTTGCCTCAGGTTGGAGCTATCATTTAAAAGGTGTTGAGCACTGGGGTAGTTCATCCTGTCAAACGAAATACCCTAAAATTAATTTTACGGTTAAGCAATCTAAGGGTAGCACGGTCACTCATATCGAAAAGTTATCAAACGGTGAATGGAAATGGATAGGGGATTCCCGTAAATTAGCAGGGAAGGGTACTATTAAACTAACAGTTAAACGTTCTAGTTCAAAAACAAAATACAGGGTTATGATTTATAATAAATTTTTAACGTCAATAGGAACAGTAAAGTGTAGTGGTAGTAAGTAATTAAGTAAATAGAGCTTTTTTATACACATCCTCCAATTGCGGGGATGTGTTTTTTTATTTTTTTGATTTTAATCCATTTATTTTGATATAATATTATTAATTACTTCAGGACTGTCGATTGACCAAAGTTTTGAATAGGAAGTCGTTTTAAATGAACTAAATAGAAGCCGCTACCCAGTACTGTATACAATCATACGAACTAAATTTCCGAGCCACTTCCCGGTATTCAAACGACCGCGTCAACTCCCGATGCTACTCCTGACGAAGTAGTGCTTGCAAAACATCGAAAATTAGGATATCTTTCTTCATGAGAATGCTCCTTTGTGCGTTGTTTTGGGATTGGCGTTTCAAAACAATTGTACATAAAGGAGCTTCTTTTTACTTTTTTATCCTAAAATTAGGTTAATAGGCAGCCCTGGAGAGATACAATTGCCTAAGCTTGTCTATTAACCTAACTATAGGAGTAGAAAGGAGGTGTGTGAGGGCAATGCTTCCATACGTTCTCCTACTCCCAAACTTTGGTTAATCGGCAGTCCCGACAATAATAGTCATCCATGCTTTTAGCTATGATTTACCCGTAATAGAGATTGAAAATTTATTTATCCAAAAAACCCCCTCTAAACTGAGAAGTTCACGGTGACGCACGATCTCTACTTAGAGGGGGATCCATTGATATCGAGATTAAGCTTTTACAGTCTGCCGGCTTCCCGGCTTTTCTACAGGAATTCCTTCTTTACACAGGGGACAATCCTCTTTGTTATAACTCTCAATCGTATGAGCTAAAAGTGCTTTATATGGGTGGCGGAAGTTTGTATTCCCACCGCTTCGATCAATGATGGAACCAATTCCAACAACATTGGCTCCTAAGCCTTCTACCAGGTCGACCGCTTCTTGAACAGAGCCACCCGTGGTGACAACATCTTCAATTGCCAACACCTTCTCTCCTGGTGAGACTGCAAAACCGCGGCGCAGGCTCATCACGCCTTCCTTACGTTCTGCAAAGAGACAGCGAACCCCTAGCGCACGTGCGGTTTCGTGAGCAATGATCACGCCCCCTAACGCAGGCCCTACTACTACATCCACTTCACTATCGTGAAAGAGATCTGCAAGTGCTCTCCCTGCTTCCTCTGCTTCATGCGGATATTGTAGGAGCTGGGCGCATTGCATATATTGTTCACTGTGTCGCCCAGAGGAGAGGACAAAGTGCCCTTCTTTTAGCACACCGGTTCGCATGAGCGTTTCCATCCCATTCCACGCTTGACTCATTCTCTATTCCCCCTTGCTTGTTCCACACGCTGAAGAATATGCTTGTACACTTTTAGCGGCTCGTTTGCTCTCGTAATTGGACGGCCGACCACAAGAATATCGGCTCCTTCACTAATCGCCGCCTCCGGTGTCATCACCCGCTTTTGGTCCTCTGAGTCCCTTCCTTCCAAGCGAATCCCTGGAGTCACAATGAAAAGAGAAGGGACTCGTTCCTTCATAACCCTTGCTTCTTCTCCCGAACAAACAATACCATCCATCCCCGATTGCTGAGCCAATTCAGCCAAATGAAGCGCCGCATCGCTGACGGTTCCGGGAATACCAATATCTTGATTTAACGTGCGTTGATCCGTACTTGTTAGCTGGGTGACCGCCAATAATCGAGGACGAGTCCCTTCTGCTTCTTCTGCAGCTTTCTTTGCCGCCTCCATCATCTCACGTCCACCGGATGCATGAAGGGTGATCCATTTTACTCCCAAACCAGTAAGGGAGCGGACAGCACTCCCTACGGTGTTGGGGATATCATGGAGCTTCACATCCAGGAAAACATTGTACCCTGCGGTGGTTAATGATTGGACAAAGGATGGGCCAGCAGCATAAAAGAGCTGCATCCCTACTTTAATAAAGGGCTTTTCACAGCCTTGCCAATGCTTTAAAAAAGCTTCCGCCGCTTGCTGATGAGGAACATCCAATGCCACCGCCACTTGTTCATCCGTGGATAAGGATCGGTTCTGTACAGCCTCCATCAAACCGTAACCTCCACTTTTTGCACCGGGGCTTCTTTGGGTTGCCCAATCGCTTCCGCCGTTAGATAAATGGAGGCCAGCGTGGTTAATAAAGCTTCTACTGTATCAAGAGAAGTCAGGCAGGCGATCCCATGCTCTACTGCCTCGCGGCGAATCCGGAATCCATCGCGTTCCGGTGTTTTCCCTCGTGTCCAAGTGTTCACCACAAGATCTGCCTTCCCTTCTCGAATCCAATCGAGAATGTGAGGGGATCCATCCTTTAATTTATTAACTTGAGTAACAGGCAATCCTTCTGCCGTTAGCATTTCTGCGGTTCCACTGGTGGCTACGATTTGATATCCCAGTTGGTGGAAGCGATGCATCAAGAGCATAGCTTCTTCTTTATCCTTATCACTAATGGTCGCGATAATGGTGCCAAAGCGGGGAAGGGATACCCCTCCAGCAAGAAGTCCTTTATAGACCGCACGCGCATAGTCTCGATCCCGTCCCATTACTTCTCCCGTCGATTTCATCTCGGGACCCAAGGTGACATCGACACGGCGCAGTTTGGCAAAGGAGAAGACCGGAACTTTAACTGCTACATCGTCTCCCTCCGGCCACAGCCCACCTGTATAGCCCTGAGACAATAAGTTTTCTCCCAAGATGATGCGAGTGGCTACTCGTGCCATCGGAACACCCGTTACTTTACTGAGAAAAGGAACGGTTCTTGAAGCACGGGGATTCACCTCAAGCACATAGATCTCATCCTCATGAAGCACGAACTGAATGTTAATGAGTCCTTTCGTTTTTAACGCTCGTGCGAGTTGAGTCGTCATTTCGACTAACCGCTCTTTTTGTTGTGAGGTAAGCGAGCGAGGGGGATAAACCGCAATGGAATCCCCTGAATGAACCCCTGCTCGTTCAATATGTTCCATGATGCCAGGTACCATGACCCGATCACCATCCGAGATTGCATCCACTTCAATTTCTTTTCCCTGCAGGTAGCGATCAATGAGCACCGGATGATTAGGGTTCACCTTTACAGCAGCTGCCATATAGTTGAGCAATTCCTTTTCACTATAGACAATCTCCATTGCTCTTCCACCAATGACATAGGACGGGCGAACAAGGACAGGGAAACCAAGTTTTCGAACAACCTCCAACGCTTCATCAATCGAGGTAACCCCTTTACCTGGTGGTTGAGGGATACCCACTTCGCCTAGGAGACGCTCAAATTTTTCTCTGTCCTCGGCACGATCAATTTCATCCAGGGAAGTCCCCAATATTGGAATTCCGGCATCCCGTAGATCTCGTGCCAGGTTTAATGCTGTCTGGCCACCAAATTGAACAATGACTCCCACTGGTTGTTCTTTCTCAATGATATGAAGGACATCTTCGATGTAAAGGGGATCAAAGTAGAGACGATCCGAGATATTAAAGTCGGTCGAGACAGTCTCTGGATTGTTATTAATGATAACCGCTTCAAGCCCTGCATCCCGAATCGCTTGAATGGCATGCACCGTCGCATAGTCAAACTCAACCCCTTGTCCGATCCGTATGGGACCCGACCCAAGGACCACGACTGTATCTTTGCCGGATTTTACGACCTCATCCTCCCACTCGTAGGTGGAATAATAATAAGGGGTTGCCGCTTCAAATTCTGCAGCGCAGGTATCTACCACCTTATAGACGGGCCGTAATCCCTTTTCTTGGCGGTATAAACGGATATCCTCTTCGCTTTTTTTACTAAAGCGAGCAATACTGCGATCGGTAAATCCGAGCCGCTTTGCGCGAGAAAGTAGGTCAAAGGACCACTCTTCCTCTGCAAGTTCCTTCTCCAATGCTACAATCTTCTCGATTTTGCCAAGATAAAAGCGATCAATACGGGTGATTTGATGAACTTCTTCTAGGCTCTCGCCACGGCGGAACCACTCACCGAGCAGGTACAGCCTTTCATCATCTGGGGTTGCTAACCGTCGCATAAGGGATTCACGATCCAACTGATTTGCCTCGGGGAGCTGAATATGATCGAGATCAATCTCAAGGGATCGTATCGCTTTAAGGAGAGACTCCTCAAGGGTACGACCGATGGACATCACCTCTCCTGTCGCTTTCATCTGGGTTCCCAATTTGCGATTCGCATCTATAAATTTATCAAAGGGCCAGCGAGGAATTTTAGAGACCACATAGTCGAGGGATGGCTCAAAGCAGGCTGTCGTTTCTCCTGTCACCGGATTTATAATTTCATCCAAATGATAGCCAATCGCAATTTTTGCTGCAATGCGAGCGATGGGATAACCGGTGGCCTTAGAGGCAAGGGCACTGGAACGACTGACTCGGGGGTTTACCTCGATCACATAATATTGAAAGCTGTGTGGGTCAAGGGCTAACTGTACATTACATCCGCCACGGATATCTAATGCCCGTATGATCTTCAACGAGGCACTTCTTAGCATCTGATGCTCACGATCCGAAAGGGTCTGGGTTGGTGCAAAAACGATGGAATCCCCAGTATGAACCCCCACTGGATCAAAGTTTTCCATGTTACATACCACAATGGCATTATCCGCAGCATCCCTCATCACTTCATATTCAACTTCTTTAAATCCAGCAATGCTCTGTTCAACGAGACACTGACCAATGGGACTATTGCGAATGCCATTTTCAACGGTTTCCCGTAGTTCTTCTTCTGTATGAGCAATGCCCCCACCGGATCCACCCAATGTATAAGCTGGGCGAACAATGACGGGATAACCGATCCCTTCAGCAAAGGTGACCGCTTCCTCCACAGTATGAACAATATCACTATCAGGCACTGGCTCATTCAGTTCCCTCATCAAATTACGGAACAAATCACGATCTTCTGCGCAAGTGATGGCGTGGAGTTCCGTGCCGAGAAGACGTACCCCTTCCCGTTCTAAGACACCACTTTCCGCCAGTTTTACAGCTAAATTCAGACCCGTTTGCCCACCCAATGTGGGCAGTAGTCCATCTGGGCGTTCCTTACGAATGATTTGAGTCACAAACTCAGGGGTCATCGGTTCAATATAAACTTTATCGGCGATATCGGTATCCGTCATGATCGTCGCCGGATTGCTGTTGATCAGGATTACTTCGATCCCCTCTTCACGGAGGGATTGACAAGCTTGGGTGCCTGCATAGTCAAACTCCGCCGCTTGTCCAATTACTATCGGGCCGGAGCCGATCACTAGAATTTTTTTCAAGGTCGTATCTTTAGGCATGAACGGCATCCTCCTTTTTGGTCAGCATTTCGACAAATTGATCAAAAAGATAGCTTGAATCATGAGGACCAGGTGCTGCTTCTGGATGATACTGCACGGAAAAAGCAGCGTACTCTTTGTGAGCCAACCCTTCGCAGGTACCATCATTCAATGCAACATGTGTGAGTTCAAGAGGAGTGTTGGTTAAGGAATCGATCCGAACGGTATATCCATGGTTTTGGGAAGTGATCGCGGTCCGTCCCGTTGCAAGTTCCTTCACCGGCTGGTTCGATCCCCGATGACCAAACTTCATTTTCTCGGTGTCTGCCCCGCAAGCAAGGGCAAATAGTTGATGACCCAAGCAAATCCCAAACAGCGGGTAATGGCCTAATAATCTTTCCACTGTTTGTATCGCCGTTGGAATGTCCTTTGGATCCCCGGGGCCATTGGACAAGAACACGCCATCTGGGCGTAAGCGGTGCACCTCTTCAGCGGAAGTGTTCCAAGGAACCACCACCACATCGCATCCACGCTTGGTAAGTTCGCGTTGTTGTCCATACTTTGCGCCAAAGTCCATTAACACCACTCGTGGACCATAGTTAGGGGATACATGAATATTTTTTGTGCTCACTCGTGCCACCTGATCATGCATTAATTCGGCAGCACCAAGCCGTTCCGCTAGCGCTTCCCATGGCTCATTGGCTGTAGATAGAAGCCCTTTCATCGTGCCATGGATACGCAGTTTTTTTGTCAGCATCCGTGTGTCAATACCGCTGATTCCTAAAATTCCATATTCCTTCAGCCAATGACTAATGCTCTGTTCACTGCGCCAATGGCTCGGTACCTGCGCTTCTTCACGTGTGATAAAACCATGGACAAAGGGGCTCCGTGATTCTAAATCATGTCGATTTAAGCCGTAGTTACCAATTAAGGGATAAGTCATTGTAACAATTTGCCCGCAGTAGGAAGGATCCGTCAATACTTCTTGATAACCCGTCATTCCCGTATTAAAAACCACTTCCCCGACCTGTTCACCCTCCGCCCCATAGGAGTCCCCTTCAAATGTAGTTCCATCTTCTAACAATAGTTTGGCTCGCATGCTGCTCCCCCCAATTATCCCGTCCTAATTTCTTCTTCCATTTAGCTTCTCTCTTCCACCAATCAACCATGCGGCTTTACAAATGAATCCCAGGTTCCTGCCAAACAATATTTCCTTCTACTAGGGTCATCGTCGGCCAGCCTTTTAGCTTCCAGCCACCAAAGGGTGTGTTTCTTCCCTTTGAAGCAAAGTTTTCCGGATCCACTACACGCTCACTGTTCAGATCGATAATTGCCAAATCAGCGATTGCTCCCTCCGCTAACCGCCCCCAGGGCAGTTGAAAGCAGGCTGCAGGGTTTTGAGTCATCTTGTCCACCAGTTCTTTTAAAGTGAGTTTTCCCGTTGCAACAAGGTGAGTGTAAAGGAGAGGAAAAGCCGTTTCTAAACCAACAATGCCAAAGGGGGATTTCACCATTCCTTGTGCTTTCTCCTCTGTAGTATGAGGGGCATGATCCGTAGCGATAAAATCAATCGTTCCATCCTTTAATGCTTCCAGTAAAACTTCTTGATCCTTCCTCCGTCGCAACGGGGGATTCATTTTAAACCGTGTATCCATACCCGGTATATCTTCTTCGCATAAAAGAAGGTGGTGTGGAGTCACTTCTCCCGTCACCCATTGTCCGCGGGATTTTGCTTCTCGAAGCAAGCGTACCGATGCTTCGGCACTCATATGACAGATATGATAATGAACGCCGGTATCCTCTGCTAATAAGATGTCCCGTCCAACATGGATCGCTTCGGACTCCCCGGGAATACCAGGCAGATTGTGTTCCTTTGCAAATTGTCCCTCATGAACACATGCACCCTCGACGAGTAAATCTTCCTCTTCACAATGGGCAATAACTGCAACGTACACTTCCGCTGCCTGACGCATTGCTGCTTTCATCATGCGTGGACTTTGCACCCCCACACCATCATCGGATACTGCGAAGGCTCCCGCTTCTTTCAGTGCTGCCATATCCGTCAACTCGTTACCATTTGAC
This sequence comes from Marininema halotolerans, assembly GCF_900116235.1. GTDB lineage: Bacteria > Bacillota > Bacilli > Thermoactinomycetales > DSM-45169 > Marininema > Marininema halotolerans. Next base: position 63,388 of record NZ_FPAA01000003.1, on the reverse strand, counting down.
GCTTTTGTAATCGCCGCGATGGGAAGGACCCGAACGCCACAGCCTTCTTGATCATTGGTATCCAAGATGCGACGTACACCTTCCACACAATCTGTGATCGGATTCGTGTTGGGCATACATGCTACCGTTGTATACCCTCCCTTCGCTGCGGATCGTGTCCCTGTGGCAATCGTTTCTTTTGCCTCAAACCCTGGTTCCCGCAGATGGATATGCAAATCAATCAGCCCTGGAATGATTAACTTCTCCTCCACAACGATCACGGTTTCTCCTGCTTCCGCTAGTTGTTTGCCAATTTCTACAACCTTTCCCTGATGGATACGTATATCCGCAGGGATTAACTCCCCGTCTTCTCCAATGATCTGCCCCTTTGTTAATAGTAAGTTTTCCATCATCATCATCCTCTCCCCAAAAGTGCTCGTTCCAAGACAGCCATCCGAATCCAAACCCCATTCTCCATCTGTTTAAAAATCTTTGAGCGGGGATGTTCGACCAACTCACTCGCAATCTCTACATCCCGATTAACCGGAGCTGGATGCATGATGATTCCATGGGTAGGCATCTGTTCCATGCGTTCCCGCGTCAATCCATAAGCTGTGCGGTAAGCATCGGCTGAGGTAAATAAATTCTCTTCATGCCGCTCCAACTGTACCCGCAGCATCATAACGGCATCCGCTTGTTTTATTGCCTCATCAAAGGGAAGATAAATTGCGTTCTCTTCCATGGATAAATCCCTCATCGACTCTGGTCCGCTTAAAATGACCCGAGCACCAAAGGTGCGTAGTGCCCACAGATTGGAACGGGCCACACGACTGTGGCGGAGATCTCCGGCAATCACAACGGTAAGCCCAGCTAAGCGACCAAAATGTTGTTGCAGGGTGTAAAGATCAAGTAATGCTTGCGTTGGGTGACCTCCATGCCCTTCACCTGCGTTAATCAACGAAACACCTGTATCAATCTCCGCCATCGATGCCAATCGTCCAACGCCCTGGTGTCGAACCACGACCACCTCAACTCCGATAGCAGCTAAGGTTTTTAACGTATCCTCCATTGTTTCCCCTTTTACCGTACTGGAGCGTTCACCATCTAAATGTAGGGTTTCCATTCCTAATTTTTTCTCTGCCACTTCAAAGGAAATTCGTGTACGCGTGCTTGGTTCAAAGAAGAGATTTGCTACAAATCGCCCCGGAAACGCTCGTTGCCATCTCTCAGGATGTGTCCGCCAAAACTCAGCGCGTTCAAAAAGTTCCTCCATCTCCTGTTTGGACAATTGGTCTGTATCGATCAAATGACTACGTTCCGTCAAGGTTGAAATCATTTGCTTCGCTCCTCTCTTCTGCTTTAAAAACTCCTCCCGTGTGATGGAAGGAGTTTTGTTTGGACAACCTCCCATTGACATCGATGACAAAGTCACAGGGATGATTGCTCCGCACCTTCCTCAGCCTCACAGGACTCGATTTAAAGGTTGCTTTCTAGCATGTATTAAGCCACATGGGAAATGGATGGTTGCCGATTTTTCGAATGGTTGGGAAGCACAAGGTTCAGTAAGATCCCCACGACGGTGGCCAATGCCATTCCTTCTAATTCAAGGTGAACATCGGATAATTTCAATACGGCCCCCCCAATTCCAATCACTAAAATCACGGATGCGATCACCAAGTTCCGTTTATTATTGAAGTCGATGCGGTGATCCACTAACATCCGCAGGCCCGCCGTTGCAATGATGCCAAAGAGAAGGATGGAAACTCCCCCCATCACAGGCGCTGGGATGGTCCCAATGAGAGCCGAGAGTTTACCGACGAAGGAAAAGGCGATGGCCAAGAAGGCCGCACCCCCGACTACCCAGACACTAAAGATCCGTGAGATTGCCATGACCCCAATGTTCTCCCCATAGGTCGTTGTAGGAGGACCTCCAAGAAGGGAGGAGATCATTACAGCCACTCCATCTCCCAACAGCGATCGATGTAGTCCAGGATCCTTCACTAAATCTCGATTCATCATGGTACTGGTCACCATCAAATGACCAATATGTTCAGCTAATACCACCAGCGTAACGGGTACGATCATCCAAGCAGCAGACCAGGAGATTTTTGGTGAGGTGAAATTGGGAACGGTCAACCAAGCAGCCTCCTTTACCGGTGTAAGATCGACCATTCCCAATGTGAGTGCGATAACATAACCCCCTATAATACCTAATAAGATGGGGATAAGCTGGAGAAAGCCCCTAAGAAATAGGCTTGCGATGATCGCAATCGCTAATGTAGCGAGAGCCACTCCAAAGGTTTTCATCGAATACACCTTGACTGTTACCGTCCCTTGATCCGGATCGATTTGATCGACTTTGCCCGGCAACGCTTGAAATTCCTTCACCGTATTTGGCATGGGTAAGGTTACCTGTTTTTTACTGGCCATATCCACAGCCGTTCCTGCTAAAGCAAGTCCGATGACAATAATGACCGAACCGATCACAATCGGTGGCAATAGTTTATCCAACCAGCCTGAGCCCATCCGACTCACCATCAGTGCTACAACTCCATATACCAAACCGACGAGAAAGCATCCAAACAACGCTTCCTCTTTCCCTTGCGTCTGTGAAACCGTGATAATCGGTACAATAAAAGCGAAAGAGGAACCAAGGTAGGCGGGTACCTTCCCCTGTGTAATAATGAGATAGGCAATGGTTCCTACCCCACTACTCATCAAGGTGACCGCTGGAGAAAGTCCCGTCAAAATTGGCACAAGGATCGTTGCACCGAACATGGCAAACAAATGTTGCAAGCTAAGCGCGAGCCATTTTCCAATCGGTGGTTTCTCATGAACATCCAACACCATTTTTTCTTTCAATGCTAGAAACCTCCTCGTATAAAAAAATCTCTCTGCCCTAATCGGCAGAGAGATGCACTTTCCCACGGTACACCAAAAGAACCATGGACAAGCATAGCATCCTCCCTTGCCGACCTCACGGGATCGTCCTTAAAGGGGGAATCGTATCCAATTATTTACGGATCATTACTTGATCCTGGAGGTCAATTTCCGCGACCGTGACTGTCACCACTTCACTTTGCGAGGTAGGAACATTCTTCCCGATATAATCAGGTCGAATGGGTAGCTCCCGATGACCACGGTCGACTAGAACTGCTAATTGAATCATTTTGGGACGACCTTGATCAATGAGTGCATCCATCGCTGCCCGTACCGTCCGTCCTGTAAATAGCACATCATCCACCAGAACGACGGTTTTTCCATGAATGGAGACAGGAAGATCTGAATCTCTTACCTCCGGTTGTTCGGTCTTCTCTGTTAAATCATCACGGTAGAGGGTGATATCCAGCTCGCCAACAGGTACTTGCTGCCCTTCAATCTGATGAATTCGTTCAGCCAAACGCTTTGCAAGATAAATGCCTCGGGTTCGAATTCCCACAAGCACCGTTTCCGATACTCCCTTATTTCGCTCAATAATCTCATGTGCAATACGCGTTAATGCCCGTCGAATGGCCGCTTCGTCCAAAATCGTCTTCATCTCCAGCTTCATCACTCCTCCCCATCAAAAAAATGCGCTTTTTTGCCCATGGTTGACAAAAAAAGCGCATAGCTATCCGTTCTTTCGCACCTTTGTCAGTCTCACGGGACTGAATTAAAAGGACCTATTCAGTTAGTGCTAGTATGACAAATCCCTTAATGAATGTCAATCATGGATTAACGAAGTCGAGCAAGGCATGCTTCGATATCCTTGGGTGTCTTCGAAACAAAGCGCATCTTCTCCCCTGTACGTGGATGAAAAAAGCCTAGCACCTTCGCATGAAGCGCCTGCCCTTCGATGGGCCATTTTTTTACCTGGGTGCTATACACAGGATCACCTACGACAGGGTGACCGATGTACTTCATATGTACACGAATTTGATGAGTGCGTCCTGTCTCTAAGCGACAGCGTACCCATGTTGCTGTCCCGAATCGTTCGATCACTTCAAAATGCGTAACCGCTGATTTCCCCTTTTTCGGATCCACCGCCATCCGTTGGCGATGCTTAGGATCACGTCCAATGGCTGCATCGACGGTTCCATGATCATGAGGGACGTTCCCATTGACCAATGTTTCGTATACCCGCTCAACCGTATGTTCCTTTAACTGTTCAGCCAGAGACCAATGGGCAGCATCATTCTTGGCTGCCATAATTAAGCCGGAGGTATCTTTATCAATGCGATGTACGATGCCAGGACGAATAACTCCGCCTATACCTGATAAATCCTTACAATGATAGAGCAGAGCGTTCACCATGGTCCCGGAATAATTCCCGGGTGCTGGATGAACCACCATTCCCCTTTGCTTATTGACTACGATGACATCTTCATCTTCATAAACGATATCCAGCGGGATTGCCTCTGGCTCAATATGATGTTCTTCTACTGGAGGAACCGCTACCTCAACATGGTCCCCCGCTGCCAACCGGTAGTTGCTTTTAACAGGATTCCCATTCACTTGGACACGTTGTTCTTTTATCCAGGATTGAACCGACATCCTGGACCAATCATCTTCCCGGTGAGCCAAGAATTTATCAATCCGTTCGCCTGCTTCTAATTCATTTACTTGAAAAGCATGATGAGTTTCTGTATCATTCACTGACAATCCCCCGCTTTTCGGAGGAATTATTGTCTGACTCGTCCGTTTCGGTTTGACGCAAGGTCACGATCACCATCAGTCCAACACCAATACAGATCGCCGCATCGGCGATATTAAAGATTGCAAAATTAATATAGCGGAAATCGAGGAAGTCCACCACTTCACTAAAACGAATGCGATCCACAAGGTTACCAATCGCCCCACCAAGAATGCATGCTAAGGACCAAGAGAGCAATGGCTGACTTTTTCCGATCCGCACAAGATAGAAAACGATAGCGGTCAAAACAATGAGGGTAACGACAATAAACAGCCAACGTTGATCTTGTAAAATACCAAAAGCCGCACCACGGTTACGGTGAGAGGTAATGTGAAATACCCCTTGCCATAATGGAATCGACTCATATAAATGCATCTTTTTCATGACCAGCCATTTTGTGGACTGATCCAGTAGCAAGATGGCAATTGCAAATAAATAATAACGCAACAATGCTTCCCCCTGTCTTTCCGATCTAACATCACTTATCTTCACCGTTTTCACGGGTTTCACCATACTTATTCCAGGCTCTCATTGTAGCATAGCCCAGTAAGAGCAACAACTTGAAAAGGAGAGCAAGTATGCTCTCCCGCTAATGAATTCAACGGATGGAAAGAAGGATCACTGATTATTTTGCTCCCACTCTTCTTTACCTTGATCTGTTGCATCATCATTCATACTGACTCCCTCAATGGGTCGACCATCCACTCCCGCTACTGCCAACTTCTCTACTTCTTCGACAAAACCGATTCGCTCCTCATGATCCTCGGTCAATTCGTTGTAATCCTCTCCGTCCCGGAAATAATCCGGTGGGTTTGAAGTACCATAACGTTCCACAGCCTGCCAAGCATCCTCCCCATCAAAACCAGGATCATCTTGCTGATCATGAAATGTTCGTGCAAAGGGACGCTCAAGCACTTTTTCTTCTGCTGGACGTCGGTTGGATATATCCTTATCCCGTTGATGATCAATGCAGTAAGAGGTTTCAGGTACGGCTTCTAAGCGTTCATATGGAATTTCTTTTCCACACACCACACAGGATCCATAATGATGCGCTTCCATACGAAGAAGTGCCATTTCCACTTCCTCTAATTGTTCTTCATCGTCTTCATTGAGGGCGAGATCTTTCCCTCGCTCAAACAACTCGGTTCCAATATCTGCAGGATGGTTATCATAACCCGATAACTCCCCAATGGCGTTATTCATACCTTCTTCCATGCCATAATGATGATTGTCAGACAGTTTTTTTTGCAGGCGTTCCTTCTCACCTTCTAGATGCCTTTTAAGTCCAGACAGTTGTTCCTCATTCAACATCACCATACACTCCTTTCCCCCACTTAGGAATCCCTGTTAGTCTTCCACAATCCACAAAATCAACCCATTCGAATCCTTTTCGAGAATCGATGAGCCGTGTTCACTGTGATATCCTGATAGGAGATGAAAGGAACGTGACGCGATGATGGAGAAAGAGGATAGCTTCTACTCCCAAGTCAATTATCGGGTATTTGTTGTCAATGGATGGACAGGGGTTCTATTTATCGTAATTGATCGCCTTGTCCTCCCCCAAAGTGCTCCATTTCTTAACCATATTGGGATGATCATGATGGGTATTTCTGCGCTTGCTTTGTCCGCTTTTCTCCTACATCGACACCGATAAAAAAACTCCGTAACCATTTGTGATGGCTACGGAGTTTTTATTGACAATATCTATTCAGGTTAGTACTTACTCTACGTCGGCATAATGCTTGGCGACCGTGTCTGCACAACGATCACATAGTTCCGGGTAATCTTTACTTTCACCGACTGTTGAACTAATCACCCAGCACCGTTGACACTTTTCGCCAGCGGCTGGTTTTACTTGAACCTGTAATTCTTCCTCGGTTTCGCCTTGGTTTACGTGTACCTGAGAGACGATAAATAGCTCGGTTAGGCTACCTTGGATACTATGGAGCAATTGGAAGTTCGATGGAGACGGATATAACTCAAGGGCAGCGCCAAGGGAATTTCCGATCACTTTCTTGGCTCGTGCTTCTTCCAATGCTTTGAGTACGATATCACGTAAAACCGTCAACCGATCCCATTTCTCTTCTAATCCAACATCCAATACGGATGGTTCCACTTGAGGAAAGTCTGTCAACTGAATACTTTCATCGGCTGTACCAGGAACAAATTTCCATACCTCCTCTGTTGTATGAGGAAGGATTGGATTAGACAGAACGACTAATGTCTTTAGGATCTCTGCCATTACCGTCTGAGAAGAACGCCGTTTTGCATCATTGGCTGGCAACGTATAGAGACGATCTTTTAGGACATCCAAATAGAACTGACTCAAGAATACAGTGCAGAAGTAATGAATTTGATAATACACCGCATGGAAATCATAGGATTCATATCCAGCAGTCACCTTCTCAATCAGCCGCTGTAGTTGAATGAGCGCATAGCGATCGATTTCATCCAACTCTGCTACAGCAACAGCGTGCTCTCCCGGTACAAAGTCAGCCAAATTTCCAAGTAGGAAGCGAAGGGTATTACGGACTTTACGGTAAACCTCTGCGATCTGTTTTAAAATATCTTCGGAGACACGAACATCCGCTTGATAATCGGTAGAGGAAACCCAAAGGCGTAAAATATCGGCTCCGTAGTTCTTCATCACTTTCAATGGATCAATTGTGTTCCCCAGGGATTTTGACATTTTCTTCCCTTCTCCATCCAAGGTAAATCCATGGGAGAGAACTTGACGATAGGGAGCTTGATCCTTCGTTGCTACCGAGGTAGTTAAAGAAGAGTTAAACCAACCCCGATACTGATCAGACCCTTCCAGATAAAGATCGGCCGGCCAAGATGTTTCCTCTCGTGCTTCAAGAACCGCTGCATGACTGGAACCCGAATCAAACCAAACATCCATAATATCCGTCTCTTTACGGAAGGTCTCGTTACCACATTGATGACAACAGGCACCCTCTGGCAATAATTCTTGAACCTCTCGAGAAAACCACACCGAGGAACCTTCTTGACCAAATCGATCCGCAATGAACTCGATGGATTCATCCGTGATATAAGGTTCACTACACGTGTTGCAATAGAAGATCGGCAGGGGTACACCCCAAACACGTTGTCGCGAAATGCACCAGTCTTTACGGTCTTCCACCATGTTGCCTAGACGCGTCTCTCCCCAAGCAGGAGTCCATTTAACTTCCTTAATTGCATGTAACATCGCATCGCGGAAACCATCAATCGAAGCAAACCATTGCTCTGTTGCTCGGAAAATGACTGGTTTTTTGGTCCGCCAATCATGGGGGTATTGGTGGGTGATAAAGACCAGTTTTAATAAATGACCCGATTCCTTCAGTTTCTCAGTAACTACCTTATTGGCATCATCATAAAACAATCCTTCAAAACCAGGTGCTTCATGGGTCAACTTCCCTTTTTCATCAACCGGACAAAGCACGTCCAATCCATATTTCTTACCGAGTTCAAAGTCTTCTACCCCATGTCCTGGTGCTGTGTGAACACAGCCAGTACCCGCATCCAAGGAGACATGGTCGCCCAGTAAAATAGGACTTTCCCGATCATAGAAGGGATGCTGGCATTGAATCCCTTCTAATTCTTCTCCACGGAAAGTGGCTCCCTTGTTGTAACCCTCGATCCCGATTAATTGCATCACGTGATCCGCTAATTCCTCCGCCACTAGGAATTTACGCCCATCCGTTGTGGAAACCACGACATACGTAAACTCCGCTCCGAGGGCAATACCCAGGTTCGCAGGAAGCGTCCAGGGTGTGGTCGTCCAGATAATGACTGCCACATCTTCGGATAGTTTCCCTTTGCCATCTTTCACATCAAAAGCGACGTATATCGAGGGAGAGCGCTTATCCTGATATTCAATTTCAGCATCAGCCAATGCGGATTCAGAGGAAGGGGACCAGTAGATGGATCGATACCCCCGATATACATGACCTCGTTTGGCCATCTCCCCAAATAAACGAATCTGCTCTGCTTCATATTCTGGCTTTAATGTGATGTAAGGATGATCCCAGTCACCCCGTACACCGAGACGCTTAAATTGCTCTTTTTGCTTTTCTACAAAGGAAAGGGCATAGTCTTCACAAATCTTACGAAAAGCGACGGGGTCCATTTTCTTTCGATCCACTTTTTTCTTGCTCGTGACTGCTTGCTCAATGGGCAATCCATGGGTATCCCATCCAGGAATATAAGGCGCATCATAGCCTTGCAATGACTTATACCGGACGATAAAGTCTTTCAGTATTTTATTTAACGCATGACCGATGTGGATATCTCCATTGGCATAAGGCGGTCCATCATGCAAAATAAATTTGGGTTTACCTGCTCGCTTTTTCGCCACTTGACCATAAATATCGGTCTCATCCCACCATGCTTGCATCTCTGGTTCGCGATTGGGTAGATTTCCTCTCATCGGAAACGCTGTTTCCGGCAAGTTTAAAGTCTTTTTGTAATCCAACATCCTCACTCCTTCAGAAATAAAAAAACTTCTCCATCCCCTTAGGGACGAGAAGTTACCCGCGGTACCACCCTACTAACATCTGAATACAACCACCGTTGCTTCAGACTCGCTCATGCATTCGTAACGTGAATGAGTTCGGCCCACCCTACATAAACTGTTCTTCTTCGTTCAGGGGGCAGCTCCTAGGTGATCTTCAGCAAGGATGATGGACCAGGCTTTCACCAACCCTGGCTCGCTCAACCATCCTACTCCTTACCTACTCTCCTAGTCATCGCTCGATATGAGAAAACCCTGCGGAGGATCCACAGGGTTTTCTTTATAACCCAATCGATCATTTTACAAATAATACTAAAGAAATAACCCCTATGTCAAGCTTGATTTTACAATGACATAAAGGGCTATTCATCAGCCTTAAAACATGGCTTTCCGTTTCATCTTCCGGGAAGTTCTACGCAGATCACGGCGAGGCTCGTCCTCTTCATCCATATAAGAAGACTCCGAGTAGCCATTATCTTCGCTCCCCATCGTTGGATTGAACTCTTGGGAGTTAAAATCCTGGGCACTGTATTCCTGAGTATTAAATTGATCCCCTGAATCTAAACTCATCGGCTCAGGACCCGGTTGTGCATATTGATCCAATTGCTGTCCAGCTTCCTCTAGACCATCTTCCAATTCCTCAAGGGATTCCCAATCAGAGTTCTCTAGGATATCCATATGGGATTGAACCAACGTGCGGAAACGCGCACGATAAATGGTTGCTTTTTGTTTGAGGTCAAGCAATTCACTATGGACTGCACGAGCTTTTTGCAACGCTTCATTAATAATCCGATCCGCGTTCTTCTCAGCTTCTTGTACAATCAGTTCTGCTTCTTTCTTTGCATTCAACCGTACCTCTTCTGCTACTTCTTGAGCAACACGGATCGATTTATGGATACTTTGCTCCATAGACGATAGTGATGCAGGAGAAGGCGCAGCCGGATAAGCAGGCTCAGGTGCTTGATAACGAGGCTGTGGCTGCTGCGGCTGTTGTTGAGGGGGCGCAGGAGGTTGTGGACGGGTCTCCTGCATTGGAGCCATTTGTTGATCCATTGCTTGCTCCAATTCCTGTTGCAATTCCTCGACTTGTTGCTCCAATTGTTTTTTCTCACGAGTGAGAAACTCGAAGTCTTTGATGATTTCGTCGAGGAAGTCGTTTACTTCATCTACATCATAGCCGCGAAAAGACTTAGTAAATTCTTTGTTGTGTATATCCAAAGGACTAAGCGGCATATCGACACCTCCTCTAGATTTGGGCTCGCCATTTTCTATTCTACAATGGTAGCAGAATTCCCTCCACATGACCAGCTATTTGTCCAGAACTGGCATGATCATGGCGAAAAATCACGGTTTATCAACGTCTCACTTACTTATACCTGGTGAGCGATACCAACAAACGCCCTTTTTTGGATCGGCCCTGAATTTCTCCTACTTTTGCTCTACCAGCCCCTCGTAAAGAAAGGATATCCCCCTCTTTTACTGGTTCTGCTGGATTTTCAGAGGTTTTCCAATTGATTTGACATCGGCCATTCTTGATTAGTGTTACTACTTTCGACCTAGTTATCCGAAAAGCATCGGATGCGACTGCGTCCAAACGAAGGGAAGCAACAGAAATCGACATGTTTATCGTTTCTTGAATGGGAGCAGTTATCTGATTACGGTCTATCTCATGAATACGTACTGTGGATTTTCCCACACGAGATAACTGCAGTCGGATATAGTCTGCCATATCCCTATCAACAATCATCTGACACCCTTCTCGGTGGGAAAGAAGGTCACCTACTTTATCCCGTTTCATCCCTAATCCTAACAAAGAACCTAACACATCCGGATGTTTTAGTTCCCCCGCAGTCGCAAGGGAACTTACCATCAAAAAGGCGAGCTCAAAATCCTCCTCATCGATATATTGAGGAGCAATCCGAGCCCGACACCTTTCCGCTTCTGCATATCCTCCATCGAAGGTGACACTTAAATCCTGTGATCGGCGCACTAGCATATCAAGGATTTGTTGCTCACGTGGGTTTAAAAAAGGGGTTAATACGGATTCATACCTTGACTCCGCCCTTGCAATCCAATCCAATGATCGTTCGACCTGCATCTTTTCATCGACCCGAAAATGATGAAAAAGATCCTCATTCTTTGACATTACAGATTCCTCAAGATCAAATCGACAATAAAATAAACACCCTGTTCAACAAACTGGAGGGCAAAAAACGCAACAATGGGCGAAATATCAATCATTCCAATTGGCGGGATAAAGCGGCGAAATATTGAAAGATATGGCTCAGCCAGCCAACCAACCAATGCCCCAACTCCAGAATCACGCAGTTGAGGGATCCAGGACATTAATACATAAATGACCAAGATCACCGTGTAAATATTAAACAACAATTGGATTAAGGTAAAGATGTTCATGGGGTCACCTCAGTATATCGTTTGCTTCATCTGGAAATATAGTAGAAATTGTTCCCTGAATATCTACATTCGCAGGTGTACAAAAGAAAATGTGGGTTCCTAACTTTTGAATGTTGCCGCCCAGAGCATAAACCGTTCCACTTAAAAAGTCAACAATCCGAACAGCTTGGTCCTTAGGCACCCGCTGTAAATTGACTACAGTGGGTCGATGATTTTTTAAATTATCCGCGATTTCTTGAGCATCTTCGTACATTCGCGGTTCCGCGAGTACCACACGAACATTTTTTTGAGAGTGTAACGAGACCACGTTTTTTCGGTTTCTACTTAATGGAGGAGGCTCAATATCTGGAGCTTCCCCCTCTTCATACTCTTCGTCTTCGTTAATTCCAAAGAACCCCATCACTCGATCCTTGAAATTCAAAACGGCCGCCTCCTTCAGCGCCGTGCTATTTTCCTCCACCCACCAGCACAGAACCTAAACGAATAAAGGTAGCACCTTCTTCAATTGCTACATGATAATCCCGAGACATTCCCATGGATAAATGGGGGAGTTGAAGCTTGTCCGATTGTAGTTTCTTTTGAAGAGCTTTCAGGTGTTGGAAAATAGGACGCACTTCCTCCGGATTCTCTACATAAGGGGCCATGGTCATCAGACCCGCTAATTGAATCCCTGGTAATTGGGCCACTTCCTCTACAAAATCAGGCAGCTCTTGGGGTGATAAGCCAAACTTACTCTCTTCTCTGGAAATATTCACTTGTATGAAGCAACGCATTTTCTCATCAATCTCTACACAACGCTTGGACAATTCTTTTGCAAGAGAAAAACGGTCGAGGGAATGAAGATAAGAAAACTTACCGACAATCGCTTTCACTTTATTTCGCTGTAGATGCCCAATGAAATGCCACACCCCACGTTCGCCAAGCGCTTCCCATTTGGGTACAGCATCTTGAACACGACTCTCCCCTATATGCAGAAGCCCTGCATCTAATGCTTCACATGTTCGCTCTTCGTTCACGTATTTTGTCACAGCGACCACATTTACTTCACTTGGTTTACGCCTTACGTGGTGACACGCTGTATTAATTTCATGCTGAACACTTCGCCATGAAGTAGCAATGGCTTCATCCAATCGACTCATCCTTTCGTCTCCCAATATAGGCAACCATACGACCGGTGTGACCCTGATCTCGCCGATGGGAGTGAAAGTGAGTAGGATGACAACTGGTACACCACTTGCTAACCATAATGTGTTCTTCTAACACACCACTATGCAGAAGGATTTGTCGATTCGCCTCTTTAAGGTCAAGGCGAAATTTTCCGTCCCCTGTTGCTTGGAGTACCGCTCCATCTGCATCAGGTAACGCTTGCAGCATGGGAATCGTGACATGTTCATCCACTTCATAGCAACATGATCCAATTGACGGGGCGATGGCAATCCTTAACTTTTGCCGGTCAGCTCCTCGATCATGAAAAGCTTTCACCATATTGGGACCAATTCCCCCCACGGTCCCACGCCAACCAGCATGAGCGACTCCCATCCATCCCGTATCCGGACTATAAAACAAAAGGGGTACACAGTCTGCGTAAAAGGAAGTAAGGAGTACATCATCTGCCATGGTAATCAAACCATCTGTAGCAGGAATAGCAGACGATGCACCATATAGGCCTCTACCACGTTCTTCTGTCGTTACTTCCTGGATTTGCGTTCCATGAACTTGTTCCCCACAGGTCCAAAAGGGCAAGGGAATACCAAGGGATTCCATCAACATCTTACGGTTATCTAGAACTTTTGTTGGATCATTACCAATATGCATCGCATAATTACAATGGTTTGGATCTTGTATGGATTCGCTGTCTCGTGCGCTGATCCCTGCTCTTAGCCTTGGAAACTCCTGTTCCCAAGGGAGAAGAGAAAAGCGCGGGACAGATGAATGCTGGCTAAGTTGAAACGGTTCCATTCCTCTCTCCTCCCTCCTATCATATATTACCACAGGCATAGAAGGAGACAAAGGTGTTTATCCTCACCGTGGGGACTCTGAAGGCGAAGTAAGAAGCGGTCTAGATTCCCGTGATCGATCGGCATCTTCCATGTAACTTGCGCTCGTTTCCAAACGAACCAGAATCACATCGTTTCCAATCTTCACAATGCGGTTCCATGGGATCACCGTTTCTTTCCCACCCGTAACCAACCCAAAAAAGCGACTTTCACTGGGTACGACCAACGCTTTGATCTGACCCTCTCGTAGATCTAACTCTAGATCGTGAATTTGCCCAAGTTTTTTTCCATCACTAATATTGACCACGTCTTTTTCTTGAAGCTCGGATATTTTTATCATGGGCACCCACCCTGCTTTTCCTTTTTCTACCCAGTATATGTACTCGCCTTGAAAATTGTCCTCCTTCCCTTGTTTACAAAAAAAGAAAGCCCACACTAATAAGTATGGACATCAGGAAGTGAAGCGCCCCCATAGTCAAATATCGACCGTTCTACGAGGGAAGCTTCCACTCATTTTTCACAAACCAACTGATCACTGAATAAACTTATTCATCTGTTGAATTGCCGCCTTTTCCAGACGAGAAACCTGGGCTTGAGAGATGCCGATATCGTCTGCTACTTCCATCTGGGTCTTTCCTTCGAAAAACCGCATGGATAAGATCATTTTTTCACGGTCATTCAACTTCCCCATAGCTTCGCGCAGAGCGATTTCTTCAACCCAATGTAAATCCTTATCCCGATCATCTGAAAGTTGATCCATCACAAAAATCGGATCGCCACCATCTTGATAAATCGGTTCAAACAATGAAACGGGATCTTGAATCGCATCCAATGCAAACACAACTTCTTCCTTTGAAACGTTGAGGACTTCTGATATTTCCACAATGGTGGGCTCTCGAGAATGCCGATACGTTAGGGAATCTCGCACTTGAAGCGCTTTATAAGCGATATCGCGTAAGGAACGAGATACACGAATCGGATTATTATCACGCAAGTAGCGACGAATTTCCCCGATAATCATGGGGACAGCATAGGTGGAGAACTTTACATTTTGCCCAAGGTCGAAGTTATCTATGGCTTTCATCAAACCAATGCAACCCACCTGGAAAAGGTCGTCCACATTTTCACCACGATTATTAAAGCGCTGAATGACACTCAATACCAAACGTAAGTTGCCATTCACCAGCTTCTCCCTTGCTGAGAGATCACCATCTCCCTGCAAAGTACGAAATAGCGCTCGCATTTCTTCATTTTTGAGCACGGGGAGCTTAGATGTGTCCACTCCGCAGATTTCCACTTTGTTTCGCGCCATGGATTCCCCTCCTACTCAAAGCTACTGTTAAGTATCTCCTTAGGAGGAAAATTTATAATCGCAAAAAACGAAAGTGATGGAGGAAAAGTTGACTGAAAGACCTCCCTCTCAACAAAATAAAAGCCCCGAAGGGCTTCCAAATTCTCTACATTGTGACTGACAAGGACTCCCTCCACCCCTCTAAACCATCTTGTTAAATTCTTTTCGTAAGCGTTTAATGATCCGTTTTTCCAATCGGGAAATATAGGACTGTGATATTCCCAACATATCAGCAACATCCTTTTGGGTTTTTTCTTCTCCACCATTCAACCCAAATCGTAGCTCCATGATTTTTCGCTCGCGCTCAGACAGTCGCATTAATGCTACTCGTAAGATTTTTCGATCTACCTGCTCTTCAATATTGCGGCAAATAATATCATTTTCGGTACCCATCACATCGGATAACAAAAGTTCGTTCCCATCCCAATCCATATTCAGTGGTTCATCAAAGGAAACCTCTGAGCGAATTTTATTGTTTCGACGCAAAAACATTAAGATCTCATTCTCAATACACCGGGATGCATAGGTTGCTAATTTGATTTTTTTAGAAGGATCAAAAGTATTAACCGCTTTGATCAGTCCAATTGTCCCAATCGAAACTAAATCTTCAATATTTATCCCCGTGTTTTCAAACTTACGTGCGATATAAACGACCAACCGCAGATTCCGTTCGATGAGCATGGCACGCACTGCGGTGTCACCACTGGGCAAGCGGTCCAGAAGGTGTTCTTCCTCCTCCCGATTGAGTGGTGGCGGAAGCGCCTCACTCCCACCGATATAATAAATCTCTTCTCCTTTTAATCCGATCTGCATAAGGATACGATACCAAAAGAGTTGCATCGTCAACTTCCATTTGATCATCATATTCTCCTATGACCTCCCCATCTTGTGTAATCTTATCCTGCCACCGACATACATGAAGGATGAAGAATTGCTTGATAGGTTCCGTCGGAGGAAAGACGTCCTGTGTCCAAACCAACCAAGACCTTGCCTGTTTCTCGCCACTTGCCTTGTTGAAACACTTCCAATTTATCAGGTTTTAGAGCAACCAAGATATCTCCGTCACTCGCAGCTCCACGAAAGGGGACAAGACGTATTCGAGTCATCCACTCTCCTGGCATTTCTTTTCCTAATCCATCCCAATTCCCTTTTCTCACAGCATCCACTAGCCCCACAGGAAGCACTCGCCCCCACTCTTCCACGTCAACAAGAATGACAGGGGTTCGTGTAATGGGATCTCGCAATTGATTCCCTGTATCAATTAACCCCATAAATTCAAGCTTAACTTCCCCCCACTCCACTCTGACTTTCGCTAAATGATTGTTCACCATTTGTCGATCCGCTAGGGAACGGAAAGAAATGCGAGCATAGAGCCAAACAATTGGAAACGCCGCAAGAACAAATACCCATGAAATAGGTGACCCCCATCCAGAAGAAAGCGAGAAAATCGAGCCACCTCCTGCATGAACCCCACTCCCTAAAAAATAATGAAGCGCGAACATTCCACCACCGGTCACAAAGGAAATTAGATAAAAGGTTCCTAAACTCCGTAGATAAGCCACCGTCGAATGAAATCCAACAGCAATCCAGACCATCAACATGGAAAATAGCAGTTTGCCATAGAACGTATAGGAGAACGTGAGGGGCTGCCATAATTGAAATACTGCATAACCCGCTCCCAATGTCGCTGCACAGAAAATTCGAAGAAGCGATGGGCGTTGGCGCCGGATGGCTGTCATCAACCAGAGAAGCAAAAAGTCAATACATAGGTTGAGTAGAAAAACCACATCGGCATAGACAACCATATCTGGTTCCCTTTCCCTTTAGAGGTGTCATCAGTATACCTAATCCTTATTTCAATGTCTGTCTAAACTTGCTGGATAGAGGTCATTTTTTTTGTCGATTTATCACAAGACGCGTACTCTTCTGCGCTAGATGGGGCTAAATGCCCTTGAACACGCCTCTGGAAATTCGCCTCATTTCGGATGTCCACAAAAAAAGAAACCCTCCAGTAATCATCTGGAAGGTTTCTTTCTCTCATTACTTCTTACGCCGGTGACGTAGAAAGGTGGGAATATCTAAACTGTCTTCCCCTTCATATTTAGGTCCGACAATGTCCACAATTTGTTGTTTCTTTTTTTGTTGTTGCATGTTTTCAGTACTATTTGTCTTACCAAAATCAGGCTTTTTTATGGCTGCTTTTTCTTGCTCTTTGTGATCAAAGCCTGTTGCAATCACCGTTACAAGGATTTCATCCTTTAACTCCTCATTAATGACTGCGCCAAAAATCATGTTTACTTCAGGGTCAGAAGCCGATGCTACAATATCCGCAGCTTCGTTCACCTCATACAAGGATAGGTTGGTTCCCCCTGTAATATTCATCAATACCCCACGTGCACCATCGATCGAGGTTTCGAGCAACGGGCTACAAATGGCTTTTTTAGCAGCTTCCGTCGCGCGTGATTCACCGGTTGCCATTCCAATCCCCATTAAAGCGGATCCGCGTTCTGTCATGATCGTTTTCACATCAGCAAAATCAAGGTTGATCAATCCAGGTACGGCAATCAAATCAGAAATCCCTTGAACCCCTTGCCGAAGCACATTATCCGCTTCACGGAATGCCTCCAGCATCGGCGTATTCTTATCCACAATTTCTAGCAATCGATCATTAGGAATTACAATCAGCGTATCAACCTTATCTTTCAAAGCTGCAATCCCCTCATCTGCTTGCAAGGAGCGCTTCCGGCCTTCGAAGGTAAAGGGACGTGTAACGACCCCAACGGTTAGCGCACCTGCTTCCCGGGCAATTTCAGCAATTTCAGGTGCCGCTCCTGTTCCTGTACCCCCACCCATTCCGGCGGTGACAAAGACCATATCAGAGCCTTTAAGTACGTTTTCGATGCTTTCACGGCTTTCCTCTGCCGCTTTTTTACCAACGTTGGGGTTTGCGCCCGCACCGAGACCCCGGGTCAGTTTCTCACCAATCTGTAATTTGATCGGTGCAAGAGACCTGTTTAGCGCCTGGGCATCTGTATTGGCTGCGATGAATTCAACGCCCTGCACCCCGCTGTCAATCATTCGGTTAACGGCGTTGCTTCCGCCACCACCTACACCGATGACCTTGATTTGGGCGATTTGTTCCACTTCCATATCAAACTCCAACATCGATAGTCCCTCCAATATCAATCAAACTTTCCTCACCTTTTTTAAATGAATTCATTTAAGAACCAATTTTTCATTCGTTCAAGTGGTGAGGGGCCACGTTTGTTTTTTTGTGGGGAGCGGCCTTGTCCATCAGGCTCAGCTAACCTGAGCATCCACCGTTTCTGGATATAGTGAATCATACCCACCCCGCTGGTGAATGACGGATCTTGTACACCGATATATCCTGGGGATACAATTCGAACCGCCTCTCCCAGCTGTGACTGGGCGGCTCCGAGAATATGTGGAATCGACATGACACCACCCGTAAGTACATAACCACCAGGTAATCCCGTTTCATAACCCATGGATTCAACCTCTGCCCGGATTAACTGAAAAATTTCCTCCACCCGAGGCTCAATAATCATCGCCATTTCTTCCTGATTCACGCTACTCTCCTGATTGCTACCAATGGCAGGAACAGAGAATACCACATCTTTTGAGGATTCCTCTACCAAAGCAACCCCATATTTTCGCTTCACCTTCTCGGCAACTTCACTCTGCGTCCGAAGGCCAATGGCAATATCATTGGTAATAAAGTCGCCACCGATCGGAAGCACTGCTGTCGAAACCAGATGACCTTGTTCAAAAATGGCAAGAGAGGTAGCACCCCCGCCAATATCCGCCAAAACAACACCCATGTTTTTTTCATCCGAAGACAAACAAATTTCACTAGCAGCCAGTGGGAGTAAAAGAATCCCTGCCACTGAAAGGGAAGCCTTCTCCACACAACGTAAGACATTATGGATAATGGTCTTTGATCCTGTGACAATGATCGCTTCCACTTCAAGTCGTACTCCGACCATTCCATATGGATCATGAATACCCGTGAGTCCGTCAACAATAAACTGTTTGGGAACGACTTCAATCACAGCTCGCTCTGGGGGAAGGGCAACAACCTTTGCCGCTTGCATAACCCGATCAATATCCGGTTGTCCAATTTCACGATTATCACTGGATACAGCAACAACGCCATGGCTTGATTGTAGAGAGACATGATTTCCAGAAACACCAACAAACACTTTAGAAATATCTATACCAACCATCTGCTCGGCGTGATCGACCGCTTCACGAATCGATTGCACCGCCTGGTCAATGTCAATGATGGCCCCTTTCTTCGTCCCCTTGGCAGCCGCCGATCCAACGCCGACGATCTGGGTACTCTCTTTGGTCACCTCGGCGACGATCACACGGACCTTAGAAGTTCCTATATCTAAGCTGACGATAAACTCTCCACTGCTCAAATCCTGGGCACCTCCTTGCCCGAGAATCGGTTCCTTGTGGTGGAAGTGGGTAATTTTTTTGTTGAGGGGAGAAGCGAAGGGAAGATTCCGCTTATACCACAGGTATTCAACATGAAGGGAGTTTTCCCCTTTTTCCCACACAATTTTTTATCTATATCGGATTCAACTCCGCTTCAGTCTGTTTTGTTTCCCGTCCCAGGAGTAAATTTGGTACTTCCCAACAGATTCAGCGTGCCTGGAGAACGGTTGCGAAAAATGGGATAAACCGTGATTCTTCTAGCAAAATCCTCCATACGAAGACGAATAACATGCCCTTGTCGCGTATACACTTTCATCCCAGTAGGGTATGTATGATCAGGATCTAGGCGAATCTCTGATATATCACTCACTATTTTTTTCGGCACCTTTGCTAGTTGTCTTACAAAGGAATCCGTCAGCTCGTTCTTAGACCACCCTCGAAGAAGGGGGCGATCCACAGCTCCATCCCATGGGCGATCAAATAAAACCTCACCCTTACTTAACACGGGAACAATCTTCTCCTCATCACTCCAAAAGGCAATTCGATTCTCCTCATCAATGGTTAAACGGATACGGCCGGGAAAAATCCGTTCAGATGTCACTGAGCGGATCTCTCTCATTCTCTCAAGGCGCTCATTGGCTCGCTCTTGATTCCAACCGTAATAGGATCCCCCTTTAGCCACTTGGGCCGTTTTTAGGATCTCTTGATCGGAAACGATTTGATTTCCGATCACCTCTATTTCTTGTATTTCACTTAAAGGCGATTTTAAAAACAAGAGGAGGACAACCCCTGCAAAAAACAATAACAAAAACAGAAGCGCCGCAACCGATACAGGTTTGCGGGATCGTGGCGGACGATAGGGAGGAACCCCTCGGTCCATGACGGCATCTCCTCCAAAAGAGATAAAAATCCTTATCAAGTGGAACCTTCATCTATGTTACCACAAATTTCGTAGATAGACGGAAAATCTTTTCAAAATAATGGACAAAAAAACGGAATAGCGATCCCTTGGTGGGGATCGCTATTCCGTTAACACGATGCTACTTTCCCTGACCAGCGTTGAATTTGACCACCCAGTTGCAAGAGTGTTCGATCGAGGTGATCATACCCTCGATCAATATGGTGGAGACCTAAGACGCGAGTCGTTCCATGGGCTGCTAATCCAGCAATGACTAATGCAGCTCCTGCACGGAGATCTGTCGCTTGAACGGTCGCCCCATGTAAATGGGATACCCCTTCAATTTCCACTGAATTTTTAAGGGGATGGAGCTTCGCTCCCATCCGTACCAGTTCCTTCACATGTTTAAAACGACCGTCAAATATCCGTTCGGAGATGTTACTACTTCCTGCTGTAACACTGAGGAGAGCCATCAACTGCGGTTGCATATCGGTAGGAAACCCAGGGTAAGGACCTGTTACAACATTGCCTACCGCTTTTAATTGACTAGACCCTTTCACCCAAAGGGAATCCCCTTCAAACTTTAAAATTGCCCCTGTGCGCTCCAAAAGTTCAAGGGTTGAACCCATATGATCCATCACCACATGAGTTAACAAGATCTCGCCACCCGTCATCGCAGCAGCAGCGGCTAAGGTACCTGCAACAATACGGTCTGGAATCACTTCATAGGATACAGAATGCAGACGGGGCACACCACGAATCACAACAGTGGGGGTCCCTGCTCCACTCACATCCGCACCCATCCGATTAAGAAAACTTTCTAAATCAGCAATTTCAGGCTCTCGAGCGGCATTTCGAATCACCGTTATGCCTTCTGCACGCACAGCAGCCATCATAATATTCTCCGTCGCACCAACACTCGGCAAGTCAAGATGAATATCCGCACCTCTTAACTTGGTTGCTGTGCAACGGATAAAACCGTCCCCCTCTTCGATTTTTGCGCCGAGTAGGGAAAGCCCTTTTAGGTGCAGGTCGATGGGGCGAGCACCGATCGCGCAACCACCCGGAGGAGTAATAATTACTTCATGAAGGCGAGATAACATTGGCCCCATCAAAAAAATCGAAGACCGCATCTGTCGCATTAATGACTCGGGAATCCGAGAGGTTTTAATTGTAGAGGTTTCCAGCTTAATGTTGTTTCCGTCCCATCTCATCCTCACACCGAGCGCTTTTAGAATCCTGCCCATCACATCGATATCAGAAAGGTGGGGAACATCCCGAATCTCATGGATCCCTTCAACTAAAAGTGTCGCTGCCAGGATGGGAAGAGCCGAGTTTTTAGCTCCTTGAACACGAACGGTACCATACAGAGGTTTTCCGCCTTTGATGACATACTGCTCCAATGTTCCACCTCCGTCTACCCCTCGCCCACCACCCGAACTTCCGGTTCCAATGTAACACCGTATTTGTCTTCAATGGTTCTGATGATGTGCTGAATCAGGGCGAGAACATCGTTGGCTGTCGCTTGCCCGCGATTGATGATGAAATTGGCATGTTGTTCCGAAACTTCAGCGTCACCGATCCGATATCCCTTTAATCCCGCTGCCTCAATCAATCGACCAGAATGATCGCCAGGTGGGTTACGGAATACACTACCCGCACAAGGAAACTGTAGGGGTTGCGTCATTCTCCGTCGGTCTTTAAATTGAGCCATCGTTGTCGCTACAACCTCTCGATCTCCTTCCCGAAGGTTAAACGTAGCTTCGGTCACAATGCCTCTCATCTCTGACTGAAGAATTGACGTTCGGTAACGAAAAGCCATCTCTTCTGCGGTTATACGAACCCAACGGCCATCTTCTAAGAGAACTTCTGCCGACTCTAAAACCTGAGACAGTTCAGATCCATGAGCACCCGCATTCATAAAGACTGCGCCACCCACAGTACCAGGGATCCCCCCTGCAAATTCCAAACCGGTCAATCCGTGTTTGGCTACCATCACCGAAAGCTTAACGAAGGAATAACCCCCCCCAACAACCACTTGCTCACCGACTACCTGCAAGTGGTCAAGGCCCGCACCTAATTTGATAACAGCTCCACGGATCCCACCATCTCGCACTAATAGATTAGAACCACGGCCGATGATGCGCCAGGGGAGATGATGTTCTCGAATGACCATCATCGTCTTCTCCAGTTCCTCTCTACTACGAGGATAGATGAAAAGATCCGCAGGTCCGCCCACCTTCCAGGTGGTATGGTGGGAAAGAGGTTCATCAACCCGTACATCTTCCACACCTAAATCAATTAGTTCCTGGGCGATTGCTTGCACTAGGGGTATCTCCTTTCGCGGACACTTTAGTCCTTCGGTTCCAAGGCGGCATACGATAGCTTATGCCTTTGCCTGTTTTGTGTGACGAATGCCCACATTCCATCGTCAATTCAGCGACGGGTAGCAGACAGCTTTTCCAACTCATCGACGATCACCTCCGCTGCATCGGGCCGACCCAATTTACGGGAAGCTTCACTCATTTGACGATGACGTCCCGGATCATCCATCACTTCTGTGATGGACTCCCAAAGACGTTCCCCGGTTAAATCCTTCTGTAATATCATCCGACCAGCATGATGATCTTCCAACAACCGGGCATTGTGTTCTTGATGATTGTTGGTTACATAGGGTGAAGGAATCAGAACCGCTGGTACTCCAAGGGCAGTTACTTCTGCCAACGTGGTCGCTCCTGCTCGAGAAATGACCATGGATGAAGCAGCCAATACGTCCGGCATATTATAAATAAAGGGTTTTATAATGAGGTTCGGCCATTGATCCGTATCTATCTTAGCAGTTACTTCTTTATAATGCACCTCTCCGGTCACATAAACAAAGTACATAAGTGATGCTTCTGAAAGGTGAGAAAGCATAGACTCTACGGCATCATTAATCGGTTTTGCTCCGCGACTTCCCCCAAAAATTAGTACAATGGGCTTGTCCGAATCAGCTAGCCCAAGGGAAGCCCTTCCTTCTTCCTTATTGGCATGCATAACTTCCGTTCCACGAGGGTTGCCCGTGTGAAGAATTCGTTTTGCTTTGGTAAGATGCTTCTCGGATCCTGTCAAGCTGATCGCTGTCACATCGACATACCGGGAAAGAAAGCGGGTCGTTAAGCCTGGCAATACATCCGGTTCAAGAATTAAGGTAGGGACACCTAATTTTGCTGCCGCATAAAGGGCAGGTCCACTTACATACCCCCCTGTTCCAACAACGACATCAGGACGAAATTGACGGATGTACGCTTTACACTTTTTCACCGCACGAATAAACTTAGCGATTGTCTCCATATTATCCAGGGATAGCTTACGCTTAAATCCTTGAATTTCCACATCAAAAAAAGCAATATCATCCACTTTGGGTACGATGCGAGACTCCAACCCATCAGTTGTCCCAATATAACCCAGCTCAGCTTCGGGGTGACGGCGACGAACCGCATCCGCAATCGCAAGCGCTGGATAAATATGTCCTCCAGTGCCTCCACCGGAAAGCATCACTCTTTTCATCATAATCCCCCCGATTCATTAAAAATTTCTTAACAACATGATCATCCATCGGTATATCGAGATAGATTCAGTAATATTCCAACCGCAACAAGTGTTAACGTTAAGGATGAACCCCCGTAACTCAGAAAAGGCAAGGTAATTCCTGTAACGGGGAACGCTCCGGATACAACACCAATATTGATGACTGCTTGGATTGCAATCATCCCCGTCACCCCTGCGGCAATCAAACTGAAAAACATGTCCGGGAGTGTAATCGCCACTCGTATCCCTCGCCAGATGAGAATCGCAAACAAGATAATCGCTGTTCCCGCACCGATAAAACCCAACTCTTCTGCCAAAATCGAAAAAATAAAATCCGTATGGGGCTCAGGCAAGTAAAGGTGCTTTTGGCGACTCATCCCCAACCCTAATCCCATCAATCCGCCAGGACCGATGGCAAAAAGGGATTGGATGATTTGGTAGCCCGCATTTAATGGATCTTGCCATGGATCGAGAAATGCGGTTATTCGTTTAATTCGATAAGGGGCGGCTAAAACAAGACCCGCAAACCCTGCCATACCAAGCCCCATCAGGGCTGCTAGGTACTTCATCCGAGCGCCTGCTATGTAAATGAGCACAATCGCTGTTCCCATCATGACTGTACCCGTTCCTAAATCCGGTTGCATCATGATCAAGGCAAATGCTGAACCTGCAATTCCTAAAGGATACATCATGCCATATCGTAGCGTTTGAATTTCACCTGCTCGGCGACTTAGGTAACGAGCAAGAAAGAAGATCACCGCGAGTTTTGTAAACTCTGAAGGTTGAATGCTAAAGGCGCCAATGCCTAACCAACTTCGAGCCCCGTTACGTAGAATACCCAAGCCCGGGATGAGTACCATCACCAATAGAATAAAACAGATGATCAGCAATGGTTTTGCCCAAAGACGAAAAAGTTTGGCATCCATTTTTGATACCAAAAACATTAAGAAAACACCCACACCCGCAAATAACAGCTGCCGCTTCGCGTAAAAGAAACTATCTCCAAATTTGTGAAGAGAGTAGGCGGCACTCGCACTATATACCATGACAACTCCAAGTGTAAGGAGCATCATAATCACAATGATAATTATAAAATCAGGCGATCGACGGGTGTGGAGGTCTGGCATAAACGATTCACCTCTTCAGACGAAATGGGCAAGCCTCTCTACAAGATATGCACAGCTTGTTTAAAAATGCTTCCCCGTTCCTCAAAAGAGGTATGTTGATCCCAACTTGCACATGCAGGTGAAAGGAGAGCCACATCCCCTGACTGAACTAAATTAGCTGCAGCGAAAACTGCCTCCTCTACCCTTCGGGCATGATATTGTTCTTGTTCAGGAATTCCAGCATCTTTTGCCCTTGCTAATAGAACATCCGCAGCTTCCCCATATGCAACGATCCCTTTTAGTTTACGAAAGGCAGGGATACATTCACGAAAATCGACTCCCCGATCCAATCCTCCCGCAATTAGAACCACGGGTTCATGAAAGGACTCGATCGCGGCAATGGTTGCTTTCGCATTGGTGGCTTTGGAATCGTTATACCAACGGGCTCCTCTTTTCACTCCCACAAATTCGAGTCGATGCTCGACTCCTGTAAAGGTAGCTAACTCCTGACGAATTGCCTCCTTAGGACAACCTGCCGCTAATGCAATGGCTGCAGCGGCCAATCCATTCTCCTGATGAACTCCTGGCATATGGATATCCGATACCGGCATCAACTCCCATGCCTCGGCGTCGTTAGCCATCTTAACCATCACTCGCCCCTCAGCAAAATAGATACCCTGATCAACAGGCTCATGGCGGCTAAACCAGAGAATTTGTGCTTTGATTTTTTTTGCTACGGAACGACATTCAGGTGAATCCCAATTAAGCACAGCGATATCAGAAGGTTGTTGATTGGAAAACAGTTTTTCCTTTGAAGCTGTATAATCATTCAAATCGCCATGGTAATCCATATGAGCTGGAACAATGTTAAGTAACGCCCCAATACGAGGTCGAAAGGTTTGTACGCCTTTTAATTGAAAACTTGATAATTCGGCAACTAACCATTCATTGGCTTTTAATTCGGGAGCCACTTCCGCTAACGCACGCCCAATATTACCCGCAACGACGGAAGGGACCTTTCCTTTTTTCAACATTCGTCCCACCAAGGTAGTGGTTGTCGTTTTTCCATTTGAACCCGTAATTCCAATAATAGGGGAAGAAGCTACACGGTAAGCTATCTCCACCTCGGTAACCACCGGAATTCCATAAACCAGTGCTTGTTGTACGGGAGAAGCAGAATAGGGAATCCCAGGGTTTTTCACAAGCAAATCAACACCCTCATGGATCAGGTTCTCAGGGTGTTCTCCACAGATCACTGGAATGCCAAGATTCTCTAGCTCTTCTGCTTCTGGACTCTCGGCACGAGGTTTTCGGTCATTAACCGTTACCTTCGCACCCAGGTGGAAAAGAAGGCGAGCCACCGCTACACCGCTCCGGGCCAAGCCAAGAACGACAATGGTTTGCCCCTTCCACTCCTCCATCAGCACATTCACCGCAAATACACCTCCAAGAAGATCCCTAACCCAGCGAGTAGAAAACCGGTTAGCCAAAAGGTGGTAACCACTCTCCACTCCGACCATCCTACTAACTCAAAATGATGATGAATGGGGCTCATGCGAAAGATTCGCTTCCCACGCGTTTTAAAGGAAATCACTTGGATCATCACAGAAAGGGTCTCTAAAACAAATACACCACCAATAATCGGTAGCAACAACTCTGTCTTAGTAATGACAGCAAGACCAGCCAATCCCCCGCCTAAAGCGAGAGAACCTGTATCTCCCATAAACACCTTCGCTGGATGGGCATTAAAGACAAGGAATGCCAGTAAGGTTCCAGCCACCGCTACGGCAAAAATAACGACATTCAGGTTATTTTGCACCATGCCGATCACTGCATATGCACCATAAGCAATTGCAGCGGTTCCTGCCGCTAATCCATCGAGCCCATCCGTCAAGTTCACTGCATTGGATGCAGCGATCATGATCACAACCAATAAGGGAAGATAAAGCCAATTCAGCTCCACCACCACATCCGTTGCAGGGATTCTGACGGAGAAAATCGAATCAACAGCCCCTACCACACGGACCTGCCATAACACCCAAAAAAGTACAAGACCGATAAAAAGCTGTCCCAACAGTTTTTGTTTCGCTGTAAGACCTAAATTTCGTTTCATCACCACTTTGATGTAATCATCTAGAAAACCAAGGATGCCATACCCTAAAAGGGCAAACAACAAAAAGAACAGATCTGATCGGCCACGATGTTCCGTATGACCAATTAATAGACTTCCCAATGGAACTGCTGCAAGCACGGTTGCTGTCAAAAAGATGACGCCACCCATCGTAGGGGTCCCCGTCTTCTTTTGATGACTTTGCGGACCTTCTGTACGAATTGATTGACCAAATTTTAAACGTCGTAATATCGGAATGACAAAGGGGCCCAAAATCACACCAAGACCGAAGGCAACTGCAAGTACCAACAAGACCAAGGTATGGGGGCTCCAGCCAGTAGTAGAAATCATCGGGCTAGGAACACCTCCAAATATATACCCAATCCTGCAAGTAAAAAGCCGACCAACCAAAAGGTAGTCACGACTCTCCACTCTGACCATCCCATTAGTTCAAAATGATGATGGATTGGGCTCATACGAAAAATTCGTTTCCCACGTAGTTTAAAAGAACCTACTTGAAGTATGACCGATAATGTTTCGATGACAAATACGCCACCGATTATCAATAACAAAAACTCGGTCTTGGTAATGACCGCCAAAGCCGCCAGCCCTCCACCCAGAGCAAGGGAACCCGTATCCCCCATAAATACCTTCGCAGGATGGGCATTAAACACCAGGAAACTGAGCAAAGCTCCCACGACCGATGCTGCGAATATAACCACCATATAATTACTTTGCACCATCCCAATAATGGCGTATGCCCCATAAGCGATGGAGGCGGTTCCTGCCACAAGACCATCAAGACCATCTGTCAGATTGACTGCATTGGATGCGGCAATCATCATGACAACAAGTAAGGGCAAATATAGCACAGTCAGCTGGAAGGTAATCTCGGTCCCAGGTATATGAATCGTGGAAACGCCTGGATTTTCACCACGTACCACCCGGACTTCCCACAATACCCAGAAAAGAACGAGTCCAATGAACAGTTGTCCAAGAAGTTTTTGTTTTGCTGATAGGCCGAGATTTCGTTTCATCACCACTTTAATATAATCATCCAAAAAGCCAATGATCGCATACCCTAACGTGGCAAAGAGCAGGAAGAATAGATTTGAAATTCGATCTGAAAACAGATTACTCAAGGGGACCGATGTCAGTACCAACGTAGTGAGGAAGATCGTGCCCCCCATCGTAGGCGTTCCTGCTTTTTTTAGATGTGCTTTTGGTCCTTCTTCACGAATCGCTTGACCAAACTTTAATCTTCTCAGAATGGGGATAATAAAAGGTCCCAGTAGAATACCAAGACCAAAAGCGACGGCAAGGGGGACGAGAAGAATGCGCATATCCATATTAGAAAGTTTTCGCTCCTTTTAAAACATGCTCCACTACCGTCTCCAAACGTGCTCCCCGTGAAGCTTTTACTAAGAGAGCGACTTTTTGATTCCCTTCCTGCAGAAAAATCCGAGCCGCTTCTTCCGCATTTTGTAAGTGAACCACTTTTTCCTGTGTCGCTACTTCCTTTGCGCCTTCTACGATCCAACGCCCTCGCTCACCCATGGCATACACTCTTGATATTCCTTTTTCAATAGCAAATCGACCAATATCACGATGATATGCTTCTTCATCATGGCCCATCTCCAACATATCACCAAGAAGAACCCATTTCTCAGAAAAGCCTTCTAATGAAGAAAGAAGGTCGATAGTAGCTCGCATGGATGTAGGGCTTGCATTGTATGCATCATTAATGATGAGCATCCCATTTGAAGCAGTCCTTCGCTCGAGACGCATCCCTGTCATCCGTACCTGTGTAAGTCCCTGTTGAATCTCTTCCTCCGTCATTCCCATTGAACGCCCTACCGTGATAGCGAGAAGTGCATTGGAGGCATTGTGTTTTCCCATCATCGGAAGCGTGAATCGGCGATTGGACAAGGAGGTTGTAAATGAGATCCCTTCGAGTCCTTCAGTTGAAAAGCTCTGAAGAATATCATCATTTTTATCCTGCCAACCCACACCAATCCAGCGCCGTTTCTCTTGGGACAATCTCTCCCGAAGTAGGGGTTCATCCCCATCGACAACTAGAATTCCTTGCTTAGCCAAGCCTTCACGGATTTCCAACTTCGCATCAGCAATTCCCTGTCGACTCCCTAGGTGTTCGATGTGGGCTTCACCAATATTGGTGATCACCGCAATATCTGGCTGAGCAATGGTAGAAAGGAGTGCGATTTCGCCCGCATGATTCATCCCCATCTCTAAAACAACCACTTCCGTATTCTCGGGCATTGAGAGCAATGTAAGAGGAAGACCAATATGATTATTATAATTCCCCTGGGTCTGATGCACACGGAACTTCACAGACAAGACCGACCCAAGAAGTTCCTTCGTCGTTGTTTTGCCATTACTACCTGTTACAGCAACGACCTTAACTCCAATCTCTTGTCGCCACGATGCTGCTAATTGTTGGAGCGCAGTCAGTGTATTTTCTACACGGATCAACGGGACAGGAGGGAGGGGGGAGGGAAGGGGATGATCCTTCTGCCAAAGTGCTCCGACAGCTCCCTTTTCCACAGCATTTGGAAGGAAATCATGTCCATCAAAGCGATCACCAACGATAGGTACATAGAGCTGATTTGGACAAAGGGAGCGGGTATCCGTTGAAACTCCACTGGCAAGCATCAGTTTATCCGACACCCCCCCTAATAGTGTCCCTCCTACCGCACGAGCAATGGCTTTCAATGTTTTTTGCATTGTCTCCTTCTCTCCTTGCTTATCGGCAAGCTCTTATCGCTTCACGCGCTTGCTTTCGATCATCAAATTCGTATCGAATCCCGTTCACTTCTTGATAGGTTTCGTGACCTTTTCCGGCGATTAAGACCAAATCTCCTGGACAAGCTTCTTTGATTGCAAATTGAATCGCTTCGCCCCGATCCATTATGATCGTCTTTTCTTTACCCTGTAGTCCCTCTTCCATATCCGCAATAATTTGCTTTGGATCCTCTGTACGAGGATTATCCGAGGTGATGACAAGATGATCACTATATTGAGCACCAATCGCTGCCATCAAGGGACGTTTTGTGCGGTCACGATCGCCGCCACAACCAACCACGCACCAAACCTGACCTTGAGTGATTTCACTAACCGTTTTAAGGACGTTTTCTAGACTGTCAGGTGTGTGGGCATAATCCACAATCACCGTAAATGACTGTCCAGCATCAACGGCCTCCAGACGACCATCCACTCCTTGAATCGATTCTAATGAAACACAAATCTGTTCTAAGGAAACCCCTTCGCCAAGTGCCACAGCCGTAGCAGCTAATGCATTGTAAACACTAAATTTCCCCATCAACTTCATATCGACGTCCATCGATCCTTTAAATGTCGTGAGGCGAAAACGTGTTCCTCCTGCATGATACTGAATTTCTTCAGCCATAACATCCGCTGGCTGATCAATTCCATACGTAATCACTTGAGCGGGAGTCACTTGGGCAAAGTGATTAGAAGCCTCCTCATCCACATTGAGAATCGCCAATGCCTGATCTTCTCTTTGATCCATATAGCTGTTCTCTAATTGACTAAAAAGAAGTGCCTTTGCATCACGATAATTTTCCATTGTTTCGTGGTAGTCTAGATGATCTTGTGTCAGATTCGTAAATAATGCCGTACGAAAGCGACAACCTCGTGTCCGACCCATGTGGAGTGCATGGGAGGAAGCCTCAATAACAGCATGACTACACCCTGCATCCTTCATCTGACGGAATCCCCTTTGTAGTTCGATCACTTCAGGGGTCGTGTTTTTTACAGGGTAGGTCTTCTCACCAATCTGCATATTCATGGTACCAATCAACCCTGTCGCCATCCCTGCATCCTCTAACATACGGCGAATCAAATGGGAGGTGGTGGTTTTTCCATTGGTACCGGTTAAACCAATCAGTTTTAATTCCCTCGTCGGATGTTCAAAAAACACATCGGAGATAACGGCCAGCGCCCGTTTTGAATCCGGTACTTTCATCACAGGGACGGGTGCTTTGATATCCTCTTCCACTACCAATGCAACCGCGCCTTGTTCCAAGGCCTGAGGGATATACTGGTGACCATCCACCGTAAAACCCTTCAAAGCGATAAACAAATCGCCTGGCTTTACTTCCCGGGAATCCATCTGAATTCCTGTGATTTCTACATTCATATTGCCAATAACATCTGCTAATACAAGAGAATTGAAGAGTTTCTCTAGTTTCATGAAATGGGTACCTCCTTGGACCAAGCCAACTGCTTAGTACCATGATAGCCGAAAAAAATAGAGAAAGACATGAGAAATGCCAGGGGTCCTCCTGGCACATTGGGTGGATCATCCCTATTTTAATCATCTTTTACCCATTTGTCACCCGAAGATGACCTTCCTTGTGAATAACGATTCATTTTCTTTTATGAGAAATCCGTATTCTACTGATCCCCCAAATAAATTCGAATCGGAGTCCCTTTTTTTACACGTTGCCCTGGCTTAGGCGTCTGACTGATGACTTTATTTCCTTTTCCTCGCACCTGAAGCTCGATATCCTCTAAGCTGGTTCTCAGTTCGTCCAGGTCCGATCCCACCAAATTAGGTATGGTGATAATCGGAGCTTCCAATGGAGAATTTTCCGGTGAGATTTGTTTTTTTCGCTTGGGTACCTTCAGATGACGGAGACTATCTCCTAAAATCTCTTTTACGATAGGGGCAGCGACAACACCTCCAAACTGTACACCTTTTGGATTATCTACCGCCACATAGACAACCAATTGTGGATCATCTGCTGGGGCAAAACCGATAAAGGAAACAATATGGTTATTTTTCATATATCGACCGTCAGGCCCGACTTTTTGCGCCGTTCCCGTCTTTCCTCCCACACGATACCCATCAATAAATGCTTTGCGCCCAGTCCCACGGGCAACCACACTTTCTAATGCCGTTCGAACTTGCTCGGAGGTACTCTCTGAAATGACTCGACGTTTTAGCTGTGGCCGAATTTCCTCTACCACTTTGTTTGTATCGGGGTTGATCCAAGCCTTTTCTAAATGAGGCTGCATCAGCTTCCCACCATTCACCGCTGCAGCAACAGCGCTCACCTGCTGGATAGGAGTCACAGATACCCCTTGGCCAAAGGACGTAGTTGCAAGCTCCACGGGTCCAGCTTGCTCCGGTGTAAATAAAATCCCCTTGGCTTCGCCATTCAGATCAATTCCTGTTTTTTCACCAAATCCAAATTTACGAATGTAGGAAAAGAGTTTCTCCTCACCTAGACGTTGCCCCATTGTAACAAAACCTGGGTTGCAGGAATTTTCGACTACTTCCAAAAAGGTCTCCGATCCATGCCCCCCATGCTTCCAGCAACGTAAACGCGCCCCTGCTACTTTGATATAACCCGGATCATAAAAATAACTACCTAAATTCACCTTCTTTTCCTCTAGTGCAGCAGCCAGGGTAATAATTTTAAATGTTGACCCCGGTTCATAGGTTCGCCAGATAGGGAGGTTGCGGTTGTAGATCAAAGGATCTACTTTTCGGAAATCACTAGGATGAAAGGTGGGTCGGCTACCCATACCCAGAATTTCACCGGTTTTTGGATTCATCGCAATCACCATGATATTTTCCGCCTGATACTGTGCCATCGCCTGATCCATCTCACGCTCGATATAGGCTTGAATGGACTTATCCAAGGTCAATTCTAGATCGAGTCCATCCGTTGGAGGGGTATATTGATCCGCGCTCCCAGGAAGCCGCTCGCCCTTTGCATTAGCACTATAGGAGACATGCCCTCGCTTTCCTTGCAGGCGTTTGTCATAAACCAACTCCAACCCCGCTAAACCTTGATTATCAATCCCAGCAAAACCAAGGATATGAGCGGCCATCGTTCCCATCGGATAATAACGCTTATTATCCTCTGCGATAGCAATCCCTGGTAATCGTAAATCATGAACTGCCTTCGCCCGCTCCTCACTCAGCTTTCGTCCATAAGGATTAATACGTACAATTAACTCACGCTTGGTAATCAATTGAAAGATTTTATCCTCTGGGGCTAATAGGATCTGGGCTAATGCCCGTGCAGTCACTTTCGGATCTTTTATTTGGGCAGGGATTGCTAAAACGGAAGGGGCACTGATATTATAAGCCATCACTTTTCCGTTTCGATCCAAAATTCGACCTCGGTTGCCTTCAAAGGGGATATCTCGTGTCCACAGCTCTTCTGCTTTCTCTTGGAGCCACGGTCCACGTACCAATTGCACATACCCTAACCGTGCTAAAAGCGCCCCGAAGAGCAATAACCCGAGGAGCAGTGCGATAAATAGTCGTTTACGCACTACATGATTCGTCGTCCGCAACTGTCCTCACCCCTTTCTTGAGACAAGTCTTCATAGACAACCCTATGTAGGTCGCAAAAGGGATAGAACGGATTGTCCACAAAAAAAAAGCCTCACTCCAAGGGAATGAGTCTGGCTTTCATTGCCACTTCGGCGGCTCTAATTTTAATTGAATGCGATGTTCCTCAAACAAGGGACTCCCTGGTGATATGGATTGACTCGTTACAAAGCCCTCTCCCTCTGCCTTTGGTTTTAGTCCAATTAACCGACAAACGTCCATTGCTTCTCGTAGGGATTTACCCCGTAAGTCTGGCATGGAAAGTGCTTTATTCCCCTCTGTAATTAGATAGGCATCTCCTCTCCCTTGAATAAAGTGTTCACCAGGTGATGGATATTGTGCGAGGACCTTATCTCCACTCCCAAGAATATGGGTACGAATCTCTTGTTTCGCGAGAGATTTTTTTAGTTCAACCACTGACTTGCCCTTCCAATTTCCAGCGGTAACATCCTTCTTTTTGAAGGCATTTACAGACGATGCCTTTTTCGCTTTTCCATTCAACTGATTGATCGTATATTTGATCATCTCCCGAGCGGCAGGAGCCGCCACCGTGCCACCATGTTTATCCCCTTGAGGTTCATCCACCGCTACATAAACCACAACCCGTGGATTTTTCGCTGGAGCAAATCCCATAAAGGAGACGATATAGTCATCAGGGTCATAACCTGAACCATTCTCATTGATCTTTTGCGCTGTACCCGTTTTACCTGCGATATCATAGCCAGGACTGTCAGCTTCTTTTCCTGTTCCATGAAGAACCACGTCACGTAATAACTGCCGTACCTTCGCGGCCGAAGAGGAGGAGATAACATGCTTTCGAACAGCAAGGGGTTTTGTTTTCTTCTCCACTTTACCTGTTACGGCATTTTGCGTATGATCCACCACGTAGGGCCGGTATAAAGTCCCTCCATTGGCTACGGCCGAGACAGCCATAACCTGCTGAATGGGGGTAACTGCAATTCCTTGACCAAAGGCGGTTGTGGCTAATTCCAACTTGTGCAGGGGTTCATATCCATAAAAGAGGCCCTTCGCCTCCGATGGGAGATCAATCCCTGTTGGACGACCCGTACGATCCGTAATGGGTCCAAAACCAAAACGGTCAATATAGCGAGTCATTCTCTCCTCACCCAACTCTTGTCCAAGCTTCACAAAAGCCACATTACTTGAAAGATTAATTCCCTTGGCAAAGGAGATCTCCCCCCAACCGACATCGTTCCAGTCTCGGATTTTACGGCCGGCTACTTCAATCGAACCGGATTGAAATGTTTGATTCGCATCGAAGAGTTTCTCCTGAACCGCTGCTCCTAACGTAACAATCTTAAAGGTGGAGCCGGGTTCAAATTGAGAGCTCACTGCAATATTGGTCCCGTTCACATCCGGTTCCCATGTCTCCGCAAAATGATTGGGGTCAAAATCGGGTCGATTCGCCATTGCCAGAATGGCACCCGTCTTAGGATCCGCTACAATTGCTGTTGCGCCCTTCGCTTGATAACGAGCCATGACCTGATCCAATTGGTTTTCTACTTGGTGTTGAATCTCACGATCCAATGTAAGGTAAAGGTTTTTCCCTTGCTCAGCAGGTCGAAAGTCATCCGTTTGATTAGGGAGACGATTTCCCCTTGCATCTTTAGCAAAGGTCATCTTTCCCGGAATACCCGTTAAGGTTTGATTATATTTTTGCTCAAGCCCCCCTACGGGTTTCCCTTCGACATTAACAAAGCCGAGTACGTGGGCTGCAAGGTCCCCTTCTATGTACTTTCGTCCCGTGGTCTGAATCGCATAGATTCCACTCAGACCCAGATCCATCACTTGGTTTCTTTTTTTCTGAGAAATCTTATAATTCCCTTTTTTTCGCAATTCCACTTGACTTGCTTTCCGGTTGAGCTTAGCAAGCAACTCATTGACGGGAATATCCAACAAGGGTGACAATCGTTCTGCGGTCTCACGTTTATTTTTCACTTGCTTTAAATCAGCAGCAATATAATACTCTGTAACTTCTTGGACCAATTCATTCCCATTGCGATCAACGATCGCCCCTCTTTTGGGTTGAATAATTTCTTTTTTCTCCCAGATATGTTGGGCTCGATCCCGCAAAAAGGAAGCATCAACCGTCTGTAGCCAGAATAATCGAAAGATCACTGTTGTCAGGAGCAAAATACAAGTGATCCCAACAAACAGTGACCGTAATTTACTTTGTTTTCTCGTCGGAATCACACGCTACACTCCTTGTTTCACTCAGGGAGGCTCCTCTTGACCCTTGGTGGTTGAAGGCTCTTCAAGGCTGACTTGCACCTTGAAGCACCATACCATGCTCTTCAGCGTACCGGCGAATCCGCTCCCCGCTCTTCAACTCCTTTTGCTGTGACTCTAAATCTTGAATTGATTCCTTCAATTGAGTCGTCTCCTGTTCAATTTTGGCTTGTTTCATACTCAGCTCCGTTACTGTTGCATAACGAGACAACACGAACAGAGCGAGAGCAACACAGATGATGACACTGAACAGGTAAAGCAACTTCTCTCCTGTAGGAAATCCCGGCTTACGCGGCTGTCTCTCTCTCTGGTTTGCCTTATTCGGCCGGCTCTCTAGTTGGAAGGCGGTCGAAGCGTTTCCCCGGTACTCTCTCATTTTCTATAGACCCTCCTCACACTTTTTCAGCTACGCGCAACTTCGCCGACCGGGCTCGCGGGTTCTTCTCCGTCTCTTCCGGTGTCGGCAGGGTCGGTTTTTTAGTGATAATTTTTAGTTTTGGGCTCTTTTTGCACACACAGATTGGAAAATCAGGTGGACACGTGCATCCTTGTGCTTGCTCCAAAAATGCCTTTTTACAAATCCGATCCTCCAGTGAGTGAAAGGTGATAACACTGACCCTTCCTTTCGATTTTAACCGTTCAATTCCAAGTTCTACTGCATCTTTAAATGCATCGAGTTCATCATTTACCGCGATACGAATCCCTTGAAAGCTACGCCGGGCAGGATGAGGGCCCGTTCTTCTTGTCGCAGCAGGAATCGCTTCTTTAATAATTTCTGCTAGTTCACGTGTGGTTTGAATCGCCTGCTCTGAACGATATTGCCCGATTCGCTGTGCAATTCGTCGCGCAAACTTTTCTTCCCCATATTGAAATAGAATGCGCGCAATCTCATCAATGGGCCATTTGTTAACCACATCAAACGCAGTTAGCTCGCTTTGAACATCCATCCGCATATCCAGTGGAGCATCCACATGGTAACTAAAACCCCGCTCTCCTTCGTCCAATTGCGGGGAGGAAACACCCAAATCGAACAAAACACCATCCACTTTGTCGATATTTAAATCATCCAACACGGTACCTAATTGCCTGAAGTTACTTTTCACAAGATGAACTTGACCAGAAACATTTTTTAATCGCTCAGCGGCAGCCGCTAATGCTGTGTCGTCCTGATCAATACCGATTAACAGCCCATCCTGATTAAGCATGGAGGCAATCAAGGAACTATGACCTGCTCCACCTAAGGTGCAATCCACATAAATACCATCCGGGCGAACATTTAACCCATCTACTGCTTCTTTTTTTAGAACCGTCTCATGATGGAACAATGAATTCAACCTCTCTACAAGTCCAAATCAAAATCGACCAATTTCTCCGCAATCTCATTAAACGAATCCTCGGAGCTCTCGTTATATACTTCCCACGCTTCCCTACTCCAAATCTCCACGCGATTGGAGACACCAATGACCACACAATCCTTAACCAACTTAGCAAACGTCCTTAGATTACCAGGAATATTAATCCTGCCCTGTTTATCCAGCTCTGCTACTGCAGCACCGGAAAAGAAGAAACGAGTAAAGGCTCTCGCATCTGCCTTTGTAAAGGGTAAAGCTTTCATCTTTTGCTCCAGTCTTTCCCACTCGGGCATCGGATAGACAAAGAGGCAATGGTCGAGTCCACGGGTGACAACAAAAGTCTCTCCCAGTTCTTCCCGGAACCTGGAAGGGATGATCAGACGCCCCTTATCATCGACGGAGTGTCGATATTCCCCCATGAACACACCACTGCACCCCCTTCACTTCCCCTTATTCCCCACTTTGCCCCACATCTCACCACACTGGTTAGTATACCACAGAAAAAAGAAAAATCCTGCACTTGGTACAGGATTTTTTACAATATCTGCTTTTTTTGAAAATCTCAAACCTTCCAACCAGCTAAATACTCTTCCTGCTCCTCAGTCATCTCGTCGATCGTAATCCCTAACGAATCCAGTTTATAAATCGCCACCTGCTCATCAATGTGGTAAGGGACATCGAGCACTTGGGGACCAATTTTATCATGGTTTTCATTCACATAAATGAGTGACAAGGTTTGTAATGCAAAGGTCATATCCATGATCTCTGCTGGATGTCCGTCCCCTGCTACTAAATTCACAAGTCTTCCTTCACATAGGAGGTGCAGTCGACGGCCATCTTCCATTTCGTACTCCACAATATCCTTTCTCACCGTCCGATAAGAGGCAGCCTCCTCTTCAAGTCCTTGTTTATCAATTTCCACATCAAAATGACCGGCATTTGCCATGATCGCTCCGTCTTTCATGAAAGCAAAGTGGGGCGTGGTAAGCACTTTTTTATTTCCTGTAACGGTTACAAAAATATCCCCTAATTTAGCAGCTTCATTTATCGGCATGACTGTAAATCCTTCCATATGCGCCTCTGTCGCTTTGATCGGATCGACTTCGGTCACAATCACACGCGCTCCTAATCCTTCTGCCCGCATCGCTACACCACGGCCACACCATCCATAACCCACAACAACTACCGTTTTTCCAGCAACAACGAGATTGGTTGCCTTATTAATGCCATCCCAGACAGATTGTCCCGTGCCATAGCGATTATCAAAGAGAAATTTCGAATAAGCGTCGTTTACCGCAATCATCGGTACTTTTAATTCTTTCGTTTTTTCCAAGGCACGCAGTCGTAAGATTCCTGTTGTTGTCTCTTCACAACCACCTTTAACCTTTTCCAAGATATCTGGACGTTCCGCATGAAGGACACCGATTAAATCGCCGCCATCATCAATAATTAAGTCCGGTT
Organism: Marininema halotolerans; assembly: GCF_900116235.1. Classification (GTDB taxonomy): domain Bacteria; phylum Bacillota; class Bacilli; order Thermoactinomycetales; family DSM-45169; genus Marininema; species Marininema halotolerans. The sequence goes on along the minus strand of NZ_FPAA01000003.1, from coordinate 24,856 downwards.
CGGTCTCCAGCGTCATCATCAAATGCTCACGATACTCCTCTGGTGTCGGATCATATTTAGCAAAGACAGTCACTCCTGCATCAGCCAGTGCGGCAGCTACATCATCTTTCGTCGATAGCGGATTACTCCCTGTTATCGCCACTTGAGCACCAGCATCTCGCAGTAATTCTGCAAGACAAGCCGTTTTGGCCTCTAAGTGGAGTGCAATCGCTACCTTTTTTCCAGCGAGAGGCTGTTCCGCAATGAACTCCTTCCGAATTCGGTTCATTACTGGCATATGTTGGCGGGCCCAGTCAATCTTCAAACGTCCCATTGGAGCCAAACTTCGGTCACTTACCACACTTTCCAGCGTTGAGCTCATATGAAACCTCCTCCATTCTTTAACCCTACTCATTTTTAATGTTAATTTTCAAATGAAAATATAACAAAAACTACCTACTATAAAACATCATAAGTATACCACCCGATGGCTTTCTTTGGAAAGAAGCGGAATTTCCGTCAATCGTCGGATCCAATGTTCACCGTATTGATTCCAATAAAATAGTACATTATGTACTCGTTCTTGTAGCATACCTGATGGACAAAAATGAAGGGCAAGCTCCTTAAATCGATGTCCATCCCCAGCACTGCGTTCAGCTAAGTTCTTTTTCACTTCTTGCTCTAACCAATGGATCTCCCTTAACACACGCTCCTGATTCACTTCACCGAGGTGACGCATATTATGGCGCAATCCGCTCAGATCACCCAGTAAGGGCTGATATACTTCTGCAATTCGCTGGCGTATCACCGCAAATGTCTGTACAGGATCCATCTGATATTGAGAAGCAAGATAGGCTTGTTCCTTCTCAGATAGCTGGTAAATCGCTGCAGAGGGTGTTATTTGATAGCGACGCAGCCATTTTTCCTCACGCGGCCCCACTAACGTAACACCCAGCCGTGGAAAGAGAATCGGCATGTCCATCCCAGCCGATTCAAAGGCACTCTTTAATAAGGCCCAATAGGCGATTTCCCCGGCTCCTAGCACGGTAGCCAACGTCGGAAATAGATACTCTTGCATCAACGGACGTGTTACGACGTTATTACTAAAATCTTCAGGACGGTCATCGAGCCGTTGAAGTAGTTCTTGTCGTGACCAATACCGATCCCCTTCACGGTCGCGAAATCCATCGCCATCCAAATAAAGAGCTTTCCGTTCTCCTTGTTCACGTAGAAATAAATGAACGCGCCTTTCCTCTGGCTCCACTTGCAAAGGATAACCCTTCGCTTGAATTTTTCCTGCCGTTGTAAATACACCTTCGGATAAGGGAGCGGCCTCGTTGATTAACCATTCAAAGAAGGGCACTTCTAATCGGCGTAAAGGGGGATATGCCGAATCAATTAAGATTAATCCATAAGGACTAAAAAGACGGTGCATTAACCGTGCAAAATGATGAGTTATACTCGATGAATGATGGGCAAGCTCACGCATCTCTTGCAGAAGCCCTTGCTTATGGGGTGTATCAGGAAGCATCCCTGTCAACTGATCCAGCAGTTCATCTAACTGATGGTCCAATTCCATGTCACTGATGGAAATTCGCGTTCCCTTATCCATTCCCATATCGAGTTGCAGCTTTAATAATTCTTTTCTTAATGGAAGGTGGATATGGTCCACTTCCTCTAAATCATGGTCCTCCCCGGCAATCCAAAATACCGGTAGTACCGGACGACCCAGACGTTGCTCTTCACGTGAAGCCAACTGAATTAAGGTTATCGCCTTATAAAGTGTATAAAGAGGACCTGTAAATAATCCGGCTTGTTGCCCTCCCACTACACACAAACTATCTGGTTCCATTAAACGGTCAAGGTTTTTCTCAATCTGTGAACTCAACAGTTCTTCGCTATGATATTGACGAAGCACGTTTACTAATTCAGCCCTCGGAGCCGCTTGATTACGTTCGTCTAATCGCTTTGCCCGTTGTGCGAACAACTGATCATCACTTGGATTATAGGAGTAAAAATCAGCAACCTGTTCAAAGGAATTTAAATAGTCCCGCACCAATGGGTTCTTTGGTTCCAGATAGATATCCTCAATTCTCATACGTAATCCCTTCTTTTTGAGCGATCTATTTAAATAGGCCACCTGGAGTATAAATGAATTAATTGGACCCATTCTTTTCTTTGGCTGACTCTTTACGAGGAGAAGGTAAGCAGGCTGCTAGGATAAAACCAGCGACTGACACGCTGGCCGCTATTAGCATACCCATTTGATAGCCGTGTTTCCAAATTTGAGGCAGACCCACATTATCCATCATTACACTGGCCGTAATCACAGGTGTGGATGAAAAAAAGGATAATCCCATCGCAATTAAACCGAGAGCTGTCCCCCCCGCCCGGACCATCCCGATCGCCATGACTCCCTTTTTCATTTGCCGGTAACTGATAACCTCAAACAATAATTCATGAACAGGGGCAATTAATGAGAACCCCACGCCAAAACCGAGTACCACCAAAACAACCGTCAACGCAATGGCGTCGAGGGCAAAGGCAAGGGTAAAGTAACTCACAGCAGAAGCGAGGAAGCCGATCATCAGCACTCCACGATAGCCCCAATGGATAGATACCCGTTGTGCCATTGGAATCGCTAACCATGCCGCACAGGCGACCAATGTCAAAAAAAGCCCGCCTGTTCCAGGTGGCCGTTGATGAATTTCTGCCATCCATCCTGGAATCAATACGATAGCTGCCCAAGTAATTCCTGATAGGATCATCACGCTATTTAATAATATCAGACGTTTATCAGTAAAAAGTTGCAAAGGAAAAAAGGGATACTCGGAGTCTTTTTCAACCATCATCATCAATACCCCTAAACCAAGCGATACAATCGCAAAGGGAAGAAATGATGGATCGACGAGGGCGCCCCATCCTTTACTTGGGTTAAATTGAGCAACAGCGATCATCATCGAAAGAAGAATGGCACCAAAGTACATAACCCCTTGGATATCATGCGTTGGGGAACGTAAACGGCCGGTTGGACGAAAGCGAAAACTAAACAAAAATACGATTAACACTGCCGGAATATTGATCCAAAACAACCAACGCCAATTAAAATACCAAGTCAGAGTTGATGAAATAAACGGCGTCAAGATCAATAGCGCTGCTAATATTCCAAGGACAGCCCAACGCCAGGTTCTCCCTTTCCACTTCAACATACGGCCCAGCTCTACGGATAAAACCGGGACAATTCCCCCTGCTGCCATCGCCTGTATCAACCTACCTACAATTAAGGCGAAGAGTGTGTGACTATCCCCAGCAATGAGAGACCCCAAAGCATATACCAACAGTGAAGTGAGAAACCAGCCCTTTTTTCCCGCCTTGGCTCCCCAGGCCTCCATGATTGGTAGGGCCAACACAAAAACAGCAAGATGAAGAGCGATCACCAAAAAAACGGTGCGAATCGAAATCGCCAGATCTAAGGCAATTACCGTCAATGCTGGCGCTAACACACCGATATCCAGTGCACCTAGAAATATGGCGATAATAAATGCATCAAGTGTGAGATTTTTTTTGAATAGCACACAGATCGCCTCCTTCTTCACCCGACTCCATCAAGAACTTCTCATCCATACTTACCTTCTGCTCGATGAACACGTTCAAGCAATTCTTGATTGAAGGGTGTCTTCACACCCTTTTCTCTACCCATCGTCACGATAAAACCATTGATAAAATCAATCTCTGAGGGGTGACCCAATCGCAGATCTTCAGCCATTGAAGAACGATTCTGAGCGGTCTGCTCGCAAACGTGCCGCACCTTTTCCTTTAGCTCTTCCTTGTCCAAAACAATGCGATCACTCTTCGCCACGCAGACGACTTCAGCCAAAATGCGCTCCAACCAAATCGTAAAATCTTTCTGATCGACTAACGCTCCATTTTTGATTTGAAGCAATGCAGTCAATGGGTTAATTACGCAATTGATAGCAAGTTTTTTCCAGGTACGAAGGTGGATAAAAGGATCGTATTCAACTGGGAGTCCATGTTCTTTAAGCGTATTGATCCATCGTAGCTCCTGATCATTAACATGGTGTGTGAAAGGACCAAAGTAGGTTTCTCCTTCACCTGTGTGAACAACGATCGTATCCCCTTCCCTTAAGGCTCCTTCCGTTGTACTTCCACGCCAGAGCTGTGATGGTGAAATCTTATCAACCATCCACCGTTCTGCACCCATGCCATTTTGTAATAAATACAGCATCGCTCCCTGCCTGCATTGTTCAACTATTCGAGGAATGAGGGAAGGAATTGCTGTTTGCTTTACGGTTAAGAGAATACGGTCAAAGGCTCCTAAATCTTTCCCCGCCCACTCCACACGGACCTTCACCGTATCCAATCTCCCAGAGCGATGTCGTAAGTGAAGTCCATTGCGTAGAAGATGTTCCTGTTGCTCCTTCGTACGGGTGATGATTAAGGGGTCCTGTCCAGCAAGAGCTAACCGCGCTCCCCATAACAGACCGATTGAACCAGCACCCCAGATGGCTGTTTCCATATGGAGAGCCTACCTTTCATCCTACTGTTCATTTATCATAACAGATTCCCCCCACAAGATGTGAGAGGAATCAAAAGGGAGCTTATACAGGATATACAGAATGACGACGTCGACTAAAGGGAATGTCTTTTCCTTCATAGGCCTTTAGTCGACCCATCAATTCATCCCGAAGGTGATCTGGTTGTACAATTCCATCGATAATCAATTCAGAGGCTAAGCGATAAATATCGATGTTCCGTTGATATTCTTCCCGTTTCTCTTTTACAAAATCCGCTTTTTCAACGCCTTCTAACTGGGCAATTTTATTACTGTATACAGCATTGACCGCAGCTTCTGGCCCCATTACAGCAATTTGAGCGGTTGGTAACGCCAAGCAACAATCGGGTTCAAAAGCAGGACCTGCCATGGCGTAAAGACCTGCTCCATATGCCTTCCGAACAATGACCGAAATTTTAGGAACTGTCGCCTCGGACATCGCAGCAATCATTTTCGCCCCATGCCGGATCATCCCCGCCTTCTCGGTCTGGGTACCAATCATAAATCCAGGAACATCTGCCAAAAAGAGAAGGGGGATCCGGAAAGCATCACACAAGGTGATAAAGCGAGCCGCTTTATCCGCGGAATCAATAAAGAGAACGCCCCCTTTTACTTTGGATTGATTCGCAATGATGCCAATTGGCTGACCGTCGATACGAGCAAAGCCTGTGATCAGTTCCTTTGCAAACAATTGCTTCATTTCAAAGAAAGAATTCTCATCGACTAAAGAACCAATCAGCTCCAACATATCAAAGGGGACATTTTGGTTATCAGGGACGATCTCTGAGATCTTTTTCCGATCGGACGCCACCTCTTGACACTCCAGACGAGGGGGTCGCTGTTCATAGTTCGCTGGGAAGTACGATAAGTAGCGACGGGCAGAAGCAATTGCACTCTCCTCATCTGGTGCTAAGACATCCCCACACCCACTGATACTACAATGCATGCGTGCGCCACCCATCTCCTCTAGGGAAACTTTTTCCCCAATGACCATTTCTGCCATCCGAGGAGAACCCAGATACATGGACGCATTTTTATCCACCATGATGACAACATCACAGAAGGCAGGGATATAGGCGCCTCCCGCTGCTGACGGACCAAAAAGAATACATACTTGGGGGATCTGACCTGATAGTTTTACCTGATTATAAAAAATACGGCCAGCTCCCCGACGACCTGGGAACATCTCGATTTGATCCGTAATGCGTGCACCCGCAGAGTCAACGAGATAGATGAGAGGTACCTGCATTTTTTCTGCCGTTTCCTGGATGCGAATGATTTTTTCAACCGTCCGCGCTCCCCAAGAACCTGCTTTTACGGTGGAATCATTCGCCATCACACAAACCGTTTGACCATTTACTTGTCCAATCGCGGTCACCACACCATCTGCAGGTAGGCTTTCATCCATCCCGTTGGCAAATAGCCCATCCTCCAATTGAAAATCCTCATCAAATAACAATTCTAGGCGCCGACGAACAAATAACTTATTTTGTTCATCTAATTTTTCATGGTACTTAGGTGCTCCTCCTTGTTTAATTTTTTCCGCCCGATTCTGCAATGTATTTAGTGTGGTTTCATTCATCGACTCCACTCCCTTTCCCTTACTCACCCAGGTAAATCGGTTTTCTTTTTTCTTTAAATGCATCCAGGCCTTCCAAACGATCCTTTGTTGGAATCAGCGTTTCATAAGCCTTGGTCTCTAATGCAAGCCCCGTTCCTAAGTCGGTTTCCGCTCCGTAATCAATTGCAAATTTTGCTTGTGCGAGGGCTAGAGGAGCATTTTCATTAATCATCGATGCGAGTTTCATCGCCTCTTCCATTACCGTCCCATCTTTCACTACCTGATTCAACATTCCCAGATCCATCGCTTCCTTCGCAGTCAGTCGCCGGGCAGTAAAAATGAGTTCCTTTGCTTTTGCTTGCCCGATGAGGCGAGCAAGTCGCTGAGTTCCACCCGCTCCAGGAATAATTCCTAAGGAAGTCTCCGTCAAACCAAAGACCGCATGCTCATCAGCTACTCGAAGATCACAGGCTAATGCTAACTCCATCCCTCCTCCGAGTGCGACGCCATTCACGGCTGCAATTACTGGCTTCGGAAGGCGTGCAATCCCGTTAAAACACTCGCGAATGGTACGAATAAAGCGACGCACCTGATCCTCAGTAAAACCTCGACGTTCTTTTAAATCAGCACCTGCTGAAAAGGCTTTATCACCTGCGCCTGTGATCACGACCACCCTTGTTGCTTTGGAATGGCTCAGTTCCTCGGTAATTCGAGTAAGTTCTTGTAAGATCGGTAGGTTGAGGGCGTTATATACCTCTGGACGTTGGATGGTGAGGATCGCAATCCCTTCTCGTCGTTCCCACTCTACCAGTTTCATTGTTCAATCTCCTCCTCACGCATCCCTTCACTTTGTAACACCTTCGATGGCAGGGTCTTTCCAAGGTGTCTGCCAGCTAATCGGCTCACTTGACAAAGCTTTTCAAGATTAATCCCCGTCTTTACGCCCATTCCTTCCAACATATAAACCAGATCCTCAGTGGCCATATTGCCAGCAGCACCTGGTGCATACGGGCATCCACCCAACCCACCAAAGGAAGTATCTAATGTACGCACACCCTCTTCGAGAGCCACATAGGCATTAACCAATGCCGTTCCACGCGTATCATGAAAATGTCCAGCTACTTTTGTTACCGGAATTTCCTTTGTTAGCGTTTTCAATTTTTCTCTCACTTGATTAGGTGTTGCGACGCCAATCGTATCCCCGAGTGAGATCTCATAGACACCCATCTCCAATAATTTCTCGCATATTTCAACGACCTGCTTCAGTGACACATCTCCCTCGTATGGACAACCAAAGACGGTCGATACATAGCCACGAACCCTCTTTCCTTTTTCAATAGCTAATTCAACCGTTTCCTTCAATACGGGAATTGTTTCCGCAATACTTTTATTAATATTTTTTTGGTTATGGGTTTCTGATGCAGACAAAAAAACCGCATATTCATCGATTGGGGTAGAAAGTGCGCGCTCCAGCCCTTTTCGATTGGGAACCAATGCACGATAACGAACACCTTCTTCACGAGGCAAACTCTCTGCAAACTGCGCCGCATCTGCTAATTGAGGGATCCAACGCGGATGCACAAAGGAAGTGACCTCTAACTCCATTACCCCTGCATCAATCAATCTGGTAACTAAAGCTTGTTTCACTGTTGTTGAAAGAATGGTCTCCTCGTTCTGTAAACCATCCCGCAGACCCACTTCCACAATCGTGATATCTGTCAAGCTCATCTCCCCTCCCTCCATCAAAACCGCATGAATTACTCCAGCTCAATCATCGCCTCACCATCTCCAACATAAGAGCCCTCTTCTATTTTAATCTCTTTTACCACTCCAGCTGCCTCCGCTTGCACCGGAATTTCCATTTTCATTGATTCCAGAATGACAACATCTTGTCCAACCTCCACTTGATCCCCGACAGCCACTAGCACTTTCCAAACAGTTCCTGCCATTGACGCTTGTACCTGTTTCATTTTTCCAACCCTTTCCCGGCATGATTATTCATTTTTGTCAGTAAGGCTGTGTCATAATGTCCTGCAACAAAATCTGGATGGTCTAGCACCCGTGTAAAGAGCGGAAGGTTATGTTTAATCCCTTCGATTTCAAATGTGGCCAACGCTTCTTTACTCCGCTTCAAAGCGGTTTGACGATCATCCCCATGAATAATACATTTTGCAATCATTGGATCATAGAAAGGAGTAATTTGACTCCCTTCTGTGACGCCGGCATCCACACGAACCCCCTCCATAACAGGAGGTACAAAGCGATTCAATTTCCCTGGGGAAGGTAAGAAACGATCAGGGTCTTCTGCATAAACACGATATTCAATAGCGTGACCCTGAATGCGAACATCATCCTGCTCAATTGTAAGTTTTTCACCCTGGGCGACTTTTAATTGCATGTGAACTAAATCCAGTCCAGTCACCATCTCCGTCACGGGATGTTCCACTTGAAGACGCGTATTCATCTCTAAAAAGTAAACCTCTTCCTTCGCATCCACTAAAAATTCGACGGTTCCCGCACCACTATATCCTACCGCCTGCGCCGCTTTTACAGCAGCCTGCCACAGGGCTTCTCTTGTCTCTTGTTGAATCGACGGTGAGGGGCATTCCTCAATCACTTTCTGATTGCGTCGTTGAACAGAACATTCTCTCTCCAAAAGGTGAATAACGTTCCCATATTGATCCGCCATCACTTGCACCTCAACGTGCCGTGGATGAGCAATAAATTTTTCCAAGAAAAGGCTTCCATCTCCAAAATAAGCTTTAGCACGCCCCTGAAGAGCAGGGAATGCTTGAATCAGGGCTTCTTCTGAATCGAGCACCTGCATTCCTATTCCGCCCCCGCCGGCGCTTGCTTTTAGCATCACAGGATAACCAAAGGCTTCAGCCTCGCGTACAGCCTGTTCCACGTCTTTCACTCCGTCGGTACCTGGTACGATTGGGACACCTGCCTCAGCCATCCTCCGGCGGGCGGTTACCTTGTCTCCCATCGCAGCAATTACATCGGCATCTGGACCGACAAAGGTTATCCCTGCATCTTGCACACGGCGAGCAAAATCAGCATTCTCCGATAACAAACCATATCCCGGATGGATGGCGTCCGCACCCGTCTGACGAGCCGCATCTACGATTGCTTCTGCGTTAAGATAACTTTGGGCCACCGGTGGTGGACCAATTCGAACCGATTCATCGGCTTCTTGTACAAACGGAAGATCCTTGTCTGCATCAGAATAAACGGCAACGGTCAGGATGCCATTTTCTCTGCAAGTTTTCATAATCCGGCGAGCAATTTCTCCCCGATTTGCGATCAATAGTTTTTGCATATTCAGACTCCCTTCCTGTCTCTCCTCACTGTCACCCAGTTGCATCCGGTAAAAAGTACCCGGACATAGAAAGAGATCCCGTCCTTTGAATCACTAGAACGCTGAGATCCAAAACAACCTTTCGACAATTTCCGGGCCAATCCCTTCTCATCGGATAATTTTTATCACAACGATCACACGGTTAGACTAACGAATAGTATTTAATCATTGCATGGAAACCCTTTCCCCATATGCTTATCAAAAAATCGCACCCTCTTCAAAGCGATCTCCATCATGTATAATAGAGACAAGTGATAGTGAGAAGAAAGGAGTTAAAACCTTGAGCGAATACCATGTTGAACGATTAAAAATTAACTATAAGACATTGGAAGAGTTTCAAAAATTTCGCGAATATGGTCTGCAGGAATTGTCCATGCTAGAAGACCTCCAAGACAATATTGTTGAAAATAACAGCAACTCTCCCTTTTATGGGATCTACGATCAAGGGAAGTTGATTGCCCGAATTAGTCTGTATCGCATCGATGCAAAATACGATCGCTTTTTTAATCCTCCCCAGGACTACTTTGAACTCTGGAAATTAGAAGTGCTGCCACAATATCGTGAATTAAACCTCGGAACACTTCTTGTTGAACACGCGAAAAGCCTTCGTCTGCCGATTAAGACGAATGCCCGTTGTCGATCCAATGAATTTTGGTTGAAAATGGGTTTTCAACCGGTCAATTATGATCCAGTACGCGATCGCGGGGAGAACCCCTTCGTTTGGCTTCCCTCTGGAGTAACCCTACAAGAATCCGAATGATCCTGGTTTCCAAACAAAAGCCCCCTCCATCGGGGGTTTTTGTTTATCATCCTTTATCAACACGCTCTAGGTTTCCATTCGCTTCCATCCGAAAGCGGGTTTTCATCGCATTCTCGTCTTCTTCATCAAGAATGGCCAACTTACGGGCACGATCCATAATTTGAATCAATGCTTTATAATCATCATTCACCACCCGGTAATCCGTTTGAACAAGATCTAATCGACCTTTCATATCCTCATTTTCACGGGATAATTTTTCAATTTCTTTTTCCTGATCTTCGATTTCTTTTTCAAGATCCTGCTGTCGTTTTCTCATCTCAAGGACTTCCGATTTGTGTTGTCGTAAATAACGGATAATCGAGTCTAGGGAACTACTGCGATCATTCTGTACCTGAAACCCATCTGTCACCAACCGATTTCGCGTATGCACCGTTCGCTCTTGATTCCGTTGTTGCCGCTGGGATTTTGCTATTTGAAGGGCTGCTTCATACTTTTTTCGAACAAGGCTATTCCATCGAAATCCACATGCTGCTGGTGTTCTGCCCAATTTTTCGGCAACTTCTTCAAACGCATTTAACTGAGTACTACCTTCTCGAACATGTCGTAGAGTCACTTCCGCCAACACCATATCATCTTCTGGGGTCCATGCATCCTGCCTTTTCACAGCCATGAGCGTCATTACCTCCAATCCTTGTTCACACCGTAAGCATCCACAGACGTCCAGTTGTTCTATCTGTATGCATTTGGTATAAATCGTAGTATATGTAACTAGTATTTTTATATCCGAAACCGGTTTCTCCTATACGTAAGCCGCTCATCCATAAGAAAAAGGACGGTGTCTACCGTCCCTATTGAATAATTGACAACCTATGAATTTTTTCTTCCTCGCGTTCTTGTCAAAAATGCTTCGACTGCTTGATGATGCTCATCCGATTCCCACAGTTTCGCACAGTGACGTGCTTCATCCCGAATGAGCTGATCGCGACTGACACCATTTCTGCTGTCGTTTGCAAGGGAGATCAGCGCCTGAATTGTAGGAAGTGGGGCTTGTGCAACGCTTTCAGCAAAATCTTGTACTCCCTTGATAAATTCATCCTGGGGATATAAAGCATGAAGCCAACCCCACTCATAAAGCTGGGATGCTTTTACTCGCTTGCCACTCAATAATAAAAACAAGGCTTGACTCCGTGGCAACTCCTCAAGTAAACGAGTACCACCCCCCCACCCTGGCGTAATTCCCAATGTGGATTGAATAAACCCAAGGGTTGTACCCTCTGCTGCCAGTCGAAAATCACAACTGGCAGCAATTTCACAACCACCTCCAACAGCTACCCCCCCTATCGCAGCAATTGTCGGCTTCCCTATATTTCTGACTCGTTCCAATAATTGCCCCATTCGATGCATCACTGGGAAAACTTCCTCTTCCTTCGTCAAACGATGAAATTCCTCTAGGTCTCCTCCTGACACAAAAGTTTGCTCATCTCCAGTGAACACAAGAACCTTCACTTCGTTATCCGCTTTTACGATATCTAAATGGCTTTCTAACTCGTCCATCATCCGTTGATTGACTGCATTTCGTACATGGGGGCGATAAAATTGAACCCAGCCCACCTCATTCTGTTTCCATACCTGGAGCGTCTTCATCGATTATTCTCCCATCCTTGGAATTCTTGATCCGTTATTGACACAAACTACAAATGCTTGAACAGACAAATTCAGAAGGTTATAATGTTTGTTGACGCGCAGAGCAAAAATCCTCATTCATGATGGAGGATACGCATGCACTTCGGCTTTAACGTAATAACCACTGATAATGTTGGCTTAAAGGAGTGGGCTGTACATGGACCGCATGTTTCGTGTTTTAGGTTTCTGGTGCATTGTTATAGGCCTGATGTTTATGGCCGGTCACATGAACATCATTGCTGGCCTCTTCTTCTTCCAGGCTGCACTTTTTATCGTGTTGGGCTATATGCGCTACACGGAACGTACTTATATGCTCATGTTTGGTAGCTATATGGTACTGGCCTTTATTGGAATCGTCTACTGGTCTTTTTTCCAAGTAGGTTGAAAGCGTTTTCCATGAAAGAAGCTCCTCGTTTACGAGGAGCTTCTTTCATGAATCTCGCTCATTGAAGGGATTACGCTTCGATTGACACCTACCTGCGAACCGATACATCCTTCGATTGAATCCCCTTCGCTTGGATAAGAACACGATAGGAATCCCCCATTCCCCCAGGTAAAGCCAGCTGCCTAAAAGCACGGCGACGCTTCGCTTCGTTGCTAAAAGGATCTGTATCCTGCCCAAATGAAACCTCATCGAGGATTCCTGTTTCTAATAAATAGTGGGATTGACTCCCATACCAATAAGATCGGAGACCCACTTCTTCCCCCCACGTTTGTAAGGACGTAAAGGATACATTAGCAGTGAGGTCGATTTCACCAGGAGAAGCAAGGATATCCTCAACAATACGATGCTTTTGAAAGCCTCTCGTAGTTCCGGTACCTCGACTTAACTCACGGATCTCTTCATCGATCCCCCCATAATCAATGGTAAGGATAAACCCTTGGTGTAACCAACTCCCCACGTTTTGTATCCAGGTTCGACCGGACAACGAAATTTCGATCTCATCCCCTTCTTCAGGAAGGCGGATTCTTTCTTTTTCCTTGGCCATATGGTGGATCTGTTCCTCGGAAACAGGACCTTCTACCTCAACAAAACGAGAGCGTTCTTGATCCACACTCACCCAAATTTCACGCCAGTCTCCATTTCGCCAACGTAATCGATGAAATGGCAAGGCATCGATTAACTCATTGCTAAGAACGATGGTAGGGTATTGAGGGATCTCCTCAATTTTGGAGACCCACTTAACCGATAAAGGAGCCTCTGATAGCCGTTCTCGCTGGAGACGCCGGTGATAAGGACTGCTCTCAATCATCCAGATCCTCGGTTGAGCTACCTTCTCTTTTCGTGCTAACACCTGGACGACACCCTCCATCAATCGGCCATCTCCACCACCAACCTCGATCACCGACCAGGGCTGGTCGAGGGGGAAATTTTGTGCAAGGATATTCAATCCTCGCCCAATGGCAATTCCAAATAGATCTCCCACTTGCGTACTGGTGTAAAAATCCCCCTCACGCCCTATCTTCTGTCGATCCCTCTGATAATAACCCTGCTCAGGGTGATAGAGTGCTCGTTCCATAAAACGAGCAAAGGGGATTCGATGATCTACGGAATCCATCACTTCAGCTGTAATTGCCTCCACTAGCTCATCACCCAACAGCCTCGCCTCAATCTCACGTAAATAAATCCGTGCTAAGATATCGTTCTCCGGTATCTGGAGCAATACAAACCACGCGTTTACCCTTGCCTAAACGACGGGCGATTTGAAGCGCCGTCCAAATCGATGCACCTGAGGAAGGCCCCACTAAAATCCCTTCTTTTCTCGCCATTTGCCTTGCTGTTTCGGCCGCATCCTCATCCTTCACGTGAAAAATTTCGTCATATACGCCTTGATTTAAAATCGCTGGAATAAACCCTGGACTGGTACCTGGAATTTTATGCGTTCCAGGTTTTCCACCGGCTAATACAGGCGAAGCCTCTGGCTCGACAACAGCAACAAACATACTGGGGTTATGAGCTTTTAGTACCTCTCCTGTCCCAGTAATCGTTCCGCCAGTGCCTGCAGTGGCAACAAAAGCATCCAGGTCACTGTCCATCTGAGTAAGAATTTCCTGTGCCGTTGTTCGACGATGGACATCGGGATTCGCCAGATTTTCAAATTGAAGGGGCATAAAGCTATTTGGCATGGATGCCAACATCTCTTCCGCTTTACGGATCGCACCAGGCATTCTCTCTCCACCCGGTGAAAGAATCACCTCTGCACCATACGCTTTTAAAATATTGATTCGCTCGCCACTCATGGTATCTGGCATGACCAACATGGTACGATATCCTCGCGTAGCACCCACCAGAGCAAGACCAATTCCTGTATTACCACTTGTCGGCTCGATGATCGTATAACCAGGTTTTAAGTGCCCTTCTCGTTCTGCCCATTCAATCATATTTAGGGCAGTGCGATCCTTTACACTCCCCCCTGGATTAAAGGACTCCAGCTTCACAAAAACGGTTGCATCCTGCTCCTGTGTTAATCGATTCAATCGCACAAGGGGGGTTCGCCCCACTAGATCGGTAATCCATGTTGCTCTATGTGGTTTTTGCAAATCCGAGGAATCGGTTACTTCTCCGTGGGTCCCGTCCATTCGAGCATGCCTCCTTTTAGGTTAAAGAGGTTTTGAAAGCCCTCCTCCGCTAGAATATGGGCAGCTACCACACTGCGACGACCACTCCGGCAAATCAACATAATATCCTGCGCCTTCACTCCTGCCAATTCCGAATGTCGTTCCTCCATCTCATCAAAAGGGATATGAATCGATTCTGGTATATGACCTTCTGCAAACTCTTCCTCGGTTCTAACATCGACCCAAACAAAACGTTTTTTATTCTCCATATAGGATTCGCCCAATTCTCGCGCTTCCTTATTTGTATAAGGTTGTTCAGACATCGTTTTCGCCTCCTCGAAATTTACCTTCCCCTAATGATACCATGACCGATTCACCACGAAAATAAAGGAAAACCCCTTCACTTGGAAAGGGCTTCCTTTGCATAGCCATCAACTTCTTCCTCCAACATCTGACCCTTCATTTTACGAATAATTTTCCCATTTCGATCGATGAGATAGGTAGCTGGAAGCCGACCAACATCATAGCGTTTGGTGACCACCCGATCCCTATCCAGTACGACGGGAAAGGTGATAGCTAACTCCCTTGTAAACCCTGAAACAGCGACTTCAGTTTCAGCAATGTTTACCCCCACGACTTGAAACCCTTGATCCTTATACTTTTCATACACCTTCTGAATAGCTGGCATCTCTGCTTCACACGGCTTACACCAGCTTGCCCAAAAATTAAGAAGCACTGGCTTCCCATGGAAATCATCTAAGGTTAATTTTTTGCCATCCAGTGTTTTCAAAGTGAAGTTTGGCGCTTTGTCACCCACCTCAGGAGCCTTTTTCTTGTCTGTATCCAATCCCTGCCACAACGCATACCCAATTAAAACGATTAAGGTAAGCATCACCACCCGACGCACCCAAAATCGTGTCTTTTTGTTCATAATGATTCACCTACTTTGTCCCCGATAATGTACTCGGATAGGATAAGTCCCTTGTTACTTAGGTAAGGGATGTTCATGCAATGAAAAGAATTCAACCCCTTTAAAACCCTTGAAATCCTCCAAAGAGATCCGATAACCAAATCGTAATGACTGTCATTTGATCAAAATAAAGGAGCACACCCATGAGGATCATCAATGCTCCTCCGATTTTCATCAAAGGTTCAGAATACTTAAGTATCCAACGAGTGCGTCCAATGAAGAAGGCCATGACAAAAAAGGGAATTGCAAACCCGAGGGTGTATGCGCTAATATAACCCACTCCTGCTGCTGGATGAGCTGCGGCTAAGGATAACACTCCCACTAAAATTGGACCGACACATGGTGTCCATCCTGCTGCAAAACCAATTCCGATCAAGAGAGACCCAAGATACCCAAAACGCCGTCCGCCTACCTCTAACCGTTTTGATCGCATGAGGAATGTCGGTTGAAAGATTCCTAGCAAAAAAAGTCCCATCGCGACAATTAATACGCCCCCGAGCATTCTTATTAACTCTCGATAGTGAGTGAAAATCTCCCCCAACCAACTTGCAGTAAACCCGAGAGCGAAAAAAATAAGCGAAAAACCCAGGATAAAAAACAAAGTATGAAACATGGTACTTCGTTTCAATGCGGATGATCGCTCTTCATCTTGTAATTCACTAACGGATACCCCTGTTATGTAGGATAAGTAGGATGGATATAAAGGCAAACAACAAGGGGATATAAATGAGAGAATGCCTGCACCAAATGCTACGCCAAGATTAATATCTGCCACTTACATCCCTCCACTCATACCTCGTTGATCACGAGGTAATTTTCTTTAATAGATAATTCAACTGCTCCTTGTTTAACATACCATTGATATGGTAGAGAATCACACCATCTTTATCTACAATATAGGTTTGTGGAATATTAATCACTTCCAGTGCCTCACCGACATCTCCATGCTCGTCCAAGAGTACAGGAAAGGTATAGTTCCCTTGTTTTAGATATTCCTTCGCCTTCTTCACCGAATCTAGCTTTGTTAAATTCACCATACTAAAATTCATTTGATCGTTATATTGATTATATGCCTTTTGTA
The DNA here is from genome assembly GCF_900116235.1 of Marininema halotolerans. Taxonomy (GTDB): domain Bacteria; phylum Bacillota; class Bacilli; order Thermoactinomycetales; family DSM-45169; genus Marininema; species Marininema halotolerans. The sequence goes on along the minus strand of NZ_FPAA01000003.1, from coordinate 8,329 downwards.
AATGAGGCATTTCTTCTTGACAAGGGGGGCACCAACTTGCCCAAAGGTTAATCAACGTTGGTTTTTTGCCAGGGATCAGTTTGGCATGCTTTCCGTCCATCGTCGCAAGTGTAATATTAGGCAGTTGCTTCCCCTCCGATGCACGTACTAGCTGATTCTCTCCAAACAAACGGGATTCCGCATTCCCTTTTTCTGCTTCCTTCGTGGAAGAAGAATGGACTGCCTTGGCTTGCTGAGAATTCATGCCCTTTTTCTCTTTTGGCAATCCTGTCCATAAGGCGATCCCCAATGCAATCACCAACAAGCTGCCAATCATCACATTTTTATATCGTTTCACACCCTGACCCATGACGATCCCTCCATAAAATAAAAAGGCTACACATTTCCTGACTAATCTTTCTCATTATAACCGAACTCAAGAGAAGACATCACCTTCGTCCAGTCATGCCATGAAAAGGTGTCATATTAGAACGCCCTTGATCCGATCAGGGCAAAACATCTTCTTTCATCACAACAATATATCGCTACCCCTTTCCTACCATCAAGCCATTTGCTTGGTTTGGCACTTGGCAACATCGACCGAACCCTATATGATAGGTTCAATCTCTTCTCATTAATCAAACCATTTTACTGAAATGACTTCACCTTTGGAAATGGAGGATCCATGACACAACAAACCGCTGATTGGCTTATCCAATGGGGAGTGTATGCCATCCCTCTCAGCATTATGATTAACGCAATCATGAATATTCTTGGCGTGGTCCCAAGTGTACTCATCACTGGAGCCAACGTACTTTTATGGGGGCCCATCTTTGGAGGCGTGATTTCTTGGATTGGTGAAGTTATTGGAGCAACGCTTGCCTTTTTTCTTTACCGCAGAGGCTGGAAGTATTTCCAACGCAAGCAATCACTTGACTGGCACTGGATGAGAACACTTCAAAAACTGTCCAAGCGTCGACAGTTCCAATCCCTATTCGTTGCTCGACTCACTCCCATGGTACCCTCTGGCATCATCAATTTCTTGGCAGCACTCTCAGGTGTCCCCTTTCTCCTCTTTCTCCTTGCGACCTTTCTTGGGAAAATACCTTCTATCGGTTTCGAGGTTCTAATCAGCTATGATATCTTGCATATCCAAGAAAATGGAATTCGCCTTCTGCTATTGTTACTTTCTCTTACCCTTGCCTATTGGATATGGCGAACCACTAAAAATGATACCAAACGACCATCCGAAGCAAAAACCAGGGCTGACTAAAGGCATGATTTCTCCTTTAGCCAGCCCTGGTTTTTTAACCTTCTTCTACTTCATATCCTTGTTCTTCAATCGCATCCTTCATTTTCTTGTATTCAACCGTATCATCTTGATGGGTTACGACAGCAACTCCATTCTCGAGATCGACGGTAACACTCTCTACACCAGCGATCTTTTCTAACGCTTCTGTCACTGCTTTTTTACAATGATCGCAAGACATTCCCTTTACTTTAAATACAGTGGTTGCCATAATCAAACCTCCTTAATTAAGGGCATTTCCCTATGTTGACTATCACGTAGTGTAACCCACTACTTCATTATCGAGACGATCCCCAGCACGATTAGCTCTCAGCCAATCATTCCTGTCACAAAGGGATTGGACTCTTGCTCCCTGCCAACAGTCGTCATGGGCCCATGTCCCGAGTATACGACCGTCTCTTCTGGCAATTCCATTAAACGATCATGAATGCTTTGCATTAAGGTTTGATAATCTCCACCCGGTAAATCCGTCCGACCAATTGACCCTGCAAATAATACATCCCCGCTAAAAACCATCCCTTTGAAGAGATAGGTCAGACTTCCTGGCGAGTGGCCTGGGGTATGAATAACCTTTACGGTTTCACCTAAAATGGACAGTGTCTCCCCGCCATACAATACCCGATCGGCTGGTCGACAACGTACTTCCGGCACTCCTGGAAACAACCCAGAACCATTTAACTGGGCATTTGTCATCCAATCCGTCTCCAAATCGTGGATGGTCACCGTAGCACCGGTGGCATCTCTCACCGCTTCTACGCCCCCGATATGATCAAAGTGAGCATGGGTAAGTAAAATTTCTTTTACAGCAAGTTTTAATTCGGCAATCCGTTTGAGCAAAGCATCGGGGCCACTACCTGGATCAATGACAACCCCTTCTCCTCCCTGTTCACGGTATAACAGATAGCAATTGGTCATCACAGGGCCTAACGTAAAACTTTCTACTTGGATCAAGGTATAAACCACCTCTCCGAATGAGTTCTCCCTCATTCTACACGGAAGCTGAGATCAATCCAAATCAACGCCATTGTTCTTATCGTTCCCACAGGATTATCCAAAGGACTTATCGAAATCGCAAGGAGGGCCTCCTGACATCCCTGATACGAATAAAGGGATACCTGTGAATAACCTCCCATAGATTGTATCATGGACCCCTTCCGGAAAAAATCCGTCCAACAAAGGAGGAAACTCTTTGTATTTTCATCGTTTTTTTTATGAACCCCTGGCTCATGCATCCTATCTCGTCGGTTGTTCCACTACCAAACAAGCCCTCATTGTCGATCCTAGTCGCGATATTACTCCCTACCTTGAATTAGCCCATCGGGAAGGAATGCAGATCACAGCGATTGCAGAAACCCATATTCATGCGGATCTCCTTTCAGGAGCTAGGGAACTCGCTGATCGAACGCAAGGCACCCTTTATCTTTCGGGGGAAGGAGAAGAGGGGGGGTATCGCTGGGCAAAGGATCATTCTCACCACTTTTTACGTGATAATGATTCGTTCACAGTCGGTGAATTGTATATCCAGGCGCTTCATACACCCGGTCACACACCTGAACATCTCTCCTTCTTACTGTCTCAAAACAAAACCAGTCCCCCTCTTGGTCTGTTTAGTGGTGATTTTCTGTTTGTTGGGGACGCGGGTCGTCCTGATCTACTTGAAAAAGCAGTAGGGATAAAAGGAAGCTCTGACATCGGTGCTCAAGCCCTCTACCATTCCATCCAGCGGATACAAACCTTTCCGGACTACCTACAAATCTGGCCCTCTCATGGGGCAGGAAGTGCTTGTGGGAAAGCATTAGGCTCCCTACCGATGTCCACATTGGGATATGAAAAGCATACCAATTGGGTCTTTCAAGAACCTACCCGCTCATCGTTCATCAAAAACATTCAAACCGACCAACCTATGCCACCCCCCTACTTCTCCCGCATGAAAAAATGGAATTGCGAATCACTCCCCTTACTACGTGAACGGCCAAAACCCGATCATTTTAAAACAGAAGATTTACGCCAACTCGATTTTGGAAAGGACGGTTTCTACCTTGTGGATACCCGTCCAGCTGGGGAGTTCCTTCGCGGGCATATTAAAGGATCACTGTGTCTACCCCATAATCGATCCTTTGTCCAATGGGCTGGCTGGCTTTTAGAGAATGCTCCCCCACTCGTTCTCATCGTCGAAGAAAAGCGCGAAAAGCAAATTGAACGTGACCTCGCCATGATTGGGCTGGATCAACAAATTGCCGGCATTCTTTTAACATCTGAATTAACGCAATTCCCTCGTGAAGACCTTGAAACCACGCGGGATGTAGAACCCAAGGATATTGTTCAATATGTTCAACAAGAGGATATCCAGGTAATCGATGTGCGAACGCATACCGAGTGGCAAAACGGTCATCTACCTAATGCCCTTCACCTTCCCCTGGCTACTCTCTGTCAACACCTTCATCAATTACCAACGGGTCAACCCCTTCTTATGCAATGCAAGTCAGGAGGACGGTCAGCCATCGCCTCCAGCTTGTTACAAGCCAAAGGGTATGATGTGATCAACCTTCGCGGAGGTTGGGATCGGTGGGTAGAGGAACACTTGGTTACGGAACAACCCATTCACACTCCCTCCTCGTAACGTTCCTCCAATACTTATCATCAAACACCCCTTCCCATGGCATGGGAAGGGGTGTTTGATTTATTAAGTCATTTTTTTAAAGCGGAAAGCACTTGTTGGTCTAACTGATCTGCCTTCTCCTGATCATAGGTTTTGGCGCACTCCACTCCTTGTACAATTTTAGCGCCAAAATACATGACATTCTTGACCGCCTCTACTTCAATTTCAATACAGGCTAATTTAATGGAAACATCGGTCATTGGGACTTCTGTGATGGAAGCCCTACCCGTAATCTCATAGGTCGTATCGGGACCAATCAGAGTCACTGCCACCGCCGGATTCCTTTTAACATGTTCAAGCATTCGAGACCGATGACCCACAGCGATGCGTATCCGCCGAGAATTCAAGGCATAGATCCAAGAAATTGCATTGACAGCGGGTGATCCTGTTTCATGATCGATCGTTGCGAAAAGGGAATACTGTACTCCTTGTAGTTTATCCATGAGGGAATTTGTCAACGTATCTGAAATCAATTCAGCCATCCCTAAATCCCTCCTTGGCAACTGCATGGGTTTTCTCTTACCCACGAATCCGTGTATACTGGGTAAGGGTATCCGAAACAGCAAACCATCCGTTTTGTATCACCTTCGACAATCTCCCCTCATTGAAAGGAGGAACTTACGGTGATCATACCCTGTATTCTATGCGAACAAACCTTTGCACCCACTCCAATTCAAGCCAAGAAGATTCGTAAACATCCCCATCGTATCTTCCTTTGCCCTACCTGTCATGAACGTATCGGTAAAAAGGCAGAGGCATCTCCCCATCCCATTCAAATCAAGCCAACCCTACCACACCTTTAACATGGTGTCGCCCATCATTCCCAAGTCGCATTATATCGGGGCTCTGCCTCAATACTTTGTAATAGCGACTCCGCTTGCTTGCGATCATATAATCGCGCTTCTTCTCCATCTTCTTTCTGCCAACTGATGCGATACTGATCCGCTTCCATCGTAAGGGAGAGCTCCCTCACTCCATGATCTTCAGTGAGCATCTGCTCAAAAAAGCGGACAGTCTCCTCGGCAGAGCCATCCTTTGGACGAGCATTCCACACTAAACGAATCTGTAACCAATTAAATAAGGTATCCTCGAATCGCACCGTGTTTTTCCTCCCCTTTTTGACCCGCGATCAATTGAGCATTCATCCCCTATGGGTATCCAAAAACCAAGGAGATCAATTAAATACTGAATAAAACAACAATAAAGGAGAAGGGAGTAGGCTCCCTCGGTTCTCTTTTCTAGGACATGGAAGATGAATCTTCCTGTTCTTTGCGATGATTCATTCCCATACGTATACGAGCAATCGCAATTAACACCACCGTGATCGATAAGATCTCCAGGATGGGGAACTTCAATAAAAAGAGTACCCAAAAAAGAACACAACCCAATGCTAAGGCCACATATACTAAGGCTGCTTTTAAAACCGGCAGACGGCGAGCAAAAGCGACTTTATAGATCACACCGGTTAAGACAAGGATTATCAGGTAAGAAAGCAGTGGTTCCCCTCGAAACCATTCATTAATTCCTTCCACTTCAACTTCCCTCCTTATTCGCTTCGATGATTAATGGGTGGTCGCTTCTTGTTTCAGTTGATGCAAATATTGAATTTCCTCAGCATATTCCTCTTCTTTTTCTACGGGCGTTTCTAATATAATAGGGAGCCCCTCGAATTGCTCACAATGAAGAAAGCGAGTTAAGGCCTCAGCACCAATTTCACCCTTACCGATCTTTTCATGACGATCTTTGCGGGATTGAAATGGCACTTTACTATCATTAAAATGAATGGCCACTAGACTTTTTAAGTAACCGGTCTCTTCCATTGTCTTAACCATTTCGTCAAAGGTCTCCAAATTCCATGCGCCAGAAGCAAACCCATGACATGTATCAAAACAAAAGCCAATTTTGTCGGGAACATCCGTCGCCTCTCGAATTTTCACGAGATCTTCAATCGCAAGCCCGAGTTCAGTACCTTGTCCAGCCGTATTTTCAAGTAATAGGAGGGTATCGCCTTCATAATCCGCAAGGATTTCATTCAAGGTTTCTACCATGCGGCGAGTCCCTTCTTCTTCTCCTTCACCGACATGCTTTCCACAATGAACAACCGCTCCCACCGCTCCATAGGATTCTGCAATATGGAGGTCTTCTTTAATTGAACGAACCGTCACCTCATGCAGATCAGCCTTTGGAGTCGAGAGATTGGTAATATAGGGAGTATGCGCAACCAGGGTAATTCCGTTTTCACGGCAAAAAGCCACCCCTTTTTCTGCATCGGCATAATCCACTTTTTTAGGACGCAAACCACGTGGGTTTTTCGTAAACACTTGAAATGACGCTGCACCTAATGTAGAAGCTTGCTGGCAGGCTTTCGAAAACCCTTTCGCAACACTCACATGACAACCTAATTTCATCCTTTTCACCCCTTACAGAAAGAAGCGCCACACATCACTGCGGGCGCTTCACGAATCATCGCCATCATACCATTTTGTACGGACAAGGTGCAACTGAACCCATCCAAAGGTGGAAATCATCCCCTGTTTTTTAGCTCATTCAATGCTTCTTTTACGTTATCCGTGATCAGTGCATCCACACCCATATCGATAAGCCGGCGCATTTCTTTCTCCTGATTGATAGTAAAGGGACGTACCGGAAGATTTAGCGCGTGGGATTTTGTCAGCATCTCCCTGGTCACCGTGGGTCGATAGGGATGAATCGATGTAACCCCAACGTGACGAGCATATTCCCATGGCTCAAAGAGGTTCGCCATATAAAGGATCGCCGTATCCACTTTTGGACAAACCTCTTTGACTCTCCGCAGACTATAATGGTCGAAGCAGGAGATGACGGTTTGATTAATCATGTCATAATCCTCTAGCATCGCAATGACTTGTCTCTCTAGACCTTCATAGGCAATCTTATTATTTTTCAATTCAATATTAAGAGACAGACCATCTCTCGCAGCAAGAGCAACTACTTCAGATAATAGAGGAACCCTCTCTCCCTGAAAGTCATCTCCAAACCAACTCCCTGCATCAACACGGCGAACCTCCTCAAGTGATAGGTTCCTCACCCGACCACGCCCATTGGTCGTCCGTTGAAGGGTTTCATCGTGGATAACGACCATTTCATGATCCTTCGTCAAATGGACATCCAATTCCAACCCATGAGCCCCTGCATCCACTGCTTTTTGAAAAGCAATCATCGTATTTTCAGGTGCAATTGCGGAATAACCGCGGTGCGCATAAATTTGTATAGCCACACAAATTCTCCTTCTATAAATGGATATGATGTAAGTAGATTTGATTTTTACTCGATAGTGAAAACGAATCATTTATGGCGACATAACGCAAGAATAGATCTTGATCAAAGTACTCACTGCTTTGAGGATCCAGCACCACCTGTATAGGGGTATGGTGGATCGCTATATCATCCATCTGGGGATGATCCCAATTCATTTCAAACCAGATATCCCCGCCGCAACCACAGCCTTCATTCATAACAGCAAGCCGAAGAGCGGCGGTCTCTTCTGGCCTTTTTTGATGGAGAGCTTTGCTTGTCTGCCCATCGATGTGAATCACCATTCCCTCCATCCTCCCATTCATTTTTGTAGTATACACAACTTTTCTTACAAGGACATCGCTGACAATCAGGTTGTCGTTTCTGACAATGTTCCTTCCCTAGCTCAACCAACAAAGCGTGGAAAAGTTGTAAATCCTCAACGTCAGAAAAAGCAAGCAACCCTTGGCTTCGCACTTCCTCGTAGGATAGCGGTGCTTCACCTGTTAAGCGGCTAATGATCCGTTTTGTATAGGCATCCCCATTGAACCTCCCCCACCTACGCTAACGCTAAGAGGTGGGGGATTCTTGGAAGCTCCCATCGACTGACAGGATCAAATCCAAGCTTAAACCGTCGTCCCAACGGCAAGTAATCGAAGTCCTTCTTGCAAAATGTTCTTCGATGCATTGATGTCTCGATCATGATGGGAGTGGCACGTAGGACATGTCCATTCTCGTAGGTTGAGGTTTTTTACGTTCTTATTGCGGTAGCCACAGGATGAGCATAGCTGACTGGAAGGGAACTGTTTCCCCACCTTCACCACGTTTCGTCCATGCCATTCTGCCTTGTAGGTGAGCATGGCGACAAACTCCGACCAGGATGCATCCGTGATCGATTTGGCTAACTTGTGATTCTTCACCATGTTCTTGACACCAAGGTCTTCGATGCAGATCGTTTGGTTTTCACGAATCAGCTTCGAAGACAGTTTATGGAGAAAGTCATGGCGAGCACTTACGATCTTCTCATGAATGCGGGCAACCTTCACCCGTGCTTTGTGCCAGTTGGCACCCCCCTTGGTGCGACGGCTCATGATCCGTTGCGCGTGGGC
>NZ_FPAA01000008.1 GCF_900116235.1 Marininema halotolerans | reverse complement strand
ACAATAGGTGGAGGAGCCGTAGTTGATAAAGCTGTTCCGTCGATGGCTCAGGGGATGAAGCAGTTTGGTATCAATGTTAATATGGGGTCAGATGGAACTCTTGCCATGCCGTTCTTTAATAAAGCGGAGGATCAAGTTAGTAAAGCGGCTGGCAAAGGTAGCGGTACTGCAAGCAAGTTGTCTCGTGAAGAATTGCAAAGTGCTGTTGAGAACTACACTCTAAAGATTGAGAAGGGTGTAGAAAAGGGAGAACCTGTTCGATTTGTTACTTATGCAGATGGGACAAAGAGAAAAATATTGAATGGGAAATATGCTGGAGGTGCAAATACAAAGTCAGGAGTGCCCGTCCCATATGATGATAACGGATTTCCGATATTTGATGATTGGAGCATAAAGGGTGCAGACTATCAAATACCACCTTCTAAATATTTGGAGAATGACGAAACCCAATTTAAAGAAGCTACAATAGCCTTGCGCGATAAAATGCAGCAGAACCCATCATTGGAAAGCCAATTTACTGATCAACAATTGAAAGATATACAGGCGGGGAAATCTAAAATTGACGGATTGACTTGGCACCATCATCAAAAACCTGGAAAGATGCAATTAGTTAATACAAATATACACGGTCCAACAAAGCACACAGGTGGAAGAGCTATCTGGGGTGGGGGAGAAAAATATAGGAGGTAGGTGTAGGATATTGAAGATACAATGGGAGAGAGCAAAAGGGATAGTTAAAGACGAGACGATTGAAGATATGGAATGTAGAATAGGATATGAGTTACCCCTAGATTACATAGATGTAATAAAAGAAAATAATGGCGCGATACCTATTCAAGATCATTTTGATATTGAGGACAAAAGTTGGACGTTTGCAACTCTCCTCGAAATATCTCCTGGTAAACCCTTTAGTGTTGAAGGAATGTACGAAATCTTAAAAGATGATTTAGAAATAGAGGGTGTTGTGCCCTTTGCAACCGATATAGCGGACAACCTTTATTGCTTCGATTACCGTAAGGACAAAAAACGCCCAACAATTGTTTTCATGGATCACGAAGGAGAAGAGTCCGAGTATCTGTGTAGAACATTCACTCAATTATTAAGTAAGCTGTATTGATTTTAGTTATTTATTTTATGTAAGATAGGGATTGAGTTAATACCGTAATAAAAGATGGGAAGCGGAACAGAGTAATTAATAAGGTATAGAGCATCCCTCTAGGGGTGCTTTTTCTATGCTGAAAAAGCGAGCAACGGCATGGCGACTGGAGCGGAAGTATTCGATGGGGTCTTAAAGTACTAGTCAAAGTAGCAGGTGTGATATCTCCTGTGTGTTTCGATTGTGTGTAATATGAAACAGCAACACAAGCGGGTTGTTTTCTTCTCGTTCCCTTATGATAAATATTAAAAAATTCAAAAAATAAAAGGTAAGAAATATTTTTTATCGAATTATTATTACACTCGATAAATAGGGGGTCGTTTAATTGAGAAGTAAATCGATTTTAAAAAAGGGCGTGTTGATGGCGCTCATTATCTGGATGTCAATAATTCCTTTACTCGGGGCTGATCCAGTGGAGGCTTTTGATCCGGATCAGTCTGATTCCAATCAGTTTGATCCGAATCAAGAATATACGATTGTTTCTGTCCATTCCGGAAAAGCCCTTGAAGTAAAAGGGAGTAGTAAGGAAAATGCCGGAAACATCCAGCAAGCGGATTATAAAGATACCAACAATCAACTATGGACGTTAGAGCCTCTTAATAATGGTTACTACAAAATAATTTCGAGGGATAGTGGAAAGGTCGTAGATCAATCGACCCCAGACATTGGTGCAAATGTTCATCAATATGAATATGTGGGGGGAGTCAACCAACAATGGAAGATTGAAAAAGCAGGAGATTCTTATAAGATCATTTCAAGGCAAAATGGAAAGGTTCTTGATGTAGCAAATGGGAATAAAGATAACGGAGGAAACGTGCAAGCATGGGATGATAATGGGACAAGCGCTCAACGATGGAAGATTGAAACGAGATTTGATCCCAACCGATCCTACGCACTATTTAACCTCAATTCAAACAAGGCATTAGAGGTCGCCAGTATTGGCAAGGAGAACGGCGGTAACATTCAGCAATGGGATTATAAAGGGAAAAAAAATCAATTATGGTATTTAATCCCCGTTGAAAGTGGCTATTATAAAATTGTCTCTAAAAATAGTGGCAAAGTGTTAGATGTTGCGAATTGGAGCAAAGAAAACGTTGGGAATATTATTCAGCATGATTACCATGAGGTTAATAATCAAAACCAATTGTGGAAGATCGAAATGGTAAATAATAACAAATACAAAATTGTCTCTAAAAATAGTGACAAAGTTATAAATGTGGAAGATTGGAGTGAAGAAGATGGAGCAAACATCAATCAGTATGATTACAAGGGTTCATCTAGCCAGTTATGGAAAATAAAATCGGAATTTGACCCAAGTCAGACGTATGCAATACTTTCGGTCCATTCCAATAAAGCCTTAGATGTAGAAGGATGGAGTAAGGAAAATAGTACAAACATCAGTCAATACACATACTACGGGCGGAGCAATCAACGATGGAATTTGATCCCCGTCGAAGGGGATTATTATAAAATCATTAATAAAAATAGCGGAAAAGCTATAAGTGTAGCTGGGTGGAGTAAGGAAGATGGAGCAAACATTCTTCAGTATGATTACTATGGGGGAGATAATCAGCTATGGAAGATTGAGCGATCAGATGGAGATTCATATAGAATTTACAATCAATACAGTGGGAAAATCCTGAATGTGGCCGGTTGGAATAGGGAAAACGGCGGCAATATTATTCAATATCCACGTACTAGTTCAGATAATGAATTGTGGAGAATCGAGGCGGATTCAAGCGGCGAAAAAGTGGGATTTTGGCATGCAACGACCCCCTCAGGGAAGCAAAATGTTGCTTCAGATAATCATGTTGATAAGGGGTATACGTTAGATTTTCAGTTTGGTAATCTTTTGAAAGAACAGCCGGCAGTAGGTAGTAGTTATTTTTACTATGACGGTGATAAAAATAAAAAACATGGGTATTACTTTAACGATAAACAAGAAGGAACGGTTCCTTTATATAAGATTAAAAATAAAAAAAACAATGACGATTACTGGAAAATAGGCGATTACCTAAAACCTGAAGAAGAGAAGGATTTTTTACAAGGATATATCTATCCTAAAACGCCATTTAATGCAATGGAAACACAAAACAACCAAAAAATGGTTTCTATCAAACATAAAGATGAAAACGTGATCACAATTATTGAAATACGAGACGATAATCAAGTTTGGCTCAATCGAGGAGATGCCAAAGGTTGGAGTGAGAAAAAACTCAATCAAAAAGCCGTTCGAATTGTTGCGATTGAGATCGGGGGTAAAGTACTTGTATTTGCACTAGGCACTACAGATAATCAATTATGGCTCTTGCATATTGATAAAGATGGAACGCCTGATAATGAATGGCAAAAGATGTTGCCTGGAAAAAGAATTGATCGACTTGTTCTTCATGTAGACGGACAAGCGATAACAGTGCGTGATGTGTATGGGCATCTTTTCACTCAATCACTTTTTAATCTTGCATCTTATTGGAAAAGGTTAGATTTAGGTGCAGAGATAGGTGAACCGCAAGAGATATATGATGCTGGGAAGGGTTCGGGTTTGATCATTATCGGTGAAGATCAATCGCTTTGGTATTATGAGCAAAAGGGAGATAATGTGTTAGCGGATCACTTCTTTAAAGGATGGGTGGATCGTGCCGCAGTAATCGCCAACGAAGGAAATGTTGATATTGTAGCTCGAAATGGCGAACAAAGTCTTTTTCATTTTCGTAAGGTTCATAATCAATCCGGATGGAAATCGGAAATATTAAGGGATCAAAAGGTCGATAGATTTGATGTGGGATACGATGTTGGTGGGAAGCTGGAAGTGTTTGCTCGCGGTGAGGATTTTCACCTCTATCAGATCAGTGAGAAAGATTCGGGTTGGAGTCAATGGTATGAGATAAATAATTATGTAGACAATCTTACAGTCATGAATGAGGGACCTGGAAAACTCGGTGTGATACCCTTTATTTATAATATGAATCATGAGCTTTTTGACATGAGAGAAGTACCTGACGCTCAGAAGGGATGTTCCGACTGGACAATACCTATTCCGGCAGAAGAAGAGGGGTATGTAGCTGAGTCGCGTGCCGGAGCTCCACTTGCTGATGATAATAAACTCGATTTAAGGCAAGTTAATTCTTGTTTAAAGACTATACACGCTACCTCTTCAGCTTATCGAGTAATTAAAGATCATGTGGCTGATACAAATAGTAACCCGAAACACATTAATAACCCTAATCATAATAATTTTGCAGGCCTTATTGATTGTATGAATATTGCTAGAACACTAGTTAAGCACAACCTGTATTTTAAACCAAAAGACCAAAACAACCCTCAAGACGCTTATGTATTTTATAATCCTACAGAGGGTGTAGCATTAATATTAGATTATCTCAAAAAAGCTGTTATAACAGCTTATCGAGTAACTGGAGTGGGTGCTACATGGCAACCTAAGGGGAGTGAAGATTTTACAGACCCCGGTCAGGGATTAAGATAACCAACAAAAGTTCGCCGTACACGATATTCTTCTATATAGTGAGGGGAAATCTTAACCCCTCCCCCATGGTGACGGCTTCTCTTCCCGTTGCCCGTTATTTAATCATCAATGTGCCGCCTACGGGCGGCTTTTTTCTATGCAAGAAACGCGAGCAGCGGCATGGCGACTGGAGCGGAAGTATCCAGATCGGTGGGGTCGCAATTAATATGGAGGTGGCGAGGATGGAAAAGGCTATAAAGGTTACGCATTTGTTGATGTTAGTAGGCTTTTTAGTTTGCTTAGTGATGTTCAACTATGAGAGTTCAACCAGTGGTGTGACACTGGATACTGCCACGATGCTTTTGTTTACTCAGATTAGTTTGCTGTCTTTCTGGCTCTATAGGAATCGATAAGAAGAAGGAGAAGAGTAGATGAATACTTCATTAGAAGAGATAGATGGATACCTGCAGGATAACCAAGAATTAATAACGGAATTGAAAAGGCACAAAACTCTGGGTTATAGAAATATGGTTCGGAATTTAAAGTATGAACGCTCAGTTCTTCCATTTGGGCATCTTTGATGAGATTTATGAGTACAAGGGATACGATCTCATTAACGTTATTAAAAAGAGTACGAGGGCTCGCAAACAATCGCTGATCCTGTAAGAAAATTTTTTCGATGGGCTTTTCTGGAAAAAGCCTTGGTTCATATGATTTCATGGCATTGAATTGATCAAAGAACAATCTAATGGACCTTAAGGAACATGGTTAATGGGTAAATATAAAGTACACAGTTTACGAATCGACGCAAAAAAAGGGATGAAGAAGTAGGCCTTCTTCATCCCTTTTGTCATATTTATTGTCCTCCGACGGCCTTTACCGTTGGGGTAAGGAGGTGATTGTCAATGAAATGAGAAACTCCGGCTTCATCATTGCTACGGGTAATATGGGTAGCGGCTTGTAAGAGGCTAGGGTGGGCGTTTGCGACCGCGGCGGATGTACCGGCTATCTTGACCATCGATAAATCGTTCATATGGTCGCCGATGACCGCAGCGGAACGTGAGGGTAGGCCTAACCTTTTGGTTAATTTTTCAATGGCGGCACCTTTGGAGACGCCAGCGGGTAAGATCTCGAAGAAATTGTCTGAGGACTGAACCATCTCAAGGACATCTGGCGTAGCGGATGCCCACTGATGCAGACGCTTCATCCATCGATTTTCTGTTACGACACAAATCTTAACCCAAGGGACGGAGGGTAGTTCAGTAAAGGATGGGAGGAAATGAAGGGGAAGGTCTTCCATTTCAAAATCCGTCTCCAGTGCAGTTTGGGTTGCAAGATGGAGTTTAGTAGAGTAGATACGGTCTAACGTATAAACAAAGATATCAATCGCAGGAAGCATTTGCTGTAACTGTGCGATCGTCTTGAGAACAATTTCTTGCTGGATAGTTGCCACAGGGGTGAGTTGATCCCTTTGTGGATGATAGAGAACCCCGCCATTACAGAGAATGACCGGTAATTGAATATCGAAGGCATGGATGAACCGTTTGGCTTCTGGGAAACTTCGTCCTGTTGCTAAGGTAAAGAGGCCACCTTGCCGGCGAAATTCGGCAATGCTTTTGTGGTTCGCATGAGGAATCGACTTGGTGGAGGAGATAAGTGTGCCATCAATATCGGAAACGAACAGTGGAAATGGTAGTTGATTCATGGTGATCCTCTCCTTTGTCATTCCCATTAGTTGATTGATCTGTATAGTGGATGCATATTTTTCCACAAGCAACTCTATTAATGGTTATCATTATAAAATAACATAAATCATTAAATGAAGTCAATGAAATTTTGTGAGTATTTGAGCATGGAAGGGTGTGTTTTGCTATGAGATAATGGTGAGATACCGTTGGGTTGGAAGGGGAGAGGGGGGGTTGTTTTGGAACTGGAGTTAGTTCATCAGCGGTACATGAATTGTACACGATGTTTCCTTCATCAAGGGCGAAGTCGAATGGTCATGGGTGAGGGAAATCCTCACTCCCCCTTGATGTTTGTCGGTGAAGGACCGGGAGCGGATGAAGATCGTCAAGGGCGTCCTTTTGTTGGTAGGGCGGGACAATTGTTGGATAAGATGCTAGAAGCAGCGGAGATTCCACGTGAAGCGATTTACATTACGAATATCGTGAAATGTCGCCCGCCAGGGAATCGGACGCCCAATGAAGATGAAATGGAAACGTGCAAGGTGATCCTTCGAGAACAATTTGTTGCGATAAGGCCCCAATTGATTGTAACCCTCGGCTCTGCGCCGACGCGGGCGATTATCGATCCGAAAGCACGAATTACTCGAGTGCGTGGGCAATGGGTTGAACGAAAAGGCGTCCGCATGTTGCCGACATTTCACCCCGCCTATTTATTGCGAAATCCTGCGGGGAAGCGGGAAGCGTGGGAGGATTTTCAGCAAATTCGTGATGCCTATCAGAATCTTATCAAAAAAAAAGATACAATTGATGTACATAGGATGTAGAGCGGGTAAAGATGGTGTGCAATGGTTAGTGAAGACGGTTATGGATAGGATCGAGGAAAGGAGCAGGGGTTATGGATCAACTAAAAACCATTTTAAGTCGCATTGATGGACGCGGTTATAAGGCCTATAAGGATATTCAAGGAAGGTATGATTTTCAGCGATTTCGCTTGTTTGTGGATTATGTACAAGGGGATCCATTTGCTTCCCCCTCACGCATCCGTGTGCAGATTCCACAGTCCATTGCAAGGTATCCAGAGGAATGGTTCAAGGAGCCGCATCGACGAGTGGCGTTAGAGGATTGGATTTGCCGTGTCTGGGCACAAAAGACCCGCCGTTTTTCAGGGGGAAGTGGGACGGGGAAAAGTGGGTTAATCGCGGTTGATATTCCTGGGCAAGAAATTCTTTCTCGTACAGCGGTGGTTGTGAATCGCCGTTTTGTGGAAGTACGAATCACCGTGGGATTGCCTGCGAGAGGAAGACAAGTATTAGGCCAGAAAGCCATTGAAATGTTGTGCCGTCACCTTCCACAGTTAGTGGAAGAAGGCATTCCGATTCAACAATTAGATACCCAAGCGATTGAGAAGAGAATGTGCCTTGTTGATAATCAACAAGCGATTCGTAAGAAGTTGGCGAAGGAAGGGTGGATTTCCTTTGTCGCAGATGGTGCGATATTACCTCGTGAGAGTGGTATCAGTGACCGTCCTTTGAAAACCGCATCGGTCGTTCCCTTTTACGCTCCTGAATCAATGGCGACTACAATCGAAGTTCCCCATGGGAAGCCCTTACGTGGTATGGTGGTATCCCGGGGGATCACTTTAATTGTCGGGGGTGGTTTTCATGGGAAAAGTACCTTGTTACAAGCCCTTGAACGTGGCGTATATGATCATATCGCGGAGGATGGACGAGAATACGTTTTGACGATCGATACCGCCTTAAAAGTTCGTTCTGAAGATGGACGAAGGGTTGAGAAGGTAAATATTTCGCCCTTTATCAATAATCTTCCCTTTGGCAAAGACACATTGCGTTTTTCCACAGAGGATGCAAGTGGAAGTACATCGCAAGCGACCAATATTATTGAAGGGATCGAGGCAGGGGCGAATGCTCTTTTGATCGATGAAGATACGAGTGCGACCAATTTTATGATTCGGGATCGTCGCATGCAACAGCTGGTGGCCAAGGGGAAGGAGCCGATCACTCCCTTTATTGATAAGGTGCGTCAACTATATGAGGAGAAGGGGATTTCCTCAATTCTTGTCCTTGGCGGGTCGGGGGATTACTTTGATGTAGCC
Organism: Marininema halotolerans; assembly: GCF_900116235.1. Lineage (GTDB taxonomy): Bacteria > Bacillota > Bacilli > Thermoactinomycetales > DSM-45169 > Marininema > Marininema halotolerans. The sequence continues at coordinate 173,681 of NZ_FPAA01000008.1, read as the reverse complement.
GATTCCGTGATGATGATGGATGAGTACCAAGTGGTGGATGTGACCGACAAGGCAAAAAGGATCGCTCAGGAGAATGTAATGGAGCGAGTCGTAGAAGGAGGAGACTCCTTTGGGGAAGGATCCAAACGAATCCCCCTTGCGAAGGGATTCGATCCAAGCAAAGGGCGAAAAGAGAAAGTGGATGCGAAGGGTTTAAAAACCATTTTCTTTGGCAATTCGTCGTTGGATTTATCCGGCTTGGAACAGCTTGTAGATCCTTCCCAGACAAGGTCCCTAGCAGAATTACTGCGCATGATGAGCAAACGGGTCGACGGTGAAAAAAATTTAGTGATGTTACTGGATGAACTGTATAAGGAGATCGATGAAAAGGGGCTCGATATCCTCTCTCCTTTTCAAGGGCACCCTGGAGACTTTGCTCTGCCGCGGAAATTGGAGGTAGCTGGGGCGATTAATCGCCTGCGTACCCTCTGGGTGAAGTGAATTTGGAATCGTGATATGAAAAATAGATTAATCGATCGCTGTGAAGTGACATACCCATTTTTGAGAGGGCGTGAATTTGTGAAGGAAGTGACGATCTATACTGACGGAGCTTGTTCTGGGAATCCTGGACCGGGTGGATGGGCAGCGGTTCTTATGTATGGGGAGAAAAAAAAGGAACTAACGGGTGGCGAACAGCAGACAACCAACAACCGGATGGAGCTACAAGCGGCTCTTTCCTCCTTACAAGCCTTAAATACTCCCTGTAAAGTGAAGTTGCATACAGATAGTGCCTATTTACAAAACTGCTTTAAACAACGGTGGTATGTAAACTGGGAGCGGAATGGGTGGAAAAATAGTCGGAAAGAACCCGTGGAAAACAAAGATTTATGGCAAGATCTGTTGCAACAAACGCGCCGACATGATGTGGAGTTTATTAAAGTCAAAGGGCATGCGGATGATTATTGGAATAATCGTTGTGATGAGTTGGCACGGGGGGCTGTTCCGCGGTAGGGTTTTCTGTTAATTCATCATGACAAAGATGTCAGAAGGATAACATGAAAATAACAATCCCGTGTCGATTCAACGGATTAGGCACGGGCATGTTATGATGGGATCAATCACATGGAAGGAAGGGAGGCGAGGGTTTGGAAGCGGAAACGTTAAAGCAGTTCTTAATTGCCGAGGCCAAGGATATAGGGATTGATAAGGTTGGATTTGCCACGGCAGATCCCTTTACTGAGTTAAAGGAGCGTTTAATGAGGCATCGCGAAGCTGGCTTTGAATCCGGCTTTGAGGAACCTGACCTTGATAAACGGACCGAACCCTTTAAGAGCTTGCCTGGGGCAAAGACGATCATTGCGATTGCCCTCGCCTACCCTACCCGCATGGAAAATTCACCCCAGTCACATCCTGGGGAACGAAGAGGGTTGTTTTGCCGAGCATCATGGGGTGTCGATTATCATCATGTGCTCAGGCAGAGACTTGAGGCGTTAAAAGAGAAGCTGCTGGAAAAAGTCCCCGATGCATCTTGTGAAATCATGGTGGATACGGGAGCGCTTTCAGACCGAGCCGTCGCAGAGCGTGCCGGTATTGGATGGAGTGGAAAGAATACCTCCATCATTACCGAGGAATTTGGCTCGTGGGTGTATCTTGGAGAGATGATTACGGATGTGTGGCTTCCTCCAGATGCTCCTGTAACATCCGGTTGTGGAGATTGCAATGCATGTATTGAAGCCTGTCCGACAGGGGCATTGGTTGGCCCCGGTCAATTAAATTCGCAAGCATGTCTTGCTTATCTCACTCAAACCAAGGGGTTTTTAGCGAAGGAGTATCGGGATTTATTGGGGAATTACCTTTATGGTTTTGAAACTTGTCAAGCCGTTTGTCCGTACAACCAAAAAAAGAATACTTCCCATCACCCTGAATTTCAGCCAGATCCTGAACAGGTAAAGCCACTATTAAGACCACTTCTTACCATAAGCAACCGCGAGTTTCGTGAGCGATTTGGGGTTATGGCGGGCTCTTGGCGCGGGAAAAAACCGATCCAACGCAATGCGATTATTGCTCTAGGAAAAGTGCGAGATCACACAGCCGTTCCAGAGTTAGTTCAATTATTAGAGACGGATCCACGACCGGTGATTCGAGGAACAGCCGCCTGGGCGTTAGGTCGGATCCGAGGTGAGATTGCTTTGCAAACGTTACAGCAAGCATTGTCGTTGGAAGTGGATGAAGCGGTGCGAAGTGAAATTCAAGATGCTCTGAAAGAAGAAGTTATTGAGTTTGGTTAAACAGGGGGGGCGTCAGGGAAATGATCTCAGGTACACGTGTACTCGCTTGGAGTGAGGTAGAAAGCCCAGTAGGTCCAATCCTGTTAACATCGACCAATAAGGGTCTATGCCGTTTAGATTTTTCCAGTGAGGAACAGGCACGGCTCGGGATCGATTTATGGGCAAGAAAATGGATTGGATCCGTGCGGATCGAGCAAAATGATCTGGCACTCCTCTCTTTTGCAAAACAGTTACAGGAATATTTTAAGGGTAAAAATGTTCATTTTGATATTCCTTTGGATATGTATGGGACACCTTTTCAAAAACTAGTATGGGAACAACTACAAACGATTCCTTATGGAGAGCTTCGCTCTTATAAAGATATGGCGGCATCTATCGGGGCTCCTAAAGCAGTGCGGGCAGTTGGTGGTGCCAATAATAAAAATCCGGTTGCCATTGTTGTACCATGTCATCGCGTCATTGGTTCGAATGGATCATTGGTTGGATATGGTTCAGGATTAAAAATTAAAGAATTTTTATTGTCTCTGGAGGGTACATTTCCCTTTCGAGCAGAAGCTCGCTAGTGACTGGCCATTTTCATTGGTTATCCTGTACTTCATCGTGAACAGCTTTGCTGTTCATTTTTTATGTCAAGGTTTAGGAAGCGGTAGGAGACGATTTCGAATCGACATCCTAAAAATTGTTTTTTAAACAAAAATAAGGTGAAATTATGCGAATTCATGATATAATGTTGAAACTCTGTGGATTGGAGCATCTTGTCGATCGTGAGAAACAGTTTCCTTCTTGATATCTCCAGTCTTTTTCTAATTATCGGAGGGGTGAATGGGTGAGCGTTTTTAGGGATTTATGGTGGTATTTCCGTCAAGAGAAGAGAAGCTATATGCTGGGTGTGTTTTTTCTTTTAATTGTAGGCATGTTGGAGTTAATTCCCCCCTATGTTGTTCGTTTGGTAATGGATGCGATCAAGCAACATACGCTCACAACAGAACGACTTTTGCTATGGTTGGGGATGATGGCATTGACAGGAATCGTCCTCTATTTTTTACGTTTTGTGTGGCGGTTGTTCATTTTTGGCGCAGCCTATCGACTTGCCAAATTATTGCGCCGTCGTTTATTGGATCATTGGAGCCGAATGTCGCCGCAGTTTTTTCATCAGCATCGAACAGGCGATTTAATGGCGCATGCGACGAATGATGTGCAAGCCGTTCAAGGGACGGCTGGCGAAGGAGTGCTTACCCTCGTCGATTCAATGGTGTTTGGGGGCATCGTCGTTACGTTGATGGTCACGGCGATTAGTTGGAAGTTGACTCTGATCGCGTTATTGCCCATGCCAGTCATGGCTATCGCCGTCGCTTATTATGGAAAATGGATGCATGAACGATTTCGTATTGCTCAAGCTGCGTTTTCTGATATCAATGATAAAGTGCAGGAGAATATTTCGGGTGTACGCGTAATTAAATCCTTTGGTCGGGAAGAACGTGAACGCGATTCTTTTGCTCTCTTGTCGCAAGAGGTTACGCAAAAAAATTTAGCGGTGGCTAAAATACAGTCCCTTTTCGGACCCACCATTTCTTTGATTGCAGGGATTGCTTTCTTTTTAGCGATCGTCTTTGGTAGTCGATTTGTGATTCGTGGAGAAATGACGATTGGTGAATTGACGCAATTTACGATGTATCTAGGACTGCTGATCTGGCCGATGCTCGCCTTTGGTTTTTTGTTCAATATTCTGCAAAGAGGGCGTGCCTCTTATGACCGCATTCGTACATTGTTGGCAATTGAGGAGGATGTGAAAGAAGGGGAAGATGCAATTGCAACTCCTGCATCGGGAGATATACAAATCCATATCGATTCCTTCACATATAACGGGGCGCATACTCCGGCGTTACAAGGTGTAACCCTTACCGTAAAAAAAGGCGAAACATTAGGTATTGTGGGTCGTACGGGGAGTGGGAAATCGACACTCTTTAAATTATTGATGAGAGAAGCCGATATCACGGATGGCGCGATTTGTATTGGTGGGTTCTCACTTAACGATTATCAGTTATCCGCGCTACGTGAAGCCTTTGGCTATGTTCCACAGGATTCGTTTCTCTTTTCGACAACCATTCGCAACAATATTGCATTTGCTAATCCGAAAGCAAGCCAAGCAGATGTTGAGGCAGCGGCAAGGATGGCGTGTATCCATGAGGATATTCTTACCCTGGAGAAGGGGTATGAAACGGTTGTGGGAGAGCGTGGTATGACCCTCTCTGGTGGGCAGAAACAACGCATTTCCATTGCGCGTGCGTTGTTAATGGATCCTGAAATCCTCATTCTGGATGATGCGTTGTCCGCGGTGGATGCGCGAACAGAGGCAGCCATTCTATCTCAATTGCGTCGGATGCGTCAGGGACGAACGACACTCATTGCAGCGCATCGCTTTTCAGGGATTGAACATGCTGAACAAATTATTGTGATGGATGAGGGTCGGATCAAAGAACATGGGAATCATGAGCAGTTACTAGCATCCCAAGGCTGGTATGCATGGATGTACCAACAGCAACGATTAGAATCGTTAATTGAGCAAGGAGGTGCGCAAGGTGATCACACGCCGTTTATTCAGGTACCTCATTCCACACCGTAAAGCATTGATCGGAGTCATCCTATTGCTATTCATCGCGACAGCAGCAGAGCTGACCGGGCCACTATTAATTAAAGTGTTTATTGATGATTATTTGATCCCTGAATCCTTCCCCCGATCTCCTTTAATGTGGCTGGGGGGGCTGTATCTCGGGCTTCATCTTGTCTCCGTTGTGTTTCAATACTTACAGCAATTCGCATTCCACCGCATCGCCCTAGCAGTCGTTCAGCAATTGCGTTTGGATGTATTCGAGAAGGTTCAATACCTTGGGCTCTCTTTTTTTGATCGGGTAGCGGATGGGTCCCTTGTCTCCCGGATTACCAATGATACGGAAGCGGTAAAAGAATTGTTCGTCAATGTGATGTCGACGTTTATTAAGAATACGGTGTTAATGATAGGGGTCGTTGTTGCCATGTTTTTGTTGGATGCAAAACTGGCGTTGATCTCCTTTATTTTATTGCCACTCATCTTTGGACTGATGCAGTGGTATCGCCGGCTTAGTTTCCACGTTTATCAGGTCATCCGAGAGAAATTAAGCGAAATTAACGCACGACTTTCCGAGTCGATCCAAGGAATGGGTGTGATCCAAGCGTGGAGGCAAGAGCAGCGAGTAGCGAGGGAATTTGCTGAAATTAATGAGCAACATTATCAAGCCAATATCAAAAATACAAAATTAAATAGCCTGTTGTTACGCCCAGCTGTGGATATCCTGCATATTGCAACGGGAATCGTGGTCCTTACCTACTTTGGTATCGGTGTAGAGCAGAGTGCTGTTCAAATTGGGGTCATGTATGCCTTCATTAATTTATTGGATCGTATGTTTGAACCCGTCAATCAGATGACCATGCAGCTCTCTTTTTTGCAGCAGGCAGTCGTCTCTGTCGGTCGCGTGTTCGAATTGTTGGATGAGAATGAATTGGCTCCTAGTAAAAAGGGGGAAGATCATCCAAGGATTAATTCCGGTCGTATCGCTTTTGAAAATGTCACCTTCTCTTATGATGGAAAGACCAATGTGTTACAGGATATCACCTTTGTTGCGGAGCCTGGGCAGACGGTTGCATTGGTTGGTCATACCGGGAGTGGGAAAAGTTCCATTATCAATCTTTTGATGCACTTCTATTCAATACAACAGGGACGAATCACAATCGATGGGCATTCGCATGAAACCTTTGATAAGGAAGAGTTACGGACAAAAATGGGATTAGTGCTTCAGGATCCATTCCTTTTTGTGGGGACGATTCGAGAGAATATCCGCCAGGGAAATGATGCCCTTTCTGATGAAGATATACAACAGGCAGCGGAACTTGTGCAGGTGGATTCATTTATCAGCCAGCTACCAAAGGGCATGGATGAACCTGTGGTAGAGAGAGGGGCGACATTTTCTAGCGGCCAACGGCAACTTCTTTCTTTTTCCAGAACCATGGCGCTTTCTCCCAAAATCTTGATCCTGGATGAAGCGACAGCTCATGTGGATACGGAGACGGAAGAAAAAATTCAAAAAGCCCTTAATCGAATGCGTCAGGGACGCACGACGATTGCGATTGCTCATCGTCTTTCTACCATTCAAGATGCGGATCTGATTCTTGTTCTCCATCAAGGCATGATTGTGGAACGGGGGACCCACCAAGAGCTTCTTGCACAACAAGGGCTATATCATAAGATGTATCTATTGCAACAGGGAATGGAAAGAGCCGTCGGGTAAAAAGTTGAGATCATTTGTAAAACGTGAACAGGGAGGGGTCGTTAATGAATCAACCTGTGAATCATGGATTAGAGGTTACCATACGAAAATTAACGCCTGCCGATGCCGAAGCCTATCGAGGGATACGCTTACGGAGTCTACGAGAGCATCCCGAAGCCTTTGCTAGTGATGTGGATGAAAGTAATGCATCCCTTACAGATATTCAGATCTTTGCCAATCAGTTGCAAGAAAGGGAGGGGCAATTTGTTCTTGGAGCGTTTATTGGCGAAGGAACCCTAACTGGGATAGCCGGTTTATTTCGATACGATAAGAAAAAACTGATGCATAAAGGGATGCTGTGGGGGATGTATGTCGCATCAGAATCCCGTGGACATTCCATTGGTCGGAGGCTCGTTCAAGGAGTCATCGAAGAGGCGCGCCGTGTTACTCATTTAGAGCAAATCTACCTTTGTGTGGTTTCAAATAATCATGTTGCAAAAAGGTTATATGAATCGACTGGCTTTACTTCCTTTGGGCGGGAACCCCATGCGATGAAACTAGAAGATTGCTATCTCGACGAGGAACATATGGTTTTGTTTTTATAGACGACGTAGGAAGGATCAATGGATGAATCGATCCTTCCTTATATGAAAATTTCGGAAGGGGCTTGGAAAGTTAACAAGCTCCTTTTATATATTCTGAGCGGGAAAACCCAGCCCTTCAGGGTTGGAATGATAGCGAGCGTACCATAGTCATTTCCTTCGATCATTGAATGGGGGAGGAGTGTTTTTCTCCTCTCGCAAGTTCGATATGGTTTTGATAGAATCATGGTAGCTCTTTGAAAACTGGAGATATAGGGTTGCTACAGGAAATCGGTCTGTAGCGTAAAATCTTCAACCACCCAGCTCACCGAAGTTGCGAAAAGCTAAAGTAGGGAGCTTAGTAGAGCATACGCTGTTTAACCGTGGGGCACACGGGGTTAGCTTGGGGTTGATCCTGTCAGTAGACGGGAGCTCCCAAGAATCTCATTGGCTTCAGCCGTGGGAGTGTCAAAATGGAACGATATGTGCATGATGCATGGAAGAAATGAGGGAGTAATATGGTTTGGGACACCCTTAATGTGATCGGTGTGATTGCGTTTGCCGCTAGTGGAGCGCTAACCGCCTTGGAAGAAAAATATGATCTATTTGGGGTATGGGTGTTAGGCTTTGTGACGGCTTTTGGTGGGGGTGTCATTCGCAATCTATTGATCGGGGTGCCTATTCGCTCCCTGTGGGAGCAACATGCGCTCCTATATATTGCCTTTGGTGTGAGTACACTGTTATTTATCTTACCTGCATCCTGGTTATTAAAGGGGAAAGGGGCTTGGGTTCTTTTTGATGCGATTGGACTCAGTGCATTTTCCATTCAGGGTGGATTAACAGCAGCAGAGAAGGGTCTCCCATTAATTGCTGTAGCAACGGCAGCCATCTTGACGGGCATTGGTGGAGGCGTGATTCGCGATGTGTTAGCGGGTAGAAAACCCCTTGTTTTTCGCAAGGAAATTTATGCAGCCTGGGCGCTGCTAGCAGGGGTTTTAATTCAACAAGGGGTCTTGGCTCATCAGTGGCAGTTGTATCTTCTCTTCCTACTGATCGTGACGTTGCGAATGGTCTCCTTACGTTTTCGCTGGCACTTGCCACAGCGTCCCTTTTTAAAAGCATAGATCGAATTCCCTCGATGATCGTTTCGTCGGGGGTTTTCTTTTGTGAATACACTGGCAATGTTCTCTCATATGATGTTGAAGAGACATGATCAGGGACGGGGGAGGTGTGCCCGCAGTGGATCGTCCTTGGAGACAGCCAATACTTTCATGGTTTCAGGGCCAGAATCAAGTGTGGGTTGAGGGGGAGCCTGATCGGTTATTTTCCTGGGTTGTCGATGGGGATGCCGATTGGGTAGGACAGGAACGTGAACGATGGCAACGGGTTCGAGAGCAACAACATGTACGGAATATCCGCCCGATTAAAGGGGAGACGCGTGTTCGTATTCTCCGAGAAGAGCTAGAGCAAGATGACCATGTTGTGGTAAATGTAGCGGTTCAACAACGCCTTTTTTATCAGATGAACGAGAAGTTATATGATCAAGAGGAATTGTTAGGTTATCGCTTGCGATTATTAGAAGGAAGTGAAGGATGGGCGATTTTAGATTGTTTCCTTGCCGATGAGATGGATACGGAGCGTAATAAGGTGTGGTCGTGTTATCAACCCCATCAAGAAGGAAGTGTAATTGGTTCGAGTTATAACCCAATGAAAGCTGTACAATATGCTGAAACATGGTGGAATGGAGCAAACCCTCGGTACCGCAAGTTTGAAGATGATTGCACTAATTTTATTTCCCAGTGTCTTCATGCAGGGGGAATTCGAATGGATTATAGCAGTCGTCGTGATGCGGGGTGGTGGTATCGCGGAAGCAGAGAAAATTGGAGTTATAGTTGGGCAGTCGCCCATGGGTTAGTGAATTGGTTAAGCCGAAGTAGTCGCTCACCAGCTATACGAAAACAAGATGCGATGCAGCTCCGTCAAGGCGACGTGATTTGTTATGACTGGGAAGGAGATGGGAGATGGTCCCATAATACGATTGTAACGGCAATTGACGCCGCTGGTATGCCTCTTGTAAATGCTCATACAGTCAATAGCCGGCAACGCTATTGGGATTACCGCGATTCCCATGCCTGGACGCCTAAAATACAGTATCGCTTTTTTCATATTGAAGGAAATTAAAAGAATGCGTGGGTTATGTAGCGTCTCCCTTTTATCAGGTAGGGTAGAGTTGTCATGATTGGTATAGATTGGTTAGAAATCGTCCATCTTAAAATTGATATCTTGTATGGAAAAAGGTGAACCCAATGGACGAACTTATGACGGCTCGTGCTCTATTTGGTAGCTCGTTAGGATTTCATATTCTGTTTGCGACACTAGGTGTAGGTCTTCCATTGATGATCTTTATGGCAGAACTCCTTTTTCAAGTAACAAAGGATAAAGATTATACGTTAATGGCAAAACGGTGGACGAAGGCTCAGGCGATTTTACTGGGTGTCGCAATTCCTTCGGGAACGATTGTAGCTGTACAGCTATCATTGTTGTGGCCACATTTTATGGAGTGGGTTGGTCAGATCATCGCTCTACCCTTTCAGGTAGAGTTATTTGCCTTCTTTTTAGAGGCGTTGTTTATGTCCATTTACGTGTATGCCGCCGATCGACTCTCACCTACGCTTCGGATTTTAAGTGTTTTCTTTGTAGCGTTAGGGGGCAGTTTATCAGGGGCGCTGATTACCTCAGCCAATGCATGGATGAATACCCCTACTGGTTTTGACCTTGCAAAGGATGGCTCCATCATTCATGTGCGTCCTTGGGAAGCTTTCTTTAATCCTAGTTTTCCAGCAGCTGCGATTCATGTTCTATTCTCAGCCTATATGACAGGTGCCTTTGTCATCGCAAGTATAGCGGCATTGCGCATGTTAAAACGAAAGAAAAAGGATGCCCCTTATCACTATCATCGCAAAGCGTTGATGTTATCTTTGGCGATCGGTTTGATTATGTCACTGGGTACAGCGATGGATGGACATTGGGCAGGGCAAGTATTGCATGAAAAACAACCAGAGAAATTAGCAGCGGCAGAAGGCCTATTTGAAACGCAATCCTATGCTCCCCTCGCCCTTGGTGGGGTGACTGACACCCAGGAACAAAGGCTAAAGGGAGCAGTCGAAATTCCTTGGATGCTTAGTTTCCTCGCAGGGAATCGTTTTGACACGGTGGTACAAGGGCTTAATGACTTCCCACGGGATACCTGGCCTCCATCTTATACCCATACATTATTTAGTTTGATGATTGGCATTGGTACATTGTTAATGATCCTAGCAGGATTCGTATGGCTTTATCGTTGGAGAAAGGGAGGAGATCATTTGCCCCGTTGGCTACTACGATTGTTGACAGTAGGGGGACCCCTTTCTTTACTAGCGATTGAATTTGGTTGGGTCTTTACCTGCAGTGGTAGACAACCCTGGACGGTATATCAGTACCAACGCACCTCGGAAGCGGTAACGGCTGCTACTGGATTAATGACGTGGTTTGTACTTTTTATCAGCATCTATGTGCTTTTATTGATCTCGACAATTTGGATCATGAGAAGTTACTTCCGTAAACGTCCAATTGAGCAGGAGTTAGGTTTCTTAGGGCTAGAGGGTAGGAAGGGAGAGGAACTCCATTGAATGATGCACTCCTTGCCGCCTCGATTATTTGGTTGTTTGTTTTTATGTACGCAATTTTAGGATCTGTTGACTTTGGTGCGGGCTTTTGGGGGATGGTATACAGTCAAAAAGAGGATGATCGAGCAGGGGCCTTGGCGAACCGCTTTCTTTCTCCTACATGGGAAGTAACCAATGTATTTTTAGTGATGTTAGTGGTTTCGATCGTCGCTTTCTTCCCTGCTGCCCTATCACAGTTATCCTTAGCCCTTTTGGTTCCAGGATCGCTAGTCTTACTGCTGCTCCTTATTCGTAGTACATTTATGGTCTATGCATACTCTGCTCAACGGTTTCAGCGGGCTTTATCAGTGGTTTCGGGGGTCACTGGCCTTCTCATCCCGGCATTATTGGTGTTGGTCTTACCGATTATTGCAGGGGGATTTATCGATTCGCGAACCGGGCAACTCCTGTCAGACAAGCTATTTATGAGTCCGGTGACCTACGCCTACCTTGCCTTTGGATTGATAAGTGAACTTTTTTTATCGGCAGCATTTCTTGCTGACTATTCCCGCGAAGCGGATGATGAAGAGGCCTATGTTGTTTTTCGTCGCTTTGCGCTTATCTTTGGTCCATTGACCTTATTCATCGGTACCATCGCTGTCCCGTTAATGGGTGAGCAAGCCAGTTGGTTACGGATCAATATTGAAGGCAATCGCTGGTGGTTTTTTGCCTCCGCTGTGATCTTTTTCATTGGCTACAGTGCCTATTGGTGGCCAACTAAGGGGCATCATCACCGTCGCGGGGTACCGAGAGCTGCCTTTACACTGTTTATCCTGCAATTTTTTCTAGCTTCCTTGGCTTATGGTGTGTCCCACCTTCCTTACCTGATGTATCCGGTACTTACTATAAAAGAAAGTGTGACCAATCATAATACATTTATCACGCTTCTGATCTCTTATGGTGTTGGGATGGCGATTTTGGTTCCGGGATTTTATCTTTTTTGGCGTCTGTTTTTAAAGGACAAACGCTATTTACATCAAGAATAAGAAAAACCCGGGAAACCATCCGGGTTTTTTTGCGAATTAAGAAGGGGTAGGGCGTCTCCCTTAGATCCTATTTTTCAATGAAGGAACGTGAAGTCCAATTTATCCATGGTGGGGGATCTTTATTTGCTTTTTTCGTTGCAAATAATCCATTACTGCCACGACACTCGTGATTAAAAATAGAATACTAGGGATGATCCACAATTGTTCGGCTTTGTAGATACCGAGGATGATCATACTGATAAAAAAGAAGATACTGGGTAGACGAAGGGATCTAACAAAGAAACAGAGACATGTGACAATGAGCGTGGAGACGGAAAGAAGGATTAAGAACCAAGAATATAGGACCATCGCGCTATTGGTATCAAACCAACCATAGACGTAAAAGTATTCCCAAAATACGCAACAAAGGATGGCAACAAGACTAGCCAATGTACCATTGACTAAGTAAAGGTAGTCGAATAGCTTTTTTGGTTCGCCCTTCATGGTTTTTCACCCTCACATGGATAGTGTTTGTGGTACGTATAGTTTACCATTTATTATGGTTTTTTGTAAGGTGATGAAAATTCAGGTAAGTAATCATTGGGGAAGAAACCATAAAAAATAGCTCCGCCTCGTTATTTAGGGAGCTACTTTGGTAAAAGTAGAAATTAAATTTTTATTTTCTCTCTAAAGGTATCGAGAAAATGTGACATGGTTCGAGGCTTTAACGGAGAGGTATATGCTAATGGTCTAATCGTGGATCCTTAAGAGGATGAAGACACGGATGGTATTGCATTAATAAGAGTAATATGCGTAATTAATGTAATTCGTTATAAAAGGTAAAGATAATTGATAGGCCAAATAATAGAAACGGCCAATGTTCCCCCCTTTTATTAATCGATATTAAATAAAACCTTGCCTTAGCTACAGTGTAATAGTATCACAACCTTGACAAAAAGTGTATTTTAAAAATTCGACACCATTCGACTTTTTACGACATAAACTTTCCTATGGAATGGGACGATTTGAGCCATATTTTTAAAAGTATAGAGTGGTGGTGGTTATGATATTGAAAAAGAGAGAAGCTGATGCCTCGAACCATCCCCCTCTAAATCATTGAGGCAACCCAAAGTAAGATGAGAATGTAGAGCATCAACCACGAAAGGAATCTCATTTCCTAAGTGGTGAGGTGAGGATACGAATGAATTCTTTTCTAAATTCCTTCACGTTGATATCCACTGCGATACTTGGAAAACGCTTCTTGGCGGTTTTGTTGGAGCCTAGACGAAAGTCTGCAATGCTTTGTCCAAAGGCCGGTCCTTGATCGCTAATGACTTGGACCTTACGATGGACAAATGTAAATAGATTGGGATGGACGAGGGCAAGAACCGCAAGTAAATCATGAACGGGCGTTCCTTGAATTCCTGGAGATGCTTTTAGATTGGCAGCAAGAAAGTAGGATAGGATCGCTCCAATGATAGGCGTAAAAGGATTTGTGTTTTTGGCGGTAATAAGTTGGATAAGTGACTGGTTGACCAGCGCCTTTCCGGTAACATTTAATGGGATGTTTTGAATATTGCCTCCTTGATTCATCGTGTTATTCGCAGCAACGGGGTCTGACCAGAAATTAAACTCTGCGATGGGTGTGATATTTCCTGGGACGAGGTAGGCGCCTCCCATTATGTTAATACTGGGCACTTGGGTGATGATCTGCTCTCTGGATAAGGTATACGTGAGTGCGAGGGCAGTTCCAGGACTCACACTGATGATATGGACTTCTCCTGGGAACCGGCGAATGATATCGAAGATCTTGTTGAAGGGAAAGAGTGGGTAGGAAATGCGTGGGGGGTTGATGGGTCCCAAACCATAGGGTCCATGAAAATCGAGAGCAAAGTTTGGTTGAGTCCCATTTAACGGACGTTCGGGTCCAACGATGAGTGGAACTTGAACGCGGCCGAGGGTTAATAGAAAGCTAGCGTTACGAATGGAAAACAGACGGGGGGTGTTCCCATAACTAGCGACGACGCCAACCAGCTCAATCTCTGGATTGAGTATACAGTAGATGAGCGCGATAGAATCATCGATGCCAAAATCACCAATTAACAGGACCTTTTTTCTCATAGGTACATCTCCTTTATGCCTCCACTCTCATACTTTATTTTGTAAGAGGATGATGTGAAACGGTAACGGTTGAGATGGTCGCTAAAATGGGTCCTTAGATAATTGGTTGAAAAGATCTAATGGGTATAAAGGTGATAGGGTCATGGGTAACCAGTGAATCATGATCGAATTTATAACAAAAAAAAGATTGATATTCAGGTGCGTTGATTATTCATAGCAAATATCCCCCTTCGAATAAAAGGAGGATATTTGCTTTATTATTTGTTGTTTTCTCTTTTTTGAAAGAAGTGTTTTAGTGAATCATATACCTGGCCTTTCTCTCGGATGACATAGTGCATAAATTTGGGATCTTCGATGTTCTTATAGGCCGTCATCAGGGTCGAGTGCCGATTATACTGGTTTACCTCGCCATAACCGAAGAGGTTGGCTCTTTTCATCAATTCCTGGACTAATTTCGTACAACGTTCATTGTCTGAGGTGAGGTTGTCGCCATCGGAAAAGTGAAAGGGATAAATATTATAACGGCTGGGAGGATAACGGTTGTCGATGATCTCTAAGGCTTTCCGATAAGCGGAAGAACAGATCGTGCCCCCAGACTCACCTTTGCTAAAAAAGTGCTCCTCTGAGACTTCTTTGGCTTCAGTGTGGTGGGCGATGAAGACAATGTCAACATGATCGTATTTGGTGCGAAGGAAGCGCGTCATCCAGAAGAAGAAGCTGCGAGCGATATACTTTTCAAAGATTCCCATGGAACCAGAGGTGTCCATCATGGCAATGACGACGGCACTGGAATGGGGGGTAATGACATCTTCCCATGTTTTAAATCGGAGATCCTCATCAGAGATGGACCCAAAGCCCTTTTTCCCCTTCATGGCATTTCGTTTAAGGGCATTGAGTAGGGTGCGTTTTTTATCGATGTTGCCCATAAGTCCTTTTTTGCGAACATCATTGAAACGAATGTCTTGTGTGGTGATTTCGATTTCTTCTTTACGTTGTAGATTGGGAAGTTCCATTTCAGAGAAGAGAAGGTTTTCTAATTCGTCGACGGATATCTCTGCTTCATAGTAATCCTGTCCTGGGGAGTTTCCAGCGCCTTGCCCTTTTCCTTTCTCCCCAGGTTCTCGACCGAGGACATCACCCACTTGGCTTTTACCGTCTCCTTGCCCAACATGTTTTCCCTTGTTGTGATTGTAGCGAAAGTGATATTCATCCATGGAGCGAATGGGAATTTTGACGACTTGTTGGCCATCAGAGAGGATAATACTTTCTTCAGAAATGAGATCTGCCATGTTTTTTTTGATGGCTTCTTTTACTTTTTCTTGGTGGCGTAGCTGATCTTGATGCCCTTTACGGTGCAGGGACCAGTCCTCCTGGGAGACAATGAACAGAGGGTTCTTCACAAAGGTCACCTCCCATCCCTGTACCAGGGTGTTGTACGAGTGCTAGCGATTGAGTAGACTTCCTACATATCGAAGCAATTCGTTTGCACTGGCGGGAGTGTAACTGTATTTGTCCACCAGTGTCGCAATCACTTCATTGATTTTCTTCAATTGACTTTCATCCGGTGTTTTGGAGGATGTAGTGATTTTTACAACATCTTTTAAGTCAGCAAACAATTTTTTCTGGATGGCTTCCCGGAGTCGGTCATGGCTGTTGTAATCAAATTTTTTCCCTTTGCGTGCATAGGCGGAGATGCGGATTAAAATTTCTTCCCGGAAAGCTTTTTTGGCGTTTTCTGATATTCCAATCTGTTCTTCGATGGAGCGCATGAGCTTTTCATCGGGTTCTAGCTCTTCGCCAGTTAGGGGGTCACGTATTTTGGTCCAGTTACAATAGGCCTCCACATTATCCAAATAATTGTCCATCAGGGTTTTGGCAGATTCTTCGTAGGAGTAGACAAAGGCTTTTTGTACCTCTTTTTTGGCAAGCTCATCGTATTCTTTGCGAGCAATTGAAATAAAATTCAGATAACGCTCGCGTTCCCCTGTAGAGATGGAAGGGTGTTGATCGAGCCCATCTTTGATCGCTCGTAGAATGTCGAGGGCATTAATATAGCCTGCTTCGGTACGGATGAGCGCACTGGAGATACGGTTGATGACATAACGAGGATCAATGCCGGACATGCCTTCATCGAGGTGCTCGTTGTGAAGTTCCTCAACATCGGTATCCTTATATCCTTCAACTGTCTCACCATCATAGAGCCGCATCTTTTTAACCAAATCCATCCCTTGTTTTTTCGAATCCTTCAGCCGAGTGAGAATGCTGAAGGTTGCCGCGGCTTTTAGGGCATGGGGTGCGATGTGGATATGACCGAGGTCGCTCTGACGGATCAGCTTTTCAAAAATCTTTTCCTCTTCGGAGACCTTTAAGTTGTAAGGGACTGGCATGACGATGATACGGGAATGAAGGGCTTCGTTCTTCTTGTTGCTAATGAATGATTTATATTCTGCTTCATTGGTGTGAGCGATGATCAGTTCATCTGCACTGATTAAAGCAAATCGTCCTGCCTTAAAGTTTCCTTCTTGTGTGAGGGAAAGAAGATTCCATAAGAATTTTTCATCACACTTTAGCATTTCTTGAAACTCCATAATGCCACGGTTGGCCTTATTGAGTTCACCATCAAAACGATAGGCTCTCGGGTCGGATTCTGAACCATACTCCGTGATGGTGGCAAAATCAATGCTCCCTGTTAAATCAGCGATATCTTGGGATTTTGGATCGGAGGGACTGAAGGTACCGATCCCTGTTCGATCATCCTCTGAGAACAGAATGCGTTCTACGACCATATCCTCAATCCGACCACCATGGTCTTCTCTGAGTCGCATGCGACAGGAAGGACAGAGATTTCCCTCGATACGCACACCCAATTCCTTTTCCACTTCAGGTCGCATGGCATTGGGAATAAGGTGTAGAGGTTCTTCATGCATCGGGCACCCTTTGATCGAGTAAACCGCTCCCGAATCGGTTCGAGAGTATGCTTCCATCCCACGCTTTAACATGGTCACAATGGTTGATTTTCCGCCAGAAACGGGCCCCATCAGGAGCAGGATTCGTTTTCGAACATCTAGCCTCCTGGCGGATGAGTGAAAATACTCCTCCACCAATCGTTCAATGGGTCGTTCAAGCCCAAAAAGTTCTCGACTGAAAAAAAGATAGTTCTTGTTGCCGTGGTCATCCTTTTCGACGCCGGATTCTTTGATCATATTGTAAACTCTCGAATGAGCGGTCTGCGCCAATTCGGGATTGCGCTTGACCATATCGAGATATTCGACAAAAGGACCTTCCCACGCCAGTTGCTCTTCTCGCTGTCTTTGCTCGGCGATGCGCTTCAGGATGTCCATAAGAGCCTCCTCTCAGCTCCCATATGCTGATCAGTCTGAATGATTATCCCCATGGTTATTCACGGTAGCCAGACGACATGAGCCTTTGTAGTTAAAAAGGCGTACCGCTATATCTAGCACTTCTTCAAAAGAGAATGCTGTGGGGTGCTTTATATTTATGCGCATCATCGGACAATGTTTCTCTTTGTAAGCCCTTGACAATCAGAAAAAGGGCGGAGTTGGGTGGGTTTGCTTTGCCACCAATTGGCAAGCAATTGACAAAAAAAATTACTGGTTGGAACTGTATGAAAGAGGAGGGAATATGGGTTCAGTTGGAATGGAGAAAGCCTGTACATTGTCATATAGCACAAAATTATCAATTATAATTACAATAACATCCATTAAATAAATATTAAAGTTAATACCAAAATCCGATATAGTCTAAATAGTCTATTGACCCATAAGTTCTCGGGGACTATGATGGAATCGAGGTTGGAAGAAATTGCGTGAACAGAAAGAAAAAAAGGGGATAGAACATTGAAAAGGAGAAAAAAACCTGGATTCGTCAAGAACAAGAAGTTTCTTATTGGTGCTTCGGTAGCAGCCATCTTGTTAATTGGCTCCAGTGCATACGCCACGTTGACCAATGCAGGTGGGGAAAAAGAAGCAGCAAGTCCTACGGCTAAGGTCGAAAAACAAGCAAAAACACCAGATGATGTATCGGCTCCTAAAGAAGTGAAGGACGTTTCTGGTGAAGATATGGTGAAGACGGTTAAGTATTACGATGAAAGCTCCAAAACACCTGATCAAGTGAAAAAGGAGCAGCCACAAGCCATCAATGTAGTAAAAAAGGTGACAGGTACCATGCCTGACCTGAATACAGAAAAGGGTCGCGATAGAGTGCGAGCGGCAAGTACCAATGTAGACCAATTAGCACCTGCTGATCAGCAACGCTTAAAGAAATTGCTGATTGAAGTGGCTAAAATTGAAAATAAAAAAGTAAACCAACGAATCAAAGAGTTGGTTGCTAAAGCGAAGAAGGGCACCATTACTTCAGCGGAGAAAGCAGAACTAAGTAGCATTCTACCTGAGAAGAACCCTGGGCAGCCGATTAAAGCGGTGCCAGCTGAGAAACCCTCCCAGGATGAGCAACCGTCAAATGCTTCTCAAGGTCAAGAAAATGAGAAGGATGCAAACTTAAAGGATAAAGTCAAACAACGCATTAAAGATGGAATTAAAAAAGTAAAGCCAGAAGAGCCGACGACGACCCAGCCGGATGACAACCAGGGACAAACCCCTGCTCAACCAGATACCAACACGACCCAACCTGGGGACGATGAGCAACCAGGCACAACGCCTGAGCAACCATCTACAGAACCTGATGATGAGCAACAACCGAACACGCAGCCCCAAACGGAAAAACCTACTCCTTCAAAGGAAACCAAACCCCAACAAAAACCACGGGTTGAGTCCAACGGCTACAATCGTACAAAGGCCGTAGAATATGCTTACAAATGGTGGAACAAGCGCAATAATGCAAAATATGGGTACTACAGTAAAGCTAATGGTGGATGTTATGATTGTTGGTATGACTGCACAAACTTCATTTCCCAAGTATTAAAAGAAGGTGGCTTTAAAGAGAAGAAGGGCCGCTATGACTGGTACGATTATTGGTTCTATAGTGATAAGAAGCCTTCGCTTACCTGGGGCGTTGCCCATAGCTTATTCAAACATATGAAATACGTACGTAAAGCGGAACAAGCAACCCGTCCTTCTGACTTAGAAGTGGGTGATATTGTCAACGCTGATTTTGAGAAAGACGGCAGAATTGATCATAGTGTGGTCATTACGAAGATTAAACACGGCATTATCTATGCAACCTACCACACCAGTGATAATAAGGATAAACCGATCAATGATTGGTTCCGTCTGTATAATGTATACGGCTGGAAAATGGGTACTGCAAAGTAAAACGCGATGTAAAAAAAGGGCTGTTGCGATGAACAGATGTTCATCGCAACAGCCCCTTTTCTTATGAGGAGGCTGGAGCGAAAATCCCATTACCGTTTTGGATATCAGAAAGCAATTCGGACATTGTTCCTTCTCCATCAGGAGTGAAGGTAGGTGAACCACGATCAATGCGATGTTGTTTGACCCAATACGTGGTCATTCCAACCGTGGATGCAACGAGATCTTCCTGTCTATCGTTACCCACCATAATACATTCTTCGGGAATTACATTCATCGATTGCGCGACTTCTCGATAATAATTAGGGTGGGGTTTGCACCAGTGAGTTTCTTCGTATACCGATACCCACTCCACGAGGTCATCTACCCCTGCCCAACGCATTCTTTCCTGAATGGCCGCGCGTGGGAACACAGGATTTGTTGCAACAGCCACGCGGTAGCCTCGATCTAACGCACTTTGAACAATTTGGCGAGAGTAAGGCGCTTCTTCAACATATTTTTTTAAGGAAGAAAAATGATTTTCGTAAAAATCATCAAAAATGTGCCAGATTTGATCGCGTGTGAGTCCGGATTTTTCTAAAAAGCGCCGTTCAAACACTTGTGCGTTGGTATAGTTGGCTTCATCGCTTTCAATCATGGTTTTAGTGGCATCCCAGATGAGGGGGAACAGTTGCTCTGCTGCCATGACTGGAGCGACATGGGGGGTTAATGCCTTCAGATATTCACCGATAAATGCTTCCGTATCCATTGGAAGCAATGTGCCATCAAGATCAAAGCAGATCACTTTTATCATGGTTTCAACCCTCTCTTTTCTTGGTAGTAAACGGTTAAGTTAACTGGGGGAAGTCTACTTGCCGGAGGGCTTCATACAGAATGATTGAAGTTGCATTGCCTAAATTAAGGGAACGCACAGTTGGACCCATCGGAATACGGATGGTTGTCTCTTGAAACCGTTCCAGGATTTCAGGAGAAAGACCCTTTGATTCTTTGCCAAAAACAAAGATATCGCCATCCTCATAGGAGAAATCAGCGTAACTTTTTTTCGCTTTGGTGGTTGCACAAAAAAAACGTCCATCAGGAAACGCATCCGTAAATTCTGTAAAAGAATCGTAATAACGGACATCGACATGGTTCCAGTAATCCATTCCAGCACGCCGTAAATACTTGTCATCCGTAGAAAAGCCCAATGGACGGATTAAATGGAGTACAGCACCCGTTACGGCACAAGTACGGGCGATATTCCCTGTGTTATTTGGAATTTCAGGCTCCACTAAACAGATATGAAACGACATAAGCTAAGACTTCCTTCCTTACGTAAGTACCCTTTTATTGTACCAAAATGAAAGAAAAATCCCATCCAAGAGCAGAGAAGAATTGGTGACAAGGTATGAAATTCCTTTAATATGTGGTTGTATGATGCCGTCGTCCCGATTATACTGGGGGTATTAAAAGGGGGTTTCCCATGACTAAGATTGCGTTAATGACAGATACTTCTTGTGATTTACCCGTACATTTATTACGAAAGTTTGATATTGAAGCCGTTCCACTTCGTGTGATTTACAAAGATAAAGAGTATCGAGATGGAGTGGATATTCAACCATCCGAGGTGTACGATCGGTTAGAAACGGAAGTACCCACCACATCGATGCCATCCCCCCAAGATATCCATGATACATTTACTCGTTTGAAAGAAAAGGGCTATACCCATTGTATAGTGATACCGGTTTCATCGAGTATGTCAGGGACTTATAATAGTTGTCGCCTTATGGCTGAGGATTTTGAAGGAATGAAGATTGATGTCATTGATTCAAGGGGACTTTCCTGGTTACTTGGATTTATGGTGTTAGAAGCAGCACGGCTCATTAAAGAAAAAGTGGATTACTCAGAGATTTTAAAGCGCGTGGAAGAAGCACGGGAACGGGTTCGTGGCTATTTTGTTATCGACACCTTGGAGTATCTTAAAGCAGGTGGACGAATCGGTAAAGTTACCGCCACACTTGGTACCATGCTAAACCTTAAGCCCATCATCACTGTGGATGATGAAGGTGGATTTACCCCCTTTACAGTGGGTAGAGGAAAGAAGAACGCGATTAAAAAAATGGTGGATCATGTAAGCAAACAGCTACAAAACACGAAAGCAAATATTGCAATTCTTCAAGGGCGAGCTGAAAAAGAAGCTGAAGCCTTAAAAGAGAAACTAAAAGATATGGAAAATGTGTGTGATTTGACAATTAGTGCGATTAGCCCAGCCTTGGTTGTTCATGCTGGCCCTGGTTTAGTAGGACTTGTGGTGGAACCAATCGTACGCCCCAATCAAAAAATCAATTATTGATTAGAGCATGACCACTGCTCGTTATCCGCCCCTTTGGGCGGTTTTTTTATAAATAAAAACACCCGTATAGATCGGGTGTTTGGCTTGCATCTGTTGGCTTTAGCCATTGAGGGTATTGAACCTTTGCTCCAGGCGCGATTTCTGGCGGGCTGCCGCATTCTTGTGCAACAGACCTTTAGTCGTAGCTTTATCCAGTTTTTTCTTGGCATCCCGGAGCAGGGTGCTAGCTTGTTCTTTATCCTGTTGGTCGACAGCAGCCAAGAAGCGCTTAATGGAGGTGCGCATTGCGGATTTTTGAGCAATCCGATGTTGGCGCCGCTTCTCACTGGTCTGCGTCCGTTTAATGGCGGATTTAATGTTTGGCATGAGTTCACCTCCCGCTCCGATCATTCGTCTCTAGGCGAGCAACACGTCAAATTCTATCATGTAGACTTGCAAAAAGCAAGAACGGGTTAGGGTGTTAACAGAGAAGTTCGTTGGTGAACAGAGGTTTTAGAAAGCGTCCTGCTCCTGTTGAGTTTAAACGATGACGTTCATCCATGATAAAGGATGAATAACTACGAATAAAGGAGAATGTTTTTTGGGGAAAATGGAAGTTGAAGGAATAAAAAGGGGGATCAACGATCATGTTCGACAAGAATGGACAAGGGCAACTCAATCAGCAAGGTACATCCAGCCAAGAGAATTTGCAGAATCAATCCGCTTCACTCGATACCGGTCGTTTTCCAGTTCGAACGGATCTAGCTCGCGAAGCTCATGATATGGCGGTACAAGAACAAGGGTCTCCTGATGGGGGAATACCCGGTGTCCAGATTGAAGAACAGGATGAGGAAGGAATTGTAACGAGTTGGATTCGTGTGGAAAGTGAAGAAGGGGCACAGGCGCTTGGAAAAGCACAAGGGACCTATTTGACTTTGGAGGTTCCCGGCTTGCGTAGTCAGGACTCCATGTTGCAAGAACGAGTACTGAAGAAATTTACTCAAGAGTTTGAACGGTATTTAGCAGAGATCGGTATTGATCCCAATGCCAGCATTTTGATTGTGGGGCTAGGGAATCAAAATGTGACAGCAGATGCATTAGGACCCTTTGTTGTAAAGCATTCTATGGTTACGCGTCATCTCTTTCGATTAATGCCTGAGCAAGTCGAAGAAGGGTATCGGCCTGTGTCAGCGATTGCCCCAGGGGTATTGGGGACGACTGGGATGGAGACCAGTGAAATTATTTTCGGGGTAGTGGAACGAACCCAGCCGGATGTCATTATTGCCATCGATTCTTTGGCATCGCGTGCACTTTCCCGGGTAAATACAACCATTCAAGTCTCGGATGTAGGGATTTTCCCAGGCTCCGGTGTGGGGAACAAGCGACTCCCACTTAATCAGGATAGTTTAGGAATCCCAGTCATCGCAATTGGGATTCCCACCGTTGTCGATGCAGCAACCATCGCCCATGATACGGCAGAGTTTGTCCTCGCTCATATTCACCGTGAAATGAATCAAGGGAAGGGAAAACCTACAAATCCCCTTGACCCTATGAATCGAGCAAGTGTGAAGGAATTGCAATCCCAAGAAATTAGCCCAGAGTCACGGCAACATATGCTCGGCATGGTAGGAGGATTAGAAGTGGATGAGAAACAGCAGTTAATCCAAGAAGTTTTAGAGCCGTTAGGTCAAAACTTAATCGTGACTCCAAAGGAAGTTGATGCCTTTATCGGTGACATGGGTAAGATGGTAGCCCTTGGTTTAAACTGTGCTTTACATGATGCGGTCACTCCTGAAAATGTGTCTGCACATAGCAACTAACTTCTGGGATGATGGAAGTCTCTCGTAATCTAGTTTTTAAGTTCTACTGCCTTTCTCCTTCTCATATATTCAGAGTAAAGTAAGACAAGTTGGGGAGGGGAAGGGATGCGCAAGCGTGTGCGTGGTTTTAAGACGTTGAATATGTCCGCTCCCCGGGTCAGACAATTGTTTGTCGCCCTGATCTTGGGAACCGCGATTATGTTTGTATTAACAGGGTTGTTTGCGATGGTGCAGGCCAAGCGGAGTGCACAATCTGAAGATATTTCACGAATTACCGCTCGCTTTTCAACAGAAACCTTGTTGTATTTGATGGGGGGAGAAGTCCCCTACCTGAGTACGATGAAAGAAGTCGCTACAAAAAAGCCAAGTATCTCAAGGTTGGCCTTTGAAGTAGTAACCAGCGTGGACCCGAAGGATCCCCGTAGTCTATTTGGTAGTGAACTCCCAGGCTTCGCTCTTTTTGATACCCAGATCGTTGTAGCAGGGAAGGACGTTGATTATACCGATGTTCCGATTGAATCAGCGCCTCCATCCGATCTGGAAAAGAAAATGACCAAAGATAAAAAGAAGCCGCAGAAAGAAGATCCACCGCCCCGCCGGACATCTGGCAAAGAGCGTGTATTTATCTATCACACTCACTTTACAGAGTCGTATCTACCGGAGCTGAAAAATACGGATCATCCCCGTAGTGCCTATGACCGCCATAACAATATTACGAAGGTCGGAAAGCACATGGGGGAGACCTTGGAGCGTTATGGATTAGGTACCCAAGTCTATAGTGGTGGTTATGATGTGGGGTGGAATCAACTCTATCGAGCTTCGCGTGCGAAAGTAGTTTCGGCTATGAAAGCAAATAAAGATTTGACCTATATCATCGACGTCCATCGGGATTCACAACATCGTGCGAAGACGACAACGAATATTCAAGGGAAAAAATATTCGCGAATTGCCTTTGTTATTGGGACAGGGAACCCCCATTGGGAGGATAATGAACGGTTTGCTCGTCAACTTCATAAAAAACTGGATGAACTGTATCCTGGACTTTCCAAGGGGGTTTTTCGTAAAACGCCAATGATGGGTAACGGAGAATATAACCAGTCTCTTAGTAAAAAAGGAATTCTTGTGGAAATTGGTGGGGTGGACAATACCTTTGAAGAATCCTACCGTTCAGCCGATGCTCTTGCACGATCTTTAGCAGATATTCACTTTGATGCAACACCGGTGAATGCAAAAGCAAGTGGAAAGTAAGGATCTCTCATGAGGAAGGGGTGTTGGTCTCCATGCGCTATACGATGCAAGCGATTGCGCTCTTACTTGCACTGTTGTTTGGGATTGTGATCGGAGTAGGTTCAGCAGAAACAAACATTCAAGAGATCCAGGGCAACCCCGATTCCCAACGTGCTGTTCAAGTTACCCCGGATCAACAAGGACGGGTGGAGATTGCTGTTCTGGGACATGTCTATGAAACGGATCATACGGGGGCCTTATCCGAAGTAAAAGAAAAGAAAAAAGAAACGAGTGAAACAGCGGTTCAATTGACCGATGCTAGCAACAGTTGGTTATCGAAGGCGGGAAATGGAGCTGGACAAAGCATTCGAGAAGTTACTCGCGTGGTGGTAGAAAAAGTGGTTGGATGGGTGGGTGGATCAGAGAATTAAATCAGAAACTTCCCTTCTTGGTGATTCCTTCATTGCCCCATCCTTCCTGCATTGCTATAATGAACAGGATGCAGTAGTGTGCGTTTTTTACCGCAGGAGGGAACGGAATGGACGAAAAAAAACGGCAACAGGAGCGACAACAAGAGAAAATTCGTAATTTCTCTATTATCGCTCACATCGACCATGGAAAATCGACCTTGGCTGATCGTATTTTAGAATATACGGGGGCGCTGTCCGATCGCGAAATGCAGGATCAGTTCCTCGATTCAATGGATTTAGAACGAGAACGAGGCATTACGATTAAACTGCAGTCTGTACGTCTTCCTTATAAGGCGAAGAATGGACAGGAGTATATTCTCAATCTAATTGATACCCCTGGCCATGTGGATTTTACGTATGAGGTTTCACGCTCCCTTGCCGCGTGTGAAGGGGCTTTATTAGTCGTCGATGCAGCCCAAGGGGTTGAAGCCCAGACGATGGCGAACGTTTATCTTGCATTGGATAATGACTTGGAGATCTTACCTGTTATTAATAAGATTGACCTACCGAGTGCTGATCCAGAGCGAGTGCGACAAGAGATTGAAGATTTAATTGGCTTAGATGCTTCGGATGCTGTTTTGGCATCCGCAAAATCAGGCATTGGTATTGAAGATATTCTCGAACAAGTGGTAGCGCAGGTGCCCGCTCCTTCGGGAGATCCAGAGGCGCCTTTAAAAGCGATGATCTACGATTCCCTTTACGATGCCTATAAGGGGGTCATTACCTATATACGTGTGGTGGATGGTTCCATAAAAAAAGGACAAAAAGTCCGGATGATGGCCACAGGCAAAGAGTTCGAAGTGACAGAGGTAGGGGTATTTGCCCCCCGCCCATTGGCAAGAGATGAGCTCTCTGTTGGTGAGGTTGGCTTTATGGTTGCCTCCATTAAGAATGTAAAGGATACACGCGTTGGGGATACCATCACGGATGCAAAACGTCCCGCGGATGCCGCCCTTGCAGGATATCGAAGAATTAATCCAATGGTTTTTTGTGGGATGTATCCCGTTGATTCTTCTGATTATGATGATTTGCGAGAAGCCCTTGAAAAACTAGAGTTAAATGATGCCTCTTTGCGTTTTGAACCAGAGACTTCCGGTGCGCTTGGTTTTGGTTTCCGCTGTGGTTTTCTAGGTTTGCTTCATATGGAGATCATCCAGGAACGGATTGAGCGAGAATTTGATATTCCCCTTATCACGACAGCGCCCAGTGTAGTATATAAGGTTTACAAAACCGACGGCGAAGTGATGAGTATTGAGAACCCGACCCATATGCCTCCTTCACAAAAGATTGATTATGTGGAAGAGCCTTATGTGAAGGCGTCGATCATGGTGCCCAATGATTATGTGGGGACGGTGATGGAACTTTGTCAAACGAAGCGTGGCGATTATGTGGATATGCGTTATCTCGACGCGAATCGGGTGAATGTGGTGTATCAATTACCCTTAGCTGAAATTGTTTATGATTTCTTTGATCAATTGAAGTCAGGTACGAAGGGGTATGCTTCCTTTGATTATGAGATGATTGGTTATAAAGCATCGAAGTTAGTGAAAATGGATATTTTGCTCAATGGGGAATCCGTAGACGCACTCTCCTTTATTGTCCATCAGGACAAGGCCTATCACCGAGGCCGACTATTTGTTGAGAAATTAAAAGAATTGATACCGCGTCAAATGTTTGAAGTGCCGATCCAGGCGACAATTGGCAACAAAGTGGTTGCCCGCGAAACAATTCGTGCTCAGCGGAAAAATGTATTGGCCAAATGTTATGGTGGAGATATCAGCCGAAAACGGAAACTGCTTGAAAAGCAAAAAGAAGGTAAAAAGCGCATGAAGGCGGTTGGGAATGTCGAAGTGCCTCAAGAAGCCTTTATGGCTGTTTTGCAAATGGATGATAGCAAGAAATGACAGCAATCCACCGCTAGCGGAAAACCGCTGGCGGTTTTTTCAAGAAAGAAGGGTTACGTATGGTTATTGAATCACCACGTTCCATCTACATTCACATTCCATTTTGTAGTCATAAGTGCCATTACTGTGATTTTACAGCCTATGTTGTCGGAGGACAGCCAGTGGATGAGTACTTGGATGCATTAGATGAAGAAATGGCATGGACGGTACAAGAAACGCCTCCGGAAACCATCGATACCATCTTTATTGGGGGAGGGACCCCGACGGTTTTGGATGTGAAGCAGATGGAGCGGTTACTTCGCTCCATTCGTCGTTATTTTCCTAATTGGTCAGATCAGATGGAATATACTGTGGAAGCGAATCCGGGTACGACTGAGAAGGAAAAGTTAGCGGTGATGATGGCAGGGGGTGTCAATCGAATCAGCTTTGGTGCGCAAACCTTCCGTTCTGATTTATTATCCAATATTGGACGAGTTCATTCCGTAGCGGATATTGGACAGAGTGTAGAGACAGCACGGCAGGTTGGGATTGATAATATTTCTTTAGATTTAATGTTTGGGCTTCCCCAACAGTCAGTGGCTGATATGGAAGAGGCGATTCGGGAAGGATTAGCACTCAAGCCTGAACACTTTTCTGTTTATAGCTTAAAAGTGGAGGAAGGGACTGTCTTTCATACAAAGCTATTGCAAGGGAAACTCCCACTTCCATCAGAAGAAGATGAACTGATGATGTACCAATTGACGCGCGAACGATTGCAAACGGCGGGCTATTCCCAATATGAAGTGTCAAACTTTGCTCATCCTGGTAAAGAGAGTCGCCACAATGCTACCTATTGGAAAAACAACGCCTATTATGGTCTGGGGGCAGGTGCCCATGGCTATACGCGGGGGGTACGCCATGTCAATGTAAAGGGTGTTGGGGAATATATCCGTCGCTGTGCGAAGGGACGACCCATTGCTGAAACGCTGGATGTATCTCGAATGGAAGCCATGGAAAATGAGATGATCTTAGGGTTACGGTTGGCAGAAGGTGTACAGGAAGCCCATTTTTATGATCGTTTTGGTATCCCGCTTGATGGGGTATTTGGAAAGGTACTGACTCAATTGCAGAACAAAAATTTATTGGAAAATGAAATGGGTCGATGGTTTCTTACAGAAAAAGGACTTCTCTTTGGCAATGATGTCTTTTCGGCTTTCTTAGGAGAAGGGATTGATCATGGTGTTGGTCGTTGACATCGGGGGAGTGGTTTGGTACGTTATGAGTAAGCTTTTAGCACTCGTGAACACTGAGTGCTAACAAGGGAGGGAGGCAGATGCTGACCGAGCGGCAAAAGCAGATATTAAAAGCGATTATTGAAGAGTACATCGTCCATGCGGAGCCTGTTGGGTCTCGAACGATCTCAAAGCGTGAGGATATTGGCTATAGTGCAGCCACCATTCGCAATGAGATGGCGGACCTCGAAGAATTAGGCTTTGTGGAACAGCCGCATACATCTGCTGGTCGTATCCCGAGCCAGATGGGGTATCGATTTTATGTGGATTATTTAATGGGACCCCAGCGACTGGAACGAGCGGATTTATTTCAAGTTCGTGAGCTGTTCACATCTCAAATGGATGCCGTAGAGTTGACGATTCAACAGACGGTTTCTATCTTGTCGCGTCTCACCAACTATACATCGATTATTTTAGGTCCTGAGGCAATCCATAATAAATTAAAGCATCTACAAGTAATCCCACTCAATGAACGATCTGCGGTGGCTATTGTTGTATCCGACAATGGTCATGTGGATCAACGGCGGTTTACTGTCCCTGACGGTGTTTCCCTCTCTTCCATTGAAAAATTGGTCAATATCCTAAATGCGAAACTCTCGGGTGTGCCGCTCGTTCGCCTTAAGCGGAATGTATACCAAGAGCTTTTTGCAGAACTCGACCGGCATGTTGAGCAGTATGAGTTTTTGCTGGGAGTAATTGATCAAATGTTGGCTGCGGATACGGATGGCCGCATCTTTACTAGTGGTACAACGAACATCTTAACCCAACCGGAGTTTAACGATGTGACACAGGTAAAGGCGTTAATGGATCTCTTTGAACAGACGGATACTGTCACCAAGCTATTTGCAACCAATGATTTGGGTGTGCATGTGCGGATTGGTGAAGAGAACTCCATTGCTACTGTGAATAATTGCAGCATCGTGACGGCTTCTTTTTCGATAGATGGTCGTTCGCTAGGCACAGTGGGTGTGTTAGGTCCCACGCGTATGGATTATAACAAAGTGGTAAGTCTCATGCAGGTACTGACCACTGATTTATCTGAGCATCTTCGCCATCTCTACAAATAACACCCTGATTAAGGTGAAATGAGCATGCAATGAATGAAACTGGATTGGAGTTACCACTCCTTATCCTTACGTACTTAAAGTAGAGAAGGTGAGGTTGTCGCGGGATATGGACCACGTACTACAAAATCGAAGATTTGCGGAAGACTCCCGAACCAATGCATTGCTTGATAATGCGGAAGCAGTGCGTAGCATCGCGGCGGCTGTTGAGGGAACCTTAGGTCCCAAAGGGTTGGACACGATGCTGGTGAGTGAGTCGGGTGAAGTCATTGTTACCAATGATGGTGTGACGATTCTAGAAAAAATGGCGATTGACCACCCAGCAGCGCGTATGGTCGCCCAAATTGCTCGTGCGCAACAGGAGGAAGTTGGCGATGGTACGACGACAGCTACCTTACTTGCGGCGACCTTGGTCGAAGAGGGAGCCAAACAAGTGGCACGTGGTGTTCCTGTAGCAAAGGTGATTGCTGGTATTCGCCGGGGTGTTCAACACGCGTTGGAAGCGATGCAACAATTAGCACATCCCATCTGGGATATGAAGGATGATTGGCTTCAAGGCATCGCCTATACAGCAGGACGCGAACAAGAAGACGTTACGGATTTGGTGATGGAAGCGGCGTTGATGGTAGGACGGGAGAAGCTCCTCGAAAAGGATTTTCGCTTAGCAGAGGCTGTGACAGCACATCCACGTGTGAATAGTGGTGTCTTTTCAGGTCTACTCGTACAGGGTGAACGGTTGAATTTGCAAGTTTCAAATACGAAGGAAATCCCGCGTGTACTTGTTCTCGGTGGCGATTTAATTCCTGAACCGGTAGAAACCCAATCGGAAGCAGGGTTCCGCAAGTTGGAGGAAAATCGTGAATTACTCGTTTCTACTATTGAAAAACTAGCAGAGAGTGTTGTTGATATCATTTTTGTCGAGGGGGAAGTCGATCCGATTGCGGAAGATGTTCTTTCGACTGCGGATCTACTCGTCGTTTCTAACATGAGCAAAGAAGATATTAACCGAGTCGCAGAACATACGGGTGCTCGCGTATTAAAACGAACCACGCTGGTCAAGCCGATTGAAGAGCTTCAAGAATACTTTGGTATGGCGGAGCTTGTGGAGTATGAAGAACGCCTGGGATGTGCGCGAATCATTAGCGGTGCGGGTAAGCCCTTTGCGACGATTCTCGTGAGTGCCTCTACTGAGGAAGTTGTAAAAGAGAGAGAGCGCATTGCCAAAGATGCAGCGGCAGCTGTTCAAGCGGCGGTACGTGGAGGGTTCTTACCTGGAGGCGGAGCTGCTGAACTGGCTCTTGCGCGTGAGGTAGAAAAGCACAGAGACCTGGTTCAGGGGATGGAAGCCTTTGGAGTATCGGCTGTCGCCGAAGCACTTCATCGTCCAATGAGTCAAGTGGTAGCCAATGCGGGTTTTAATCCATTGGAAAAAGTAGAAGAAGTGAAGGCGTTACAGTGGAAACGGCAAAGTAGCTCCCTGGGAGTTGACTGTGATCGGGGAGTGATCTCCGATATGGTGGATATGGGAGTCGTTGATCCGTTACCCGTAAAATATCACGCTTTACAGGCAGCTGGTGAAGTGAGTACAGCCATCCTTCGGATCCATACCGTCGTTTCAATGAAACGAAACGATGCGATATGATTGAGGTGATAACATGGAAGAGAATACAAATGAGCAACAGCCGCGCCTTCGTACAGCTCGAGAGCTTCGAAAAGCAAAAGAGGCGGAAGAGGAACGAAAGCGCAGGGAAGAAGAATATTTTCATCATGCTTCCGATGTGACTCAGGAAACACAAACGGAACCGATTGAGGAGGAGATAGAAGAGACTCCCCATGTAGCCGCGGAGATAGATCAAGCGGAAACCATACATACGGATGATGTCTCAGATCCTCCCTCGATGGAAGCGGAATCTCTTCATGTGGAAGAAGGGAATGCCCAAGTAGATTGGGAGACGCTGCAAAAAGAGTTGGAGAAATGGAAGCGTCATGCTGAGGAGAATGAAGAACAACTCCTTCGGTCACGGG
Source organism: Marininema halotolerans (assembly GCF_900116235.1). Classification (GTDB taxonomy): domain Bacteria; phylum Bacillota; class Bacilli; order Thermoactinomycetales; family DSM-45169; genus Marininema; species Marininema halotolerans. The sequence goes on along the minus strand of NZ_FPAA01000008.1, from coordinate 142,362 downwards.
CGGACTACGAAAATTTTCGTCGTCGAGCTCGAAAAGATCAGGAGGATGCTGTTAAATATGGCGCGACTTCCTTGGTTGAATCACTCTTGCCCGTGCTTGATAATTTAGAACGAGCACTCGCTGTGGATGAACCAGAGGGGGAAAACGACGTCTTCCGTCAAGGAATCGACATGGTTTACCGTCAACTCTTGCAATCGTTGACAGAGAAAGGATTGTCGGTGATAGAAACGGAGGGCAAGGAATTTAACCCTCATGAACATACTGCAGTGATGCAAGAGGAAGCTGAAGGTATTGAAGCGGGTATGATCATTGAAGAGCTACAAAAGGGTTATCGCTTCAAGGAGCGCATCCTGCGCCCTGCTATGGTTAAAGTAAGCTCTTAAACATCCATCAAGGATAATATTGAGGAGGTATATTCTACGATGAGTAAAGTTATTGGAATTGACTTAGGAACCACAAACTCTTGTGTAGCTTTTATGGAAGGAAATGAAGCCGCTGTTATTGCTAACGCGGAAGGGGGTCGTACAACCCCCTCGGTAGTTGGTTTCTCAAAATCCGGTGAACGCCTCGTGGGTGATGCAGCCAAACGCCAAGCCATCACGAATCCTGATAACACCATCGCATCCATTAAACGTTGGATTGGTACAGACCATAAAGAAAATATTGAAGGAAAGCAATATACACCTCAAGAAATTTCGGCGATGATCCTACAAAAATTAAAAGAGGATGCAGAAGCCTATCTGGGTGAAAAGGTAACGCAAGCAGTGATTACGGTTCCTGCTTACTTTAATGATAGCCAACGTCAAGCAACCAAAGATGCTGGTAAAATTGCTGGCCTAGATGTGCTGCGGATTATTAATGAACCGACTGCAGCGGCCTTAGCCTATGGTTTGGATAAAGATGGGGATCAAACCATTTTGGTATTCGACCTCGGTGGTGGTACCTTCGATGTTTCCATTATGGAAATGGGTGATGGCCTCTTTGAAGTAAAAGCAACCAGTGGAGACAACAAACTGGGTGGCGACGATTTTGACCAAGTCATTATTGATCACCTCGTTCAAGTATTTAAGCAAGAAAACGGGATTGATCTTTCAAAAGATCGTATGGCTTTGCAGCGGTTGAAAGATGCTGCGGAAAAAGCGAAAAAAGATTTGTCGGGTGTACTGACGACAACAATCTCCCTCCCGTTCTTGACCGCGGATGCAAGTGGTCCTAAGCATTTGGAAATGAGCTTAACGCGCGCGAAGTTTGAAGAACTTTCCGCTGAACTTGTCGAACGCTCCATGCGTCCAACTCGTCAAGCGATGAAAGATGCAGGGATGCAAGCTTCTGATATTGATCGCGTGATTTTGGTTGGGGGTTCCACACGGATTCCTGCTGTTCAAGAAGCGATCAAAAAGGAGATTGGGAAGGACCCAAGCAAAGGCGTAAACCCTGATGAAGTAGTAGCCATGGGTGCAGCGATTCAAGGTGGCGTACTTTCTGGCGATGTAAAGGATGTTGTGCTCCTTGATGTGACGCCACTTTCCCTTGGGATTGAAACCCTTGGTGGGGTTTTCACAAAACTTATCGACCGGAACACCACAATCCCGACTGAGAAGTCACAAGTCTTCTCGACAGCGGCAGATAATCAAACGGTTGTTGATATTCACGTACTTCAAGGGGAGCGTGAAATGGCCGCTCACAATAAAACCTTAGGCCGTTTCCAACTACAGGACATTCCGCCAGCACCACGGGGGATTCCTCAAATTGAAGTCGCCTTTAAAATTGATGCGAACGGAATTGTGAATGTAACGGCGAAGGATACCGCAACGGGTAAAAGTAAAGATATTACGATCCAATCCTCCAGCGGTTTGTCCGATGACGAAGTAGAACGTATGGTGAAGGAAGCCGAAGAGAATGCCGAGGAAGATAAAAAGCGGAAAGAAGAAGTAGAAATTCGTAACAAAGCGGATCAACTTGTCTTCACGACTGATAAAACCTTGAAAGACCTGGGTGACAAAGTGGAAGAGGCAGATAAACAGAAAGCGGAAGAAGCAAAGGAAGCCGTGAAAAAAGCCTTGGAAGGAACTGATCTCGAGGCACTAAAAACGGCGACAGAAGAGCTGGAAGCAGCTGTTCAAGAGCTTTCCGTAAAGTTGTATCAGCAACAAGCCGCTGAAGCGCAAGCTTCTCAAGGGGAGCAAGCAGGTGATGCTCAGGATCGTGACAATGTCGTTGATGCCGAGTATGAAGTGATGGATGAGGACGACAAGAAAGAAGGGAAATAATCACTTTCTCTTCACTTCGCTCGGAAGTCAAAGCTGGTTCAGCCGGCTTTGACTTTTGGCGTTTAACACTTAGGTTACTTGAGTTGCTCCATCGCTAAACAAGGCATATGTTGAGGAGAAAAGGAGGTGGTCCGGTGAGTAAACGTGATTTTTATGAGGTTCTTGGAGTTGGACGCGAAGCATCCAGCGATGAGATTCGGAAATCCTACCGGAAGTTAGCCCGTCAGTATCATCCGGATGTCAATAAATCACCGGATGCAGAAGAAAAATTTAAAGAGGCGACGGAAGCCTATGAAGTGCTTCGTGATCCTCAGAAAAAAGCAAATTATGATCGGTTTGGTCATGCGGATCCGAATGCAGCAGGTGCTGGATTCGGTGGCTTTGGAGGAAACGCCTCGGACTTTGGCTTTGGGGATATCTTTGATATGTTCTTTGGTGGGGGTAGACGGAATCCGAATGCTCCACGACAAGGAGCCGATTTAGAATACCGTTTAACCCTTGATTTTAAAGATGCGGTATTTGGAAAAGAGATGGATATTCCCGTTCCACGAACGGAGACTTGTACCGACTGTCATGGGAGTGGGGCAAAAGAAGGAACGCACCCAGAAGTTTGCTCGGTATGTAGAGGTTCGGGTCAAGCGGAAAGCGTCCAAAACACCCCCTTTGGTCGGGTTGTAAATAAACGAGTTTGTCATCAATGTAGTGGTCGTGGGAAGATCATCCGTGAGCAATGTGAGACTTGCAGTGGAGCAGGGCAAGTGAAAAAGCGGAGAAGCATTCATATCAACATTCCCCCAGGAATTGATGAGGGAAAACAGTTACGCGTTTCGGGTGAAGGAGAATCTGGGGTAAATGGGGGACCTGCTGGAGATCTTTATATTGCCATTGAGGTTAGTCCCCACGAGTTTTTCAAACGAGATGGGAATAATATTACCTGTGAGATGCCCATTACCTTTAGTCAGGCTGCCCTGGGTGATGAAATTGTCGTCCCCACATTAGATGGTCGGGCATCACTGAAAATACCTGCAGGTACCCAATCGGGGGTTGATTTCCGCTTGCGTGGAAAAGGGGTTCCCCGTCTATATGGAAATGGACGAGGGGATCAGATGGTGAAGGTGAAAGTTGTGACACCGACCCGAATGACCGATGAACAGAAAAAAGCGTTACGTGAATTTGGACGCCTGTCAGGAGACTATGTCTCTGAGCAGAACAACAGCTTTTTTGATAAGATGAAACGAGCGTTTACCGGAGATTAATTGATTGATAGGAAGTGAAATGGGTTGTACGGGCATTGTGCCCGTTCTTTTTTTGTCCAAGGGAGGGAATGAGAATGAATTGGATTGAGGTACGGGTGCACACCAGCCAAGAAGCGGAGGAAGCCGTTGCTGATTTCCTTTTGAGTGAAGGTGCCGGGGGAACCGCTACATGGGATTCGGCTGTATTAGACACCGATTGGGACACACCTTTTGGTGAAATGTTTGCTTTAGCAGAGGAAGACTACCCCGATAAAGGCATCTGGTTAGCCGGTTATTTTTCTGAAGCCATTTACGACGAGGCATTACTGAAGAGAATCGAGATGAAGGCACAAGGATTAAAGGAGTTTGGCCTAGATCCAGGACCGGTAACCATTGTGACACAGACGATGAGTGAAGAATCCTGGGCGAATGCCTGGAAGGTCTACTATAAACCCGTCCGTGTGACCAAAAGATTGACGGTAAAACCCGTTTGGGAAGATTACACGTCGTCACCAGGAGAACAGATTATCGAATTAGATCCAGGGATGGCCTTTGGAACCGGAACCCATCCAACTACGACACTCAGTATGAAATTATTGGAAAATGAAGTATCTACCGGAACATCGGTCGTCGATGTGGGGTGTGGGAGTGGAATCCTGGCAGTCGCTGCTGCTAAACTAGGAGCAACAGAGGTACTCGCCTTAGATTTAGACCCCGTTGCAGTGGAGCAGGCAAAGGCCAATGTCGCCCTGAATCATTCTGAGAACCAGGTTCGTGTGAAGCAAAATGACCTGTTAAATGGGGTGGAACGAACCGTGGATGTGGTAGTTGCCAATATTTTGGCTGAGATTATCCTACGATTCGTTCCAGATTTGCCACGGGTATTGAAGCAAGGTGGGACCTTTATCGCTTCGGGTATTATTCAGCAAAAAGAAGAGCAAGTTGTACAAGCGCTCGTTGATGCGGGTTATCAGGTAGTGGAACGATTGCAAGAAGGGGACTGGGTAGCAATCGCCGCTCGATCGTGATAGGATGGTAGGGGTGTGTTTATGCAACGATACTTTATCAAAACCAATCAAATTGACGAAGTTACTCAGTCAATCACATTGACGGGTGATGACGTTCATCATATTAAGAACGTGATGCGATTAGAAGTCACAGACACCATTCTCTGTTGTGATGGTGCTGGGATGGACTATCGTGTTCGAATCGAACAAATCAGTGGGTCAGAAGTCCAATGCCGTATTCTCGAATCCTTTTCTTCTACGGGAGAACCTAATCAGGTGGAAATCACAATTGCCTTCTCCTTGCCAAAGGGCGACAAGGTGGACTGGGTTTTGCAAAAGGGAACGGAACTCGGCGCGTATGCCTTTATCCCTTTCACATCCGCACGAACCGTGGTTAAATTGGATGAAAAAAAAGCTGGGAAACGGCGGGAACGTTGGGAACGCATTGTAAAGGAAGCCGCTGAACAATCGCGACGTGGACGAATTCCTAAGGTGAACGCGTTGACAACCTGGCGCCAATGCCTTGCGCAATTTTCATCCTTTGATCGAATCCTTTTTGCCTACGAGAAGGGTGGAAAGGCGCTTGGCTCGTTGTTAGCGGAGAAAGAAGCGAAGCGTTTTTTGGTGATTGTTGGTCCAGAAGGTGGATTTACAGAGCATGAGGCTGAGGAAGCTGTCAACCAGGGTGCAGCGCTTTTACATTTGGGGCCGCGGATTCTGAGAGCAGAAACAGCGCCCTTGGCAGTATTATCTTGTATTCAATACACTTATGGAGAGTTAGGGGGTGAGCCACTGTGAGTACGGTGGCATTCCATACACTCGGTTGTAAAGTGAACGCCTATGAGACAGAAGCCATGTGGCAACTGTTTCAACGGCAAGGTTATGAAAAAGTTGATTTTGAAGCACAGGCAGATGTTTATGTGATCAATACCTGTACGGTGACCAATACAGGAGATCGGAAAAGTCGGCAGATGATCAGGCGAGCCGTTCGTACCAATCCAGAAGCGGTGGTAGCGGTAACGGGTTGCTATGCCCAAACCTCTCCAGCAGAAATTCTGGATATTCCAGGAGTCGATGTGGTTGTCGGTACCCAAGGGCGCGATAAACTCCTTGATTATATTGAAGAACACCGCGCTTCTCGTGAACCGATCAATGCAGTGAAAAACATCATGAAAACAAGGCAATTTGAAGAGTTAGATGTCCCTACCTTTTCGGAACGGACACGAGCTTCCCTGAAAATCCAAGAGGGCTGTAATAACTTTTGTACCTTTTGTATCATTCCGTGGGCAAGGGGTCTTCTACGTAGTCGTCAACCTGACAGCGTTTTGCAGCAAGCGAAGCAGTTGATTGCTGCGGGTTATAAGGAAATTGTACTCACTGGGATTCATACAGGTGGATACGGAGAGGACCTTGAGGACTACAAATTAGCCGACCTTCTATGGGATTTGGATAAACTTGAAGGATTAACAAGGATTCGGATTAGCTCCATTGAAGCCAGTCAAATTGATGATCGGGTGATCGAAGTATTAAACAAGTCGGATAAAATGTGCCGTCACCTTCACATCCCCCTTCAAGCTGGGGACGATGAAGTGCTCAAACGGATGCGTCGGCGCTATACGGTCGATGAATATCGGGAAAAAATTCATTATCTTCATCAAGCGATGCCTGGCGTAGCGATTACTTCCGATGTGATTGTTGGTTTTCCTGGGGAAACGGAAGAGCAGTTTGAGAACGGGTATCGTCTAATTGAAGAGTTAGGGTTCTCTGAGTTGCATGTTTTCCCCTACTCGACGCGGACAGGGACACCTGCGGCACGGATGCCCGATCAAGTCGATGCCGATGTAAAACAAGAGCGAGTACAACGTCTTATCGCCCTTTCTAATCGCCTTTCTTTAAAGTATTCCTCGGATAATGTTGGAGAAGTATTGGATGTCATCCCAGAACGCCCATGGAAAGAGGATCCTGATAGTGGGCTTTATATGGGCTACACGGATAACTATCTTCAAGTCGTTTTCCCGGCCTCTGAAGAGTTAGTAGGTAAGGTGTGTCGAGTTAGAATTGATAAGCCGGGATCCGAGTATTGTTTTGGCACCTTTGTGAGGACGATGGAGGATGCTCCATCCGAATCAAAGGCAGGTTAAACAAAGATAGGATGTTACAGAGTTACCCGTATCGGGTGGCTCTTTTTTTATTTGAAGAAAAGTGAAATTTGTCGAAGATCGAATGATTGTTCTATAATAAGTGTGCTTCTGTATTTCTTTTTTCGCGTTTCATGCATGATTGAAGGAAGGGAGTTTCTTTTGATGAGTACAGGCGATGAATGGGAAGATGCACTGGATCAAATTGATTGGAGCACGCTTTTAAACGAAGTGGATCATGAATTAATGGAAAACTTAGCGCTGGAATTACGTTTTCGTACATACGAAGCATTAAAGCAATCGTCCCTTGTCCTTGGAGAGGGGTATTATTTAACGCATTTATCCGATGGGTCCTTTGCCTTTTGGCATGAAGAACGGTATGTACAGGAAGACGTCACATTTTTCGAAACCGGTCAACTTTTTATCCATCACGCCATTGAACACTTTCACCTCGAGGGAGAAAATCTAGAGTCGCTTGTTTATATGATGGGTGAAAGTCGGCCCTTAAAGGTGTGCACATTCTGCGAATTTCAGTTTCATCCAGATGATCCAGCTCGGCGGGAACTGGGAATGGAGGAGATTGTTGATGAACAGGAAGGAACGATTACGGAATACTGTTCTCCACAATGCAGTATTGAGGCAATGGTATCCGAGATGAAGCAGGGCTAAGCTGTGGGTAAAAAGGAGATGGAAAACGTGGATGAACAACAACTTGTACAGAATACCACGCTACCCATTACCCGTTCTACTTTGGGAAAAGATCTACGGGATTTAGGGCTGAGAGCCGGAAATTGTGTGATGGTACATACTTCTCTCTCTTCCCTTGGTTGGGTATGTGGCGGAGCAGTGGCGGTCATTCAAGCATTGATGGACGTTATTACCCCAATGGGTACCATCGTTATGCCGACACAGTCCCCAACATTGTCAGATCCCGTTCACTGGGAAGCGCCTCCTGTACCGAAGGAATGGCACCCAATCATTCGTTCCGAAATGCCTCCCTACGATCCAAGAACAACACCAACGCAAGGGATGGGACAGGTGGCTGAAATCTTTCGAACTTGGCCAGGAGCGATAAGGAGTGCTCATCCAAAGGTATCCTTCACGGCTTGGGGAAGCGATGCGGATCGTATCGTTGCCCATCATTCCATCGATTATTCGATGGGGGAGGCGTCTCCATTAGCTAGCCTCTATCAAAACGATGCACAGGTGTTGTTTTTGGGTACAGGGTATGATACCAATACCTCCTTCCATCTCGCGGAGTATCGAGTGGGCTGTGCCGTACAAATGGAGGAAGGAGCACCGGTACTCGAAAACGAACAACGGGTATGGAAGACGTACACTGATTTGGATCATCAAACGGATTTATTTGTTGAATTGGGAAGGGATTTTGAACGGGATTGTACCGTGCACAAGGGAAGCGTGGGTTCCGGGAAAGCACGGCTTTTTTCACAACGGAAGGCTGTGGATTATGCTGAAGGTTGGTTGAGGGACCACCATAAGTAAGGATCATTTGGAGTAATCCATCTTCTTATCTTTTTCATTAATAAAAGAACCACTCCTTTCATCCAGGTGGAAGGAGTGGTTCTTAAGCGTGGCAAGTTGCGTGCATATCACGGCTTTTCCATGAACTATTTTCCTACGCCTCAAGATAGCCATGTTCAAAAGGCTGATCCATCGTTGTCAATTTATTAAAGATAGGATTGACTGCATAGTAGACTGCAACAAAAATCAGTGAGATGCCAGAGAGGGTCATTAATATGATAGGGGAGAGTAGGGTGGCGAGTATTCCCGCCGAGAATAAACCGATGGGCGTAACTGAACCGAGTATTGCCATTACGAGGGTAAGACCCCGCCCTCGAAATTCAGGAGATAGGTTGACTTGCAGCGTCGTCTGAAGAATGACACCCGAAGCACCGATCGCAGCCCACGCGATGCTAAAGAAAATCAGGGATAATAAGAAAATATGATTGGACAACAAAACCGATCCTATCCAACATCCTCCTGCAATGGCGTATAACCATACCAAAGCCGTTCTTAAGCGGAAACGAGATAGAAGAGAGGACAGAAGTCCGCCTGTTAACGTCCCAGCAGAGATGGCGGCTGACCAATAACCATAAGCTTGTGGAGATGTTGATAAGATCGGTAATAACCCCAGTGAAATGCAAACCAATAGGTTTACGAGAATAAAGATGCCAAGTAATCTCTTTAACGTATGTAAGCTGCGAACATAAGTGAAACCTTGTACAAGCTCTTTTTTATAGTTAGAAAAGAACGAAGTTACATCGGTTGATTTCTTCCAATTCTCTATGAAGGGCAAACGAAGAAAGAGACGTAGGAGAAGAAACGAGAGTAAAAATACCCCTGCGTTGATACGAAAGATGGTTCCAATGTCGACTAGCGCGATGATAATTCCAGAAGCACCTGCGGCAATTAAATTGATTCCACTATAGGTAAAAGTAAAAATTGAATTAATTTGAGGGAGATCCCGCTCTTCTACTAAATCAGGCACAAGGGCATTTTCTGTGGGATAACTAAGTTCGGCAAAGAGGGTTGCGCAAAAGATCAAAAAGAGAAGAAGAAAAATAGGCAATGACCCAACATCATAAAGAATGGCAAGGATTAGAAAAATGACCCCCTGAACGCCCATGGAAAGTAACAACAAAAATTTTTTAGGGGCATTATCAATGAACGGTCCAAAAAACAGTTGCAAGAAGGTAGGGACAGCGGTAACAAATCCTACGATTCCTATATAAATAGGTGAATCTGTAACTTCTTTTACATACCAGATGGTAGCAAACACATAGAAGCTATCCATGAAATTTGTAAGGATACGACAAAACAATAAAAGTTGGATGTTTTTATTCTTCATGGTTTCCTCCTTATTGAATTAATTAATTTAATAGAAAAAACATTATTGTACTTAAATTATTATTATATAAGAAATAAAAACAATCAAGTGATGACACACGTAACCTAGCCGGTTCGCCCTTTTATACTCCTACTGTGTATCGACCCTGTCACTTTGATTATGGATGGAATGTAATAGATTGTGTGGCAAAGATAGAAGGGAATGGTGGAGAATGACGATTGCTGTACAGAGTGTCAATGCGAAACCGCTGGCTGAAGGTAGGGTCGCATGGTCTGTGCCCTACACGACAGGATTAATCGCAGGGAGTGAAGGCGTTCTTGGGCGGGGGGATTATCATACGGGGTTAAGTATAAATAATCCCAGTAGTCGTCCTATTCCTGTCATGGTTCAGATACTGCCAGCAACACCTGTAGGGGTGACCACGCAGAAAAAACAAGTGAACGCAAAGCGGGTGATTCGCCGCGTATTAACGGCAGGAGAAACGCTTGTTCTTGCCATTAACCGAACGGGTCCTTTTTCTAGACAGAAAGGAGTAACTGCGAAGCAACGCTTAGCTGAATCAGGCAGTGCCATTGTATACGGAAGATCTCTTGACCTTCAAGTAACAGTCGTTTACTCCAGAACAACCACAAGGACTTAAAGGAAAAGCATCAAAAATCGTTGGGAGTATCGTTCCTAGTTTTATTTAAAATCGTATGGTCTGTTTGTTAGAAATTGGGGAAGTGAAGAATTCCATTTTTCATTTCCTTTTTACATAACCAATGGTGCTGATGTGATGAGTGATTGTCGACCATGATCAAAAAAATCAGGGTACCATCTTTTGACCTTATTCAATGGGGATTATGGCGAATGTTATCGATGGAATCTTTGGATAATCAGCATGGCTTTGGCCTTTTGCTGCTGATGAGTCTAGAAAATGATAGGATAAGAGAAGAGATATACCCATTGTTTTTTTGTAACTCATCGCTTACCAAAAGGATAAAGGTTTTTGATAGGTTCCTTTTCGTAAGGGTAATGTATAAAAGTGATCGGATATAGAAAACAGAGGATGCTAATTATTGCTTTTTCCCCATCAACAAAAAATCGAGTGGAATATGCTAAAATCAAGCAGGGTAGAAATCCTGTTTTGATTACGAACCAGGATGGAAGGAGTGAAACAGGTTGCAAGAGATTTCCGCCGGCGGGGTTGTTTACCGTCAACCAAAAGGAGAATTAGAGATTTTACTGATTGAAGATCGATATTCCCGTTGGACATTACCAAAGGGGAAAAAAGAAGCAGGCGAAACGGATGAAGAAACCGCCCTCCGTGAGATTTTAGAGGAGACAGGAGTTCGAGGAAGCATTCGTCATCGCTTAGAAACGATTCGGTATCGTTACTTTCACCCACAACATGGGGATATCGCAAAGGAAGTTCACTATTTCTTAGTGGAAGCGAATGATGGGGAAGTGACTCCCCAGTTATCCGAGATAACGGGTGCAGCGTGGATGTCACCTGAGGCTGCATGGCAAAAGCAAAGTAAAGAAGGATATGATAATAACGATAGTGTCCTAGCACAGGCGTATATCGAGCTTGGCTTGCAGGAGATTGTGAAAGGGGATCATGGCAATATGAACGGACAGGAATTGGCATCGATGATCGACCACACGCTATTAAAACCCGAGGCGACTTCGGATCAGATTGATCGGTTGTGTGACGAGGCTGGGGAACATCATTTTGCCTCGGTATGTGTCAACCCTTCCTGGGTAGCTCGAGCGGCTGAGAAGTTAAAGGGAACCGGTGTAAAAGTATGTACGGTTGTTGGTTTCCCACTGGGAGCGACTACCTCGGAAACCAAGGCCTTTGAAACAAAAGAGGCGATTAAGAATGGTGCGAGGGAGATTGATATGGTGATGAATATCGGAGCGCTCAAATCTGGGGATCTTGATTTGGTGCGTGAAGATATTACTACCGTAGTGAAAGCGGCAGACGGTGTACTCGTAAAAGTCATTCTTGAAATTGGTCTTCTTAATGCGGATGAGATTCGTGTGGCATCTGAAAAGGCAAAGGCAGCAGGTGCTCACTTTGTGAAAACCTCAACAGGATTTGGTTATGGAGGGGCGACCGAGGAGGCCGTGCGACTGATGCGTAAGACCGTTGGGGAGGAAATGGGTGTGAAGGCTTCAGGCGGGGTTCGTGATTTAGCAGGAGCCGAGAAAATGGTGCAAGCCGGAGCCAATCGCATTGGAGCAAGTTCCAGCGTTGCAATCGTGAGTGGAAAGCAGGGTAGTGAAGGATATTGACCGTTTTCTAAACCATCGTTATACACACCTCCGTCGGATAACTGATGGGAGTGCTGATGTATGCGCCTCATACCCCTTGGCTAAAACCTGGGGATATGAGGCGATTTTATCTACAAAAGACGCTCTTTAAACCCTCTCTCATTTCAATGAGGCTGGAAGCTTCAATGTATACGTTGTCTTCAATGATAAAAACCCAACTCTCACTAACTTCGTTAGCTTCATGGATTACTTCGTCGTTAAAAGCAACATCCACATAGCTATCTGGTTGTTCACCGATATACCACTTCTTACCTGTCTGTTTGATCTCCTTCAGTTTTTTATCGATTTCTTGGTCCGTATCTGGGAATTCCACCAGGTAATATTTCATTTATATCATCTCCTATGCCATTCTCCCTTGCTCTTTCTAATAACAAGATATCACCATGAATCCAGAATTCATAATTGTTCATTTTTTAAAACTCTCTTCAGTTCATATCCCACCAAGAGAAAGACAGTAAAAAAGAGAGCATCGGTTAAGATGTTCTCAATCGTCCTTGGAGAGTTTTTTAATGTGAAAAATTTCTCATATTATTTTATGCTATTTCGTTTTTTATGACGAGGGAATGCTGACCACGCGATCACGGTGCGATCCGGCAATAATTTTGTAATCCAAGATGCAAACTGACTTGCAAATGGGAGCACAAGTAATGAGCAGATCACATTATATAAGGTTTGAATATGGGCGACCTGTGAAGCAGGATGCTCGGATAACGAGGGGGCTAAATTCACCATCCATGGCACGAGGGGGAGAAAGAGTAAGATCCCTCCTAGATTGAGAACTAAATGTGCCACAGCAACCTGTTTTGCCCCGCGACTGGAGCCGATGGATGCGAGAAAGCCAGTGACACACGTACCTGCATTGCTCCCTAATACGACAGCGATGGCAAAGGGAAGGGGGATGATCCCTGTGGCGAAAAAACCCATGGTGATAGCGATCACAGCCCCGCCACTTTGTATGATGGCTGTAATAAACATCCCTACTAGGACACCGACGATAATATCGTTTCCTGAATGATCGAGGAGCCAGGTAATCCAGCCACGTGTTTTTAAGGGGGTTGCTATCCATTGCATGGCTTCCATCCCCAAAAAGATACAACCAAATCCACCGATGGCCATCCCGATGTGGGTAATTCGCTTCCAAGGCATTAAATACAGCGCACCACCCAAGATGATCAACGGGACGGCAAAGTCCTCGACTTTTAATGCGAGTATTTCTGTGGTGACAGTGGTACCGATGTTGGTTCCAAGAATAATTCCCACGGTTTGAGCAAAATTCATTAACCCTGCATTGACAAAGCCAATGGTAATGACAGTGACGGCACTACTGCTTTGGAGAAGCGCGGTTGCGATCAACCCTGTAGCAAAGCTGCGACTGGGGGTCCGTGTAAAACGGAGCAAGAGTTCACGTAATCGATTGGCGGCCAAGGATTCTAGCCCATATCGAATTAATTGCATCCCAAATAAAAAGATTGCTAATCCCGTAGCGAAGGGGATGATGATCTCTTTCATCGGACAGCCCTCCTCATACCTTCTCCCATGTATATGCAAACACAGGACAGGCATGACGAAGGGTTGTTTAGCAATTAACGATTCGTGATCTGATGGGGAACATAGGGAGGCGGTTCAGTGCTGACATTTGTTTGCAGAGGCTGTTTGATTGACGCAGTGTCAGGATCGGGTTGTGGGGATCCAAAGATGGCCCAAGGGGGTGCAGGACGTTCTTTTCGACCTGGTGGTGGATGTTGAACTTGTTGAGAAGGCTTTTGATCGAAAGAAAAACCCTCCTTGAATCGTTGATCCAATTCCTCTTGAACCATTCGTTGAATCAAACGTCGCAGTTTGTTTTCTGTCGTATTGGAATGCTTATTCATGAATATGACCCCTTTTCTTTTTGTCAGCAGGTTATGCAAGTTGCGCCCAAAAGGTGATGAAGGTTCAGTAAGCATTTGATATAATATTCCCATTCGATATTCGGAAAGGGGGAAATCATGATGGCGGATTGTATTTTTTGTGGAATCATTGAGGGTAGCATTCCAGCAGAGAAAGTATACGAGGATGAATTGGTAACCGCTTTTAAGGATATTCATGCACAAGCACCGGTACATCTATTGGTTATTCCCAATCAACATATTCCCTCTATTCAACAGGTCGGCGAGGAAGATAGCGAATTATTGGGGCGTATTTTTTCAGTGATGAATCGATTAGCTGTGGATGAAGGTCTTGCTGAACGAGGGTACCGTATTGTTAACAATTGTGGCGATGAAGGTGGACAAACAGTACATCACATCCATTTTCATCTTTTGGGTGGAAGAAGCTTGACATGGCCTCCCGGTTAACAGTTCCTTTTGACACATCTTTCGGGGGTATTGTATAATGATCGATGGGTTTGCTTTCATGTCTGAAACAGTTGGTCAGATATGATAAGTAGTGTACGCGAAGCGCGTGTCCCCCTAAATGGGGCCAACCCCTTCGCTTTATTTATCGCTGGAGGGTGTTCTCCCCGGCGGTTTTATAGCCCCGGGCACCTACAGCCCGCGGAGGGAGGGATCAAGATGGCGGAAATTCACGTTCGCAAAAACGAAACGCTGGATAAAGCGCTGCGCCGTTTCAAAAAGGCTACAGCCAAAGATGGTACGATGCGGGAACTGAAGAAGCGCAAGTTCTATGAAAAGCCCAGTATCAAACGTAAGAAAAAGTCTGACGCTGCCCGTAAACGCAAATGAGCGAGGTGCCAGAGCCAGTGACTTTGAATGAGCGGTTAACCCTAGATATGAAAGCCGCAATGAAAAATAAAGAAAAAGACAGATTAACTGTTATTCGCCGGCTTCGATCGTCTGTCAAAAACGAAGAGATCGAATTAAGACGTCCGTTGAATGAAGATGAAGCTCTTTCTGTTGTGGTAAAGGAGTATAAGCAACAACAAGACTCCCTTGCCGAATTTCAACAGGCAGGACGCGAAGATCTCGTTGAAAAAGTTCAGATGGAGATCGCAATTCTAAAGGATTATCTTCCTGCACCACTCTCTGAAGATGAGCTTAGGAAGATGGTCCAAGAAGCGGTTGAACAGATCGGTGCTACTTCGAAGGCAGACATGAAGAAAGTGATGACACTTCTTATGCCTCAAGTGAAAGGTCGCGCGGATGGGAAAACAGTGAATCGCTTGGTTCAGGAGTCATTGCAATAGACTTCTGCCCCTACTCACAGCGCACATCTTTGATGGCGCTGTGTTTTTTAATTGGATGCGGAAAAAACTTCCCAAAGATGAAACTCATTACTTTCTGATTCGTATATCAATAAGGGGGGTGAGTTTATGAATGCAAGGGTTGGATTACGCACTGTTCTAATGAGTGTTGTGATCCTGATGGGGATGGTGTGGATATTGTTTCCGCTGGGTATGGCACAAGCTGCTGAGCCACCCAGTCATATCACTTCAATGGAACAAGGAGCAACTGGACAAGAGCAATCACTCCATATGATGACTGCTCAAAAAAAATCTGAAATTGTAAGTCCATCCTTGGCTGAGCAGATCGGTGAGGTGCTAACCAATCCCTTTGTTGTAACAATATTGCTGATTATTGGCCTTGCCGGTGTTGCTATTGAAATCTTGACACCTGGTTTTGGAGTAGCCGGTGGTATTGGTCTTCTTGCTTTTTTCTTTTATTTTTTTGGAAACTATATCGCCGGCTTCGCAGGCATGGAAACATTGCTTTTTGTGATTGTTGGTTTGGTCTTGATGCTGATTGAATTAGTTGTACCCGGTGGAATTTTTGGGATGTTAGGCTTCATTTCCTTTGCAGCTTCTGTGATATATGCGACCCAAGATCCCACGATTGGTTTAATCTCACTGCTTATCGCTATGGTGGTGGGTGGGATGATATTGGCAGGCGCTATCAAAATCTTTGGCATTCGCAAAAATTGGAAGCGTTTTGTTCTTTTCTCTTCCCAAAAAAATGAAACCGGTTATGTTTCTCAAAAAGGTCGTGCGCAGTTAAAAGGGCGACATGGGAAAGCCCTTACGCCGTTACGTCCTGCAGGAACCGTTGAAATTGACGGTCTGCGCCAGGATGTCGTAAGTGAAGGTGGATTTATCGAAAGTGGAGTGCCCGTGGTGGTAACCGGTGTTGAAGGAATGCGTGTGATTGTTCGCCCGGCACTTCCCAATGAATTGGATTCCGCGGAGAATAAGTCGTGATCCACCGTTTGTAAACTGAACAATCATGACGTTTAATTTAACCATGAAAGGGGTTTGTTGCTTCTATGTTTCCTGTTGGCTTAATTTTACTCATTGTTGTTGGGGTCATTGTGTTATCGATCCTGTTTACCTTTGTTCCCGTGATGTTATGGATCTCTGCTATGGCATCGGGTGTATATGTTGGTTTAACTACCTTGATTGGGATGCGCCTGCGACGGATTACCCCAGCGGGGATTGTCAATCCGTTGATTAAAGCACGTAAAGCTGGTCTCGAAGTGAATATTGAACAGCTTGAAACCCATTATCTGGCTGGAGGGAATGTGAACCGCGTTGTCGATGCACTGATTGCAGCGCAGCGTGCAGACATTGATTTGATGTTTGAACGGGCGGCGGCGATTGATCTTGCAGGTCGTGATGTGCTAGAAGCTGTACAAATGAGTGTAAATCCAAAAGTGATTGAAACGCCTGTCGTTTCTGCTGTGGCGAAAGATGGTATTGAAGTAAAAGTCATAGCTCGTGTCACGGTGCGTGCCAATATTGAGCGCCTTGTCGGGGGTGCAGGTGAAGAGACAATCATCGCTCGTGTGGGTGAAGGGATTGTTACAACCAATGGTTCCGCGAGTAGTCATAAAGAAGTTCTTGAGAATCCCGATTTGATCTCCAACACCGTCTTAAACAAAGGATTGGATTCAGGCACGGCCTTTGAAATCTTATCCATCGATATTGCGGATGTGGATGTAGGGAAAAATATTGGTGCAACCCTCCAGATGGATCAGGCAGAAGCTGATAAGAATATTGCACAGGCGAAAGCGGAGGAACGTCGTGCGATGGCTGTAGCTAAGGAACAAGAGATGCGTGCTCGGGTGGAAGAGATGCGTGCTAAAGTGGTCGAGGCGGAAGCCGAGGTGCCGATGGCAATGGCTCAAGCACTCCGGGATGGTAAGTTAGGTGTAATGGATTATTACAATATGCAAAATGTAGTGGCTGACACCGATATGCGAAAATCCATCTCACAGTCCGATGATGAGGAAGCATAAGTTTTTTTTCTGAAGCAGTAGGAGGTGTCAGTGTGGATATCTTCGATGTCATATCGAAATTTGGGTTTGTGTTTGTTATCGGGGTCTTTTATGTGTTGCGACTCATTATAAAATTGGCTTCTAGTGGTGAAGACGAAAGAGCCAAACAACAACGAAAGCGAATGAATCGACGTAAAAAGCCAGCCTCAATGATGCAAGGGCAACCTTCGAATGAAGATCCCTTTGGACAGCAAGGATCCACTCCGCTATCCGAACGGGAATATTCGCAGGAGAGTCGATCCCAGCTTCATAAACCGCGTAATAACATGGCGACCTCAACTCGTCGTACAAAAAGAAGACCTTCGCGAGATCTTACACAAAACCTGACTCCCAAGGGATTAAAGCAAGCCATCGTTTTAAAGGAAATTTTAGATCCGCCGCTAGCGCGTCGAAGAGGAAAACGATTGCCTAGGTAATTGATAAGAACCCTGCCTAATCACTTCATCACAAGTGAATGGGTAGGGTTCTTTCTTTTCACCTTTTGGGAAGGCGAATGCGGCTGACAAAGATGTTGGTTCGATCGGTTTCTCTCTTCGAATTGACTTTTGTGAAGAAAGGATAAAAGGTATCTCGAATTGTAACCATCCCTTGGTAGTCCCCGACAAAAAAACCGCCACTTACAAAGGGGGCTGTTAACATGTTAAATGGGCGAGTAATGGTGATCGCGGGGTTGGTGTAACTCTTTCCACCGTTGTACGATGCCTTAAATAAATAGTGAACCGGTAGAGAATTGGTGGGTGCTTGATTGGTAAATTGATAATAGCTAATCCCAACGATCCCCCGATCATTTAATCCAATCGTCGGTTGAAAAGCGGGCTTCCCTGTTGAACGATTGACACGTGTTGGTTTACTCCAAGTTTGACCCCCATCGGTTGAAAAGGAAGAAGCGACCTCTGTGATCTGACCATCAGAAAACCGAGCATCTTCCCAGGTGATATACAAAGTTCCGGTTTTTGGATTGATGACGGGGGAAAATGTGACGGTAATACTTGACCGGATATCAACCGAGAGATATGAAAATGCGCCAACTAAATCCTGACCGGTGCCACCCGCGATGGTTTCAGGGAGGACAATTGGTGTAACCACCCGAGCTTTTGACCAAGTTTCTCCTTGATCCTTGGAAGTTTGCATCAGAATAAAACTGGTCTTATTCCCATTTTTGTTGATGACTAAAATGAAAAAATGATGCAAAATCCCGTTTTTTGGATTGGCAACAATGATACTTCCCACCGTATTATTATCGAGTCCCGGACGGAAAATGATTTTTGACCGCCAAGTTTGACCCCCATCGGTTGTCTTAGCAAACCATGTCGGATTGCTGATTTGATTATTAGGGAAAAACTTAAAGCGCGTCCAAACCATGTAGGCGATATTTGAATGGATGGGGTCTGCTGTGATGGTTTCTTTATCATTTAAAACAGAAGGTCCCAGATCTGCTTTAGCGATTACGGGCTTCGACCAGGATCTCCCTCCATTTTTAGAGGTCATTGCTGCGATTGCTGAGTTGGTATTGTTCACTTTATTAATTAAAAGTGCAGATAGATAGGCGGTTCCGTCAGGTGCAAAGGAAATCCATGGATCCGTTACCCTGTCGTAAGGAAGTCCGCCTGATACACAACGATTAAAGGGTAGTGAGGAGAGATCCCAACTCTTCCCGCCATCAAAGGAGACTCCTGCTACAAATCCACTTGCCCCGCCATTCGAATAGCGATCCTGTTGCCAAGCACTAATGATATTTTCTTTGCCTTTGTTATGAAGGGTGGTAGGATTGACAGCGGCGTAGGGTTCAACAGCTGCATTGAGGTATCGCACGCCTTCTCCTTTGTTTATACAAGTGGGAAATGGGCTTTTGCCAGAAAGACGTTTTAATGAGCACATATCATATTTTTCACTCCCGTCAATGAACATATAATTCCAAATTCCAAATAGTATACGCTGGGTTCGAAAAAAGAACTGTGTAAATGTCTAACTTGTTACTCCGCGAACAAATTAAGATGATTCTAATTCTGGGACTGATTTGACTGAAACCGAAAAAATCCCGCCAAGTAGCACCTAAGAGCTACTTCGGTGGGATTTTTTCATCATTTATTTCACCTTCTGGGAAGACGAATGCGGCTGACAAAGATGTTGGTTCGATTCGTTTCTCTCTTCGAATTGACTTTTGTGAAAAAAGGATAAAAGGTATCTCGAATCGTAACCATCCCTTGGTAGTCCCCGACAAAAAAACCGCCACTTACAAAGGGGGCAGTTAACATGTTAAAGGGACGAGTAATGGTGATCGCGGGGTTGGTATAACTCTTTCCACCGTTGTATGATGCCTTAAATAAATAGTGGACCGGTAGAGAATTGGTGGGTGCTTGATTGGTAAATTGATAATAGCTAATCCCAACGATCCCCCGATCATTTAATCCAATCGTCGGTTGAAAAGCGGGCTTCCCTGTTGAATGATTGACACGTGTTGGTTTACTCCAAGTTTGACCCCCATCGGTTGAAAAGGAAGAAGCGACCTCTGTGATCTGACCATCAGAAAACCGAGCATCTTCCCAGGTGATATACAAAGTTCCGGTTTTCGGATGGATGGTAGGTGAAAACGTGACGGTAATACTTGACCGGATATCAACTGAGAGATATGAAAATGAGCCAACTAAATCCAGTCCACTTCCACCGGAGAGCGTTACGGGTAAGAAAATCGTGGTAACGATTCTAGCTTGTGACCAGGTTTCCCCTTGATCCTTGGAGGTTTGCAGAAGAATAAAACTGGTCTTATTCCCATTTTTGTTGATGACTAAAATGAAAAAATGATACAAAATCCCGTTTTTTGGATTGGCAACGATGATATTCCCTACCGTATTATTACCGAGCCCTGGACGGAAAATAATTTTTGACCGCCAAGTTTGACCCCCATCGGTTGTCTTAGCAAACCAAGTTGGATTA
The DNA here is from genome assembly GCF_900116235.1 of Marininema halotolerans. Lineage (GTDB taxonomy): Bacteria > Bacillota > Bacilli > Thermoactinomycetales > DSM-45169 > Marininema > Marininema halotolerans. Next base: position 122,322 of record NZ_FPAA01000008.1, on the reverse strand, counting down.
TTAAAACGATTGTTGGCAAGAAACGTAAAACGCGTCCACACTACATAGGCTACATTCGAATGAATGGGGTCCGCAGTAATGGATTCCTTGTCATTAAAATGAGAGGCGATTGGATCTTTTTTTATGATTATGGGGTTTGACCAGGATTTTCCGCCATTTTTTGAAGTGATGATTGTAACTGCTGAACTTGGGTTGGTTGTTAAGTTGACGTTGAGTGCTGAAACATATGCCGTCCCCTCCGGACCGAAGGATATCCATGGGTCACTGACCCTCTCGTAGGGTAATCCACCTGACACACAAGCATTGAAGGGGAGGGGAGAAGTATCCCAATGTTGCCCACCATCAACAGATATCCCCGCAACAATTCCACTTGCTCCGCCATTTGAAAAGCGATCCTGTTGCCATACACCAATGATATTCTCTTTCCCTTTGTTCTGAAGGGTTGTTGGATTGACAGCGGCGTATGGTTCAACGGCTGCATTGAGGTAACGTATTCCATCTCCTTGGTTTGTGCAGTTGGGAAAAGGACTTTTACCAGAAATACGAATAAATGAGCCTATGTTTCGTCACTCCCCAATCAAGTTCTTTATATAAATTAGTCTACGCCAAGTTTTCAGAAGCAATTGTACGAATGCCTATCTTGTTCTTTCTTGATTTATGGCGTGGGAATTCCCACTCCTTTCCTTGGAAACAAGTGCGTGACATGGTTCAACGGCAATTCGTCCACACTAGGGATACAAGGGAGGGGGTGAAAAGTTATGGCAAGTCGAGGCAGTAGTAACCGTTTACTCGTCCCACAATCCGCTAACGTATTAAACCAGTATAAGGAAGAGATCGCAGCTGAATTTGGCGTTCAATTGGGTGCTGGAAGCACTTCTCGTGCAAATGGTTCAGTTGGTGGAGAGATTACGAAACGTTTAGTCCAACAAGCTCAACAACAGCAATCCGGGCAATAACAACTGAATCGAACTTATGGTGATTCTAGCGATGCGCATTTGCGCATCGCTTTATTAATTTTACATTCACATGAGACAAATTCTTACGACATATACTGCTACGATCCCCTGACTACCATCATGGCTTTTTTCATAAAGTGGGACAACGGGGCATATGGTGGAGTCAAGAAGATGGAGGGCCGTTTCATGCGAAAGATCGGAAGTCGAGTGCGTAAAATCGCTTCGGATTGGTTAGATATCCCTCAGGATGTAGCTGCAGATGTACCACGTATCCTGATTATAGGACCCTATCGTGTCCATGTGGAAAATCATCATGGCGTCGAAAAGTTTTCGGATGGGGAGATTCGACTTCGAACCGCGCGGGGAGTCTTACAAATCGCAGGGGCCCAATTGAAGATCCAGGCAATCCAAACCCATGAAATTTGGATTGAAGGTAACGTTTCCGAGGTGAAGTACCTGGACTAAGGGGAGAGATCGCATGCAGCAAAATCATTGGCGGCAGTCTTTAAAGGGTAGCTTGCACATTGAGCTTCAAGGTGAACATCTTGCCGATTTTATCAACAAAGCGACAAATGCAGGGTTAGATCTCTCTAGAATTCAGTGGTTAGAAGAAAAGAAGATCAGTTTAACCCTTCCCATAGCCGATTTTTATCGCTTGCGCCCCTTTTTGCGGAGTACAAAAACCAAGGTGAGGATACGAAGCAAGTTAGGGTTTCCTTTTTGGATCGCAAGAGTGAAAAAAAGGCATTTTTTTTTAACGGGATTTGGACTTTTTTTGGTCATCATTTTCTTTTTATCTTCATTGGTTTGGTCAGTGGAGGTGGAGGGAAATGAGATGATTCCTACAGGAGAGATTCTCGCTTCCCTTCAAGAAGAAGGGGTATATGTGGGACAGATGAAAAGCCGCATCCCCGATACGAGTGAAATCCAGCATCGATTGACAGATAAAATCCCACGACTTTCTTGGGTAGGGTTTCGGATAGAAGGAACGAGGGCGATTCTCACCGTAGTGGAAAAGAAACGGGTAACGGAAGAAGAGCAAACGGGTGAACAGGGTCGTGTAAACTTGATTGCAAAACGGAGTGGATTGATCTCTGATATTCAAATCGAACGTGGACATCCTGTCGTCGATGTCAACGATATTGTAAAAAAAGGACAATTGATTGTCTCCGGACGCTATGGTGATAATGAAAACAACTCGGGGGAAGGTGTTCCGTCAGCGGATAAAATTGTTGGAGCAAAGGGGAAGGTATTAGGAGAGGTTTGGTATGAATCAGAGGTAACCGTTCCAATGATGCAAAAAAGGAAGGTCTATACAGGTGTTAGAGAACGTGCTACCCACCCTTATCTAGCAGGTCGAGTGGTGCGATTGCCCTTTTTTTCTAATGATCTAGAGGGGGAAGTCGAATTTATTCAGCAGATTCGTCCAATCCATTTGTGGAAGTGGAATCTTCCCTTCGGCTGGGTGAACGAAGAGCAGTTGGCAATGAAGTGGGTCAATCGAAAATTATCAGTGAAAGATGCGATTCAGGTAGGGAAGGAGCAGGCACGAGCAGAAATACTGAGTCGTTTGGGAGAGGATGGGCGAATTTTAGAGGAAAAAATTTTGCACCCAAGTGAGCAGAATGGTAAAGTTGTTATGAAGATCCACTTTACTGTGATTGAAAATATTGCTAGTCCACAACCGATTTCGCAAGGAGAATGAGTCACTTGCCAAATAAGGAGAACACCATAAAAATTCGCTTACGGGATGGAAACGAAGCTCTCGCATTGTTTGGTCCGCAGGATGGTTTTTTGCGGATGATTGAGGGTCGTACCTCTGCTAAGATTGTTTCCAGAGGGGAAGAGGTGGTCATTTCTGGCTCATCGGATGAGTTGGATATGTTGAACCACCTATTTCGTGTTCTACTAAGCCTCATCAGGCGGGGTGTATCATTAACGGAACGCGATGTCGTTTATGCAGAGCGTCTCGCTCGCCAAGGATTGGCTGATGAATTGCTCGAATTGTACGATGAGCAAATTGGCACAACCCATAAGGGAAAGGCCATCCATATTAAGACGTTAGGACAACGGCATTATATTAGTGCCATCCAAAAATCGGATATCGTTTTTGGGATTGGTCCTGCAGGAACGGGAAAAACCTTTTTAGCCGTTGTCATGGCGGTAAATGCATTAAAGAGTAATCAAGTAAAGCGGATTGTATTAACACGACCGGCAGTTGAAGCTGGAGAAAGCCTAGGGTTCCTACCAGGAGATCTACAGGAAAAAGTGGATCCGTATCTTCGTCCCCTTTATGATAGTTTATATACGATGCTCGGCTTAGAACAGGTGAGCAAGCTGATGGAGCGGGGGTTGATTGAAGTAGCGCCACTCGCGTATATGAGAGGGAGGACATTAGAGGATTCCTTTGTGATTCTCGATGAAGCTCAGAATACTACCAATGAACAAATGAAAATGTTTCTTACACGGCTTGGCTTTGGTTCAAAAATGGTGGTCACAGGGGATGTGACCCAGGTGGATTTGCCAAAAGGGAAACAATCGGGTCTTCGAGAAGCAGAAAAGTTGCTTGAGCCAGTGGAAGAGATCCCTTTCGTATACCTTACCCAAGCCGATGTGGTTCGCCATACTTTAGTCCAAAAAGTGATCGATGCCTACGCCCAGGCGGAATAATTTTTCATCCTCATGGTATAGCCCTAGGATATCGTCATTTTTTCAAAGGATGGGCTAAGCAAAAGGGGGCGAAGATTCCCCTTGATGCGCGGGAAAAGTGTCTGGGTCCGGCTCCTATGAGTCAGTCTCGGGCGCTTTTGTGTCTGTAGCATCCTTTCGATAGGCGATACCTACTACCGGAGCGTTTCGCACATCGTAGCCAGTCGATCAGGGTAAAAGGAGCGAAGCGACAATGAGTTTGCAAATCGATATTGAAATACAACTACCGATTACTGAGGCAGAAAAAAAGGCCATGGCCAAAGTTGAAGAAGCGTTGATTGCTGCCGCAGCTATGGAAAAGGTAGTCGAAGAGAATGCGGAGGTTTTTCTCTTGATTACCGACGTCGAGGAAATTCACCGCCTTAATAAAGAATTTCGTGGTGTCGATCGCGGTACCGATGTACTTTCCTTTCCTCAATGGGAGCCTGGAGAGAAACGACAAGCTGAATCAGATATGCCGATGCCATTAGGAGATATCGTAATATCCTTGCCCCACGCGAAGGAACAGGCAAAAGAGTATGGTCATTCTTTAGAACGGGAACTTGCATTCCTTGCAGTGCATGGCTTTTTGCATCTGTTAGGGTACGATCATGGAACAGAAGAAGAAGAGAGCAGGATGTTTACTCGTCAAGAGGAGATCCTGAAGCCATTGGGATTAACGAGGTAACGATGATGAATTGGTTGTCAAAATTACTGGCAAGCTTTCGGTACGCACTTGACGGTTTGAAATATACACTGGTCAGCCAGCGCAATATGCGCATTCATTATAGTGCAGCGCTCATCGTCTTGTTATTGTCGTTGTATTTACCGTTGCGAAAAATTGAAGTGTTAATTCTTTTTGTCTGTATCCTCTTGGTGATTGTAGCCGAATTGATTAATACAGCAGTAGAAGCCGTGATCGACATGGTAACAACGGAATTTCACCCTTTGGCAAAAGTAGCTAAGGATGTAGCGGCTGGGGCGGTACTCTTATGTTCGGGAATGGCCGTGGTAGTTGGGGTGAGTGTGTTTTATCCTTATATGGGATTTCTCACTTTTTCGCAATTAGAAGGAACACCTTATCCGCCTAATATTGGATTAGCTGCACTGATTGCCTTTAACTTTTTCCTCACGCTATTGATAAAAGCAATTGTTCACCGGTTAGGAAAGTTGGACTGGGAGCCGAGTATGACCACGTCCCTTGCTAGCTGTATTGCTACTTCATTAATCGTAATCGTGGATAATTTATTGGCTACCTTGTTGCTCATCCTTTTGACAGCACTTATGATAGGAACCTTCCTTCATAATCGGAAACGAAAAAATCCTGTAATCTTAGGAGTCGTTCTTGGTGCATTGGTAGCTGTCATCGGTTTTCGATTAATGTAATGATAATGAGAAGGGTAACGGGGTACTTTTATATTCATAAAGATGATGCGTAAGAATCGATGATTTACATAGAAGCGAATGCCCAATTACCATTGGAAGAAGGGGAAATCCTATGGATTATGAACAATTGGTACAAGCAGCAATCAACGCACGTGAGAAGGCCTATGTACCCTATTCCGAGTTTAAGGTTGGTGCAGCCATTCTAACATCGGATGGAAAAATCATCCAAGGATGTAATGTAGAAAACGCATCGTATGGGCTAGCCAATTGTGCTGAACGTACGGCACTATTTAAGGCAATATCGGATGGAGACACGGATTTTGTGGCGATGGCAGTGGTAGCCGATACCGATGGGCCTGTTGCCCCTTGTGGAGCATGTCGCCAGGTATTGGTGGAGTTATGCCCTCCGAGAATGCCGGTTGTGCTTAGCAACCTTGCTAATCAAACGTCATTGACAACCGTCCACGATTTGTTACCTGGTGCATTTACAAAGGAGGATTTAAATGATGCAGATTGATGGAACGATGGGTGAGAAAAAAGGTAGATCTAAAAACCATCGTTCCGGTTTCGTTGCTCTGATCGGCCGTCCAAATGTTGGGAAATCGACATTGCTTAATCATATACTTGGACAAAAGATTGCAATTATGTCTGATAAACCGCAGACGACGCGAAATCGGATTCAAGGGATTTATACCACCGAGAAAGAACAAGTTGTTTTTCTCGATACGCCAGGCATTCATAAACCTAAGTCACGATTAGGTGATTACATGGTGAAGGTGGCGCGAAATACCTTTGCTGAAGTGGATGTGATTTTACTTCTAGTCGACGCGAAGGAAGGACTAGGGCAGGGCGACCGTTTTATCATGGAGTTGCTCAAAGATGTGAAGACCCCTGTATTCCTTGTTGTAAATAAGATTGATCAAGTACACCCTGATCAGCTTCTTCCCTTCATTGACCAATATCGGACACTCTATCCTTTTAGTGAAGTGATTCCAATTTCAGCACTACAAGGCAATAATACCGAAACATTGATGAAAGTGGTTGTAGAAAAATTGCCTGAGGGGCCCGCTTTTTATTCTTCGGAGTTTGTTACGGATCACCCAGAACGATTTATTGTTGGAGAGTTGGTGCGTGAAAAAGTCCTCCACCTCACAAGAGAAGAGATTCCACACTCCGTAGCGGTTCATGTAGAGGAGATGGCAAAGGAAGAGGACGATACTGTCTATGTCCGTGCCACGATTTACACAGAGCGGTCTTCGCAAAAGGGGATTCTCATTGGTAAACAAGGCTCGATGTTGAAAGAAGTAGGGCGACGGGCACGAGAGGATATTCAGCGTCTGTTAGGAAGTCGTGTTTATCTTGACTTGTGGGTCAAGGTGAAAAAAGACTGGCGGAATGAAGACTTTATGCTGCGATCTCTTGGTTATGAGGAAGAATCTTGACTTTTGATCAACTCGATTAGGGGTTGTCAACCTTTTTAAAGTGGAAACAAATCACAATCGACTTTTAGGGTACGGATCCAACTTCCAGGTCATCCTAATAGGTGAACATGGCAATTCATCGGAGGAGAGGATGAGGCACTCATGCGCAACTTTTCCTGGAATTGTTTCGAGATGACTGGTGACATCGATGCCTATCTACTTTTTAAAGATGCTGATCTGTTGTCGCAAGTAGAAGAGGCTGAAGTCACTCTGGGAGAGGAAGTCGAAGTGTAGGGGTGGGGACCGATGCTGACAAAGATCGAAGGTGTGGTCCTCCGGACCCGGGACTACGGAGAGAGTAATAAAATTGTTACAATTTTTTCCCGGGAACAGGGCAAATTTGCGGCAATGGCTCGTGGCGCAAAAAAGCCCAAAAGTCGGCTGGGTGCTGCAACCCAGCCGTTTACTTTGGGCTTTTTTCTCTGTTTTTCAAGTTCTGGGATGGCGACCCTTTCGCAAGCGGAAATTATTGAATCTAATATTCATGTGCGTTCTGATTTGCTTCATACAGCCTATGCGGCCTACTGGGTAGAATATTTAGATAAATTGACAGAGGAGAAAGTACCTGCCCCTTTTCTTTTTGATCTGTTGCTATCGATGCTGAATTGGCTAGAACAAGGTCTTGATCCGGAAATTCTCAGTCGGATCTTTGAGTTAAAGGTGTTGGAAACAGCAGGCTATCGACCACGTTTAGACGGATGTGTGAATTGTTGGCGGACCGAAGGCCCCCTTGCTTTTAGTGTAAGTATGGGAGGAATTCTTTGTCATCATTGTTTTAACCGTGACCCTCAGCGGATTCCCATCACCCCAGCCGCTGCTCATGTGTTAAAACAATTGCAACGAGTGACCCCCGATCGTCTGGGACAGGTAAATGTAAAAAAAGAAACCCTGTTGATCCTAGAGCAGGTAATGCGTCGTTTTAATGATGAATATACGGGACTTTTTCTTAAATCAAGAAATTTTTTGGATCAACTCAAGCGTGACTGGGGCAATGAAGAGGGATAAGGTAAGTTTTTTCTGATGATAATCCATTCGATATACTGTGATCTTGTTGCTGTTCATTCCTTGGTATATGCAATCAAATTAAGACGTTCACCCTCAGCGATTTCTGCAGACATGTGGTTACAGAGACAGGGTCGACAAATCGATAGAGAAGAAACACATTGACAAGGCAACCTTTCGTTTGTTATATGTTAAATAATTGAGTCAGATTGGCACGATGATGGAAAAAAGTAACCGGAAAGATTTTTTAGCGAACCAGGGAAGGTGAAAGCCTGGTACAAAGCCGGTGAAAGGCGGTCCTGAGTGCAATTCGAATCGAGTGGATCGGGGATGTTCCTGATCAAATAGGGTGGAACCGCGGGAGAATCTCTCGTCCCTATGGAGTTTTTTTCTATAGGGACGGGAGATTTTTTTATTTTTGATACGGAGGTGGTTCGATATGAATATGCAAGATATTATTTTAAATTTGCAATCCTTTTGGAGTAAACAAGGGTGTGTTCTGGCCCAGGCCTATGATGTCGAAACCGGTGCTGGGACGATGAATCCGATGACATTTTTACGTAGCTTAGGTCCTGAGCCATGGAATGTGGCTTATGTGGAGCCTTCGCGTCGACCAGCGGATGGGCGTTATGGTGAAAATCCCAATCGCGTGTATCAACACCATCAATTTCAGGTCATTATGAAGCCATCTCCAGATAACATCCAGGAAGTCTATTTGGAGAGTTTGAAAGCGCTAGGGATTAATCCGTTGGAACATGATATTCGTTTTGTAGAAGATAACTGGGAGAACCCTGCCATGGGAGCCGCAGGATTAGGATGGGAAGTTTGGTTAGATGGGATGGAAGTAACACAATTTACCTATTTTCAACAGGTGGGTGGGTTAGAGGCAGACCCTGTATCGGTGGAGCTCACTTATGGGTTAGAGCGACTCGCCTCTTATATTCAGAACAAAGAGAACATCTATGAACTCACTTGGGTGGATGGAGTGACCTATGGGGATATCTTTAAACAACCCGAGTTTGAGCACTCGAAATATACCTTTGAAATCTCTGATGCGGACAAGTTATTCCGTTGGTTTGAACAGTTTGAAGATGAGGCGAAACGGGCAATTGAAGAAAACTTGGTGTTCCCTGCCTATGATTATGTGTTGAAATGTTCCCATACGTTTAATTTACTTGACGCAAGGGGAGCGATTAGCGTGACCGAACGTCCAGGGTATCTGGGTAGAGTGCGTGCATTGGCCAGACGATGTGCCAAGCTCTATGTAGCGGAACGGGAACGTCTTGGATTTCCCATGTTAAAAGAGGGAGGGGAAGCGCATGCCTAACCGGGACTGGCTATTAGAAATCGGTGTTGAGGAGATGCCTGCTCGCTTCGTGTCTGGGAGCCTTGCACAGTTAAAGGAAAAGATGTTGAAGTGGTTGGATGAGCACCATATTTCCTATGGTGTGGCTGAAACCTTCGCTACTCCACGCCGGCTGAGCATTCGTGTACGAGATGTCGTTGAAGGGCAAGCGGATGTGGAAGAAGAGGTGCGTGGGCCTGCGAAGCGGATTGCTGTAGGGGCTGATGGTGGCTGGTCAAAGGCTGCAGAAGGATTTGCCCGTAAACAAGGTCTTACCACTGCGGATTTAGTGCTTGAAGAGTTTAAAGGGGAAACCTATGTGTTTGCTCGTCGTCATGTGAAAGGACGGGCGACGTTGGAGTTACTAACAGAGGGAGTGCCAGCCGTTTTAAGTTCACTTACCTTTCCAAAATCGATGCGCTGGGGTAATCGCCGGTTACGCTTTATTCGACCCGTTCGTTGGTTAGTGGGGTTATTCGGTGAAGAAGTGGTCCCTTTTTCTTTTGCAGGCGTCACCGCTGGAAACGTGACACGGGGTCATCGGTTTTTGGGTGGAGAGGCGACGATTCCTGTAGCGGATCAATATGAATCTGTGCTCAAAAACGAAGCGGTAATGGTGGACGTGGAAGCACGCCGCGAAGCGATTCGTTCGCAATTGGCTGTTTTAGAAGAAGAACAGGGTTGGAAAATTCCTATCGATGAGGATCTACTCGAGGAAGTTACCCACTTAGTAGAGATTCCGACGGCTCTCTATGGTTCCTTCGATGAAGCCTACCTGGAATTACCTGCCTCCGTGTTAATCACGACGATGCGGGAGCATCAACGGTACTTTCCCGTGGAAGATGCTAAAGGGAAGCTTCTTCCGTTCTTTATCACGGTGCGGAATGGGGATGAGCATTCTCTAGATCAAGTAGCAAGAGGGAACGAAAAAGTACTCTCTGCTCGTTTAGCCGATGCGCGTTTCTTCTTTGAGGAAGATAAAAAGCTCAAGATTGAAACCGCCGTTGATAAGCTGAACCATGTCGTTTTCTTTGAGGGTCTAGGAACCATTGGTGATCATGTACGACGGATTCGAGCCTTATCAGAAGCTTTGCTTGACCGATTGGATATTACGGGAGAAGCGCAACAAACATTATTGCGTGCTGCTGATATTTGTAAGTTTGATGGTTCGACCTATATGGTGAATGAGTTTCCAGAGCTTTCCGGTGTGATGGGTCGAGTGTATGCCACACAAGCAGGTGAGACTGAAGAAGTCGCCGAGGCGATAGAGGAACATTATTATCCTCGCTTTGCAGGGGATCGTTCACCTCGAGGCACTGCAGGGATTCTCATTAGCCTGTTGGATAAGCTGGATGCAGTAGCTGCGGCATTTAGTCTTGGGATTCAGCCTACAGGTTCCCAAGATCCCTATAGTTTACGTCGCCGTGCAGCGGGTGTCATCCAGATCCTCGCCGATCCTGCGTGGAAGAATTTAACCCTTTCATTCCTTTTTGACCTTGCCCTTGATCAACTTGAAAAGGATGGCTGGTTAAAACGTCCGGCAGAGGAAGTGAAGGAAGAGTTGACGGCGTTCTTTGAACTGCGGTTGAAGGCGCTTCTGCAGGAAGAAGGGGTTCGTTATGATATTATTGATGCGCTACTTACTGGCGATTCGACTACACCTTCGCTCCTTCTTGATAAAGCACGCGTGTTAGCACAAGAAGTGGAGAAGGATGACTTTAAGTTGGTAGTGGAAGGGTTTAGTCGTGCAGCAAACTTAGCGGAAAAAGGGGAAGCGGGCTTGACGATTAACCGTGATCTCCTCGAAGCATGGGCAGAGCGCGAACTTCTCGCGACGATACGGAAATCGAGTGAAGCATTTACAGAAAGAGAGGCACGTCAAGATGCACAGGGAATGTTTCAAGAGATTAGCAAGTTAGCCCCCGTAATTCACCGTTTCTTTGATGAAGTTCTCGTGATGGATGAAAATCCTGAGATTCGGAATAACCGCCTTGCCTTATTGCAACAAATTGATGAATTGGTCAGCCGTTTTGCTCTCTTTAAAAAGATTGTGTTTGCCTCTTAAGGAAGGATGCAATTTTCCCATTCAAAATAAAAGAGGGAGTTCGCATGTTGAACTCCCTCTTTTTTATCGCCCCTTCATAATCCAAGCCCCTCAAAAATGGAGACCAAAAACCCTCGACCTTGTAAAGGTGAGGGTTTCTTGTTTAAAGTTTTGCTATCCGAGCAAGACTGGCATTCCATTCTTGCCATTGATTCTCCTGTCTGAAAGGAAGAAGAATAGGGGTATCTGCTGAAACCTGCTTTAGAAAAGTACGTAGCTCAGATTCGGTATCGGGGCGGAAAGGAATATGGCAGGTTTCAGGGCTATCTCCCCAACTCAGTGATGAGGATAGCCGAATGAGTGCAGTAACCGATTTGACTTGACTAAAAAATTGATTCCAATCAGCAGGGGCATGCTGGATTTCCTTCTCCGTAGCTCCAGCAAATAAACTTCGAGATTGATTCATGTAGGTAAGGGCATTCGAGGTGATGCGAGCATAGGCTGTGTCAAAGCAGAGCTTTACTCCTGTAGCCTTTGCAATACGCCGGAGGTGGCGAGGTGTACGAAGAGCAGGGTGTATATGTCCTTGACCTGGTTCAAAGTAGAATGGACTGCCCATCGGGGCATTTTCTAAGATGACTTGAATTCCATAAGCCTTTGCCATCGTGACTAGGTCTTGTAATTGATTGATGATCCTATCGACATAGTGGCTTTTATAGTCTTGAAAGGCATGAAAATCACGAGGATGGTCATCGAGGTAGGTAAATAACTCCTTTAAGGTGACGGTTGTCCCTCGACAGATCAGAAAAGGGTATTCTGGGGTCAATAAAGGTGAAAAAGTATGAAAGAGCTGGTTCCACTCATCTCTATGAAAATGTCCCCCTAGGTTGAATTGTAGGGGAGCAGAAAAAGCCATGGGCTTAATCTGACTTTTATGGAGATCCTCTGCGAACGTGATCCAATGATCCGGGGATTCAGGTAGTGAAAATTCCGCCCAATGGAAATGTGGGTTCCCGTTAGAGGATGGGATAGCTGGATCAAATCGACCGCCTATCGGATTGGTGAGTAACATGGGCGACCCTCCCGTTTACTTCGATATCCTTAACAATGTCAATGGGGTGAGAAGAAAGATGTTTGTGATTGGAAGAATGGGTAGATCTTTTTACTAATAGTTGGACAAATGAAGTCCCGCAGGGATGAGATTTGTCGAAAAAAGGTTGCGTAACTGACTCGCTCAATATAGTATATACTATATAGGAAATAATTCTTTTAAGTATGTCATAATGATCACTTTTTCAGGGTTGGCGAGGGGGTGCCATGTTATCGAGCTATCACAACGCCAGGAGACGATCCTACGCATTGTTAAAGATGAAGGACCGATCACTGGAGAACATATTGCAGAAAAATTGAATTTGACCCGGGCAACTTTACGACCAGACCTCGCAATCCTTACTATGTCAGGTTTTTTGGATGCTCGTCCCCGCGTTGGTTATTTTTATGCGGGCAAATCCAGTAACCAATTGCTAGGGGATTACGTTCGCAAGTTGACGGTTAAAGAACATAAATCAGTGCCTGTTGTTTGTCAGGAAGAAACATCCGTGTATGATGCCATCTGCACGATGTTTCTTGAGGATGTGGGAACACTGTTTGTTGTTCGTAATGGAGGAATTCTAACCGGGGTAGTCTCCCGAAAAGATTTATTAAAGAGTACGATGGGTGGCCAAGACTTAGCACAAACACCCATCGGTGTTATCATGACCCGCATGCCCAACATTGTTACATGTCAGTTGGAAGATACGCTATTGGAAGCGGCTACACGCTTAATCTACAATCAAGTCGATGCGCTTCCAGTTGTGAAGGAATCCGCTTCAGGAAAAGGGGTCGAAGTGGTTGGCAGAATCACCAAAACGACCGTCACCAAAGTTTTTGTTGAACTAGGTGAAGATACGCCTGTATAGAACCAGGGAGGGAAGAACTATTTCTAACACATCAGAACATCCCATCATCTATCTCCTATCTGATTCTGTAGGTGAGACGGCGGAGTTCGTCGTTCGTGCAGCAGCGAGTCAGTTTAATGGTGGAGAAGTGGCAATACGCCGAATTCCTTACGTAGATGATAAAAAAATTATTCAAGAAACCGTTCATGCTGCTGCTGAAACTAAAGGGATGATCGCCTTTACGATGGTGGTTACAGAACTTCAGGAATATTTACTGGAGGAGGCTAACAAAGCTTCGGTGCCAGTTGTGGATATTATGGGACCCATGTTGGAAGGGATTGGGAAATTATTTCAGCGTGAGCCAAAAAGAGAACCGGGCTTAGTAAGGCGTTTGGATGAGGATTACTTTCGAAAAGTTGAAGCGATTGAATTTGCGGTAAAGTATGATGATGGACGAGACCCTCGCGGTCTTTTGCGAGCCGATATCGTTCTAATTGGTGTCTCGCGTACTTCGAAAACACCTCTTTCCATGTATTTGGCCCATAAGCGAATCAAAGTGGCAAATGTCCCCCTCGTTCCTGAGGTGGAGGCTCCTGAGGAGTTGTATATGGTGCCATCGGAAAAGTGTATTGGTTTAACGATCGATCCTGATCAATTAAATGGCATTCGGCGTGAACGATTAAAAGCACTGGGACTCACTTCCCAAGCGAACTATGCCAATATGGAACGGATTTTACAAGAGTTGGAGTACTCCGAAAAAGTAATAAAGCGTGTAGGTTGTCCGATCATTGATGTATCCAATAAAGCGGTGGAGGAAACTGCCAACATCATCTTGGAGATCTTTCGCAAAGGAGGCGGTCAACGGTGAGCAAAGCTTTCGTGGTTTCATTTGAGGATGGTCGATTGGAAGAGAAGCATCTTTTAGGGGGGAAGGGAGCCAACCTGGGAGAAATGACCCGAGCGGGACTTCCTGTACCCTCTGGTTTTACGATCACTACGGCCGCTTGTCTAAGCTATTATCAAGAAAACCGGACATTAACAGAGCAACAAAAACAGGAAATTGCCACGGCTTTGACCCGGTTAGAACAACAAGCCGGTAAAAAATTGGGCGACGCTAAGGATCCTCTACTCGTTTCTGTTCGCTCAGGGGCCGTCGTTTCGATGCCGGGAATGATGGATACGGTACTCAATTTAGGTCTCAACGATGAAACCGTCGAAGGGCTTGCTTCATTAACCAATAACCCGAGGTTTGCTCTGGATTGTTATCGTCGCTTTATTCAAATGTTTAGTGATGTGGTAATGGGAATCCCCCATTATCGTTTTGAACGTGTGATTGAGGCACGCAAAGTAGAGCGGGGCATTGCTTCAGATACGGAGCTTACCGCCGAAGATTGGCGGGAAGTTATTCAACAATTTAAAGCAATCGTTAAGGAAGAGAGCCGAGAGGATTTCCCACAACAACCTGAGGAACAGTTGCACCGGGCAATCATTGCGGTGTTTGATTCTTGGAATAATCAGCGAGCTCGTATTTACCGTAAAATCCATAAAATTTCGGATGATCTTGGTACCGCAGTCAACGTACAGATGATGGTTTTTGGCAATATGGGAGAAGACTCAGGGACAGGGGTCGCCTTTACAAGGAACCCTTCTACTGGGGAGAATCAATTATATGGTGAATATTTGATTAATGCTCAAGGGGAAGATGTGGTAGCGGGCATTCGTACCCCTGAGCCCATTCAATCTCTTGCCGAGCGCATGCCAGCGATCTTTACAGAGTTTAGAGAGATTAGCCGACGTTTAGAAGAGCATTATCAAGATATGCAAGATATCGAATTCACCGTTGAACGGGGTAAACTTTACATTTTGCAAACCCGTTCAGGGAAAAGAACCGCTCATGCTGCGGTAAAAATCGCTGTAGATTTTGTTGAGGAAGGTGTCATTGGGAAAAACGAGGCAATTAACCGGGTAGACCCGGATCATTTGGACCAAATTCTACATCGTCGGATCGACCCAAATGTCCAGTTAAATGTCCTTACAAAAGGACTTCCTGCTTCCCCAGGAGCCGCGTCTGGATTGATTGTTTTTGATGCGGATCATGCAGAACGCTTATCGCAAAATGGAAAGAAAGTCATTTTAGTTCGTCCTGAAACTACACCGGAGGATATCCATGGGATCGTTGCTGCAGAGGGTATTTTGACCAGTCGTGGGGGGATGACTAGTCACGCGGCTGTTGTAGCTAGGGGGATGGGTAAACCCTGTATTTGTGGTTGTGAGGAATTACAGATTGATTTAAAGCAAAAGAAAATCATTGCTGGCAATACCGTGATGAAAGAAGGAGAGTTACTCTCGATTGATGGGGGCACAGGCAAAGTAATCAAAGGGCAGGTTCCACTAATTGATCCAGAACTTTCCAGTGAATTTCAGACCCTTTTACAGTGGGCGGATGAACTGCGACAGTTGAGAGTGAGAACCAATGCTGATAATCCTAAGGATGCAGCCAAAGCACGGGAGTTTGGTGCGGAGGGCGTGGGTCTTTGCCGTACCGAGCACATGTTTATGGAGGCAGATCGAGTTCCCCTTGTTCGTGAAATGATTTTGGCAGAAAACATGGCGGAGAGACAAGAAGCGCTAGAAAAATTGTTGCCACTTCAGCAAGAGGATTTTTATGGGATTTTCCAATCGATGGACGGGCTTCCTGTTACCATCCGACTGCTTGATCCACCCCTCCATGAATTTTTACCTAACCTAGAGGAATTGTTGACCGAAGTGGCCCGCCTTTCAGTGGCTCCTGATACGGATCGGCTCCTCCTAAAAGAAAAAGAAGATCTATTGCGCAAAGTACGATCGCTTCATGAATTTAACCCGATGTTGGGCCACCGGGGTTGCCGTTTAGGGTTAATCTACCCAGAAATCTACGCAATGCAAGTGGAAGCGATCTTTCTTGCTGCTGTACAGGCGGATCAAGCAGGATATCAGGTTTTGCCTGAAATCATGATTCCCCTTGTCGGTCACGTGAATGAATTGCGTGAAATGAGAAATTTGGTCGAAGAGACTGCCATTCGAGTGAAAGAGCAAACCGGACACACTCTTCCCTATACTGTGGGAACAATGATTGAAGTACCCCGTGCTGCACTAACCGCAGATGAAATTGCCTTGGAAGCAGACTTTTTCTCTTTTGGAACCAATGACTTAACACAAACCACCTTTGGTTATAGTCGGGATGATGCGGAAGGGAAATTCCTCCATCAATATATTGATCAAAAGATTTTACCGGAAAATCCCTTTATTACCCTGGATACAGGGGGAGTGGGTAAATTGGTTGAGATGGGTGTGCGCGCAGGGCGAAGTGTAAAGCCTGCCTTAAAAACAGGGATTTGTGGGGAACATGGCGGAGAGAAAGCTTCGATTCGTTTCTGTCATGATACCGGACTTGACTATGTAAGTTGCTCCCCATTTCGTGTTCCCCTAGCCCGCTTAGCGGCAGCACAAGCCGCTGTAAATCCTCCATCGTAAACAAAACCATTCTCCAATAGCACCTGGGAGCAGGTGCTATTTTTTCTTTTCTTTTTCCCTTAACTCCTCGGGTCATCAAGAATTTTGCAAGGGATCACGGGGAATAAGTTCCTTATTTTTGCAGTGAGATGGATATGTAAAAAATTCTGAATGTCAAGCCTGAGCAGGATTTTTCTAGGAATGACGCGTATACTAGGTAAGTAGAACTTTCAGGATCGCGAACTTCGACAAATAATGAGAAAATGCGAACCTTAGGGAATGTGGAAGGAATGAACGGAATGTTGTAGAATTGGTTCTTGTAGAATCGATTGGCATGGGTGATGTTCCGCTAGGTATTGGAATGAATGGGTAAAGGCAATGGAAAACATTGCAATAAAATTTCCATTGCAAGGATGAAGGATTTTGACGAAAATTGGCGAATTGGTTCCTGTTAGAGGGGAACATCGCTCAACATCAAAGGATAGTATGTACTAGGAGGCGGTGATTTCATGTCGGGTAGGATCCCGGAGGAAGTCATCGACCGTGTTCGAGAGCATCATGACATCGTCGATGTCGTCGGGCGGACGGTACAGCTGAAGAAGAGCGGGCGAAACTTTTTTGGACTTTGTCCGTTTCATTCTGAGAAGAGCCCTTCTTTTTCGGTCTCTCCTGAAAAACAGATTTTCCATTGCTTTGGCTGTGGATTGGGAGGCAATGTCTTCCGATTTATCATGGAAAGTGAACAGATGACCTTTATTGAAGCACTTCGTCATCTGGCAGAAGAGGCTGGAATTGAAGTTCCTACCCCTGATAGCCGAGAAGATAGTGCTGAAGAGCGGCACCGTCTTCACCTATTACAGGCGATGGACTTAGCAGGACGGCTGTATCACCATCTACTGACGGAAACCGATCACGGCAAGGAAGCGAGAGAATATCTTCGTGAGCGAGGGATTCTACCAGAGACCATGGCCCAGTTTCAAATCGGATATGCCCCAGACTCCTATCATTTTCTTCATCCTTTTATGAAGAGGCGGGGATTTTCGGAAGAGGTTCTTGCAGAAGTGGGGTTGATTTCTGAACGAGAGCGGAGGGGAAAACCCTCTTATTTTGATCGTTTTCGTGGTCGCATCATGTTTCCCATTCAAGATTCCCAGGGAAGGGTGATCGCCTTTGGTGCTCGCATACTCGGGGATGGACGTCCCAAGTATTTAAATAGCCCTGAGACGACACTCTTTCATAAAAGCCATTTCTTATACAACCTTCATCGTGCACGCAAGGGAATTCGAACAAAGGAACAAGCGGTTCTCTTCGAAGGGTATATGGATGTAATTGCAGCATGGCAAGCGGGGCTGACGACTGGGGTGGCAACTCTCGGAACCGCGTTGACCGACTCACAAGCGCGAGTCATTCGACGGAATACAGAAGAAGTTGTGATCTGCTACGATTCGGATAGTGCGGGATTCAGTGCAACGGTTCGAGGGATGGATGTTTTAAAACAGGCAGAGTGTATCGTCAAAGTAGCTCAACTGCCCGATGGAATGGACCCGGATGATTACATTCGTGTGCGTGGTGCGGATGCCTTTCAATCAGAAGTGATTGCGCAGGCCGTTCCCTTTACTGCTTTTAAGTTAGAAAGTCTAAAAAAAGAATTTAATTTACGTGATACCGATGACCGGATGAGTTACTTGAATCAGGCGGTAAATATCGTGGCAGAATTACCACATGCGATTGAACGGGATCACTACTTACGGCGATTATCGGAAGAATTCCGTGTCTCCCTCGATGCACTTAAACAGGAACAACGTGTCGTCGCGTCGAAAAAGAGAAGAGAGAGTATGGGGGATAAAGGGCAGGGGAAGTGGCATAATGGATATCAAGAAAGCAAACACATGGTCGGTCAAGATCGGAAAGCCCTTGCTTTCGAGACGGCAGAGCGCCGTTTACTTCTTTTAATGATCCATCATGCTGATATAGCTGAGCAGGTAAGAGAAAAGGTAGGAGCGGAGTTTAATGTAGAAGCCCATGCCGCTATTGCCGCGTATCTCTATGCCTATTATGCGGAGGGGTATACAGCAGATCCTGCTCGTTTTATCCATTATGTAAAAGATGATCGCCTTGTGCAAGAGATTAGTGCCTTGATGATGAGTGAATCCCACGACGATCAGGTGTCTAATGGTGAAATAGCAGACTACATTCGCCATATCCGTAATTATCCTCTTCATCGTAAGATCGAACAAAAACAAGAGCAAGTGAAACAGGCAGAGCGCTCTGGCAACATTGCTGAGGCCGTCCAGTTAGGGATTGAACTGATGAAACTCAGGGAAAAAGTTCAAAGAGAGACGGAGTAGCATGGGACCAGGGAAGGAGGGAGCCAGAAGTTGGCAAACGAGCAAAACGTGGATCTGGAGCAAGAACTTACATTAGAACAAGTCAAAGAACAATTAGTAGACCTCGGAAAAAAACGCGGGGTCCTCACCTATAAAGAGATCATGGAGAAGATGGCCTCCTACGAACAAGATTCTCAACAGGTGGATGACTTCTTTGAGCAACTTGGGGAACAAGGTGTTGAAGTAATCAAAGATGATGAGGATGCACCTCAATTTACCCAGGAAAACGAAAACGAGACCAATGAATTGTTGGCAGATGACTTGAGTGTTCCTCCAGGGGTTAAGATCAATGATCCCGTTCGGATGTACTTGAAGGAAATTGGTCGCGTCCCTCTTCTATCCGCCAAGGAAGAAGTAGAGCTTGCCGAACGGATTGAAGGTGGGGATGAAGAGGCAAAACGTCGCCTTGCTGAAGCAAATCTTCGTCTCGTTGTGAGTATCGCGAAGCGTTATGTGGGTCGTGGAATGCTCTTCCTTGATTTGATTCAGGAAGGGAATATGGGTTTGATTAAGGCCGTAGAAAAATTTGATTACCGCAAGGGCTTCAAATTCTCTACGTATGCAACTTGGTGGATCCGCCAAGCGATTACACGAGCGATTGCTGACCAAGCGCGAACGATCCGGATTCCTGTTCATATGGTGGAGACGATTAATAAGTTAATACGAGTCTCTCGACAGCTCCTCCAAGAATTAGGTCGTGAACCTACGCCAGAGGAGATTGCTGAAGAGATGGCGTTATCACCTGAAAAGGTACGGGAGATTATGAAGATCGCCCAGGAACCCGTCTCCTTAGAAACTCCCATTGGTGAAGAAGACGATTCGCACCTGGGTGACTTTATTCCTGATGATGATGCACAGGCTCCAGCGGATGCAGCAGCTTATGAATTGTTAAAAGAGCAACTGAAGGACGTGCTCGATACATTATCAGATCGTGAAGAAAATGTGTTGCGTCTTCGTTTTGGTTTAGATGATGGACGCACACGTACATTAGAAGAGGTAGGCAAGGTGTTTGGCGTTACGCGTGAGCGAATTCGACAAATTGAAGCGAAGGCATTGCGTAAATTAAGGCACCCGAGCCGGAGTAAAAGGTTGAAGGATTTCCTCGAATAATGAGGGAGCACTCGTGAAAACGGGTGCTTTTTTGTTTTGGGTGGTAATTCTGACAAGGAGTCTAGCTCAATTCTATCCCTTTTCCCAAACCAATGCAAATACCGCCGTAGGGCAGTTCGAGGGTGAAAGCAGTATCGTTGCGAAAATTCTTGAAGGAATTGCCCGTTATTTCCTATAATATAAATGAAAGCGTTAACTCTTTAAAGACTAGGGAGTGGAGACAGTATGAATTTTGATTTGACAGAAGAGCAAAAAATGATTCGTAAATTAATGAGGGATTTTTCAGAGGGAGAAGTTGCTCCAGGAGCCGATGAACGAGATCGGACAAAAACTTTTCCTGTTGAAATATTTCGCAAAATGGCAGATCTTAATCTAATGGGTTTGCCCTTTCCAGAAGAATATGGTGGTGGTGGAGCTGATACCACCAGCTTTGCAATTGCCGTTGAGGAACTTTCCCGTGTGTGTGCATCCGCAGGAATTACTTATTCGGCTCATGTCTCGTTAGGATGTGCACCCTTATACCTTTTTGGTACAGAGAAACAGAAAAAGCAATACCTTACCCCCCTATGTCAAGGGGAAAGCATGGGTGCCTTCGGTTTGACAGAAGCAGGTGCAGGGTCAGATGCGGGCGGCACAAGGACTACGGCTACACGAGATAGTGAGGGTTGGCTGATTAATGGTTCGAAATGTTTTATTACCAATGCAAGTTATGCAAAATTCCTCGCCTTAACCGCTGTAACCAACCGGACAGAGGCAGGTCCAGAAATTACAGCCTTCATTGCTGATACAGACTCTCCTGGATTTCGTGTAATTGATAACTATACGAAATTGGGCTTGCATAGCTCAAATACAACGGAGTTGGTACTGGAAAATGTTCGCGTTCCTGAGGATGCGATCTTAGGGGAAATTGGTCAAGGGTTCAAACAGTTCCTTATTACATTGGATGGTGGGCGCATTGGAATCGGTGCCATGGCGGTTGGAATCGCGCAGGGTGCCTATGAATTAGCTCTAAAATATGCAAAAGAACGGACGCAGTTTGGTACGTCCCTCTCTAAGTTTCAAGTCATTCAGCATAAATTAGCGGATATGGCTATGAATATTGAATTAGCCCGCACCATGGTTTATAAAGCGGCATGGTTAAAGGATCAAGGGAAGAAATTTACGAAAGAAGCATCCATGTGTAAGCTTTTTGCATCTGAGATTGCAATGAAAGTGTGCGATCAAGCGGTGCAAATTCATGGTGGGTATGGGTATATGCACGATTATAAGGTGGAGCGTTTCTTCCGTGATGTTAAATTGACCGAGATTGGTGAAGGAACCTCGGAAATTCAACGAATGGTTATCGCTCGGGAAATTGGTTGTTAAAAACCAGCTTATTTTTTCCTTCAGTCATCACATAGAATGAATTAGACGCATTGGATCAATAGAGACTCCCCTCACTTAAGTGAAGGGAGTCTCTAACCATTCAATTAAATTGATTTTTCTCCATTTACTATAAGAACAAACTATGACGGTAGCTATCAATCGTGAAAAAATGAGGAGGGATATGAATGGATCGATCGTTGTCACCATTCGTTACGATAGCAACATTGCTTGACGAGGTCGTAGCCCTTTATGGTGAGCGAGAAGGTGTTGTTTACCCTGAGAAAGGCTTGCGCTGGAGTTATCGTCAATTTCGTGATCAATGTGACCAGGTAGCCAAAGGGTTAATCAAGCTTGGCGTGAAAAAAGGATCGCATTTAGCCATGTGGGCAACCAATCACCCCGAGTGGTTATTCACTCAGTTTGCCTCAGCAAAGGCGGGTGCCGTCCTTGTCACAGTGAATACCAATTATCGAACCAAGGAACTGGCTTATCTTCTTGAACAATCCGATGCAGAGACTCTCATATTAATGGAGTCCTATCAGGGAGCAAGTTATATCGAAATGATTCAAGAGATCTGTCCGGAATTGAATCATTGTCCGCCTGGTGAATTGCAATCGAGGCGGCTTCCGCGCTTAAAAAATGTTGTTTTGTTTGACGGAGAAAGGCGTCCTGGGATGTTTACTTGGAAAGACTTACTTCAGCTTGGTGACGAACTGCCTGAGGAGGAGCTAAGGGGTCGTGAAGCTTCTCTTTCGCCAGATGATGTAATTAATATGCAATACACATCAGGAACGACTGGCTTTCCGAAGGGAGTCATGCTAACTCATGCGAATCTCATCCATAATGCCCGCAGCATAACGGATCGGATGAAGCTAACGGAAGCAGATCGCTTATGCATTCCTGTTCCTTTCTTTCACTGTTTTGGTTGCGTGATGGGGACGTTAGCGTGTGTAACTCGGGGAGCTACCATGGTACCCCTGATCAAGTTTGACCCCCTGAGAGTACTTGAATCGGTTGAGAAGGAACAATGCACAGCCATCCATGGCGTGCCAACCATGTTTATCGCAGAGTTAAACCATCCCGAATTTCATCACTATGACCTATCCAGTTTGCGTACAGGAATTATGGCAGGATCCAATTGCCCTCGTGAAGTGATGAAAAAAGTGATGGAGGAAATGGGCGTGGAGGAGATCACCATCGCCTATGGACAAACCGAATCCTCTCCCGTGATTACACAGACGAAACGAGATGACTCGGTCACCTGCCGTGTAGAGACAGTGGGGAAAGCGCTTCCTGGTGTGGAAGTCAAAGTCATTGATCCTGAGACGGGACTGGATGTATCCACGGGAGCGCAGGGGGAGGTATGTACCCGCGGGCCCCATGTGATGAAAGGGTACTACAAGATGAAGGAGGCGACTGATCAGTCCATCGATACGGAAGGGTGGCTACATACTGGCGATCTTGGTGTGTTGGATGAAGAAGGATATCTCTCCATCACAGGGAGATTGAAGGATATGATTATCCGAGGGGGTGAAAATATTTATCCCCGTGAAATTGAAGAGTTTCTTTATACCCATCCCCATATTTTAGATGTGCAAGTGGTTGGTGTTTTTGATGAAAAATACGGGGAAGAAGTCTCCGCTTTTATTCGGATCGTTGAAGGGAAAAAGTTATCGGTCGATGAGGTGACGATGTATTGTCAGGGGCAGATTGCCCATTATAAAATCCCGCGTTTTATTCACTTTGTGGATGCCTACCCGATGACAGCAAGTGGCAAGGTGCAAAAATTTAAATTACGGCAATTAGCGGAAGAGCTTCGCAAGAGTGTGTGGGCGACTTGATCTCTTTCTTCATCACATACAAGCAAAAACGCGCCTCCGTAGATGCTTGCAGGCCCAAGGTTGGCTTATGTAATCTGAAGAAAGATAATATTCCGATGGGAGGACTTTTCCATGGAAGACTTGAAAGTTCAGTCAGTATCCACAGACCAACAGGATTTTTTACCCATTTTAGATGTGGATTATTTAGAGTTTTATTCGGGGAACGCAAAACAATCGGCGCATTATTTTTGTAAAACCTTTGGGTTTCATCTCGTGGCGTATAAAGGGCTTGAAACAGGAAGTCGTGACGTTGTTTCCTATGTCTTGGAACAAGGGACCATTCGTTTAATCGTTAGCGGTTGCTTTACACCGGATCATACGATTGCCCAATTTGTCAATCGTCACGGAGATGGCGTGAAAGATATTGCCCTTGAAGTTGAAAATGTAGAAGAGGCATATAAAGAAGCCATTGCCCGTGGTGGGATTGCCATTTGTGAGCCGATCGAAGAATCCGATGAACATGGGACGGTAAAGCGCGCAGTGATCGGTACCTATGGTGATACAATCCATACGTTAGTAGAGAGAAAAGGGTACAAAGGATGTTTTGCTCCTGGATTTATTGAAGCAGAGTCAAACATTCCCTTTGAAGACGCAGGTCTGATGGGCGTTGATCATGTTGTGGGAAATGTGGAACGGATGGAAGAGTGGGTTTCCTATTATGAAAAAGTGATGGGCTTTAAGGAGTTGCGTCACTTTAGTGATTCGGATATTACTACGGAGTATTCTGCATTAATGTCGAAGGTGATGCAAAATGGTACTGGGCGGATTAAATTCCCGATTAACGAACCTGCTGAAGGGAAGCGAAAATCCCAAATCGAAGAGTATCTGGAGTACTTTAAAGGTGCAGGTGTGCAACATATTGCACTTTACACAAAAGATATCGTGTCCACGGTAAGTAAATTGAAAGCAAAAGGGGTCGAATTTCTTATCACCCCCCCTACCTATTACGAAGAACTGAAGGGACGGGTGGGTGAGATCGATGAGGAAATCGAAGATTTAAAGAAATATGGTATTCTTGTTGATCGGGATGACGAAGGGTATTTATTGCAAATCTTTACGAAACCAATTGTTGATCGTCCTACTCTCTTTATCGAGATTATTCAGCGCAAAGGTGCTCGTGGTTTTGGTGAGGGTAACTTTAAAGCGCTCTTTGAAGCGATTGAACGAGAACAGGAACGACGCGGAAATCTATAAGAAGCAAAGAGATATCGGTTAACAAAAGCACCTACTCGTAGGTGCTTTTGTGTTTGAAAACAAGCAGTGGATTTTTCATAAAAAGTGCGTCCATGGAAATGATAGGAGAGTAGGGAATTCATGGACGGGAGTGGATGGATATGTTACGTCGCATCGTGTCACTGGTTATTATGATTGCCTTGGTTATCGGGATGGTCCCGGTCTCTGAAAGAGCGATCGCGGCAGATCAGAATGTCTCAAAAGAGCGTCCGAAATATATCATTGATGCAAAATATGATGATCAACAACAGATGATCACCGGTCATCTCGTACTAAAACTACCTGTGAAACCGCAAGAAAAACTGGATAAGTTGGTCTTTCGGCTGTATCCTAATGCCTTCCGCGATTGGAAATGGGGCACAAAATCACGACCATCAGCTCCTGGCTGGTTAACTGTGAATCATGTCCGTGTGAATGGTGAAAAGGTAGCAGCGGAAACGAAAGAGACCGTTCTACATGTCCCAGTTTCAAAGTCGTTAGCAGCTGGTAAAACTGCGCAAATTACCATGGATTATCAATTAAAGATGCCAAAGGGAGGAACACGGCTCAACGTCTATGGAAATACGGCCTTTCTTGCCCAATGGTACCCCATGCTGGCGGTGAAGGATGCCGCTGGTTGGCATGAAGAACCCTATACAACAACAGGCGATCCTTTTTATACACAAATGAGTGATTTTAAAGTCACCTTTCATGTTCCACAAGGATATCATTTGATCACAAGTGGAAGTGACCCCGATGGAGATTCAAAAGGTCCAGTCACGATTGAACAGAGTAATATTCGAGATTTTGCTGCGGTGATCAGTAAAGATTATGAACGTGTTCAAGGAAAGAGTGAAAAAGGGGTCAAGGTGAATTTATGGTATCTCAAGGGAATGGAGGATGTTTCCCAAGAACTTCATGATGCTGCGGTATCTGCGATGGACTTCTTTGGGAAACATTTCGGTCAATATCCCTATAAGGAAGTAGATGTGGTCCTTGGTGAAACGGGATATGGTATCGCAGGCATGGAATACCCAGGGTTGGTAACTTCGGTAGCCAAAGTTCCTACTCAAAAAGGGGATACACCAGCGATCAATGTGGTAGCACATGAACTCGCTCATCAGTGGTGGTATGGTGTTGTTGGTAACGATCAAGTGAAGGAGCCGTGGCTAGACGAAGGACTCACCACATTTTCTGAGTTTTTATTTATGCATGACCAGATGGGGGAAAATGAACGGGATTTCCTTACCAAGGTAGCAGAGCGTAGTGACGAAGTATATAAGACAAAGGGTGTTACCTCAGTAGAATCCTTGGATAAGTATTCCGATCCCATCTATGCGTTGATGGTATATGCAAGACCCGCTGCCATGATGTGGTCTCTGATGGATAAACTGGGGAGAGAGAAGGTCATGCGAATTTTAAGTACCTACTATCAACGATATCAATTCCGCACAGCAACCACTCATGATTTTATCCAAACAGCCAATCAAGTAGCGGGAGAAGACTTGACGGATTTCTTTGACCACTGGCTTTACTTTAAAGGGACATTAGCCAAGGATGAGAGTAAAAAGCACCATCACCCCTAATGGATCGGTGTGATATTTCAACCACCAAAAGCTCCTTTAAATCTCTGACGGTAAATTCAAAGTGAAATGGGTGCCGCCTTTTTCACTTGGAAACGGGAGAGAGTTCAGGGGGCTTTTTCATTTGTGAAATGAGAGTAAGGGATGAAGGTATCCACTTCTTTGGGTATAATTGAAGGGAATTTGTCAAAGGAGCGGGTTGGGTATGAAGAATGAACAAGTGGGGCGAAATGGGATGCGCGATGAATTATCAACGCGACTAACTAGAGTGGCTCGTTATGTGCCACAAAGCCAGCGAGTTGCTGACATTGGTGCAGATCATGCCATGTTATTGTCCTACCTGGTGAGTGAAGGGCGCGTCGCAAGTGGAGTCGCTGGTGAAGTGAATTGGGGTCCCTTTAAAAATGCGCGGGATCGGGTATATGCACTGGGGATGGAGAGGGAAATTTCCGTTCGCAAAGGGGATGGCCTTGAGGTGATTGCCCCAGGTGAAGCGGAAGTGATCATGATTGCAGGGATGGGAGGTGCACTCATCGCTTCGATTTTAGATAAAGGGGCGGATGAACTGGAAGGGGTAAGGCGGCTTGTCTTGCAACCCAATAATGGACAAGTACGTCTTAGAAAGTGGCTATTTGAACATGGTTGGCAATTGATTGCCGAAGACTTAGTCGAAGATGGTGGGATTGTTTATACGATTTTGGTTGCAGAGCCAGGAGACGTATCCAAGCCCTATCAGCGGATTGATCTACCTCTTGAGATTGCAATGGAAGTGGGCCCGATTTTATGGAAAGAAAAGCATCCCCTGATCCAGGGACACATTAAAGAAACCATTGCAGAACGAGAGCGGATTTTAAAAGATCTTGCTGCCGGACGGTCCCAGAAAGCACAGGTGCGTAAACAACACCTTGAAGAAGAGTTAGAGACATGGAGGAGGTTACTCCAATGACGATTAAAGGAACCGAATTAATTCAGGCAATGGAAGTTTGGGCGCCAAAACATATGGCGATGGAAAAAGACCGTATTGGCTTACAAGTGGGTGAACCTGATGAGGAAGTCAAAGGGGTTCTCGTTGCTCTGGATGTTACTGAAGCGGTGGTGGATGAAGCGATTCGCATGGGTGCGAATTGGATTGTGGCTCATCACGCTATTATCTTTCGACCACTAAAGGATTTGCGAACCGATCGACCTGCTGGGAGAATGTATGCCAAATTGCTCACCCACAAGATTAATGTCTTTATCGCCCATACCAATCTGGATGCCGCAGAGGGTGGAGTAAATGATGTGATGTGTGATCTTCTCGGTATAAAAGATCGTGAGGTTCTTCTGCCTACCAATAGGCCGTCCTATCATAAAATTGTCGTTTTTATTCCAGACTCTCATCATGAAAAAGTTCTTACGGCCATGTGTGAAGCGGGTGCTGGGGCGATTGGAGATTATAGTCACTGTACATTTAATCTTGAAGGAACCGGTACATTTTTACCGGGTGCGGGCAGTGATCCGTACATCGGAAAACAAGGAGAACTAGCGAAGGTTTCCGAAGTGCGTTTGGAGACAATTGTATCCACCGAAGTACGAGAATCCGTAATTCAAGCCATGAAAAACGCTCATCCTTATGAAGAAGTGGCTTATGATATGTATCCATTGGATTTGCAAGGAAAGGTGGTTGGCATTGGACGAGTGGGAAGCTTGCCATCAACCATGACCCTTCAAGAATTAGCTGAAAAAATGAAAACCGCTTATCGACTGACTGGATTGCGTATGGTCGGCGAGCCCGATCACTTGGTAAATCGAGTAGCTGTTCTAGGTGGTTCTGGAGGCGGATACTATAGAGAAGCGCTTTCTCAAGGAGCGGATGTCTATATTACAGGGGATCTTGATCACCACACGGTGATGGATGCCAAAGCGGAAGGACTTACTCTGCTTGATCCCGGCCATCATGCGGAAGAGTTGGTATTGGAAACAGTAAAGGATCGATTGCAAAAAATGCTTCCTTCTGTACAGGTAGAGGTAACCACTGTGGATACCAATCCATTTACTTTTGTTTGAGTTGCTTCACCTTTTTATTTTTGGTACAATGGTGAATGTCGCTTTCAAACTGGAAAGTAAACCGGGCAATCGCCGGTGGAGCGCCGCAAGGCCCCACGGGAGGAAAGTCCGAGCTCTATAGGGCAGGGTGCCGGCTAACGGCCGGTGGAGGCAACTCTAAGGCTAGTGCCACAGAAATGAAGACCGCCGATGGAGAGGGGTGCCCTCTCACAGGTAAGGATGCAACGGTGCGGTAAGAGCGCACCAGCAGTATGGAGACATACTGGCTAGGTAAACCCCACCTGGAGCAAGACCTTAAAGAGATCAACGCTTTTAAGCGAAGCTGTAGCCCGCAGTGATCTCGGGTTGGTCGCTTGAGCGGTGTAGCAATACATCGCCTAGACAGATGATTGCCACTCTATACCGTGGGAGGCATTGCGACAATTGCTGTTTTGACCACGAAGAGTACAGAACTCGGCTTATGGTTTGCTTTCCAATTATGAATAACTAGACCAAATGACGCGAAGGTTA
The DNA here is from genome assembly GCF_900116235.1 of Marininema halotolerans. Lineage (GTDB taxonomy): Bacteria > Bacillota > Bacilli > Thermoactinomycetales > DSM-45169 > Marininema > Marininema halotolerans. Next base: position 93,898 of record NZ_FPAA01000008.1, on the reverse strand, counting down.
GCGTCATTTTTTTATGTGCGTGTAAAATAACTGTTAAATGGCTGTGAAGCGTGAGTAATAATCACATGGTATCCTTTTGATACTAAATCAATCCTGCGCAAATCGTGAAGCGATAGGGTATAGGTATTTAAAGGAGGGGCACAGCGATGAAAAAGTGGATTCTGGTCGCTCTAAGCCTCTCTCTGGTGTTCATTACAGTAAAATTTTATCCTTTTATAGAAATAATGTTTGCGCAAACCCCGGCGGAGCCGGTAATGCTTACTCATACCAACATCATGGAGAGGCTAAAAAAGACCGCGGCGGAAAAAGAAGAACTAAATTATCTCGTCTTAGGTGATTCTGTCGCCAGGGGTTATGGTTCGAAACTGAATCATGGCTACAGTTCGGTAGTAGCAGAAGAGCTTGCGGAACAAAAAATTCCGATGCATTTGGAAAACCGAGGGGTTGTCGGCCAAACCTCCAAAAAATTGTATGATTATGTGAGAACACCCGACATTCAAAATGAGATCAAAAATGCGGATTTTATTTCCTTAACCATAGGGGGAAATGATCTTGTGAAAGTGGCATTAGAGAACAAAGATCCCCTCTCAGTGGTGTCCAAATTTCATACGATTCAACGTCAATATAAAGAGAACTTATCGAAAACGTTATCTCACATTCGTGAGTTGAATCCAAAGGCTCCGATCGTAATGACTTCACTGTATAATCCCGTATCATCAAGTAAACCTTATTATTCGATTTCTAATACGTTGATGGAAAAATGGAATGTAGGGTTGAAGGAAGTCGCCTATCAATATCCAACGACACGCGTAGTGGATGTGAATGAACGACTTCAGCATGGTGGTGAAAATTGGTTATCTGATCAAATTCATCCCAATGACCATGGGTATAAGTTGATTGCGCTGGGAATTTTGAATAATATTCGTGAAGGTAAACAATCTGCAGCTGGTAAGGGTTAATCAAAAAACACTCCTGATCAGGAGTGTTTTTTGATTCCATAAAGGGGAAGAAATCCTTTCGCATGAGCTGGAGGTGTCAGTGGAAAGATAGGGGCAACTTATGTAGGGAGGGGATGAGAGTAGCATGCGTCGCCATCCATTTACCACATACGAAGCTTATCAAGAGCGGTATCGTTTATTTTGGTCAGAAGAAGGGGATCACCGTCCTCCGTTAATGTCCAAACATCAATTTAAGGGGAAGTTTCAATTGTTACGAGAAAGTTACATCACCTATCGGGATCTGTTAACCCAGGGACAAGAAGAGGAAGCTGCTATGTATTATATGAATGTCATCAACTTTCTCGAAAACGAGCTAGCGATTGCCGATGGAACCGATAACTTCCTTCAGCAAGGAAGCAGGACTTGGCATGGCTTGTAGGTGATGGGAGATGTATAGGGAGGATGCGCCGAGGGAATAATCAATGATAAGCAACATGATGCATGACTTAGTGGAGCTGATCCCTAATGTGGTGGGTAGGATATCTAGCAGGTGCTGTCCTTGGGGCATTAACTCATTGGGCAGGCTAACGACATGACTTGAAACCCCCTCGATACATATCGAGGGGGTTTTTATATGGATTTACCACGAAATATTTAAAAGGCGATCCAGTCGTTTTGCTTGTGCAAGCAGATGCTCATAAAGAGAGGGCGAAAGGGTATCCTTTTCCTTGTGGATCAGCTCAAGACAATGGTTTAGCTCGTGTTGGGCCGATTTTTTTCTGTCATGGATAAGGTGTTGTAAAACCGTTTCGCCACTGGAAACAAGGGCAGGATTTCCTGTTTGCCGAGTATCATCTAATAATCGATAAGCTGTATTATCAGCCATTGTAGTGAGGTAGACGCGAAAGCGCCGTTTTGGGTCATAAAAAAGAAGGCTAGTTAACAACGATGGGTGATTGGAAAAAGAAGACCATCCTTGTTTTTCTTCAAAGCGTGCATTTTCTAAGGAAAAACCACGAGGGATTAACGAATCAAAGCCCACATAAAGCCATGAACGAGTGGAAGGCGTATGGTTGCGTAAGAGGCGGAGGCTGATGACGGCTTCCTTTTTACCGTTTAGGACTTTGGATAGGTCGATCCTTTGCGTTTGCCAACGATTAAGCCATCCCTTTGTCACATCTTGTTGCCAAACAACCTGTCCATTGATAAGGATCTGTTTCCAGTATTGTCCACGTCGAATGCGATGGGAATAGACATCCATATGGGTGAAGGTGAGTTGGTAATCTTTTGCTGAGGGATCTGGGTAGATCACTTGCTTGATTTCCCCGTACACACCGGGTAATGGTTTGCGGTCAGGGGGGACAAACATACTGGCATACCCATAGCCAGAATGAGCAATCTTTTCGCGTTGCTCAGCAAACCACTCTTTATAAAGGACATAAGTAACCAATCCCTGAATCTTTCCGGCAGCTAAATTCCTCATGCCTATCCCTAAACTTTTCTTTACATAATTCACAGTGGGACTCGCGGGTGTAGCGGATAATTTACTTGCATGGACCATTAAGTAGAAGGGTAAATGCATTGAGGAAAGGATTTGAGCGGCATGATCAATCTGTTTTTGTAGGTATTGAGTACGTTGTGTATTACGAAATTGACCATCACGAAACGTCATTAATACACCGTCGATAAGGTTGCGATAGGGATGTAGCGTGCGTGAATGGATTGCACTGTAATATATTTGCGGTACAAATTGTAAATGGGGGTTGAAGGTAGCACCTGCTGCCCGCATTCGTTTGACATAGGTTGGATTAAAAAATGAAAAATTGTGGTTGAAGTCATCAATTACAATCCCTTTGAGATGATCGTATTTTTTTGAAACGCTTCCAACCGCACGAAACCATGCAACAAAGTCTGTTCCAAAGGGTTCTGATTGAATGGATCGTGCTTCGGAGGGAGGCACAAGGTACACCCAGACATGGATGTCTGCCTTTTGGGCAGCAGGGAGAAATTCCTGACGTAGGTCATTCCAGTCAGTAGATTGATGCCATACGAGATAGAAGTAAGTATTCACGCCAAGCTCTTTTAGCTTGCGAATGGTTCGAGGGGTATCGATATGTCGAATACCATCTCGGCGCGGATGACTCTCCCGAATCTCTCCTGCATAATCACCGAGGATAGAGTTTGTTGGAGCGGTGAGCGGGAGTGGAGGGGTGAGCTGAGTAGCAAAAATGGCTTGGGGGTAAAAAAGGCTATTCCCCCACAGGAGTAGTGTCACGATCATCATGATTAGCCAACGTGACCAAAATGGGCTGTATAGATAAGGCTCCAAGATGCATACGCTCCTCTCTTGTTGGTCGCACAACCGAGAGTGTTGGAATGACTATTATTATCCTGGAGTCGATGGGGTTTTATGCTGTTGTCTTGAAGATGAAATAAATCTTATATCTTTCATCCATACTACCTAGAGAAGCCAAATTGACAGAGGAGTGTGTATGAATTGGAACTGCTTAAAGAATTAACAGAAGCAAATGCAGTCTCCGGAAATGAGGGGAATGTACGTCATATCATGCGACGTGAGTTAGAATCCTCTGGTTGCAAAAACATGATTACGGATGGAATGGGTAGTATTTTTGGTGAAAAAGTAGGCGTCGGTGATGGCCCGCGAATTATGCTAGCGGGACATATGGATGAAGTCGGTTTTATGGTTACAGAGATCCATAAAAGTGGATATCTCTATTTTACCCCTTTGGGGGGGTGGTGGGATCAGGTGTTACTTTCGCAACGGGTGACGATTATGTCAACCAATCGAAACTTTACAGGTGTGATCGGATCGAAGCCTCCCCACCTACTTAAACCTGAGGAGCGCAATCGGGTGTATCCGATGAGGGAGATGTATATCGATGTAGGGGCTAAGGATGCTGAGCAAGTGAAAAAATGGGGAATTAAAGTAGGGGATCCGGTATTGCCGATATGCCCCTTTGAGGTGATGCCTGATCATGACACCATTTTGGCAAAGGCATTGGATGATCGTCTAGGATGTTATATTGTGCTGGAAGTATTAAAAATGTTGAAGAATGAAGATCATCCCAATACCCTTTTGGGAGGTGCAACGGTACAGGAAGAAGTGGGATTAAGAGGAGCCAATACGGCCCCCCGGGCTGTCGAGCCGGATATCGCCTTTGCTGTCGATGTGGGGATTGCCCAAGATGGACCTACGAGTGATGGTACCAAACCGAAGCTAGGTGGTGGGGCGCTCATCACCTTCTTAGATGCAACCATGATACCCAATGTGGGGTTGCGTGATCTGGTCATTGAGACAGCAGAAGAGCATCAAATTCCTTACCAAGTAGATACCATGATGGGGGGCGGCACGGATGCTGGTCAATTCCACCTGTTTCACCGTGGGATCCCATCGTTAGTTGTTGGCGTTCCTGCCCGGTATATTCATAGTCATGTTTCGATGGTTAGCAAAAAAGATACGGAAGCCGCGATTAAATTATTGGCGGAGACGATCAAAAAACTGGATCGTGATCGGGTGAAATCCTTTACTGCTTTTAAAGAATAGAGAGATGAAAGGAGGCTTTTCACATGGAAAAGCCCCCTTTTTCATGATAAAATAGCGAATAGTGATTGATGAACGAAAATTATTAATACTCATATTGCGAGGGCGTATCAGAAGGGAAGAGGGGGCTAGTTATGCGGACAGAAGAAATGCTCTTAAATGTGGGACCACAACACCCAAGTACCCATGGAGTATTCCGGCTTGTACTGCGTATCGATGGTGAAGTAATCAAAGAAGCAACTCCCGTGATTGGTTACCTCCACCGAGGAACAGAAAAATTGGCAGAAGATCTTACATATACACAGATCATCCCTTATACCGATCGAATGGATTATGTCAATGCAATGAATAACAACCACGCTCTTGTCCATGCAGTGGAGATGTTAATGGACATTGAAGTTCCTGAGCGAGCGGAATATTTGCGTATTATTGTCAATGAGCTGAATCGAGTGGCAAGCCACCTTGTCTGGTTTGGTACATATTTATTGGATATCGGAGCGATGAGTCCGTTTTTATTTGCTTTTCGTGATCGAGAAAAAATTGTGGACTTATTTAATGAATTGTGTGGCGCTCGACTTACCTACAATTATATGCGCGTGGGGGGTGTGAAATGGGATGCCCCCGTTGGCTGGATTGGAAAGGTTTCGGAATTAGTCAAAGAATTGCGGCTGAAGCATCAAGAGTATATGGACCTTGCTGGTGGAAATGAAATCTTTTTATCCAGGGTAAAAGGAATCGGAAAGTATGATCAAGAAACCGCAATTCGTTATGGTCTGTCCGGTCCGTGCTTGCGTTGCACAGGAGTGCCCCGGGATTTACGTAAAGATGCTCCATACTCTATTTATGAGCGATTTGATTTTAAGGTACCCATTGCGACCGAAGGAGATTGTCGATCTCGATTCGACCTTCGTATGGAAGAAATGAAAGAGAGTTTATCCATTGTTGAACAAGCCATTGATTCGTTTCCTGAATCAGGGGCGATCATGGCAAAAGTTCCCCGTGTATTGCGACCGCCTGAAGGAGAAGTCTATGCAGCAGTAGAAAATCCCCGAGGCGAGCTGGGTGTTCATGTAATTAGCAAAGGGAAGGATAAACCCTGGCGAATTCATTGGAAGCGCCCCTCCTTTAGTAATCTACAAATATTACCTCACCTGTTAAAGGGAGAAAATGTATCCAATTTGATTGCCATCTTGGGGGCTGTCGATATTGTATTGGGAGATGTAGATGCTTGACACTCCCCATGCCTGAAGGCATGGGATTCTTGGGGGCTCCCATCACCTGACAGGATCAACTCCAAGCTTAGACGTTCTGCCCGACCGCAAGTATACGAAGTCCTTCTTGCAATATGTTTTTGGATGCATTGATGTCTCGGTCATGGTAGGCGTTGCATGTGGGGCATGTCCATTCTCGAAGTTTGAGGTTTTTTACTTCCTTATGGCGGTAGCCACAAGAAGAACATAGTTGACTCGAAGGGAACTGTTTTCCTACTTTCACTATGTTTCTACCATGCCATTTTGCCTTGAAGGTGAGCATGGTTACAAACTCCGACCAAGATGCATCCGTGATGGATTTGGCTAGCTTGTGATTCTTCACCATGTTGTTGACACCAAGGTCTTCGATGCAGATCGTTTGGTTTTCACGAATCAGCTTGGAAGACAGTTTATGTAGGAAATCATGACGGGCATTTGAGACCTTTTCATGAATGCGGGCCACTTTAATCCGTGCTTTGTGCCAGTTGGAACCGCCTTTGGTTCTACGACTCATGATACGCTGTGCATTGGCTAACTTCTTTTCATACTGGCGGAAGTATCGAGACGGTTTTACTTTGGTTCCGTCCGTTAGAATCGCAAAGTTTTTCAGTCCCAAATCGATACCCGCGGCTTTCCCTTTAGCTACGGGAACATAGGGGCTTTGGTTCACCTTACACAAGATCGATACAAAGTACTTCCCCGTAGGATTACGCCGGATGGTAGCCGAAAGAATCCGTCCTTCTACTTTACGGGATTTGGCGAAACTCACCCAACCAAGTTTCGGAAGCTTGATCCGATTGGCTACCACCTCGACAGTGGGTTTCCCTTTTTTCGGATGGTTGCACTGACTGGTGTAGGATTGCACACGGTTGCGCTTGCTTTTAAAACGAGGACGGTCATTCTGCTTTTTGAAGAAGCGAGAGAAGGAATCGGCGAGGTGTTTCAAGGTGTTCTGGAGCGATGTAGCGTCAACTTCACGAAGCCAATCGATCTCTTTTTTCAAGGAGGTCAGTTGGGCAGAACAGGTTCCATAGGTCAGACCTTTTCCTGTGCTGTCATAGGATTCGTTCCATCTAGCTAGAAAATAATTAAACGTGAAGCGACTACATCCGATTGATTTATTAATGAGAATCGTTTGTTCCTTCGTTGGATACAACCGGAATTTAAACGCTTTGTGCATGAGTTCACCTCCTCTGTATTTGATTATATACGGGGATAGTCAGACTTGCGAGAGTAATAGGCACACCCCTCCCTCGTCTGACGCTCGCTTTCATCCCCATAGATGAAGCTAGGGGGTTTCTTGCTCGCAAAGATAATCATGACCTCTATGAGAGGTCTTCTTTTTTTACAATCAAAAGGATTCGTATGGAAATGAAAGTTTTGAGGGGATTCATGGATATAATGGGTAATAGGTTACTTGAAATCTACGCTTCTCTTTTGGACAAGGGTCAAATATGATATTCTAAACACATTGCGAGTACGAGCGAACGGGGTTGGAAAATGGAACAGACCATGTTAGAACTCCTTTCACAGTATGGATACTGGGGCATCTTTTTTTTCCTCGTTTTGGGGATTGTAGGGCTGCCATTACCAGATGAAATTATGATGACCTTTATCGGTTATCTTGCATCGACGGGGCAGTTAGAACTTGTACTTACATTTGTTAGTGCACTTGCTGGTTCGATCTGTGGTATTACAATAAGTTACCTCTTGGGAGGGCGGCTAGGATATCCCTTTCTCAGGCGGTATGGTAATAAAATGTTTATCAACCGTCGGCGCTTAAGGATGACACAGTTTTTGTTTCGGAAATATGGAAACTGGGTGCTTTTCTTTGGATACTTTATTCCTGGGGTGCGTCATATTACGGCATATGTAGCCGGAATTTCTCACATGCCCTGGACACGTTTTGCTGCTTATGCATATGCAGGGGGCCTGTTTTGGTGTTCCACTTTTATTGGCTTAGGGTATTTAGTGGGAGCCAATTGGGAGCAAACGTTTACTACCCTGCATCATTATGGAGAACTGTCTCTTTGGGTGTTGGTACCATTACTGCTTGTTGCACTCGCATGGTTTTTCTATAACCACCATCAAAGGCGTTACAATTCCATTCGTAAGTAAGAAGGACGTGTAGGAGAATTGGACCTTTATTTTCGGTAGATAACGGAAAAAAGAGAGTTGCAGGGGAGGAAGCGTTTATGCCGAAAGTGGAAGTAATTGTAGGACCAAAGGAACACGTTTTTGAAATGGCAGAGGGTGAAAATCTATTATTTGAATCCATATCTCGATCAGTGATGATTCCTTTTAATTGCACATCGGCACGGTGTGGGACCTGTCGGATCAAAGTGATCGAAGGGGAAGATTCTTTAAGTGAGGTTGGAGAACCTGAGGTGCTTCGATTAGGAGAAGAAAGAGTAGATGAAGGTTACCGATTAGCTTGCCAAGCCTATGTTCATGGGGATATTAAAATTGAAGTTCCTCAGCCTCGTTTATATTGATCGACTGATTTGGTTTATAAGGGTTGTCTAATACTTGACCACCTCTTTCGCTGGTTGATAAAATAGGAAAAGACGAACGAAAAAAATTCATATTTACCTTCCACTAGGGGTGCACTTGATTGTGCTGAGAGAGGTGAACACCTTAACCCTTTGAACTTGAACTGGTTGATACCAGCGTAAGAAAGTGGGGAGTGGTACGTGGACCCATTTGTGAGTAAACGGACCGGCATCCCCTTGGATGCCGGTTTTTTGATGCCGCCACCACAGCTTCATTTGATTGTTTCACCAAAGATGGAGAGTGTGGAATGGATTTCTGTTGTAAAAGCAGCTCTTCCATGGCTGACGATTGTTCATCTCCGTTATAAAGGACAGCCGGATGAAAAGGTGCTGCAGTGGGGAAAACGGCTGTTGGCGGAAGGTGTGCCAAAGAAAAAGTTGGTGATTAATGGATCGCCGCAAGTGGCCATGACCTTGGGAGTGGGTATTCACCTGCCTGAAGATGGACCCTCACCAGAGCAGGTTCGTGGAAGGTATGGGCACCTTCCAATGGTTGGATGTTCTATTCATTCAGTAACGGCTGCTCGCAAGAAAGTACAGGCAGGGGCGGATTACCTCTACTTTGGTCATGTATTCAAAACCGATTCAAAACCAGGGAAAGCCCCCCGAGGAACAGAAACATTGCAGTGTGTTTGTGAATCGGTCAATGTTCCTGTGATTGCTATTGGGGGAATTACTGAACATAATATCGGTTTTGTTACGAGCTCGGGTTGTGCAGGTGTGGCGGTGATTTCGACGATTGCGAAGGCAAATTCACCTGATATTGTTACAAGAAGATTAAGGTATTTCTTAAATTTAAACTTGGAGAGGAGGGATCGGCAATGAATGATGAGGTGGTGATCATTGGAGGCGGTGTAATTGGTTGCGCAATTGCCTGGTATTTGACACAAAAAGGCCTTCGTGTCACGCTCCTTGAACGTGATCGCTTGGGTGCTCAAGCATCCAGTGCTGCAGCGGGGATGCTTGGCGCACAGGTGGAAATGGAACATCCTGGTCCTATGGTGGATCTTTGTTTGGCAAGCCGTCGATTATTTCCCCAGTTACAAGAGCAATTACGTGCTGAAACCGGACTGGATATTGAGTGGAATCAGGCAGGATTGCTCCGAGTAGCCAGATCGGAAAGGGAGAGCCAACAACTCCGTGAACGTGAGCGGTGGCAACGTGGTTTAGGTGAAAGAGCAGAGTGGTTAACTGTAGCTGAAGTAAAAGAGGTTGAACCTTTTTTATCAAGTAAGGTGATGGGTGGCCTTTATTTACCAGATGATGGCCAGGTTTCTGCTCCGCGTTTGGTTCAGGCATTTGCCAAAGCGGCACAGTTGGGCGGAGCACAATTGATCGAAGGGGTGGATGTGCGAGGGTGTCGCCTAGAAAAAGGACGCATCACCTCCTTAGACACTTCAATGGGAATTTTCCGCCCGGGGAAAGTGGTTGTTGCAACAGGTGCCTGGAGTGGTTCCTTGCTTCAGATGATGGGAGAGTACCTACCTGTTTTCCCAGTGAAGGGGGAGTCAATCGCCCTTCGTCCATCGACTCCAATACTTCACCATACGTTATTTGGATCGGACTGTTATATGGTACCGAAAGCGGACGGTCAGATCATTGTAGGAGCGACAGAAAAACAGGAGTTGAAACCGGGGGTGACAATTGGAGCAATCCAATTACTAACGGACGCTGCCATGGGGTGGATCCCCCCCATTGAAGAAGCGGAGTGGGTACGGACATGGTATGGGTTTCGACCAGGAACCCCTGATGGCATGCCTTATCTAGGGGCTTCAGGAACAACAAGCAATCTATTTATCGCAGGGGGTCACTTCCGAAATGGGATTCTTCTCTCTGCGATTACAGGGAAATTGATGGCTGATCTAATCGTTGGAGAGCAAACCCCTCTGTTAGAACCCTTTTCCCCGAATCGTATTATGGTTGGGGTATGAGAGGAGAGAAGGAAGATGGACATTCGTTTAAATGGAAAAAATCATGCCTTACCTAAACAAGTGCAAACGGTAGGAGAATTACTAGAGACCTTAAATGTACAGGCGCAACTGGTGATGGTAGAGAAGAATGGTACGGTTCTTCAGCGGGAGGAACATGCCCATACGCTTTTGACAGAGGGAGATCAACTAGAGGTTGTTCAATTTGTAGGAGGAGGGTAATCATGCTAAATATTGGCCCTTATCGATTTCAATCTCGGTTATTGCTTGGGACGGGGAAGTATCCATCCCTTGATATTCAATCGCGAGCGGTTCAAGAATCGGGTACGGAGGTGCTAACCTTTGCACTCCAACGATTGGACTTGGATCAGCCAACAGAGGAATCTTTCCTTAATCGTCTTGATTTAAAACGATACCGGTTATTACCCAATACGGCGGGAGCTCGATCCGCGGATGAGGCAGTACGATTGGCTCGTCTTGCTCGTGCTTCTGGATTATGCGATATGGTAAAGGTCGAGGTCATTGGAGATGAAAAGAGGTTACTACCTGATCCAATAGCTACATTGGAAGCCACACGGCGACTCGTAGAGGAGGAATTCATCGTTCTTCCGTATACCGGAGATGACCCAGTATTAGCTCAACGATTACAAGAAGTTGGCGCCCATGCAATTATGCCAGGTGCTTCCCCGATCGGTTCCGGTCAAGGAATTATCAATTCTCTCTATCTTTCCTTCATTATTCAAGATGCATCAGTCCCCGTAATTGTGGATGCAGGCATTGGCGCACCTTCTGATGCCGCTTTGGCCATGGAGCTAGGGGCAGATGGCGTATTGTTAAATAGTGCGGTGGCGCATGCTGGAGATCCGGTAGCTATGGCTCGTGGAATGCGATTGGCAGTTGAAGCAGGACGATTAGCTCATTTAGCGGGCCGGATTGCAAAGAAAGAGACGGCCATGGCCAGTAGCCCTACAGAAGGATTCGTCAATCAGTAAACAAAAAATCGCTTCTGGCTAAAAGCCAAAAGCGATTTTTTGCTTACCCTTTAAAATTGGATGTGACTAGGTGAGGGCGTCGTCGCTGTGGACGATTGCCTGAAGTCGGTTGTTGCTGAGTGGAAGCTACGGTCTGATATCGGGAGATATTCATGAGGATTCCTGCTGCCATCATACATATCACCAACGAAGTTCCCCCGTAGCTGATGAAGGGGAGTGGAATACCTGTTGGTGGTAACATGGCGGTAACAACCCCTAGATTCAATAGTGTTTGGGTGGCAAACATGGTAATGATACCGATTCCTAATAAATGACCAAATAGATCAGGCGCCCGTACTGCAATGCGAATGCCTCGTAAAATAAAAGCAACATATAGGGTAACGAGTAACAGTCCGCCCAAAAATCCAAGTTCCTCTGCGATGATGGAGAAGATAAAATCAGTCTGGGCCATGGGCAGATAGGCTAATTTTTGAATGCTATTCCCTAAACCCTTACCGAACAATCCACCTGGTCCGATGGCAAAGAGGGATTGAATAATTTGATGACCATCGGATGAGGGGTTTTTCCAGGGATCATAAACCGCTGCCCATCTTTTGATGCGATAGGGTTGTAATAGCATGATATAGATAAGGAAGGGGATCCCTGTACTCGCAAGAAGAAGCAAATGTTTAACGCGTGCGCCTGCAACAAAAATAATGGTCATACATGAGATTAGCAGGATAACAATCGAGCTAAAATGGGGTTCAAATACAATTAACGCAGAAATGAAACTGAGTACAATAATAGGGGGAAGAAGACCACGCGAGAAGTGATCAAGTTGATTTTGTTTTTTGGTCATAATGGCGGCAGTATATATAACGGCTGCAATCTTAGCTATTTCCGACGGCTGAAAACCCACAGGGCCCAGCTGCAACCATCGTCTTGCTCCATTCAGACTTATGCTAAGAGCTGGAATATAAACCAATAGAAGCAGAAATACACTGATTGCTAGGATAAGCCCTACTTTCTTTTGATAGATCGTGTAGGGAATGTTTGACATGATAAAAAACATGACCAAAGCAACAAAACTCCATGATAGTTGTTTTTTGAAGAAGAAATAACTATCATGATGTCTGGTCAGGCCTTCATAATAACTTGAGCTAAACACCATCACTAGCCCAAATCCTGTTAATAAAAATATAATAAACATCATCCAGAAATCCGGTTTACCACGCACATTACTTATCTCCTTCATCGTAAAATTAAATGGAATTACTCATTTTAACCCCTCTTTTATCCGCGAGAACGAATGCGGTATACTTGTTTGGTAGACATGTTACACTAGAAATGAGTCTGCAGGAAACGGGTGTTATTCCATGAAAATTGGCCGTATGATTCGGCAAATTGATTTTCTTATGATTATGCTAATTGGGATGCTGGCTATTGTTAGCATGGTTGCCATTTCAGGAGCAACTTACTCTACGAATCCTACTTATTTTGAAAAACAAATCTCCTGGTACATAACAGGTATTCTACTTATGTTTGCCACTCTCCTTTTTGACTATCGTGTGTTGGCTCAAGGTCGATTTGTTTACGTGCTTTATGGTGTGGGTCTTCTCTTCTTACTATTGGTCATGATTCCTGGAATCGGTGTGACAGTAAAAGGAGCCCAACAATGGATTCGTATCGGAGGCTTTCAGTTTCAACCTTCCGAGTTTATGAAGATCATTATGATTATCCTGATTGCTAAATTTCTAGCAGAAGTGAGATCCACACCGGTGTATGCCCGTACCCTGTGGAAAGTGTTTTTGCTCTTTGCCGTTCCTTTTTTCATCATCTTAAAACAGCCCGATCTTGGTACAGCCCTGGTCCTGATTGGAATCCTTTGCAGTATTCTAGTAGCAGGGGGTCTCTACTGGCGTACAGTGGTAACCGTTGGGACGGTTGGGGTGGTGCTGATGGCAGCGGTGTTCACTCTTTATTTAACCGATAGCCCCCTACTGCATGTGATTTTAGAGGATCATCAGATTAAACGGATCAGCACCTTTGTCAATCCTGCCTCGGATCCGAGTGGGGCCGGTTATCAATTGACACAATCGATGATCGCCGTTGGCTCTGGTGAATTGATGGGGAAAGGGTTTCATCATGGTACCCAGGCCCAAGGTAGGTGGATTCCCGAACCCCATAATGATTTCATTTTTGCTGTATTTGCTGAGGAATGGGGCTTTGTAGGGGGAGCCGTTCTTCTTTGCTTATTTATTTTCTTGATTTATCGCATGATGAGAATTGCGATTCACTGCGATGACCGTTTTGGTACGTTAATTGTGACAGGTGTTGTGGGGATGGTTGTCTTTCAAGTCTTTCAAAATATAGGAATGACTATTGGGATGCTACCCGTTACAGGGTTGCCACTACCTTATATCAGTTATGGAGGGAGCTCTCTTCTAACGCAATTGATAGCGGCAGGTCTTGTACTCAATGTTTCGATGCGGCGAAACACCGACCTATACTTTGCAGATTGATGATGAAAGGGGTTCAATAATGAAAGTGACGAGTGTGTTGTTAAATATCCAGGAGGCTGACTTTGACCTCTATCAAGAGGAACTTGTAAACTTAGGGTGGTCAAAGATCAATAACCAACGGGTCTTTCGAAAAACCTTTGATGAAACCGAAGTAGAGGTAAGAGAACACCTTCCTACATTTAGTGCAGACTTATACCTTTCAGTTTCAGCTCGTAACCATGATGGGATTAAACAGTCAACTATTGAGCGGATTTTTCACGAACTACGTAAGGCAGATAAAACACCAGATGAATGAAGCAAAAAAGAGGGCTTGCCACTTGGCAAGCCCTCTTTTTTGCTGGATCAGGTGTTGGTTTTGCGGAGCTTTCTGGCAAAGCTTAATTTGAGTAAGGGTGGAGTGACTAAGGTTGTTAATAGAATGATCAGGACCATAACCGTAAATAACTGTCCATCAATCAATTTACGACTGAGTCCCAATGAGGCGACGATGAGTCCGACTTCACCACGAGCCACCATGCCTGAACCAATAGCCAATGAGCTACTCCATGGAAGCCCGGATATACGGGCTCCTAATCCACCCCCGACAATTTTCGATGCAATGGCAATGAGGAGTAAGACGACAAGGAGTCCGATTGCTTCGGGTTTTAAGTACCGAACATCGGTTGAAACCCCAATGCTGACGAAAAAGATGGGGACAAAGAAGGATGAGGAAACCACCTCTACTTTTTCATAAAGTTCTTGCCTGTGCCGGGTGCTACTGAGAATCAACCCAGCAAAGTAAGCACCCACAATGCCCGCAAGTCCAAAGATCTCGGCGAAATAAGCATAACTAAGGGCAGTGATGATTCCAAAGGTGATGACGACTTCCGAGGTCATCAGAGGGGATGCCCACCGAAAGATGCGGGGAAGGATCTTTCTCCCGATGGTAATGGCAACGAAAAAGAAAAGAATAATTTTAATGAGAAGAATGCCAATGTCAGTAAAATCTCCACCACCCTTCCCTGATGTCAAGGCAATCACGATGGATAAAAGGATGAGGCCCAATACATCGTCTAATACAGCTGCGCCTAATATCGTGACGCCTTCTTTGCTCTGCAGTTGACCCAGCTCTCGTAACGTTTGAACCGTGATACTGACACTGGTCGCTACCAAGAGTGTGCCGATATAGATGGAAGTTGGGATACTGTAGCCAAAGAGGCTTCCACAAAGGAAACCGAGCACTAATGGGAGGAGGACTCCACCCACGGCAACCAGTGTAGAAGTGGAGGCATTTTCTTTAAACTCATCCACATCAGTTTCAAGTCCGGCCAGAAACATAAGCAGAATCACACCAATTTCTGCTAGATGTTTGATGAAACCAGGGTGTTCTGGATTGATTTCAATCCAACCGAGTATAGCAGGTCCGAGGATTACCCCAACAAGGAGTTCACCAAAAACCGAGGGTTGGCCCATCTTTCTACTTAAATGACCTGCTAACTTTACAGCGAGCAACATCATGACAATTTCCAATAAGAAATAATAATCCTTCATCGTTTGCATATCAAAGAAATTAGCAAATAAATCCATAACATTCTCCTTATGTAGAGGTTTCATTCCTAAGTGTTTCGTCATAAAAAGAAGGGAAGCAATTCATGGATGAGGAATGTTACTGGTGTTACACCCTCATCAAGATATGTTCTGATAAGGCCTATATCAAATCCTTCCCGAATTGTTCAGGCTCCAATCAGAATGAGATACCGAAATAGGAGGATGAAAATGGGTAAATCCAATGTCGGACTTTGGGTTGTGCTGATTTTAGCCGTGGTCCTTATTGCTGGACTCGTGTTGCAATTTGTGACGCCTTCTTGAATACAATCAAAAGATTGATAAGAAGGGATCTTCACCATGGTATAATGACTCTAAGGATACCATACTACCCATTAGGATATCCTTGGAGTCAAATCCAATCAAGGATTCTCTCCATTTTTTTAGATTGGCTCTTACTAAGGATGACGGTATCCAGGTAGACCCATATAATGAATGTAAGAGCAAGAAAAAAGGAGAAGTGAAGACTGATGATCAACCTGTTGATGCTGATTCTCGTCCTGGCAGCCTTTGGACTTACCATCTGGGCTCAATTCAGGGTGAAAGGTAGCTTCAAACGATGGTCCAATGTGCAAGCCAAATCGGGCATGACTGGGCAAGAAGTTGCGCGGAGTATTTTGGATCAGAATGGGTTGCGTGATGTGGCAGTTCATCCTGTTCGTGGACAATTAACTGATCATTACGATCCGGTTTCCCGGACGGTTAATTTATCAGAACCTGTATTTTACAGTAATTCGATTGCTGCTGTATCGGTAGCGGCTCACGAGTGTGGTCATGCCATTCAGCATAAAAATGCTTATGGTGCTTTGGTTTTGCGTCATCGTATGGTCCCGATTGCAAATTTTGCGTCAGGAATCGCACCATTCTTGTTAATGGGAGGTCTTCTCCTCCAAGCCATGGGTTTATTTGGTCTAGGTGTGATTTTATATGCGGCGGTTGTGGCTTTTCAATTGGTCACCTTACCCGTGGAGTTTAATGCCAGTTCCCGGGCAAAAGAAATTATTGTCCATCAAGGGATGGTCAGTAGCCAAGAGGAGCGGGGAGTTAGCAAAGTGCTTAATGCAGCTGCGCTTACGTATGTCGCATCCGCATTGTATGCGCTTCTGGAATTAATCCGTTTTGCCCTCCTCTTCTTCATGTCTGATGAGGATTAAGCAATGGAATAGGCAATAAATGAAAGCTGGGACGCTTATGCGACCCAGCTTTTTTTGCACATAATTTCAACGGAGAGATAAATACTAAGGCTGATCTTGCTTCAGAAAAGGAGGGAACACAATGCGATTTCGTAACCAATGGTTTGTCTTGACAATTGCTGTACCCCTTGTCTTTACTACTGTAGGATGTTCAATCAGCCAAAAGCCCCAATCGATGCAAAAGCCGAATACGCAACAGGTACGATACAATGAAAGTATGAGGAACACGAATCCAAGCAATACAACAAAACCGCCGGTTGGGCAAAAAATGCGTACTGCTGATGATGTATCGGATGCCTTAGTAAAAATGAATGAAATTGATGCTGCAACAACCGTCGTCATCAGAGATACTGCGTATATTGGAGTAGCATTTGCCAACAATTATCAAGGTGGCATGACCAGCAAATTAAAGAATAAAGTTGCCAAAAAAGCGCGGGAGATTGATTCAAGCTTAAAACGTGTCTACGTTTCAGCAAACCCAGGCTTTGTCGATGCTTTGGAAAATTACGCTAGATCTGTACGTGAAGGAAAACCCATTTCGGGATTGGTTAATGGATTTATGGATCTGGTAGGACGTACATTCCCGTCCTCACAGTAACAAGCAAGTCAAAAGACCTCCACTGGAGGTCTTCATTTTTTCCAATATCAACGGGTAGAATATCATTGAAAGCATTCTCTCTCAATGTAGCGATATGGTACAATAAGGGGTGTTGATTCCTATATTTTGAATGAGCTCATCCGTAAGAAACGATGCTCGAAATCAAAGATGAGCAAAAGATTGCTGATTTCAAATAATTTATGAGAATTCAGGAGGCGTGTGCAGATGGAGCGTTTGACACCACGAGATATCTTTAATAAAGATTTCAAAACGACGCGGAAAGGATATAACGTGGATGAAGTGAACGAGTTTCTCGATGTCGTTATTAAAAACTTCGAGGACTTGCTCGAAGAAAACCTCCAGCTGAAGGAAGAACTAAAGAAAGAGCGAAAAACAAAAATAAAACAAGGTCCAGGTAATCAACTGAATCAACCAATGAATCAGATTTCGGCAACGCAACCATCCATGTCACCACAAGCATCGGTGGATAGTGACCGGAAGGTAGAAGATTTGATGCGTCGTTTAGATCGACTCGAGGAATACATAAGAAGACGCGGGTGAGAGTTTGTTGTTCTCTCTTAATTATTAGAAAATGATGATGATACATTTTATCATCATGGGAAGCATTATCTCAAAAAGGAGGGTGAAACCCCAGGCCTTTTATACTGTTTGGAAAGCTAACGAGTAGGTTAGGCCGCAACTGGATCGTACAATGTACATTCGGAGGGGGTACCATGAGAGAGTTGCTTCTGAAGGTGGAAAAGTTAGTAGCGGATTGGGAGAAAGAGCGTGATGAGAAGGGCGCACGAGTGGGTTGCGCTCTATTTTGTGTCCCCTTGGGAGAAGGGGGCAATATTGATGGAGATAAACTTTTTATCCCAGCATCTAATAATAAATTATGGACGTCTGCCGTTGCCTTAGATCAGTTGGGTAGTCAATATCGTTGGGAGACACAGGTGCATATCACTCCAGATCAGCTAATGATCCAAGGAGGAGGAGACCCCGGCTTTTGTTTTGAGGATGCACAGAAAATCGCTCAACGGTTACGAGTGAGAGGCGTCGAACGTCTTCCTAAGAAATGGTGGATCAATAATGGTTGGTGTGATGATCATCCTTGGGGCGCGGGATGGAAGTGGGATCATCTTGCCTCTGGATACTGCCCTCGTATTGAAGGGCTGATCATGGAGGGCAATCGCATTCACTTTCAAGCGAACCCCCAAACTGAAATTCCGCAATTTTGTTCACACGGGTTCGGAAAGGTTCGTGTATCTTCCCATTGCACTTGGACGGATGGGGAATCAGAAGTCGTGGTGCAACGAGAAGATCATACCAATGATTTTTATATTTCAGGAAAGCTATCTCGCAGGGAGCCCGAAGTCACAGGAGCCGTTTGGTCGGGACCTTCTTATTTTGTGGAAGGATTTCGCCAAGCTTGTCTGAGAGAAGGAATTCAAATTTCAGAAAAGACTCAAATTTTATACGGAGACCGATTGGATGAAAAAGGGTTACGCTTGATCCATTATTCAAATCCGTTGTCCCAAATCGTTTTGCAAATTAACCGGGAGAGTAATAATCTGTCGGCTGAAATCTTATTGCGTACCCTAGGTAAGTCAAGTGAAAACTTCAGTGAAGAAAAAGGAATCCATCGCGTGTTAAGGGTTTTGCACAATTGGGGATTACAAGGTCCTACTCAATATGTGGATGGTTCTGGTTTATCCATGGATAATTTATCTTCTCCCAATGCCATTGTTGAATTATTAGCATACCAACTTCACAGCCCGATGTTTCCGCTCTTTTTAAATAGTCTTTCTCGCTATGGGAAGGTTGGGACATTGGCGGATCGAAAGACTTCCCTGCCTTCTAATTGGGACGTTGCGGCAAAGACCGGTAGTTTGGTCAATGTTAGGACATTAAGTGGATATTTCTTGCAGAACCAATCTCCCATCATGGTATTTTCCCTTTTGATTAATGGATTAAGCGAAGAAGCAAACGGGGAGGATTTACAAGATCGATTTCTTCATATGTTGGCAGGGTCAATGTAGGCTGGATCGGAAATGGTAACGGACACCCCAACAAAATTCTTCATGATAAGGAGCATCACTCAGCTGATTAATGCGAACCGGCTGACCACTATGGGGAGAATGGATAAACTGTTGACTTCCCATATATAAACCAACGTGATGAATCGCGCCATGCCCTTTTTTATGGGCGAAAAAGACAAGATCCCCTGGTTGAAGTTCTTTCTCCGTTACTTTTTTACCATGATGGGCTTGATCACTAGCATCTCGGGGAATGGTAATGCCATGGGCTTCAAAAATTCGATATACAAAGCCTGAACAATCAAACCCAAAGGAAGACATCCCACCCCATAAATAGGGAAGGCCAAGAAATTGTTTTGCTGTGGCGATACGTTGAAGAGGGGGCGAAATGGGCAAGTGAGTGGCGACTTGGACATCACCATTGGTTATCCGTTTGAGTTGACCTTCTGGACATAGCACAAGGGTATCGCTTCCTTCATGATCGATATAAGGAAGGCGCGTCATAAAAGAGAGCGTGTGTGCTTTTGTTCGATTCTGATTAAAGAGAATCGTTTGGTTGGCAACGACCCAAGTGAAGGGAGATTGTTTGTAAGCTTCATCGAAACGGGGATGGAAGGTAAGTTGATCGTGTCGGACCCAGCCGGGGTATCCCTTTGAATCCTTTTCTGTTGTCTGACGGGGGAGGCAGGCCTTAACCCAATGCTCTTTTTCCTCCAAGATCATTACTGGTTCACCATAAAGAAATTGGGATTCCAGTCTTCCATTCAGTTTTTTTCGTTGATCAAGATTAAGGGAATTAATCCAATCTGCATATCCTTCGGTACTCTTTTTTACTAGAGGTTCTTCTTCCAAACCGTGCTCAGGGGATCGCCATAAGTTGGCCACTGGAACGTTGCAATATCGTATTTCCATTGGGCTCTCCTTTCCGTTGGAAGCCAAATAATCAATTTGAGCAGATCGAATCAACAAGGTCTTAAACATCTTCGGGATGCAAAGAAGGAGCACCTCTTTTCAGGGGAGATGAGAAGGAATTCTTCCTTATAAAATGGAAATGGGTAAAGGTTAAATAATTGTTAAATTTTAACGAAGGAGGGGCCTGACCATGCGTAAAATGATGATGATTGGGTTATCTTTCCTTTTTGCAGGAAGTGCATTGTTAGCAGGATGTATGAATAATGATTCGGATGCAATTTCAAAGAATGTAAAACAGCAAAAATTACGTTTAAATCTCACTTCAGGTGAACCTACTTCCCTTGATCCGGCAAAGGCCTTCGATGGAAACTCCATGGAGGTAGTCAACAACTTATTTGAAGGGTTGATGCGCTTAGATAAAAACCATCAACCACAACCAGCGTCCGCAAAAACCATCGAGAAATCTCAGGATGGGTTAACCTACACATTTACTCTGCGTGACGATCTTCTTTGGTCCAATGGGGAGCCGGTGACGGCACAGGATTTTGAGGTGGCTTGGAAAAGGGTGATGGATCCGAACATGGCCTCCAGCGCTGCTTCACTGATGAACCCGATAAAAAATGCACAGGCTTACAATGAGGGGAAGGCGAAGGCAGAAGATGTTGGGGTAAAAGCTAAGAATGTGAATACCTTGGTTGTCACTTTGGAGCAACCCACGCCCTATTTTGAACAATTAACAGCCTATACCCCCTTTATGCCCGTTTACAGCAAGGGAATTAAAAAAGAGAAGCATCCTTTTAGTAAGGGGAAAAGCTACGTATCCAATGGCCCCTTTATGATGAAAGCATGGAAACATGATGATCGAATTATTGCAGTGAAGAATGAAAAGTATCATGATGCGAAAAACGTGTCATTGGAAGAAATCGATTGGGGGATGAATAAGGATCGAGCGACGGTGTATCAACAATATCAAGCAGGTGAAATGAATTATATCGATAGTACCTCAATTCCGCCGGACCTTTTGGGAAAGCTAATTGAAAAAGGCGATGCTACGGTATCCGATGGTGGGGGCGTGGATTTTTATCGTTTGAATGTGAAGAAGAAGCCATTTACCAATGCAAAAATCCGAAAAGCCTTCTCCCTCGCCATCGATCGCCAAACCATCGTGGATCAAGTGGTTCAAGGACGGCAACAGATTGCACTGGCTTATGTTTCGCCGGGCACCATGACCCATTCTGGAGATTTTCGAAAAGATGGGAAGGTGGCATACCTTAGTGATCATGATGGGCAACAAGCCAAGAAATTATTGAAGGAAGGGATGAAAGAAGAGGGCATTACGAAATTGCCCAAAGTAGAGATCTTATTTAGTCAGGATGAAAAGAACAGAAAAGTAGCTGAAGTGATTCAGGAAATGTGGCATAAATACCTGGGTGCCAATGTGACCCTAAAAGCCCAAGAAGCGAAGGTGTTTTTAAATAATCGAACCCGGGGCAACTATATGGTTGCTCGCTCCAGTTTCCTTCCGGATTATAATGATCCTTACAACTACCTAGAAAGCTTTCAAACGAATCACCCAATGAATCAGACGGGTTGGAGTGATAAGGAATATGATGCATTACTTCATGGGGCATACACAGCGAAGAATGAGGCGCGACGCATGGAGCTTTTGCATCGAGCGGAAGAGGTATTGATGGATCAAATGCCTGTGATTCCCTTATATTACTATAACAACATTGAAATGAAGAAATCGACTGTCCATGGGGTATTATCCCACCCCACTGGTCCCAGGGATTATCGGTTTGCCGAAATCAAAGGATGATAAAAACCCCTCCGGATGTGTCCGGAGGGGTTTTTGCATCAATCTGCCATTGTACCCTGCGCCTGTCGGAGCATACTAAGGTCAGATTGATTAGAGAGGAGGATTAAACGATGAGCAAACACAAAAAAAAGCATAAGCACAATCACGGGCAGAGGGAACATCATGATGTCCCCATGAGAACGAAGGAAGATCGTCCTTCCGATTCCTTCGACGAGGAGACAGCGAGCGAATTTGCTCCTGCTGGAGTAAGTAATCTTCAGCAAGCTCCCATCAGTAATCACGATGAATTAGCGACAAAGGATATGGGGCAGTATGAACGTTTTAACGATCGGGACGATGATGCAGAGGCGGCAGCTGAAATAGCGCCTACCCCCAATGTCTATTCACCGGATCCTGTGGATCGCGATGATAGTTCAGTGGAGGATTCGACTGAGAGTGGTGGTCAAGGGATTGGTGTTGTGGGAATTATTTTATCAGCCCTTGCATTTTTCTTGGTTCCTTTTCTCATGGGACCAGCCGGGATCGTTCTTGGTATCATCAGTGCACGTCGTGGAAGCATGTTAGGGTGGTGGGCAGTAGGGATCGGTGCTGCAGCGATTCTTTTAACTGCCTTTGTAGCTCCGCTTGCAGGTTTTTAAATGATGCCCAACAGCCACCCTGAATATGGGGTGGTTTTTATTTTAATCGAATGGAAATATTCCTTGCAGTTTAATTTTATTGGTGATATAATAAAGTTCCCTATTGAGGGATTAAATTAAATGATGCGGATGTAGTTTAATGGTAGAACTTCAGCTTCCCAAGCTGGTAACGCGGGTTCGATTCCCGTCGTCCGCTCCACAACCAAGTCATTGCACAGGTAGTGCAATGACTTTTTTAACTTTGCAGGAGGAGCCAGATGAAGGAAATACGTTTGCGATATGCTGAGGAGAAAGATTTAGATGATATGGCGATTTGGTTTGCTGACGAAGAAGTGATGTATTGGTCCTCAGGATCCCATGGAGAAACGTTATTTACACGGGAACAGTTAGCGGAACGCTTAGCAACGATGAATTCTCTGCATAGTGGACGATGGTGGATGATCGATGTAAACGAAGGGGCTAAGGGATGGAGGGCGATTGGACGGGTAACGTTTCGAAATTATGAACCCGTCGTGCATGCTGTCACCATTGGAATTACGATTGGCAATAAAGAATACTGGGGCCAAGGGTATGGTAGCAAAGCGATCCGCGCCTTTGTTGATTTACTTTTTCGTCGCTACAATCTTCATCGTATTCAATTGGACACATTTCAGGATAATATTCGAGCGATACGTGCCTATGAAAAGTGCGGATTTAAACAGGAGGGGAAATTGAGGCAATCTTTTTGGACGACGAAGGGGTACCAAGATCGTGTAATAATGGGGATTTTACGTTCCGATTGGGAAAGAAAACAAGAGTAGACAAAAACAATAAAAAAAGAGAAAATATTAGATGAATTCATTTGATTGACGAAAGACAAGGAGCGTGCATTGGAATGTTATCTTCTATCGAAAAAGAGTACCTAATCGGATATTGGAAGCGTTCTCGTAACTACTCCTCTCATGTCATTGACGCGATGCCAAACGAAAAAGGGGAATACAAGCCATCCAGTGAAATGATGAGCTTTCGTGAACAAGCTCTCCATTTGTTAGCTGCGGAATCGTGGATATTAAAAGGGATTGAGCAAGGTGAATGGGAATGGAATCCAATCTTTACGCCGGAGAATTATGTAGACATGGAAGCGGTACGGGACGTTACACGAACGACCTTTCTTTTGCATGAAGATCATTTAAAAAGGTTTGCGGGTTGGGATAAAGTGATACAGACGCCCTTTAGAGAAGAGCCCATCCCATGTGTAGAAGCATTCCGGATGATGTTAGAACATGAAGCCCATCATCGAGGGCAGATGGTTATTTACTTACGGATGAACGGGGTGACTCCCCCAACCTATTATCAAGAGTGAATGAGGGATACTATGGATCGATATCAATTTGTAAATGATCGATACGCCAAGGAAGATGATGTATTACAGTCGATTGCCCCAGGGTTACAGGACAGAGAAATGCCACAGATTTCTGTTCCGCCCGGAATCGGTAAAACACTCTATATGTTAGTGAAAATGTGTGGTGCCCACCACGCCTTAGAAGTAGGAGGACTTGGGGGCTATAGCTCGATTTGGCTAGCCAGAGCCCTTCCTGCAGAAGGCGAGCTTCTCACCCTCGAGTTGGAGCCCGATTATGCAGCATTTGCTGAAGAAAATTTAAAAAAAGCGGGCCTCTCTGATAAGGCGAGTGTTTATATCGGGGATGCTAGAAAAAGTCTCGAGGTATTGGACTCCCAGCGTAAGCAATTTGACTTCTTTTTTATTGATGCAGACAAAGAAAATTACCCATTTTATTTGGAAAAAGCGATTAAGATGAGTACACCAGGTGCAGTGATTGCTATGGATAATATGTTCTTTGGGGATGCGATCTTTGATAAAGATGACAATAACCCAAGTGTACAAGGAATTTTACGGGCCCATGATATCCTAACTCAGGATGAGCGGTTAGATGCCACCTTACTGGCTGTTGGTGATGGATTGGCTGTGGCTCGTGTAAAATAATCGACCCCTGACAATCCTTTTAGATTAATAAAAAAGAGCCCTTCTGGGGCTCTTTTTTATGGCAAAATTCGTCGCAGACGAGGATGTTTTCGTAGGCGGTTCATCTGTTTTGCAATCAGGGGATGACGTTCTTCGAATTGATGAAGTTTACGTTTGGCCCATGGCGATGTTTTTGAAAGGATTAAAAAACCCAGCATGAGAAAAATTACACCCTGGAGGATAGGCAAAAAGAGACCGAGAATACCAAGCACAATAAAGAACCAGCCAAGTACTTGGCTACCAATTATTTTGAGCCTTGTTTTGTTCATGGGGTTTCCATACATCCTTTCGAGATCGAGGCAGGTTTATTGTTTCAATGTGTCGATCCCTTATTCATGTTTGTTAGGGATTAGGAAAGCTTTATTTTCTTTCTGGGTTTAATTAATTTAACGGTACCTTTATGGAATAGGTGTCACTGGAAAAAAAGTAGGTGCATCACCATATACTTTAGCGAGGGTCTGTTTTTCCGCATAATGCATGGCGGACCAGTAACGCGCGTATACCTTATTGCGGAGGGATGCGGCATGATAGTGGCGGTCGACTGCGGAAGAAGTTATGTAAAAGTGATTACAGAGGGACATACTTTCCTCTTTCCCAGCAAGGTCAGCAGTTGGAGACAGCGAAATTATAAGCAGGAATTGGCGGGAGATATTGAGCTTGAATATCAGGGAAGAAAGTGGTTTGTTGGAAAACTGGCAGAAAGAGAAGGTGAATTTACCAGACAGGCGATGCAAGATTCTAAAGCGGTAGAAGAAACACTGATTCTAATGATGGCAGCTCTTCATCTAGCAGGTGCGCGTGGGCGGATCACCCTCGTCACGGGTCTTCCAATAGGGAACTTTACAGATGTCGAGCAAAAAGCAATCAAGCGTCTTCTAGAGGGACCTCACGTCGTCAGCTTAAATCGCGCCGAAAAGCGATTTTATGTGGAAAACGTATATACCACGATCGAAGGTGGAGGGGCATTTTTCTCAGCACCGCGTATGGGTCTAGTGCGCATCATTGATGTGGGAGCAAAAACAACCAATTATGCGACTTTCCGTGACAAGGTGTTTATTGATCGAGAGTCAGGAACGTTACCCGTTGGTTGGGAAACCGTCAAAGTTTCCAATATTAAAGAGATGGCAGATCTTATTGCCGGGACCGTTTCTAAGACGTGGTCAGAAAGAGATATTGTGATGTTGGTCGGTGGAATGGCCCGCAAATTAGAACCCTATCTTCAAGATCATTTCCGTCATGCCTTTGCATTAGAAAACCCACAAATGGCGAATGTGCGCGGCTATTTTGAGATTGGAAAGGCCATGATCCGATGAGTTACAAGAAAATGAAATGCGTTTCCTTTGATATGGAAAATTCATTGGATCGTGAGTTATATCATTTTGTGAACCGTAACCCTGAGGATTTTAGCGACATTGTAAAAAATCACCTATTTACCCTGGCTTATGGTTATCAGAAGTCAACGGGGGAAGAAGAGGAAGATCCGCAAGAAGATATACGGAATAGTGGTCTTCCCTTTGCATAAAAAGAGCAGGCAAAATGCCTGCTCTTTTTTCTATGGATCCATGGGTGTGAAAGAATTTAATTGGTGGCGTGGGTTTCTTTGATATTGAGAATACGAAAACCGCGTTGCTCCAACTCTTTTTGGATCGCTTCAACGTGGGGTGTTGGCTGAACTTTTAGCATAATGCGTCGTACAGCGGCATCACCTGCATCAAAGGTGACAAGGCTGATGATATTGACATCGAAGGTTTGTAGCGATTCAACAATATGCTCCAATTCATGGGGGGCATCAAGAACGACCGCCATCAAAAAGCGGACGCCAGGTAAATCATGACCATAAGTGGAGGCAAGAGCGGTTTCGATATCACTAATCTTGACGATTCCGAGGAAAGTAAAGCCATCTTCATCAACGACAGGAACAAACGGGTAGCGAACGATAACAGGAAGGGTTTCTTCAAAATCGTTATTGATCGTTAGAGGGTCCATCGTATGAAGAGCTTCATTGACGGTGCCATGGGTCACATCAAGGTGGGTAACCTGGTTTGATTTATTTTCTAAAAATGCCTTCATCACATAGGTATAGCCAGTAATACCAAGAAAAAGGCCGTTGGAATCAATGACAGGAATTGAGTCTAAACGATGCTCATTGAGGAGATTGAGCATGTCCTTGATGGGGGTTTCTGGTGTAACGGTGGCGATTTCATCCACAGTGGTTAGACATTGTTTTATGAACACATCACATCTCTCCAGTCCATTCAAAAAATCCTTCTATAGAAAAACATTCGACATGATGAAAAAATCTCCTCTGGTAAAAAAATTGTTTATTGACGTGTTCCAGACTCTTGGTTAGCATTGAATTAGTATTCACTTACTCTTATGAATAAGTGATTTCCCATTCTCTAACCTGACGAGTGAAGGAGTGAGGGCGTGATGGATTACAGTCGTTTTACAGATAGTAATGCTGTCAATTGGTATGAAAGCGATTACACGATGAAGCGTTATGTTCAACGATATCTTTCACCAGCCCTTAAGGAATGGGGAGAAGAGCAGCTCGTACAAATGGGGGCCTATGCTGCTGGACCGATGGATGAACGGGCTCGCCATACGGATCGTGAGGGAGCACCACAGCTCCTTCGGTATGATCGTTATGGTAATGAAATTAACGAAGTATGGTACAACGAAGGGTATCGCACAACGGTGGCAGAGGGTTTCCGTTCAGGGGTGGTGGGATGGCGATACCGTGAAGATGTACCCGAACCAATTCCCTTCTTCTTTACACAACTACTCCACATGTTAATGTCGGGGGCCGAAACCGGGTTTACTTGTCCGGTTACCTTAACGATGTCCGTTGCCTTCGTCATTGAGAAGTTTGGGAATGATGAGCAAAAGAAAAAGTTCCTTCCTCGTTTGGCTGCAATGGATCCTGAGCAATTGATGCAGGGAGCTACCTTCCTGACGGAAATCGAGGGAGGATCGGATGTAGGGGCGACACAAACAACGGCAGTGAAAGATGGCGATCGGTGGCTACTTACCGGCGAAAAATGGTTTGCAAGTAACTGTGATGGGGATGTATCAATTACACTTGCTCGCATATCCGATGCCCCTGGAACAAAGGGATTAGGTTTGTTCTTAATGCCCCGGGTACTGGATGATGGTTCGAAGAATCACATAACCATTCGGCGCCTGAAGGATAAACTGGGTGTGCGAGCAGTTGCAAGTGGAGAATTGGAACTTCATGGAGCAGAGGCGGAGTTAATCGGGGAACCGGATAAAGGGTTTAAGTATATGGCAGAAGCCCTTAATGTTTCTCGAATGTGTACGGCGACGGGCTCCTTAGCGATGTCACGCCGGGCATATCTTGAAGCGATCATTCACGCTTCTAGGCGATCCGCTTTTGGTCACTTGTTGAAGGATTTTCCAATGATTCAACAAACCCTGTTGGACATCATGACAGATATTGAAGCAGGTTGGGCATTAGCTGCTCAAATGATGCAGGGGATGGATCGTTGTCACACAGAGGGACATGAAACCCTGGAAGAGTTGACACGCCTTCGTCTACTGCTCGCTATGGCAAAATACCGTTTAAGTGAAAATAGTGTTGCTCATGCGAAACAAGCGCTAGAACTTCTTGGTGGCAATGGATATATTGAAGATTTTGTCACGCCGCGCTTATTGAGAGATGCCCAGGTGAGTACGGTATGGGAAGGCCCTTCCAATATTATGGCACTGGAAGTTCTGAAAATTCTCGCTCGAGAGGCGAAGCAGTGTGAGGGTGAGGGGATACTCTTTTCGGAAATGAAAAGGACGCTTGCGGAGGTGGACCGACCTGAGCTGGCGGATGCCTCTCAATGTATTGATAAGAAAAGAAAAGAACTTTTCTTGGATGTGCGCTATTTACTTGCTGCGGATGCGATGGTGCAAAACGCCCATGCTCGAACCTTTTTGGATCAGCTCACCCATGTTTATACAGGCATCCGTTTATTAAAAGAGGCCCAGATGGATCTAGAGGAATCTGGGGATGATCGTCTAGCTCGCATTGCTGAGTATTATGTGGATCGTACCTTCCGTCCAGAGGTTCATAGCATCCGGAGTGAAACGATCCCAGCGATGGATCTATTTGAACAAGTGGTTTTGCGTCATTCGAAACCAAGTCAATCTATTGGTTCTTAAATTATTAAAAAACTAGATGTGGAGTGAGAGAAATGAGTGCAAAAACAATTATCGTAACAGGCGGTTCAAATGGCATGGGGAAAGCGATGGCGACTCGATTTTGTGCAGATGGAGCGAATGTTGTGATCACAGGTCGTGACCCGGAAAAATTAGAAGCAGCAAAAGCAGACATGGCTTCTCTTGCTGGTCAAGTACTTACAGTTCCAATGGATGTTCGTAAGCCGGATCAAGTGGATGAAACCGTCGTGAAAGCGAAGGAAGCCTTTGGAACAATTGATGGGCTTGTAAATAATGCTGCCGGGAACTTTATTGTTCAAGCGGAGGAGTTATCTCTTAATGGGTGGAATTCTGTGATTGATATTGTACTCAATGGGACCTGGCATTGCACCCAACGAGTGGCAAAGGAATGGATTGATGAGAAGAAATCAGGCTCTATTGTGAACATTGTAGCTACCTATGCATGGACAGGTGCTGCAGGAGTTGTCCATTCAGCGAGTGCAAAAGCAGGTGTGTTGGCAATGTCCCGTACGCTAGCAGTGGAGTGGGGACGTAAATACGGTATTCGTATCAACTGCATCGCTCCAGGTGCTGTAGAAAATACAGGTGGAGTGGATAAACTGATCTTAAATGAGGAAATGCATAAACTTGCCCTCGCTTCCATCCCTGCAGGTCGCTTTGGAAAATTGGAAGAGATCGCTGGCGTTGCTGCCTTCCTGATGTCCGATGATGCCCAATATGTTAATGGTGATTGCATTACCATGGATGGTGGTATGTGGTTAAACGGTGCTCGTTTCATTTAAGTTAAGTTGAGTGGAACTAGTAGGCCGACTCGTCCCAGAGTCGGTCTTTTCTTTATGACTCGGGGTGGTATAATGAATGGATTCAAACCGGGGAGTAGAAATTATGGCAGAGAGAAGGGGTCGTCGATCCTGTACTTGTAGTGATAACCTGCCTGTAGATAGGAATAATTTTATAGAAATCATGAAGTAGGGGAGAAAAGGAGTCGTTGTAAGCGTGGTTGTTTGGATGATGATATGGATCAGTCTATGGGGAACCACTCATTCGGAAGGTGTGGTTCACCATGTAGACTTGATGAATGCAGCGTCAAGCATTGAAGTACCCCTGCAGGAGAACGATTCGTTGACAGAGGAATGGTTACGGACAAAGGATTATTTGGTTGTTGATCCGACAACAGGCAAGGTCCAGGGTGTTTGGATACAATCGTTCCCTCAACACGGAATTCCTAAGGGGAAATGGCATTTTATCTATCCATCCTATAAAAGGGTTCCAGGACGAACAATGAAAGAAGGCCCCCTTCAGCCTAAAATTAGGGTGAATTCCCAAGATGGAATGGCTTTTCTCCCAATGAGAAAGCCTGGTCAACGCAACGTACGTATCCATTGGACGGGAGTTTCTGGAGAAAAAGGGGTTACGGAAATAACGGTGAAGATCCCAAAGATCACCATACAAGTGGATCGGCAAGAAGATCGTGAAACAAAGATGAGTGCTCGTTTGGTCGGTAAGGATGTAAGGGGAAGCTTTATGATTGCAGTTGCAAAGATGAATGGCAAAATTATAAAAAGTGGTCCGGGGAAAAGTCAGATCTCGTCCCCTTTAAGCTCTGGTCAATATTTATTAAGGACGGTCTTTCATGGAGAAGTAGGCGGGACACCCATTGCAATATACGATACGAAACGGCTTCTTATTCAGGACCATCGTACGAAGATCTACCCCATTAACACCGCTTATGATAATGAATATATCACGGATAAACAGGCGCGTGCAGCCATGGATAAAATGAAAAAAAGTGGCTATCTTGCTGACCCGATCCACGAGTATGCATCGAAGCAGAATGTCTATCTTTGGATTCTTATCTGGACAGTTCTTATGATTCTTGCTTTCATCCGTTGGCAGTGGAAAGAAAAGAGAGGTCAATAATCTCCTGGTTGCTCGTTTTGAAATGGATTGAAGTGGAGGGAGCCGATATGACTCAACATGAAGAAAGGTTTCTCCTGCGGGATGTTACGGTTTATACAGAATACGAAGCAATCTCCGATGGATTTCTTATTGTTGAGAATGGGATGATTAAAAGGGTTGGAAGAATTGAGGAGTTAGAGAGAGAAGGAGGGATTCGTACACTCTCTTTGCCAGGTTGTTATCTTACACCCGGCATGATTGATATTCATATCCATGGTGCGGAAGGTGCCGATATCATGGATGGTACTTTAGATGCACTAACTACCATCGCCAAAGCTCTCCCTCGTGAAGGAACCACCTCCTTTTTAGCGACAACGCTGACCCAGTCAGTGGATCGAATTAGTCAGGCCATCTCCAATGTAACTTCATACCAGCAAATGCAACCAAAGAAAGGGTATGCAGAGGTGCTCGGTATTCATTTGGAGGGGCCTTTTATTGCATGGAAACGTCGTGGCGCTCAGCCCATTGATTATATTCAGTTACCTGACTTGCAACAGTTTAATCATTGGCAATCACTTGCCAAGGGGAGTATTCGTATTGTGACCCTCGCTCCGGAAATCGAGGGAGGGTTTAATCTAGTGAAATCGTTAAAGCAGCGGGGTGTTATTGTTTCGATTGGTCACTCCGATGCGACTTTTTCGGAGGTGGAGCAAGCAATAAAGCTGGGAGCTTCTCATATCACTCACCTTTATAACGGCATGCGAGGCCTTCATCATCGCGAGCCGGGTGTAGTTGGAGCAGCGCTTTTGCACAAGGAGTTGATGGTGGAGGTGATCCCGGATGGTATTCACTCACTCCCCGAGATGGTGAAACTTGCTTTACAGATGAAAACTGCCCGAGGCATAATTCTCATCACAGATGGTATGCGGGCGAAATGTTTACCTGATGGGACATATGAACTTGGGGGTCAAACGGTCAATGTAACCGACCGCTGTGCAACCTTATCCGATGGGACATTGGCAGGAAGTGTATTAACTATGGACGATGGAGCTACGAATATGCTTCGATATACCGGATGTACCCTATTGGATATTGTTCATATGACCGCAGTTAATCCAGCGAAACAACTGGGTGTTTTTCATCGGAAAGGGAGTCTTGCGTCCGGTAAAGATGCAGACTTGAATGTTTATAATGAAGAGGGAGAGCGAATTGCTACGTTTTGCAAGGGGAGTTTATCTTTTGCGAGAAATGGAGGAGCGTTTTCTTCATGGAAGTGTTAGAGGTGGCAAACTACGAAGAGATGAGCATGACAGCGACACGCATTTTGTTAAATAAGATGAATCACACACAAAAAGTGACCCTAGGGTTAGCAACAGGCGCAACGCCGCGGGGGATGTATCAAATGCTCGTGGCTTCCCATCAGGAAAAAGGGGTCTCTTTTCGAAATGTGCAAACGGTCAATCTTGATGAATATGTCGGCTTGGAAAGGCACCACCCCAGTAGCTACCATACTTATATGGCGATGCATTTTTTTCGCTGGATCGATATCGATCGCTCCCATACCCATCTTCCGAATGGGAAAGCAGAGGATCTAACACTTGAATGTTTCCGCTATGAAGATCTGATCCATCACATGGGAGGGGTTGATTTACAGGTGCTCGGATTAGGGAGGAATGGCCATATTGGATTTAATGAGCCCGGTACCTCGTTTCATGCAAGAACCCATGTGGTAGAGCTTGCCCGTTCTACCCGCCGGGCCAATGCTCGTTATTTTGCAAGGGAAGATGAGGTGCCATCGCGTGCAATTACCATGGGGATTGCGACCATATTAGAGAGTCGTGAAATTGTATTACTTGCGTCTGGGAGCGGTAAATCAGAGGCCATCACTCGTTTACTAGAAGGGAAGATCCAGCATCAATTTCCTGCAACGGCCTTGTTGGAACACCCGAAAGTGACCATGATTGTGGACCGAGAAGCACTCATACGGCAATAAAAAAGGTACCCTGATAGATGCCGAGGGTACCTTTTTTATATACCGATTAGCATTCATGCACATAAGAGGCCGGATCAATCGAGGCGATCATCGGGCTTAATTCTTCCCCATAAAAGAGGTGAAGTTCATGCATCGCGCGCGTACAAGCGGTATAGAGAAGCTTGCGTTCGCTCTTATGGTTGTACTGGGAGGCGGAAACATCATAGATGATCACGGCATCAAACTCAACGCCCTTCGCTAGATAGCAAGGGAGAATGAGAATTCCATCGTCAAAGGAGGAACTTTCGTGATGAATTAGCTGTAGCTGGATACGATCCTGTAATCTTTCATAAGCATCGTGACTTTCTTGAGCCGTTTTGCAAAGGATGGCAATGGTGCGATGCCCTCGTTGTTGGATTTCGTGAAGCCGTGTAATCAATTGTTGAATATGTTCGTCTTTGTTTCTCCATTGAACTAAATGAGGACGTTCTCCTTGACGATCAAAGGGTTGAATCGTTGGATTTTTGATGATCTGGCGAGTAAATTCAACAATGGGTCGGGTGGAACGGTAACTTTTCCCCAATGGGATTTCTTTAATCTCCTCCTGCGAGAAAAGGGTAGTAAAGGGGGTAGACAACAGGTTATCGTCATAGGAACCGCTATGGGGATGGATTTGTTGGTAGGGATCCCCGAGAACGGTCATCTTGGCACGAGGAAAAAGATGACGGATAAATGCAAATTGAAAGAGGGAGTAATCTTGGGCTTCATCGATAAAAACATGACGTAGAGAGCGATTTTCTCGAAATCCTTCCAGCTTCTCCTTTAGATATAAATAGGGAGTCGTATCCTCATAAGCGAGTTGGTTTGTTGCTAATTGAGAAGTGGTCTGTTCGCAAATCCCAGGCCAATTTGCAGGAAGATCTTCCATAAAACGATGGAGAAAAGATGGGTCTGAGAATAATTGTTGATAAAGAGCAGGGACGTCGATGAAAGATCGCTTTTTCACATCATTTCGTAAGGGTTGCAAGTGTTTTTGAATCACCCAGTTTGCCAGAAGTTCTTCCTCTCTTGCAAAATCATCAAAGGAGTCTTCCGTAAAGGCATTCTTTTGTTGTAGTTTTTGATAGGCGCGATTTAGGGTTTCATCATCAAGCAGTTGAATTTCTTCGGATACCCAGGGAAGCTTGCGATCCTTTTGGGTACGTTTTTTCATTTGAGCAAGAATCCAAATGGTTACTTTTTGAATGCGTTCCGGGATAGATAAAGCAGGATCGCAGTTTTGATAATAGTGATGGATTTCCTCATGGGAGATGAGAATACGGTCTTTAAAAATAAGGTCTTTAAAGACCATGCCTTGTGTTTCGAGTGACGTGACATAGTGATCGATGGCTTTCATAAAGGAAAGGCTCGCCTTAAACGAAATGCCGGTGAGGCGCGTTTCATAAGCAACGTCTTTGGTAGCAGTTAGTAAATATTCCAATTGTGTAAAGGCATCTTCGAGAGTGAATATGGATTCAATCCCACTTTCGAGGTATTCCTGAAAAGTGGTTTGTTGCATATTTCGTTCGCCCAATTCAGGCAATACCGTGGATACATAACTATTGAATAATGGGTTAGGGGAGAAGAGGAGAATGTTTTCTGAAGTAAGGGTATTCCGATCGCGATATAACAAATAAGCAATTCGTTGCAAGGCTGTGGAGGTTTTTCCGCTACCTGCAGGGCCTTGTACAAGAAGAATTCGACTATCCTTTGCTCGAATGAGACGATTTTGCTCCCTCTGAATCGTAGCGACAATGCTTTTCATTTCTGAATTGGCTTGTTGTCCGAGAACTTCTTGCAGGATTTGATCCCCGATGGTTAATCCAGTATCAAACATGGCTTGAATGGTGTTATGACGAATAATATATTGTCTTTTCAGCGACATATCTCCATAGATGGTTCCAGTGGGGGTATCAAATTGTACAGGTCCTGGTGGATAATCATAAAACAGACTCGCAATCGGTGTCCGCCAATCATAAACCAGGATTTCATCACCCTCTGCATCATAGAGTGAAGCGATTCCAATATAAATGGCTTCTTCATGTTGTTCACCGGTTTCCATAAAGTTCACACGACCGAACCAAGGAGATTGGTGCAGACGGGAAAGGGAGGAGAGTTGCCGACTTCCTTGTTGATGGGTACGTTCTCGTTCGGAAAGAACCTGAGATTGTTGTAGCATACTGGCCACCGTTTCAATTACCTCGGACTCATTCTCAAGGTTGATGCGAATATCTTCCCAAAAATTTTTGCGAATCGAAACAATGTCCCCTTTTAATTGAGATGTGTTTTGCAGAAGGAGATTCATTTGACGTTCAATTTCTTGAATCACTTGATTAACTCGGTGTTGCTCTTGTTGGTGGTCCTCAGGCCGTATACCCATCCTCTTCATCTCCTGTTCACATAAAATAAATAATGTGAAGCTATTGACATAGCGTCTAAGAAGTGATAAAATTAATTTGAATTGTATTTATGATGCTATATTTTTGACACTGTTAATACTATAGCATAGAATGTATTGTTTTTTCAATGAAATTAAAGAGGGGCATATGTGCCCCTCTTTTTTGATGAGACAAGTTAGGTTTGTCTCTGAATACCAAGGGGAAACATCCTTGTTGGGATTAACGAATTAAAAGGAAGCGGTATGATGGAGAGAAGGATCTGTATCGATCCAGGCCATGGTGGTGCAGATACCGGCGTCATTGCTTTTGGCTTGGAAGAGAAGGAAATTTGTCTCGATATTGCTTGTCGTGTAAGAGAATACCTTTCGATGCAAGGGGTAGAAGGGCGACTCACACGAAGTGAGGATGTTGCGTTGACGTGGTTAGAGCGTGCCAGACGAGCGGAGGAATTTGAAGCCGAGGTGATGATCAGTCTCCATTTGAGTGGATCTTCTGATCACCAGGATTCAGGATTTGAATCGTATATCGGGGGCTGTGCTGGCCTGACTGAACGAAGTCTTCAATCGTGGTTACATAATCATATCGCAGCATTTTTTCGCCCTTTTGGGATATGGGATCGCGGAAAAAAGTATGATTCCACAGGCGCATTTCCATTATTGGATGAAGCGGTGTGTCCTGTCATACAATTGCAGCTTTTTTTCCTGACACATCCGGAAGAAAAACGTTGGTGTCGTCATCGTCCATTTCGGGAAGCGCTTGCATATGCGATTGCTGAAGGCGCGATCGCTTTATTGCAACAGAAAAGTGTGAAATAACTGGCTGATGGATGGGGGATTTAATGATTTCCCCATGATCAGCTGGTTTTTTTGTTGATGATCAATGGATCACTTTTCGTTATAATGGTACACGATGCCTTTGTGCATAATAGGGTGGAATCCCTTCCCTATAGATGGACAGGCGGTTTGAGGTGTGCTCAGTAATGGGTACATGAGATTGAGACTACGGATCTGACTGGATACCGTCTCGTATATACAGAAGGGGGAAATTGCTTGTGGGGAAAGTGAATGTAGATCATAGTAAATATCAAAATATCCGCTTTGATATTCAGGATGAATCAGCGATTATGACGGATATTTTAGAAACAATTCCATATGAGTATCCTGGGAAAGAAGTGGAAATTGAAATTCCAACCAATGAATTTACTTCCGTATGCCCTTGGTCTGGATTGCCTGACTTTGCTGAGATTATGATCAGTTTCGTACCTAATCATGATTTAATCGAGATGAAATCGCTTAAATATTATCTCACCTCTTATCGGAATGTGGGGATTTATCAAGAGCATGCGACACGACGTATTTTAGAAGAGGTAGTCGCTGCGATCAAGCCAAAAAGAATGAAAGTGGAAGCTTTGTGGAACCCTCGTGGAGGACTTGGAACACGGGTAGTTACAGAATATACAGAATAACTGAGAAACCGGGGTCAGACCCCCGGGTTTTTTTATCGTCTTTTGCGGGTTACCTTTGGTGTTTAATGGAGGGAAGTAGTGGGATGGCATGGAGTCAACCGAGACAAATCACTTTTCGTATGCTGTATTTTTTTATCTTTTTTGGTTTAGGGGGCTTTTTCCCACTCTTAAGTGTTTATTTTCGTGAAGAAGGGTTAACTGGTACACAAATTGGCATGATTTTATCAGTTGGACCGATTGTCATGGTCCTTGCGCAACCCATATGGGGGCTAATCTGTGATTATACCCAACGATCAAAACAGGTGCTTACCCTCGCCACACTACTGACAGGGATTTGTGGGTTGGGTTATCTCGTTCATAATGCATACAGTTGGATGTTGGTGACTGCGATATTATTGGCGATTTTCCAAGCGAGCATTATCCCCATTTCGGATAGCCTGACGATGAGTTATGTGCATCGGATAAAAGGTGACTATGGTCAGATACGTTTATGGGGAGCAGTTGGTTTTGCCAGTGCGGCTTACCTTATTGGCGAGTGGGCAGAGATGTCGGGGTTGACGGTCATCTTTATTGGTTTTGCAGGTGCGATGACGCTGAGTGCTTTGATCGCGACCAAACTTCCACAAGAACGCGTTTCTTTTGAGACCGATTTGCGTACGGGTTTAACGCAGTTGATGAAACTTCCCCAATTTCCGCTTTTTTTAATGGGAACCTTTTTTGTCTTTGGTCCGATTCAGGCAAATAATGTGTACTTTGGTCTATTTATCCAAGACCTTGGAGGTACCGTAGCAGGTGTGGGTCTTGGTTTTTTACTTGCAGCAGGTTCAGAGGCACCTGTCATGCGCTTTGCTGGAAAGTGGATTAAGCGGAGGGGATTGCTATCTGTTGCCATGTTTGCGTCCCTTGTTTCGGCTTTACGGTGGTTTTTTTATGGATATGAACCATCCGTAGAGTGGGTGTATATTACAACAATAAGCCAGGGTCTTTCCATCGGTTTATTTATCCCCTCTGCCATTCAATATGTACGAAATATCGCGCCCAAGGAAGTTCAAACGACTGCGATTGCTCTTTACTCAGCAGTGGGGACAGGCCTTGGTAATTGGTTCTTTACCCTCCTCGGGGGTATTATTATGGATCACTTTCATATCTTCGCAACGTACCTCTTTTTTGGAGGCTCGACCTTATGTGGTGTTGGTATGATTTTTATTGTCAAGCGGCTGGATAAAAAGATCGGCAGAGTAATGACGTAATTGAATAGCAAAAAGGAGTTCCCACTGTTGGGAACTCCTTTTTGTCATATCGGGCGTCGTTTAGCAGACCAGCGCAAAAATGGTTGCGACGACTAAGAGGAATATCAACAGACGTCTGAGGCCGAAACCGCCACCATACCCATACGCATAACCATAGCTCATTGCCCGATCCCTCCTTCTTGACTGCTCAGGTTTATTGTATGAGAAAGGTAATAAGTCGTCCTAGACACACATCCAATCTAAGCAAGATAGGGAATTAGCGGAAGTGAGTGATTAATTACCAACCTGCGTATTGACGGCATCCAACCTCCCTCATATAATTATTAGTGAGTAATCACTATACTTTCATGGAAGAGGTGGAGACGATGTGGCAGCGAATTCAAGCCGTTGTAGGTAAAGAATTTATTCAATTACGTCGTGATCGGCGTACATTGGCAATGATGGTGATGTTGCCGGTACTATGGCTTGTGGCTTTTGGTTATGCGGTAAACTTTGATGTGGAAACGATACGGGTAGTGATTGTGGATAAGGCAGCCTCAGCAGAAAGTTCCGCGGTAATCGATCAAGTGAAGGAAGAAGAAGATTTTAAGGTAGTGGAAGAATCAGAGTTGGATGATGGGAAGAACAGGTTGAAATTGGGAGAAACTGATGTAATTATCGCATTTCCTAAACAATACAAACAATTCGCTCGAAATAAACAGGAACGTCTTCAGGTTCAAGTGGATGGAAGTCGCCTG
This sequence comes from Marininema halotolerans, assembly GCF_900116235.1. Classification (GTDB taxonomy): domain Bacteria; phylum Bacillota; class Bacilli; order Thermoactinomycetales; family DSM-45169; genus Marininema; species Marininema halotolerans. Next base: position 55,420 of record NZ_FPAA01000008.1, on the reverse strand, counting down.
TTTCAAGCCCAATCAGCTCTTCGGAAAATCAATGGGCTTCTGGCAGATGTTCAACAAAGTAACATGAAGAAAATGCAACAGGATATCCGTGAAAAACTGACAACGAATTCCTCTGGGACAAAATGGTCGGAATCCCCACAATGGAAAGCGATTACCAAGAATCTACCTCCGGAAAAAGTAGCGCAGTTGCAGAGTGGATTTGGAAAACTGTCAGCTGAGCAGATGAAGAAGGTTGCCAAAGAGATGGAGCAATCATTACCCAATACCGACGATTTACAACCAGCGGTGGATGTCTTATATAATCCAGATTTAAAAAGTGTATCCTTTATGATCCCGGGGTTGGTAGGGTTAGTACTGATCTTTATTACGACGTTGATGACGGCAATGGGTGTGGTTAGGGAGAAGGAACGAGGCACATTGGAACAGTTGATCGTCTCACCCTTGGGTTCCTTTGAGTTACTACTGGGAAAATTAATTCCTTATTGCTTAATTGCGGTGTTTGATTTCTTGTTGGTATTTGCTGTAGGAGTTTGGTTTTTTGATGTACCCTTCCGCGGTGATTTACTCCCCTTTCTTGGTGTTTCCTGCCTCTTTTTACTCGCTTCACTGGGTATTGGTTTATTGATTTCAACGGTTTCCCAGAATCAACAACAAGCGATGCAGTTGGCGATTTTAACACTTGTGCCGCAATTTATCCTTTCTGGTTTTGTGTTTCCGTTGGAAGCGATGCCATGGGGGATCCGTTGGCTATCCTATCTGATGCCGCTTACTTATTATATTCCCATCAGTCGCGGTTCCTTCTTAAAAGGAGTTTCCCCTTTGACGGATGAATGGGGAATCATTGCTTTAGCAATTGCGGCGGTTCTCTTCTTGGTATTAGCGACCGCTCGATTTCGTCGGAGTTTGGGGTAAAGGAGGGTTACCATGTTAAAACTGACAAACATCTCGTATTCCTATCGTGGAAAAAAGGCGCTGGACCAAATCTCATTTACTCTTGGTGGAGAAAACATTACGGGCTTAATTGGCCCTGATGGTGCAGGAAAGACGACACTCCTTAAAGTGATTGCGGGGCTGTACCGTCCAGAAAGTGGTCAAATATCAGGGAGAGAAGGGTTTACCTTAGGCTACGTTTCTCAATTTTTTGGTCTATATGGGGAGATGAGTGTTCAAGAAAATCTCCATTTTTATGGTCGTTTAAATGGACTTTCCTATCCAGAACGTACCCAACGGATTGCGGAGTTGCTTCACTGGACGGGATTAGCGTCAGCTATCGATCGAGAGGCGGGAGCACTCTCAGGAGGGATGAAGCAAAAATTATCGATTGCTGCAGCCGTGTTACATCGGCCGGATCTGTTATTGTTAGATGAGCCAACGAATGGAGTGGATCCTTTATCCCGACGGGAGATGTGGAAGTTGTTGCAGTCAGTCGCTGAGGGAGGAACAAAGATTCTTGCATCGACACAATACCTAGACGAAGCAGCTTATTGCGACCAAGTCATGCTCTTGCATAAGGGACAACTTCTTGTCGCGGATTCTCCCTCGCGATTGTTAGAAGACTTTCCTTTTCGCATATGGGCAATCAGGGATGCGGGTCGTGAGCGGATTAAATGGATGGACAAAATTCGTGAAGTGGTCCCTGGATGCGAAGTGTTTTCCAAGGGCAGGGATTTATATATCCTTCATCGGGAAGAAATGTCTGTACAAAGGAAAATTAACACGTTACTATCCTCCAGTAGGGATGGTCTCGCCCTGGAAGAAGTAAACCCTTTATATGAGGAAGTTTTTACCCAACGATTCTTGGAAGCGGATGGGGGGAAAGGGCGATGATCCAGCTTGAAACAATCACGAAGCGATTTGGCAATCATACAGCGGTCGATGGAGTAAGCCTCTCGGTAGGTAAGGGAGAAATCTGTGGTTTAATTGGTGCCAATGGCGCTGGGAAAACGACGTTAATCCGTATGATGTGTGGACTCTTGCTACCGGATGGTGGAAAAGGGCAAGTGTTAGGGCTGGATATTCGCTATCAACAAAAAGCGATCCGTCAGCAAATTGGATATATGTCACAAAAATTTTCCTTGTATCCTGATCTGACCGTAGAAGAAAATCTTCGTTTCTATGCTCATTTGTATGGGATCCATCGGGAAGCTCAGAAACGGATTGACGCTCAGATTGAAGAATTTCACTTACGAGAAGTGCGTCATGAACGTGTGGGTCGACTGCCAGGAGGATGGTTACAACGAGTGGCCTTTGCTTCTGCGCAACTTCATTCGCCGCCGCTCCTTTTTCTCGATGAACCGACAAGTGGGGTCGATCCTGTGACGCGACGAGCATTTTGGGAGCAGTTGTACCGATTAGCTGATGAAGGGGCAACCATCCTTGTAACCACTCATGTGATGGATGAAGCGGAGCGCTGTGATCAAATTACCATGATGAATCAAGGGAGAGTAGTGACGCAAGGAATTGTCAGCCAAATAAAAAAAGAGTTTGCCAACGAGGAGGATACACGCTTACCAACACTTGATGAAATCTTTATCCAATGTATGGAAAGGTGACGGTCATGGAGGAAAAAGAGTGGAAAGATTGGGTGCACTGGGTTGCTGAGGAATATGGTCTCGACCTATCCAAGGAACGGGTAACTGAAAAACAACGTCGTATTCTAGAAGCTGCTATTCATATTTTTTCAGAAAAAGGATTTGAAGGTGCATCCACGAGCTCAATTGCCAAGAAAGCAGGTGTCGCTGAAGCGACGATCTTTAAGCATTATAAAACGAAGAAGGGTTTATTGTTGCATTTGGTCATCCCTGCATTATCAAGGGTGGTTGTTCCTTTCATTCTAAAGCCTGTGGTGAAGATCTTAGATACGGATAAGCCCTTAGGTGAAATCATTCCGGAGTTGTATGAAGATCGGATGAAATTGGTTGAACAAAATTGGCGTAAAATCCAAATCATTTTGGTGGAAAGTTTGTACCAACCGGAAATTCGGGAAGCCGTACAAAATCATGTCGCAACGATCATCTATGAGGAAGTCGTTGAACGGGTTGATGCATGGCAAAAAAAAGGGCTGATTCGTGAGGATCTGCCAGCTTATGTAGTCGCACGTAGTATTTTATCTATGGGTCTAGGTTTTATCGTTACAAAAAATATTTTGCCAGATAAAGCGGTTCAAGAAGATCAAAAAACGGAGTTGTCCTGGACGACAGAAGCACTTTTACATGGTATTGCGGGACCTTTGGAGAAAAAAGAAACATTATAAAATAAAAAAAGGGAGTTCCTATGTATGGACTCCCTTGCTTGTTTGTCTTATGAAATCAAATTAAATTCGGCTTTGCATGGACATTCCGACTAGGCGTCTGGTGATTTCACCACCAACATAACCGTTTGCACGTGCAGTTTGGTCAGGGCCAAGTTGAACTCCAAATTCAGCAGCAATTTCCGTTTTCATTTGGTTGATTGCGTTTTCGCAACCAGGTACCAATAAGCGATTGTTTTGGCGAGCCATGTTCGTCACCTCCTTTGAGGGATGTAACGTTACTTTTCTCTCTAACAACCGTTCTTATGTTGGGAAAATCTGTAGGGTGGAAGAGTGGATACACAGTGTCCAGAAATAGCGATTTTTTTAGTTATCTATTTGCGAAAAACAATAATTAAAAATGGATTTATATTAGTGAATGGATTATTTTATTCCAATTATAATGGTTTTGTTGTCTAAATAAAATTTAAATTATATAAATTAAAAGGATTTTACGGCGAGGGAAATGCCCTCATAAAAATGGGCTTGGAATTTACGGTGCGCCCTAGTTGCAAAAAAATATACATGTGATATAATAGATCTCGGTTGTAGGTATTGAGGTATATAATTCACATGTTATAAAGAATTATAATCTCGATGGTAGTTCTTTATAATGTGTGAATTTTTGCCGTTAATATGTACAACTGACTTATTTTCTGGAGGGATTAACCCATGATTGAAGGTACCGTTAAATGGTTTAACGCAGAAAAAGGCTTTGGTTTTATCGAAGTAGAAGGTCGTGACGATGTATTCGTACACTTCTCCGCTATCCAAGCTGATGGTTTCAAAACCTTGGATGAAGGCGACAAAGTAAGCTTCGAAATCACCCAAGGTACTCGCGGTGACCAAGCTCAAAACGTTGTCAAAATCTAAGACGACTTTGAAAACAAAACCTCCCCTTGGGGAGGTTTTTTTCATAATCCCAGAGAAGGAGCTTTGTTCATGCGGTTATTGGTAATTGTTCGCGGCTTGCCGGGAGTGGGGAAGTCAACTTGGCTCGAAGCTGAAGGGCTTATGCCGTATACGTTGTCCGCTGATCATATTCGAATGCAAACGCAAAGCCCTGTTTATACCATGGATGGGGAATTGGAGATAACAGCGAAAAATGATAAAACGGTGTGGAGGCATTTATTTACATTACTTGAGGAACGAATGAAGCGAGGGGAATTAACCGTAGTGGATGCGACGCATCTTTCGGCACGAAACTTTGCCCAATATAAAAAATATTGTAAAGAGTATCGCTATCGAGCGGTGGTCATTGACTTTACCCAGGTGGCCCTCGATGAGGTATTAAAGCGAAATCGCCAACGCCCTTCATATAAGCGAGTGCCAGAAACGGTGATTATTAATGGTGCGGAACGGTTACGAGAAGAATCATTGCCCGGTTGGCTCACGGTGATCCCTCCTTCGGAATGGAAAGTGTGGAGGGAGACGAAAATATTAGACTTTAACCATTGGCGTAAGATTCATCACATCGGTGATATCCATGGTTGTTATCAAGCGCTAATGGAATACTTGCAGGGTGAGTTAAAAAACGATGAGTTATATATCTTCACGGGAGACTGGTGTGATCGGGGATTACAAAATGCAGAGGTGTTACAGTACTTCATTTCGATACATGATCGGGATAATGTGATCCTTATTGAAGGAAACCATGAACGCCACCTATGGGAGTGGAGTAATGACCGTCCGGCGGCATCCAGTAGTTTTAATCGTGAGACAGCAATCGAGTTAACAAAAGCGAATATCAGTAAAAAGTCGGTGAGAGTCCTTTATCGAAAAGTGCGTCCGATTGCGCTATATACTTATCGTGGGAAAAAAGTGTTTGTAAATCATGGTGGTTTTCCAAATCTTCCTGAGCGCCTTCCACTGATCGCTGCAGAACAAGCGATTAAAGGTGTAGGTGGTTACGATGTTGATATTGATGATCGCTGGGATGAGTTGAGCGAAGAGGCTGAATATCAAATTCATGGTCATCGCAATCGCTATCGATTGCCTACGAAGGCTTCTAAACGTTCCTTCAATCTTGAAGGTCAGGTGGAAGAGGGTGGGCATCTACGGGTAGTTACTCTTGATGAAACAGGGTTTACCACCTTCGAAATTAAAAACGATCATTTTTCTCCGTGGGAAGCTGAAGAGCCGGTTGCATTTGATGAACCGGATTTGTCCGTTGATGAGTTGATGAAATCAATGGACGAAAATCCATTAGTGAAGAAAAAGGAAGTCGGGGAAAATATTTTTTCCTATAATTTCACGACAAAGGCCTTTGCTAAAAACCGTTGGGATGAGGTGAATGTCCGAGCGCGGGGATTGTTTATCAATGAGAAAACGAAGGAGATAGTCAACCGCTCCTATAATAAATTTTTTAATATTGAACAGCGTCCGGAAACCAAATTAAAGGTTTTGAGGGATCGTTTTACCTATCCGGTAACGGTTTATTCAAAACCCAATGGGTATCTAGGGATGCTTGGATATGATGCAGACACGGACGCATTACTCTTCTCTTCCAAATCAGAACTTCGTGGGCCCTTTGCCCTATGGTTTCAAGAGTTATTTTATGAGACTTTCCATGAAGAGAAAGTGAACGAGATCAAAGAAGTGGTTAAGGAAGAAGGTGTATCACTGGTCTTTGAGGTGATTTTACCTGAGAAGGATCCCCATATTATCAAGTATGAAGAGGATCATCTCATCCTACTCGATATCGTCAAGCGAACTTCCCAGTATCAAAAAGAATCGTGGCAACGATTAGTTAATCTTGGCGAAAAACTTGGAGTGAAAGTAAAGGATAAGGTGCATACTTTCACCGATTGGCTTGGCTTTTATCGATTTTATCAGCGATTTAACAAGGATCTTTCTTGTGAAATCGAAGGGTATATCGTGGAGGATGCTAGCGGGTTGATGACCAAAATGAAAGGCCCTTATTATCTTTTTTGGCGTCACATGCGGAAGGTGAAAGCAAATCTAGCGGACGGACAAAGTCATATGCTATACAAGGACCTGATGGTATCAGAGGAACATTTCCGCTTTTATGATTGGATGAAACGTGTGCGGGAAGAACGAGGGGAGAATTTCCTGAAAGAGCATACCATTATCCAGTTACGTGATGAATTTTTGGAAGAAGTGGGGAAGGATAACGGTGTTCAGGGGTCCCTATTATGATGACTGCGTTAGAGTGAATCAATCTGAAAGTAAAAGCATCATGATGTTTCTTAATAGTAAACCACCAATACCGTATTGGGTATTGGTGGTTTACTGCTTTTTAAGAATAAGGGATGACATGATATTGAGGACGAAAGAAAGGATCTACACTTCAAACGGTCTCAGCTGATACAAACCAAAGGGGTTATAAAACACATGGTCTTCTTCGTAACGGTGATCATCGATCAATTGTAATTGATAGATAGGTTCGTTTTCTCCTAGACAAAAGGTCTCGCCATCGTGAAACGTTGGTTTTTCCATCATGTTGTATACATTGAAACCTTGGAGAAGAGAAGAGGCCTTTTCCAATGAGAGGATGGAGGAGACAGCGGCATCGGGTAATCCAAAGGTCTTCATTCCGCGGGTATAATAATGGTCTCCTCCGCTGATGTGAGATGCGAAGTGGGTATAGAGAGAATATGGATCTTGTGTGGCGGACAGTTCAAGCCAATCTTCTTGGGTGTAGGCGGTTCCGGAAGTTTCAATCTTAATGGCTAATCCACCAGCTTTAAGTAAAGCGGACCCTGCCTCGATCAGTTGTTGTAAATGGAGTCCCTTGACCTCTGCGATGACATAGACCGTAAAAGTATGTTGGTCAATATCGTTTAACAAATAAGGAGTAAAGGTGCCTCTGCTTGCGTGTGTAAAGGATTCCTTTAGGTGGGGGTTATGTTCATAGATCTCCACATCGAAATGACTATTCTTCTCAGTGTTAAATATCATGTGCCCTGCCATGATATATCCATCGCTTTTTGATACCACGTTGTGGATTAATTCTGATCGGTCTTTCCATTGTCCTGGTATACCGATAATGACTTGTGCTTCTGTCATAAAGCCACATTCCTTTCCATGTTCAATGGCACAAACCTTAATATTCTCATAGTAGCATAGGCGATGGGACCGATGATCGAAAGATCCCTGAGGGATTGATCAAGTTATGGCTTCGTGGCGGGGAAAAGAATGGTGGGTTATGGTGTGGTGGAGTGCAAGGGGAATATCAGGTGATTAAAAAGATTTCACCATCTTTTTTTCGATTATGCAGGGGTAGAAGTGGGGGAAGTTGAAATGGTCGTGGAGGTGTTTTTTGAATAGGATACCAGGTTAAGGGATTTATTGGTTGGATATGCAAGGGTAAGTGAAGGATTTTAGCTTGACAGAAGAATAGTTTGGTACTATCATGTAACAAAACCTAACATCAGTTATAGCGATGTCAGAGGGGGAAAGGGATATCCAATTATCTGTCAGGAAATCTAACACAAATATTGGGAAGAGTTCACCTTCACCCTCGACCCGCGGGGCGTTGAAGAAAGAACTCGCTCAACTGAACAATCAGGTAAGTCAAGAGATGTATGGGATCGGTGTGAAGAAACAGAAAGTGGAGATCATGGGGGATAAGATCGTGATTTTCACAGAACAGAAACGAATTCCGGCCCTTGCGATCCTTGATGGTAAGTATGATGAATTGACGCTGAGCGTCGATGCCGCACTTGTGCGGGAGTTTAAAGAACGGTTAAAAAGTCATGTGGAGATGCAATTTGGATTAACGGTGCGATCCATTCTCAAGGATTATGATCCAGAGACCGAAGTGGCTTGTATTGTCATTTTGCTTGATCGTCCACTGATGTAATCGTTGATAAAGGATGACATGGATTTAACAATCGAGTTGGAGAGTTTGCCGACGGATCGGTTGACTATTCCACTTTTCTTGAAACGGAAGTTTCGGACTCTGTTTACCGGAGTGCTAAACGCCGTAGCCATAGAAGGGAAGAACCTTCTATGGCTACGGCGTTTTTCTGGTATCAGCAGTTATGAATCAGTAGGACACCATCATGAACGAAAGCGAGTGATGATGATCCTTGCTTGGTTAGCCGCGATGGGTGAGGGGGTAGCGGTGGTCCCTGGCGTCATGAATCCGCAAAACAAAAAAGCGTGGAAGCCACTTTGTGATTGGATCACAAAGTGTTCCATATAAATGAAAGCGACTACCCATTTTAAAAGGAGTGAGCAGAATGGATTTGCTTCTGAAAAATGCAAACATTCCCCAAGGTGATCGTCAGGTACAAACCAATATATTGGTAGATGAAGGCAAGATCGTCGGATTTGTTCAGGATGCCAGTGGGGTAATGGCAGAGCGGACCATTGATCTAACGGGGAAGCTGGTTGTCCCCGGTTGTATCGATCCCCATACTCACTTCATGGATCCTGGATTTACCCATCGGGAGACTTTTGCTGAAGCGAGTATGTCTGCAGCAGCAGGTGGACTCACTTGTCACGTGGATATGCCCTGTTGTAGCAAGCCCTCGGTGAGAAGTGAAGACGAACTTTATATGAAACTGAATCCGATTAAGGATCAGGCCTATATTGATTTTGCTTTTTGGGGTGGAATGACGGGAGAAGATGTTCGTGAAGGAAAGTTGGACAATGTTTGGGGGCAAGTGGAGGCGGGAGTTACGGCATTTAAGGTATATATGACTCCTTCCGTTCCTACTTTTCCCAAAGTAAGTGATGCCGAGATGCTAGAAATCTTTCAAAAAGTAGCAGAGACCGGATTGCCTGTGGGTGTTCACGCTGAAAACTATGACATTTGTAGCTTTTATGCCAATAAATTAGAGAAAGAGGGTCGTACCGATAGCCCTGCCTGGGCAGAAGCCCGGATGGCCCTTGCGGAAAAAGCCGCAATCCAGTTGATTATTAGTTTTGCAGAGGAAACCGGTGCTCGTGCACATATCGTGCATATGAGCACAAAGGAAGGGGCGGCATTAATTCGGGATGCGAAGCGCCGAGGTGTCAAAATTACTGCTGAGGCCTGTCCTCATTACCTGACTTTGAATGCCAAGGAACATATGACACAGTTTGGCAACCTGGCAAAAATTGCGCCTCCTCTACGAGGGAAAGAGGATAACGAAGTTCATTGGCAGGCACTTAGCGATGGGACGATCGACTTTGTTGGTACCGATCATGCACCCTATGAGATCGCAACGGAAAAAGTTGCTGATGGATTAACCATTTGGAATAGCTTCCCTGGAATCCCGGGTGTGGAAACCATGGTTCCGGTCATGGTAAGCGAAGGGCTCAACAAGGGTCGCCTCTCCTTATCTCGCTTTGTCGAAGTAACCAGCCGGAATGCGGCGATTCATTTTGGATTATATCCGAAGAAAGGAAGTATGGAACTGGGTTCGGATGCGGATTTTACTGTGATCGATCTGGATCGTGAGTATGTTATCGATCAGGAAAAAACCTTGACCAAGGCGAAGTACACCCCGTTCCATGGTATGAAGCTAAAAGGAAAGCCAGTGATGACCATCGTTCGTGGCGGTGTTGTCTATGATGAAGATCATGGGGGCATCCAAGCTACAGCGGGCTACGGTCAGTTCGTTAAGCGCCAAAGCAATATCGAGTTAAAACGGGTGGAAGGTAGTCTCATTTATTAAACCATGATTTAGGGCCTAAAAAGGTGGGAGAAGGTGAAAGTGAGAGGAAAGCCCCTTCTCCCACCTTTTGTCCAAGGATGTAACCTGCAAAGAAAGGATGAGTAGCGAATGAAAGGAAACAAGCATGCTCTTGTCATAATCGATATGCTGAATGATTTTATTGGTCCTGAAGCGGCGTTGCGTTGTGAAAATGGTGAAAAAATCGTTCCCCATATTAAAGAAGCAGTCGATTTTGCCCATACCCAAGGAATTCAGGTGGTATTTGTCCAAGAGGCACACCGTAAAAATGATGCGGATTTTAGAGTGCGTCCGGTTCATGCCATTAAAGGGACATGGGGATCCCAATTTATCGAAGAGCTCCAACCCGATGAAGCACAGGGGGATTATATTGTGCAAAAGCGAAGGCATAGTGCATTCTCTTACACGGATTTTGATTTATTTTTACGAGAGGAAGGGGTTGATACGGTGGTGCTGACAGGTGTGTGGACCAATGTCTGTGTCCGTAGTACCGCATCCGATGCCCTTTATCATGGATACAACATCATTTGTCTCAGCGATTCAACGGCTTCACAGGATGATGATATGCATCGCTCAGGATTACGAGATATCGCTTTATTTGGTGAAGTGATGTCCACGGAGGAGTATATCGCCCTAGCCAAGGAGAAATTTCCAATTGAGCGGGCCATCTAAGCAATCGGGGGGTGATGGGGAAGGAGGATGGTTGGATGCGGATTGTCGTTGGGATTACAGGAGCCAGCGGTTCGATTTATGGATATAGCCTCGTTCGTGCCCTACGTGAACTGGGTGTAGACACCTATGTAGTGGCGACAAAAATGGGTGGGCAAGTGATGCAGTATGAATGTGGCGTGAAGGTGGAGGATCTAAAAAAATACGCGACCCTCCTCGATAATCAAAACCTGTTCGCCTCGATTGCTAGTGGTTCTTTTCTGACTGATGGCATGGTGGTTGCGCCCTGTTCAATGAACACCCTGGGTGGAATCGCCAATGGGATCGGGGATACGTTACTCAGCCGAACAGCAAGTGTGGTTCTGAAAGAACAGCGAAAATTGATCCTGATGACGAGAGAGACCCCTTTGCACTTGATTCATTTGGAGAATATGACCCAGTTGGCACGGGCGGGAGCAGTGATTATGCCAGCAGCACCGGGTTTTTATCATCGACCGACTGAGATTTGGGAGTTGATCAATTTCATGGTTGCGCGAATACTGGACGCCTTTGGTATTGATCATGGGTTACTGACTCGCTGGGGGGAGAAGGAAGGGGTTCAATGATTACAAATATCCGACAACTTCTCCAGCATTGGAGGGAACAGCAAATCCTCCAACGTGTAACAAAGCCGGTGGATCCAGAATTTGAATTAGGAGCGGTAGTCAAGCAGTTCCAGGGGAAAACCCCCCTTCTGTTTGAGAAAATTTTAGGGTATTCCGTACCGGTAGCTGTTGGATTGGGAGGTGATCGAACACGAGTCGCGGAAAGCATGGGGATTCTACCCGATGCAATCATTTCGCGGTTAATGGATGCCATTACGCATCCGATCCCGACGCAACGGATTGAACAGGGGCCTGTACAGGAAAATGTGATTCTTGAGCCTGAGGAATTGGACAGCGACTTCCCTGTGTGTCGCTACCATGAAGAGGATTGTGGTCACTACTATGTCTCGGGGCTGTTGGTAGTAAAGGGGCGTGATGGGGTAAAACGGTACACCTCGATTCGGCGAATGAAATTCCTGGGGGGGAATCGGACGAATATCGTGATTACTTCGCCGGGTTTACAAGAACAATACCGGCAATTAGAAGAACGCGGAGAACCGATGGAGATTGCCGTGATGTTTGGCGTCATTCCAGCGGTGGTTTTGGCCTCTCAAGTGAGTACCCACCTATACGATACCGATAAATTGGATGTAGCAGGGGCCTTAATAGGAGAGGGACTAAAGGTGGTTTCTTGTCGGACAGTGGATCTTGATGTGTTGGCAGAGGCAGAGGTCGTCTTTGAAGGAAAAGTGCTCCCGAAAGCACGAGAATATGAGGGCGTTTTTGCGGAACTGGGTGGATATTATGGTGGAGAAAGTGATCAGCCCATCGTCGAAATAACCGCAATTACCCATCGGAATCAGCCAATTTGGCAGACGATATTACCCGCTAGCTGTGAAGAAAAATTACCGATGGCATTGACACGGGAAGCTACCTTGTTCGCCACGGTACGGCAAGTGGTTCCAACGATTCGGGATGTGCATATCACGATGCCTGGGGCGGGTCGTTTTCACGGAATTATCCAAATCGAGAAACAGCGGGAAGGGGATGCCAAACAAGCGATGTTGGCTGCCTTTGCAGGCGATAAGGATTTAAAGCATGTAGTGGTTGTGGATAGGGATGTGAATATCTGGGATCCCGAGGAGGTAGAGTGGGCAATTGCTACACGATTCCAAGCCGATCACGACCTGATGATTATCCCTGGAGCCAATGGGTCACCTTTAGAGCCTTCTCATGAACTTCGGGGCGTGTCGGCGAAGATGGGGATGGATGCCACTTATCCCCTTGGTCAGGAGAAGATGTTTCGGCGGGCGAAGATTCCAGGGATGGAGTCGATCGATCTTCGTAACTATGTGGAGTAGAGGAGGGATGTCATGCAATCCATTGGGTTGGTGGAAACCCGAAGTTTAGTAGCCGCACTGGAAGCGCTCGATGCGATGTGTAAGGCGGCCAATGTCCGATTGGTTGATCTGAAGCGAGTGGGTTCAGGGTTGGTGACGGTAATTGTGGATGGGGATGTAGCAGCGGTCCAAGCAGCGGTTGCAGCCGGGAAAGAAGCGCCTACCCTTACAGGAGGCGAACTGATCGCGGCAAATGTGATTCCCCACCCCCATGCGGAACTAACCCAGATCCTATAAAAGGAGGTGAGCCGGCTTGGCGGAGTTATTTATGAAACAGATGGTAGAGGAGATCTTAGCGAGGGATCAGGAGAAGGATGACGAGAGAAAAAAACAGGCAACAAATTCACCCCAAGCCCCGATCCACTCTCCACCATCATCGACGCCATTGGTGCCGACAGGGATTCGAAGACCGAATTATCAACGCGAACAACAACAAAAGAGGCTTTCTCCACTCTATCAAAAAAGCTCCTTAAAGGATGAGGCTTCTCACAAAAATGAGGGAGGAAACAAAGAGAAGAAACATCCAGACTGGGAGATAGGTGAGAAAGAAGCCAATTCCCATAGAGAAAGTGTATCCATGCAACGGCTGTCGCTTTCTCAAGCACACGGGTTGAGTACGGCTCGAAGGAGACAGAGACCAGAACGAATCGGTCGCCTTCGTAATGGAGTGGAGATCTGGTTTTTTGCAGGTCTTCATCCTCGTGTGGCGCAAGCCTTACAAGTGTCAGGCACTACCTGCACCGCAGTTGGTATCATCACATGTCCTGCTCCATTGAAGGGGCCCGTATTTAGCGCAGCGATGCTTTTGGAGGATCAGCCTGAAATTGAGCGGGAGATCCTAACAGGCGCTGAGGGAATCCAACTTCGTTTGGGTGGAGATGACCCTGATCACCTCCGCACGCTGCTTCGAGAATTGTTTATGCGATTAAATCGTGCAGGGCTAAAGCGAGTCAGCATCCACTTTTCCAAGCAACCGACATCATTATTGGAAAAAGTGCTACCTGCTGGAGAACAGGGTGCCGCTGTATTGTTTGAGGGGATGAGTGAAGGGGAATGCTGGGCCATGCTGCAACGCGGTTGGGAAACCATACCGGATAGTGACCTTCACTTTCGTGTGGATCAGAGTGCGTTGTTGCTACGGGGGGATTTAGGGGTGATCGAGTCGGTGATCAAAGTCATCCAACGCGAAATCGATTCCTTGGGGTAAATGAGTGATCGGAGGGAGGGAACCATGGCACAACAAGCTTTAGGAATGATAGAAACCATCGGTTTTACCACAGCGGTTTCCGCAGCGGATGCGGCATTAAAGGCAGCCAATGTAACTTTATCGGGGTGGGAGCAAGTCATTGGAGCAGGCGGCTCGCTGGGGGTAACCATCCATCTGCAGGGAGATGTGGCGGCAGTCACCTCTGCGGTGCAAGCGGGACGCGAAGAGGCTGCGCGCGTAGGGAATGTAATGGCATCCCATGTGATCCCACGAGCGCACCATGAAGTCAATCGCAAGATCTTTCCTCAGTTTGAAGGGGTTCAGCCAGAGAAGAATGAGGTGGCACCCAATGGAACTGTTGAAAAGACAACGATGGACAACAGTCAAGTAAAGGGGAAGAAAAGGGGAGCTCCTTCCTCTCAGGGGGATACAAAAGGAGATAGCGAGGAATCGGATAAGCCGTAATTCCTTCGGAAAACAATGGCAGTACCCACTTAAAAGGAGGAATTGATATGGGAGAAGCATTGGGGTTGATTGAGACCAAGGGGTTGGTTGGTGCGGTAGAAGCGGCGGATGCGATGGTGAAAGCGGCCAATGTAGAGATCTGTGGGTACGAAAAAATTGGTTTTGGTTTAGTGACGGTCATGGTACGCGGGGATGTGGGTGCAGTCAAAGCGGCGACGGATGCAGGAGCGAGTGCGGCGAGTCGTGTTGGGGAATTGATTTCGGTTCATGTTATCCCCCGCCCTCATCAAGAAGTGGAACGCGCGCTCCTCTCCAAAGGGAATGAATAAGACAAGCGATGACCCGTATATGGGGTGATTCCAGTGACATGGAGCGTGTTCTGATTCACATTCTCGGTCGTTATCAGAATAAATTGCCGCCAAGTCCAACAGGAGTGGTCATCCTTCTTACTCCTGCTGGAGCGGGAGGGGACGGGGCTTCATCCCTTTTTCAAGTTCTCCTTGAGAGGGGGATTGTTCCAGAGGTATGGAGTCAAGGGACCTATTCCCCGATTGTTCCCTGGTCCGTGCGTCAACTAAAGGGAAATGGAGAAGAGTGGCTTGATCAAATGAAACAACGAACAAGGGTGCTTCTTCTCCCTACTCCCTCTCTCTCCTTTCTCGCTCGCTTAACGGAATGGGAGGATGAGGATCCCTTTCAGGCATTGACGCTTCATTGCCTGTTGCATGGGAAAAGGGTGGGGGTTCCAATGAGGATTTTTGACCCTGCTGGTTGGAAGAGGGTACATCAAACTGGGACACGCAATCCGCCTCCCCTGTCATTGCAGCGTAAATTGCAGCGACTCCTCGCGGAGATCCAAGCGCTCGGGGTTAATTTCTTAGCAAAAGAAACGATCGTTTCTTGGTTGATGATGGAGAGCTGCGAGCAGCGTGAGCTCGTGACGGCAGAAGATGTGGAAGGGGCTGCAAGTCATGGTGATCAAGTCATCGTGGTTTCGCGCGAGGCGCTGATCACCCCCCTTGCATCCGATACAGCAAAAGAACGAGGGATACGGATCAAGAAGCAATAGGAAGAGGGGAAGAGAATGCAACTGGGCCGTGTGATCGGAGTGGCGGTTGCTACACGAAAAGATGAAAAACTGATCGGAAGCAAATTGTTAATTACCCAACCCATCTCGCCAGAGGGCGAGGATCGTGGCACGCCTTTGATCACGGTGGATACCGTGGGGGCTGGTGTTGGCGAACAGGTTATTTTTGTGACAGGCAGTGTAGCAGCAAGGGCGCTACCTCAAGAGAATGCGCCTGTCGATGCAGCAATTGTTGGGATCATTGATACGATTCAATGTCAAACGAGAAAGGAGTGAAGCATCTGTGGATACCCACCGGATTAAAGAAGCCATTCATTGGCGGCGGCTAATTGACACATTGCTGGATCCTGCACACTATGCAGATCTCGTGCTTAAAGGGGGCTATGTGATCAATGTGATCACGCGAGAGATCTATGTTGCGGATGTAGCGATCAAGGGTGAGAAAATCTTACTTGTGGGAGAAGGCTCGGAGTTGACTGGCCCATCTACGCAAGTGGTGGATGTGACAGGGAAATTTGTATCCCCGGGTTTTATCGACGCTCATATGCATTTTGAAAGTGCTATGCTAACGTTAACTGAATTTTCGCGCTTATCGATCCCGACGGGGACGACTACCTTGGTGGCGGATCCACATGAAATCGGAAATGTGTTGGGTGTGCCAGGAATGAAGGCGATGATCGAGGAGGCGAA
Organism: Marininema halotolerans; assembly: GCF_900116235.1. Classification (GTDB taxonomy): domain Bacteria; phylum Bacillota; class Bacilli; order Thermoactinomycetales; family DSM-45169; genus Marininema; species Marininema halotolerans. The sequence continues at coordinate 39,382 of NZ_FPAA01000008.1, read as the reverse complement.
AACCCTCCCCCAGCGTGTGAAATTTACGATTCCGTGTCGCACACCGGATGCTCCAGGTTTGGAGACGGCTGGGGTGGATATTTCCGCTAAGGATATGACGGAGTTGATGGCGGATCCTTTCGTACAGGGAATTGGAGAAATCCAAGGGTTTAGTAATGTTCATCCGGTTTATCAGCATGCGGATCACATTTTGGATGATCAAATTGCGTCGGTGGCCTATGCTCATCATCTGGGCAAGACCGTGGAGGGGAATGCCCCTGCTCTGTTTGGGAAGGAGTTGGCTGCGCATATCATTAGTGGTGGCACGCATGTCTCTTGTCATGAGACCACAACCAAGGAAGAGATGGTGGAAAAACTTCGCTATGGGGTGACGGTGTTCATGCGGGAAGGTTCTTCCCAGCGCAATATGGCTGAGTGTATCCGAGCCATTACCGAAGAGGGAATGGACTCCCGCCGGGCGGTATTGGTTTCCGATGATATGGTGCCCGAAGATCTCCTTCAGAACGGCCATATGGATGATATTCTTCGGCGAACGATTGCCTGTGGTGTTGATCCGGTGGAGGCCATTCAAATGGTGACGATCAATCCAGCGACACACTTTGGTTTTAGCGATGTGGGTGTTTTGGCTCCGGGTAAACGAGCGGATGTTGTGGTGTTGTCTGAGCTGGAAAACATGACTGCCGAATCGGTTTATCTAGGAGGAAAAAAAGTCGCTGAACATGGGAATCTCACCATGAAGCTTCCTCCTTACACGTATCCGGATACCGTGAAAGGGTCCATGAAACGAATGAAGGTGACGGCAAGGGAGCTTCAGATAACGGTGAGCGATCGCGCACAGGCGCGTGTACGAGGGATCAAAGTGATCCCCGATCAGAATCTGACAGGAGCGGAGGAGTTTGAGCTGTCTGTAAAGGAGGGAGTCATTCAACCTTGTCTGCAAAGAGACGTCCTACCCATCCTGGTGCTAGAGCGTCATGGACGAGGTGGTGGCATCGGAAAGACCTTTGTGACAGGGATGACCCTCAAGCGTGGTGCGATTGCTGAAAGCGTCGCCCATGATACGCACAATGTGATCGTTACAGGAACCAATTACGAGGATATGGCCATGGCGGCAAATCGCGTGATTGCCATGGGGGGCGGAATTGCAATGATCGCAGAAGGAAAGGTAGTGGGCGATCTTCCCTTGCCAGTAGGAGGATTGATGACAGACCAGCTGTCGGGTAAAGAGTTAGCGGATGCGGTAACGAAGCTCCATCACCTGGCTAGGGAAGAACTCGGATGTACGCTACATGTTCCCTTCATGCATTTATCCTTTCTCTCGCTGGTAACCAGCCCTACATGGAAAATTACGGATATCGGGTTAGTTGAAGTGGATGAATTTAAAATTCTACCCACTGTGATTCAAGAGGGGAGGTGAGGAAATGGGCTTTCATTTAATCGATTTAAGCCAAGAGATTTACCAAGGGATGCCGGTATTTCCTTTGCATCAGAAAACCATGATTTTCCCCAATATCACCCATAAAGAGAGTGAAAAGGAGATCGGCTTTCCCTTTGCTACCAATAACCTATTAATCAATGAACATGGTCCCACCCATAGCGATGCGATCTATGAGTATGATCCTACGGGGCCGACCATTGACGAAATGCCCCTTCATTATTTTTATGGACCCGCCCTTTGCCTCGATGTATCCAGTGTGTCACCGGATCAATTTATTCAACCCGATGATTTGGAGACAGCGCTGGCTCGCTCAGGACAACGAATCGAGCCCGGGGATATTCTCCTCCTCTATACCGGTCACTATGAACGCGCCTACGGCACTAAGGAGTGGCTTACCCGTTATACGGGTCTCAACCTTGCAGCAGCAGAGTGGCTTGCGAAACGCGGGGTGGTCAATATTGGAATCGACGCACCAGCCATTGATAAACCGGATGATTCCCAGTTTTCCGGTCATTGTATCTGCCGAAAATATCGCCTGACCAATACGGAAAATCTTTGTAACCTCGATCAAGTAGCAGGCAAGCGCTTCGTATACTTTGGGCTGCCGCTTAAAATTCGACGAGGAACGGGATCGCCCGTGCGAGCAGTAGCAGTCTTTGTCGATTAGGAGGGATTTGGTGAATGCGCCTGTGATCAAACAAGCGATCTGGATCCCTCCCTATGAAGGGCGGGCGACTCTGGTGAACAAAGGGGAATCCCTGTGTATTATCGATGTGGAGGGGAAGCAGGTTGGTGATTTTATCTGCTTTAACCAAAAGGAACCGTCGGAGTATGTCTCCCCGGTTCATATGCGGGCATCCCTTTCCAGTATTCGGTTGTGTGAGGGGGATGGCTTATATAGTAACCGCCGTCGTCCCTTGATGCGATTGATGAAGGATACGGTGGGTCGGCATGATTTTTTCTTTCCAGCTTGTGATGAGGAGCGCTATCGGGTCGACTTTGGAGTGGAAAACCATCCGAACTGTCATGATAATTTGACGAATGCCCTTGCTATGGTTGGCATCTACCCGGATCATTTACCGGATCCGATTAATTGGTTTATGAACAATGAATTGGATGAACATGGGGACTATGTGATCAAAGAACCCCGCTCTCGTCCAGGGGACTATGTCCAGTTGGAGGCCCTCGTGGATGTTGTTGTCGCTGTAGCAACCTGTTCGCAAGATCTAGCCCCTGTTAATGGATGGAAGGTTACCCCCCTTAAGCTTCAACGGATGTTCAAGGAGAGGGAATTTCATGGGTAGATGGATACCTGATGACGCCGTGTCCTTCTTGCAAGCTTTAATCCAAATCGACAGTACCAACCCACCGGGCAATGAAGCGCAAGTTGCAGAAAGGATTGCATCCCGCCTTGAACAGACAGGAATTCAAATCCAGCGAATACCCTTAGCAAAGGGGCGGGAGAATTTGGTCGCGCGATGGGGAAGGGGCAAACGAAAACTTCTTTTTTGTGGTCACATGGATACCGTGACCCTTGGCGATCGAGAAGGGTGGAGTGTCCCTCCTTTTGCAGGGAAGATGATCGAGAATCGTCTCTATGGTCGCGGCGCATCCGATATGAAAAGTGGCTTAGCAGCGATGGTACTGGCATTAGAATCCCTGGCGGATCGCGGTGCGGAACCACAGGGAGAGATTCTTTTGCTAGCCACAGCAGGGGAAGAAGTCGATAGTTGTGGGGCTCGCTGCTATGTCCAGCATGGGGGGATGGAAGGGGTCGATGGGATGGTAATCGGTGAACCCACTGGGGAAAAAATAGCGATCGGGCATAAAGGAGCTCTCTGGTTAGAGGTGAGTACGCGAGGACGCACCGCTCACGGATCGATGCCAGAGCAGGGGGTCAACGCTATAACACATCTTCTATATCTCGCACAGATACTAGAAAAGATGGGACTGAGGTGGCGATATGAGGATGAAATCCTTGGAGAAGAAAGTATGGCACTTACCCAGATTCATGGCGGTGTGCAAACCAATGTGATTCCTGATCGGGCCATCCTCACAGTAGATATTCGCACGGTACCCCCGCGTGAACATGCAAAACTTGTGCGTGAAGTCGAGGAGCGACTCGGCAAAGCAAGACATGCATTCCCAACCCTCGACTTTACCGTACGAACCCTTCTTAACCGACCCGCGATGATCACTCCCCCTGAGGATCCTCTCATCCAACTGGCACTGGAGTTGAAGGGTGAAGATGAAGGCAAGGTTTTCGGTGTTCCCTATTACACCGATGGATCGGTACTCAACGCTGATCGTCATATCCCCACCCTGATCTATGGACCAGGAGAGATTGCCTTAGCGCACCAGCCTGATGAATGGGTGGATATCGAGGCGTATCAACGTGCGATTACCTTTTATCAGGAGTTAGCCCTCCGGTTTTTTCAAAACAAGTAACAGGCAATACTGAAACCCATTCATCGAATGAATGAATCAAATAAAGAGGAGGCTATGGTGATGCGACGATTGATTCGGAATGCGGAGATCGTAACCATGAATAAAGAGGAGGAGGTCTTTGTTGGAGATCTGCTGATCGAAGATGGGCGCATCGCAGAAATCGCCCCCCGTATTGATACACATGCAGATCAGGTAATGGATGCAACAGGAAAAACCATGATCCCAGGTTTTGTACAGACCCACATTCACCTTTGTCAAACCTTGTTTCGTGGTCAAGCCGATGATCTAGAGTTGCTGGATTGGCTACGAAAACGGGTCCTTCCGTTAGAGGCGGCCCATGATGAAGATTCCCTTTATTACTCGGCAATGCTGGGGATTGGTGAACTCATTGCAGGGGGGACAACCTCGATTGTGGATATGGAGACGGTTCATCATACGGAGGCGGCCTTTCGTGCAATGGCGGAAAGTGGAATCCGCGCCCTTTCTGGGAAAGTGATGATGGATCATGGGGAAGGGGTCCCTCCTGCTCTAATGGAAGATACGGCGACTTCGATCCAAAAGAGCGTCCAGTTGCTTGAAAAGTGGCATAACTATGACAACGGCCGCCTTCGCTACGCCTTTTGCCCACGCTTTGTGGTTTCATGCACAGAAGAATTATTGATTCAGGTAAGGGATCTTGCGGAGAAATATGATGTGATGATTCATACCCATGCTTCTGAAAATAAAGGGGAGATCGAGCTTGTCGAAAAAGAGCGTGGCATGCGCAATGTACTCTATTTGGACAAGATTGGGCTAGCGAGTCCACGCTTAATCTTAGCCCATTGTGTCTGGCTTAACGATGCAGAGCGTCAGGTCATTCGTGAGCGGGGTGTAAAGGTTAGCCATTGCCCTGGTTCCAATCTCAAATTAGCCTCAGGTTATGCCGAAATCCCGCAACTACACGCCTGTGATGCCAAAGTCAGTCTGGGTGCGGATGGTGCCGCCTGCAACAATAACCTCGATATGTTTCAAGAAATGCGCTTGGCAGCCCTGATCCAAAAACCCCTTCATGGTCCGACGAGTATGCCTGCCCGTGAGGTCTTCCGAATGGCGACCCTTGGCGGTGCTGAAGCGATGGGCATGGCGGATGAAATTGGGAGTTTGGAGGTAGGGAAGAAGGCGGATCTGGCGATCCTAAATTTAAATAGCTTTCACAGCTCCCCCTACGTAGGAGTTGATCCCATCTCCCGCCTGGTCTATTCGGCAAAATCCTCGGATGTAGAAACAACGATCATAGATGGCAAAGTCGTCATGGATAAGAAGGTGATGAAGACGATGGATAAAGATAAGGTGATTCGAGAAAGTAACCGCGCCATCCGTCGTCTCTTGGATCGGACAGCCAAGGAAGACGCTTTAGGCACCCATGCTTAAAGGAGGTGTGCTCCTCGAGTGAAAAAGAGAGGACGTAAGTCTTACTCATTGGATAATTGTTGGAGAAAAAAAGATGGGTGCAGGACTTCCCTTGAACATGGATTGGGAAGGCTAGCACGCATCTTTTTGGTGTGGGTTGTAGGATCCATGAGGAGTTAAATTGAATGTATTTAGGGGTGATCGATTGATGTTAGTTTCATTCGTACAATGGCAATATATTTATGATTGTGACCGTGGCGCTTCTTGAGTGGTTAAATAAGGGTCGGAAAGGAGTTAAAATGAAAATAAGAAACTCTGCAAAAGCGATTTTGATTCATGAAAATAAACTACTTGTAATTAAACACAAAGATCAAGATGGCATATTCTATCTCCTACCAGGCGATGGACAAATACCTGGAGAAACATTACCTGGAACAGTTAAGCGTGGGTTTGCGGGGGAATTTTGTTAGATTTACAAAATAATATTGGAGGAATATAAATGAAAAATATATTATTAAGAAAATCATTAGCGTTAATGGGTTTATTATTAATATTATTATTGCTAATTAACATTATCCCTACGGAATTTAATTTCGATGATAAGATTAATATTTTTTTAATGTATTTATTTTATTTGGGTCCTGTATTAATTATTTTTGTCCTTCCAGTTTCCGTTCTTTCTGATTTTATATCAAAAAAATATCAATATCGATGGTTAATTTCGTTTTTTATTCATATGACTTTCTCGTTTATTCCGTTTTTAATTATCCCTCTTTTTAGTACTATTGATAATAAGTTGGTTAATTCATTTGTATTTATTCTATATTATACACTAAATATTACTTTTTTATTATATTGGTTAATGGATGAGTTATTTTTAAGATTATGGAGCAGGCGTGTTAATTAGGCAGTATTCCTAAGAGGTAATGTACTAAAAATAGGTAAAAAATAAGGAATTTTAAAATTAAAAATTAAAATAAAAGAATAAAATATTTAAAATAATCTAAAAAATTTATTATATTTATAAATATCTAATTGTATATTTGCTTTATTTTACATGGGTTTTATTAACATATATTCTGTGCTTAAATGAAAAGTTAACTTTTGGTACAAGGTTGGTTCTAATATAAAAACGAAAAGCCTACTTAGTAAGTAGGCTTTTCGTTTTTATCGGTATGTTTCACTGTAAATTATATCCTATCCACTTTAAGAATCCCTTTTCCCTTATCTCTTACAACAGCGTAGTGGTTAAACGATGGATAAACTAATTCCAGCAATGACGAATGCCAATCCAATACAAAGATAAATGACCGAACGATTGGCATCTTTTTGTTTCTCCTGCTGAGGTTTCATTCGTTCAATTTCAGCATCCATATAATCACCGTCGCGATTGCCCATTGCCGCCTTCGCTGCAAACAACATAATCGCTCCTAAACCCAACAGGACTAGGCTAATTGTATCCATCTGTACACCTCCAGATGGATAATGGTTAAATCCTTTATCAGGTTTCATGCATCAAACAAATTCAATTGTATTAATTATCTATATTATATAGTATAAGGTAATTGTGATGTGTAGTATTTTAATTTTGAAGTGACTTCATGTTGGTGCTAAAAGTGTTTGTCCGATCCCCACTTCGATGATTAATAGCAATAAAGTACCTAAGCCAATAAGGAATAGGGTTCGTAAGATTCTATTCTCTTGGTTAGGAATTTTCCCGATGGATGTAGCCAGGACAACTCTGGAGGGACTGGCCATGGTTAAATGCGATGAACTGGTATTTTGTGCGTAGGCAATCAGGTCGGGATTCATGGGGAGATGATGTGCCGTTTTTAATTGTAATTGCATAAACATCGCATTCGAGCCCGTATTACTTCCAGTAAGAAACCCTCCCAATCCTCCAATTAAGGGTGAAAAATATAGGAAAGCGAATCCGAAAAATTGGGCAGCGGAAGAGGAGAGAACATGAGTCATTCCGGATTGATCCATAAGATGAGCCATTGCCACAAACCCCAGTGTTGATAAGAGAACGGGAATAATCTGCATAATTGTCCTTTTAAGGGATTGAATGATCATCAGTAGCGAAAGACGATAGTTCACGAGGGTATAAAGACAAACCAACAATAGACAGAACCCAGGGGAGTAAAGGAGGGGGAGTTTAAAGTCATATTGGGGCCAATGCCATACAACTATGCTTTTTAGGTGAGTTTCTAATACTGGCAATGTTCGAGTGATAAAAAGCAGTAGAATCAATAAAAAATAGGGGCTCATGGTGCGGAAAATTGAGGGGGTGGCATGGGGGGCTCCCGCTAATTTGGGTTTTCTTTCAGTGATTCGAATGAGGAACATTTCGGTCGATAATGCAATAATGGCTCCGAAAACACCTGCCAGCTCGACGCTGATATAGCGACTAAAAAACCAAATGGCAAGGGATAAGGAAATGGTAACGAATAAAACTTCTAACAGGTGTTTGCGTAAGGCGTTAAACCCGCCACTGATGTAGGTCATTACAATTGAAAAATATAAAAATGTGGGGATGGAGAGAATGGCACTACCTACCCCCAATTCATGTAAAGGAAGACCGGATAAATTTGCCCCAATCACAGTTCCTGTAGCTAAAGCCCCCCAAGGAACAGCGGTTAAGCTTAATAATGAGATCACGATGGCTTTGGTTCGATTAAAACCTAACGTTATCAAAATTGGAGCAATGACAATGATGGCTAAACCAAATCCACCGGCGGATTCAACCAGGGGTGAAAATGCAACGGCTAAAAGAAGAACTTGTCTCGTGGGATTATTGGTGGTTTGCGATACAAAAGATGCGATCCCTTGTATCGCGCCAGCTTCATTCATTAAATGAAATAGCAGAATACCGAAGAACAAGATATAGGCGACCATCGAAGTGGTTAGTGCACTTTTGAGAATTGCGCCCAAAATATCCGGTGTCACCAAGGAGAAGGAATTGGACACCATTCCAATTAGCGATGCGATCATACATGCGAGAATACCGGCCTCGATCGACGATCGTTTAAAAAGGAATATCCACACAAACACGATAAGAATGGGAACCATTGCAAGCGAAAAAACCATATGGTGTTCCTCCTCTCATAATGTATACTATAGTATACATTTGTTCGGTATTATACACAATGATAAAAGGGTATATTAATGTATATAGGTCGCAATTATATATACTATAGTATACAGGAGGCGGAAAAATGAATGTAGGTCTCAGGTTAAAACAGTATCGTCTAAAAAAAGGGTACTCCCTGCAAGATCTCTCAGACCGCTCAGGGGTAAGTCGATCAATGCTTTCCAAAATCGAAAGGGGTGAAAAAAACCCTACAATAAATTTACTTTGTGAAATCGTTGAAGCGTTACAAATTACTGTATCGCAAGTGATCGAAGAACCAACAAGAAAAAAGGAAATCATTGTAACGAAGAAAGATAAACGCCCGATATTATATGATGAACAATCTGGGCTTGAGCGGCGCTTACTTTCTCCTACACTGCCTTCTAGGGGTGTGGAGTTTGTGCTCAATATTCTTCCCGTTGGTTGTTCCACAGGAACGTTTCCTGCTCATCAACGGAATGTGCATGAACACATTTATGTCGAGGTAGGAACGTTGAAAGTGAGACTTGATGAGTCTACTTTTATTTTAGAAAGTGGAGATTCCTTGTTTTACGAAGCGAATGGTACCCATGAGTTTATCAATATGGGGGAGGAAGCGTGTCGTTATTTTCTTGTGATCGATTCTTCGAGCTTACGCAATTCGTAGCTAAGATTTATGCAGAAAATCATTGGATCATTGAATGATGAAAGCTCAACCTGATCTTATTGGTTCTTAAATGGTTTCAACGAACTCTTCATCGGATATCAAGGGTAAGTGAAAGAAGTGACCTCTCGAATAATGGTGAATAAATCAAAGAACGTCGCCAGAGTGATACACTCTGGCGACGTTCTTTGATCCTACGAGGATAAAGCCTTATCCATGATAAGCAAAGTTGACGAGAAATGCCGCTGAAATGAGAATCATGGACCAGTGCATTTCTTTTCTTCGTCCAGTCAGCAACTTAAGCACCGTGAAAGAGATAAAACCAAAGGCTAATCCTTCTGCAATACTAAAGGTGAGGGGGGTCATGACCATCGTTAAGAAAGCTGGTACGGTTTCCGTCACATCATCCATCGGAATTTCTTTCACTTCTTGCAACATCATGGCTCCCACTAAGACTAAGATCGGAGCGGTCGCCATTGCAGGGATGAGGGAAACGAGTGGAATGAAAAAGAGACAAAGGAGGAAAAGTAGGCCGGTTACCAGTGCCGTAAGTCCTGTGCGTCCCCCTTCAGAGATCCCGGTGGCATTTTCAACGTATGCGTTGAGTGCGGTAGCTCCTAAGGCAGCACTTGCCATGGTGCCCACTGCATCAGCCTGCAATGCACGGTTCAGGTTTGGGATGGTACCGTCTTTCTTCATTAAACCCGCTCGTTTCGATAATCCCATCAGGGTAGCCATGTTATCAAAGAGCTCAACGATGGTGAAGGAAAAGATGATGGGTACGATCCCATAGGCCAATGCTCCTTTAATATCCATCGCCATCCATGTCGGAGCGATATCAGGAAGTGAGAAGGAGAAAATATCGCCTACGCCTTGTGGCGATTTTGTAATCCCGAATGCCATCGCCCCGATGGTTAAGGCAAGAATACTCAGAAGAAGTGCTCCTTTGATGCGGCGTGCTGAAAGGTACGCCGCAAGGAGAATGCCGCCAGCAGCCAGTGCGGTGCTCGGTTGGGTGATGGAACCGAGGGAGACAAAAGTTGCCTCATTAGCGACGACGATCCCAGCGTTCTTCAGCCCGATAAAGGCGATAAAGAGACCGATACCTACGGTGATGGCGGAACGAAGTGTGCGCGGGACCGCTTCAAAGAGGGCACGTCGCAGTCCTGTAAGGGTAAGTAATAAAAAGACAACCCCCGAGATAAATACGGCTCCCAATGCGGTTTGCCAGGAGAGTCCTTGACCAAGGACGACGGTGTACGTGAAAAAAGAGATCAGTCCCATTCCAGGAGCCAACGCGACGGGAAAATTGGCCCAGAGCGCAAAGGCTAGGGTGCAAAATACACTTGAGAAAATAGTGGCGGCGGTTGCTGCTTCCCGTGGGATGCCTGCTTCCGAGAGGATGATCGGGCAAACAATAATGATGTAACTCATGGTTAAAAAAGTCGTAAGACCTGCAAGGAGTTCGGTGCGAAGGTTGGTCCTGCGTTCACGCAGTTTAAACAGACGATTGAGCCATCCAGAGGAAGGGAATGAACGGTTATCGGGATGGACGTCAGATTGTGTCTCTATCATTGGCTTACCCGTTGACATATGAAATCCTCCCCTATTGTGTTGATGCATATAAAAAACCGCGGTACATAGGAGGAACCCTCCCATTATATCCGCGGCTTCGTCGGACTCCGTCCAGCGGCGTCCAAGCTGCCTGCAGTCGGCAACGAGGGGTAGGAAGCAATTAGGAGCAACCTTCCCCGTACTCGGTGTCATTCTATTGCACAACAGAATAATGCTTTGAAAACCATTTGTCAAGGGTGAAGTGGGTGAGTGAGGATATCCAGCCTTAAATCCTATTCAATAAAATACTTTAGAGGGTTCTATTGGGGGCTCGATAAAACGACGTTTTCTAACACCCTTTTATAATATAATAATTCAGTGATTTCTCTTTTATATACCTTGCTTGTGCTATTCTTTTGAATCGTATTCATTGCAAAATCGATATAGACTAAACTACGTGCGATGGCTTTTGAACGTACATTCGCTTGCTGTAATAAACCTCGATTATAGGCTTCACTTACCATATGTCCTAAGTCAACAGCGCCATAGATAATCATTTTTAAATCTTTGGATTGTTGTCCTTCATGAGAGCGATAATAACTTAAAGGTTCAGCGATGTATACGAGTTTTCCTTTTTCTAACAGACTCATCCATGTAGCCATATCCACATTGCATCCATAGGGTCGATTTGCATAGACACCAAAGGGATCTTTTAAGTCTTCTTTTTTAAATAACACGGTGGTGGGTTCGCCAATGCAATTACCGATCTTTAACATAAAATCAGCAAATTGCGCGCCTTCAACAATGGAATCATATTCGTATAATTTTGTGAAAGAGGGGTCATTATTGGGAATGACTTCTCCTTCGATATTGACGGTGAGGCGGTGAGAAGTAACAAGTGTAATCGTTTGATGTTGATAATGAGTGAAATAGCGCATCATTTTTTCAATTTTCTGGGGATGAAATAAATCATCATCCATTAAATAATTGATATATTCCCCAGTGGATAACTCGAGCAACTTTAGGTCGTTTAGAAATTGCCCCAGATTAACCCCATTCTTAAAGTAACGTATATGGCTATATTTTTTTAAATATGGCTGGACCACATCGTGGGTGTCGTAGTTGGTACTGTCATCACAGATGATAATTTCGATAGGATCATAAGTTTGCTGCAAGGCACTTTCAAGCGCTTTTTTAAAAAGAAGTGGTTTATTAAAAGCCGGTATTAATATGCTGACCTTTGGATTTGTCATACTGCTACCCCAATCCCTTCTTAATCAATAAATATAACACTCTATACTTTGAAGATGTCTTTTCTATTTAATGTTTTCTATGGATGGACCCCGACACGATAGTATATGTTTAATAGAAATTATTGTGAGGAAATTAGGCCTTTATTTAAATAGGATAATAGGTGTGACGACAACGGCTTGGGGAAAGAGGTTGATGGATGTTTTTAATTCAATACCATGGGTCCAAAGCGAGGGGCGAAGAGGGTAAAAAAAAGAGAGGAAAAGAAATGAAGGGGGTGAGACGAGTGCCTATCATACGAACCGAAGTGAATATCCATGCCCCCATCCATGTTTGCTTTGACGTAGCAAGGGATATCAATATCCATATGAAATCAACGGCGACGACAAAGGAAAAGGCAATTGCAGGGAGAACATCGGGTCACATTCAATTGGGTGAAAGTGTTACATGGGAAGCGGTGCATCTGGGGATTACATTCCGTTTAACATCAAAGGTTACCCAACTGATCTACCCAACCTACTTTGTCGATGAAATGACGAAAGGGCCATTTAAAAGGTTCAAGCATGAACACTTCTTTATAAAAATCGACTCGGGTACAAAGCTGATCGATGTATTCGACTATTCCTCTCCATTTGGGGTTCTTGGGAAGTTCGTTGACGGGGTGATGTTAGCAAAATATATGAGGGAGTTCTTATTAATGAGAGGTAAATATATGAAAAAATATGCTGAACAACTGACTAGTGATCAAGGGGATTCCTAGTTGGTTATTCGGTACAACTAAATCGATTCAGGGTGTAGTGAAGGCTGAATAATTGAAGTTCTCCCTGCGATATACCTATGGTTCAATTATCGATGAACGAACAGTTAAAGAAGGCATGATGTTGCCTTCTTTTTCTCCTAGGTGAGGCTCTTGAAAGAAACTTTAGGAAGAATGAGAAAAGAAGGATCTACTCCCGATATTGTTGAAAGAAGGATAAAAAAACAAACATCCACGTTCCTTGTTGTTTAAAGGGGGAGCGCAGGAAGGGAGTCATCTTGTGAATACCATTAAACGATGCCAACAGCTTGGTGAGATGACCTACTTTATCCGATCGCTAGCGACAGTTTCAACGGATCAGTGGAGAAAGCCGATTGCTGAGGGAAAATGGTCGGCGATTGAGGTGGTTGCCCATCTTCATTTTTGGGATCGATATTTGGTTGAATATGCTTTACCTGATGATTTCACTCGTGAAACTTGGAGTGAACTAACTATAGAAAATATGAATCGTAAAGCTTCCATTTGGGCCTGTTCGGGGGTATCCTGCCATGAGGTGATCAAGCAGTTCTTGACGTTCCGTGAAGGATTACTTCGGTTTTTAAATCGGATGCCTCCTGAGGATTGGGGACGAACGTTACGAATGGGGAAGCACACTCTCACCTTAGCGGAATATATCCAAGAAGCGATCGATCATGATCAGCACCATCGATCACAGTTAGAAGGATGCTTCTCAGAAAACCTTAAAGGTGGCTTTGTCCCATAAGAGAATGGGTTAGCCAATGATCAGAGGGGAGAGGCTATAGAGGAGAATAATGGCCTATGGTATGATGTGTGAAGGCTTGAAGGCAGGCTGAAATTGTGGGAATGGTAAGGGTGAACGGCCATGATTAATATGGATAATAGTGCAACGACTCAACCGGATCCGGAAGTAATTCGAGTCGTCGCTGATGTCATGCAAAACATTTATGGAAATCCTGCCTCCCTCCATGGTCTTGGCGGGAAGGCAGAACGCCTTGTCAAACAGGCACGAGAGGTAGTGGCACACGCATTGGGCGTATCGCCAGGTTCCATCATCTTCACATCCGGGGGGACGGAATCGAATAATATGGCGATTAAAGGAGCGGCTTTGCAATTTAAAAACCGCGGTCGTCATCTGATTACCACACAGATAGAGCACCCCTCTGTCTATGAGGTGCATAAACAGTTGGAAGAAGAAGGATGGGAAGTCACTTATTTGCCAGTGAATCAACAAGGGAAGGTTCGACTGGATGATGTGAAAAAAGCCCTGCGAGACGATACCATCCTGGTCTCTATCATGCATGTAAACAATGAGGTTGGGACGGTTCAACCGATTGCAGAGATTGGCGAGCTACTTCGTCGTTATCCCAAAGTATTGTTCCATGTCGATGCGGTTCAATCCTTTGGTAAAATGGATGTGCGCCCGATAGCGTGGGGAGTGGACCTTCTTAGTATTTCTGCCCATAAGTTTCACGGACCCAGAGGTGTGGGGTGTCTCTATATACGGGAGGGCTTGCGCTTAGCTCCACTATTGATAGGTGGCGGGCAGGAGGCAGGTTACCGTTCAGGAACGTTAAATGTCCCTGGAATCGCTGGCTTTGCAAAAGCGATCACGCTAGGTGCTAACCAACGCAAGGAGATGCTTGCTCGTCTTGGCGATTGGCGACAAGAAATGATTCAGCAATGGAAGGATCAGTTGACCCATTTTCGGATTAATGGGGACCCTTCGCGAGAGGGTGCCCCTTTTATCCTGTCTCTTTCCTTCCCAAAATTAAAGTCTGAAGTGATCGTTCATGCGTTGGAGGAAGAAGGGGTCGTTGTTTCCAGTAAGTCCGCTTGTTCTTCAAAAGGAGAAAAGGCGAGTCGGATATTGACGGCAATGGGGATCGATGAAGAGACTGCGGTGGGCTCCATTCGCATCAGTATGAGTCGATGGACGACCGCCGAGGAAGTGCAAGCGACCATTTTAGCAGTGCAACGGGTGATTCCCAAACTACAAAAGATAATGAAGGTGTATGAGGATGAATGATTTAATTTTAGTTCGGTACGGAGAACTCGCTTTAAAAGGGAAGAATCGCACGGATTTTGAAAATCGATTGTTGGAAAATATGCGTACGAAGCTTCATACGTATCCTGGTGTGAAAGTGAAAAAGACCTTTGGACGTATTTTTGTTGAACCGGGTGAGAACCCCGTGGAACCGATTATTGAAGCACTGACGGATGTCTTTGGCATAGTGGGTATCAGTGTTGCACGACGGGTCGAATCCGATTTGGAAATGATCAAAAAAGCGGCTGTGCAGTTGGTGCAGGAACAGATGCCTGTTCCACGTACCTTTAAGGTGGTTGCACGGCGCGCGCAAAAGAACTTCCCTCATCGCTCCAATGAGCTGAACCGAGTTGTGGGAGGAGAAGTTTTGCGGAATGTGGATGGGATTCGTGTGGATGTTCATCAACCTGAACTGGAACTACGTATTGAAGTACGTGGTGAAGAAACGTATCTTTATGGGCAAGATATTCAAGGAGCGGGCGGGTTACCTGTAGGAAGTAGTGGGCGAGTGATGCTTCTCCTCTCCGGTGGAATTGATAGTCCAGTGGCAGCTTATCTAGCTTTAAAACGTGGGGCGACGGTAGAGGCCATCCATTTTCATAGCTATCCCTTTACGAGTGAACGGGCGAAGCAAAAGGTGGTCGACCTAGCACAAGAGCTGACTCGCTATGGAGGAAATATTCGTTTGCATGTCGTTCCCTTTACTGAAATTCAGACGCAAATTCGTTCTAAGTGTAAAGATTCCTACATGATTACGATTATGCGGCGAATGATGATGCGTATTGCTGAGGAGACAGCTCGTCGTCAAAAAGCACTGGCCTTGGTAACGGGTGAAAGCCTTGGGCAAGTGGCTAGTCAAACCTTAGAAAGCATGCATGTAATTAATCATGTGGTACGGATACCGATCCTTCGTCCGCTCATCGGGATGGATAAACAGGACATCATGACAATCTCCAAAAAAATCGGCACCTATGAAACGTCAATCCTCCCTTATGAGGACTGTTGTACGGTGTTTCAACCCAAGTCACCGGTTACCCGACCTCGGTTAGAGCTCTGTGAAGAAATGGAAAAAGGATTAGACGTGGATGCTTTAGTAAAAGAAGCAGTCGATGGGATTGAGACGATTCGGTTAACCCCGGCACAGAAGGAAGAAGGGGAGTTTTCATCTTATTTTTAATAATGGACGGTTACTTGAATTGTTGATGGGGGAGGAGTTCCATGCGTTCCTGGAAAGAAGAAACCCTTGCTCTAACAGAAGAGTTGATCCATCATCCGAGTGTGAATGGCACCATTGGGGAGCGAGATATTGCTTATCATATTTATGAATTTTTTCGTAAGCTCCCTTATTTCCGTGAGAATCCAAACCAGTTATACCTTTGGAAGACAGAGGGGGATGACCGGGAACGTTACAATGTCGCTGCCCTTGTGAAAAGTCCACAGCCCCGGGAAGAAACAGTGATCTTAATGGGTCACATCGATACCGTAGGTGTAGAGGATTATGGGAAATGGAAGCCCCTAGCCTTCTCTCCCCAAGATTTGTTGGAACAGTGGAAGCAGGCTCGATTATCTGATCAAGTGAAAAGCGATTTGGCAACAGGGGAATGGTTGGTAGGGAGAGGCTCCGTCGATATGAAGAGTGGTGTTGCTGCCAACATGTCTCTCTTGCGTCATTTTGCAGATCACCCAGAAGAGCTAGAGGGCAATCTTCTTTTTCTAGCAACCTGTGATGAGGAAGATAATTCCCATGGAATATTATCGGCTGTTCGTGAGCTGAACCATTTGGCTTCAGAAAGTAACCTTCGATATGTAGGTGCAATCAATACGGACTACACATCCCCTCAATATAAGGGAGATCCCTCCCGCTATGTTTATCTAGGGACCGTTGGTAAATTGCTTCCGGCATTTTTTATCGTCGGGGAGGAAACCCATGCTGGACAGGTTTTTGAGGGTTTTGATCCGAACTTGATTGCTGCTGAACTGACGGACTTAATTGATTATAACCCTGATTTTTGTGATGAAATGTACGGAGAGCTAACCATGCCACCCGTCTCATTGAAGCAGACGGACTTAAAGGATAAATACGATGTACAGACACCCTTTGCTGCTTTTACCTACTATAATTTTTTTGTGCATCGTCGCTCACCAAAAGATGTCCTCCATGAATTAAAAGGGACCGCTCAAAAAGCGCTTGAAAATGCGATACAAATGGTAACAGAGAGATATCAACGCTTTTGTACGTTAAGCGGCTCCCCTTATTTACCTCATCCGTGGACATCCACTGTGATGACCTATGATGAACTGTATAAAGCCTGTGCTAAAAAGTATGGCACGGAATTCACAGCAGCCATGCGCTTATATGGAATGAATCTCTTAAACGATGAAGAATTGGATCTACGCCAATATTGTTGCCGGATGGTTGAGGAAGTCTGGGATTGGTGGGGAGAAAAGGGGCCTGCCATTGTCCTGTTTTTTGCCTCAGTCTATATGCCACGGGTGGTATTATCCGAAAAGGAAAAGCAGGATCAACACCTGATCCAGGCAGTACGTGATGCGGTGAATGATGTGCAACCTCATTGTGAGCACCCCATTCAAATCCGTAATTTCTTTCCTTACATCTCCGATATGAGTTTCGTAGCCATTTGTGATGATGATGAGGGAATTGATGCACTGACAAGAAATATGCCGGCATGGGGGATGAAGCATCAGATGGATGTGGATGCGATTCGCCAGTTGGATGTGCCAGTGGTCAATATTGGCCCCTATGGAATGGATGCTCATAAGCAGTGGGAACGGGTAGAGATCAATTATTCCATGCAAGTCGTTCCAGAAGTAAATTATCAGGTGGTTCGAAGACTCCTCGCCTCATGGGATCATGCGTAGAAAAAATCGAATGTGGTGGAGCGAACCCACTAGAATAAGCCATTGCGAAGGGAAGATCATAGGGATCATCGCAATGGCTTTTCACTCTTTTTACGATATATGTGGCGTTGAGTTTTCAAGTCGCTGGATCCAAGCAAAATCTTTTTCAGTAATGCCGCCTTCATCATGGGTGATTAATTGAATCTCCACTTGAGCGTAGCTGAGTATTACTTCAGGATGGTGTTGCAACTCTTCGGCTAGCTTAGCAACATGAATGACAAAATCAACACCCTCCATATAGGTAGGAAAGCGGAATTGTTTGGTCAATTTTCCCTTCTGTTCACGCCAGCCAGAAACCTCCTTTAATCGATTCGAGATCGCGTTGGCAGATAATTTCATTTTGCTCCTCCTTTTAACATGACCTCTTATTCTTTACCCGGTTAATGGAAAAAGTAAGACGGGATATGGTGAAGTTTATCCCTTTCTGGAGAGGGTATGATTCAAAGGGAGTGGGGAGTCGGAAGGATTGGTAAAAAAATATGGATGCCCAATTTTGGCTTGGCTTTATCAACATCATCATTCTTGATTTAGTTTTATCAGGTGATAATGCAGTGGTTATCGGAATGGCATCTCGAAAGCTGCCCGCTCATCAGCAAAAACAAGCAATATTATATGGAACCATTGTTGCCGTGATTCTACGCGTTCTTCTGACCTTAATTGCCGTGTGGTTATTAAAAATACCGCTATTAAAAGCGGTGGGTGGATTACTTCTTGTCTGGATAGCCATTAAGCTCTTAATGGATGAGGACGAGGAAGAGGATCTGGAATTAGGTTATGGATTAAAATCGGCTGTTAAAACCATTATCATTGCGGATGTTGTGATGAGTTTAGATAATGTATTGGCAGTGGCAGGTGCTGCCCATGGCGATTTTTTACTTGTGCTTTTAGGGCTGGCCCTTAGCGTTCCGATCCTTATGGGAGGAAGCCGTATTGTTGCAACGGTCATGAATAAGCTCCCGTGGCTTGTGTATGTGGGTTCGGGAATTTTAGCATATACGGCGGGTCAGTTGTTAGTGGAAGATAAAATTATTCATGATCATCTAGTCACCCGTGCGGATTATCTCACATGGATGACACCTACTTTGCTGATTGGTTTAGTATTAGGTGCAGGGTATTTATTTAGGGGCCGGCGGACTTAAAAGGATACCCGTGGAGTTACGGAAACAATTGGAGTCGGCCGAGAAAGAGGTGAGGTCGGCTCCAATGGTATGTTACAGCGGTGAGTGATGGAAACTATAGACGACGCACGTAGGGAGGAGAGAGGGTGGCGGTGAACAACAACAAAGTGCTCATTTTAACAGAATCCATTGGAGGAAATGGTCATTTTCGAGCAGCGCAAGCCATAGCCAAGGGATTGGACCACGAAGCACCGACGGTGGGTGTGGATATCTCCTGTGGGTTGCCTCAGTTTAGTCGCCAGCTGGAAGGGGTCGTTCGCAAGGTTTACCTGAATACATTGCAATATGCACCCCAGTTATGGGGAGCCGCTTATAAAAGAGAGGAAGCCTTTAGTGATGCGTTTCGCTCAGGAGTGGGGAAGGTTATTGCTGCAAAGTTACGGCGCTTTTTAGATCCGCTAAACCCTGAAGTGGTTATTTGTACCCATGCCTTTTGTCTAGGTGCGGCAGGTTATGTGAAGGAACAAGCTTCACAACCTTATCGATTAGGTGCGGCGATTACTGATTTTGATGTCAATGGTTTTTGGGTTCACCCGGCAGTAGACTTTTATTTAGTGGCCCATGAAGGCGTCGCGAAAAAATTGCATGAAAAATATGGCGTGCCCAAGGAACGAGTCCATCATACAGGGATCCCCATCGATCCTGATTTTTCCCGCTCGCGTCCTGATAAAGGGGAAATAAGGAAGATGCTTGGGGTCGCTCCGGATCCCTTTACCATCATGCTCATGGGAGGAGGGCTTGGCTTAGGGCCGTTGGAACGATCCATTGAACAGTTTCAAAAAGATATGCCGACCTCTCAATTATTAGTGATCACTGGGAAAAACAGGCCGTTGTTGGAGCGGCTCTCTGCCCGCTTTGGAGAAAAAAGAAATGTCCACCTGTTTGGTTATGTACAAGGAATGGCGGATTGGATGGGTGCGGCGGATGTGATTGTGACAAAGCCGGGAGGGTTGACCAGTTCCGAATGCTTAGCTACAGGACTCCCTATGGTGATTTGTCGCCCGATTCCGGGTCAGGAAGAACGTAATAGTCAATTTTTAATGCAAAAAAAAGTTGCCTTACGGCAAGATCGACCGGGTTCAATCCCTCGACATATTTCCCCGTTGCTTGATTCACCTGATGCGTGGCGAGAAATGAGTTTTCGGGCGAGGCGACTAGGCAGACCGGATTCAGCGCGTGATGCTGCGCAAATTATCCTTCAACACTTGTCTTATGAGAAATAAAACAGCCGAAGGTGTTATGAACACCGCCGGCTGTTTTATTTCAATTAATCCATCGAGATAGCGGCCCCTTCCAAGCTGTGGAAGGTAATCTCCGGGCGACAACGCAATCGAAGATTAACGCCAGTTTGTCCAAGTCCATCACTAATATAAAATGCACGTTCATCATGATAGTGAAGTCCGCTAATCATATTAAGATGAGGGAGTTTCCCCATCTTTTTTAAATGATAAGGTTTTGGCCAATGAATTTGTCCGCCATGGAAATGACCCGACAATAGATAGTCAAAATGATATCCCATATCCAGTACAATATTGGGGTCATGGGTTAAAACAAGGTTGATGCCTTCGCCAACGCCGGCGTATGCTTTGTCGACGTCGCTTCGTCCTGTATAGTAGTCGTCGATTCCGATAATGTTTAGCTTTCTTCTACCCATTTGAATGGTGCGATGTTCATTTTTTAATACCGTACAACCGCGCTTCTCCATCTCTTTTGTAAGAGCAGGTAGATGATCAGCTATGCAGTAGTCATGGTTCCCAAATACGGCATACGTCCCGTAACGTGGCTCTAATGTTTGCAGAGCGTCCAAGTATTCCAGGAAGCGTTTTTGCATCGGTGCCGTATCCATGTAATCCCCTGTAAGAGCTATCAAGTCAATCGGCTTACCTGAGACACTTTTTAACAGGGCTTCGGGTGAAACCGATAGTTTTTCCATATGAAGATCAGATAAATGCAGAATGCGAAGCCCTTCAGGATCCATGGGATGAGTAAGTTCGATGTTTACGTCTTTAATGAGCGGTCGGAAGGTATTAAAACGGGCGACGGACCAGATCATCGCCAACAAGACGGAAGTCATCGTTACGATAGTCAGAATCGTCATTGTTATTCACCACCGATCTCTCAGAGATACGATATTCATCATAATGGATTCTCGGAAGGAAGTCGAGACCCAAATGGTTACAAAAACGTGAAAAAGCCCTGAATACATCCAGGGCTTTCCATTTTTGTGGCTGGGGCGGAAGGGATCGAACCTTCGCATGACGGAGTCAAAGTCCGTTGCCTTACCGCTTGGCTACGCCCCATCATATTAAAATCCCCCGGATCGCATTGACAAAAAGTATCATGTGTAATGAGGAAGGAAAATATTCATTGTATTTGCTACGATACCGAAATGGATTTCTCTTGTCAAATAAAATACGAAATCTTCCATGTATTTGCAAGCAGGTCTTCCCAATGGGATTCTCTATACGAGTCGCAGAGGTGTCCGTAAGTTTCGTCGTGGAACACTTGTATTTGTGACCAATCCTGCGATTTTTATTCGTACGTTTTCGCGGCGGTTTTATCAGAATCCCATTGCGTAGAATCATTCTCATCCTCCGTTTGCCTTCGGCGACGGATTCAAATCCATCAAGGATTTCTTGCGCGTTTCACAGAGAATCTCTGTGAGATGCGCTTTTTTAGTAATATAAAACCCTAATTTAGTTAGTTATTGTTTTTAAATGATAGAAAAAACAAAAAAATGCAGGTGAATATTAAAGGGTGTCGAAATTTAGGAGGCATTCATTAAATATTTGAATGAGAGGTGAGAAGGTGGATATAACGGATTATGTTTCGACCTTGATAGAGGAAGCGATCCGTGGACGAGCCAGTGATATTCACATTGAGCCACGGGCGGATCATCTCTGTATTCGTCAGCGTGTGGATGGTTTTTTAGTGGAGGGAGATCGGATAGAGAAGGAGCGGATGCACGCGATCATCTCAAGGATTAAAGTGATGGGACATCTTGATATTGGAGAAAAAAGATTACCCCAAGATGGAGCATTAACCGTAACAATTGATGGCGAACGTGTGGATGTTCGTATCTCCAGTATGCCCACGCTTCATGGTGAAAAAGTAGTATTGCGCTTGCTACGTAATCGACCCGAGTTATTGTCATTAGAAGAATTAGGGATGGGTGAAGAAGAAAAACAACGGCTACTGGCATTGATTCAACGATCCAGTGGTTTATTGGTGGTGACAGGACCGACAGGAGCAGGTAAAACAACAACACTGTATGCGATCTTACATCAATTGAATCGGGTAGAACAAAACCTTGTCACACTAGAAGATCCGGTGGAGTTTCAATTAGTTGGCGTCAACCAAATTCAAATTCATCCAAAGGCTGGGCTTACATTTGCCCATGGATTACGGGCGGTTTTGCGGCAAGATCCAAATATTATTATGGTGGGGGAGATTCGAGATCGCGAGACCGCTGATATTGCCATTCGGGCCGCGTTAACAGGGCACTTGGTAATAACAACACTCCATACGACGGATGCGAGTTCCACCATTACACGGCTTCTTGATATGGGGATTGAGCCCTATCGAATTGCGGCTTCATTAGTTGGAGCCGTTGCACAACGTTTGATACGGTTGATTTGTAAAGGGTGTCGGGGAAAAGGGTGTGACCGTTGCCAACAACAGGGGTATCTTCATCGCGTCGGTGCCTTTGAAGTGGTTGCGATCAAGGAGGAGTTTCAACCGCTCATTGTGGAAAGGGCACCGCTTTCACGGCTTCGGCACAGTTTTCAAAAATTAGGGATGCGCTCGTTAGCGGATGCTATTTTGGAAAAAGTGATGACAGGTGAGACGAGCATTGCAGAATATCATCGCGTGGTAGATGCTCATGATTAGCCTCCGTCGCTCCAAATGGAGGGCTGACCGACTGGTTCAATTTAGCGAACAGTTAGCTAACTTATTAGAAGCAGGTTTTTCTCTAATTCCAAGCATTCGTTTATTAGGTGAACAAAATATATTGAGATTTCAGGAAATGGAAGGCATTTTGCAACGATTGGAAGAGGGGAGGGGTTTGTCGAGTGCACTCAGTGAAGAAGGCCTTCCTCCGATCTTTGTTTCATTTCTATCAGCGGCAGAGGAACATGGAGATTATGCTTTTGGTTTGCGTCAGTGTCGGTCTTATTTTCAAGGGCGTGATCAGTTGATTCGAGATACGGTACAAGCCCTCATGTATCCGGCGATTGTCTTGATATTGGTAGGATGCGCCTTTGTCTTTCTTGTTACCACAGTGGTACCACGCTTTCAAGCGATGTATGCCACGATGGGTTTAGAGTTGCCCCTGTATACCCGCTGGTTTCTATCGTTTCATCAATGGATTCGGGAGGGTGTTTATTTTATTGGTGGGGTTACTTTGTTCATTATGATTTTGTTTCTTTTTTTACGACACTTGTCTCCGGTCAAGCGTCAGCAACTCATGGCATGGGTATATCAATTGCCTGTGCTTCGCTCTTATTTTGCGTTGCGATTTACCCATTATTTAGCGGTTCAACTGGGTTCTTTATTAAAAGCGGGGGTTCCGTTATTGCGAGCAGTGGAAATCGTGGAGGGATTTAGCCCTTGGGCCCCTTTAACCGGGGGAATGAAAAGCGTCCGCCATGCTTTATTAGCGGGGCATTCTTTGCATGAAAGTTTGTCAAAGGAAGGCTCCCTCTTTCTAAAATCATTGCGACGACTGGTTGCCCTCGGCGAGGAAACAGGCAGTTTGGATCAGTCGCTATTAACCTTAGCTCGTGGAACCGAAATGATTATTCGCGAACGGATGAATCGTTTTACGCGTAGTTTGGAACCGATTTTAATCTTTGGGCTGGGCGTACTGATGGCGGCGACGGTGCTTGCGATGTTTTTGCCCATGCTTCATATGGTACAGGCGATGTAAGAGAGCAGTAAGAGAGAGGAGAGCTTGAACATGATAAAAAAATGGATTTCCAATGAGGATGGATTTACTTTAATTGAAATGATTGTCGTGATATTTGTAATTGGTGTCATTATCGCGATTGCATTGCCAAATTTAAGAATGGCAGGACAATCGGCACAAGAGAGGGCCTGTGATGCCAATCGGAAGTTAATTGGTGCGCAAGCTGATAACTACTATTTAGAGTATGGGAGCTTTCCGACTTCAGTAGAGCAATTAAAAAAACGAGGGTATTTACGGTCCACGCCAACCTGTCCAGCGAAGGGAACTTACACCATTCGGAAGGGTGCCTCGGTGGAGAAACGGGTGCACTGTAGTAAACATGGCGATTAGGAAGTTTTTACGTGAAGAAACAGGGTGGACCTTAGTCGAACTTTCATTATCCATGATGATGATTAGTTTCATGACCCTCTTGGCTCTCCCTGCTTTTGTCCAATGGGGAGACCGGCTTGAGCGAGAGTTATTTTTAAGGGGGATGGCAGCTGATTTGCGGTTTGCTCAGGTACAGTCTCGTCTTACCGAAGAGGAGACTGTATTTTTATTGCAACCTTCTCAAGGTGTTTATGTGGTATTGCAGGATGGTCATTTATTGCGACGAGAGGCTCTTCCTACACAGTATAAAATCGCCAGCAATTATCCCCATCATCAGGTCGTTTTTCGTAAAAGTGGTCAAGTACGTGGCGGTACATTTCACCTAATTCGCGGAGGAGAACGTGTCGGGAAGATTGTGGTCC
Source organism: Marininema halotolerans (assembly GCF_900116235.1). Lineage (GTDB taxonomy): Bacteria > Bacillota > Bacilli > Thermoactinomycetales > DSM-45169 > Marininema > Marininema halotolerans. The sequence continues at coordinate 14,907 of NZ_FPAA01000008.1, read as the reverse complement.
AAGTAGCTTCAGGTCGAGTGCGTGTGGAGGTCGATCCCTGATGTTCAATGAGAGGGGATTTACCCTTGTTGAAACGGTAACCGCCATGTTGATTTTTAGCCTACTCTTAGTGACAGCATTACCTGTCGCTATTGAAGCCAATCATCATTTGGTTTCGGGAGTGAGACGGATGGCTGCGATGGGAATCGCTGAATCGAAGATGGAGGAGCTGCAAAAAAATACGTCGTCGCTTCCTCGCAATCAACGTAAAACAACCAAAGAAGGCCGTGTATCCTATGACATCCGTTGGCGAAGGGAGTTCATTGCGCGGAAATTGTCCGGATGTGAGGTGACAGTGGAGTGGAGAGACAGTTGGGGAAACGAGCGTTCCATTACCTTAAAAAGTTTAAACTATCGACCTTGATGAAGGAAGAAAAGGGCTTTACCTATGTGGAAATCGCGATTGTGATGACCATCCTTACCCTTCTTATTCCAGCTATCTTTTCTTTCGAATATGGATTAGAGCGTCAATTAAAAAAGGGGTTTTACCGTCAGCAATTGGGAGCGGAGATCCAACAATTTGTTGCGGATGTACGAGATGAAATTCGCCAAGGGCAAGATTTTAGGTTATCCAACGAGGGATGGCTCCTATTTGATTTACCTTCTGGTGAAACCGTTCGTTATAAACAGGATAAAAGACGGCTCTTGCGAGGGGTGCGTTCAAAAGAAGGGTCAGGATATCAAGGGACGACCATTTTATTACAGGATGCTTATTGGATAGGCTTTGAGCCCGATCAGGATGGGGTGTGGTTCGAGGTCGGTTTGCAAAATTGGCATAGTGATTTGAAGGTGCGTCGCTATTTTCGGGGAAGGAGCTCTCTATGATCATGATTTGGCGTGTGCTAAACAATGAAAAGGGATTGGCTCTTCCCATCGTACTGGCAGTATCAATCCTGCTCTTCTTCATTATAACGGCGGTTCTTACTCAACTCGTAAGAGCAGGGCATGGTAGTGCAGCCGAATGGAAAATGATTCGGGCGCAATATGCTGCGGAAAGTGGGATTGCTCGTATGCAATATCAACTTTGTGGCGGTTCACGTTCAAAAAATGATTCATTGATTACACAGATGAACGGCTTTCAATCACAAACTTGGAGTGAAGCACACCACGGGAATCAGATCCAGATTGTATCGGTTGCAAAAGGCCAGGGAGTAAAGCAAACCATTAGGGTACTCGTTGCGAAGGATACCTGTATCATTCAAAAGTGGAGTCGTTAACCAACTACAGTAATTGGAGGAATATCATGATTAATCTGGTTCAAACTTGAATCTCTTTCTTAATCGAAGAACCTCAGGGTACGTCGTTGAGTGGCGCTGTGGATTCAAATACGATAGGGCGATGCATTCAGGCCCTTTTTTAAAAAAGTACATTGACCTTGACGTTACGGAAGGCATTATCGTGAACATAGGGAGGTGAAGCGATGGAATATACCGTCCAAAAACTAGGGAAGTTAGCAGGCATCAGTACGAGAACCCTGCGATATTATGACGAGATTGATCTACTCAAGCCGGCGAGGGTAAGTTCGTCAGGGTACCGTATTTATGGCACGAAGGAAGTGGACCGACTTCAAGTTATATTGTTTTACCGGGAGCTTGGGATGAGTTTGGATGAGATTAAAAGGATTGTAAGGGACCCGCTCTTTGATCGGAAACAAGCGTTAATTGAACATCGTATGCGCCTGGTAGATCAACGCAGACAACTGGATCAACTGATTAGTAACGTGGAAAATACAATCGCATTCTCAGAAGGGAGAATCACGATGACAGACAAAGATAAGTTTGTTGGCTTTAAGCAACAAATGGTTCACGAAAACGAACAAAAATATGGGGAAGAAATCCGCGAGAAGTATGGCGACGAGGCCATTGATCAGGCAAACCAAAAAGTGATGGACATGACACCTGAGGAGCATGCTAGGGTTACACAATTAGCTGATGAAATAAAAGCAGCGTTAGCTCAAGCGATGCAAACTGGAGATCCAGCAAGCGATCTTGCCCAAAAAGCTGCGGCTTTGCATAAACAATGGCTGATGTTTTACTGGAATGAATACAGCAAAGAAGCCCATGCGGGCCTTGCTCAAATGTATGTTGACGATGAACGCTTTAAGGCTCACTACGATCAACAGCAAGAAGGAACGGCAGAATTTTTAAGGGATGCCATTCATCTCTTTACCGGAGTTAAGAAATAGTAAAAGGGAAGCCCACGGGCTTCCCTTTTCATTTAGGTGACTCAATTTTCCTGATCCGAATTCGTTGGTTTAGAGAGCCAGCGATCTAAGAATTCGGCGACGGCAGCATAGGCGTTGATTCGATTCTCTAACTTTACCACCCCATGTCCCTCGTCTTCAAAACGTAGATATTCAACAGAATGTTCCTTTTTACGAAGGGCAGTAACGATTTGCTCTGCTTCATTGACAGGAACACGGGGGTCATTTGCTCCATGAATGACAAATAGAGGTGCTTTAATTTGTTCAACGTGATGAATCGGTGAAATTTGGTCGAAAAACTCTCCGTCATTTTCAATCGTCCCATATTCGGACTCCCGTAAGTGCCTTCGATAGGAACTAGTATTTTGAATAAAAGTCCTCAGATTAGCAATCCCCACGATATCTACCCCTGCTGCCCATAAGTCTGGATAATGGGTAAGGGCAGCCAACACCATAAATCCACCGTAACTCCCCCCCATGATACCAATTGCATCCGGCTGAGCATTCCCATACCTTTGCAACCATTGTACCCCCCAAGCTAAATCGGCAACGGAGTCCATTCGCTTTCGTACATCATCTAAATGGACGTATGTATGTCCGTAACCACTACTCCCACGAACATTAGGTACAAAGATTGCAATTCCTCGTGAAAGAAAGAATTGAAATAGGCTATTAAAGCCGTTGCGACTCTGGGATTCAGGTCCTCCATGTACCCAGATGATGACAGGGTAGGGGCCACTGCGATGATGGGGTCGATAGTAAAAGCCAGGGATGGACAATTGATCAAAGGAGGTGTATTGAATCAGTTCAGGTGTAACAAAGGGCTCTCGTGGTCGGCCGGACAGGGAAGCATAAGTGAGCCGTTCATAGTGTGCATGTTGTAGGTGGAACTGCCAGATTTCATTCGCGTCTAGGGGGCTACTTAACGTAAAAGCGAGGGAGTTGTCTTGTTGACTCCATGAAAGATCCCCTACTACCCCAGGTGGATTGGTGGGGATGGGAAGATGATGGTGAGTGGCTGTTTCAAGGAGATATATCTGTGAGCTTCCATTTTCATTTTTACTGTAAGCGAGAAGGTTTCGATCGTGACTCAGGGTGAGATCCTCTGCATCCCAATGATCCTCAGTTAACCAACACCAATGCTTTGTATCGAGATGCAACCGGGCGACACGAGAAAATTCACTTTCTTGGTTGGATAAGAGAAAGAGCGAGTTGCCATCCGATGAGAAGGTGAGCCGTTGATATAAAGCGTCCTCAGTATGAGGAGTTAGATGAACCGATTGTTTGGAGTCCAAATCAAGGAGGTACCAATCATTGTCCGAATTCGAATGGAGAAGGGCGAAGAGAAGGCTTCGACCATCAGGACTAAATTCTCCAGCGTGGTTGGTATGATCACTTTCGAGGAGAAGATCATGTTGGCGATTTTTCACATCATAAAGGTAAATATCAAAGTGAACACCATCGCGTTGGTTGGAGGTATAGCTAAATCGACGGCCGTCAGGAGCCCATGACCCAAATCGGTAGATATGTTGGGGATCATTGGTTAAGTTTTCGATTGAAAGGCCATCTCCATCCATAAGATACAACTGAGATCGTTCGTTTCCGCCTTGATCTTTCCATAGACAAAAAATGTCCTGTGTGGGGGAGGCACTCATTCCCATTACTCGCTCCGAAAAAAAAGTGAGTTGTTGCGGCCAAGGAGCTTCTCCCATTCTCCAAACTTGCGGAAGGCCACTCATTGTTGAAAGAAAAGCCACACTTTTATCCATTCGATGGTAACTAGGCGCATAAGCTGAACGTATTTCTAAGTATCGTCGAAGTTCTGATTGTGTGATTGAAGAAGTCATTGACAAGCCCCCTTCTAATTATTTTTGGTCTAAAAAGTGGATCCGTTGACGAATAATAAGGTAAAGGATAATGGATGGGGAGATGAAGGGCGATGAATAGGGAGGAGTGGTTGTTGGTGACCCAGTTTATTCTGCTCCATACGGAAGGCAAGATGGTACAGGGTCAAGAGTTAGTGAATAAGGCAGAGGAGTTATTTGGATGGTTGCCGAGTCGCTCTGTGAAAAAGGATGACTAAAGATATAATATTTTGATGGGATACCTACCCTATTTATATGAGTCCCTTAGACTGTTAGTCGGCCTTTCCAGATCGTAACGGCTTGGCCAATAAGGTGAACGCGCTTCCCATGGCAAACAACATGCAAGGTTCCTCCACGGGAGGAGGCTTGATAGGCCCTCAAAGTTTCTCTCCCTATTCGTTCTGCCCAGTAGGGACCGATTGCACAGTGGGCGGAGCCTGTAACCGGGTCTTCTGTAGGTGCGAAAAAACGAGATACAATATCCGTATGCTTCCTTGTAGACGGACTACTGATAATAATTCCACGTCGCCCTGTTAAGTGCTTTATCGCTTCTTCCGGCAGAAACTGAAGAACATCCTCTTCAGTTGAGAGTTCCAAAAAATGATCCAGTCGATTGTATCCTTGGGCTTGAATAATGGAGCCATAATACTTTTTTATTGCAGGATGGATTGGGCAAAGTGTGATGGGTTCCTTGGGGAAATCGAGGCGGATATCATTCCCTTCTCGATATGCTTCTAGGAGGCCGCTACGTGTGAAAAATTTGATTGGATGGAGTCGATCTGCATCACCTTCCTCCCAGAGAACATGGGCAGCAGCCAATGTTGCGTGGCCACAAAGTTCTTCTTCCTCTGAAATTGTAAACCAGCGAAGGTGATACGTATTCATTTCTTTCTTGTAGAGAAAAGCGGTTTCAGAAAGATTCATCTCAATGGCAATTTGTTGCAACCTTTGATCTTCCCCGTTTGATTGAGGCATACAAACGGCAGCAGGATTCCCTTTGAAAGGACGATTCGTAAAGGCATTGATTTGCCAGATGGGCCAGGTCATGAAGGTTCTCCTTTACCTAATTATTTGTATTAGTGTAACGAATTTTTTTTCAATTCACAATCATGGGAAAGCCGTTTTGTAGGATTCCCATGATATAATGACGAACAAATCGGTTGACGGGGGAACATGTGATGCAGGGCAAACATTTGATTTTAATTGGATTTATGGGGACGGGTAAGAGCCTGATCGGACGATTGCTCAGTGAACGAATGGAGCTATTGGTTACCGATACGGATCAAGAAGTGGAACGAGAATCGGGGATGCTTATTCCTGAGATCTTTGCACAAGAAGGGGAGGAAGGCTTTCGTAATCGGGAGAAAAGAATTTTAGCGAACGTGCTTCAAAGAGAGCCTCAGATTATTACCACAGGCGGTGGAATTGTCTTACTTCCGGAAAACGTCCATTTGATGCAGAAGAAGGGTTGGGTAGTTGCTCTCGATGCGACAGAAGAAGAATTGATACGTCGCCTTTCACGAGATCGTTCCCGTCCCTTACTAACCGGGGATGTTACTGAAAAGGTCCGGCGCATCAAAAAAGAGCGGCAGGGATTGTATGATTTTGCTCACTTTAAACAAGATACCACCCACAATTCACCGTCTAAAACGGCTGAAAATATTTGGAGACAATGGAAAGCGGTTTTCTCATCAACAAAAGCATAATGGATTGAAAGGATCACCCCCTGGTTAAGATAGGACTAGGGGGTGATACCATGTCTGCTTCCCAGGATTATCTGAAATTCTTAACCCAACGGATGGTCCGCTATATCGATACACCAAAATCAGAACGAAAAGAAGCCAGGCGGGAGCGTCGGGAACATCGGCCGAATTGGATTGTTCGGTGGTTTGGCATGATCCCCTTTGGTGTATCGATGTTTGCACGTAAACAAAAAAAACGGTTGACGAGAGGCGAATCATAATGGCGCAAAAAAGAGATCCATTTCAATTAGCAAACTTACTAAATGAACCTGACGCACTAAACCAGATCGCCAAAACCGAAGAGCAACTTAATCAACTTTTGGATAAGAAAGTCGCTTTGGTTGCTTACGCAAAAGACCAGGATGGATCAATGATTGATCAAAGGGGTGTTGAATCATGAGAAAGTATCAACAACGTGTGGCGGTGGAAGAAGGACTTAGCGATGTGAGTCAATACCTGACGAATCAGGGAGTTGAAGTGGTATCGATGACCGAACAAAACTCTTGCACTTGTAGTGTGATTACAGGTGCAGATAAAAATGTGATGGGCATGCAGGATACCACCTCGGATATGTCGGTAATCAATGCAAATGGGATGACTCCTGAAGAAGTTTATCAAGCCGTACAAGCACGGATGAATTTGTAAACACCATCGAATGTGAGGATTTTATGTAGAAAAGGTGCCGATACAAGAAAGGCTCCTTTTTTTTTGGGCACAAGATGGTATAATGGTCGGAGTGTAATGCGTATCGAAGTAGCATTAAAAGGAGCGATACACCATGTATCATCGCACTCAGACCCGTCCGGTCAAAGTGGGCGATATCCAAATTGGCGGTAATGATCAAGTGGTTATTCAAAGCATGACCATGACAAAAACCCATGATGTAAAAGCAACAGTGGATGAAATTAATCGCCTTGCAGAAGCGGGCTGTCAGATTGTACGTGTCGCTTGCCCTGATATGCGTGCAGCTGAAGCGATTCCACTCATTAAAAAAGAGATTACGGTCCCCTTAGTGGCTGATATTCATTTTGATTATCGACTTGCATTAAAAGCCATCGAAGGTGGGATTGATAAAATCCGTATCAATCCAGGAAACATCGGTCGTCGTGAAAAGGTAGAAGAAGTTGTCAAGGCGGCTAAAGAACGTGGAATCCCCATGCGAATTGGTGTAAATGCGGGTTCCTTGGAGAAGCGTATCTTAGATAAGTATGGATATCCGACAGCAGAAGGTATGGTGGAAAGTGCCCTGTACCACATTGGTATCCTGGAAGATCTTGATTTCCGTGACATCATTGTGTCCTTAAAAGCCTCGGATGTTCGTCTTGCTACGGAAGCCTATAAAAAAGCGGCGGAAGTGATTCAGTACCCACTTCACCTTGGTATTACCGAATCTGGAACACTCTTTTCAGGTACGGTAAAGAGTGCAGCGGGGATGGGTGCGATTCTGTCCCATGGAATTGGTTCGACGATGCGGATTAGCCTAAGTGCCGATCCTGTGGAGGAAGTGAAAGTCGCTAGAGAGCTATTGAAGTCCTTCGGCCTCGCAGCGAACGCAGCCACCCTCATCTCTTGCCCTACCTGCGGGCGCATCGAGATTGACTTAATTTCGATTGCCAATGAAGTGGAAGAATATATTTCCAACATTAAAGCGCCTATTAAAGTTTCTGTGCTGGGTTGTGCAGTAAATGGACCAGGGGAAGCAAAGGAAGCAGATATTGGGATTGCCGGTGCACGTGGTGAAGGGTTATTATTCCGACATGGCGAGATTATCCGTAAAGTTCCAGAGGAAACGATGGTTGAAGAATTGAAGAAAGAGATCGATAAGATCGCCGAAGAGTATCGCTTAAAAGAAGAACAGGAAAAAGAATTAAAGACCACTTAATAGTAGGAGATCACCTGAGATCATTCAGGTGATCTTTTGTTTTTGAAAAATTTTTGGATAAGAATGAGGATGGATTAACATACTAGGGACGAGCTTTAGTAAAGGAGGGTTTAACCATGAGCGCTATGTCTCGCATTAGTATGATCTTAGTTATTGTAGGAGCGCTGAATTGGCTGTTGGTGGGTCTGTTTCAATGGGACTTGGTCTCAGCCTTATTTGGAGGGGATGCGATTCGCGAATCCTCTGGATTGAGTCGCGTAATCTATGCCCTCGTCGGCCTTGCCGGCATCTATTCCATAAAGTTCTTGTTTGAAACGAGAACCCCAGCAGATATGTAAGTGCAGTGTTTATTTTGGAACAAGGAACGCCCAACTGACCTTGTAAGGGTGAGTAGAGGCGTTTTTGTTTTGCTCGAATGGGCACCAAAGGGTGATCTCCCTTCTATATTAAAGGAGGAGGGGAGGAAAAGTGATGCGTCCCATTATCGGATTGACTATTTCCTACGAAAATGAAATGTGTACCTGTCGTCGTGATTATAGTGAGGCAATTCTATTTGGGGGAGGTCTTCCTTTGATGATTCCCCCGACAAGGGACAAAGAGATCCATCAACAACTGGCGACTCTTCTAGATGGTTTGCTTTTAACTGGTGGAAAAGATATTAACCCGTACTTGTTTAATGAGGAGCCCCTTCCCGGCCTCGGCGTTGTTGAACCTGAACGGGATCTGATGGAAATGAGCCTCTCCCAGGAGTTCATACGGACAAACAAGCCAATTTTAGCGATTTGTCGCGGGTGCCAGTTGTTATCGGTTGCATTGGGTGGTTCCATGTATCAAGATCTCCCTTCGCAAAAAGAAAAGCTACTCCAACATACCCAGCGTGCACCTAGAAATCACCCTTCCCATAGGGTGAAAGTTAAGGGAGAGAGCCTCTTATTTAGGATTACAAAGCAAAGAGACATTCGTGTAAATAGCTTTCATCATCAAGCCGTTAAAATAATTCCGGATCGCTGTGTGATTTCAGGAACGTCTTTAGATGGGGTGATTGAAGCATATGAAGGAAAAAACGACCCCTTTTTACTCGCTCTGCAATGGCATCCTGAAGCGATGCTAAAGGAGGATGTGACCTCCCAGGCGATATTTAAATCCTTTATTTCAGCGTGTAGAAAAGGTGTGTAGGGCATTAAGGGCAGGACGTTGGACGAAAGTTGTACCATGAAAAGCCCTTTGCAGTAGCCCTATCTTTAAAAAGATTGGACAATCGGGGGATAGGCGGGGGATTTTATTCTAGGATAAGATAGGATGGTAAGCTTCTGTTGAGTGACTCCTGTCTGATGTTACCACCAGTGTTTTTTCCTTTTTTACGAAGACTACATCGTAAAGGGGGAGATGAACATGCGTGGTCACAAAACATGGGTCTGGATACTTACGTTATCAATCATCAGTGGTTGTACCCTGGGAAAACCTTCCTCGTCAGCAAAAGAACTCTCATCGACCACCGAGAAGAAAAAGCCGACTCCCGTACAAAGCCAGTCAGAATCGAAGGTGACACCGAGTTGGTTAAAGCTCTCTGATGGCGAAAATGTATGGAAAGTGGATCTTTCCCAGATGGGCTATGATGGAATCGATCCCACCAGCTTGGATCGTACAGCTTTTCATCGATGGTTAAATCAGGTGCAAAAGGAGATCAATCGGGCGCCTCGCAATGCTCGCTTAGAGGATGACCATATCGTTCCTCATACCATTGGACAAAAGTTGGATCGAGAGGTTGTTGAGCAATGGTTGGATGATCTTCATGAACATACGAACAAGGTGGAAAAAGCGCCAATACTCCCTTGGCGTCCACGTGTTACGACAGCGATGCTAAAGCATATTCGCGAGAAAAAGCTGGGATCTTATACAACTCGGTATAATCCCTATCACTGGAATCGTTCGCACAATATTGATTTGTCTGTTCATGCGATTCATAATCACGTGATTCCATCCGGTGATACTTTTTCCTTTAATCAAACCGTTGGTATTCGTAGTGCAAAACGTGGATACCGTCCGGCTACGGTGATCGTGCGAGGAGAATATACCGAAGGTATTGGTGGCGGGATCTGTCAAACTTCATCCACCCTGTATAACAGTGTGGCACGGGCGGGGCTTCGAATTTTACAACGAAGTAGCCACAGTAAGCACGTCACTTATGTGCCTGTCGGTCAAGATGCAACAGTGTCTTGGGGGGGGCCGGACTTTCGCTTTCAAAATCAGTTGAATCGTCCAGTGTTAATCCGAGCGGTATCGTCAGATGGATGGCTGACCGTTTCCATCTATGGGGCAGCGGATACGGTATACCATCCCCGTGAGACACCCGATCCACCACAAAAAGAGCCACAAACCGAAGAAGTTCCCAATCCTGATGAGAAACAACCCCTTGATCAAACGGAAAAAGAATATGAAAATTCTCCGTTACCATCGACGGATTCCAGCAATCGTGACAATTCCATGAGTGAATAAAAGCTATGGGCGGACAAGACCCATCCGCCTATTTTCTATGTTTTAGGAATGATTTTAGAAAAACTACATAAAAATGGTCTAATATATGAGAAATGAATCAAAGGGGGGTAAAAGGAGAAGACTGCTTTGTTTGGATTCCATGCAAAAATTAAAAGACTTCGTTGATATTCCAATTTTTGATAAAATGACTTCGTAGGGATTAGCGTAAATTTCCGTAGATCCTATTGAGGCACTCTGCTATAATGGAACCGTCTCTTTGGCTAGTCGGAAAACGAAGGAGGAATTGGATGAAAAAGACCCTATTCATTGCGGTAGGGGTTATCGCCATCCTACTCTTATCGGGTACCGCAGTCGGTTATGCGATGAAGAAGGAAGTAACGATTACGTTCAGTGATAAAGAAGAGAAGCTTCACACGTCAGTCCTGAACGGTACCCTGTCAGATGCTCTGAAACAAGAGGGTTACGATCCTGCAAAGTTAAAAAAGCAGTATCAACCCAGTCAGAAGTGGGACAGCCCTATCGTGAAGGATGAAACAAATATCCAACTCGCTTGCAATTGTTCAGTAAGTCTGAAGGTAGGCGGCGAGAAAGATAAGAAGCTTCGGACGACAGAGCCTACTGTTGGTGATTTTTTGAAGGAGCAAAAGGTTCAGGTCGATAAAAATGACCAAATGAATGCGGCTCTGGATCAAAAAATTACCAATGATCTGGCAATTGTGATTGATAAGATTGAGAAACGGGTTCAAAAGAAAGTGGAACCTATCGCGTATGAAGTGAAAAAGAAAAAAGATGATGATCTTCCCAAAGGTGAGAAAAAAGTCACTAAAGAAGGGAAAAAGGGAAAATCCATTTATCAAGTAACTGCCATTTATAAGAATGGTAAAGCAATGGTTACTGATAAAAAATTGGTTGATAAAGTGGATCCTGTCACGGAGGTTGTGATGGTTGGATCGGCTGACCTGACAGCAGACAAAGGTGGGACGGAACTCTCTTCAGGTTCCCGAATCGCTGGTTTGAAATATAAACGAACGATGGCTGCAGAGACAACCGGTTATACTGCTTCAGGGAATCGGACGGCGACAGGTACGGTTCCTCATCGAGGAACCGTGGCGGTGGATCCAAATGTCATTCCTCTTGGAACGAAGTTGTACATTCCAGGATATGGGCAAGCTGTTGCTGAAGATACAGGTGGAGCGGTAAAAGGACACATTATCGACCTTTTCTTCAACTCTCGAGAAGAGGCGATCCAATGGGGTCGACGAAATGTAACAGCCTATATTCTTGAATAAACGACATAAAATGAGCAACCGACGGACTTTACACCGTTGGGTTGCTCATTTTATTATGAATTCATAAAGTAATTGGAGTGGCAAATCCATCTGACTTTTCCAATTTTTTTTGAATTACCCGCTGAATATCATATATACTACAGAAAAGGATAACTCTTCGACGGGATGTGTCTCTATGGCTGGACGCAATGATCCGTGTCCCTGCGGAAGCGGCAAAAAATACAAAAAATGCTGCGAACGAGTCGTCGCGATTCAGTCCGCAGAAAAGCTTCGTGAAAAAAGAGAGTTGCAAGGGAAGACAGAGCTACTTGGTGAATTAGATCGTTGGTTTGAAGCGAAGGTCTTTAGGGAAGTGGAGTGGCAATGGACTCGAAAATTTAAAGAAGATCTTCAATTGGAAGAGGCGAGACCCCTTCCTCAGGAGTATTCATATTCTTTTCGGTTTTGGATGTTATTTGATGCATTTTTTAACGATGGAAAAAGAGTTGTCGAATTGTGGAAAGATTCCTTGGCACATCAACCAGATGTTTACCAACAGGCTGAAGAATTGTGTAATATCCGTCTAGACGGTTATGAAGTAAGTGAGGTAGAGGGAGAGACTGTAACCCTTTGTTCCTTATCAGAAGGTCAGTTGTACCGTGTTCATCTAACTGAAACGGTGCGACCAGGGATGCTGATGTTTGCCCGCCTCTGCCGCCTAGGAAATCGCCATGAGCTCTTTGGCCCTTACACATCTTTCGGGGACGAGATGAGAGGGGAGATGGATGTGTATTTAAAAAACGAGGCACATAAAAATGGGGGACAGCATCGGGGAGTCTTACAAAAAAATAGCTTACAGGTTGTAGGTGGACTCATGCAGCGAGCGAGAGAGATGGAGCACCTTAGAAATGCTGTCCCTGCCACCGCACCCATCATAGATGAAGCCGTACCAGCAGAATTGACAGTGGAAGAACCAATTATCACGGAGAAGACTCCAGAAAGTGATCTTCCTCATTTCGTTCATGTATATGAAGAAGAGCGTGTCGTACCCGATGTTGTGAATCAACAAATGGGGCAGTTTGAAGTGAAGTTTGTGAGTCAATTTCAAATGAAGACGCGCGAGTACTATGGCGATTCCCTGCGATGGTTTAAAGAATATATCGCCCTTCATTTTGGGCGTTCCTTTACTTGGATGGATTTGACCGAGGAAAGCCTTTCCCACTTCTTCGGTGTCTGGTATGTGGAGAAAAAGAATTCGGGTCCGATTCGGGCAAAAATCCTGCTTAATACCTTGAAAGGATTGTTTAAATGGTTGCAAGAAGAAGCGATTTGTGACGTTTATTCAACCTTTGCCAGAGTGTATCGTTCCTTTATTCGCAGTTTGCCCCTCACCTTCGAAGCCCGGCGATGGCTTATCGAAAATGGAATCATGGAGGAGGGGGATGCATCGATGGCGATATCCGGGTCGTATCGTGTCGCTATATCCTCTGGTGGCTCGACTGTAGACATGGGTGAGCGTTGGTTACCCATTGAAATGAACCTACGAGGTCTTCCACCGACGTGGATGGAAAGTCAGTTTTGGGTGCGTGGGTCCATCGTCGTACAAAATAATAGCAGCTATTTTACCGCGATTGAAATTGTATATCCATGTCCAATTACTCCTGAAATGGAAATGGTTTAAGTTTGAAACCCCCTTTTAGTGATCACTAAAAGGGGGTTGTTAGTATGGTCGGCGTGTCAACCATTATCCGGTAGTTATAAAAAGGTCGGCCCCCGTGAAAAATAAGGAGGCACTCGACGCAAGAATTTAAAGGGGGCGGCTACTTTGTTTGGATTCGGAAAAGAAAAGAAAGCCAAACAAGCACGTGGTGAATCGACCGACGACCGTAAACTCCAGGAAATGATGAACGAGGTTGCCGGAGAGTTGGGTATTAATAAAGATGCTCGCTCTACACAGGGTAACTCGAAGGAGCTAGGTAATAAGCTCGCGGATGAGGTTCGAAAACGCAACCGAAAGTAAGTTGAGTGTACAGCACCTCCAGCACTGGAGGTGCTGTTTTTAAATAGAGGGAAGCGTGGGGGGATTGGGGAGAAGATACGAAACAATTTCTGCTAATACTTGATTGGCAGCCTCAATGATGCTATCGGGAATGTTACCGCGCGGGCGATCAATCGTGGGGGTGCCGAGTTGAAGCAGCAACGGGGATGCTACATGATGATCGTTATGGGATTTTGTAGGGATCCGTAAACGATAGTTACGACCAGAAATATTGTCTTGAAGTCGTATGTCATAGACAGGGGGACTTAATTTTTTACACGTGAACCCTTGAGAACGGAGGATGTGATCGATGCGCTCATACTCACGCACAAGTCCAGCCACACGCTTAATATTGAGATTCACATCGGAGCCTCCTCGTCATGAAGTTCTTCTCAATATATCCGTGATGCCTTTTCCCTATGCCATATAATTAACAGAATATTGAACCTCCCCCACCTACGCTAACGCTAAGAGGTGGGGGATTCTTGGAAACTCCCATCGACTGACAGGATACACTCCAAGCTTAGACCGTCGTCCCGACGGCAAGAATCTTTAATCCTTCTTGCAAAATGTTTTTGGATGCATTGATGTCTCGATCATGATGGGAGTGGCACGTAGGACATGTCCATTCTCGTAGGTTGAGGTTTTTTACGTCCTTATTGCGGTTGCCACAGGAAGAGCATAGCTGACTGGAAGGGAACTGTTTCCCCACTTTCACTACGTTTCGTCCATGCCATTCTGCCTTGTAGTTGAGCATGGCGACAAACTCCGACCAGGATGCATCCGTGATCGATTTGGCTAACTTGTGATTCTTCACCATGTTCTTGACACCAAGGTCTTCGATGCAGATCGTTTGGTTTTCACGAATCAGCTTCGAGGACAGTTTATGTAGGAAGTCGAGACGCGCGTTTACGATCTTCTCATGGATACGGGCGACTTTGATGCGGGCTTTGTGCCAATTGGAACCGCCTTTAGTTCGACGGCTCATGATCCTTTGCGCGTGGCCTAGCTTCCTTTCGTACTGCCGGAAATAGCGGGACGGTTTGACTTTCGTTCCATCGGTGAGAATCGCAAAGTCCTTTAACCCTAGGTCAATGCCTATGACTTTCTCCCTCGTTACGGGCACAACCGGACACGGGTGGACCTCGGACAACACCGATACAACGAACTTTCCCGTAGGATGACTTCGGATGGTGGCAGAAAGGATTCGCCCTTCTACCTCACGAGATTTGGCAAACTTCACCCACCCCAGTTTAGGAAGCTTGATCCGATTGGCAACAATGGCGATGGAAGCCGTTCCTTTTTTTCCATGGTTGCACTGACTGGTGTAGGACTGGACACGGTTGCGTTTGCTTTTAAAGCGCGGGCGATCAT